>NZ_LZJP01000110.1:0-248813 GCF_001667865.1 Mycobacterium mantenii | reverse complement strand
GCAGCCCATGGAACAGAATCTCCCCTTCGATCTCGATGCCCTGCTGGTGTTCGGCAAGGTGGTGGACTGCCGCAGCATCTCGAAGGCGGCGACGGCGCTGGGCATGCCCAAGTCCACGGTGAGCCGCAAGCTGACCAAGCTGGAATCCGACCTGGGCATCAAGCTGCTGCGGAAGAACACCCACCAGCTGACGGTCACCGATATCGGCGAGCAGATCTACGACCACGCGCTCAACATCTTGACCGAGGCCAACGGCGTCCGGGCACTGGTGGAGGGCAGCAGGCAGGAGCCACAGGGGGAACTGCGGGTCGCCATACCGGTAAGCCTGGGCATCGACTACGCATCCAGGGTCGGGGCCACCTTCCTGAGGCGTTACCCGAACTCACGCTTGGACATTCGGCTGGTCGACAACATGGTCGACCCGGTCAAAGACGGTTACGACGTGGTGTTCGGTCCTGGGCCGCTGCAGGATTCGACGCTGATCGCGCGAAAAGTCTTCGACCTGAACCTGTTTCTCTGCGCCTCAACCAATTTCGTGGGGCAGCTGCCCGGCCCGATCACCGAACCCGCGCAGTTGAACACCCTGCCGTTCATCGACTTCGGGTTCTGCGGACCGCAAAAGCTGGCGGTGACGAAACCGAACGGACGATACGAGCTGTCGCCACGGGTGCGCGCACGGGCCAACAACTTTCAGGTGTGCAAGGAGTACATCCTGCAGGACCTCGGCATCGGCGCCATGCCCACGCAGATCATCTGCGCCGAGGAACTGCGCGCGGGCACCATCGTGCCGGTCCTTCCCGAATGGACCGTGGAACCTCTGGCCGTGCACATGATCTATCCGTTCGAGCTCTCCTTCTCCACTCTGATCAGCGCCTTCTATGACACGGCCTGTGAGATCATCGTCGAGAACATCGCCCGGGCAGAGACCTAGTGCTCGTCCACGGTAAGAGACACTTGCCTCATGGCTAGCGAACCCCCACCTCCACGGCCGGCCGCGGGGAAACCGCCGCGGGAACGCGTCACGCCCGAGGACTTGGAGAGGTTCGGCGACGAGGAGCAGGCGCGCGAGGCATGGGACGAGCGCCGGCTCCGCGACGAGCGACCGCCGCACCACTAGCCCGCCGCGCCGTGACCCGGATCGGGGTGAAAACGGGCATGCGTGCGCAGGCACTGGAGAAGCCCGCCGCCGCTGAGTGAGACTGGTAGCCATGAGTTTCGCGCAAAGGGTTTTCTCGCAGGTGCTGCGAGCGCACGACACCGTCTATCAGAAGACGAACGGCTGGATCGGTCACCGCATGCTGTGGATACCGAGCCTGCTGCTGCATACCGTCGGCGCGAAGACGGGTGAACAACGCACGACGTCGCTGACCTACGCCCGCGACGGTGACAACTATCTGATCGTCGCCTCCAAGGGCGGTGCGCCGCGATCTCCTGGCTGGTACCACAACCTGAAGGCCAACCCCGACGTCGAGATCAACGTCGGCCCAAGACGTTTCGCTGTCACCGCACGACCGGTGCTGTCCGGCGATCCCGACTACCCGCGGCTATGGCAGATCGTCAACAAGAACAACCAAAATCGCTACAACGAATACCAGAAGAAGACGTCGCGACCCATCCCCGTCGTCGTCCTGGCGCCGAAAGGCTAGAACACCGCCACCGCTCCCACGCCCACTGCCCGATGCGGTCCATGTCGGGAGGGTAGACGTCCGTCGGGCCGCGGCAAAAGACACTCTGCCTGCACGCGATGCCTTTGGTCCTTCGGCTTGCATCTCTTCGGCCCTGACAATCAGGGCCGCCCTGGGCGATCCTGCCGGTGGGCACATAGCCGATCAGAAATGAGCTGGAATGAGGCAACCGCCGCGTCGCGGGATCGTGGTAGGCGTCGACGGCTCGGCAGCGGCGCTGGGCGCCGTGCGGTGGGCGGCCCGCGATGCGGCGCTGCGGGATGTGCCGCTGACCGTGGTCCATGTCGTCGATGCCTCCCTACCGGAGTGGTTCGAAGTCGCAGCGCTGGGGACCTTCAAGCAATGGCTGGAACGGCGGGCCCGCGATTACCTCGACTCGGCGGTCAAGGCCGCCGAACAGAGCGCCGGTGATTGCGGCCCCATACAGATCGACAGCAAGGTGTTTCGGTCGGCCACCATCCCGACGCTCATCGACCTGTCCGAACAGGCCGAGATGGTCGTGGTCGGCTACCGGGGGTATGGCGGCGCGTTGGTCCGCAGCTTCCTTGGCTCGGTGAGCTCCGGACTGGTCTACCACGCGCATTGCCCAGTCGCCGTGATCCACGACGAGAAACCGTTGATCGGCAATGTCGCGCGGGCGCCGGTCCTGCTGGGCATCGACGGCTCGTCCGCGTCGGAGGCGGCGACTGCGATCGCATTCGACGAAGCGTCACGACGGGGTGTCGGCCTGATTGCCCTGCACGCCTGGACGGATCTGCGGATTTCCGACTTCAAAGAGGCGTTCCCGAACTTCGATTGGGACGTGGGGCTGTCCACCGAGGAAGAGACGCTTGGTGAACGGCTGGCGGGTTGGCAGGAGCGCTATCCCGAGGTGGGGGTCCGCCGCAGAATCGAAATCGGTGAACCCGCGCATTGGCTGATCGAGGCGTCCGAATGGGCGCAACTGCTGGTGATCGGCAGCCACGGCCGCGGCGGGTTCGCGGGCATGATGCTGGGCTCGGTCGGCGCGGCGGTGGTCAACAGGATCAAGGTCCCGGTGATCGTGGCTCGTCGTTCCTGACGGCATCGAGAGCCGTCGTTGTCCGCCGTCAGCCCTCGACGGCGAACAGCCCCCACTCACCCGCCACACCCTTGAGGACGTGCTCGCCGCGAGCGGCAAAGCGCAGCCCAGACCCGGCGACCAGGTCGACGACGATGCGCGAGACGAGCACCTCGCCCGCGCCGGCCGCTGCTGCCACACGCGCGGCGATGTGGACAGCGATGCCGCTGATGTCGTCGTCGCGCAGCTCGACCTCGCCCGTGTGTACGCCCGCCCTCACCTCCAGACCCAGGCTGCGCAGCACGTCGCGGATCGCCATGGCACACCGGATCGCGCGGGCGGGTCCGTCGAACCGGGCGAGGAAGCCGTCGCCCGTCGTGTTGACCTCACGGCCCTGGAAGCGTGCCAGTTGGCGCCGTACCTGGGCGTCGTGCCTGCCGAGCACCTCCTTCCATCGCTGATCGCCGAGCTCGACCGCTCGCTTCGTGGAGTCGACGATGTCGGTGAACAACACCGTCGCCAGGACGCGTTCGGTCGCAGGCTGCGGCCGGACGCCGGTGAGGAACTCCTCGATCTCATCGAGAACGGCATCGGCGTCGCCCGTAAAGAACAGGTGGTCGGCGCCGTCGACCTCGACGAACTTGGCCCCGGGGATGCGGTCGGCGAGGTAGCGACCCATCTCGAGTCGCACCATCCGGTCGTCGCGCCGATGGAGCACGAGCGTCGGCACCTGAATCGCGGGCAACACGTCGCGGATGTCCAGCTGCGGATAGAGCGCAAAGATGTTGCGCACCATGCCCGGGCTGGCAGCCACCCGCTGCAGCCGCGCCCACCACCGCCGGAAATCGGCGTCGCTCCGCCGGCTCGGAGCCCACGCACCCAACCCGATGCCCTCACCCCAACCCTTGGTACTCACCTCGACCAACGCCGACAGCTGCTCCTCGGTGACGCCAAGTGGGTAGTCAGTTGCTCGGAGCAGGCGGGAAAACGTGCCGTAGAGGATAAGCGCATTCACTCGGTCGGGATGGCCGGCCGTCATCAGCACCGCCATCGTGCCTCCCTCGGAAACGCCCACGAGGTCGGCACGTTCACATCCGGCCGCGTCCATGACGGCGCGCAGGTCATCGACGGACTCTTCCAACGTTGGCGCGTGCATCACCGGATCCGAGAGGCCCGTGCCCCGCTTGTCAAAGATGACGACGCGGCGAAAGGACGCGAGCCGCGAGTAGAAGTGAACGACCGACGGCTCTTCCCACATGATGTCGAGGTGCGAGATGAAGCCGGGCGCGACCACCAGGTCGGGTCCTTCTCCGGTCACCGAGAACGCGATGTTCAGGCCGCCGCTCTTGGCATAGCGGACGTCCGGCGCGACGTTCATGGTCGAACCTTACGCTCGCCTGGGCCGAGGTGTTCCGTCCCGACATTTGGGGCGGATGCCTCATGTGCCGCCATGGATGTCCGGTGGACGATTTCTGCATCGATGAATTTCGACACCGCACGCGAAGCCGCTCTCAGGAATCAGCGACTCCCGTGAAAGCGATTGGGAGGCAGTCATTTTCACCATCGAAGAGCTGGCCACAATTCCACTCTTCTCGACGCTGGGGGACAAAGAACTGGAGTACCTTGCCGGCGCCGTCGAGGACATTCACCTCATCGCCGGGGAGTACGTAGGCCACGAGGGCGAAGGACGGTCCTTGGCGATCGTGGTCGAAGGGAAGGCCGAGCTGACAAAGCTGGTGAACGGAGTCGAGCAGGTGATCGGCGTGCGGCTTCCGGGCGAAGTCGCAGGCGAGATCCCGATGACACTCGGCACGCCGTTGCCCGCCAGCATGCGAGCCGTCGAGCCGTCGCGCGTGCTGAAAGTGACGGTCGAGGAGTTCCACACGCTCGCCGCCATGGCGCCCCAAGTCTCCGAAGCGGTCGGCGCCGCGGCGCTGCGGCGGATGGACATGCTCAGAAGTGCCACCGCGAGCCCCCGCGAGCCCGCCATGTTCGTGATCGGCCCGCGCGTCGACCCGGCAGTGCATGCATGCGACAGCTTCCTGCATCGCAACCAGATTCCTTACGAACGCCTGGATTCGGACGACCCCGCAGCTCTCGAACACACCGGCGGCAAACCCGCCGCCTATCCCGTGGTGGTGCTGCGAGACGGCACCCAGCTGGGCACCCCGACGATGCGGGCGGTCGCCACGGCCGCTGGGCTGACGGTCGAACCGACCCGGAGAAACTATGACGTGGTGATCGTGGGCGGCGGCCCGGCGGGCCTGACTGCGGCGGTCAACGGCGCCTCCGAGGGTCTGCAAACCGGACTGATCGAATCCTTCGCCCCCGGGGGGCAGGCCGGCACCTCGACCCGGATCGAGAACTACACCGGATTTCCGTTCGGCGTCTCTGGTGACGACCTCGCGACGCGGACGCTGCAACAGGCGAAACGGCTGGGCGCCGAGATCGTCGTGACGCGTCAGGTCGAAGGCATCGATCCCGCCGAGATGACCGTCGCCCTCGATGGGGGTGACGTTCTCCGGACGAGGTCGATCGTGCTTGCGATGGGCGTGGAGTGGCGACGCCTGCGGCTCGAATCGATCGATCGGTTCGTCGGCTCCGGTGTCTACTACGGCGCGGCACGCAGCGACGCGGGTCTGGCGCAGGGCAACGATGTGTATGTGATAGGTGCGGGCAATTCGGCCGGCCAAGCCGCCGTGTTCCTCTCCAACCACGCCCGATCGGTCACGCTCGTCGTGCGGGGCGAATCGCTCGGCGAGAGCATGTCTGCCTACCTCATCGAGCAGATCGCAACAAAGGCCAACATCCGGGTGGAAACGCGATCCGAGGTCGTCGCCGCGCACGGAGACGAACAACTCAAGGAGATCGAGGTGGTCGATCGAAGGACCGGCATCACGTCTCGGCGCGGCGCGAAGGTGCTCTTCGTGTTAATCGGCGCCGAGGCGACGACTGATTGGCTCCCACCACAGATCTCGCGCGACGAACACGGCTTCGTGTTGACGGGGACCGATGCGATGAAGGCGGGACCGTGGCAGCCCGGTCGCGAGCCGCTCGCCCTCGAAACGAGCGCCCCGGGCATCTTCGCGGTCGGCGACATCCGCTCGGGATCGGTGAAGCGCGTCGCAGCATCGGTCGGTGAAGGCGGCACCGCGATCGCCCTGGTGCACCGCTACCTGCAGCTCCCTCGCTAGGGCGCCCGATCTGCCGGTGCATCGGGGTCGGCAACTTCCTCGCTCCCGAGTGGGTGGCTAGCCTGCCAAGTATGGTCACGTCGCCTGCCGCGCTCACCGCCGCAGAGCTGGAATTGCGGGAACAGGTTCGGGCATTCCTGGCCGAGACGCTGCCCTGGGGAACGTTCGAGCCTGGCCTCGGGATGAGCGCCGGGGTTGATCGAATGTTCTCCGCCGCGTTGGCCGAGCGTGGCTGGATCGGCATGGCGGTCCCGGTGGGCTACGGCGGCCACGACGCCACCGCCGTCGACCGCTTTGTCGTCGTCGAGGAGCTTCTGCGCTGGGGCGCCCCGGTTGGGCATCACTGGGTGGCAGACCGACAGATCGCGCCGGTGCTGTTGCGTTACGGCACCGAGGACCAGAAGCGGTGGCTGTTGCCGCGAATCTGCCGGGGCGAGTTGTGCTTTTGCATCGGCATGAGCGAGCCCGACGCCGGAAGCGATCTCGCCTCGGTTCGGACGCGGGGTGTGCGCGACGGGGATGGCTGGCGAGTGTCGGGCGTGAAGGTTTGGACGAGTAACGCGATGCGCGCCGACTTCATGATCGCGCTGTGTCGAACCGGGGAGGGCGAACGTCATACGGGGCTGAGCCGGTTCCTGATCGATATGCGCAGCCCGGGCGTGACGGTCAAGCCGATCCCCTACCTGGACGGCAGCACCGACCACTTCGCCGAGGTGATCCTTGACGACGTGCTGGTGTCCGACGAGATGGTAATCGGTGAAATCGGACAGGGTTGGGCGCAGAACGCCAGCGAGTTGGCCTTCGAGCGCAGCGGTCCGGACCGGTGGATCTCGACCTTCCTGTTGGTCCAGGAGTTCATGCGCGAATGGCCGGACCTGGCCGCCACTGCCTCCGGCAATCGGATGATCGGCGAACTCGCGGCCCAATACTGGGTGGTGCGCCGGCTATCGCTGAGCGTGGCCAGGGCGATCGACGCCGGCGGCACGCCCGCCGCCGAGGCCGCGCTCATCAAAGAGATGGGCACCCGTTTCGAACAGGATGTCGTGAGCGCGCTGCGGGGATTGTTGGACCGTGAGCTCGTCTGCGGCCTGGCGCCGGAGCCGTCGCTCTTCGATCGGTTGTTACGCCGCGCCGTGCTGGACTCGCCGTCGTTCACCATCCGCGGCGGTACCAACGAGATACTGCGCTCGGTCGCCGCCAAAGGATTGTCATGAGCGAAAACGAACTGTATGACGCGGCCGCCAAACTGTTTGCCGCGCACAGCCGGTGGCAGGATGTCGACGAAGCCGAAACTACCGGTTGGGCGCCGCAACTATGGAACGCGTTGCAGCAGAGCGGATTCAGTGACGTCCCTATCCCGGAGCGGCTGGGCGGAGCCGGGGGCAGCGTTGCCGATGCTGTGCAGCTGCTGAAAGTGGCGGGAGCACACGCGGCACCGGTGCCCCTGGCCGAAGCCGGACTGGTCGGCGGGTGGCTATTGGCGTGTGCCGGTCTGACACTGCCCGAAGGCGTTCGCACGGTGCTGCCGCCCGTCACGACACTCCGTCTCGACGGTGACCGCCTGTTCGGGACGGCGCCCGCGGTCGCATGGGGTCACCGCGCCGAGCATGTCATCGGGCTGGTCGACGGCGTCGTGGTGCTCGCGCCCGGACCGGCCGCATCATCAGGAGGCCCGGCCGTCAGCCGCGGGGTCAACCTCGCTGAAGACTCCCGTGACACAGTCGTTTTCGACGGTGTGCCGGTAACCGCGGGCGCCGACGCGCCGGACGCGGTTACCGATCAAGCGTTGTGGGAACGCGCCGCACTGGGACGCGCCGCGTTGATGGCCGGCGCGATAAGTGCCGTCGCGGCAATGACACTGCGCTACAGCGGCGAACGTGAGCAGTTCGGACGTCCCATCGGCCGTTTCCAGGCCGTGCAGGCCCATTTGGTCACCATCCACCAGCAGGCCGCGCTCGTCGCATCGGCGATCGACGGTGCGACCGAAGCGGTCGAACTCGGCCGCGGCGGCTTCGAAATCGCTTGCGCCAAAATGCTTGCCGACCGGGCCGCGCAGCTGGTGGCGGCGGCCGCCCACCAGACGCATGGCGCGATCGGAATGACCAGGGAGTATCCGTTGCATTATCTGACCCGTCGCCTCTGGGCATGGCGAGACGAAGCCGGAGGGCATCACCGCTGGGCGGACCGGCTCGGCGGGGCCCTGGTCGCCGGCGGCCCCGACGCCCTGTACCCAGCCATCCAGTCGGGGTCGGAGGTGGTGTCGTGAATCGACTGCAACGCCCGGACGGGGTCACGCTGGCCTATCAGGTGCACAACCCGGACGCGCCGGGCTTGCCGCTTTTGCTCACACACGGTTTCGGCGCCACCGCGGGCATGTGGAACCGCAACATCGATGCCTTGAGCGTCGATCGACCGGTGATCGTTTGGGACCAGCGCGGCCACGGCAGCAGCGATGCACCCGACGACATGGACCGCTACACCGAGCAGATCAGCGTCGCCGACATGGCGGCAATTCTCGACGCCGCGGGTGCCGATCGCGCCGTGCTCGGCGGAATGTCTCTGGGCGGCTACCTATCCCTGGCCTTTCACCTCGCACATCCACAGCGCGTGGGCGCGCTGGTGCTGGTCGACACGGGGCCGGGTTATCGCAACGACGAAGCACGCGACAAGTGGAACGCCTGGGTGGAACGACGCGCTCGAGAACTCGAGCAGGGCGAAGGGCGCGCCGGCGTCTCGGCGGAAGTCGCTCAGGCGTTGCATGAGCATCCCGAGGGACTGCCTCGCGCCGCCCGCGGTGTGATGGCGCAAAAGGACTCTCGCGTGATCACGTCGCTCGACCGCATCACGGTGCCCACGTTGGTGGTCGTCGGCGCCCAGGACACCGACTTCCTGGCCCCGGCCGACTACATGCACCGCAAGATCGCCAATTCCCGCAAGCTGGTCATCGACAATGCCGGGCATGCGGCGAATATGGACCAGCCCGAGACATTCAATGCCGCCGTGCGCGAACTGTTGGAACAGCTGTGACCACTGTCGATGTCACCATCGAATTCGTCGGCCACGTCGCCGTCGTGGAGATCCATCGGCCGCCGGACAACTACTTCGACACCGCACTGATCACGCACATCGCCGACGCCTACGAGCAACTGGACGACGACATCGAATGCCGGGCGATCGTGTTGTGCGCGGAGGGAAAACACTTCTGCGCGGGCGCCGACTTCTCCCAGCCCGCCGAGAATCGTTCGTCACCCAAAGAGCTTTACGCCCAAGCCATCCGGTTGTTCCGCGCCGGCAAGCCGGTTGTCGCGGCGGTGCAGGGCGCCGCGATCGGCGGTGGGCTCGGGCTCGCCCTCAGCGCGGACTTCCGAGTGGCGGCGGCCTCCTCGAGATTTGCGGCCAACTTCAGCCGGCTCGGTTTTCACCCCGGCTTCGGCATCACCGCCACACTGCCGCGTGTCGTCGGCCAGCAAAAAGCCCTCGAGTGGATGCTCACCGGTGAGCGTTTTGGTGGTGAAATCGGCTATGCAACAGGACTTTTCGACGAACTGGCCGCCGACGGCGATGTTCGCCCGGCGGCGATCCGGTTCGCCGAGCGCATCGCCGCCTCGGCGCCCCTGGCCCTCACCAGCATCCGCGCCACGATGCGTGCCGGACTCGCCGAGGCCGTCGCAGCCGCCACCGCCCACGAGCTCGAGGAACAAACGCGCCTTGCGGCGACCGCCGACTTCCGCGAGGGCGTGACGGCGGCGGCACAACGCCGCGCTCCCCTGTTCACCGGTCGCTGAACGTTCACAGCGGAACCGATACGGTGCATTGCATGCGCCGTGTGGACTACGTCATCCAATATGTCGAATCGCTGCGCCCGTCGGTGGCGTTTTACCGCGACGTGATCGGGCTCCGCGTGCGAATCGAGGGCGACGGCTATGTCGAGTTCGAACTGGAGAACACGAAGTTCGCGCTTTTCGAACGCTCGAAGCTGCCCGAGCTCATTGGTCGCGAAGGCGGCAATGCGCCCTGCGGTGAGATCGGCTTCCTGATTGAGGACGTGGATGAGGAAGCGGAGCGGTTGCGAAGGCTTGGCGTCGAGATCCTCACCGGGCCGGTGGATCGACCATGGCATGAAAGGACGCTGCACATCGCCGACCCGGACGGCAACATCGTCGAATTCGCTGAGAAACTGCGGTGATTCTCGCCGTCGACCTCGGCAAGACGTCCTGCCGGGCCGCGACCGGCGGCCGCAGGGCCGAAGGCGCGGGGGCACCGGGGCTCGCGACGCCGGGCGGCGCGCGGGCCGCGGAGGCGGCGATCTGGGCCGTGGCCGGCAAGCTAGTGACAGATCTCGGCCCGGTCGACGAGGTGGTCGTGGGCGCCGCCGGAGCGCTGGCGGCGCCGGACGCGGCGCGAGCACTGGGCGATTCGCTGTCGGCATCGCTGCGGACGGAGCGCGTCACGGTAACCAGCGACGCCGTGATCGCACACGCGGGCGCGCTGAACGGTCGGCCGGGCGTCGCACTGATCGTGGGCACCGGCGTCGTGGCGCTGTCGATCGACGCGAACGGCGCCCTGCGCACCGCCGACGGTTGGGGCCCCTGGCTGGGCGACGAGGGGGGCGGCGCGTGGATCGGCGCCGCCGGGCTGCGCGCGGCGTTGCGCGCCCACGACGGCCGCGGGCCGTCCACTTCGTTGCTCGACGCCGCCCGCGCCCGCTTCGGCGCGCCGGAGACCTGGCCCGGGCAGCTCACCGGTGCCGCCGCGCTCGCGTCGTTCGCGCCCGACGTCCTGGCCGCGGAGGGCGACGCGGCGGCGCTGGCGATCGTCAGCGCCGCCGCCCAGGCGCTCGCCGCGACCGCCCGCGCGGCCGGAGACGGGCCGGTGGCGATGGTCGGCGGACTGGCGGGGGTCTTCGACGGGGTCGACGCGCTGCGGGCGCGGCTCGACCTCATCCCTGCCGCCGGCGACGCGCTTGATGGCGCGCTGCGACTAGGGGGGATCCACGAGCCGTATTTGATTCGCGTGCAGGCGGATCCGGAAGTCCTTGTCCCGCATGGGCTCGATGCGCTGGCCACCGAAGGCGTGCGACCAGACCTTGACGACCTCGACGCGCGGCCCATCGCCGAGGTCGTCGCGCTGCTCGTGGCCGCCGAAGCCGAAGCACACGGCGCGGTGGCGGCGGCGGTACCGCGGATCGTTGCGGCAGCCGAGGCGATCGTCGCGCGGCTAGAGCGCGGCGGCCGCCTGATCTACGCCGGCGCCGGAACGCCCGGTCGGCTCGGGGTGCTCGACGCGGCCGAATGCGGGCCCACATTCGGCACCGACCTGGTGCGCGGCGTGATCGCCGGCGGGGCGGCGGCGCTGACCGAGGCGATCGAGGGCGCCGAAGACGCCTTTGAACCAACCGATCTCGCCGACCTGACCGCGTCCGACGTGCTCGTCGGGATCACGGCGTCGGGCCGCACGCCGTACGTGCTCGGGGCGCTCGAGCACGCGCGCGCGGCGGGCGCCCTGACCGTCGCGATAGTCAACAACCCGAGCAGCGAGGCGGCGGCCGACGTGATGATCGAGCTGCTGACCGGGCCCGAGGTGCTCGCCGGGTCTACCCGGCTCACCGCGGGGACGGCGCAGAAGGTCGTGCTCAACGCGCTCTCGACGAGCGTGATGATTGCGCTCGGCAAGGCCTATGGACCGCGGATGGTCGACGTGCGCGCGACCAATGCGAAGGTGCGCCGCCGCGCGGTGCGGATCGTCCGCGACGCGGCGGGTGTCGACGAGGAAACCGCGGCCGCCGCGCTCGCCGCCGCGGCCGGTCACGCCAAGACGGCGATCGTCGCCCTGGTCGCGGGTGTCGACGCGTGCGAGGCCGCCGCCCGACTCGACCGGGCACGCGGACGCGTGCGGGACGCGTTAGGCGGGAGATAAAGCAAGACGTCCCGCGGGCCGGCGTCACGCCCGTATCGTGAGGACCGTGTGTGAGCCCGCGCGCGGCGGGCCAGCTCGTGTCAGCCGCCGTCAGCTGCTGGCGCTGGCCGGCGGTGCCGGCGTGGCGTCCCTGGTAAGCAGCTGTTCGAGTGCGACGTCGGAGTCCGGCACGCCACCGTCGGCTCCGGCTCCTCCCGCGACATCGACACACAGTGCACGCCTGACCGCTACGACTTCGGCACTGTTGCTATGCCGGGACGCCTGGGGCGCGCGGCCGGCCCGCTCCGGAGGGAAGCGCCACACCATCACCCGGATGACCCTCCACCACGAGGCCGTCGTCCTGGGCGAAAACCGCAATGCCCCAAGCCATCTCCGGCAGGATCAGCGATACCATCAGGACCAGCACGGATGGATCGACATCGCCTATCACGTCGGCGTCGACCGCAATGGCAACATCTACGAGCTGCGGAGTACCGAGATCGCGGGCGACACCGCGACCGACTACGACACGACGGGCCATTTCCTGGTCCTCTGCGAAGGAGACTTCGATCAAGAGGCAGTGCCGGAGGCCCAGCTGCAAGGAGCGGCTCGCGCGTTCGCATGGGCGGCCCAGAATTTCCACGTTTCGACCGACACACTGGCGGGCCATCGAGACCTGGCCCAAACCTCATGCCCGGGTGGAAACCTGTACGCCCACATTTCCTCGGGCGACCTCAAACGGCGCATCGACGACCTGCTCGGCGCGGGCGGGGTGGACCTGCAGCGCTTCTGCGGTCCCGACGCGGCCGCAAGAGTCGCGTCGATCGAGGCCGGCAACTGAGCGGCGCTCCCCCTGAGGCGCTGGTCGGCGGAGTCCGCCGGGACTCGAATTGCCGCCGACGAAGGAATGTTTGTCGCCGTCTACAGCGGGCATCCCGGTGACCAGGCGGAAAAAGGGGTCAGCATGTCGGTCACACATCTCGGCGGTTTCGCCACTGCCTGCCAGGAGGCCGTGCGGGCCGTCCTGCATGCCATCACCGCTCAGGGAGAGGAACGCCGAGGGCACCTCTCGGACGCCAAGGTCGCAGTCGACATGGCGCTACGCGATGCCCATAGCGGTGAGGAATGGTACCTGGCCCAGCACCTGCGCCAGGGAATCAAGGATGTGGAGACCCGACTGCGTGACGCTTCCTAGTCGCCGGCCATTGCCCATCGCGACAGCGGCGGCGCAACCATAACGAGGTTCAGCCTGCCCACACATCCTCGACGTAGTGGTCGGATTCGATGAGACCGTTCAGCCAATCGCGGGCCTGGTCGCCGCCGGCGCCCGTCCGTGCCCGATAGATGTCGAGGAAGGACCCGCGCACCGCCGGCGCCATCCGTGCGCCGTCGCCGCACACGTAGACGTGGGTGTCCTTGGCCGGGTCGCCCAGCAGGTTCCACACCTCGTCGGCGTCCGCGGCGATCCGGTCCTGTACATAGCGGACCCCGTCCTGCGGCGCACGGGAGAAGGCGGGGCGCATCTGCACGATACCGATGGCTTCGGCCTGCTCGAAGCGGTCTCGGAAGATGTAATCGACCTCCGGATCGCGCACCCCGAAGAAGCACAGCGCCGGCTCCACCGGCGCTCCGGCACGTTGTGCGGCGAGTCGGTCACCGAGGAAACCGAGAAACGGTGCGACGCCGGTACCGGCGCTGACCAGGATCACGTTCTTGGCCGGATCGGCACCGGCCCGGAACGCCTGCCGAGCCGGGTCCACCCGTGCCCGGATCACTTGTCCGGGTTGGACTGTCGCGAGGTAGTTGGACGCGACGCCCTTGAACAGGCCGTGACCGGAACGAGCCGGCGCGTCGAGCACACTCACGACCAGTCCTACCGTGCGTGGTGAGAGCATTGACGATGACGCGATCGAATAGTGCCGCGGCACCATGGGATCCAGCAGCTCGAGGAGTTCGGCACCGGTGAGGACACAAGCCGGGTATTCGTCGAGGCACTCGAACACGCTGAGCGGGCAGCCGTCTGGGGCCTCGGCCAGTTCGTTAAGCCGTTGGCGCTCTTCAGGATTGCTGTTGGCCGCCGCAAGGCTTCGTAATTGACTGCTGGTCACCGGTTTCCGCAATTCGACGAAGTGTGTGAGCAGTTCTCGTGCGCTGACCTCTCGATCCAGCGCGATGAGCCGCCGTGAGCTGCGCCGAGGGTTGATCGCCAGCCTCAGTCCAGGGTCGATGCCGAGTTGCGCCAAAACCGCGTCGACCACCTCGGGTGGGTTGTCGGCCATCACCGTGAGGTGATCGCCTGTTTGGTAGTCGACGCCGTCCGGAAGGTCGACGCGGACATTGGTTTTGGCTTGACCCAGCCCGGGTCTGACCAGTTGGGTGTTCTCGACGATGGTCATCGGGATCACCGACGACCGTGCGTCCATCGCCGCGGTCACCGGCCCGACGATCCGGCGCAACTCGTAGAGCGGTTCGGCCGCATCCGTGAGTGGCGCGGCGTCGGGGTCTCCGAAGCGTTCGGCCAACGATGACCACAGCGCGGCGGCGAACTCCTCGATGGTGCCGACCATATCCCCCGAAGTGTCGGCTCCTGCCCGCGGTACCAGTCGGTTGGCTCCTAGCTCGCCGAGGCGATCGTCGATGCGCTGCGGGATCGCCTGGTAGGTGTCCGCCCAGTTGTGGTCGCCCACACCGAGAACCGCGACATTGGGTGTCGGACTCAGCGTGGTATCCGCGTCGAGCAGCCAGGTGAGGAAGGCGCGCGCGTCGTCGGTCGGCTGTCCGTTGTACGAGGACGCGATGATCACGACGGCTTCGGCGTCGGGGAAGCCACCAACGGCATCGTCGAGGGGGGCCACCGTCGCCGCGCAGCCCAATGCCGTGGCGTCGTCAGCGAATTGGCGGGCCAGCGCGCGGCAGGTGCCGAGGTTCGAACCGAACAAAACGGCCAGCCTGGTGCCGGCCCTGATAACCGTTGGGCGCTGCGCTTCGTTCGGTCCGGCCGCGGCCTCGACGGCAGCTGTGTCGGTCTGGCGGTCCTGCGGTGTGCGCCGGAGGACCTCGAGTCGGAATCCAACCGGCCGGCGGCTGGTCGGGGTTTCCCATTGCGGCACATAGTGGTAGGCATCGATGAGGCGGTAGCGATGGACGAGCCGGGCCAGCGCTATGGCCGCCTCGTGCAGCGCGAACTGACGGCCGATGCAGGATCGCGCACCGGTGCCAAAGGGTTTGAACAACGCGGCCGGCCGGGAAGCCGAACGTTCGGGAGCGAACCGGTCGGGATCGAAGAGTTCGACATTGTCGCCCCACTGCGGCTGGCGGTGCAATGCCCCGGTGAGCACCGTGACCGCCTCGCCGCGCTTGATCGGATACCGACCACCGATCACGGTGTCGTCCAAGGCCATTCGATCGAAATTCAGCACCGGCGGAGACAGCCGCAGGGTTTCCTCGATCACCTGCCGCAGATAGGTCAGCTTGCCGATGTCGTCGTAGCCGGGCAAGTAGTCGTCGTCGGTTCCGAAAACGCTGTCCACCTCGGCCTGCACCCGGTGTAGCACCGTCGGATCGCTGACGATGTTGTACAGCGTGTTGGGCATCAGCTCCGATGTGGTGAGCTGCCCCGCGATCAGGAAGGTCATGATCTGATTGCGGATATTCTGCGTCTCGAGCACCGGTTTGCCGTCCGGATCCTGTTGCAGCATCAGCGCCAACAGGTCGTCAAACTCACTGTCACCCGATTGATGCTCGGCGATCAGTCCGTCGATGAAGGTGTGCAACGTGGCCAATTCTTCGGTGAACACCGGAGTAGGCGTGTCAGATGTCAATTCCCCCAGCGCGGTTGTGAAGCTCTGCGGGATCGGAGCCAGGCCGGGGCATTCGAAAGATTCGAAACGCGAACCGAATCCGGCGAGTGCCACGGTGTCCATGGCCAGCTTCTGCAAGTCGGTGGACACATCCACCGGCCCGACTCCCGTGCTGGCGTCCCACCGCTCGATCAGTTTGCAGTTGATGTCCAGCATCGCCGGGTGGTAGGCGCGCAGGCCCGCGTAACTGAAACCCGGTAGCAGCACATCGTGGGCGCGCTGCCAGTTCGGTTCGCCGTGGTAGGCCGTAAACAGGCCGTCACCGGCCAACGGCCTGACTCGGGCAAGGGTCGCCGTCAGATTCTTGGCGAAGCGGCTTTCGTCGCAAAGCTCGGTGACGAGCTCCAGCGAGCACGCGTAGAGCTTCCTGAAGCCCCCGTTGAAGTCGGCGTAGAACAGCGGACCGTGCAACTCGCCGAGTAAGTCCACGGGCAACGCCCGGGGACGGCCGACCAGACGATCCGGGCCAGGTAAGGGCCCCTCGGCGGAGGGGATGCCGGGAAGGTCCGGCGGCGACGACGCACGGAACTCGGTCATGCGGGCAGCATAAGTTTTCGTGTGGCGACTTGGTCAAGAATCGGGCCAGAACGGCGGCGCCAGTCACGATTGACCTCAACTTCGGGGTTGCATCACCGTCAAACAGGCTGGAGCTTTCACCCGCACTCACTCCGGCGTCGCGGTCCGCGGTCACTGCGGAACACTGTGGCGGCGTAAAGTTTCGCTTTCGGGTCTTGACGGCGTCAAGCGAAGTCATCATCCAGTGTTCGAGCGAGTCAGCTAGTGGCTCGCAGCCTTTTTCGCTCCTCGAGCTCCACTTCGGTAACCCGTTCGAGCATCGGTAACCCTGGTGCGCGGAAAATCGTGAGGACGAAGCTGCAGGGAATGTCAGGCCGGTGGTTGGCGTCCTGATAGTGGATCACGTCGCCGCCGGGTCCCCAGAACGCGTCTCCGGCGCGAAGGACGCGTGGAGCTTCCCCCTCGATCTCGAACAACATCTCACCCTCAATCATGTAACCGAATCCCGGCCCGCCGGGAAGGCGATGTGGCGGGTAACCGGGGGCACCCGGTGGATGGTTGATGAGAACGGTCGACACGAAGGCATCGTCAGGAATCAATGGTGACCGTACTTCCTGCAGCACCTTCATTGTTGATTTCGATTCGGAGTTAGTCATATCCGGCACTTGTTACCCCCTCACGGTTGCGTGGCGACCGACCACGCCGGAAATCGGAGCGAAGAAAGCTAACGCTCCGAGCGCACACTAGAAACTTGGCCACCTGCCTGTTGTGCGGGCAAGTGCAGGTCACCTTGGCGATGAGATCATCTGCTTGACAGTTGATCTCCTGGACTGCGGCGGCTCGCGTCGATCCAGTCGGAGAATCGAGTAGTGAAGAGGGTGGCGTTCTCGTCGGGTGCGAGGCTGTGATCGTCGATCACCGCACCGAAGTACGGCGCCTGGGCGTCGGTCACGACGCGACGTTGATCACCCTTGGCGGCAAGGCCCGTGCGGACGAAGTCGTCCATGCCCATCACTTCGGGCCCGGCGATCTCCGTTACTCCGTTGATAGGCCGCCCGGCGGCCGCGCGCGCGACGGCGGTGGCGACATCGTCGGCGGCAATAGGACGGAACAACGCGTGCGGCAACCTGACAATGTCTCCCTCCGTCGCGGAATCGGCCAAGCCAACTGCGAATTCGTAGAAGGGAGTTGCTCGCACGATCGAATAGGACCGGCCCGAATCCTTGATCAGGTTTTCCTGAGCTGCTTTCGCGGTGTTGTAGCCGCTATCCGGCATGACCTGCGCACCCACCACCGACAACGCCACATGGTGTTCGACTCCGGCTTCCCGTTCAGCTGCAAGGAGATTCGTGGTCGTGGTGGTGAAGAAGCGCATCACAGGTTCATCGTCGAACTCTGGCGAATCCGCGACGTCGACCAGGACATCAGCACCGACGAGCGCGCTGGCAAGGCCTTCACCGGTGAACGAATCGACACCTGATCGGCGTGAGGCGATGACGACGTCGTGGCCCTGCGCGCTGAGCTTCGACGCGACTTTCGAGCCGATCAGCCCGCGACCGCCGATGACTACGATCTTCATGATGCACCTTTCAGAGTTGCGTTGAACTGGTCAATTCGTTTTCCTGCCTTCGGCCGCCGATCGAATCCCTGAAAGCACCAACGATCCCTTGCCCGGCGCAGCCCGGTTAGGTGCTGTCGGGCGCAGCGGGCCGCGACACCGGGCGGAGCAATCCCTGATATTGGTCGGTCACCAGATCCCGGTATTCAGGATGGCGCAGGATGTAGTCACCCGTGATCTTGCACCGCGGAATAACCGTGTGCCCGGCCCTGCGGATCAGTGTGAGCACACCACTGATCATCGCTGAGGAGACACCCCGATCACGCCAGTGCGTATCGACTTCGGTGGCCATCAACACGATGTGGCCGCGGTAGCGGCGGTAGGGCTGCCGACCAATCACCTGGTCGTCTACGGTGGCCTCGAACCGCCCTCCTTGGGTGTTGTCGGTGATGATTGCCAGCAGCCCATCGTGAGCACTGCGTTCGATACTGCCCATCGGCGTTGGTGATTCACTCACAGCCAAAAATCCCTTCCATGTCATCACAGGCGTCAACTCGGCCGACGTCAAGCTCGTGCACCCGCGTCCTCATAGGGTTGCCCGGCCTCGCTCGTCGGTGACTGCCTGTCATTCCAGTCAGCAGCGAATTGTGTTCGGAATCATCCTGCAGAGTGATGCCCTGAGCACCAACTGGCGCACGGGAGGTCTAGCGGTCAGCCGACGTCCTCCTCGTCCTGGTCAAACTCTTCGCGTGCCACACCGTAGAACGATGGGCCGTCGTGTGGGCTGCCACTGATCTGACCGCGGTGGCGCCGGGGCCACAGCGGCGGTTCCTCGGTGTAGCCGAACTCGGGCTCCTCAGCGGCTAGGCGCTTGTTCAGCGTCAGATTTTCCGTCGGCGAGATCCAGCGCAATGGTGCGTCGACCACGATGTCACCGTCGTCGTTGCGCACCTCGTCGGAGTCCAGAGATTCGCTGGGACCCAGGGTGTTATCGGGCCCCGGGTCGTCGTAATCACCGTCCATGGTTGTCCTCCTTGATATTTCGCTGACGCACGGATGGCTTTAACGTCGACTTTGCTTGTCTATACAGGGATTTCGGACCCCGCAGTTCATGATCAAACAGGTTCCCCGGGGAATTTCAAGTTGAAGCGTCTGCATAGTTCGGGGACACTGTCGACATCCATCTCGAGGTCGTATCGCGTACAGAGGTCATCCAGGTTGTCGGTCGATATCTGGTCCACGCCGCCGCGATCGGCAAGCTCGTCGAAGAACTGCTCAAATCCTGCGGGCGAAATGATCTCAAGGATGCGGGCGGGCTCATCGCCCGCGTTCCAGAACGTATGCCATTGGCCTCGTGGCTTGAAAATGAAGTCGCCGGATCCACCGTAGAGGACCTCGTCGCCAAGCAAAGCGCCTACGCGTCCCTCGATGATCCAGCTGTACTCATCTTCGTTGTGGTGGCGATGAAGCGGTGAGGCTAGCGCTCGTGGTGACATTGGATGCTCGAGGACCGAGAAGCGTCCTTGCGCGTGTACCCAATCGACGATGTGACGGACACCGATCGTCCCAAGGAACACCGACTTGCCCTCGGTGCGGCCGACGGACTTAGCCGTCGGGCCGCCTGGCCTCAAGATGTCATCTGTCGCGCCGGCCGCGGCCGACTTCGTGTTGTGTTCGCCTGACACGGATGCTCCTTAGCTAAAACGCGGACAATTGACCTGCGCGCCAACCTCTTCCGGGCCGGCTCGCTATAGGCAGAGGACATTCGTCGGGTTAGTTGCGGCCGGCCATGATGCCGCCGTCGACGTTGAGAATCGCGCCGGTTACCCAGCTGGCCGCCTCGGAGAGCAGATACGTGACGGCGTTGGCGACGTCGGCGGGGGTGCCGACCCGCCCCAGCGGATGAACCGGCGCGAAAGCGTCGAGCGTGGCGTCGATCTTGTCTATCGGGACCCAACGCTCGAGAGCGGGGGTTTTCACGGCGGCCGGTGCCACCGCGTTGACGCGGATCTTGTGCCCGGCGAGCTCGATGGCCAGGTTATGGGTGAGCGCATGCAGGCCGGCTTTTTGCATCGAGTGCCCAGCGGATGGGGTCAGACCGAGCGCCTGATGCGCCCACATGCTGCCGATGTTCACGATGGAGCCGCCCTCCCCGTGAGCGATCATGCCCGTAACCACGGTCTGGGTCAGGAAGAACAGGGCATAGTTGAGCTCCATGTAGGAGTCGTAGTCCCTCGCGTCGTACTCGAGAAACGCCTTGGGGATGAAGAATCCGGCCGCGTTTACCAGCAGTGTCGCGTCGCTGTGATCGCCAGAAAGCGCGCGCTGAACATCCGCGATCGCAGCGCGATCGGTCAACTCGGCGGCGACGCCCCAGGCTGCGCCGCGCCGGCTCGTCAGCTGAGCGACGGTGTCATCGACCCGCGCTTTCGAGCGTCCGACGATGACCGCGCTGCCGCCGTGATCGACGACGTCGATCGCGACCTGCCGGCCCATTCCGGCACTGCCGCCGACGACAACGACCTTTTTGCCCTCAAAATGCATATGCGGGTTCCCTTCCTGGTTCCCCTGACGGCTCCGGCTTTACCGCATTCTTCGCATCGGCGACACCGGTTTGGCCGTCGGCTGGGGCGCCCCGCAACCGCGGTGACAATCCCGTCCGGTTCTGGTCGTCCTGAGCCTGCAGCCAGGCGGGGTGAACTGTCATCACCCCAACCCGCTATTCACCCGGGTGAGTCGACCGGACCCGATGGCGCGTGGCCGCGCTTGCGAAAGATTGTTGGCTGTCAAGCCGAAACCAGCACCGATCGAGGGCCGTGGCGCGTACCCTGACCTCTATGGTCAAGACCAAGACCAGGGTCTGCGTACATTGCGGTCATACGTTCGATCCGAACGACCGATGGCGTGACCTGTCCGATCCGGACTGGCTTCCGGCCGCATCAATCTATTGCTCGCACGAATGCAGTGACCGGTTCCATTGCGATCTGGGGCACTGCTGCTCGACCCACGCAAAAGCGAAGGCTCGGCGCGAAAGCACACGCTCCTCCATGGGTTAGGAGGGCATGGCGGACCCTACCGGCTGCGGATCCGACGGGGCCGCGTGCCGCGGCTGGTACAGCAGAGCACGAACCAGCGGGCGTGGCCCGACGGACCGAAGCATCTGGCTGGCCGGCCGGACCCGTACCCGCTTCGGCCACCAGAACCAGCGTCCCATCACCGTCATGATCGATGGCGTGATGAGCGATCGGACGACGAAGGTGTCGAACAACAGACCGATGCCGATCGTCGTGCCGAATTGGCCGATCGCCCGAAGATCGCTGGTGATCATCGTGGCCATGGTGACGGCGAACACCACACCGGCGGCTGTCACCACCGGGCCGGTCACACCCATGCCGCGGATGAGTCCCGTTTTCAGGCCGGCTCCGATCTCCTCCTCGATTCGCGACACCAGCATCAGGTTGTAATCGGATCCCACCGCTAAGAGCACGATCAACGCGAATTCGGTTGCCACCCAGTGCAACTGGAAATTGCCAAGGTGCTGCCAGACCAGTGTCGAGAACCCGAAGGCGGCCCCCAACGACATCACGATGGTGCCCACGATGACGCCCGCCGCGACCAACGCGCGGGTGACGATCACCATGATGATGAAGATGAGCACGATCGAGGCCACCCCGGCGATCATCAGGTCGTACTTGGCGCCGTTGGCGATGTCGTAAAACGTCGCGGCCGTACCGCCGAGGTAGATGTCGGCATTCTCCAGGGAGGTGAGTTTGATTGCCTCCTTGGCGGCTTGGCGCTCCTGATCGACAGACGCGATTCCTTTTGTCGTTGCCGGATCCACCGAGTGAGTGATGATGAAGCGAGCGGCCTTACCGTCCGGCGACACCATCAGGCTCAACCCCAGCAAAAAGTCTGGGTTCTGGAAGATCTCGGGGGGCAGGTAGAACAGGCTCTCCACCTGGGAGTCGTTGAAGGACTTGCCCATCACGGCGTTCGTGTCGGTCAGTCGGTCGAACTGATCGATCAGGCTGTCGAACGTGCTGTAGATGGTCAGCGTCGTATCCCGGATCGACTTCGAGACAGCGATATTCTCGGGAATGATCGCCAGCAATTCGCGCGTGGCCTTGGCCGTGTCGGTGAGGTCGCTGGTGAGGGCGTGGAATTTTTCGGCCAGCTGATCGAACCCGTCCAGCGCGTCGAAGAGCGATCGTAGCGACCAGCAGATCGGGATGTCGAAGCAGTGCTTCTCCCAGTAGAAGTAACTGCGGATCGGTCTCCAGAAGTCGTCGAAATCGGCAATGTGATCACGGATTTCGTCCGTGATGGCCGCGGTCTCCCCCGTCGTTTTCGAGCTGTCGTCCGCGGCGTTCGCGAGCTTCTGGGTCACCGCGTACTGGCGCTCCAACAGTGCTATCTGAGTGTCGAGGAAGCCGGTGATCTTCTTGATGTCTCCGACGCGGTCCTTCAGGTAGTTCAGGTTGCTGCGGATCGGCGCGCTTTGCACACTGAGCTGGAACGGGACGGATCCGTCTTGAATCGGCGGGCCGAGAGGCCTGGTGATGCTCTGCACCCGTTCGATGCCGGGCACCCGGAAGATGGCACCGGCAATCTTGTCCAGGACCAGCATGTCTCGGGGATTGCGCAGATCGTGGTCCGATTCGATCATCAGCAGGTCTGGGTTCAGACGAGCTTGGGTGAAGTGTTGATCGGCCGCGGTGTACGCCTGCGCTGACGAAGCGCTCTGCGGGAGGTAGTACAGGTCGTTGTAGCGCGGGGTGAAGCCCATCAAGCCAATCGCACCGACGATCGCCAGGATGACGGAGGTCGCGAGGATGGGCGCCGGCCACCGCACGATGGCCGTCGCCAAACGGCGCCACCGGGTGTAGTTGAACTCGCGCTTGGGATCGAAAAGGCCGAAGCCGCTTGCGAAAGCGATCAGCGCCGGCGTCAGCGTGACACCGGCCGCAACCACGACCAGCAGACCCACCGCGCACGGAAACGCCAGCGAACTGAAGTACGGCAACCGGGTGAATTTCAGACAGGCCAGCGCCCCGACGATCGTCAAACCCGAGCCCAGCACCACCTTGGTGACACCGGCGAAGGTGTCGTAGTAGGCGGCTTCGGAGTCCAGCCCCCGTTCGCGGGCCTCCTGGTAGCGACCGACCATGAATATCGCGTAGTCGGTGCCCGCCGCGATGGCCAGTGCCGTCAGCAAGTTGACGGCGAAGGTCGACAGCCCCATGATGCCGGTGTCGCCCAGCAGCGCGACCACGCCGCGACCGGTGGCCAGTCCGACGAACAGGATGACCATCGTCAGCAGCACCGTGCCGATCGATCGATAAACGAACATCAGCATGATCGCGATGATGATGATGGTGATGATCGTCATCTTGGCCAGGCTCGCGTCGCCGACCACGATCGTGTCGGCGGTCAGGGCGCCCTGACCGGCGACGTAGGCCTTCACCCCGGCCGGCGGCTTCGAGTCCGCGACTATGTTGCGAACCGCGGCAACCGATTTGTCGCCGATCGCGCCGCCTTGGTCACCGCGCAGGTTGACCTGGACGTAGGCGGCCTTGTGGTCGTAGCTCTCGACACCGGAGGCCGTGAATCGCTGTCCCCAGAAGTTCAGCGCATGCTCGACGTGTTCGTGGTCCTGCTGGATCTTCTTGACCAGATCGTCGTAGTACCGGTGAGCGTCCTCGCCGAGAGGCTTGTCACCGACCAGGGTCACCAGGACGAGGTTGTCGGAGTCGTACTCCTTGAATTTCTCGCCGATGTGCTTCATCCCGGTCACCGAGGGGGCGTCGGATGGCGAGAGCGGCACCGAGACATCCTCGGCAACCTTCTCCAACTGCGGGACGAAGACGTTGACGCCGACCGCGATCAGCAGCCAGGCCACGACGATCGGCAGCGCCAGGACGCGGATGGTGCGGGCCAGACGTGGTTTGCGCTCAACTGCGGTGCGTTGGGCGACGGGGATTCTGTCGGTGTCGCTCGTGTCGTCGGTCACGCGGACTTGTCCAAGCAAGAAACCTGCGCGTCCCGGGTGTTGGTCTGTTGTTGATCGACCAACTTGCCGTCGACGGTGATGCGGCAGCCTATGGAGGGACTGTCACCCTGGGCGACGACGTAAGCGAAGATGCCGGGCATCTGAGCGACGATCGTCTTCGACCACGGCAAGGTGGTGAAGCTGGCTTTCTGCGGTAATGACTCCGCATCCATCCAGTTGACGACGCCCGTCGTCCCGGGCGGTCCCAGAATTTCGTAGATGGCGGTCTTAGCCGCGTACGGCGGGGTCGCGTCTCGGGGATCGGGCTTGGGCAGGCCGGGTCCTGGGAAGACGCCGTTGAGTCGGATAACCGCAACGCCGCCGACGATCAGTGCCACGGCCACGACCAGCGGAACCCACGCCCGCTTGAGAAGCCTCAACACTGTGTTCCCCGATTCGGAATGGTGGACCGGCTTACATCAAGACATCTCTTCGCGTGCGCCACGGCTAGCCGAACGCCGTCGCGGTCGAATTGATTCCCGGGCCGGTCGCCACACCGACGCGCTGCAGCAGCAGCGCGCATCTCGCGGCTGTCAATCCAGTCGGTTGCAGTGTTTGTCACTATTACCTTTCACGGGTGAGCGATCACCGCGGAGGCGATGGTTCGATCGCGGCCGAGGGGCCGCTGGCCAGGGCTGGTTGCACACCGGGCCGGTCGCGGCACAACGCCGCGATGTCGCAGGGCACAGGTTGGCACCCGCCAGGGGGGTTGGTTATCAACAGCGCGGCGCACAGCGCGCCCAGGGCAAACAGCGCGGCGCTCGCCTCTAACACGCGGGCGAATCCGGCAGCGCTCGTGCCAACGCTGATCAGGGCCATGGACCCGATCGACATCAGCGCGGCCAGCCGTGAGACGGCGTTGTTGATCGCCGACGCCACGCCGCTCTGTTCGGTCGGCACCGAAGCCAACGTCACCGACGTCAGCGGTGTGATAGTCGCGACCAGCCCGATGGCCAGCACGGTCATCCCGGGAACCAGGTCGGTGATCGCGTGGAATCCAATGGGTTTCGGGCGGATCAGCAGCAGCCCGATCCCCGCCAACGCGGGTCCGGCGATCAGGAACGCGCGTGGCCCCACCCGCGCGGCGATGCGGCCGACGTGCTTGGCGAACACGAACGACAGCGCCGGGATCGGCAGGGTTGCCAGTCCGGTCGCGGTGGCCGAGTAGCCGCCGACTTCTTGGGTGTAGAGGGCGATGGCCAGCGACGCCAGTGTCAATGCGCCATAGGCGAACGCGGTGACGAGATTGGCCGCGGCGAAGTTGCGAAAGGTGAACAGTGCCAACGGAAGCATCGGAGACATGCTGCGGCGCTGCCACCTCACGAAACCGGCAAGTGCGGCTATCCCGATCACCAGCGGTGCGATGACCGCCGGGTCGGTCCAGCCGCCACGTTGCGATTCGATCAACGCATACACGGTCGCAGCCAGCCCTACCGCCGACAGGCCCACCCCGGCGGTATCGACGCGGGCGCCTCCGACGCGCCCCGACATCGGGCACAACCAGAACGTCAGCGCATAACCGACCGCCATGGGGATCGCCGACAACACGAAAATCCAACGCCAGCTCAGGAAATCGACGCACAATCCGCCCAGCAGAGGGCCCAGGGCGAAGGCGGTTCCTGTCCACCCGGTCCAGACGCCGATCGCCGCGGACTGGTGCGCTTTGTCGAACACCGTGTTGATCAGCGCCAGCGAGCCCGGCACGAGGAAGGCCGCACCCAGACCCTGGATCAGGCGTGCGGCGATCAGGATCGCCGGTGACATCGCAGCCGCCGCCAGAACCGAACCCACCCCGAAAGCCAACAGCCCGAACCGCATCACTGGAACGCGTCCGAACAGATCCGAGATGGACCCGCCGGGCAGAATCGCAGCCGCCATCGCCAACAGGTAGCCGTCGATGATCCATTGCTGCAGCGCCAGGCCGCCCCCGAGGTCGTGTTCGGTGGCCGGCAAAGCCAGGTTGATCACGGTGGAGTCGAGGAACGCGACCATCGACACCATCACCGCGACCACCATCGCCCGGCTGGTGGGTGCCGCCTCGCGCAATGTCACTGGGGGCTCACCATCGGTCGAAGTGCACCACGTCATCGAGCGGAATCCGTTTGGCAGGTCGGAAGGTCGTGCCGGTGTAGTAGGCGGTGGGGATGGTCGTGGCGTGATAAACGTTGTCGGGCAGCCCGAGGATGGCCCGCATCTCGTCGTCGGCCATTATGGTCACCCCGGTCCACGTGGTTCCCAAGCCCCGAGAGCGCGCGGCGAGCATGTAGCTCCATGTGGCGGGCATGATCGAACTCCAATATTGGTTGGCGTTTTCGGCCGTCAGCCTGCCGTCACCGTCGATGACCTCGACGCACGGGATCGTCAACACGGGGACCTCGCAAAAGTGCTCCGCGAGATACGCCGCACTGTCGGACACTTTGCGCTGCTCGCGGTTGCGCACGGGGTCGTTCTTGAACCGATCGGCTACCGCGAAAGGGGACCCGACGATCCAGTCCCATGTGCGGCGGTACACATCGGCGATCGCGCGACGCTGTTCGGCGTCGGTGACCACGATGAAGCTCCAGTTCTGCACGTTGGACGAGGTCGGTGCCTGCACCGCGATCTGCAGACATTCCCGGATCAGGCCGATGGGAACAGGTTTCGTCAAATCGAGACGTTTGCGCACCGAGCGCGTCGTGGTCAGCAGCGCGTCGGTGGACAGGTCGACGATGGGATAATCGCTCATGCCGGCACGATGGCGATGACTTCGACTTCCACGCGGATGTTGGGCCACACCAGCCCGTCGATGATGCTGAACATGCCGGCGGGTTCGTGGCGGATGATCTCCTTGCTCACCGCCAGGTAGGCGGACGCATTGTCACGGCTGGTGACCCATTGGCGCATGTAGACGATGTCGGTGAGCTCGGCGCCGGCCTTGCGGAGCGCGCTTTCGACGTTGGCCCAGCACTGCCGGGCTTCGTCAGTGAAGTCCTCGGGCAGGGAGCCGTCTTCGCGCACCCCGGGTGTTCCGGCGACGAAAATGTGTGTGCCGCCGCCGGATACCGCGACAGCGTCGGCGTATTTGCCGATGTGATCGGCCACTCCGGTACGGATCCGGGTAATGGTGGTCATCTCGAGACTCCTTGGTGATGTGAGATTTGTTCTGCGGGTACTGCGACTTCGTTAGATGTCTTTCGTGATGACCACCCCGTTGGACTCGTGGCCTGCGACGACGTGCGCGAGTGCGGAAGCGGCCTGATCCAGGCCGCAGGAGCGGGGGGTCGGCATGCTCAACCGGCCGGAGGCGAGTATCGCGGCCAGGCGGTCGAGTTGAGCGCCGTCGGAACGGACGTAGACCGCGGTTACGCTGATGCCGCGGGTGGGTGCAGGCGGGTCGGGGGTGATGGTGGCCAGTCGGCCACCGTCGGCCAGCGCGGTCATCGCCACAGCTGCGCCCCCGGGGGCCGCGTTGGCGACGGCGTCAATATTGTCTTTTGCCAACGCCTTTGCGTGCTGTGGCCACAGCGGATCGCCGTAGTCGATTACTTCGCGGGCACCATGCCCGCGGACTCGGTCGGCGCTGCGCGGGCCGGCGGTGGCGAGCACATCGACACCACGCAGGGCGGCCAGCTGGACAATGAGCCCGCCGGTGATTCCACCCGCGCCATGAACGAGCAACGTTTCGCCACCGTCAAGGGCCAGCGCCTCACTGACCACCTGCTCGGCGGTCAACGCCGGCACCGGAAAGATCGCTGCGATCTCCCACGGAATCGCGGGCGGTTTGTGGGCGAGCGATCCGACGGGTGCGATCAGAAACGGCGCCCACGTACCTTGGTCGCGCAGCGGCACAGGGTGGCACAGCACCTCATCACCCACACTGAATCCGCTCGGAAGGTTACCGACGGCCTTGATGACTCCGGCAGCCTCGACGCCGAGCGCCAACGGCGGCCCGGTGCCAACGTCCCAACCGCCGTAGCGAACTATGTTGTCCCAGTTGCCAACCCCGGCCGCGCGAATGTCGATGAGGACCTCGTCGGCCGCCAACGGTCGCGGGTCGTCCACTTCGAGCGTCTCCACGTTGCCACCGAGCGTGCGGACTCCCGCTACCAGCATTGTCACAGCGAAACGACCGACCAGTCGTAGGTCATAGAGATTCCTCTCGAAGATCGAGTCTAATGAGATTGAGAAATAAGGCGATTCACTTGAGCGCCCTTGTTTACGTTCTGCGCCCCGTTTTTCAGTAATGGGGCGAGTTCGGCTTCTTCGGCGAGCAGCGGATCCCAGACCTGATTGACCGTTGGTTGTGGCGCGACGGCGTGGCGTAGGAGACTGATCGGGACCTTCGCGACGATTGCCAGGGTGGCGGCTTGAACCAACTCGGAGAACTCCGGGCCGACAAACGTCGCCCCCAGCAGTGTGTTGGTCTCGGCGTCGATGACCAACTTCGCCCATCCATCGAAACCGTCCCGGTAGAGGGCGAGGAATGACACCGCGTCGGGATAACGAGCGGTTCGCGTTCTTACCGCGAACCCTTCTGCTCGGGCCTGACTTTCCGTGCGCCCCGCCCTGGCTACTTGAGGCTCAGTGAAGATGACCTGCGCGGTGCTGCCGGCATCATGGGCAGCCAGCTCGTCGTCGCACAGTTCTCGTCCCGCGGCCCGGGCCGCGATGATTTCGGCCACGAGACGGCCGTGGTACGTGGAGATATGAGACAGCCGAGCACGCCCGGTGGTATCTCCCAGCGCGTAAAGCCAACCGCCTGTGACGCCGACCGCCTGTAAATGGTCGTTCACAGCAACGATCCCGTCCGGCAGCCCAAGGGTTTCCAGCCCGATGTTGTCGGTATTGGTGCGCCGTCCGGCGGCCAGGACGATCTCGTCTACCTCGATGCTCTGGCGGTGGAAGGTTGCGGTGACGGGCCCGCCCGCCACGGGTCGGGCCACCTCCGACAACTCCGTCTCAAAGTGAATCGTGACGCCTTTGCTTCGCAGTGACTGCGCGATCTGCTCGCGGGCTTCGGGTTCGAAGTTGGGAAGCAGGGTGTTCCCACGTACCAGAAGTGTTACCGCGGATCCCAAACCGGTCAGGATGGTCGCGAACTCGACACCGACCGGGCCGCCACCCACCACCAGCGCGCGGGGTGGCACATGCGTCATGGTCGTCAGGTCCCGATTGGTCCACGGGCGTGCTTGCGCCAACCCAGGTACCTCCGGCACGTGAGGACGAGTGCCGGTGGCAACAACGACCGCGTGGCGTGCAGTCAAGACGGCTTCGGTGGCATCTCCCAGGGCGTAGGCCACGCGCACTGTTCGTTGGCCGCTCAACCGGCCAATGCCATGAAACACTGCTGCACCGGCTTGCTGCAGTGATGCCGTCCGGTCTTGGTCCGAGAGGTGCTCGATGATCGCGTCGCGCTTCGCGAAGACAGCCGCAACGTCCAGACCTCCGCGCGAAATGGTTTCTCGCACACCAGGGACCGCCTTCGCGAGATTGAACACTTCGATCGGGCGAATCAGTGTTTTGCTCGGGTTGCAGGCGAAGTAATGACACTCTCCACCGACCAGACGATCCTCCACGAGCGCTACCGAAAGGCCTACGGACGCAAGCTTCCGCACGGCAGCCACGCCGCCCACCCCGCCGCCTACGACGATCACGTCGAAGTTTTTACTAGCTTTCATCTACCTTCACTTCCGAACCGACTCAATGGATTAGCCGCAGTCACCGTCGGCTCGCGACAGTTTCGAGTACCCGGACTAAACAAGGCGCCTAAGGTGTGTGGTCGTGATGGTGTGCCGAGTATCGCGTAGGCCGCGGCTGCGCTGGCCGCGGAGAAGACGCTGTAGCTAAGCGGTGTTTCCACACCGAGGGATACAGCCATCGCGGTTCCAAATATAATGAGCACCAAGCAAGTCGCCGCGCCGACGAGTTTTGGCTGCCAGCTGCTGAGGAGCAGGACTCCCAGGATCGTTTCGGTTGCGGTGGCAGCCCATACGATGACGGTCAATAACCATCCAGAAGCAAATGGAACAAGCTGGTGGGCATAGCCGGCGAAAGCTGCCATGCTTCCCCAGCTCCCCTGCCCAAACGGCTCCCACCAACCGAATCGGTCGGCGACAGCGGACAGAAAGGCGGTCGCGAGCGACAAGCGCAGCGCTATCCGGACGGCCCGGATCGGATCAGGCGTGCGCACGGAGCCCTCCCGGGAATGGAAATGTCGTCACATTGTGGATGTCGAACGGTGCGAACATTTTTCATCGTTGACGCGACAGCTCATCTTCTCGCGTTGTCGTCCGTGGTAAGCGGGCTGTCTCCGGTATCGAGCAGGAAGACTGCGAGTAATTCAGCGGGTTCGGTGGCGCTGGCATTTTCACTGATCGTGTGGTGCGCGCCGGGGGCTTCAGTCCACGTCTCACCGGCGTGATAGACGCGTTCAGGCTCGCCTTCGACTTGGCTGCGGATCGCTCCGGAGATCACGTACGCCATGATGAACGCCGATTTCGCGTGGTGGTGAGCTCCGCTTTTAGCTCCTGGCGGATAGCTGACTGACACTGCTTCAAGTGATTTGCCCGGAACATTGGGGGTAGGTTGATTGAAAACCGGGCGGACAACCGGGTTTTGACCCGACTTCTCGGGCGCCGCCTCGGCGTGGCAAGCGGACGCGAGCGTCGCAACTGTCAGTGCGGCGAGTGGTATTTTTAGCGCCATTTTTGGCTGCCTTCCGTTTTCAGTTTTCTGCGACGCGCAGGATCGTCTTGCCAGGGATGCGCTTGCCGGGAGCGAACGCGGCGGCGGCTTCGGCGAGTGGCAGCACGGCACCCACCACCGGCTTGAGGCGTCCGTCCCGTGCTCGCGCGGCGAGGTCGGCAAGCTGGGCGCGATCGGCTTCGACCAGGAAGAAAATTGCCCGCCCATCGCGCGGCAGGGTCTTCGGCGGCTCGGCGATGGTGACGAGCGTTCCGCCAGCCCGCACCAGAGCCGCCGAGCGGGCGAGAATGTCTCCGCCGATCACGTCAAACACGACGTCGACTTCGCCTGCGTCCTCGAGGTTTTCGGTCTCCAGGTCGAGGAAGGTATGGACGCCGAGCTCCCCCGCGCGGTCTCGGTCTGCGGTCCGGCCGGTACCGATGACGCGCGCACCGACCTCGCGGGCGAGCTGCACCGCAATCGACCCAACGCCGCCCGCGGCGCCGTGGATCAGAACCGTTTGTCCGGCGGCGAGGCGGCCGTGGTCGAACAAGCCCTGCCAGGCGGCCAATCCAGAGATCGGCAGCGCCGCGGCCACAGTATGGTCGATGTCCATCGGCAGCGGTGCGAGATTACGGGCTTCCACCGCGGTGTACTCCGCCAGCGAGCCGTTGCGGGCCCAGTCGGCGAGCCCGAACACCCGCTGACCGACAGTCAAAAGGGTGGTGCCGTAACCCAACTCAACCACGACGCCCGACAGCTCGTGGCCGGGCACGCTCGGTGTCCGGTCATGACCAGCGCGGTCGATCCAAGTGTGCGGCCACTCAAGCTCCCCGGGTGTGAAACCGGCCGCGTGAACCCGCACGACGACATCGTTGTCGGCCGCCTCGGGGTAGGGCAGCTCCGTCAGCGACAGGCCGGCGACGCCGGCGTCGCGATCTGAAACAGTGATGGCTTGCATTACAGGTCCTTCCTGATGTGGGGTGTTGTCGTCGGGTCGGCCGCGGGCTGCGGTTGTACGCTGACGAGCTCAAGGCCTAGATCGCGGACCCGGTCGAGAAGTCCGTAAAGCTGGGACTGGTCGCGGATTTCACCGGTGAACACCGTTTCGTTCGCACCGGCCTCGAGGCGCATCCCTTCAAATGCGTACCCAAGCCGTTCGGTCACGCGGCCTTGAATGCACATCCGGTACGTTGTCGGCTGCATTTGCCCTCCGCTCGCCAGCTGCTGAGTCAGCATTCACCGACGCGGGGTGAGTCGTCATCACCCGGCGAGCTAATTCACCCGGGTGAGCACAGGAAGGCAACACTGGCCGGATGGGCGCGCATCAGGGCCCGTGGTCGTTATCCGGCGGATGCTGCGTCACAGTGATGGTGATCGTGGGCCGGCCCTGAGTCGGAGCACCGCGGATGCCGCGTACGGCCATACCCGCCAAAAGCATTTCGTTGAGCAGGTTTTCCGGGATTGCTGCCAGGACCGTCGGGGCGGCACCAGGGAGGGTGTTCGGCCACGCTGCCGCGGCGCGTCTGATCGGCGGGGCGGCCGCGGACCAGCTCGGGGGCACCGACAGCGCGCCGATTGAGGAGGCTCGGCCCAACCCCGCCGACGACGCAGGTGCCGTACCGCCGCCTGCCCCCAGGTCTGCCGTGTCCAATGAGGCTGTTGCGCCCGTTCCTGAGCCCGCCGGAGCCGCTCCCAAGTGTCGCAGTATGGCATCCATCTTGCTGGCACCGTCTGGGTCGTAGTGCGCCGCATATCCCAAACCCGCGTACGACCCGGCCATGCCCGTCGACGTGATGCCCGTCGACGCCGACGCAACGGCCAGGTTCACCGGGCTCAGTAAGCTCAGCAATTGCGAGAACGATGGCAGTGATGCCGCGGCGGCCGGTAAGGGCAGTGCAAGTCCCTGAAGCGCACTGGGTACCGCGGAGAGCATTTGCGAGCCCGTCGACATGACGGTCTGGGTGGCTGTGCCGGCCGGCGTGGCGCTGGCGTAGGCAACCGCGGCAACCTGGCCGGCGGCCCCGGCTGGATTTGTGGTGGGCGGGGGCGGGGTGAACGGCGGTAAGGCCGAAGCGGCAGCGGACGCGCCGGCATACTCGTACATCGCCCCGGCATCCTGGGCCCACATTTCTCCGTACTGGGCTTCGGTGGCCGCGATCGCCGGGGTGTTTTGGCCGAGGAAGTTTGTCGCGATCAGCGACATCAACTGCGCACGGTTGGCTGCGATCATTGGCGGGGGCACCGTCATCGCAAACGCGGCCTCGTATGCGGCCGCGGCGGCCGTGGCCTGGGTGGCGGCCTGCTCGCACAGCGCAGCCGTCGTCGTCAGCCAAGCCACATAGGGTGCCGCGGCGGCAGTCATCGCCACCGATGCGGGTCCCAGCCATGCGGCACCGGCCAGGTCCCAGATCACCGACTGATAGGAGGCCGCCGTGGAATGCAAGTCGGCGGCCAGCCCGTCCCAGGCTGCCGAGGCAGCCAGCATCGACCCGCAGCCGGGCCCGGAATACATCCGGCCGGAGTTGATTTCTGGTGGCAGCGCCCCGAAATCCACCTTTCGAAAACCCCAGGGTGCCTTGGTTATCCGGTCGCTTCGCGGATGTAGCGGCCGACCTGGCGCAGTGAGCGGGTGGCTTCGGGGATCATCGGCGCGGCGAGTTGGAACACGTGGATTTGGCCCGGCCATACCCGCACAGCGTCGGCCACACCGGCGGTGGCCAGTCGCTGGGCCGCCAGCTGCGCGTCGTGAAGCAGCACCTGGCAATCGGACATATGGATCAACATGGGCTGTAAGCACTTCCGGGCCCGGCTCATGGTGCCGGCTCTAGTTGAGGGCCGGCGCGCACGCCGCGCATAAGCGCGCGGTCTGCCGGTCAACGAATCTGGGTGAGTCGCTTGGCTTTTGACGCGCAGCTCCGCATACCGCGCACTGTTGGCCGGCGGCGGCCGCCTGCCGGTCACGGCGCTCCCAGACGGCCGCTCGTCCCCGCGCCATCGCCTTGCGGCGTCGCCTGCCCGCGCAGACGATCAGCCCGGCCGCGACAAAGGATCCCGCACAAACGGCGGCGGCGACGCCGAAATCGATTAACTGACCATTGATCAACATGAGGACCGCGTAATCGCCGGAAACCACGGCCACAAACAAGAAGGCAATGCGTAGTCGTCGGGTCATGGTGCCAGCCCCTCGGGCCCGATCGGGCGCACCGCGAAGACACTGCCCAGGTATCCAGTGGGACGCCCGCACGTGGTGCATGCCGGGTGGGCGCCGCATCGGGACGCCATCTCGCGCTTGTCGCCCACGTAGGTCGCCATCGCCCATTGCAGAGTGGACAGGCAGGCCTGGCAGAGCGTCTCGACGAGGTCGCCGTCTGGGGTCAGCCCCATCTGGTCGCATCCGTCGATGGCGTGTATCTCGGCGACCGCCACCGCCGGTGCACCGCATGTAAAGCCGGTCGACACCCGCTGGGCACTGCAGATGGGCTGCAGCGCGTGAAGTTGATCCTCGATAGCCGGGACGGCGTCCGTCGCGCCTTCTCCCTTCCGATCCGCCCAACGCCGTGCAAAGGCTGCGGCATCACGCATTCGATGCGGCAGCCATGCTGATCGCGCGGCGCCGGCGCCGCATTCAGCAGGCGATCGTTGAAATTGGCGAGGCTTCATCTGGTTTCTCCAATTCGTCTCGATGGCGTTCCGCGGTGATCAGCGCAGGCAGGCCGTCTACCGTCATCGCGACGGGTCGCTCGCTTAAGCGGCCCCGAACGCAGATCCGAAAAGCATGGCCGGCTCACGTACCGTCCGCTCGCCATCTATCTGTTGAGCGAGCATTAACCGATGTGGGATGAGTGGTCATCACCCGGCGAACTGATTCACCCGGGCGATTTGGCGCGTGTTGCGAGAAGCGAGGGAGGAATCGATCTGCAATTGCGGTAATGGCGATTAGGGAAGAAGTGCCCGGAAACCGCCCTGTCGGCGATTCAATCCATGGGGACGATTGCCGCGTAACTACCACAGGACGCGGGGGTGAGTCAGTTGAAGTGCCAACAGCGCATCCGCGTTTTGGCTGCCCGAAGCTTTGTGAAGCAAATACCGAGCGACGTTGCGATTCGCGACAATGATTGCCAGCCAAAGCGCGGAGCAGACAAGCCTAGGGGGTGTTACGCGATGCCGTAGCGGTTTAGCTTGCGGTAGATGGTTGCGCGCGACATGCCCAGGGCGCGTGCCGCCTCTTGCTTGTTGCCGCCATTGTCTTGAAGGCTACGGACAATCGCGTCGCGCTCGAGGGCTTCCATTGGAGTCAGCTTGTGCCGCGTGACTGAGCGGCACTCCGGGGGCAGCTTGTCGGCGCTGATAATGCCGAATCGTTGGCGGGCAACGGTTTCGGTCAGGACCCGACGCAGCTGCGAGACGTTGCCAGGCCACGGCAGCCTACTGAGTTGGCGCATGGCATCGGGTGCCAACTCCACATCAGCACCCCGGGTGATTTCGCGTAGCAGCAGCGGCACCAGTTCCTCGAGGTCGTCAATCCTGTGTCGCAGTGCCGGCACCGTGACGGTATGGGTAAACAGCGGCAGCAGCTGCTTGATCGGTGCTGAAGAAGTCGCACCACTCGTGGTCGCCGCGACCCATCCCCGGCCTGCGCGCGCGGCGAGCATCGAGGTGATCGATTCGAGCGTGTCCTTATCGATGTCATCCACGTCGGCGATCACCACGGCGAAGTCCTCATCGCCGGACAGTGTCGCAAGCTCGGCGACGAAAGACGCGGCGCTGGAATATGTTTCGGCGCGCATCACCCGAACCGTTCGGTCCGACTTCACATACTGCCCCACCGCCTGGGCCAAACGCGTCCGACCAGATCCTCTCTCCCCTTCGAGCATCACCCATTCCCGGTCGCGACAGCATTGCCGTACCTGCTTACAGCAGCGCAGCCACGCGCTGTTACGACCCGCCAGGCCAGGGATATGAATGTGCGCTAAGCGGCCGCTTTGAGGCGGGTGCGAGCTGGTCTCGGTGGAAAGATCAACGTGGAAAACGACATTGGCGCGGCCGCCGCCTGTCGTCGAGCGGTCGGCGGTGGAGACTTTGGCGACGCGCCCGCTTGGCAGAACAGCCAGCGCCGTGTCCGAAAGCGTGCAGCTGAGCAGATCCGAAGCGTGTTCGAGCAGCGCGGTCTGCTCGTGGCCGTCCAGTGTCCTGCGCAGATAGGGGTTCATCAGCACGACATCGCCACCAATCGCGAGCACACCGCTCGTAGATCGCCGCGTCTGCTGAAGGTACGCCTCCAATAGCGCGGTCTCACCTTCATGAGCCTGCACCCGCATGCGATCCTCAATGTGACGACCGGCGCTGGTAGCCAGCGCGAGCAACAATGGATCGGATTCGTTGGCCAGACAACTCAGATTGACGGCGCCGATCACCCTGCGCGTTATAGGATCCCGGATCGGCGAACCTGCGCACGCGAAACCGGTGAACATCGCAACGTAGTGCTCGCCACCACGGATGAACGCGGGCCTCCCGGTCTCGAGCGCGGTCCCAATCCCGTTGGTACCCGCCACCTCTTCAGCCAAGCTATAGCCCGGTATCAGGCTCACCGTATCCAACGCGTTGAGGATGGACACTTCTGCGGCGGTACGTTCAACCACCACGCCGTCAGTTGATGTCAGGACAACGCTGACAGCTTGCGCAGCCAGGTCATCGGTGACGCGATGCAGCACCGGCGCGGCCGCACGCGCCAACCGTGAACCCCTGTTGGGTTCACGCACGTACGGGAGCTCGACCCGGTCCGGGTGTACGCGCAGGGCCTGCGACCGACGCCAGGAGTCCAAGACACTGGGCCGCAGAATGTCCTCATCGAGTGATCGCGCAGCGTCAAGGGACTCCACGGACAGGAACTTTTCCCTGGCGGTCTCCGCCTCCAAGTCCCCCTCGGACAAGAACCGTTCCCTCACCCGGCGAACGTCGGTTTGGAGGTCGGCCTGCAAGCTCATCGCCGCATGGACCTCGCTCCCCCACCGAGCGGTGCAGCCGCCCGGCATTTCCGGCGTCTCAGATTGAGACGCCCAACCCTGCTCAGATTGAGACGTTCAGCATACGCCCGCGGCGGTGTCATGGGTCACATCAGCTAATGCATCGGACCGATCGAAAGGGCGACGGTGAGGCAACCAACGGCACAGAGCGTCGGACGCACGCCGGCTCGGCTGTCAGGCAATCCGATGCCCGCAACCCCCGCACGAGCCGCCCAATGCAGCGCAACAACCACAACATGATCCAGCGAAAGGTATGGGAGAAATGACTATCTATCAGGTGACCGATCGCCTACACGACGGCCGTACCGTACGCGTCCAGGGAGCAGATCACATCGCGGCGACGGTGGCCTCATGGCTGGCCGAGTTGGACGCCTGCAGTCCATTAGTAGATTTGCTCAGCCGAGCGTTGCGCGCTGGTGACTGGCCTGCCGCACACGGCATAGCCGACTACCTGTCGGTAGAAGTCCAGGTGGCAGCATGACATCGGGCGGGGAATCAAAGCGGCTTTTCCAGGCATACCCGGTCAAGCCAGCAGCATCTGCCACGTATGTTCCGTCGGATAACCCCGGGCGCGCGAATCTGCCGGGTCGGTCGCGACGAATGGTCGTACGCGCTACGCGTGCTCCGGCGGCTGCCGCCCTACCCGACAAGCCCAATGGCGCTGTCCGCGAGGCTTCGTTAGGCTTCCCGCAGTCCGGGGCCACGGACCCGGGGGCGGGGGTGCGGATGAGCACCGCGAGGGCGTCAGGGAAGCTGCGCATACCGCCGATGCGTGGGCGGGCGGGCGAGCTCAAGGTGGTCGGCGCGTTGATCGCGGCGCTCGCTCAGGGCCGCGGGGGCGTGCTGGTCATCGAGGGCCCACCCGGGATCGGGAAGAGCCGCTTGTCAACCGAGGTCTTGGCGCTCGCTGAGAAGGCCGGTATTCGGGCACTGTTCGGCGAGGCGTTCGAGTATCAGCAGACGGTGCCGTTTTTCTCGCTGTTCATGGCGACCCTGCGCGCCGAGCCCCCTGTCGGTGATGCGGAGGCTTTGCGTCGCTTGGGCACGTCGGCCGATCTCCGCTACTGGGTGGTGCGCGATCTGCAAGCTGCGATATATGCGACCGCGTCCCGAATACCGTTGGTGATTGTCCTCGAGGACATCCACTGGGCTGATAACGCCACCCTCCTGGCGCTGCGGTCGCTGGCCACGACGAGGCCCGATGCCCCGGTGCTGTGGGTGCTAACCGCACGAACCGGCGCCGGCGGCCCCGTCGTTCGCGAGACGCTGACCGCGCTGGAACGCGAGGATGCCACGTTTCTGCGATTGACAGCGATGACACCCAGCGCGGTCGCCGACATCGTGCAAGACGCCGTACGAGCCAACGCGGATGCGTCGCTCCTGAGTCTCGCCGACAAGGCGCACGGCAACCCGTTCCTGCTAACGGAGCTGCTGCGGGGACTGGACGAGGAGGGCCGACTCGATGTCAGCGGCGGGCGTGCGGCCGCCACTGGTGACATGTTGCCGCGCCGGCTCAGCGACACTATGCAGCAACGACTCGACCAGCTCTCCCATCCCGCGAGCCAAGTCGTGCGAGTCGCCGCAGTGCTGCCTGACCGGTTCTCGGCCCGGCTGCTCGCCGCGATGTTGGAACGCCGACCCGCTGCCCTGGTATCGGCGGTAGGAGAGGCTGTCCACGCCGACCTACTCGTCGAAGACGGTGATCAGATGAGATTCCGTCACGATTTGCTGCGCGAAGCGACGCGGCAATCGTTGCCTCAGTCGCTGCGCCGAGCGATGGAGCGGCAATCGGCAACCGTGATGCTCGACATGGGGGCCGCGCCCGAAGAGGTCGCAACCCAACTCGCCCGCAGCGCTGAGGTGGGCGATCAAGCCGCGATCGCCGCACTCCGCGCAGCCGCACAGTCTCTGGCCTATAGCGATCCGAGCGCCGCGTCGGATTTGAGCAAGCGCGCTTTGGAGCTCCACCCGGCCCAAGACCCAGAACGCGCGCCACTCGTGACAGAAACGATCGTGCTGCTCAATCGGGCCACACGCTACGAGGAGGCGGAAAGGTTGGCCAGCACCACCCTGTCTGCCGCGCTGGCGCCCGAAGAGGAGGCCAAGATTCTTCTACGACTCCGGACGCCAATCACCGATACGACAACGCAACACATCGAAGACAACCGCCGGGCACTTCAGTTGCCCAACCTCACCGAAATCACCCAGGCAAGACATCGGGCATGGCTGGCATACAACCTGGCGATGTATGGCCAACACGGACAGGACAGCGCGGCAGCCAACGAGGCGGCGACCGCCGCCGCATCCACCGGCGATCTCGAGTCGAGGATCCTGTCCGGAGTAGCACTTGCCTGCCTCGACTGCGCGGACGGGTACGCGGGCCGCGCTCTCTACCGCGTTGAAGAACTCCAAGCCTTGACCCCCGCGGGCGATATGACCGCTCATAACCTCGCCGCATGCCACCTGGCAAACCTGCTTGCGGTAGTCGGACGGTTGGACGATGCTGCGGCGCTGGTCGCGAACTGCACCGAGAAATCCAAGAAGGAACGCGACGGCATGGCGCTTCACATCTGGGCCCTGACGGCGGGGGTCGTGCAGGTGGCCGCGGGCCGATTGTCGGCTGCCCGCGCCGCGATTGAATGGCTGCCCACGCCAGAGCGAACGGGGTCGACCTTCGTAACCGCGATGCGCATGTTCACCCTGGCGGAGGTGGCGGCGCGCACCGATGACCGAACGTTGTTGCTAGAGACGATGAATGAGGCACGTGATGCCTACTCGAACGGTACACCCGCCGTACGCCGCGGGGCGGCGTGCGCGCTAGGGCTGGCGGCGTGGCAGCGCGACGACGTTCATGAGGCGGTTCGCTGGCTCGGCGGCGATATCTCGCTACTCATGACACCGTTCTTGCCGACCGTCTTGGATCAGCTGACCCTGACGGCGCGGGTAGCGTCAGCCGCCGGTGACGCAGGCTTGCGCGCGCGCCTTCTGGACGCCATTGACGCGCTCGAACGCGAGCCGTCGGAGGTTCCGTTGTTCTCCACAGTCGCCCAACACATTCGCGGCATCCTCGAGCGCGACGCCCAGGCATTGGTGGTTGCCGCCGAGTTGCTCCACTCCACTTCGCGGCCGCTTCTTTACGCTGGCGCCGCCGAGGATGCCGGCGGCGAGCTGAGTCGCGCACAGCGCAAAGCTGAGGCGCTCGACCAGTTGAACGCGGCATTCGACACCTACATCGAGTGCGAGGCGATTGCCGATGCGCGCCGGGTCGGCCGCGCGTTACGCCTATTAGGCGTGGAACGGCGCATCGTCAGCCACCCACGCGCAAAAACGGGTTGGGACAGCCTCACCGACTCTGAACTCACGGTCATCAACCTCATCGCACAAGGCGCGACCAACCGTGCCGTCGCTACCGAGCTGCACCTCTCCCCCCACACGGTAAAGACCCACGTCCACAACGCATTCGCCAAGCTCGGCATTACTTCCCGCGTCCAATTGGCGCAGCTGATGCGCGGCGCTGATTGACCCACAGCAAATCGCTAGGTGACCGTGTGCGGCCTACAATAACGTGCACTGCAACGGCAATCCGCTAAATAATCCGTAGACAGGACACCCGATGGGTCCTTCGACCGGCGTATTTGACGTCGGCGGCCAGCGCCTGGTCACCCCGCCGATTCGAGGGCGGGCAGATGAGCTGAAACTGATCGGCTCACTGGTTACCGCGGTGGCCCAAGGGCGCGGGGGCGTGCTGGTCATCGAAGGCCCGCCCGGCATCGGGAAGAGTCGGTTGCTGACCGAGGTGTTGGTGCTGGCCGACAAGGGCGGCGTACGCACCTTGTTCGGCGAGGCGTTCGAGTATCAGCAGACGGTGCCGTTTTTCTCGCTGTTCATGGCCACGCTCAACGCCGATCCCCCGGTGGGCGACGCCGAGGCGTTGCGTCAGCTAGGAGGCTCGGCCGATCTTCGCTATTGGGTGGTGCACGATTTGGCCGACGCGATTCATGCCGCGGCCGCGGAAACACCACTGACGATTGTGCTGGAGGACGTTCACTGGGCCGATAACGGCACGCTGTTGGCGCTGCGGTCGCTCACCACCGCGCGGCCGGATGCCTCCGTGCTATGGGTCTTGACCGCCCGCACCGGGGCCGGGGGGCCGGCGGTGCAAGAGACGTTGTCGGTGCTGCAACGCGCGAATGCCACATTTTTGCGGTTGGGTGCCATGACGCCGGATGCGGTCGCCGAGATGGTCTGCGACGCCGTGCGGGCGAAAGCCGATGTGTCGCTGCTGAATCTGGCCGCCAAGGCGCACGGAAATCCGTTTCTGGTCAGCGAGCTTGTCGGGGGGCTAGGCGAGGAGGACCGACTGAACGTCACCGGTGGGCGCGCGGCGGCCACCGGATATGAGCTTCCGCGGCGTCTGGGCGCCAGCATGCATCAACGACTCGACCTGCTCTCCGAGGGTGCCTCAGAGGCGGTCCGGGTGGCCGCGGTGCTGCCGGACCGGTTCTCGGCCGGCTTGCTGGCCGCGATGCTGGAACGATCGCCGACGTCGCTGCTGTCGGCGCTCGAGGAGGCCGTGCGCGCGGATCTTTTCGTCGAAGACGGCGAGCAGTTGAGATTCCGGCACGACTTGCTGCGCGAGGCCACCCGCCAGTCCTTGCCGCAGTCGTTGCGGCGGGCGATGGAGCGGCAGTCGGCATCGGTCATGCTGGGGATGGGCGCGGCGCCGGCCGAGGTGGCCACCCAACTGGCACGCAGCGCCGAGCCGGGGGACCGAGAGGCGATCGACGCACTGCGCCAAGCCGCGCAATCGGTTGGCCGCGGCGATGCGAACGCGGCCGCGAACTTGAGCAGGCGCGTTTTGGAGCTGTTGCCCGCCGACGACGATGAGCATGGATCCCTGGTCGCGGAAACGATGGAGTGGCTCAACCGGGCCGGCCGCTATGGCGAGGCGGAAGAATTGGCCGCCGTGGCACTCGCGGAGGCGGCTTCGCCCGAAGTCGAGGCCGAGATCCGCCTTCGGCTTCCGACGCATACCAAGCACAGTTCACCGCACCGCGTAGAGCAGAACCGCCGAGCGCTGCAGTTGAGCGGCATCAGCGAGGTCACCCGGACTCGGCATCTGGCGTGGCTGGCCTTCAACCTGGCGTTGCAGGACAAAAGTGGGCAATGGCGCACCGCAGCCGACGAAGCTGCCGCCGCTGCGGCAGCCACCGGTGATCTCGAGGCCACCATCATGGCCGAGGTCACCCACGCTTTGCTCGATTCTGGTGAGGGGTACGCGGCCCGCGCACTAGCCCGCCTCGAACAGCTTCGCCCACTCGCCTACACGAATGAAACGGCGTTGGCACATGCCTATGCCGCGATGTTCCACGCAAACTTTCTGGCAGTGGTCGGCCGATTGGACGACGCGACCGCCCGCGTCGCCGAAGGCATAGCGCAAGCCAGCCGGGAAGGCAACTCGTTGGCCCTCACTACCTGGGCCGTCTTTAGTGGGTGGGTCCACCTCGCTGCAGGCCGGCTGTCGGCCGCTCGCGACGCGGCCGATTCTCTGCCGCCCCCACAGCCGACAGGCGCGACTGAGCAGGACGTGCATCGTATGCTGACCCTCGCTGAGGTGGCGGCGCACACCGACGACCGGAACTTGCTGCAGCAGACGGCCAATGATGCACGCGATGCCCACTCCATCGGTTCACCTGGCCAACATCGAGCATCAGCGTATGTGCTGACGCGGGCGGCGTGGTATCGCGACGACGTTCATGAAGCAGCGCGCTGGCTTGGCGACATCAGCCTACTGGGGACACCCCTTTTCCCCCACGCATTGGTTCGGCTGATCTTGGCTGCGCGGGTGGCCTCGGCCGCCGGTGATGCCGGCTTGCGCGCGCGGGTCTTGCAGGCCGCCGAGGTGCTTGAGCGTGAACGACCTGCTGTGCCCCTGTTGGCGGCGGTGGCTCGGTATGCCCGCGGGATCCTCGAACACGATGCCCAGGCGCTGGTGGCGGTTGCGGAGTTGCTTCGCACTTCTTCGCGGCCGCTTCTTTACGCTGGCGCTGCCGAGGACGCCGGCGGCGAGTTGAGTTGCTCACAGCGCAACGCTGAGGCGCTCGATCAGCTGAACGCGGCATTCGACACCTACATCGAGTGCGGGGCGACCGCCGATGCCCGTCGGGTCGGCCGCGCGCTGCGTGGGTTGGGCGTGGAACGGCGCATCGTCAACCACCCGCGGGCAAAAACGGGCTGGGACAGCCTCACCCACTCTGAACTCACCGTCGTCCACCTCATCGCCGAAGGCGCGACCAACCGCTCCGTTGCACAGCAACTGCACCTCTCCCCCCACACCGTGAAGACCCACGTACGCAATGCGTTTGCCAAGCTCGGCATTACTTCCCGCGCCCAATTGGCGCAGCTCATGCGAGGCGCTGACTGATCGACAGCTCATCGGGTAGTTGACGTGCACGGCCTAGAATGACGTGCACTGCAGTGGCAGTCCGCTAGACGGAAGACAGGGAACCCCGTGGGGTCTTCAACCGGCTTATTCGATGTCGGCGGCGAGCGGCTGGTCACCCCTCCGATTCGGGGGCGGGTTGACGAGCTGAAACTGATCGGCTCACTGGTTACCGCGGTGGCCCAAGGGCGCGGGGGCGTGCTGGTCATCGAGGGTCCGCCCGGCATCGGCAAGAGTCGTTTGCTCACCGAGGTCTTGGCGCTCGCCGAGAAGGCCGGCGTTCGGGCACTGTTCGGCGAGGCCTTCGAATATCAGCAGACGGTGCCATTTTTCTCGCTGTTCATGGCGACCCTGCGCGCGGATCCCCCCGTCGGTGATGCGGAGGCTTTGCGCCGCTTGGGCACTTCGGCCGATCTCCGCTACTGGGTGGTGCACGATTTGGCCGACGCTATTCATACGGCAGCCGCACAGACCCCGCTGGCGATCCTTCTGGAGGACATCCACTGGGCCGATAACGCCACCCTGTTGGCGCTGCGGTCGCTGGCCACCGTGCGGCCGGGTGCGCCGGTGTTGTGGGTGTTGACTGCCCGCACCGGGGCGGGCGGGCCGGCGGTGCAAGAGACGTTGTCGGTGCTGCAACGCGCGGGGGCGGCGGTTGTGCGGGTGGGCGCGATGACGGCGGACGCGGTCGCTGACATGGTCCAAGACGCCGTACGGGCGAAAGCCGATGTGTCGCTATTGAATCTGGCCGCCAAGGCGCACGGAAATCCGTTTCTGGTCAGCGAGTTGCTCGGGGGGCTGGGCGAGGAAGGCCGACTGAACGTCAGCGGCGGGCGGGTGCTGGCCACCGGAGACGCGCTGCCGCGGCGCCTGGGCGCAACGATGCACCAGCGGCTGGACCTGCTCGCCGGCGACGCGTCGGAGTTGGTGCGAGTGGCCGCGGTGCTGCCCGATCGGTTTTCGGCCGGGCTGTTGGCCGCCATGCTGGAACGCCAGCCGGCGTCGTTGCTGTCGGCGCTCGAGGAGGCGGTGCGCGCGGATCTGCTCGTGGAAGATGGTGCGCGGCTGAGATTTCGGCACGACTTGCTGCGTGAGGCCACCCGGCAGTCTTTGCCGCAGTCGTTGCGGCGGGCAATGGAGCGCCAAGCGGCGTCGGTCATGCTGGGGATGGGCGCGGCCCCGGCAGAGGTGGCCACCCAGCTGGCACGCAGCGCCGAGCCGGGAGACCGGGAGGCGATCGATGCGCTGCGCCAAGCCGCGCAATCGGTTGGCCGTGGCGATGCGAGTGCGGCCGCCGACTTGAGCAAGCGCGCGTTGGACCTATTGCCCGCCCACGACGGAAACTACGGGTCACTCGTCGCCGACACGGTGGAGTGGCTGAATCGGGCGACCCGGTATGACGAGGCCCAGGCGCTTGCCGACAGGGCGCTCGCAACGCAGCTGTCGCAAGACGACGAAGCCGAGATTCGGCTGCAGGTGGCTGCGGGCACCGAGGACCCGGAGCAACGCATTGCCGAGCTCCGTCGCGCACTGCAATTGGTCGGCATCAACGACATCACCAGGGCGCGCCATCAAGCATGGGTGGCCTACTTCGAGGTGGTCAACGGCCTGCATGCGGACGCCTCGGCAGCGGGTGCGGCCGCGGCCGCGGCCGCAGCGACAGGTGATTTGGAAGCCCGGATCATCAGCGACACCGCGCTTGCCCTGATCGACTATCAGGACGGTTATGCGGTGCGCGCGCTTCGGCGTATGGACGAGGTAGAAGCGCTGACGCGCAGCGGTGAGGCTACCTTCGGCGGCATATACGCGGCCAAGCGCCGCGCAGGCCTAATTGTTTGCACGGGCAGCTTGGAGGACGCCAGCGCGCAGGTTGCCGAGGGTTCCGAGAAAGCGCATCGCGAGCGCAACGCGATGGCGCTTCCCGGCTGGACCCACCTGGGCGGGATGGTTCATGCGGCGGCGGGTCGTTTGGCCGCGGCGCGTGGCACCATCGAGGCGCTGCCCCGGCGCGAATGGGCGAACAGTACCGAGGTCAACATTGAGCGCATACTCGTTCTGGCTGAGGTCGCCGCGCGAACAGGTGACCGAAAGTTATTGCAAGACCTGGTGTCTGAGGCATTGGTCCTGTATCCCAGTACCTCACCCTTATTGTCCTGCGGCGCGGCTTACGTGGTCGCGCTTGCCGCGTGGCACCGCGGCGACGTCCACGATGCGGTGCGCTGGCTCGGGGGTGAGAACACGCGTGTCATCACACCGCTGTGGCCTAACGTGTTCGACCAAGTCATCTTGATGTCGCGGGTGGCGTCAGCGGCCGGCGACGCCGGGCTGCGCGCGCGGGTGCTGCAGAGCGTCGAGGTGCTGGAACGCGAGCGCCCCGGAGTGACGTTGTTCGCGGCGGTCGCACAGCAGGCCCGCGGAATCCTGGATGGTGACGCCGATGCGCTGTTGGAAGCGGCCAACGCGTTGGGTACGTGGCGTCCGCTTCTTTACGCCGACGCCGCCGAGGACGCCGCTGATGAACTAGTACGCGCCGGACGCGATGCGGAGGCGATCGAGAGCCTCGATAAGGCATTCGACACTTTCGTAAAATGCGAAGCGCTCGCCGATGCCCGCCGCGTCGGCCGCGCGCTGCGCCGATTAGGCGTGGAACGGCGCATCGTCAACCACCCGCGGGCGAGAACGGGCTGGGACAGCCTCACCGATTCCGAACTCACTGTCATCAACCTCATCGCACAGGGCGCGACCAACCGCTCCGTCGCGCAGCAACTGCACCTCTCCCCCCACACCGTGAAGACCCACGTACACAACGCATTTGCCAAACTGGGGATCACTTCCCGCGCCGAATTGGCGCAGCTGATGCGCGGCTCTGATTGACCGACACGTCAAATACGGGGCCGCCTAGTACTACATCCATCCGGCTCTCAAAATCATCCCCCGGGCGATGGTTTTCCGCTGCCCGCCCGACGACCGTAGTACTCGAAAACTAATCATGTTCTCACCCAAAGCGACGGCCCAGCCAGGCCACACCGTGCCGGTGAGGGCACAAGGGAAAGAGCGAACAATGTTGAATGCGGCGCTTGGAATGCTGGCGATGGTGCCGGTAGCGTTCGGTGTCGCCGGGTACACGATGGTGTCCCGATGACCGTCGGTCGCGCTGGCTCGCTCGTCGAAACAGCAAGCAGGACCGTACATCTCGATGGCCATGTCCGGTGACAAAGCGGTGACGCCACCGGGGCCGGCAACGCGATCCAGCCGTAGGCGGACGCCCGGCACACGCCGGTCGCTGGCCCGCGACCGCACAGTCACCACGAGCGATGGCGTCTCGCTGTCCGTTCGTGACTGGGGGTCTCCCGCCGCTGGCCATACAGTCGTACTTCTCCACGGCTTTTGCTTGAACAAGGAATCGTGGAACATCCAGATGACACAGCTGATCCGTCGCTGGGGCAACGACATCCGGATCATCAGTTACGACCACCGTGGTCACGGCGAATCCGGCAATGCGTCAATGCACACGTACCGGATCGACCGACTCGCCGACGACCTCGCCGAGTTGCTGGTCGCGCTTGGCGTTACGCGCCCGCTCACCCTGGTAGGGCACTCGATGGGCGGCATGACGGCCTTAGCCTATCTCCGCCGGCCGGCCGGCAAGCGTCCCGTCGAACCGGAGTGCCTTGTGCTCGTCGCGACCGCTGCGGGAAATCTCGCCTCGCGCGGCCTCGGTCGGCTGCTGAGCACCCCCGCGACAACCATGCTCTATCACCTCGTACACCGCATGCCCCGCGCGGGTACGGATGAGGTCGTTCAATTCCTCGCCCGGCCGGTGTGCGCGGCACTGACCAGATTTGGCGGATATGGTGAAGCCGCCCCGAAATCGCTGGTCACTATGTCCGCGGCCGCCGTCAACGCCACGCCGTCGACGACCAAAGTCGGATTCCTGCGCGGTCTGAAAGAGTACGACTGCTCGACGACCCTGAGCTCTATCACGGCCAATACCACCATCATCAGTGGAGGAGCGGACAAGCTCACGCCGATGTGGCACGCCCGCGAGCTGGCCGACGGTATCCCCGGGGCGACGCTCATCCACCGGTCCACCGCAGGGCACACGCTCTTGCATGAAATCCCGCAGGTGGTCACCGCAGCCATCAGCTCCGCCATCGCCGGCACCAGCCCAGCTCTTGCAGCTGGGAGTCAGTATGACCCGGGCGCGTCCGCGGCGTCGGAAAAGCCGCCAGGCGGCGACTTCCGCGTAAACCATTGCGATCCGGCACTTACGGCGTCACCCGTCGAAGTGGAGGACCGGGTGTCATGAGCCGGTTAGGCAGTGCCCCCGCTTTACTCGGAGTCTTCGCGGGGGGTTGCGCGATCAGGGCCACTAGGCATACACCCACCCGACCCTAAAGATCACCCGTTGGGTGATGGTGAGGCGGTGCCCGCGCTGCCAACGTAGTCATTGAGCTCTGAATTGCCAACGAGGAGAAATAAGGTGAGCGGGCAAAGCGTGAGCACGACTCACGAGAACATCATTGGGCCGTTGCCGGGATGCCGGTCCCCCAGCCCAAACGGGCATCGCCAGCGTGCGCCGGAGGTAATCGCGGGGAACGCACCTGATTCAATGGGGTCGCCGCAATTGCCGGGCAGAACGAGACCGGCCGACCCTGCAGGGAACAACTGGGATGCCGAGCCGCCAGCGTCCACCCACGGCGCGTCAACGCCGAGTTTTCCCGCCCGGCTGCTGGATTCAACGGATTGGCGGAGTTCGGGCATGAGCGGCTCAGCTGGGCGCAGCGACAACGGCGTCGGAGAAGCCGCTGCGCGAGCAGTTCTGCTCGCCACCAAGCTGCACGTCCCTGCCATCGGCGGGCAACTCGTTCACCGGGGCGCCCTGCTGGACGCACTATCGGCGGGACGCCACCGCAAGCTGACCCTACTGAGTGCGCCGGCAGGCTGGGGCAAGACGACATTGCTGGCGCAGTGGGCTTTGGGCGCGGGCGAGGACGAGCGGTTCGCCTGGCTGTCGCTTGACTCCTCCGACAACGACCCGGCGTGGTTTTGGATGTATGTGGTCGCCGCGCTGCAGAAGGTCAGTCCCGGAGTGGGGATTCGCGCGGTCGAACTCCTAGCGATGGGCGCCGACCCAGTGCAGGTCGTACTGCCTACCCTGCTGAATGATCTGGACACAATCGCTAGTCCGGTCGTGCTCATTCTCGATGACTACCATCTGGTGGTAGGTCGAGCGGTGCATGAGCAACTTGCGTTCTTCATCAGCCGGATGCCGGCGAATCTTCACCTGGTGTTGGCCACCCGCTCCGATCCGATGTTGCCGTTGGCTCGGCTGAGGGCCAGCGGCGAGCTTGCCGAGCTGCGAACCGACGATTTGCGTTTCGGGCCGATCGAGGCGGACCACCTGCTGAACGATGTCCTCGGGCTGGGCTTGGCCCCCGGAGACATTCAACTGCTGCACCGACGCACTGAAGGGTGGGTTGCCGGCCTCTACCTTGCCGCCCTGTCGCTTGCCGGGCGTGCCGATACCGCCACGTTCATCAGGACGTTCGCAGGCGATAACCGTCATATCGTCGATTACTTGATGGCCGAGGTACTCGACGGTCAGCCACCGCACCTGCGCAGCTTTTTGCTACGTACGTCGGTCTTGGGACGGCTAAGCGGTGCGCTGTGCGACGCGGTGCTGCAGACGTCTGGCTCGGCCTCGGTCTTGCAGAAGATCGAGCGCGAAAACCTGTTTGTGGTGCCACTGGACACGTCGCGTCACTGGTACCGCTATCACCAGCTATTCGGAGAGTTGCTGCACACCGAGCTGCGCCGCACCCAGCCCGATCTCGTCGCCGATCTGCACCGACGAGCCGCGACGTGGTTCGAGGCCGAGGGGCTCATCGATGAGGCGGTGCGTCACCTGCTCGCTGCCGGTGACATCGCGCGCAGTGCTGATCTGATCGCCGCGGACTGGGTCGATGAATTCAACGGGGGCGGAGCATCGACCATCTCCGGCTATCTCGATCTGCTTCCCGAGGAGACGGTTTTACAGGATCCGCGGCTGAGCGTGGCCCGGGCCTGGATCGCCCTAAGCGTCGGTCAACTCGATGATGCCGCCGAGTGGATCGAGGCAGTCGAAACCCGATCCGCGGCCGACACTGCAGATGGTCGCACTATTAGCGCTCAAGTCGTCGTGTTGCGCGCGATTCACTCGTTCAAGACGGCCGACATCACCGGGGCGCTTGAGATAGCGCGCCAAGCAATCACCCTCGATCTCGGCGAAGCGCGGCTCGGCCGATCAAGTGCCTACTGCATCTATGGTGCCGCACTGTACTTTTCGGGCAATACCCCCGAGGCGCAAGCCGCCTTCCGGCGCGCCGTAGAGCTGGCCGAAAAGGTGGGCGATCGTCGCGCCCGCATCTACGCGTTGGGCTATCTGGCGCTGATTTCGGCGGAGCATGGCCGGCTCGCAGACGCCGAACGTCAAATCCGTCCGGCTTCCGGCAGCTCACGCGATCTCGCGGATGCGGAACACCTCGTGGACGTGATGGTGTCGCTTGCCACGGCCAAAGTCCTTCGTCTGCGCGGTGACACGAACGAAGCGGCGCATGCCGCCGACATGGCCGTCATGTCGGCGCGCCAAGGCGGAGCAGGCCTCGAGGTGGCCAAGACGCTGTCGGTCAGAGCGGAGATCTTCGAGGATCTCGGCGACCACCAGAACGCAAAGGCGAGTCTCGAAGAGGTCGCGACGCTGGTGAGCGGTTGCGCCGATGCCGGCATCGCCCCGACACTGCTCGCCGCGACCCAGCGGAGCGCGGGCGTCGCGGCGAGTTCGCGCAGCGAGAGTTGCGTTGCCGGTGAGGAACTGACCCCCAAGGAGCTTGAGGTTCTTCGCCTGCTCGCCACCAGGTTGTCGCGACGTGAAATCGGTCAGCGGCTCTATGTCTCGCTCAATACCGTGAAGACCCACCAGCGCGCCGTCTACCGCAAGCTCCGCGTTGAGCACCGTGGCGCGGCGGTGAGCCGGGCGCGAGAACTCGGCCTTTTGTAGTTCGCATGCCTCGCGGCTGTCGGCCTGACCTCACCCGGGTGAATGGTGGTGAGGGTGATGACAGCTGAATCGGTTTCGGGTCATGCTGAGAACATTGCTTGCCATCGACCTGCCGGGCATGAGTTTCGGATCAACGGGTTGCTCCGGGCTGGGTGAAAAATCGCTCTGCGAAAGACCCAATAACGGAGGACGTGTGATTACAAGGCACTCCGTCACGGGACAACCGCGGGCCCGGACCAATACGTTGAACCAATGAGTAACGTCAACAAGGACTTTCGCGGATACGCGGAGGCCATCGCTGCTGAGGACTGGGTGATCGATGCAGAAGACGTCGATGATTTTTGGGTGCCGTACCAACTGCGTGCAGACAACGCTAGGAGCCTAATGGTTGCGCATCGTCACGTTGAATCGGACGCCGACGCGCGGCGCATCAGCACCCCCGGCTGACGTTACGGCCGTGGCGGCTCGATGACGATCTCGCCGCTCATGCCATATACGGTGCGCCCGAAGTGACGCGTTGGCTGCGTCCGGCCCTGTCCCCCATCGTCGATGGGACCGAAATGCGACGCGTCCTGGCGGCGTGGATCGCCGAAAGCGACCCGACCGGGCTGCCGTTGGGCCGATGGGCGATCACCGACAGAGACTCCGGCGACGTGATCGGGGGCGTGGCCCTGCTCCCATTGCCGCCGGGCGGCACGGATCTAGAAATCGGGTGGCAGCTGTCTCCGAAGGCCTGGGGCTACGGGTATGGCGCGGAAGCGGGTCACGCGGTCGCCCATCAAGCATTCGAAAACCTCGGTGTCAGTGAGGTCTTCGCAGTCGTGCGACCGGACAATCGCCGTGGTGTGGCTACCGCCCGACGGGTAGGAATGGAATGGGTCGGCGAGACCGACAAGTACTACAACCTCACGCTACAGGTCTACCGTCTGACGAAGGCCGATCTGGACCTACCGGAGCCGGCGTGCGCGGGATGAACCCGGACGGAAGGGCGTCGTAGCGCACCCGTTGCCGGTCGGCGTCGCTGTCTGGCTAACAGACGAGCCCGACGCGATACCCGTGGTGACCAAGTGGTGTCGCTGCAGGTCCGAACTACTCTGCCGCACAACGGCTTATCGCCATCTCACCCGGGTGAATTGCACCGGTGGATGACGACAACTCACCCTCTGCGCAGAGATCCTGGTCGCTGATCTGGGCCGCAACCGAAACCGCCTGGAGCACCGCGTCGACAGCCACGCGGTGAAACGCATACACACAGAACGGAGACCACATGTCGCAGGGTGAGGCCACCGCCGTGATGACTGATAGGCCAGGAAAGTCTCGAACGACCGACATTGCGCCTCTTGTCGCACGCTATGGTCTGGTCATCGTCTTGGCCTGGTTCGGCGCCATGAAATTTACTCACTATGAATCCCAAGGTATTTCGCATTGGGTGGCCAACAGCCCCTTCTTGGGTTGGATCTACGAGATCATTTCCATCGATGCGTTTGGTCGATTGAACGGATCGATAGAATTGATCACTGCGGCACTGCTGGCCGTCAAACCATGGTTCCCCAGGGCTTCCGTGGTGGGCGGCGCCTTCGCCTCGCTGTTCTTCGTGACCACGCTGAGCTTCATGATCACGACCCCCGGGGTCGGCGAGGCGTCTGCTGGTGGCTTCCCCGTTTTGTCCGCCGACGGGGAATTCTTGATGAAGGACATCGCACTCTTCGGCTTAGCGCTGTGGCTGCTGGTGGACGCGATTGACGCAACCCGCAGACAGGTGACGCTCGCCAAAACGGGCTGACACCTCACGCTGATGAAGTTGCGCGCTATGCATGCGGAAAAGGGTAGCGATGACTGAGGCTTATGTTTTGGGTGGCGTACGAACCCCGTTCACCCGCTATGGCGGCACATTGTCGGGTATTCGGCCCGATGACTTGCTGGGTATGACGATGAAGGGCGCGTGCGACCGGCTCGGTGTGCCGCTCAATGCCGTGGAAGACATCGTGGCGGGTTGCGTGAACCCTGCTCACGAAGGCATGGGCGATGTCGCCCGGTGGGCGGCATTGGCTGCCGGTTTTCCTGACACTGCGGCCGGGGCCACCGTGAACAGATTTTGCGGATCATCACTGACCGCGGCGGTGACCATTAGCCATGCGATCAAAGCCGGCGACCTCGGCCTGGGTATCGCCTGTGGAGTCGAGTCGATGTCACGATCGGGGTGGGCGCTGATGAAGGGCGACGCAGCGTTCAGTCCCCGGGGTCCGGTCCTCATGCTCGACACCATGTGGAGCGGCGCTGGAGGACCGCCCAACCCGGTTTTGTTGGCCCGCAACGCTTACATCAGCATGATCGAGACCGCGCAAAATGTCGCCGACCGCTACTCACTGGACCGCGAGGAGATCGATGCCTTTGCGCTGCGGTCCCAGCAACATGCCAAGGCTGCGCGTGATCGAGGTCGGCTAGCCAAAGAGATTATGCCCGTGCCGCTTCCGGCGACAAAAAAGGCACCGGCCCGGCTGGCGGAACATGATGAGTTCATCCGTGATGACACCACCGCCGAGGCGCTGGCGGCTTTACCGGCCCAGCCCGGAACGACTCAAATGACGGCGGCCAACTCCTCGCCTTTGAGTGATGGTGCCAGTGCCGTAGTCATCGCTTCCGGACAGCGAGCCAGCGACCTCGGCATCCAGCCGCTAGCCCGAGTGGTATCGAGTGCGGTCTATGGCATCGACCCGCTCATTATGGGCGTGGCCCCCGCATGGGCGATCCCGGCCGCGATCCGGCGGGCAGGACTCAGCCCCGAGCAGATCGACGTGTGGGAGGTGCACGAGGCGTTCAGCGCCCAGGCGCTGGGCGTGCTGCGGGAATTGCCAAACCAGCTAGACGGTTTCGTGGTGCCCGATGACAAGCTGACACCCAATGGCGGTGCGGTCGCGATCGGACATCCATTCGGGGCTACGGGTACTCGCTATTTGTTGACGCTGGCGACCGAACTGCGTGAACGAGCCGCCCATTATGGAGTGATCGGGGTCTGTATCGGCTCTGGTCAGGCCGTAGCAGTCGTGTTGGAAAACGTTGGCGCAGACTAGAAGGCGGGCACTCCCACCGCGACAACACCGAGGGCGGGCACGCTTGACCCACGACGCTCCAGATCGGGCCCACACCGATTGATGGCCGACACAACCCGGATTCGTGATGTCATCGTTGTCGGGTCAGGTCCAGCCGGATACACCGCGGCGATCTATTCGGCTCGGGCCGGACTGGACACCCTGGTCGTCGAAGGCCACCAGCCCGGCGGGGCGCTGTTAGCTGCCGGGCAGGTAGACAACTACCCCGGTGTCGCGCCATCCGTCGCGGGTCCCGCGCTGGCTGCCGCGATGCGGTGGCAGGCGCAGCAGTTCGGCGCGGAGCTCTACCCCGGCTACGTCGACAGATTCGATCTTGGCGGCGCGGTCAAGACGGTCGGCGTGCGCGATGCCCAATACCACGGCCGTGCAATCATTCTCGCCCTGGGCTCAGCGGGCCGGCCCCTCAACGTGGCGGGCGAACGCGAGCTCCTCGGCCGCGGCGTGAGCACCAGCGCGAAACGCGACGGCGCACAGTTCTCCGGTCGTGACGTCGCCGTCATCGGCGGCGGCGACGGTGCCGTTGAAGAGGCGCTTCACCTTGTGCCGCTGGCCCGCCGCGTCACCCTCGTCCACCATCGCCCCCGACTACGGGCATCACCCATCGCCGTCGCTCGCCTGCGGGCACATCCCAACGTCGCGATCCTGACAAACACCGAAGTGCTGGCCGTACACGGCGCCCAACATGTCACCGGGCTGCGCATACGCGACACGCGCCACGCCGGCGATTCCACCATCGCGGTTGCGGCCGTCTTCGTCGCTGTCGGCCAGAAACCGTGCTCGGGTCTCTTGATCGGACTCGTCGACCTAGATGCCGGTGGCCACATCGTGACCAATGGCGATACAACCCGTACCTCCCTGGAGGGCGTATTCGCCGCCGGTGACCTGATCGACCGCCGCTACCGCCAGGCAGTCACCGCCGCAGCCAGTGGCTGCGCGGCCGCACTCGATGCGCAGCGCTGGCTGAGCCAACCGCACTGCTATCGAACCGAATCCGAGAACCGTGCCGATCACCCGCCCCCATCCGTTAACAGAACGGAAATCGCGCCTTTGGCTTCGAAGACCGCGAGGTGAATACGATCGGAGCTTTCGTGTCCGTGCTGCCGTAGCACAGCTTCGAGATCGGCGATGGTTAGTCCGCACCGACGCAGGTTGCGCCGGTCGACGTGACCGTTGCGGATCAGCACTTTCAGAGGCGGATCGATGACACGCCGAATCCCCGGAATGAACCGCAATCTCGCTAGTACCGCGTGGGTGGCGAGAAGACAAATGAGCGCCGCGGTTGCGTTGAGCCACGTGGTATCGCTGGCGGTAGCAGCCCGACCGACGATGGCTCCGGCGGCGACCGCCGCGATCCAGTCGAACGGAGCGAATTCGGCAAGGGTGCGGCGCTCCATGAAGCGAAACAAGATCGCAGCCGTGAGGAACAGCGCGGAGGTTTTGATGGCGGCATCGACGGCACCGGCCGGGTCACCGATCAGGACATGAAGTATTCGGTCCACGGGTGCCTCCGTTTCAGGAGTCAGTCATCGACTTTTGCGGCCTTGCCCGGTGCCCAGGGGCGACGCTTCGCGACCTGGTACCGGCGTCTACTTGCTGCCGGATCCGATGATGGCGACGACCTCGATCTCGACGTGCTGGCCGGGCAGTGCGAGCGCCTCGACGCCGAGCGCGGTCCACAGCGGCAGAGTTTCGCCGAACCTCTTGCGGAACTGGTCCACCATCACCGACATGTGTTGATTACCAATGGAATCATCTTCGGTCGGAACGTGGTAGGAGTGGACGTTCACGACGTCGCGCCAACCGGCGCCGGCCTCAGCGAGGGTCTTTTCCACGTTGTCGCATGCCTTGACGATCTCATCCTCCAGGGACGTGGCCGTCAAGGTGAAGTCCGCGTCCCAGCCGCCTTGGCCGGAGATCTCGATGCGATCGCCGATGCGTAGGGCTTGCCTGTAGCGGTTGCGGGTACGGGCGATCTCGCCGTATCCGGGGGTGTCGAAGAATTCGATCTTGGCCATGCGGGCGGTTTCCTCTCATCGTTGATTGTCAGAAGCGTGGTCGTGGACGGCACAAAGTTCGGTTTGCTAGCGGTAGGCCCGTCAGTTCTCATTGCCTCCCGGTGTAGTTGGGGTTTCGCCTCTGATGGTGGCGATGGCCTCCGCGTCCTCCCCCGCGACTTGGTTGGCGGCGCGTAGTACGGCGCGCACGTCGCCGGCGGGTACGACGGCGGCGCCGGAGGCGTCGGCGAAGACGTAGTCGCCCGGACGGACCGCCACACCGGCGACCACGACCGGGCGGTTCGCCTCGTACGGGGTGACGACGTCGCCGCCCCACCGCGTCGTTTCGCCTCGGCAATAGATGGCGAGATCGTAGAGTTCGAGCTCGGCGAAGTCGCGCAGCCGCCCGTCCGCGAGAATGCCGGCGAGCCGGTGGTTTTGGACACGCGACAGCTTTGTACCACCGCCCAGTGACGCATCGGTGTAGCCGTTGCTGGCCAGGACCAACACGTGCCCGTCGGCGCCGCCTTCGATGGCGTCGTAGAACAACCTCTTGAAGTTGTAGCGCTCGGCGGGGAGAGCGGCCCGGCACGCCGGGAAATACGAGATGGTCACGGCAGGGCCAAACAGCCGGCGACCGGGTGTCGGGCTCACCAAATCGAGAAGATGACAACGATGTTGGTGCCCTCGCCCCATGGCGTCCACGATGTCGGCGGTGCGCACGCGACCGGCGAGCGCGTCGAGGGACTCCATCAGCGGGCGGAGATCGGAACTCGCCAGGACTGGGCACCTCGGAGGTCGAGCCACACATCGGTGGGCGTTCGCACCAGCCGGGCCAGGACGTCTCCGCAGCACGGGCAGCGCACCACGATGCCGGGCCCGCGGTGATAGACGTGACTGTCAGCGAAAGCTTGGGTGCGACAACATTTCCCGCAGGTCAACATCGCGGTGGTCACATCGAATCCCAGCACTTCTGCGAAGGCACCGGCGGCCGCGTTACCGTCGACGTGCATCGGTTCGCTCATCATTCCTCGTTCCTGGATTAGTTGCTCGGCCCGAAGCGCTCGGTCCGGATGGCTGACGGCCGATGCCCCTGCTCGATCAGCTTCGCGGTCACCGATTCCACGAATCCCGTTGGACCGCAAACGTAGACGCGTGCACCTTCGGCCAGCGCCCACCCGGGCGTTGAGAGATCAGCGCCGCGGACCCGGCCGGGCGGCCGAGCCGCCTGCGGCGCGGCCATGCGCGTGTAGACCAGCGAGACCTGCAACCAGCCACATTCGCGCTCGAGCCGGCCCAGCTCTCGGGCGTAGTACACGTCTGCGGGACTGCGCACTGAATAGACCAGCCGAAAGTCGGCGCCGCCCGCCACTACCCGCTGTCGCAACATGGCCATCAACGGCACGATTCCCGATCCGCCGCCGACGAGCAGAACCCGAGCCTGCCCGTCAGGCCGCCAGACGAACCAACCGCCGATGGGTCCACGAAGTTCGATCTCGTCTCCGGCAACAAGTCCGGTCAGGTAGGGCGAGACTTCCCCGTCGGGAATCTGCTGCACGGTGAGTTCGATGCGCTCACCGTCGGCCGGCCTGTTCAGCGAGTAACTGCGCTGCGCGCTGTACCCGTCCTCGGCGGTCAGCTTGAGATCGATGTGCTGGCCGGCCAAGTGGCCGCTCCAGCCAGGTACGGTCAGCCCGATCGTTTGCGCAGACTCGGTCTCGGGTTCAGAGTCCACCACACGCGCGACCCGCCAGCGCAACTTCGGTTCCATGTCGCAAGCCGTCGTCAATCCCCGGCGTAGCGTTGTTCTTGCCACGGGTCGCCGTAACTGTGGTACCCCAACCGCTCCCAGAATCCCGGCGCGTCGATGTCGCGCAGCTCAATGGATCTCACCCACTTCGCGGACTTCCAGAAATACAGGTGGGGCACCAGCAGCCGTGCCGGGCCGCCATGTATCGGGCTAAGCGGTGCGCCCTGGTACGCGTAGACGATCCAAGCCTTTCCACCGAGAAGATCGCTCACCGGAAGGTTGGTGGTGTAGCCGCCGTAGGAACCGACCAGTGCGAATCCAGCAGCGGTATCGGTCGATTCGAAAAGTGTGTCCAGAGAAACACCTTGCCACTCGGTATTCAGCTTGGACCACGTGGTGACGCAGTGGATGTCCACGCTGAGCCGCTCGCTGGGCAGGAGCTTGAACTGGGCCCAGGTCCACGAGTTTTCGGCGCCGAGCTCATCGCGAATGGTGAATCGCCAGTCATCAAGATTGATCCGCGGTGTCGGTCCTGCTTGCAGGACGGGGAAGTCCGCGGTCAGATGCTGACCGGGCGGCAGCGTACGGATTGACTCACCGCGTCGGCCGCGAAAGCCTTTGTTGACGATACTCATTAATGTTCACAACGCCGTTCGTCAAATATCATCCTGCCACCGCCGCCTTCGGTAGCTGGACGGCTTCGCCGGGCGTGAACTGCGCGTCAGCACCGCAAGCGAATCCCATGGACAGCACCGTACGGGCGAAGAAGACGTCGGTGAGATATGCCAGTGCGACCGCCCAGCGATTGACGAGCCGCGGAAGCGCGTAGAGGTGGTAGGCGCGGGCGACAAACTTGGCGGGATAACCCGATAGGTGCACACCTAGCGGGTTGGCGACTGCGTAGCGCGGACCCAAGTCGACGACCATACCCTTGTCACTGTGGCAGTAGTCCTTCCGCTCGCCGTAGCCGAGACTTGCGGCAACGTTGCGGGCCAACGTCTTACCTTGCCGGGTCGCGTGCTGGGCGGTCGGCGGGGCGATCCTGCCCGGCTTAGTGAGATCCGGAACGGCCGCGGCGTCCCCCGCGGCAAACACATCGGGGTGACCTGGCACCTGCAAATCGGTCCGCACCTTCAGCCGACCCCGCTCGGTTTCCAAGCCCAGCGTGGCTATCAGCGGTGACGGGGTCACGCCGGCCACCCACGCCACCGTGTACGTACCGACGCGCGAATCATCGGTGAGCACAACATGATCGGCATGAACCTCCTTTAGGCTCGTGCCCAGCCGCACGTCGATTCCGCGAGAGCGCAGCACGCGCATCGCCGCGTCGCCCAGCTTCTGCCCCAGCTCGGGCATGACGTGGTCGGCGAAGTCCAGCAGCACAAACCGCACCGAGGCCCGATCGAAGCCCATCTGCTTCGCCGCTGCGTCGGCGAGCGCACGCAGCTGCGCCGTCAATTCGGAACCGGAATACGATGCACCGACAACGACAATCGTGCGTCGCGCGGCCGCGCGCGCTTTGTTTTCGTCGACGCACGCCAGCTCCAACTGCTCGATCACACGATCACGCAGATACAGCGCCTGGGCCGTCGACTTCAGCCCGTGTGCGTGTTTGGCCAAACCGGGCGTATCGAACAGCCGGGTCACCGAGCCGGGTGTCAACACCAGCCGATCCCACGACAGCGTGCGTGATTGGCCCTCTGGATCGGTGAACGAGAGCATACGCCGATCGAAGTCAACGCTGTCGACCCGGCCGCGCACCGCCCGCACGCCCTTGAGCGTTCCGGCCAGCGGAACACAGACAAACCGCGGGTCGACCAGCCCACCGGCGACGTCCGCCAGCAATGGCGTGTACTGCAGGTAATCGACCGGCGAAACGATGATCACCCTCACATCCGAGGCGCGCGCCCTGTCCAACCGTCGCACCAGTAGGCGCGCGCACTCGAAAGCGGCGAACCCGCTGCCGACGATCACAACCGAGGTGCTCGGTTCCGCCTTCGCCGGTTGACGCTGAAGTGGGACCGCCTTCATATCTCTTCTCCTGTTTGGTATTCAGACATCCACGTGGGGCCGGGGACCAATCGCGCGAGGTCGTGGTGTTCCTTGGTTGGCCACGGCGTCCTGGACTGCCGCGTGGTGGACAGCTGTTGAGATCTCCAGCACGAGGATCGCCCGAGCCTGATCGGTCTGTCACCACCCCTCAGCACGATTCACCCGGGTGATAAGTCGAAGCCGCGGCGACCGATCATCGGACGGAAGGACTCATTCGATCAGGGGCGCAATTGGGCCGCACCGAAGGACACCCTGAAGCGCTCGCACCACAGAATTACGCTGCTGAGTGCGTGGGTGTCGGCGCCGTTGGGCACGGCGTAGCCGACGTTACCCCGGTTGACGCGCAGGCGGCCGAGGTCTATGTGGGTGCTGTGTGCAAACTTTCGCCACGGGAACCTGGCATTGTCGACTGGTGCGTCGCTGAGCCATACGCGCAATCGTGGCCCCAGAGTGGTATGCAGGTTTTCCAGCCGCAGGATCTGTGCCTCGTCACCGAGGATAATGAGGCGAGCTACACCGCTGGTTCGGTGGAGGTGAGCGGTAAATTCTCCACAGCAGGTGGTCTGCGCTCCAGGCGGCGGCCTTTCATCGGCGGCGGTCCTGATCAACAACTTCCACGGCTGCAGCCACCACAGGGCCACAGGCAGTCCGACGATGGTGATCGCTCGTCGAGCGACGCGACACGTCATCAACGGCCACCGGAACCACAGAGCCTTGGTCGGCCTAATTGCGTTGCGCATCAGTTCAGATCGTCGCTGGCTATGAGCCGGCGCGCCGCCTCGGTAACCGAGCCGGACAGCGACGGATAGATCGCAAGCGTCTGCGCCAAATCGTCGACGGTGATGCGGTTTTGCACAGCCATCGCGATCGGTAGTATCAATTCCGAAGCGATTGGCGCGACCACCACGCCACCGATTACGACGCCGCTGTCCTGCCGGCAAAATAGTTTGACGAAGCCGTGGTGCAGCTCCGACATTTTCGCCCGCGCATTGGTTTTCAACGGCAGCACGATGCTGCGAGCCTGAATCGAGCCGTCGTCGATCGCGGTCTGCGAGACGCCGACCGTCGCGACTTCTGGGTGGGTGAACACCGTCGCCGCGACGGTGCGCAGCCGGAGCGGGTTAACGGCTTCGCCGAGCGCGTGATACATCGCGATCCGGCCCTGCATCGCGGCAACCGAGGCTAGCGGCAGCAGACCAGTGCAGTCCCCCGCAGCGTAGATGCCCGCGACCGGTGTCCGCGAAACCCGGTCGACCGCAACGTAGTTGCCGGGCCCGGGTTCGATGCCCACGCGCTCTAGACCTAGCCGGCCGGTGTTGGGCACTGACCCAAGTGTCATCAATGCGTGGCTGCCTTCGACGGTGCGGCCGTCGGTCATTGTCACCAGCACCCCGTCGTCGGTGCGCGTCACGGATTGTGCGCGTGCCTGTTTGATCAGTTTGACGCCGCGTTGGGCGAATGATTCCTCGAGCACCTGCGCGGCGTCGGCATCCTCATGCGGCAACACCCGGTCGCGGCTGGCTACCATCGTTACGGTCACGCCCAGTTCGGTGTAGGCGTTGGCGAATTCGATGCCGGTCACCCCGCAACCCACCACGATAAGGTGGTCGGGCAGCGATGCCAGGTCGTAGAGCTGGCGCCAGGTCAGGATGCGCTCGCCGTCGGGCCGCGCGGACGGCAAGATCCGGGGGCTGGCGCCGGTGGCGATCAGCACCACATCGGCATCGCGGATCGTGGTCCTGCCGTCGCGCGCGGTCACCTTGACGCGGTGACGCGCCAGACCCGGCGCCGCATCAACCAGCTCGCCACGTCCCGCGATCAACTCGACACCCATGGTCAGCAGCTGGTTGGTGATATCCAGCGATTGCTCGGTAGCGAGCGTCTTGATCCGCTGGTGGATTTCCGCCAGACAGGTCTTGGCGTCGTCGATGTGAATGTCGAAACCCAGGCGGGTTGCCCGTCGCAGTTCAGTGCGCAGCCCCGTGGAGGCGATGAAGGTCTTCGATGGCACGCAGTCGCATAGCACCGCGGCGCCGCCGACCCCGTCGGAATCGACGACGGTGACGCGGGCCACGGCGGGATCTCGTGCGGCTGCAACCAATGCCGCCTCGTACCCGGCCGGGCCGCCGCCGAGGATCACAATGCGGGTCACCACAGCTCAGATCTCACCAAGTGGCCGGATGACAGGCATCAGAGACGCCATCCCTCACCGGCGCTGGTGGCTTCATCGACGACGATATGCATGGCGGCTTCCTCAGCCGAGGCACCGCCGCCGTCAACGCCGACGTCGTGGGCACGGTAATCCGTACCCGGATCCGTAGCGTCGATGTCGAAGGCGACGAGCCGACCTGCGCGCGTGTCGCCGACCTGATCGTCGATTGGCTCACCATCGCTGTCGGCGCTGTCACCGATTCCGTCGCCATCCCACTGATCGGTCACGTCGGGCACCTCACGGGCCAGTCGGCGCGCCAGACTTTCATGGGTCCGCGCTTCCCTCGCGGTGAGACCCCACGCCTGCAGTTCACGCGGGCGTTCCGGAGGTGAGTAGCCTTCGTCGAGGTCGATGCCGGTCTGTTCTGAGTCCAGGCTTTCTTCTGGTTCGAGCAGATGGGCTTGCACGTCATCGAATTCAGAAATCCCCATCAGCGCGATCTCCATTCACGCCCGTCCGATGGTTGTCTCATCCGAGCGCCTCAATAAGGTCGCGGCAGGCCCGTTCACAGCAACGGCATACGTCGGCGCACACGCGGCAATGCTCGTGTTTTGGCGCATGCTTGTCGCACTCGTCTGCGCTCGTCTTACAGGCGACGGCGCACGTTTGGAGCACCGTCCTAGTCAGGTTCGCGTCGTAGTCCGTGTGCCGGGACAGGACGCGTTGGGTTGTCGCGCAGACATCCGAGCAGTCGAGGCAAGTACGGATGCATTTCGTTAGGTGATGGACATCGTCCTCGCTGAGGCAGGCGTCTGCACACGCTGTGCAGGCTTGGTCGCATTCAATACAGGCGTCGATACATGCGATCAGCTTGGCTGTATCGATGCGGCCGAGATCTCGTGGATAGGTCTCCAGCATTCTCCTGGCGGCGCTCACTATGTCCTCCCTGTTCCGTACTAGCCTGCTCCACACAAGGTGCCGCTAGGGTGCGTGAGAATCCCGCTCTGCTTCTTACCCAACAGAACAACGGCCTGTGCGGGTGTAGACGTTAAAAGCATGGCGCGGCGGGGCGGAACTGTCGTCGCCCATCACCGTCATTCACCCGGGTGAAATTTGGACATCAGGTATCGGCAAGACCGGTGGATCAGGTCGGCAAGTTCACGGCAGCGGTCGATGCACGAGTTGTTCGGTGTTCAGCTCGTGGATGGCGTGCTCGACGACCGGGCCGATCGCGGGGGCCGAGAGCGTCAGCACGCGATACGGCAGATAGCCACAGCACCGACGGCCGACCCGATGCAGTAGGTGCCCGTGGGCGCTCATCCGGATGAATTGCCTCGGCGGGTGATGACCACTCACCCCGCGGCGATGGATGCTGGCACCGGATTGCCAAGCGGAGGTGCTGTGGACGCGACGAAATACCGTAGATGCGGTAACCGCTGTATGGGGCGGGGATCGGCCCAGGAAGGAACACGCCTGTACGCGGAGGCGACCACTTGTCTCTCGCAGGCGCCGTTTCTGGCTCGTGCAGCCGGTGGTCGGATACAGTACCTGCCAGTACTTTTCGCGATTGCAGGAACGTAGGGTGGGTCGCATGGGGGTGGAATGTACAACGGTGCCAGACGGCCGGTTGAACGCTCAATTTGAAAGCGCGGTCACCCCGCTCCTTGCGCCTCTCTATAGGCAAGCTCTTCGGATGACCTCCAATCGAGTTGATGCGGAGGATCTGGTGCAAGAAACAATGCTTAACGCTTATGCCGGTCTCCGGACATTCGAGCCAGGGACCAACCTCAAAGCATGGCTGAGGCGGATCATGACCAACACCTATATCAGCAGCTATCGGACGCAGAAGCGCCGTCCCGCGCAACACCCGGCTGGCGAGATCAGCGATCAACAGCTAGCGGCCCGTGCCCCACGCGAGCCTGGGGGCCTACGGTCGGCCGAAGATCAGGCGCTCGAGATGCTGCCGGACCCCGACCTCAAGGCGGCAATGGTGGTCTTGCCCGAGCAGTTTCGCATCGTGGTGTATCTCGCCGACATTGCGGGATACTCATACAAGGAGATCGCCACCATGACGGGCACCCGGCAAGGCACCGTAAGTTCGAGGCTCAACCGCGCACGAAAACAGTTGCGCGATCTGCTATCCGACTCGTCAATCAACCACGCGGCCAGCACAATCGACGAGGCCCGAGCGGAGCCACCCAACGGCGAGCAATTGTCAACGGCGCCGAGCGCAGCGGCCGTCATCCGGCCGGCGATGAGCACTGTTCGACGAAGGTCCAGCCACGGGTATGGATCTCATTCGACTCGATCGATAGAGCAGCAGGCCTGATGAATATATCGAGCGCCCGGCGCACGGCGAAGGCTTCCCGGTCTTCACCCCGGAGTGTCAGCGTGGCCCTACCAGCACCGGAACATCTCGCGTTCTATGCCGGCGTCGGTGCGATGGCGGTATTTGGGATCATGGAATGGCCCGTCGTCGCTGCGTTGGTGGTGGGTCACACACTTGTCAACGCGCAGCACAACAAGGTTCTTCAAGCACTTGGCGAGGCATTGGAAGAGGCCTAGTTGCAGCTCCAATAATTATGACTGGCAGCTGAATTGGTCACTGTGACTGCGTCCACAGGCCCCGCCCGCTCACCGCCCCGTAGGCCTTGCCAAGCGCGGCTATGGCGAGCCCGCCGACAATGCCACCAATAGCGCCAGCCATGTGGCCGCTCACATTTCCTCCTTGGTGTAGATCGAGTCTGCACCGCACTCGTGAACATTCCCGCGGCAGTTATCGCGTGTTCCTTCGGATCCGCTGAGAGTGGGCCTCACTGCGCATCCGTTGAATCATGTGCGGATAGTGCAGTTCGAAGGCTGGCCGCTCAGAGCGAATGCGGGGCAGTTCGGTGAAGTTATGCCGAGGGGGTGGGCTGCTGGTGGCCCACTCGAGGGAGTTGCCATAGCCCCATGGATCGTCGACGGTGACTGGTTCGCCGTAACGCCAGCTACGGAACACGTTCCACACGAACGGCAGCACCGAGGCCCCAAGGATGAGGGCCCCGATCGTCGAAACGACGTTGAGCGTCGTGAAGCCATCGGTTGGCAGGTAGTCGGCGTAGCGGCGCGGCATTCCTTTGCTGCCAAGCCAGTGTTGTACCAAAAACGTTGTGTGAAAACCGATCAGCGTCATCCAGAAGTGCAACTTGCCCAGCCGTTCGTCGAGTAGCCGCCCGGTTATCTTGGGAAACCAGAAATAGGCGCCGGCGTAAGTGGCGAACACGATGGTGCCGAACAACACGTAGTGGAAGTGGGCGACCACGAAGTAGGTGTCGGTGACGTGGAAGTCGATTGGCGGGCTGGCCAGCAGCACGCCCGACAGACCGCCGAGCAGAAAAGTCACCAAAAAGCCCACCGCGAAAAGCATCGGGGTTTCGAAGGTCAACTGACCCTTCCACATTGTGCCGATCCAATTGACGAATTTGATTCCGGTCGGCACCGCAATGAGGTAGGTGGCGAAGGAAAAAAATGGCAGCAGTACCGCACCGGTGGCATAGAGATGATGGGCCCACACCGCGATCGACAGGGCACCGATCGCGATGGTGGCATAGACCATGGTGGTGTAGCCGAACAACGGTTTACGAGAAAACACAGGGATGACTTCGGTGATGATGCCGAAGAAGGGCAGCGCGATGATGTAGACCTCAGGATGGCCGAAGAACCAGAACATGTGCTGCCACAACAGGACTCCGCCGTTTGCCGCGTCAAATACGTGTGCGCCAAGATGACGGTCGGCGGCCAACCCGAACAACGCCGCCGTCAACAGCGGGAACGCCACCAGCACCATGATGCTGGTGACCAGGATGTTCCAGGTGAAAACCGGCATCCGAAACATCGTCATGCCCGGCGCGCGCAGGCACACCACGGTGGTGATCATGTTGACTCCGCCGAGGATGGTGCCCAACCCACCGACGATGAGCCCGAGGATCCATAAGTCACCACCAGGGCCCGGGGAATGGACGGCGTCCGATAGCGGGGTGTAGGCCGTCCAGCCGAAGGCCGCCGGCCCACCGGGTGCGATAAAGCCGCCCAGGGCGATCAGTGCACCGAACACAAAGAGCCAGAATGACAATGCGTTGAGCCGCGGAAAGGCGACATCGGGCGCGCCGATCTGCAGGGGCAGCACCAGGTTGGCGAACCCGAACACGACCGGGGTCGCATAGAACAGCAGCATGACAGTGCCGTGCATGGTGAACAGTTGGTTGTATTGCTCGTTGGATAGAAACTGCAGCCCGGGTGCGGCCAGCTCGGCGCGGATCAGCAGCGCCATGAGGCCGCCGATGAAAAAGAATGTGAAGCATGCGACGACATACATGATCCCGATCATCTTGTGATCGGTCGTGGTGATCAGCCGGTAGATCAGGCTGCCCGCGGGGCCGGTACGCTCCGGAAACGGCCGGCTGGCCCGAAGCGCTCCTAACGGGGGCGCCGAGGTGGACATTGGATGGGTCTCCTAGATGCGTAAAAGTGAAGCGCGCCCAGCGTTTAGTGTTGAAGTGCCCGCGACCAGGACGCCGCGAACTTGGATACCCCGTCATGTTCGAGCACAGCGAACACGTCGGGCAGATCGACACCGACCGCGGTCAGCCGGTCGAACAATTCCCGCGCCTGAACCGCCTTGCCCGTCACGGTATCGCCCGCGACGACGCCGTGATCGGCCACCGCCTCCATTGTCGGCTCAGGAATGGTGCTGACCGTGTTTGGTGCCACCAGTTCGGTGACGTACATCGTGTCGGGGTAGGCGGTGTTCTTTACTCCGGTGGAGGCCCATAGGGGGCGTTGCACACGAGCACCCGCGGCGCGCAACGCGGCGAAGCGTGGCTCGGCCTCGAAGACCTGCTGATAGGCCGCGTAGGCCAATCGTGCGTTGGCGATACCCGTCTGTCCCCGCAGCGCGAGTGCCTCATTGGTACCGATCGCCTCGAGTCGCTTGTCGACTTCGGTGTCCACCCGGGATACGAACAGCGATGCCACCGAATGGATCTGCGATAGGTCAGCTCCCGCCTGCTGGGCGCCTTCGATGCCGGCCAGGTAGGCGTTCATCACCGCTCGGTGACGTTGGACGGAAAAGATCAGCGTCACGTTGACAGAGACACCTTTGGCCAATGTCGCGGTGATTGCGGGCAGCCCCGCGGTGGTGGCCGGAATTTTGATGAACACGTTGGGCCGGTGGACAATCTTGGCCAGCTCGACGGCCTGTGCGACTGTCGCATCGGTGTTGTGCGCCAGCGACGGGTCGACTTCAATGGACACTCTTCCGTCGACGCCGTCGGAGGCCTCCCATTGCGGGCGCAGCACATCGCACGCCGCCCGGACATCGTCGGTGATCGCCGTGCGGACTGCGGTGTCGATGTCAGTGCCGCGTGCCGTCAGCTCAGCGATCTGACCATCGTAGGCTCGGCCGTTTGCAAGCGCGTGCTCAAAGGTGGACGGGTTAGTCGTCACGCCGACAACGCTTCTCGTGTCGATCAGCTTTCGCAGCCTGCCGGATTGCAGCAGGCTGCGGGACAAGTCATCCAGCCAAACCGACACCCCCGCCGCCGATAGTGCGGCCAGATTCGGATTCTGAGTCATCCCATCGCCGCCGCTCGCCGATCGCTGGGCCGCGTTGAGACCCGTCCTGCGGCACGTGCGGCGGCAGAGAGCACCAACGGCGTGTACGCGCTAAACAGCACCTGCCAATCCGGCGGAGTTGTCCGGCCCCTGTCGTGTGTTACCGAGCCCATGTCGTTAATGAGTGGGCTTGGCATGTTCTGCCGTCGCTGCCTTTGCGCCGGCACCGTCATCGCCGCTGGGGACCGTCCACTCAGGACGGACGTAGTGGCAGGTGTAGCCGGACGGGTAGCGCTGCAGGTAGTTCTGGTGCTCGGGTTCGGCTTCCCAAAACTCGCCGGCCGGTGTGACCTCGGTGACGACTGCGCCGGGCCAGCGGCCTGACTCTTCGACGTCGGCAATGGTGCGCACCGCGATGTGCTTTTGCTCGTCGTCGAGATAGAAAATCGCTGACCGGTAACTGGTTCCGACATCGTTGCCCTGACGGTTCTTGGTGGTCGGGTCATGGATCTGGAAAAAGAATTCCAGCAGCGCCCGGTAATCGGTTTCGTCTGGGTCGTAGGTGATTTCGAGTGCCTCGGCGTGGCCGGGGTGATTGCGGTAGGTGGGATGCGCGTTGCTGCCGCCCGTGTAGCCGACACGAGTGGACACCACACCGGGCTGCCCGCGGAACAGGTCCTCCATGCCCCAAAAGCACCCGCCGGCGAGGACGGCGATCTTGTTGTGATCAGTCACGATTTCTGCTCGCTGACGCTCTGGCCCTGCTCGGACACGTCTTCCGCGAACAACCGCAGATATTGCCCATAACCCTCGGCTTTCAGGTCATCGCGGTGGATGAATCGCAGCGATGCCGAGTTGATGCAGTAGCGCAGCCCGCCGGCTTCTGCGGGGCCATCCGGGAAAACATGCCCCAGATGGCTATCGGCGTGTGCCGACCGCACCTCGACCCGTTCCATGAAGTGACTGCGGTCGCGCCGCTCAACGAGGCTGTCCGCACCGATGGGCCGAGTGAAGCTGGGCCAGCCACTTCCGCTGTCGAATTTGTTCACCGAGGCGAAAAGCGGTTCGCCAGAGACAATGTCGACATAGATGCCGGGTTCATGGTTATCGCAGTACTCGCCGGTGAACGGAGCCTCCGTACCGCTCTCCTGGGTGACGTGGTATTGCTCGGGGGTCAGCGCGTCGACCGCGGCAGGGTTCTTGCTGTATTGGTGTGACACCTGGTCTCCTTCATTCGCGCAAAAGTTGTGTTGGCGCGCTTGGTGTTTCGGTAGGTCCGCGGTTGCGGCTCGGTTAGTTGCGGCCGGCCATGATGCCGCCGTCGACATTCAGAATCGCGCCGGTGACCCAACTGGCCTCATCAGATAGCAGGTACGTCACGGCGTTGGCCACGTCGGCCGGGGTGCCGACTCGTCCCAGCGGATGAAGTGGTGCGAAAGTGGCTAGCGTGGCGTCGATCTCGTCCTTCGGGATAAAGCCCTCGTAGAGCGGGGTTTTGACGACCGCCGGTGCCACGGCGTTGACGCGAATCTTGTGCCCGGCAAGCTCGATGGCCAGATTATGGGTGAGCGCGTGCAACCCCGCTTTTTGCATCGAGTATCCCGACGATGGAGTCAGGCCGATCGCCTGATGGGCCCACATGCTCCCGATGTTGACGATCGAGCCTCCCTCACCGTGAGCGATCATCCCGTCAACGACGGTCTGCGTCAGGAAGAACAAGGCATAGTTGAGCTCCATGTAAGAGTCATAGGTCAGCGCGTCGTACTCGAGAAATGGCTTGGGCACAAAGAATCCGGCCGCGTTGACGAGCAGCGTCGCGTCGCTGTGATCCTCTGAAAGCGCCCGCTGCACGTCGCCGACCGCGCTGCGATCGGTCAACTCCGCAGTGATCCCCCAGGCTTGGCCACCTGCGCTGGTCAGCTCGGTCACGGTGTCATCGACACGGTCTTTCGACCGGCCGACGACGACCGCACTACCGCCGTGACGCACGATATCAACGGCGACCTGCCGCCCCATACCGGCGCTGCCTCCGACGACGATGGCCTTTTTGGAATCGAAGTGCATGGTGAAATCCTTCTGCTGCTAGTTCTTTGCGACTCCCGCTGGGCCCGTTGCCCGGCAAGAAGAGTTGTAGCCTTTGCGTCGACACCCGGTGCCCCGTATGTCGACGTTGAACTGGCTTTAGTCTGGGGTTCCGCGGGGTGAGCCGTCATCACCCCATCGTCGTTTCACCCGGGTGAGTTTTGGATCCCGAGGCCAACCGGGGACAAAAGGCGCTTATCAGTGTCGGCTGTCAATTGCGCCATGAGCGGCGCGGATCCGCGACATCAATCTCAGGCTGGAGCGCTAACGAGATAGGAGCCCCTTCGGATCGCTGAATTACGAACGCGCATTGGGCAATTCGGTGCAGTAAGAGGAGGGCAAAGCGGTGGCGAATGTCATTCACTAAGCCGGCGGCCACATCTAAACCCGACAGTCAATTCCGATGCGGATGAAGCAAATCAGACGTGCCGTTGCGTTACACAAATGACGGCGCCGGCGAGGCAGTCACTCGATCCCCGTGATGGCGCAAAGCCCTTGAGAAGATGGTGAAGGAGCGTCAACCATGTATGGGCCAGATGAAGAAGTAGTGCTGATCACCGAGGCCACGGCCTTGCCTGGCAGAGGGGACGACCTGCGACGTGCGTTTGTTACGTTAATCCCTCAGTCGCTGGCCGAAGGAGCCGTTCACACCTTTCGGCTGCATGAAGATCGCGATCGGCCAGGACATTTCACGCTTTACCAGCGGTTCCGCAACCAGCACGGTGTCGACCGGCACGTCCAAACCGATCATTTCGCGGTCAGCGTGGAATCGTTGGCCCAGTTCGCTGAGGGCGGCAAGGCCCAAACCACCTTCTACCGTGTACTGAGTCGCTAGGCCTTCCAAAACTCGAAAGATTTCGGGCCGCTACCCGAAAGCGACGTCGGCATCGTCCCACACCTGCACTTGAGCCAGGTGGCGCATCGTAGATGCGGCCCGATCCCGAGGCACGCAAGCCCGCCGTTACTGTGCATTGCCCGGGGGCGTCGGGTTCGTAGGACTCGTTGGGGTCGCAGAACTCGTGGGAGTCGTGGGAGTCATTGAAGTCGCAGAACTCGTAGGACTCGTAGGACTCGTGGGGGTCGTAGGACTCGTTGAGGTCGCAGGGCTCGTCGACCGCGCAGGGCTGGTAGGAGTCGTGGGGCTCGTCGGAGTCGGAGGAGTCGTGGGCGTGGTACTCGCAAGACCCGGGCCTTCGCCGCACCAGTCCGCCACATCTTTCGGGTACTGCTCGAGCGGCGGAGGACAACGCTGTCCCGGCGGGAAATTGGCGCCGGCGTTGAGCAGATCGCAGGGCACGTAGACCTGCTTGCCCTTGGGAGTGTTGGTCAGACACTTCGTCGGCGGCTCGCCGTGGGCTTCGACGGGAATAATGGCCACCGCCACCACCACGCCGAGCACCCAAGCAAAGCGGCGATAGGTCATGAGAGCTCCTCATTCTGGCTGCGAAAGTCCATCCCAGGATTCACTGGTGGTGATCCAAGCAAACGCAATACGCGGCCGCTCATCCGATACCCGTTCTCGCGATGCGGCGTCGGGCTACAACGTGATATCGCCGTCGTATGACGATTAAAGCCGCTCACCGCAGGCAAGCCCAACCCATAGGTCTCTCGACGTAGTAGCTGCGCGTACTAGCTTAACGCTCTGAACAGCACTTTCTCAGTGGAGCTGCCGGGAATCGAACCCCCCTCGAAAATGTTTCTGACCTGCGACAATGCCGGAATCAATACGCGAAACGCCGAATGGCGCGAAATGACCCGCGGATACGCCGAGGGTGTTGATGGCATCAACGGCACGCCGGACCGTTCGGCGTCTCAGCTCCGCCGCGACGTGCCATCGAATCAGCGACTTCAGAGGCCACGGCTGGCGCAGTCTGTGCCCTCGCCCGGAAAGGACGGTCAGGCTGGCGTCAGGTGGATCGGTAGGTGGGTCGGCCCGCGTAATGAACTGTGGGTCGACCATATGGTCGAGCCGTTGGGGCTTAGGCGACTGACTTGGGTGACGAGTTGTCGCAGCACGGCTTGGGCTTCCATTCGAGCCAGTGGTGCTCCTATGCACATGTGTGCGCCGTAGCCGAAGGCGACGTGGGTTCGCGGGTTGCGGTGAGCGCGGTACTCGTCGGGTTCGTCGAAGGCTGCCGGGTCGCGATTCGCCGCCCCGAAGGAGAGCAGGACGCGTGACCCGGCGGGAATGGTGATGTCCCCGATTTGATAGTCGGCGCGGGTGTAGCGGTACAGGTTCTGTATCGGCGTCGTGATCCGGAGTTGCTCCTCGACGGCGATCGGGATGAGGTTGGGGTTGGCGCGGATCAAGTCGTACTGATCGGGGTGATGGGCGAGAGTGTCGAACATTCCACCGAGAAGGTTCGTCGTTGTTTCATTTCCGGCGATCAACAGGTGGATTGCGATGAGCCAAAGCTGACGATCGGTGAGGCTGCCATCGGTGTTGTGTTCGAGGAGCCGCCCCAGCACAGTGCCCGATCCTTTGAGTCCACCCCGTGCGAATTGCTTCACGAAGTAGCGTTGCAACGCCACCATTGCGGATATGGATCTGGCCGCCTCTGTCAGGGCTGCGCGTGTCGGGGTCAGTTCCATGACTTTCACGGCGTTTTCTGACCACCTCCGGAAGTCATTGACGTCGTCTTCGGGTACCCCGAGGATCTGAGCGATCAGGCGGATCGGCATTGGTATCGCCAAGTGCCGCACGACATCGCAGCCGGGGTTGTTCAACAGGTCGGAGACGAGTTCCACGGCTAGCTTGTCGACGATTTCCTGCCAGGCGCTCATGGCTCCCTTGCTGAATCCGGGCTGGATCTGCTTACGGAGTCGGGCGTGTTCTTCACCGTCGGTCAGCACCGCAAGCGGTGCCGACATTCTCAATCGGGTGACCCCTTGAGTACTGGTGACCTGATCGGTGTCGCGTAGTGCCGCTCGCACGTCGTCGAGTCGGCTGACAATCCAGGTTGCCCGCCTGGGGTTGTAGTGCACGCGGCCAGTTCTGTGTAGGGCGCGGTAGGCGTCGAATGGTTGGGCAGCGGTGACCGGATTCTGCGGGTCATAGTCCGTGTTCACCGCGCCGGTCCAAGCGTCGTAGCCGCGTCGGCGGGTGCGTATCGCGGCAGCCAGGTTCATCCGGACGGCATTACTGAACGGCCCGATGGCTTCGGCAGCCCCTTGGACGGTCTGACTGATCGACATTTGCTCCCCTTACCCGAGCCACCGGCTCGGGTGACTGCCTCCGTGCCGAATTCGAACCTGATTGCGGACGATGTTGCTCGTCAAATGAATGACGTAACAAGCAGATACGATGGTCAACCGCCGCCTCATTCGAGGATTCGCCATCATGACCCCGATCATCGTTTCGACGGCACCGTTGATGTAGGTGAACATGCGCGTGTGTTCGGCAAAGCCGAGGCGATTGATGGGGTCGAAGAACCGGGGAACGAGGAAGTGCGCAACACCGATCACGGTGACGATGACCGCGACGCGCTGTTCGCGGCCTCTTTCCGAACGACGAGTTGTTGTGTCGGTCATTGAAGTTGCTGGGTGTTCCGAGCGACGGTGATCATGTCTTTCATCGTGAGCGCTGCGAGAACGCCTCCGTCACAGGCGATATCGACGCCAGTCAGATAGCCGGCCTTCGTGTCCGCGCAGAATGCCAAAAGTTCTGCGACTTCCTCGGGTCTGCCGAACCGCTTCAACGCGGCATAGTTCAACATCGCTCCCGAGCCGGCTCGTTCCTCCAACCTGCCCATGGATGTGTCGATGGTGCCGGGAGATACTGAGACGATCCTTCCGCCGCGCTTACCGAACCTGGCTCGTCCAACGATCTTCGCTGCGGCGAGTCCGATGCCACCCGCACCACCGGTGATGACGCACAGTTCGCGCATTCGCCACCTTTCGCTCAATGAGACGTCCCGCTTCCAGCCGAGCCCACCGCCCGCTGTAGCGGGTCTACTGCGTGGCTGGCCGCGCCTGTCACTATTACGAGATATTTTTTCTCGTAATAGTGACAGATTGCGTCACCGATGTACACAGGACGCCTCGCCCAGACGTAGACAACTCATGGCGCCCGAGATTTGCTTTAGGGTCGTGACGTGAGCCAACCCCGCCGAGGACGGCCGCGTAGCGCGGCCGTGCATGAGGCGATCCTCGACGCGACCCGCACCCTGCTGATCGAAGCCGGGTACGGCGGAGTGTCAATGGACAAGGTCGCCGCTAATGCCGGAGTTGGAACGCAAACGGTGTACAGACGGTGGCCGTCGAAAGCCCCCTTGGTGGCCGAAGCAGTAATGAGCGCCTACGCGCAAGCCGACTTCGCGCTTCCCGATACGGGAGACACGGCCGAAGATTTGAGGACCTGGATGCACGAATCTGCGGCGCTCAGTGCCGCACCCGAGAACATCGCGCTCGTCCGCGCCCTTGCCGCTGCCGCCGCTGAAAACCTTCAAGACCGCGACACCTTGTACCAACAACTCACTGGCCGCTTCCACGGCGCGGTGATGCACCGATTGCAAACCGGCATCTCGTTGGGTCAGATTCGCGCCGACGCCGACATCGAAGCCGCCGCTGACGCACTGATTGGGGCCACGCTATATCGCATGCTCAGCGCCACATCGACCGTAGACGAGGCGATCGGACGTTACGACGGGCTGATAGACACATTGATGAGTGGCCTCTCGACGCGCTGATCCGAAGGCGTTGAGTAAGGCGCCTGCTCGTTATTCTCATCTGCGACAACGTATTCAGAGGGTCACCGGTTCAGGGAGAGTCCGCGCCAGTCGAGTGTGGAACGCCGAGTCCGTCCGCCAGATTCTGTAAGGCGATTTCGGCCAGGGGTAGATCGACGTCCAGTTCGCTGCCCAGACGTAGCGCCAGGCTGAGATCCTTCTCTCCCAGCGCGCAGGTGTGGGTGAACGGCTGGTAGAGGAAATGATCCGGGTCGAGTGGGCGGCTCATGTCGTCGCGAAACATCATGGCGCCGGCGCCGCCACTTTGTGCGTCGGTATGGCGCACAATACGCCCCAGCGCTTGAACATCGAGGCCCGCACGTTCGGCCAGTTGCATCGCCTCACAAGCGGCCGCAAAGGAAGTGAAGGTCAGCATGTTGCGCGCCAGCTTCATTCGTGTGCCGGCGCCCGGCTCGCCGGCATGGACGACCATCGACGCCCACTGTTTGAACGCCGGCTTGACCCGTTCGTAGGTCTCCCGGTCTGCACCCACCATGACAGCGAGTTCACCCGTCTTGACTGCCTCAACACCACCGCTGACCGGGGCATCGATGAGCTGAATACCCTTGGCGTGGAGCTCTTTTGCCAGTTCGGACGCGGTGTGGTGGTTGATCGTGGAATGTATTGCGATGACGGTACCCGGTTGGGCGTGAGCGGTGAGGTCAGCCACCACGTCCCGGACTTGCTCGTCGTTGAGCACCATGACACTGATGATGTCGGCGACCGCCACGTCGCTCGTGGTCCCGGCCACCTCGGCCCCGGCTTTGGCGAACGGCGTTGTGGCGTCGGTTCTTACGTCGAAAACAATGAGGCCGCCGGGCCACTCGACGAGCCGCTTGGCCATCGGCGCACCCAGATTCCCCAGACCGATGAACCCCAACTTGGGTGTCTGATCGTCAGCCATGGACGTTCCTCCTCGGACTCGGATGACTTCTGGCGATGCGCATTGTCACACCTGCCGCAGCAACATCGCCGTGGTGCCGCTGTTGGCTGCTCCCACGCCTACCGCAGCCAGCTTGGCACCGTGGACCTGTCGCTCTCCAGCCTGGCGACGAATCTGCAGACACGCTTCGTGCAGATGTCCGAAGCCGTGCAGGCGCCCTCCCGATAGCTGCCCTCCGGCGGTGTTGACGGGCAACTCTCCGCCGAGCGAAATGCGGTGAGGGTCCGAAACCCATTCGCCGGATTCTCCGACCGGGCAGAAACCGAAGTCTTCGAGCCAACAGAGCACGAAGACACTGAAGCCGTCATAGAGCGAGGCGACGTCGACATCGGCGGCGGTGAAGTCGGTCCGCTCCCAGATCGTGGACCATCGTGAGCTGATGCGGGTGATGTCTTGACCGCCCTCCCAAGTGAAGCGGTCGTGGTGAGCACAGTCGACCGCCTCGACGGTCACCGCCGGGTGGTCCAGCCCCGCAGCGTGCTCGGCGCGGGAGACGACGAACGCGGTGGCGCCGTCGCAGGCGATGTCGCAGTCAAATATGCACAGCGGGTCGGAGACCATGCGCGCACTGAGGTAGGTCTCGAGGTCGAGCGGATCGCGGTAGATCGCCGATGGGTTGCCAGCGGCGTGGCTCCGTTGCGCGATGGCGATCGACGCGAGCTGCTCGCGAGTAAGTCCGTAACGCAGCATCCGCGCGCGAACCTGAAGACCCGCCAAGTTAGCCGCCGTGGCACCAAAAGGAATCTGCCAGGCCAGCATTCCGCCTGGACGGCCACCCCCGGAGCCGTATCCTTTGCGTCGGCCGGCGCCTTGCGCTGTGCCCTCCCAGATGCTGCGCCAGCAGAGCACATGGTTGGCCAACCCGGCTGCCACAGCGAGCATGGCGTCGACTACCGCGCCGAGCTGACCCGGGGACTCCACTCCTCCGGCGACCCAATTCGGCCTGATGCCCAGCGCGTCGTGGACGTCGCGCAGCGACGCCCCAGAAAACCCGAGGCCGGGTTGGGACGCCCCGGGATAGGTTGTGAGGCCGTCGATGTCGGCCGGCGCCAGACCGGCGTCGGCAACCGCGGCCAGACATGCTTCGACGGTGAGCTCCAGCCCATCACGCCCCAGTCGGCGACCGATTGCCGACTGACCGATGCCGCTGATGATGGTCCGTTCTGTCAACGCCTCAGTCATCAGCGCTCCGGTTCGAATAACGGAATGAATACCTCGTCGTCACCATCTACACATCGATCGAAGATGACACGCACAGGCATGTTCTGGGTGACGTCGTCAGGCTCGACGTTCACCAGGTTGGTCAGTAGGCGCACCCGTCCGTCCTCGACCGGATTCACGAACGCGATGAGGTATGGCGGTAAAAACCCGGGGAACCATTGATGACGATTCACCGTCCAGGACTCGACGAACCCCCGGCCGCTGAGTGCGACGTATTCGGTCGCCGCATGGTCATAAGGGCACAGCAGCGCGGGCGGCTGACACAGCCGCCCACAGGAGGTGCAGCGTTGCATGCGCAGCACTCCGTCCGCGCCCGAGGTCCAAAAGGGCCGATTCAGCGCGGTGAGCGCCGGGGCGGGCCGGTGAGCTTCTGGCATTTGCGTCATGCGTCGTCAGGTGAATTAGCCTGTTAACCAAAGACTCCCGGCGATTGCGAGTAGTCCACCGTCGATAGCTCGGTCATGCCGCCATCGACTTGCAGTATCGTGCCCGTCACGAATGCCGCATCGTCGCCCGCCAAAAAGGCCACGGCCGGCGCAATCTCAACTGGATCAGCGCCGCGTTTCATCGGCGAGGCGGCCGCGGTCCGCGTGTAGTTGTCCCATTCGGTGCCGATCATCTTTTGCTGGGCCTCGGTCAAAGCGAACGGGCACACCGCATTGACTCGGATGCGGTGGCGAGCCCACTCATTGGCGGCGACCTTGGTCAGCGCGGCCACCGCGCCTTTGGCCGCCGAGTAGGGGGCGGTGTAGGCGATGCCGGCCAGAGCAGACCCTGACACAAAGTTGATCACTGACGCCCGTCCGGACTCACGGAGGAACGGAAAGCAGAGCTGCATGAACCGGAAGGTCGCCTTGGGCCCGGTGGCCTCTGAGAGCTCCCAATCCTTTTCGGTGACAAGCTCCAGCGCTTTGGGCATGGCGAAGAACTGGGCCGCGTTAACCAGGACATCGATCCGGCCGTCCCCGGTATCAGCCACCTGATGCACGGCGGCTTCAATCGCTTCCCTGTGGGCCACATTGGCCTTGATGAAGGAGGCCCGCCCGTGGTCGGCACGAATCCGCTCTACGCGCTCCTGACCCTTCTCTTCGTTCAAATCGACGATAGTGACATGGGCGCCCAGACCGGCCAACTCCTCGGCAATCGCTCCTCCCAGCCCTTGAGCTCCGCCCGTGACCAGCGCGTATCTGTCCTCCAAGCGAGACAACACCACTCCTTGCTGCCATGTAACAATGGAACATTAGACGTTCTATTATTCAATAATTGCAGATCCACGCCGCCCTGCCTAGTCCGGTCCCAAGCGGCTGCCGTAGTTGGTGCGATGAAAGAAACCTGTAGCTGAAGGGGCACCAATGGAAGTCAAGGTGGACCGCGACCTGTGCGAGTCCAATGCGGTCTGCCTGCTCTGCGTGTCGTAGCGCGGTTGGCGCGCTTCAGCAGCCCGACACCGCGTGTCACGTAGCATAATGAGCTGGGAATATAGGCGCACAGCAGCGGAGGAACGACATGTCGACTGACCGAGCAACTGCCGAAACAGAGGTCGCCGACGAGTTCGATCGACGCGAACAGATTCTCGACGCCGCCAATGAGTGTTTTACACAACTGGGCATCCAGCGCACCAGCGTGCAGGACGTAGCGCGGATGGCCAAGGTCTCCCGGGGCACCATCTATCGGTACTTCGTCGATCGCGACGTGCTCATCGAGGCGGCGATCGAGCATGGAGCTCAACGCTTTTACCGTGAGGTCGCCGCGGCGATGGAAAAGAAGACCACGCTCGCGGAAAAACTCGGCGCTATGGCCGAAACGAACGCAAAGATCCTCCTCGAACACCGCACCCGCAATCGACTGATGGCCGACGACGCCGAGCTCATGCGACACATGGTCTCCGATGGCGACAGTGCGGTCCGGCGCACGACGAAGTTTCTCGAACCCTACGTGCGCGACGCGCAAAAACGCGGTGAGGTCGGAGCAGGAATTAACGTCACAGCGGCCAGCGAGTGGCTCGCGCGCATCATCTACTCCTTCTCGACGGTCAATCAGGGACTGAGCTTCGATATGACGAAGCCAAAAACCGTCCGCGACTATGTAGAGAAATTCGCCATCAACGGCCTGCGCTGAGGCGAGGTTTTATCCGGAGCTCACCTGCCCATGCACTAAACCAGCTGTGGCGCACCGCCGCTTATCCGGACGTCTACGGGCGATGCTCCCCTTGTGCCGATCACATAGCCGTTCGGCTGTCGTGCCCCATGGCGGCGGGGTCGGCCGTGAATTCGCGGACCATCGCCTGGATCGTGTACGACGCGGCTAGCCGACCGTCTTGGCTGAACACCCGACCGTCGCCTTGCACCAGCCCGCGCCCCGACCAGAAAGCGTGGTTGGTGTACAGCAACCAGTCGGCAATATCGACCTCGTCGTGAAACGCAATGGTGGCCTTGATGATCCCCGTCGAGAGATTGACGTGCGCGCGAGCTTCGCCTAGTCCACGGTGGGGAAGCATACCGGCCGCGATGGTCCAATGCGTCGTCGACTGAGCGAGCAGCGCGGCCTGTAGATAGCGTTCACGCGGCGCCTCACGAAATCGGACCCACACATTGATCACCGGCGGTCCGACCCGGTCGGGGTCCGGATCGTAGGCCCCGTCAACCACGCGGATTTCACGACCGGTCATCCCAAAGCCCGGAAAAGCCAACGCTTCATCGGGTTCCGGCACGTTCGGCATCCGCTCAACGTCTCGCATCACCTCGCTCGCACCAGAGTCCGCGAGAATAATCCCCGCGCTGCGTAGCACGTCGCGCTGATTCACGCGGACTTCCGCCGACGAGAACGTTCTGCCACGGCGGAGAACATCGACGGCCAGTTCCACCGGTGCATCGAACGACGCCGCCTTGGTGAAGATCATCGACGCCGACGTAACTCTCTGCTCTGGAAGCGCTTTCGATGCGGCGACGATGGCCTCCGCGAGGAGTTGTCCACCCTCGACAACGTTGCGGTGGGTGGGTCCATGAGCCGGCCCAACGTAACGGTCGTTACTTATGGGCTGAACATCGATCAGCCTCTGCAGCTCTTTTGCGTCTCCCCAAAGTGGGAACGTGACAGGAACCTTCGAGCCCTCGGGCCAGTGTTCGACGACGACGACACGCAATCCATCGTCATAGAAGGAGACGTGCCCCGCGATCGCGGCAACTTCAGGCAACGGGGTGCGGTATGTCCACACCACGTTTTCGATTGCGGGGTCAGCACTAGTCAACGTCCAGTAACTTGCTCGGCCCTTGAAGGGGCACACGGTGGTGTGGTCCGACGGCGCGAAGAGCTCCCACCGCACATCAGATTCGGGGAAGTACAGCCGGTCGTCGTGGTCGGTCTCGGTGACCACGAGGCAGCGGTCACTTTCGGCGACGAGTACATCGCCGAACCACACCTGACCGGTATGAGGGCACGGGATTGCCTCGATTCGGTATTCGGGGTGATCGGGCCACGCTGATTGGACTTGCGCTGTCATGCCGTCACCGCCCTACGCATCGACGACGGCGGACGGACGACGAGCTGCTCGAGGCCGACGGCGGGAGAATTCAGTGCGCTCGCGAAAACGCCTGCCAGTACGTCGGCAACGTCTTCGGGCGTCATCAGCTCTTCCTGAAGCAGGCCGCGCGCGATCCAATCCTGGACGACGACCCCCAGCAGGTCGGGGTCAAAGGCCGCGGTGAACTCCGTGGGCACGGTGCCCCCCACCGTAATGCAGCAGAACCGAAAACTCGGGTGCTCGGTGCGCCAGGCGTTGAGGCTCTCCGACAGCGCGGCCTTACTCGATGAATAGGCGCCGAGGGCGGTCCTTGGCTGACCCACGGTTTCGGAGGACAAGGCGCTGACGATCGCGGCGGGCGCCAGCACCGGCACACAAGACTTGATCACTTGATGAACGCTGATGACGTTGGTACGCATTACGTCCAGCCAGTCGTCGGCGGAGGTATCGGCGAACATCCGCAACGGGGCGTAACCCACCGATATGAACAGCAAGTCGATGCCCCCCAGGGCGTCTCGCGCGACATCGGCGAGGCGCGCGCAATCCTCCATGCTGCGCACATCTGCGATCACGGCGCTGCCGCAGCCGGCCTCGGTGGCAACCTCTTCCAACCGATCCCGTCGGCGTGCGGCGATGAGCAACTCCGCGCCCTCCTTACCCGCACGCACCGCGAAAGCCCGCCCAATCCCGGCCGATGCGCCCACGACCACGACGCGCTTGCCGGCCAAAGTCCGCTCACTCATGGCGCCCTCTTCTCACGTTCGCGGCTCGGCCCGCATTCGCCTTCGTGGAACACTAGTACATTGGTTGTTCAGTTACGCCCAGCTGTCCTGCGCAGGACGGAGATCAGCGGAGACCGTTGATCGCAAAGGTTTCGACGTAGCGCCGCACCGTCGCCGGCTTGGACATGTCGAACGTCTGCGCCTCGTTGACGGTGGAGAACGAGTAGATGATGCGCGCCAGCCATTCGCTGGCGGCCGTCACATCGACACCGGCGCCGATCTCGCCCCGTTCCCGGGCGTCGCGAACGTATGGCATCAGAAATGCCGTCGTGCGGCGCACGGCGGTGTCTCCATCGGAGATCATGTGTCGCATCAGCTCTGCGTCATCGGCCATCAATCGGTTACGAGTGCGATGGTCAATCAGTATCTTCGCGTGGGTTTCGGCCATTGCGCCAACCTGTTCGGCCAGCGTCGCCTTCGCGGCCATCGCCACCGCGACTTCGCGATAGAACCGCTGTGCCCCGAACTCGATGGCGGCCTCGATGAGCACATTGCGGTCCTCAAAGTAGCGGTACACCGTGCCGCGCGACACATTGGCTGTCCGCGCGACATCCTGCACGCTGGTGCGCGCGATCCCAAGCTGGGTGAAGCATTCGTTCGCCGCCCCCAGAATTTGGTCCCGGCGATCGAACTCCTCGGCCGAGTCCAGCTCGGCAGTGGCCCGTTCCGTCGACATTTCGCTCCTCTGCCGTGATAGCCGCCCCACCCGAAACAGCCATCTTACGCGACAAATATGCCCTTTATGTTCAATCTATGCCCATGACCGCCCTTGCGACGGGCAGATTAGTGATCATTTCTACATTTTCCGTTCTTTTGTTTAGTATGGGCCTTTGGGACGTCAGGGTTCGATCGCACGGAAGGGGCGGGGGCGTGGACCTCGGTGTGGCGGGGCGCAACTTCGTTCTCGTCGGCGGGACCACCGGGATGGGTTTCGCCACCGCCCAGCAACTCGCCGAAAACGGAGCCAACGTCGCGCTTTTGGCTCGCGATGGTAACCGCGCCCGCGATCGCGCCGAGCAACTGAGCGCCGACCATGGCATCCGTGCGGTCGGAATCGCCGTCGACGCGGCCGCCCTCGGCGACGGCGTGGACCGGGCTATCGATCACGCGTCCGCGTGCCTGGGCCCGCTGCGAGGTCTCGCCGTGACGGCTGGCCCGATGAACCAGCAGGGACCGTTCCTCGAACACGGCGACGACTCGTGGGACTGGTACTACCAGCTGATCCTGATGGCTACCGTCCGCTCTTGCCGCGCCGCCATCCCCCACCTGCAGCGCAACGGCGGCGGGACGATAGTGACCACCGCCGCGTACTCGGTACGGGCGCCGAAGATTCTGATACCGCCCTACAACGCGCTGAAAGCGGCGGTGCTGACCTTGTCGAAGATCCTGGCCAAAACGCACGGTCCCGACGGCATCAGGGTGAACACTGTATGTCCAGGGCTGTTCGACACCGAGGTGAACGACTCCATTCGCGCGCAGCGCGCGGCGGAATACGACGTGCCACTCGAGGACGCGATTTACACGCACTTAGCGAGCAATCCGGACTGGAACATGCGGGTCGCCCTTCGCCGCGGAGGCCGCCCCGCCGAGGCGGGCGAGCTGATCGCCTTCCTGCTCGGCGAGCGCGCAGCCTTCATGACTGGCGCGGCCATCAACATCGATGGAGGCACGGACTTCTGAGGCGCTCGCGCGTGCCGGTCTCAGATTCCGATCTCGTCGGCGAGCAGTCCCCGGTGGAATGTGGGATCTCCCAGCAGGTGGCCGGAGGATTTTGCTCGCTTGTAATACAGGTGCGCGGGGTGCTCCCAGGTGAAGCCGATCCCCCCGTGAATCTGGATGTTGGCTGCGGCTGCGCGTGCATACGCATCCGAGCTGCATGCCTTGGCCAACGATGCCACCGCCGGCAACTCGTCGGACAGTTGCGCTGCTGCGCGCACCGCGTAATGTGCTACGCCGCTGGCACATTCGACGTCCAGCAAGACGTCGGCGCACTTGTGGCGGATGGCTTGAAATGATCCGATCGGCTTGCCGAATTGTCTGCGCATCTTGGCGTAGTCGACAGCCAGTTCGAGGCAGCGCTGTGCGCCGCCGACCTGTTCGGCGGCCAGCGCGGCACAACCGAGCGCCAGGGTCCGCGCTAATACCGGCCACGCCGCACCATCGCGACCGACCAGCGACGCCGGCGTTGCGTTGAACTCGATGCGCGCCTGCTTGCGTGTCTGGTCCAAGGTCGACAACGGCCGGCGAATAAGGCTGTCAACGCGGTCAACGGCGAAGAGCGACATGCCCGCATCGGTGTGGGCCGCCACGAAGAGAACATCGGCGCTACAACCGTCGAGAACAAACGCTTTGGTTCCGTCCAGCACCCACCCGTCGCTTGTGCTGCGGGCCCGCGCCCGGATGGCGTCGACTTCCCAGCGGCCCGACTCTTCGGTGACCGCCAACGTCGCGACGGCGTCACCGGATGCGATGTTTGGCAGGTACCGCTTCTTGGCGGCGTCATCGCCGGAATGCATGATCAGGTTGGCGGCCAGCAAGACCGACGCGAAGTAGGGCGACGGAAGCAGAGCCCGGCCCAGTTCCTCGCAGACGATTCCGAGTTCGACGAAGCTGAAGCCCTGGCCGCCGAATTCTTCCGGGATGGCCAGCCCAACCAGGCCCATCTGGTCAGACATCTGAGCCCATACACTCGGGTCGTAGCCCAACGGCAATTCCATCTGCCGACGCACCTCGGTCTCGTTGGCCTTACTCTCCAGGAAAGAGCGCACGGTGCGGCGCAGTTCGTTCTGCTCATCGGTGAACGCGAAACTCATAGCATTGCCAGGCATTTCAGGTCTCCGTTGCGCCACGGCCGGAGGGGTCGACGCGAGGGACGGCAACACCTCGGCGCAGGGTGCGCAACCACTCGCCGACGACGGCCGGGGCTGGGACGGGCGCGTCGAAGCGTCCGGGATCGGCGGTCCAGAACGCCTCCCACGATGGGAAGGCGTCGTGGAATGCGCCGTCGTGATGCGGGGTACCCGGCCAGCGCATCTTGCGTGGCCCGACCGGCGGGTCGGTGATGTCGCTCTGGTACCAGAACAGCGGTGTGCGGCGGGCGAAATACCAATGGCCGCCCCGCCGTTCATAGCTGTCCAGATAGGCCAGCAGCTCGATGACCCAGTTCGACTCCGTCTCTAGGTCGTTGCGTGAATAGACGAGTCCGCTGGCGTTGTCGGCGTCGTGCACGTCGATGACGTGGCCGAGAACGCCGTGTGCGCTGCCCAGCAACGAGCGCCGGATCTGGGCGTCGTACCACTCCCGCATCGCCGCGCGACCGCGACCCTTGCCCGGCACACCGACGTCGTCCACGAAAAGGTTTGTCAAGGAATCGAAGTCGCGCATGTCCAACGCCACCGCGTACTTGGCGGCCAATTGCCGGATCTCGTCAATAGCCTCCAACCGGGCGATGCGCGCCTCCAGATCCGTCACGCCAACTCCCCGGACTCCAGTAGCTGCCCCAACCGGTTCTTGTCGATCTTGTTGGTGGTGGTGTACGGCAGCCGATCGGCGTCGGGCAGGATCACCCATCTCTTCGGAACCTTGTAGGCGGCCAGTTCGCTTCGGCATGCGGCGACGAGCTCGTCTTGCGACGTGTGCCGTCCTTCGTTGCGCACGACCACCGCACAGACCACCGCGCCCCTGTCCGCGTCGGGAACGCCGACGACATAAGCGATCCGGACACCGTCGACGCTGGTGATCACCGCTTCGACCTCAACGGGTGCGACGTTGGCTCCCGAAGTCTTGATCATGTCGTCGGTCCGGCCGGTGAAGTAGACGAACCCGTCATCGTCCAAGTACCCCGCGTCCTTGGTGTGATACCAACCGTCGGCGTCGAACAGATCGGCGCGCTGCCGCCCGATGATGCCTCGCATCATGGCCACACCTCGGACGCATATCTCGCCCACCGTGCCGTTGGGCACGTCCGCGCCGGAATCGTCGACAATCCGGTGCTCGTAGCCGGGCGCGGATACGCCGAGCGAACCGCGCTTGGTCTCGGGCACCGGCTCATGCGGCGGCCACCACGTGTGCGAACTGCACGTTTCGGTCATCCCAAGCTGCGTCACCCGCAACGAAGGATCGACGGCGCGCAGTTCCGGCGCCAGCAGGACCTGGTGGTACCCCTCCCGCAGGCTCGACAGATCGGTGCACGCGAAGTCTGGGTGATTCGCCAGCGCCGGACCGACGTGCGGGAAACCCGTTGCGTAGGTGGCCCGCTCCGCTTCGAGGAGGCGCAACACATCACCGGCCTCGAATCGATGCTCGGTCAGAATCGTCACCCCGGTCTGCATCGGCCCCAGCAGTCCGAAGACCAGTCCGCCCACCCAGAAGAACGCCATCGGGATATATACGCGGTCATGGGGCTTCCACTCGTGCTGGGTGGCGATGAAGCGGGAGTGTGCGATCACCGTGGCGTGCGTGTGGATGACGCCCTTGGGATCTGACGTGCTCCCGGATGTGTAGATGACCACCAGGTCGTCGGACGGGCGCACGGTAGATTCACACGCCCGCAGGAATGGATCGGATACCGGCTGCGGCCATGCCGTCGGCCATCGCCGACCGGTGTCGCCGAGCGCAAGTACGTTGCGCAAGTGCGGTAGTCGCTCTACAGCCAGCTGCTCGGCCGACATGAAAAAACTACCCACGGCCTCGGTCACCCGCGCTAGCATGTCTTTGCCGAGCAGTGAGTCGACCGACAGCAGCGTGTGGATGTCGGCATCACGAAGCAGCCACCTCAACTCCTGCGGCTGGAAGAAAGTGTTAATGGGCACCGCGACGGCACCGATCCGGGTGGCGGCCAGGAACGCGACGACGAAATCGGGGCCGTTCGGTGCGATCACTCCGACGCGCACACCCTTGGTTACTCCCGCGGCTACAAGTCGCCGGGCCATCTCGGCCGACCTGGAATCAGCTTCCGCGTATGTGATCCGCTCGACGGTGCCGTCACCGACCGAGGAAACGATGAAGTCGCTGTCGCCGTAGTCAGCAACCAGACCGGCCAGCATCGCCGGCAGCACCGGTGCGTACGGCAACGGGTCATAGGTGAATGTCCGTGCGGACTGACTCATGGCGCGACAGTCATTCCACTACCCAGCGTGGTTCGCGCTTTTCGGCGAACGCGAGCATCCCTTCCCGGTAGTCAGGATGGGTCAGCTGGTGTTGCAGCACGTAGCGGTAGGCGACGTCATTGGCCGCGCGCAGTCCGACGTCGAGGCTGGCCCACATCGCCTTGATGGACGCCTGGACAGTCGCCGGCGAGAGTTTCGTTATTTCCAAAGCGATTTCCCTGGCGCGCTGCTGCAGTCGGTCCGCGGGTACCACCTCATTTATCAAGCCGATCTCGTAGCCTCGTTGTGCGCTGATACGCCCTTGCTTGGTCATCAGCCCCAACTGCATCACCATCGACAGCGGCATTCGGCGCAGTAGCACCGCGGGCTCGAGCGCGAAGACGTTGCCGACCGTCAAGTGCGTGTCGATCAGTTCGGCATGTTCGGCTGCGATGATCAGGTCGGAGTCGGCGACCTGATGCAGAGCGCCTCCGACTGCCATCCCGTTGAGGGCGCAGATGACCGGCTTCCACACGTTGTGGTGAAGCCGAGAACCGGGAACCTTGTTGCGGATGCCGCCCTCTGCAGTCGCCCGAATGTCCTGGCCCGCGGAAAACGCACGCCCCCCCGCTCCGGTGATGATGGCCACTCGAATGTTGGGATCATCGCGGACGCACGCCCACGCATTGCCAAGCTCGGTGCGGGTCAGATCGTCGGTAGCGTTGAGCCGCTCCGGTCGGTTGATGGTGATCGTGGCGATATGCTCGCTGACCTCGAACAGGATTCTCTTCAGTTCCACGACATCCCCTGGCATCGATCTGTAGCAGCTAAACACTATAGCAGAATTTGTCTTATCGTCTCGCCTGAGACTTTCATGGCATCCACTGGCCTCCTGACACCGAAATCAGCTGGCCTGTCAGGTGTTTGGCGGCCGACGAGCACAGGAATGCGACCACACCGGCAACGTCCGCTGGTTCGCCCAACTTCCCGGTCACGGTGGTCCGGCGCATCTGCGCCAGCTCGTCCTCGGTCTTGCGCCCCACGAGCCAGGGCGTCGCCGTGGTACCGACCACAACCGTGTTGACGCGCACGCCGTGCACACCCAACTGGGCGGCCATCAGCCGGCTCAGTCCCTCCACGCCCGCCTTTGCGGCCGCATAGGCCGGCGGACCGGTGCGCACACCGTGGGCCGAAACCGAGCTGATGTTGACGATCACCCCGCTGCCTGCGGCCACCATCTGCCGGGCCGCAACCTGCGCCATGATGAACGTGCCCTTGAGGTTGACTTCCACGATGCGATCCCAGTCCTCGTCGCTCTGCTCGAGAAACGTTCCGGGCAGCGTCATCCCGGCGTTGTTCACCAGTGCACGAATGGGTCCGTACTGGTCGGCGAGGTTGCCCAGCGCATCCTCCACGGCGCCACGATCCGTAATCGAGAGGCTCACGGGGATAAGATCGCCTGAGCGTGCCGCGTCGCAACCCTGGGCTCGCGCAATGGCTTTCGCGTTAATGTCAACCGCGGCCACGCGATGACCGTTGGAAATCAACTCGGCGACGATGGCCTCACCGATGCCGCGTGCTCCCCCGGTGACGACCGCCAGCGGACGAGATTCAACCGACACGCTGACCCCCTCTCGTCGCTGCCGTACGCTCGATCGCGACGATGGAAGGCCGGACCAATTCAATGGCTTCGGCCATCAGCTCTGTCAGGTTTCCCTGACCACCGCCGGCGACCCACACATCGATGGCCGCGCGGTTGGCGCTATTGGTCAGCGAGGCAGCGAGGCGAGGCCTCAGGTCCGTCTCCCCATTGCTGTTCAGCCACCGCGCCACTTCGGCGGTGAGCTGATCGATCCAGTCTTCGTTGATCCGCAGCATCGTTGCGCGCAGCGATGGCACGTTGTGGTACATGTTGGCGCGGACCACGAAGATCTCGGGCTGTTCGATGATCGCCTCCGCCACCGCGGACGAGGCTTCGGCAAGAGCGTCCCACAAGGATTTCGACCGTGCGGCACGAAACCGGCGGGTGGCCTCTTGGAGCCGATCGGCGTAGCCGTCGAACAGTATGTCGTCCTTGGTGGCGAAGTGGTGAAAGAACGTGCGCGGCGCTACACCGGCCGCGGCCGAGATCTGCTCGACTGTGGTCGTTTCGTAGCCCTGGGTGGCGAAGAGCTCGATCGCCGCGTGAATGAGCGCGTGTCGGTTGCGCAATCCGCGGGCCCGGCGTTGGTCCATGGTCATCCCCCTGCCAACGTGGCAGTTCCTGAACTCAACGCGACGATGTCACCTTGCAGTGTCCGGAAACGCACAGAATTTCCGGTTCGCCACATCTCAGTGCGCAGCGAAGCATCGAGTTCGACCGGCTTGGCAAACCGGCAACTCAAGGATGTCAATGACTGTGGATCGCCGTGGCCGATTTCGTTGATCACCGCCCGCGCGGCGAATCCCAGGGTGCACAGGCCGTGCAGGAACACATTGTCGAAGCCGAATTTGCGGGCCGCAGCCGGGTCGATGTGGAGCTGGTTGCGGTCACCAGACAGTCGATAGATCGCGGCCTGTTCCGGCCGGATCGTGTCGTCGAAGACTTCGTCCGGGGGCCCGTCCGGATCTGGCTCGGCCGACGGTCCCCGCTCACCACCGAATCCCCCGGCCCCGAGCACCATGGTCTGCGACCGGGCCACAAAGACGGTTCCGTCTGCGTCGATCCCCCGGCTGGTCAACTCGACGGCGGCGTGTTTGCCCTTGTCCCATACCGACGACACCTGAGCCTGCACTGACAGTTCACCGCTGGCGCCGATCGGTCGATGCAACTCCAGCGACTGGGCGGAGTGGACGATCGGAAACGTGCCGAGGTCGAGAACACTGCGCAGATCCTTGACTGCCCACCAGTTGGCGATGAGCGCAAACGTCGGAAGCACCGCAGGACCGCACGCCTCGTTGAGCAAGGCCAGTTCCGCAGGCGGGCGCGCTCCAACTCCCAGTGCATAAAGGATCACGTCGGTCTGATCCCACTGAAAGGTCTTAGGCTTCAGCGCTATTCCGACCGCCGCGTCGGACAGAACCACGGCACCTCCTGGTACTGAACGGATTGACGATATATGTTCAATCGTGCAATATAGTGGCAGTAACTGCAACTATTTCAGTTAGGTCAGAAGGAAGGACCGATATGAAGTTCGGCGTGTTCATCCTCGGCGACAAGCCCAACCACCTCAGCGAGCAAGAGGTGCTGGCCAACGTGCTGGAGGAAGCGCGCTGGGCAGAGGAGCTCGGCTACGACGAGGTCTGGCTGGCCGAGCACCACTTCTCTCCATACGGGATGCTCCCCGACCTTCCGCAGGTGGCTACGGCGATCGCTGCGCAGACCGAACGCATCCGCATCGGAACCGCGTGCATGGTCGCGCCCTTCCACAATCCGATCCAACTGGCAGAACGCATCGCGATGGTCGACGTTTTGTCCGGCGGACGCTTCGACGCCGGCTTCGGCCGCGGCTATCAGGCGCACGAGTTCAAAGGTTTCGGCCTTTCGATGGACGAGGCCACCAGCCGCTACCAGGAGTGCGTGGAGATCGTCAGCCGGCTGCTTACCGAGGAAAATGTCAGCTATCACGGCAAGTACTTCCAGCTCGAGGACGTGACCGTCTATCCGCGACCGGCGCAGCAGACGATTCCGGTGTGGGGCACGGTGATGAAGACGCCGTCAAGCTTCGAGTGGCTGGCGGAGAAGGGTTTTGGTGCGATCATCGGCAACCCCTACCAGGTCGACCCGGACTTGCAGGGGGCGCTGGATATCTACCTGAAGGTGCAGTCCGAGAAGGGACTCGAAGCAGCCACCGGTAACGTGTGGGCGCTGCTCAACGCGTTCTGCCACGAGGATGACGCATTCGCGCGCAGCTATCCGCGCGAGAGTGTCGAGCTGTCCATCCAGACGCACCGCAAGTATTCGAGCCCCTTTGAGCGGGGCGGCGAGATACCGGCCGACTACAAGGCCTACTCGGACTGGTTCGACAAGCATGACAAGCAGAGCTACGAGCAGGTGCTGAATTCACACCTGACGCTGATGGGCAATCCGGACCGCATCGTGGAGAAGATGCGTACCGTCATCGACATGGGTTGGCGCAACATCATATTGCGCATGTCGCGAGGCGGGGCGATGGATCGCGCAAAGGTCTATGAGTCGATGAAGTTGTTCGCCCAAGAGGTGATCCCGGCGGCCACCGAGCTCGCGGCAGCGGCGGCTTGAACAACCAGCTGGCCGACCGCATCCGCGCGGTTCTGGCGCTCGACCCCGGGGCACCCGCGATCGAGTACCAGGGTTCTTGGACGAATTGGCAGGCGCTGGCAGACATCGCTTCGGGAGTGGAAAGTCAGCTGGCAGCAGTAGGTTTGGACGAGGGGTCTGCTGTCGGCTTGGTGCTGCGTAACCATCCCGCGATGGTCGGGGCGATGCTCGGCGTGTTGTTGGCCAACGGTTGCATCGTCACGATCAACCCGTCACACGGCGACGCCGGACTCGCATCGGACATCCGTGGGCTGAGGTTGCCCGCGGTGGTCGCAGTGCCGATCGACTGGCAGCGCACCGGAGTCATCGACGCCGCCGCCGGGGCGATGGGGCTGCAGGTGAGGATTGAGCCCGCCGACTGCACATGCGTTGCCGGCCTCGAAAATCCGGGATCGGGACCATTCCGTAACGAAACCGCCGGAATCGCCGTCGAGATGCTGACCAGTGGCACTACCGGTCCACCGAAGCGAATCCCACTCTCCTACAGCACGTTCGAGCACACCGTCGCCGCGGCGAGCGCACATTACAGTTCGGGGCACAGGCCGGAACTCAGACTGCGTTCCGGCGTCGCGATCGTCGGCTCGCCGCTGGTGCACATGTCGGGCCTCTTCCGCACGCTGCTCAACGTCTGCGAGGGCCGAAAGATCGCACTGCTGGAGCGATTCCGGGTGCCCGATTTCGTGGAGCTGGTGGTCCGACATCGGCCACGCGCCGTGAGCCTGGTGCCGTCGGCGCTGTCGATGGTGCTCGACGCCGGGGTGGCGCCCGATGTGTTCTCCAGCGTCGAGGTGGTGACCTCGGGCACCGCGCATCTGCCCGTCGACGTGCAGGAAGCGTTCGAGGAGTGCTACGGCGTTGCGGTCTTGCCATCCTACGGCGCAACGGAATTCGCGGGCGGCGTCGCGGGCTGGAACCTTGCCTTACATCGCGAGTGGGCCGCAGCCAAACGCGGCAGCGTAGGACGGCCACAGCAAGGCCGGGAAATCCGCGTCATGTCGATAAAAGGCGACGGCGAGATGCCGGCCGGCGAACAGGGTCGCATCGAGGTCCGTACCTCCGGTGGCGCCTGGGTGCGGACCACCGACCTCGGCCGTGTCGACGCCGACGGCTTCGTGTTCATCGATGGGCGCATCGACGACGTCATCATCCGCGGTGGCTTCAAGGTCACCCCCGCCGAAATCGTCGAGGTCCTGCGCAGCCATCCGGCGGTGCGCGACGCCGGCGTGGCCGGCCTGCCCGACGCACGGCTCGGCCACGTGCCGGTGGCAGCAGTCGAGTTGGTCCACGGTGGTCACGTCACATCGGAGGACCTTCTGACCTATGTGCGCGAACGAGTCAGTCGCTACCAGGTTCCGGCCCGCCTGGTCATCGTCGACGAGTTGCCACGGACGCCCTCGCTCAAGGTCAGCCAGCCCGGCGTGCGCGGATTATTCGAAGAGGTGCGGAGTTGACAACCGACATCCGAGGTGTGGCGGCCGTCGTCGGTGTGGCCGACGAGGTTTCGCCAACCGGTGTGATCGACGTTCCGCTGCGGGAATTGGAAGCGCGCGTCATCACAGCGGCATTGGCCGACGCGGGCTTGTCGCTACGGGACGTCGATGGCCTGTGCACCTGTACCGGCGGAGCGCTCATGCATTCGGTGGAACTGGCCGAATACCTGGGAATCACACCACGATTCACCGATGCTACCCAAACCGGCGGCGCCAGCTACGGGCTTTACGTCGAGCATGCCGCCGCGGCGATCGCCGCCGGTGAGGCCGAGACGGTAGTGATCGTCTATGCATCCACACCGCGCGCCGCACGAAAGCGCGGCGAAAAAGGTCTGGGTGTCTTCGCCACCCCCGAGCGGCTCGAGTGGGAAAACCCGTTTGGCGTGATGCTCCCGATCAGTGCCTACGCACTCGCGGCCAACCGCCACATGGCGACTTATGGAACCACGGCCGCCCAGCTTGCTCAGATCGCCGTCGACACCAGGCGGTGGGCGGCTATGAACCCACGCGCTCACCTACGCGAGACGATCACCGTGGATGACGTCCTGGACTCCGGCTTCATTGCCGAACCGCTACACAAGCTCGAGTGCTGTCTGGTCACGGACGGCGCCGCGGCACTCGTGGTCACGAGCGCCGAGCGCGCCCGCGACCTGGCCAAACCGCCGGCCTTCGTCCTGGGTGCGGCGTCGGCGGCCTCGCACGCCATGATCTCCCAGATGCCGGATCTCACCGTTACTCCCGGAGCGATATCCGGACCAGCCGCGTTCAAGGCTGCACGGCTCGCCCCGGGGGACATCGATGTCGTGGAACTCTACGACTCGTTCACCATCACTGTGCTGCTCGCGCTGGAGGATCTGGGCTTTTGCCCCAAGGGCGAAGGCGGGCCCTTCGTCGGCGACGGTGCCCTGGGCCCCGGAGGGGCGCTGCCCGGCCAGACCACGGGCGGCGGCTTGGCCTACACCCATCCCGGCGCGTTCGGGGCGTTCCTGCTTGTCGAGGCCGCTCGTCAGCTTCGTGGCGAGTGCGCCGAACGCCAGGTGCCGGATGCCCAGACCGTCGTGGCACATGGCACCGGCGGGGTGCTATCGGCGACATCCACGGTGATCCTGGGGACGGAGGCCACACTATGACGGAGACTCTGCCGGTACCCGAACCCAGTGTCGTGTCGAGCCCCTTCTGGGAAGCAACTCGCCGACGTGAGTTGATGATTCAGCGATGCGAATCGTGTAGCAATCTCGTCTGGTACCCACGGTTTGTCTGCCCGCATTGTGGCGCTTCGGCGCTGCAGTGGGAAAGGCTCAGCGGGTACGGCACCGTGTACGCGGTCAGTGTGCACCACCGGGCGGCACTTCCCGCGCTTGCCGACAAGGTTCCCTACTCGGTGGTACTGGTGGATCTGGTCGAAGGAGTTCGCCTGATGTCCAACGTCTTCGGGCCGCCTCCCGCGGTTGGCGACCAAGTTGTCGTGACCTGGCGGCCACTCGACGACGGCCGCAACCTCCCGGTCTTCGACCTCAGGTGAGCGGCGCTCTGCAGCTGTCTCGCGAGGAGCAGCTGTCTCGCGAGGAGTTGGTAATGAGACACATTGCCGCCGAAAATGCGCGCGACTTGGACGGAGCGATGGCCACGTTCAGCTATCCGCGCTACGAAATCATCCCTACCGGAATGATTTTCGATGGCGACGAGGCGGTACGCGCGATGCTACAGCAGCAGTGGGCGGCACTGCCGTTGCTGCAGTATTCTGCCGAGGCCGTTTACCACGGCAACGATGGGTTGATCGTCGAGACAAGGACCACTGCGCCGGGCACTCCGGTCGACATGCTCAGCATCAATCTGTTTGGCTTCCGCGGCCCCGACCTCATCTTGGAACGGTGTTACTTCGACCGAATGCTGCTCGCAGAGCAGCTGCGGGCCATGCCGTGACACGTCAGACCATCCGATAGAACGATTGAACATATTTCGTCATATTGTAGACTCGTCGGTTAGGCGGAGGTCACGAAGGAGTAGTGATGGCTACACAAGTAGACGCCGAGATCGAGACGGTGGGCGGCGACCTCAGCCTCGCCCTGTACCGCCTGATGAGCAAGGTGCACCACAGCGATGAGCGGGTACGCAAGGGGTTGTCGTCCGGCGAGATCGCTATGAGCTACTGGCCGGTGGACGGCCAGGAGGCGATGTCGGCCGGAGCCACGCTGGCACTGTCGAACTCCGACCAACTGGTCACCACCTACCGCGGGCTCGGCGATGTCGTGGCCAAGGGCGTTGACCTGCCGAAGTATTTCGCGGAAATTCTGGGCCGGAGCACGGGTTTGTCCAAAGGCAAGGCCGGAGCGATGGGCATTTTCGACCCGGAGCACGGCATTGCGTGGACCACCGGCATTGTCGGGGCGGGACCGCTGATCGCCAACGGCATCGCGTTGGCCGCATCACTGAAGGCCACCGGGCAGGTGGTATTGGTGAGCTTTGGCGACGGCGCAACGAGTATCGGCTACCTGCACGAGGCGCTGAACCTGGCGGCGCTGTGGTCACTTCCCGTGATTTTCTTTTGCCAGAACAACGCGTGGGCGGAATCCACGCCGGTGGCTGGTTACACCCGCTCGGCTCGGCTCTCCGATCGCGCCGCTGGCTACTCGATGCCGGGAACCACAGTCGACGGAGACGATCCTGTCGCGGTTTATGCCGCGGTGACCGAGGCCGCTGAGCGTGCCCGATCTGGCCAGGGCCCAACCTTCGTCGAGGCGGTCGGCTACCGCCTGCAAGGCCACTACTTCGGCGACCAGATGTCCTACGCCGACCCGGATGAGCTCGCGGCACGCCGGGCCGACCCTCCCTTGGCGCGATATCGACGGCGCATTATCGACGACGGTTCCGCCGGGGAGGATGAGCTCGATCGGATCGATGCAGACCTGATCGCCGAGATTGATGCGGCGTTCTCGGCCGCGCGCGACGCGGATCCTCCCCCGGGCGGCGAACTCACCATCGACGTGTTCGCGCGCGGCACCGAAATAGCCGTGCCGCCAGCCGGGCGGCCGGCCGCGGTGCCGGACGGTGAGACCGAAAACCTGGGTCTGGTGCAGGCCATCAACCGCACCCTCGACCGGGCGATGGCGGCAGATGAGTCGATCATCTTGCTTGGCGAAGACATCGCGGATGCCGCGGGCGGCGGCATGTTCAAGATCACCGCCGGGCTGTCCACCAAATACGGCACCGACCGGGTGCGCGACACCCCGATCGCCGAGTCCTCGATCATCGGCGCGGCCCTCGGTGCGGCACTAGGCGGGCTGCGACCGGTGGCGGAGCTCATGTTCATGGACTTCCTGGGCGTGGCCATGGATCAGATCGCCAACCACGCCGCGAAGATCCGGTACATGTCAGGTGGCCGGCAGGGCGCACCACTCGTCATCCGCGCCATGGTGGGCACAGCCGCAGGACCGCAACACTCGCAAGCGTTCGAAGCCTGGGCGATGCACACGCCCGGAATCAAGGTCGTCTGGCCGAGTACCGCCGCCGACGCCGTGGGCCTGCTCAATGCTTGCCTGGCAGAGGATGATCCGTGCCTGTTCATCGAGTCGATGAAGCTCTATTACGGAGGCGGTAAGGGGCCCGTGCCCACCGCCGACTATGTAATTCCACTCGGGCAGGCCGACATCAAACGGGCTGGTACCGATGTGACGATCTGTACGTACGGCACCATGGTCCATGCCGCGCTCGATGCGGCCAACCAGCTTGACACCGAGGGCGTTTCGGTCGAGGTCGTGGATCTGCGGACGCTGGTACCGCTGGATCTGACGACGGTGCTCGGATCGGCCCGCAAGACCCGGCGCCTGGTGGTGGCCCACGAGTCGGTCGGATTCTGCGGACCGGGGGCCGAAATCGCCGCCGCCGTCGGCACCGAGCTGTTCGGCGTGCTGGTGAGCCCCATTCAACGCGTGGCCGGCACGTATACCCCGGTGCCGCGTGCGGCCACCCTGGAAGCAGCCTGCCGTCCGGACGCTGCACAACTCGTCCAAGCCGTCAGGAGAATCGTGTGATCGAGGTGCGGATGCCCAAACCTGGGGACGCAATCACCGAAGCGGAGGTGACCGACCTCTACGTGGAGGAGGGCGCCCACGTTTCCGAGGGCGACCCGCTTTATCAGATCGCCACGGACAAGGTTGAAATGGACATAGAGGCGCCGGCTAGCGGAGTAGTGGCCTGGAAGGTCAGTGTTGGCGAAACCTACAGTGTTGGTGAACTTCTCGCAGTAATCGGGAAACAGTGACCGCGCTCCCAGAATCGGTCGACGTCGACCTCGGCACCCCAGAGCTCATCGGACGTATCCAGGGCGACACGCTGACCGTCACGATTAGCCGCCCCGAGAAGAAGAATGCCGTCACCGCAGACGGCTACCACGGCATCAAGCGGGCAGCGATGATCGTCGCCGACGAGCCGGGTTTGAGCTTCCTGGTGCTCACCGGAACCGGCGAGGCATTCTGCGCAGGTGGGGACATGAACGCGGTGGGAAACCCGGACCGGACGTGGGACGCATTCACCGAATCATACGACGGGACGCCGTTCGAAACACTCGGCAAGATACCGAAACTCGTTGTCTGCGCGGTAAACGGGATTGCCCTCGGCGGTGGTTTGGTGATGACGCTGTTCGCGGATCTGGTCGTCGCATCCGATCGAGCCCGTTTCCGGGTTCCGGACCTCACCCGCGGCGTGTACGAGGCGTTCGTCGCCGCCCGGCTGCCGCAGCGGCTGGGGACACTGAGAGCCAATCACCTTGTCTATGGCAATGATTGGATCGATGCGCAAGAGGCCGAGCGGTTGGGTCTGGTTGGCAAGGTGGTGCCGCACGACTCCTTGCGACCGGAAGTCGACGCCTTGCTCGAACGAGTCAGAAAGACCGGCCCGGCTGCGCGGGCGGCGGTCAAGCGTGAGATGGCGCGTGCGTTGCCATCCGTGGATGTCACGGGCTACTGGTCGTCCATCGGTACCACCGAACAGATCGAGGCCTTCACGGCATTCCTGCAGAAAAGGGCTCCCGAATGGCCGGTGAACAATGACCGCGAGGCCTTCGTGCAGACGCGTCGACCGGCCTGGCTACCACAACGAGATGGCGACTGATCACCGATGACCGAGCTACCTGCTGGCACACCAGAGCTGACCGGGTGCGACGAAATCCTCGTGGCCGCAGACGGTCCCGTCCGGATCGTGACGTTGAACAACCCCGACAACGCGAATGCGGTCAACAATAAGATGCACACCGCGTTTACCCGGCTGTGGGCCACCCTGGCCGAAGACCCCGACGCCCGGGCGGTGCTGATCACCGGCACCGGCGATTACTTCTCCGCTGGCGGAAACTTGGTGGAATGGCTGGAAACCCATGTCAACAACCCGGTCACACGCCGCGCCGGAATGCGAGACGCCCGACGCATCGTGCGCGACATGATCGACTTTCCACTGCCGGTAGTCGCGGCTGTCAACGGGCCCGCGGTCGGCTTCGGGTGCAGCATCGCGGTGTTATGCGACATCGTGTTGATGTCAGACCGGGCGTTCTTCGCTGACACTCACGTAGCGAGCGGACTGGTTGCCGGTGACGGCGGATCGGTTCTGTGGCCTTTGCTGATGAGCCTGCTGAAAGCCAAGGAGTACCTGATGCTCGGTGAACGCATTAAAGCGGACAAGGCGGTCGAGCTGGGCTTAGCCAACCGCGTGGTACCGCACGAACAGATCAAACGGGAGGGCCTGGCGGTGGCCCACCGCCTGGCCGCGCTGCCGCCGCGCGCGGTGCAGGACACGAAAAGAACGTTGAATCTGCATGCCCAACGCGCGATCACGGGCATCCTCGAGTATGGGATATCGGCTGAGACAGAGTGTTTCACCACACCCGAGCACCGGGCTGCTATCGACAAGTTTCTGAACCGGTAGGGGTGATCCGATGGTCGACGATGCTAACGCGGACGCTCCGCTAATTCGTTACGAAGAGCGCGACGGCATCGCTGTGGTCTTATTGGACCGGCCGCGCCAGCGTAATGCCCTGTGCTACGAATCGTGGACCGAGCTATCGATCGCACTCGGTGGCATCGCAGCGTACGGCGCCCGCGGTGTGGTTTTGGCCGGCGCGGGCGGATTTTTCAGCTCCGGAGGCGATTTGAAGACCGGACCCGCCCGTGGCAGCGGGCCGCTGGGGCCCGCGGGCCGCGTCGAGCACGCGCAACGGGTGATGGAACAACTCAAAGCCGTCCCGGCGCCGACCATCGCGGCGGTTGAAGGCGCGGCAATTGGCCTCGGCTGGAGTCTGGCGCTGTCGTGCGACCTAGTTGTCTGCGCGTCCGATGCCTACTTCGCCGCGCCGTTCGTGGCACGCGCGGTGGTACCCGACGGCGGCCTGGCCTGGCGCCTCACGCAACAGCTGGGCCGGCACCGCGCGGCGTCCCTATTGCTACGCGGCATACGGCTATCGGCCGCCGAGGCCGAACGGCTAGGACTCGTGACCGACGTGGTAGAGCCAGGTTCGGCGATCGCGTGTGCGCTGTCTATTGCCGATGAGCTCACGCAAGCCGATGCGGGGGCGGTGGAAATGACCAAACGGCTGATCAATTCGGCCGAGAGCGGCCAGCTTGCCGCATTCCATCCGCTTGAGCTGGCAATGGCGACCGTGGCGCAGCAACGTTCCGCGTCCGCCGAGGGACGAGCTGCCTACTCCTGATTTCAGCGGGGCATGCCCAGGCCGACCGTCGAGATCAGATCTCGCTGAATCTCGCTGGTGCCTCCGCCTATCGAGTGTAAGAGAGACAGCAGCAACCCCTCCGAGAAGTGGCCGTCGAGCACCGAGTCCGCATCATCCGGCATGAGTTCGCCTGCGTGCCCGAGGATCTGCGCGCCAAGTCCCCGCAATTCGGCGGTCAATTCGGAGTGATACAGCTTGGATAACGACGGCAGTGCGGGATCCAGGGCACCTTCGGCCTGGAGGTGTGCAACCCGATACGACAGGGCGCGGCCAACCTCGACGCGTTCGACGGCGCGAGCGAGCGCAATGCGATTGGCCGGATCGGACAGTGGGTCATGTGTCGAACCCTTTTGCGCGCGGCACCAGTCGATCAGCTCGTCGAGATAACGCTGAGCCTGTGCGGCCCTGGTGATATTCGACCGTTCGACGTCGAGCAGTGCCTTCCCGACCGTCCACCCCTCCCCCTCGGCCCCGACAAGGTTGGCCGCAGGAACCCGAACACCGTCGAAGAACTCCTCGGCAAATGTGGGATAGCCGGTCATCGACCTGATGGGTCGACGGGTGATTCCTGGCGTCTCCAGGTCGACGAGAAAGAATGAGATTCCGGCCTGGCGCTTGCCTGCCACCGGCGACGTACGGGCCAGGACGAAGATCCAATCGGCGAGCACGCCGTTGCTTGTCCACGTCTTCTGCCCGTCCAGGACGTAATCGGCGCCGTCCCGCCGCGCGGTCATCCGCAAGGCCGCCAGGTCCGAGCCGGCTTCCGGCTCCGAATAGCCCTGCGCCCACATACGTTCCGAGCGCGCGATGGCAGGCAGATGCTCCGCCTTCTGTTCCGGCGTGCCGAATTTGAACAATATCGGCGCCAACATGTTGACCCCGTTCGTGTTCACCAATGGTGCGCCCGCATACGCGAGCTCTTCACGGATGACTACCTGCTCCACGACACCGCGCCCTCCGCCCTCGTACTCGGCCGGCCAGTGCGGCACAAACCATCCCTGCTCGTGCAGCGCCTTGCAGAACATGACCGCGCGCTCGTGGGCATCGCGAGGCAGATAGTCGGGATTGGCCGCAGTCCGGCGGAACTCGTCAGACAGGTTGTGCGCCAGCCAATCACGCACCGACGCCCGAAGAGACTCGGTGTCCTCGTCCCCGCCAAACCGGATGATCGGTTGAAGCGGCATGGTCAGATGCGCTCGCTGGGTTTGGAACTCTTTTTCATCAGCTCCGCGACGAACTGCTGGAACTCCTTGCTTCCGGTCACCACCGCCTGAAGGTCGTTGCTGGCCTGTTGATGCGTGCGGAAACCCATGGTCTCCCATGCTCGGATGACGCCTGATTTGACCGCCTGCAACGTGATCAGCGGCGCCGTAGCGATCTTCGCGGCGAGTTCCTCGACGGTGGCTTCGAGTTGATCGGCGGGCACCACTCGATTCACCAGACCAAACTCGAGTGCTTGCGCGGCAGTCAACCGCTGAGCCGTGTACAAATATTCGGCCGCCCGCTTGTAGTTCATGAACACCCACGGTTCGAACATCGTTTCGGCACCGGGCAGCCCGAATCCGGGCACCAGAGGCATCTGGAACCACGCATCCTCGGAACAGACGGTGATTTCGGGAATCAGCGCCCAGGTCGTACCCCCGCCGATCGCGTAGCCGTGCACCTGGGCGATCACGGGCTTGGGGAACTCCCATAACTTGAGGACGGGCCACAGGAACAATTGCGCGGCAGAACGCCACACTTTCCCCGATGCTTCCAGCTCGGCTTTGAACTCCGGGTACGCGCCGGTGGGGATGTGTCCAGAGCAGAATCCCTTGCCATTTGCCTTGATGATGACCACCTTGACGTCGTAGTCGTACTGCGCGTCGTCGAGGGCCGCGTTGACGCTATGGACCATTTCGGAGCTCTGCGCGTTGGCGGCGTCAGGATTGTTCAGGATGATCCGCGCGATCGGGCCGTCCTTCTGGTAGATCACGTGCTCGAGTTCTCGCGTTTCCACTTCGGTTCTTCCTCCTCAACACCGGGCGGTCCACCACCGCATGGTGCAACTATACAGATAATGTATTACTGTTCTTCAGGAAAGGACGGTGCCGATGACGACAACAGACCTACGTTGGGATCCGTTCGATCGCGCGTTGCACAAGGACCCTTACGCCGTCTGGAAACGGCTGCGCGACGAAGCGCCGACCTACTACAACGAAGAGTACGACTTCTACGCGCTCAGCCGGTTCTCCGATGTGCTGGAGGCGTCGCTGGACACCGAGACGTTCTCGTCGGAGCACGGGATCACCCTGGATGCCATCAGCGAGCAACCGTGGCCGTCGCCCAGGGCGATGATCATGATGGATCCGCCCGACCACACCGCACTGCGAAAGATGGTCAATCGCACCTTTTTCCGAACCGAGGTTGCCCGACTCGAGGACCGTGTCCGCACGCTGTGCAGCCATTATTTGGATGCCTTCGTCGGCACCGATGGCTTCGACTATGTGCGTGACTTCTCGATGAAGTTACCGGTGATGGTGATCAGCTCGCTGCTGGGTTTTCCCGAAGAAGATCACGACAACCTGCGCGAGTGGTCGGATGCCCAGCTCCACCGCGATGAGGGCACAACCCAGCTCAGCGAGGACGGCCAGCAGGCCAACATCAAGCTGCTCGGCTACTACGCCGACCAGATCCAGCGCCGCAGAACCACACCGAGCGACGACATCGTCGGCAATCTGATGACCTCCGACCTCGTGCAGGAGGGCCGCCAGACCCGTCGCCTCGACGATCGTGAAGTGCTGATGTTCATCGCGATGATCAACGTCGCCGGCAATGAGACGGTTGCGCGCCTGCTGGGATGGGCCGCGCTGACACTCGCGAACTACCCCGATCAACGAGCCAAGCTGGTGGACCGACCAGAACTGATCGGCAACGCCGTCGAGGAACTGCTGCGTTACGACGCCCCATCGCCCGTACAGGGCCGCTACACGAACCGCGATGTCACCTACAACGGCACCATCATTCCCGCGGGCTCGCGGGTAGCTCTGCTGACCGGATCCGCGGGCCGCGACGAACGCCAATACGAGAACCCGGACGTCCTTGACGTCGAACGCGCGGGGATCCGTCACATCAGCTTCGGTCACGGTTCGCACTTCTGTCTGGGCGCGGCGCTGGCCCGCCTCGAGGCCCGAGTTGCGCTGGAAGAGACACTGAAGCGTTTTCCCGCCTGGGATGTCGATGAAGACGCGGTGACCTACGTGCACACCAATTCGGTGCGCGGGCCCGCCAGCGTGCCGATCCGGCCGTGACCCCCGACCTTGCGGCGCACACACAAGACGCGGTGCGCTGGCTGGTGTTGGACCGTCCGGACGCCGGCAATTCGGTGACGCGTGCCATGCAGCGAAGCCTGATTGAGAACCTTCAGTCCGCGTCCAGCGATCCTGACATCAGGGCGGTGGTGCTCACCGGTCGCGGCGACAGACACTTCTGCACCGGACCGAATCTGCATGATCCAGGAATGCAGCCTCAAAAGGACCGCATTGCGGGCGACGCGGCCCGCATCCTGCGTACCGGTTCTCAGGCGGTGGTGTCCGCATTGCTCGACTGCGAAAAGCCGGTGCTGTGTGCGCTCAACGGCATCGCCGCCGGGGTGGGCGCGAGCATGGTGCTCGCTTGTGACCTCATCGTGGCCGCCGAAAGCGCCTGCCTTATCGAGCTTTTCACACGGCGAGGGCTCGCGCCCGACGGTGGTGCCGCCTATCTGCTGGCCCGCAAGGTGCCCTTCAATATCGCAAAGCAGCTGCTGTTTTTCGGCGAGGAGCTGTCCGCTCCCGAAGCCCATCGGATCGGCTTGGTCAACAAGGTGGTCGCCGACGGCGACCTCGAGGAAGTGGCGGCCGCATGGGCGCGGCGGCTCGCCAAAGGTCCGACGCGTGCGCTGGCGGCGGCCAAGGCAATGCTCAACCAAGCACTCGACGTAGATCGTGACGCCGCACTTCGAACCGAGGCATTGTTGGTGGAACAGGTGGCCGCGACCGACGACGTAGCCGAAGGTGTGACTGCTTTTCTCGAACGACGCGATCCCGATTTCCGTGGACGGTGAGGACCAGCTGGCGAATGCCGCTGCTAAAGGCCAAGTTTCAATCCCGCGCCGGCATCGACGAATATTTGCTGTCCGGTGACATAACGGGATTCGTCCGACGCCAGGTACACCACCAGGTGGGAGACGTCATGTGGCTCGATCCACGGGACGGGCATCGCCTGCAGGATCGGAAAGACGATTTCGGCGTCCTCGCGGCTCGGTTCGGGCAGGTCCGGACGAAACGTCCGGTACATCGGGAGGTTATGCAGCATCCCGGTGTTGACGTTGGTCGGGTGCACGGTGTTGATCCGGATCTGCTCGGGTGCCAGTGTCAGGGCCAGCCCCTTCGTGTACTCGCACAGCATCTTCTTCGCCAGCCCGTAGCCGGCGCCGCCCGGGCCCTGCGGCCCACCGCCGGTGGCCAGGTCCTTTTGCGGAACCAGTCCGGCGATGGAGCCGGTGACGATGATCGATGCGCCCGAGTGCAAGTGCTGCATGCTGACGTGGACGGCGTTGACCACGCCGACGAAGTCGACGTCGAACGCGTCGATGAAACCCCGTGACGGGACATTGTTGCCCAGCGGGCAGATGCCGGCGTTCGCCACAACGACATGGAGACCGCCCAACTCGGCGACGGCCTCGTCCATTGCCTTCTTCAGTGCAGCACGGTCGCGAACGTCGACGACCGCCGAAACCGCGCGGCGACCCGACTTTTCGACCAGCTTGACCGTCTCGTCCAGATCCTCCCTGGTAGCAAGCGGGTACTCGTTGGTTTCGATGTTGGCGCACATGTCCAGCGCGATGATGTCGGCGCCCTCATCGGCAAGATGGACGGCGTGGCTGCGGCCCTGTCCGCGGGCCGCGCCGGTTATCACGGCCACCTTGCCGTTCAGACGCTGCATCTGCTCCTCCATCGTCATTCGACGAGCCAGCTGCTCGACCGGCACCCGGTACAAGCCGCAGGACATTCTGCGACTGGCGCGACCCCCACGGTATTATTGGATAATAGAACACTCAGTGTTAATCTGTCACGCGTGTGGATACGGCTACTAGTCCGATTCGCGTGAGGGAAAGCGAGTGACGCTGCACCGCGACGCCGCGTCACTGGACGGCCGGGTAGCCGTGGTGACAGGAGGCGGGGCCGGCATCGGCCGGGCCGTTGCCGCAGCGTTCGCTGAATTCGGCGCAAAGGTCTCAATTTGGGAGAGGGACCCGCAGACGGCGACATCCGCGGCCCAGGAAATCGACGGCCTCGGGTGCGTCACCGACGTTCGCGACGCTGAGCAGGTTGATGCCGCCCTCGCCGCCACCGTCGAGAAGTTAGGAACCCCAACCCTCTTGGTGAACAATGCCGGTGGAGTCTTTTGGTCTGGTCTGCTCGAAACCTCTCCCAACGGGTGGGACGCACTGATCCGCATCAACCTCACCCAGGTTTTGCTGTGCACTCAACGGGTCGCGCGCGCAATGGTCGAAGCTGGCACCGGCGGCAGCATCATCAACGTCAGCACGATCGAGGCGGTGCGGGCGGCGCCCGGGTTTGCCGCCTATGCCGCGGCCAAGGCCGGGGTCGTGAACTTTACGAAAACCGCTGCGCTCGAACTCGCGCCGCACGGTATCCGTGTCAACGGACTGGCTCCCGACTTCACGCTGACCGAGAGCCTCGCGAAGATGGCCCCTGCCGGGGCCGAGCACGCCGAATTCATGGTGCCGATGGGCAGAGCCGGCCACGTCGACGAAATGGCCGGCGCGGCAGTCTTCCTCGCCAGCGATCTCAGCGCATACGTGACTGGACAGACATTGCATGTCGACGGCGGTACGGCAGCGGCTGGGGGCTGGTACCACCATCCCCAGACCGGGCACTACATCCTCGGCCAGCCGACCTCCATCACGTGATACCGCCCTAAAGAAGTCAAACGCCATGCATCCGTTCATGACTCATCCCATGCACACGTTGGAAAACATCGACAAATAACTGTGGCGGAGGAGGAGGATTCGGTGGTCACGATCGATCCAGCCGTACAAGCCATGCTGGCGCGCGAGGAGATTCGCCAACTGCCGTTCCGCTACGCCACCGCGATCGAAACCCGCGATGTCGACGCGATGGCTGACCTGTTCGTTCCGCACGCGCGGTTCGGTGATTATGGAGAGGGTCGCGACGGCGCGCGCCGTCTCATGTCCGACAGCCTCGACGCCAGCGTGTTCGCGGTCATTCTGGTCGCCAACCACCTCATCGAGCTCGAAACCGAGGACCGAGCACACGGGCAGGTCTGGGCGCAGTGCTTCGCGCATACGCACGCCGAGGGATTCATCGAACAGCTCATCAAGTATGAGGACCGCTACGAGAAACACGAAGAGCGGTGGTGTTTCTTGCACCGCCGGCATCGGCTGTTGTACGGCGTGAACAGGCCCACGTCACCGCTGACGCAAAGCGCCGCCGACTGGCCGCGAAATCAGACCGGCGTCGGAGACCTGCCGCTGGCCGATCCGGCTTTCGTCGCTTGGTGGAGCGATGCAACGAAACACGTTGTACCGCAACGTGATAGAAAACAGCCGCGATGAGCCGCTGCCTTGCCGACGGGTTGGCCTTCCCGGAGAGTCCGATCGCCTTGGATGACGGCTCCGTTGTGGTGTCCGAAATGGCGGCCGGCCGGATCACTCGAGTCCACCCCGATGGGGCTACCGAGACAGTCGCCCACACGGGTGGCGGACCCAACGGCGTGGTCAAACTCCCCGACGGTCGGTTGATCGTGTGTCAGAACGGCGGGTCGAAGTTTGGGGTCGGGCCGTGGCCGTACGACTTCAACGGCTGCGTGAACCTCTTCCGGCCGATAGGTCCGCCCGACCAACCCGTTGCCCCCGCGCTGCAAATCATCGAATCCGACGGTAGCGTCAACACGCTCGCTACCGAGTTCAGCACGCGTTCCGGTAAGAAGCTGCCTCTGGTGCGGCCCAGCGACATTTGCGCTGACAGCCACGGCGGCTTCTATCTGACCGACGCAGGTACCGTGCAGAGCCGCATCCGCAGCGTGACCGGACTCCTCTATGGCACGGTCGACGGTGACCTGCGCGAAATTATCTACCCGCTCGAGATGCCGAATGGGGTCGCGTTGTCACCTGACGGCTCGTCGCTGTACGTGGCAGAGACGCGCACGCGCCGGATTTGGGAATTCACGCTCGACGGACCGGGCGTGGTGGGCCGGGCGCGGGGTCTGGCGACGGTGCCGAGCGGCGGCCCGCTGAACGTTGGGGGGGCCGACGGGCTGTGCGTGGACCCCGCCGGCCGAATCCTCGTCGCGACCCTGGGGACGGGCGGGGTCACCGTCTTTTCCCCGACCGGCGAATTTCTCGGTGCGATTCCCGCCGACGACCCGATGACCACCAATGTCGCATTGAGCGCCGATGCCCGCACCCTATTCATGACGCTCGCATCATCGGGACGACTGATCAGCATTGCGAACTGGCTGCACAAGTCGAGCATCGCCCCGCCGCCACCGTGAAAGCCTCGCTTGCCCCACGTCGCCTGCCGTTCGCTCGCACCGGCAGATCGCTGGTTATTTCAGGGGCGATCGTCCCGACTGTCACGGGCTCGGCGCTGATCGCAGCACTGACCGCCTGGGCTTTGCCCACAGGTGCGGCGCTGAGCAAACACCATGTGATGTTGGTCAATATCGTTGCAGCACTGTGCTACTCCGGCACCGTCTTGCCCTTGGCCGGGTTATGGGCGTACGTCTGGATGAGCCTGCCTGCGGGGGCAAACGATGTCACTGTGCGCCGCGTCGTCCTGGCCATCCCAATGAGGATGGCGGTGGTCCACGGGACCGTATGGTCGGCGGCGGCTGCGGTTTTTGTGCTCATCAACCTCGAGACACCGTGGCTGGCCGCGACGCTGGGAGTGTCAATTCTGCTCGGTGCCATCGTGACAACGGCACTGGCCTATTGGATGTGCAGGATCTCACTGCGGCCGACGGCGGCCAGGTTGCTCACCGACAACCCGCCGACACGGCCGCGGGGGCCGGGCCTTCGGTTGCGCGCCGTGAGCGCCTGGGTGATAGGAACGGGAGTTCCGACGCTGATGGTCATGCTGGTTGCCGAGAGCGCGTTGTTCGTCGAATACTCCGCGCATCGACTTGCGCTTCTCGTTCTCGTACTCGGGGGGTGCGCCATGGCCTGCGGCCTGGTGATCGCTGCCTTCAACGCGTCGACCATCGCCGACCCGATCGACGAGGTAAGGCGGGGTATGCAATACGTCGAGCGGGGTGACTTCGACGCATCCGTTCCCGTCTTCGACGCCTCTGAGCTCGGGCTGCTGCAGGCCGGCTTCAACACCATGGCCAGCGGACTTCGCGAACGTGAACGTCTCCGCGATCTGTTCGGTCGGCACGTCGGCCGTGACGTAGCGCGCCTGGCGGAGCAAGTCGCCCGCAACGGCGTCGAGACCGAAATGGGCGGTGAGAAATGCGAAGTCGCGGTGTTGTTCGTCGATCTGGTTGGTTCGACACGACTGGCCACCGCACTAGAACCCGACGAACTGGTGATCATGCTCAACCAGTTCTTCGCCGTGGTGATCGACGTCGTGGAACGCCACAACGGTTTGATCAACAAGTTCGAAGGCGATGCCGCCCTTGCGGTTTTCGGCGCCCCGAACGCCAATGCCCGGGCGGCCGCGGACGCACTCACGACAGCGCGTGAGCTCAAGATCCGACTCAACCGGTCGAACGAGGACATCGAGGTCGGCATTGGGGTGTCGGCCGGAACGGCGGTGGCCGGCAACATTGGCGACCCCAACCGGTACGAGTACACGGTGATCGGAGACCCGGTCAACGAGGCGGCGCGGCTGACCGAGGTCGCCAAGCTGTCCGGTGGTGTCGCAGCGTCGGGTGCGGCGCTGAGCCGGGCGGACGAGTCGGAGAGGCGGCGATGGCGCGTCATCGACTCCAAAGTGTTGCGCGGACGCGACAATCCGACCGAAATCGCCGTTCCGGTCGATTAACGGCTCAAAGCTTCTGAGCCTTCTGCTCCTCCATCTTGTTCATGAAGGCCTCCATGCCGACCCCGCCATGACTTGCCATGACCTCGTCGTAGTCATAGTCGGCTGGGTTGCCGTCGTTCGGGCGCCACCCGGAGTCCGCCGTGCAGGACTTGAAGCCCTCCTCCGGGAATGCGTACCAGCGCCGAGTGTTGAGCTCGACGATCTTGGCAGCTTCCTCGTCGGGTACATCGGCCAGCATTTCCTCGGCGCGCGCTCGGCTCTTGGGCCAGAACGAGTCGGAGTGCGGATAGTCGCACTCCCACGTGATGTTGTCTATTCCGATCTGGTGCCGCATTGCCATCCCGACTTCGTCTTCGATAAAGCATCCGGAGATGTTGCGCCGGAACAGCTCCGACGGCGCCACGGTCGGGTGAATGTTCTGGTAGTACTTGTGTTTGCGCCAGACGTAATCCGCGCGCTCGACTAGGTAGGGCATCCAGCCGACGCCGCCTTCGGAGAACGCCACTTTGAGGTTTGGATGCTTATGGAACACCGGCGAGAAGATGAGCTCGGTGGCCGCGGCCATCGATGTGGTGCCCATCAACGTGATCATCACCGCGAACGGCCCCTCCGGCGCCGTCTGAGGCGGGAATCCGCCACTGCCGAAGTGCATCACCGCCGTCAGATTCGTCTCTTCCAACGCCGACCACACCGGCTCCCAGTACGCGGTGTGATAACTGGGCAGCTTGAGGTTGGTCGGGTTATCCGGGAGGCCGATCGCCCGGGCTCCCTTGGCCGCCACTCGCTCGATTTCGGCGACGATAAGCGCTGGATTCCACAGCGGAGTGATCGCCATAGGGATGAAACGGGCGGGATCTGTAGCGCACCACTCATCGAGCGAGAAGTCGTTCCAAGCCTTGACGCCCAGCAGCGCCAGGTCCTTGTCCTCCCCCTCGAGGAAGACCGTGCCGCAGAATCGGGGAAATGACGGAAAGCACAACATCCCATGGACACCATCGATGTCCATATCGGCCAAGCGGGCCTTCGGGTCATAACATCCAGGGATCATGTCGGCGTAGCGGATCGGATCGACGCCGAACTCCTCCGGGGGCCTGCCCGCGACCGCGTTCAGCCCGATGTTGGGATACGGTCGGCCCTCATAGACCCACTGCTGCATGGGCGGAGCACCCTCGCGCGGGAAGTCGACGATGCGAGGACCCTGATCGATGTACTTCTTCGGCAGCCTGTCGATCCAGACATGGGGTGGCTCGATGAGGTGATCGTCGACCGACAGAAGCTTCATCGATGGTTGCAGGGGCATCGTCCAGTCCTCAACTCTTCCGATTCATGCGTTACAGTACAACTAAACACTTTATGCCTAACTGACTATAGCGCCGATCTCCACCTAGGCTCAAACCACTGGTGCACTGAGGAGAGACGATGGACTCGCATGAGCGCATCCCCCATGACGACTGGGCCGACCAAGACTTGCTCACCAAGGGTGAAGCGGCCGAACGGCTCTCCGCGGAGATTGCCGAGGTCAGCGCGAAACTCAGCGGGGCCCATGCGGGCGACGAGATCCTCGAAAGGCGGCTCAACGGTCTCAAAGAGGCGTACAGACACCTGACCGAGGCCGGGCCGGGGTAACGGGCACCTGCTCAGGCGCGTGGCAGTCCAAGCACCCGCTGCGCGACGATGTTGCGTTGAATTTGCGCAGTGCCCCCGTAGATGCCGGCGGCGCGCGACCAGAGGTAGATGTCCCATTCCAGGCCCTCCGTGAGAAGAGGGCCGCTGGCGGACAAATCCATCATGGTGTGGCCCAAGTACTGGTCCGCCCGGGCCATGAGCAGCTTGTCGACCGAGCCCTCCGGGCCCGGAAGTTTTCCGTGTTGGCGCTCCGTGAGTGACCGCTGAACCTTGATCTGGAGAGCGCGTAACTCCACGTAGGCCCGCCCAAGCCGGGCCCGCGCCGCGGGTGAGTCGAGGAGCCAGCCGGTCCGGATGTCGTTCTCTAGCCGCCGCAATTGTGTCGAGAGTCGGCTGACCCAGTTGATGTCGCCGGGACCGCGCTCGTAGGCCAGCAATTGGCTGGCGATGGACCAGCCCTGGCCGCGCTCACCTAGCAGATTGGCCATAGGTACGTCCACGTCGTCGAACGTGACCTCGGTGAATTCACGGTTGCGCGCGGCGTTGACGATCGGGCGGACCTGGATTCCTGGCGTCGACATCGGTACCAGAAGCGCCGAAATACCTGCGTGTTTGGGGGCGTCGGGCTCAGTGCGGCACAGCAGGAAACACCAGTCGGCCACGGCCCCGAAGCTGGTCCAGATCTTGCGGCCATTGACGCGGAACCGCAGATGTCCCTCGATCTCGATCAACTCGGCGCGGGTCTTCAGGCCCGCTAGGTCGGATCCAGCCTCGGGTTCGGAGAATCCCTGACACCACCGCACCTGGCCGGACAACAGCCCGGGCAGCAGGGTGTCCCGTTGCTCGTCCGTACCGAACAACCGCAAGGCGTTGCTGAGGTGGCCGACCCCCTCAATAGGCGGGGCGCCGGCACGGCCGAGTTCGTCGTTGAGTATCGCCTCGTAGATGGGCGCCTTGCCGTGCCCTCCATACTCGACGGGGAAGGAGAGTCCGATGTACCCGGCTTTGTAAAGCGTTTGATGCCAAGCGTTTTGCGCATCAGCGCGGGCGGCGGGATCCTCGGGGATCGAAGCGTCCGCGGCGTGTTCGGAAAGCCACTGCCTCAGCTCGGCGCGGAACTGCGCTTCGGGCGCGTTGTCGTTGAAGTCCATCGCTACGCCAACTCCCGGTTGGCCAACCGCATCGCTGCGATGGCGTCATAGTGTGCCACCTCGTCACCGAATACGCGCCGGTCCAGCAGCGTACGACGCAGCCGCAGATGCGAGATGTGCTCCCACGTGATCGCGATGCCGCCGAATACCTGAACGGTCGTCTCCACCACCTCGCGGCCCGCCGCGGCGGCGTATGCCTTCGCCGTCATCGCTGCCAACCGCGCCTCCTCAACCGGCAGTTGGTCGATCGCCCACGCGGCGTACCACAGACAGCTGCGGGCGCCTTCCACTTGTACCAGGGCATCCGCGAGCAGATGTCCCACCGCCTGGAATGAGCCGATCTTGACTCCGAACTGCGCGCGTTCGCCGGCGTAGCGCACCGCATCGTCGAGCGCACCTTGCATGACGCCGACAAGGTCGGCGGCGAGCGCGGTCATGGCCAGCGACTCCACCCGCTGCCAGCGCTCATCACTGATGGGCTCCCCGGTCGCGCCTGCCGAAGCCGCCAAATCGGCTGGTGTGCGGCGCAACACGCGGGTCAGGTCGAGGGCAGCTGCCTTGTCACCATCAAGCGGCGCGCAGACGAGCTTGCGTTGAGCATCCGTTCGGACCGCTAGTAGTGCGTGGGTAGCACCCGCCGCGTCGAATGCCACTCCTGGCTGATTCGCCGCTGCAAATCCCGCCAAGTCCATCGTCAGCACCGGCGCCACCCGCAGGCTTCCGTCCGCGACGAGCTGCAGTTCCTCCTCGGCACGGGCAGCCTCTAAAAGCTCGGTGGCCAGCACCGCTTGGCCTATCACCGGTACGGCGCTGAGGGCTCGCGCCAGCTGCTCGATGACGATGGCGGTCTCCACGCCGCTGGCCGCGAGTCCGCACAAGGCAGGCGAACGCAGCGTCGGCACACCAAGTTCCACAACCTGGCGCCACTGTGCGTCGAGCGCCGCATCGGTAGGCAGTTGTTCGGGGCCGGTGACGGCGAGGCTCTCCCCCAGCCGGGTGGCGGTGTCCTGCAGCAGTTGCTGCTCGTCGGTGAAGGCGATGTCCATGGTCAGCGCAGGGTCATCTCCACGCGGGTGTAGCCGCGCACGGTCGCGGTGAGCACCCGCTCGTGCGCCCCAATGCCGTAGTTCGGGAACTTCTTGGCGATGTACTCGAACACCAGTTGCGCCTCCCGGCGCGCCAGCCACTGCCCAAGACAGATGTGGATTCCCCAGCCGAAATAGACGTCGGTGCCGCGAGGCCGCCCGATGATGAAACGGTCGGGGTCTTTGTATCGACGTTCATCCCGATTCGCGCTGCCCAGGAGCAGCAGCACCCAGTCTCCGGCGTTCATGGTGACACCGTGCCGCTCAATGGGCCGCGTCAGCGTGCGGGCCACCCAATGACTCGGGGTGTCATAACGAAGTGCCTCGTTGACGGCTACGGGAATAAGGTTGCGGTCTTTGACAATTCGCTGCCACTGGTCGGGATGCTCCGCGAGGGCCACCAAGCCGTTGGAGATCAATTTCTGAGTGGTTTCCGACCCCGCGGCCGAAAGCAGGTTGCAGAACATGAGCACCTCGTGCGCGGTCAACGAGCGCTCACCGCCGGCCTCGGGGTCGTCGAAGGTGGCCTGGAGCACGATGCTGATCAGATCGTCCCCGGGTTCGGTACGGCGTCGTTCGATGAGGTCGCCGATGTACTGGCTGATCATCCGATTCGCTTCGATGGCCTTGGCCGGCATGACCACTTCGCCTTCCTCGCGCGTCAGGAAGGCTTCCCACCAAACGCGCAGCTGCGCACGATCGCCGTGCGGCACGCCGAGCAGGTCGCCGATCACGTCGGTGGGAACCGAGAACGCGAAGGCCTCCATGGCGTCGACGGTGGTTCCGGGGCGCAGCCGGTCAAGATGGGTGTTGACCACCGCTTGCAGGGCGGACTCCATCGCGGCGACCGCTTTTGGCGTGAAGAAGCCCTTGAGGACACCGCGAATACGGTCATGGCGAGGGGGGTCCATCGAGATCACGGAGTATTTGCGGCCGTCGTTGTCGGGATTCTCCGGTGCCGGACCCAGCTTGGACGAGAACGTCTCCCAGTCCCGAAGTGCCCGCGAGACGTCGTCGAATCTGGACAGCACCCACCAGCGGTCCTCGGGATCCCGGTAGACCGGTGCCTCGTCGCGCAGTCGCCGGTAGACGGGGTACGGATCGTCGAAGATCGCCTTAGAGAACGGCGAATACATCAGCTCACTGGTGGCCGGCACAGCCATGACTCTATCATTTGACTGAACAATCGAACGTTTTGTGATCAGTTGATCATTGTCTAGGGCGGTGTTCAATCAACTCCAGCCAGTTGCCGTCGGGGTCGGTGGCCATCAGGCCGCGGTTGCCACCTTCGAATGTCACCGTCCGTTCGGGTCGTGCCCGCCCCCCGGAGCGCTCGATCCGCGCGATGAGTTCGTCGGGGTTGTCGACGCGAAACGACAGATGGCTAAATCCCACCGCGTTCATCTGCCGCGGCTCGACATTCCCGTGAACCCCCGGCGCCGCGTAGCTCAGCAACTCGAGGCGGAATCCGTCCCTCTGCAGGTAAACAAGGTCAAGCACCAGTCCGGGCACGTCTAGCAGTTGTGCTGTCTCAGGCCCTTCGACGTGCATTCGACTGACCTCGTCGAATCCGAGAGCCTCGCAATAGAATCCGATTGACCGGCCAATGTCACTGACACATAGTCCGATGTGAGTGAGTCGGTGGCCGCCGCTCATGTGGTGTCGTCGACAATTTCGTCGAGCAGTGCGTTGTGTTCGCCAACCAGAGGCGGGCGAGTCAGGGTGGACGTCGGCGCGGCACTGAACACATACGGTGTGCCCGGGTAGTTGAAGGTTTCCCCCAACTCCGGGTGGCGCACCGGCACCTTAAACCCACGGGCGGCGACGTGTTCGTCCTCGAATGCCTCGTCAGGCGACAGCAGCGCTCCGGCTGGGAATCCGCGGCGCTGGCTCTCCAGGAAGTACGCCTTGGCCGGTAATCGCGAGGCGATCAGAGTGAGCGCCTCGCGGGCCGCCGTCAGGATCGCGGTGGTTTCGTCGTCGGCGCCGATCTGCGCGATGTCCACCGGCGCGTCGCGCGAGGCGGCCAGCTCCAGGAACACGGCCTCGGGCAACTCGTCGGTTAGATCGAGCTCGGTGAGCCACGCCAGCAGGTTGGCGAACTCGTGTGGTTTCCGGGGCAACACGCCGGTGGTGGCGTACGCGCCGTCTGCGCAAAGAACTTGGGTCCGCTGACTCGGCGTGAAGTATGCATGCCGACCGGTCTGTCGAACGCATGTCTCGTTGTTGACCAGCCAGTGGTAGGTCACCTGCTCGGAACTGACATTGCAGGCAGCGTTGACGCTGACGTCGACCAGTTGCCCCTCGCCGGTCTGGTCACGATGGGCAAGCGCAACCAATGCTCCGATGGCGCAGTACATTCCGGCTATGTTTGCGGATTGCTCGCCGGCACCGCGGATCGGTGGCAGTGAATGGTCGTCGTAGCCGCAGTTCCACACCGGCCCCCCTCCGGCGAGCATGGTGAGGTCGGTGACCGGTTGGTCGGCTCGGGCGCTGTTCAGGCCGAACGGGCTGACCGCTACCCAGATCAACGACGGGTTATTGGCCGCGGTCTTGACGTAGCCAAGCGGGCCATCGCCCACTGGCCCGGCCCCCGAAATTGCAATGTCGGCGCGCGCGATCAGGCGCTGCAGCGCAATCATCCCCTGCGGAGTGTCGAGATCGATGGTCACCGAGCGCTTTCCGGCATTTCCGCCCCACCACCGCAGGCTGGCATCGGGCCCGGGAACCTCGAGCGCAAACGGTGGGCGCGACCGGTGTGGAGATCCGGTCGGAGGTTCAACGACAATCACGTCGGCGCCGAGTTCGGCGAGTACCCGTCCACCAATGGGCGTGAACTGGTCGCTGATCTCGACGACGCGAATTCCGGCTAGTGCGTTCAGATCACACCCTGCTTCGTCAGTTCGTCCAGTTCCTGACCGCTGTGACCGAGCAATCCGCCCAACACCTGGCGGTTGTGTTCGCCGAGGCAGGGCGCCGCCCGCGTAACATTCCACGGCGAGGCCGACATTCGCAGCGGCAGCCCCTCGACCCGCACCGTCCCGATCTCTGGGTGCTCCACGGCCGGGAAGAGACCCCATTCCGCTAGGTCGGGATCTTCGTCGATGCGTTCACGGGGCGACTTGACAACGCTGGCGGGAACTCCCGCAGCGGTGAGTTCGCTTGCCAGTAGAGAGGCCTCGCGCGTCCGGGTGCATGCGCTGAGCAATTCATCGAGCTCGTCGGCGACGCGGAGCCGCTGCTCGAGTGTCGCGAACCGGTCGGCAGTCAGTTCCGGTTTGTCAACGAGTTTGGCAAGGACCGCGACATCGCGATCGTCGCGGCAAGCGATGGCGATCCACCGGTCCTCACCCAGGCACGGGTAGATCCCGTGCGGGGCCATCTCATCGAAGTCGGCGCGATTGCCGTGGGGACTCCCGGTTGAGCGTGCGCGCCGCTTGTTCACGGTCCAGTCGAGCACCTCGGTGGGCAGCATGGCGATGCCGGCCGGCACCGTCGCCAAATCGACGTGCTGGCCTTCGCCTGTGCGTTCGCGATGGTGTACCGCCGCCAGAATCGCGGCGGCCATGTAGTACGCCGCGATGTGGTCCATGTAGGAGAAACCCCATCCAGCGGGTTCCCTGCCGGGCAGCCCAGCCGTGAACGTGAGCCCGCTCAGGGCTTGCACGATCGGGCCCCAGGTCTTGAAATCCCGATACGGACCGGTGTGGCCAAAGCCGCAATTCGACACGTAGACGATGTCGGGTTTGATACGTCGCAGCTCGTCGTAGCCGAAGCCCATCCTGGCCAGCACGCCGGCTGCGAAATTCTCACACACGATGTCGGACACCGCGATCAGCTCGCGGAGCAGGTCCTTACCGGCGTCGACGCGCAGGTTGATGGTTACGCCGAGCTTGCCCACGTTGTGGTTGTTGAAACCGCCGCCCAGGTTGACTCCCCTGCGATCGTCGACGAACGGGCCCACGCCGCGCAGTGCGTCCCACATCCCGCGAGTAACCGGATCCTCGACCCGGATCACCTCGGCGCCGAAGGCCGCCAGAATTTTCGTCGCGCCGGCCCCGGCCAGCTGGCCGCCCAGGTCGCACACGCGAAGATGGGATAAGGCGCTGGTCACTGTGCAACAATAAAACAGATTTTGTTCTTCTGCCAACAGGCTGGGTGCATCCGTGGTCGGGTGGCCGGTGCTCGCAGATTGACACTCGATGTTCTATTGTTCACTCTATGGTGACGATCGCAGCCGCCCGGTTCGACGAGCCGGCGTTCTACCTCGGCGACCCGAACGCGACATTTGCACAGTTGCGCGAAGCCGACCCCGTGCACTGGTACGAGGAGGGCAAGTTTTGGGTTATTACCAAATATGAAGACATCAAGGGCATCTCGGCGCGTCCGGAGAAGTTCAAGTCCGAGCGTATCGGCATAATGATGGATCTGATTGCGCACCGGGAGGGCCGCGACCCACAGGGATACCAGGGCCGCGGCATCATGTTCATGGATCCCCCGGAACACCGTGAGCATCGCAAGGCCATCGGCGTCCGTTTCACGCCGGCGGCGGTCGCCAAGATGGAAGCGCGGGTGCGCCAAGTCGTCAACGACGTCCTCGACGGCCTGCCGGATGGTGAGTTCGACTGGATCCAGCGGATCGCCGAGCCCATTCCTGTCTATGTTTTCGCCTACCTGCTCGGAGTGCCTGAGGAGGATTGGCCCAGGGTCGCAGGTTGGGCGACCACAATCGCGAACGTCGGCAGCGGGGTGGCCAGTGACGATGACCTCGCGTTCATTTTCGAACACATCGGCCCGTACCTGCTGGGTCTGGTCGCCGAACGTAAGGACGATCCACAAGACGATCTGCTCACCTTGTTGTCGGAGGTGACGGTCAACGGAGAACCTTTCAACGAGACGCAGGTGATGATTTACGCGCTGACGCTGCTGGCGGCGGGCAGCGAAACTACGCAGAGCCTGATCGCGGGAATCGCAGACTGCCTCGACGGGCATCCCGACCAAGCGGAGAAGTTGTTCGCAGACCCAAGTCTGAGCGCCAACGCGGTCGAGGAGGTCCTGCGGTACTGGACGCCGGTGATGAGCATGGCCCGCCAGGCCGCCAACGATGTGAACCTGCGCGGCGCGACCGTAAGGAAAGGCGACGGCGTGTTGCTGGCGTATGCATCGGCCAATCGCGACCAGGACCATTGGGGACCGACCGCCGAGCAGTTCGACATCACCCGCGACGACGCTGCAAGTCACCTCGGATTCGGTGTGGGTGAACATTTCTGCATGGGCGCCGCGCTCGCCCGACGAGAGGCGCGCCTGTTGCTGGACGAAATCGCCAAGCGCGCCACCGGCATTCACGTGGTCGGCGAGCGTGTGCCGCGGGCGTCCGCGCTAGTGCATACCCACGATCACTTGCCGGTCGTGCTGAACTACCGCTGAGAGGCGCATCGATGAGCGGACCGATGGACGGCGTGCGCGTCCTGGAGGTCGCGCAGTGGACGTTCGTTCCTGCGGCGGGCGCTGTGCTGGCCGACTGGGGTGCCGATGTGTTGAAGGTTGAGCACCCTCGCACCGGCGACTCGCAGCGCGGCCTGCGTCAGCTGGGCAACATCACCGTGGAAGGCCGGCGCAATCCCGTGATGGAGCACGCCAACCGGGGTAAACGGTCGATAGCGATCGATGTTTCAACCCCCGACGGGCACGAGCTGCTGATGGACATTGCACGGACCAGCGATGTATTTCTCACCAATTTTCTGCCCGACGCCCGCAAGAAGCTCAAGATCGACGTCGACGACGTCCGGGCGGTCAACCCGAAGATCATCTACGCCCGTGGCAGCGCCTATGGTCCGCTCGGCGATGATGGCGCCAAGGGTGGCTACGACATGACGGGGTTCTGGAGTCGCGCCGCCGGCGCCGCCAGCACGACGCCCAGTGACCTCAATGGAGTAATCGCGCAACCGGGCCCCGCGTACGGCGATTCACTCGGCGGCATGACGATCGCTGGTGGCATCGCCGCAGCGCTGTTCGAGCGCGAACGGACGGGCGTGGCACGCACAGTGGACATCTCGCTGCTTGGTGTCGGAGTATGGGCAATGGGCGTGGCCGTCAACGCCGCCCTGGTCAGCGGCGAGCCGTGGGTGGCCAATCCGGCCGGCGCCAACGTAGCGCCGCACAATCCACTCACCGGTTTCTACCGAACGAGCGACAATCGATTCCTGGGATTGTCTATGCTGCAGGCGTTTCGGTACTTCCCGGAATTCTGCGCACGTGTGGGAATTCCTGAACTTGCCGCCGACGAGCGATTCGCCAGCCATGAGCTGCTCACCGAGAACGCCCACCAGGCAACCGACGTGCTGCGTGCCGCCATCGCGACACACCCTCTTGAACACTGGCGCAAAGTGTTCGCGGACTTCGACGGCCAGTGGGCCCCGGTCCTCAACACGGCCGAGGTGGCGACTGACCCGCAGGTGCGCGCCAATGGCGGCATCGTCACAATCGAGCGCGACGGCGAGTCTTTCGACTTGGTGGCCAGTCCAGTGCTGTTCGACCAGACGCCTTTGCATCTCGGTCCAGCACCGGAGTTCGCCGAACACACCGAGGAGTTGATCCTCGAACTCGGTGACGATTGGGACCGGATCATCGCCCTCAAGGACAGCGGCGCCATCGGCTGACGGACCACCCGCGCGGCCTATCGGGCGGCCAACTCAAGACGGTTCAGGCGCCGGACCAGAATGCTGGGCAACCACTCCCCAACGTCGGCCGCCTCTATCCAGCTGGTGCGCGCCAGCAGCATCCGGAACACGATCTGCGCCTCCAACCGCGCCAGTGCAGCCCCCACGCAGAAGTGCGCGCCCTTGCCGAAGGTCGCGTGTCCTTTGGGGTTACCGCGGTCGAGGCGAAACTCATTCGGCGCGTCGAAGTGGGCTGGATCGCGATTAGCCGCTCCCCACATCAGCAGCAGATGAGAGTCGGCGGCTACCTCGACTCCGCCGAGTGTGGTGCCGCGCATTACGTGTCGGTAGTGGCCGCGAAACGGCGCCTCGCAGCGCAATGTCTCTTCGATGAAGGCGCCCAGGGATTCGGGGTTGTCACGAAGCCGCTTTTGAATCTCGGGTCGGTCGGTGAGAATCCACGCCGCGCTTCCCAGAAGTGATGCCGTCGACTCACCGGCGGCGCTGAACAGCGTCAGCATTATCCGGAGAGCTGGTGCTTGCTCAAGCTCCCCGGACGAACAGCGTGCGGCCAGGTCACTGATGAGACCGTGGTCGGAATTCTCCGCTGCCTTTTCGAAATGCTCCATCACGTACGTGGACAGTTCGGCTGCTCCAGCCCAGGCGGCCTCGAGCTGTGCCGGTGTGACAATCCCGTCGAGCAACGTCGTGGTGGCGTAGCCGAGGCGGATGAGGTCGTCGACGTCGTCGTCGGGCAGGCCCAGCAACCTGGCCACCACCATCATCGGAAGCCGGTTGGCCACAGCGCTCATCCATTCAATGTGACCGCCGCGCAGATGCTCGTCCCACAACTGATCAGCGGTATCGGCGGCGAACTCCTCGATGACACGGACCCGCTTGGCGGACAAGTGCGGCAGCAAGATTTTGCGGTGCATCGCGTGCACCGGATCATCCGCGGTGGCCAACACGTGAGATTGATCCCCCGGCGAACCCAGCTCGAATGGGGTGACCGTCCCGTCGTCGTGATAGACCATGGTGGCCGTTAGGTTCGAAGAAAAATCGTCGACCCGTTCGACGGCCTCCATCACCGCATCCCAACCGCACACGGCGTAGAACGCCGAATTTCCGATGCGATGCACCGGCGCCACAGCACGCATCTGGTCATACAACGGATAGGGGTCCTGTACCGCGTCCGCGCCGAACAATTGGATCGGATTATCAAGAACCGTCATGGATCGACCTCGCTACAGCATTGAAAGTCGGCCCGCTGCGCCCGCACCGCTGTCCCACCACCCCCACGCCCGGGATCACCGGCCCAGCACGGCGACGACACAGGACCCGCCACCGCCCATCGCCTGTGCCAGCCCGATCCGGGGATCGGGGACTTGCCGCGAATCCGCTTCGCCCCGAAGCTGACTGACTATCTCAGCTGCCTGTGCCAATCCGGTTGCGCCGAAGGCGTGGCCACGGGCGAGGCAACCGCCGTCGGTGTTCGTTGGTAAGCGGCCGCCCGACGCCAGTCCACCTGATTGGGCAAGGTCAGCCACATCCTTGACGTCGGCGAGGCCCATCGCGATGAGCGCGGTGATCTCCTCGCTGGCGCACATGTCGTGCAGGGAGACAATCCCGATATCAGACGGGACGACCTGCGCAGCGTCGAAGGCCCGCTGAGCGGTCAGCGTGATCTGTGACGGAGGGCCGACACATGGACCCTTGACGGGCCACGTCGGGTCCTGCGGCCAGCTGGTCTGCTCGATCGAGTTGACCGCCACCGATCGCGGTCGGTCTCCGCCCGTCACCACGATCGCGGCTCCGCCGTCTACGGAGGCGTGACACATCATCTTCGTCAGCGGCTCGGCGACCATGCGGGCTGACATCACCTGCTCGACCGTCACCTCGTCGTCGGTTCGGCGCGCCGCCAACGGATTCAGCCTTGCTTGGTTGTACGACTTGGCTGCGACGGCACCGATTGCGTCCGGACCGCACTGGGCCTCGTAGAGCCACCGATTGGCCTCGATGGCATAGTGAATCTGCGGCGGGAAGCGGTCCCAGAAATCGACCGCAGCCGGTACCACCCCGCCGGGTTCGAGAGCCGTCGTCTTCTCGTAGCCGATCGCCAAAGCCGTGTGGCAACGGCCCGACGCGACCGCCCAGACGGCGTGCCGCAACGCGACCATGCCTCCCGCTGAGGCGCTTTCGATTGCGGTCACGGGAATTCCGGTGCGGCCCAGACGATGCGCCACCTTCAACCCTGTCTGGGGCGGCGCCATCGAACTGGAAGTGAAGACCTCGCCGACAGCGTCATAGTCGAGACCCGCATCTCCAAGCGCTTTCTCGGCGGCCGTGACACCGAGATCCGCCAGCGCGGTATCACCGTACTTGCCGAACGGGGTGACGCCGACTCCGGCAATGCGTACACCGGTCATCTCGGATCCCCTTCGAACAACACAGTTGCGGTGTCTCCCAAGGTCTTTTCGACGACACGACCGACCGTGCCCGGTTCCGGCCTCGGTCCCAACACCAGCACCTGAAGCCGCCCGTCGGGGGTGTCCACCCACGCGACGCTGTAGCCGTCCTGGCCATAACCGGGGATCGGCGATTTCGCCGGTACGAAGGTCGAGGCCCACACCGTCGCGGTCGGGTCACCGGGCATTGGTCATCCTTTCCTGACGAGCGTTTGCATTGCCCAGCCCCGGCGGCGGCGCCAGCCGAATAGCGCCCAGGCCCGCGAATCGCCATGGCAGCCCGACCAATCGGGCGGTACCGATTTCGGGGTCGGGATGAGTGATTTCGGGGAAGAATCCGCGGGCCCCCAGATGCTCGTCGGCCACCAGATCCTCGGCGCGCTGCACCGGTTGGGCGCGCACCCCCGCGGCGGTCAAGCGCGCTGCCACGTCGTCAGCCGACGCAGCGGCGATTAGCGCTGCCAGTTGCTCGGTCACCACGCCGTGCGGCGAATCCATCTGCGCTTTGAGGAAGCCGGCTAAACACTCCCAGTCACTGGGTTCAACAAGTTCAACAGCTACCCAGCGGCCGTCGCGGCTTCGGTACACCCCGCGGTGCGAGGCGGCCGCGTTGTCGTCCACCGGCTCTTCGGCGACCGAGGCCGCAGCGACGAACTCGGCCACCGTCGACGCGACGACCTCGGCCATGGACAGATCAATCACCGCTCCGGTATCGCGGGCGGGCCCGATGGCCCACGCGGCTATCACCGCGGCGGCCACCACCGAGGACAGCGGGTCGGCGAGGACCGTACCGAGCCGCGCCGGTGACCCGTCGGAGCCGATGGTCAGCCCGGCCAGACCCCCGTAGGACTGAACGTTGTTGGCGTACACGCGGTATCCCGCCATGGGGCCAGTCGCCCCGAAGCCCGACACCCGAACCGCGAGCCTGCCCGAGCCGGTGACCGCAGCGGGCTCCACCTCCAGCCGGGTGAGTCGTGACGTGCCGACGTTCTCGATAAGCACGTCGCAGTCGGCCACCGCCGCGTCGACGTCCTGCACCGCCCGGCCAGGCTCAATCAGAATGCTCTGCTTGGAGTGGTTGGCGACTGCGAAGTAGGCGCCGCGCTCGACGCCCGGCCGGCCTCCGGCGAAGGGGCCGGTGCGTCGATAAATGTCGAGTCGCTCGGGGTCTTCCAGCCTCACAACCCGCGCTCCCATCGCGCCGAGTAATGCGCCGATGATCGGTCCGGCCAACACGTGGGTCAGTTCGACGATCTTCAGGTCGGCCAAGCGACCGGTGCGTCGGTGATCTGATCGCCCACCCGTGTGCACCAGCCATGGCGGGCCCAACACGGACACTGCCACACCGCAAAGCTCCGTCGTCGAAATCGCGCTGCGAGAAGAGAACTGGGGTGAGGTCAGGATTTCCGTGGGAGTATTGACCGGTGTCGACGGCACACCGTTGGCCTGCAGCAGCGCGGCGCACCCTTCTTTGTCACGCGTTGCCGCCCACGCACGGACATGTTCATTGATCAGGTCGGCTTGTTCGATCCGGGCGGCTCGTTCGTCGAGGCCCGCGGCCCACGCCGGATGGCCCAGTGCGGCAAGCAGACCCCGCCACTGGTGGTTTTCCACCGCGGTGATGCGAACCATCCCATCGCGGCACCCGAACAAACCCGACGGTGCGACATAGCGCCCGCTGCCCGCCCTCCCCGGGCACGAGTAGAGCACATGAGCGCACTCTGGCAGAGCCGCGGTGAACGCCACTGCCTCCTGAACCGAGACGTCGACGAATACCGACGCGTGCGTGGAGTTGCGCTGATCGAGGCCGTGCAACGCTGCCAACGCCGCGGCCGCGCCCGCCGCCTTAAGCGCGACATAGCCCGGGGCGGGCACGGGCGCTCCGTCGGCTCCCTCGATCGTGGCGAGCAGCCCGCCGGCAGCCTGAGCGACAAGTTCACCGCCCCGCTGAGACGACCGCGGTCCATCGAGTCCGAAGGGGCTGACAGTCACCACAACGGCGTTGTCGGCCATGGGCGGGTCCACGGCGGCGTTGTGGTCCACGATCACGATGTCGTGTTCATTGATCAGTGCCGACAGATCCGGTGGCGATCCGACGATTCGCTTGCCGCGATCGAGGGTCAAGTCGACGGCCGCGACGGGCCCCGCTGGGGTGCTGAGCACGGGTCCAACCCGGCCGGTCGTTTTTACCTCGGACACCTTGGTGACGACAGCGCCGAGACAAGCGAGCAGGGCCGCCGCCGCCGAACCGGCTATCCCGTCGCCGATTTCGAGGACGTTGATTCCTGATAGGAAAGAAATTCGATCGGTAGCGTTCACACTCCACGCTCCTCGTTGTCGGCGGAGCGATGCCGGCCGTCCAGCCAGCGCGTGACCGCATCGCGGTGGTATGCGCGGCCTCCGAGTCCTGCCGCAGCACCCGCCGCGCGGCGAAGGTGAATGTGGGCGTAGTGCTCCCAGGTGTAGGCGATGCCGCCGAACACCTGGGTCGCGCCCTCAGGTACGGCGCGCAGCGAGTCGATGCCCCAATATGCAGCAAGCGATGCCAGCGCCGCGGCGTCGGGATGCCCGTGCTGGCACGCGTCGGCGGCGCGGTTGACAAGGGCCCGCCCGACTTCGATCGCGCACCGCTGGTCGACGAGGCGGTGCTTGATCGCCTGGAATGCACCTATCGGGTGGCCAAACGCGGTGCGCTGCTTGGCGTATTCGACCGCGGCTTCGTTGGCGGCCGAGGCGATGCCGACCAGTTCGGCCACCTGGGCGACCCGTGCACGCATTGTCGCGCCGTGATGGCGGACCTCGGCTGGCTCACCCCACTCGATGACATCAATCGGTGCTTCCTGCATGGAGATTCGGGCAGCAGGGTTGTGATCCAGTGGAGTGACCGCCTCACATGTCACGCCTGCGCCGGTCGGGTCGACCACACCCAGAACAGTCTGGTCGTTCTTGCCGGCGCAGACCAGGAGCCTGGTCGCAACCGCAGCGAAGGGCACAAGCGGCCATACTCCGGAGATGTTGCCGGCGCCAGTGAGTTCACCGCGCTCGGGTAACACCAGGCTGACGCCGTCCGCGCACCGATCCTCGCACCAGCCTGCGACAGCCGCTACGCCCAGCGGGACCGGGGCCGCCGCTGCGCCTGCCGCCTCGGCCAGCACGCACAACTCACGAAGACCCCCGCCTCCCCCGCCGCCCGCATCGCTCACCAAAACATCGGGCCATCCCAACTCTGCGATGGTCTGCCACAGCACTGGGTCGAAGACCGGCCCGGGGCCGTCGAGCAGGCTCCGGAATGCCTGCGGCGACCATGCCCGCCGCAGGACATCGTCGGCCGATTCGCGCAGCCGGGCCAGTTCTGCTGCGGTGTCGGCTATCTCGGTCAATGACGACAGGGCGTTAGCAGTCACGGGGCAGCCCCAGGAGCTTCTCGCCAATCACATTGCGCTGGATTTCCGATGTGCCCGCACCGAAGGTCGCGGCCCGCATCAACAAGTAGCTCTGAGCGACATTGCCGTTCTTGATCGCCCCGATCGAGCCGCGCTCCAACGTGCCGGCGGGGCCGGCGAGTTCCAACCCGAAATTCGCCATCGCCTGGTCGACCTCCGAGGTCAGCAACTTGGCCACCGACGCCTCCGGGCCAGGGCTGACACCACGGACGCCCGCGGCGGTCGCCTGTGCCGAAATCTGCCGAAGCGCCTCCACCTGCGCCGCGAATCCGACAATCCGATCGGCGACATAGCTGTCGTTAAAGCCGTTGCGGGCCAGCGCATTCTCCTCCTGAGCCATCTTGACCAGGATCGCAAGCCGCCGCTCGATGCGATGAGTGCGACTCTGGCCAACACGCTCGAAGCCCAGTGTGGACTTGGCCACCTTCCAACCGCCATTCAACGGCCCGAGAACATTGATCAGCGGCACACGCACCGAATCGAAGAAAACCTCATTGAACTCCGACTGACCGGTGATCTGCCGTATCGGGCGCACCGCTATTCCGCGGGTTGCTAAAGGCACCAGGATGTAACTGATTCCATGGTGCTTATCCGCCGTCAGATCGGTACGCGCCAGAATGTAAATCCAGTCTGCGTATTGGGCCTTTGAAGTCCAGACCTTCTGTCCGGTGATCACCAATTCGTCGCCGTCGATATCGGCCTTTGTCTTCAGCGCGGCCAAGTCGCTGCCGGCCTCGGGCTCACTGAAGCCCTGACACCATACCTCTTCTCCAGACAGAATCTTGGGCAGATAGCGTGCGCGCTGCTGGTCGCTGCCCCACTGAATGATGGTGGGCCCCAGCTGATTGACGGCGCTCCGATTAATGGGTTCGGGCGCGCGGGCGGCAGCCATCTCCGCGTTGAAGATCAGCTGCTGCACCGGTGTGGCGGCGCGGCCGCCGAACTGCACAGGCCAAGAGATCGCGGCCAGACCGGCGTCGTAGAGCCGTCTCTGCCACAAACGCATTCGGTCCAGGCGGTCGGTCTCGTTGCCTCCGGGACCCAGGACCTCAGACGTCAGCGCTGATGCGAGAAAAGCGCGGACCTCATCGCGGAACTCGCGATCAGCGTCGGCGAGGACAACGCCATAGTCTGGCTCGGTCACGCTCCACCGCGAAGGATCGAGGCCATCCGCACCTTCATGTCCCCGTACGTGATCGCCGTGGCACCTGCCTTCGGCGCGCGGCCGGCGTCTACCTTCGGGGCGGACAGATCCAAGCCGGCGATCTTCCCCCGCAATGCCGCAACGGTGCAGTTGACTCTTCCGAGTCGCTCAACGCCGGTGTAGCCGAAAGCACGGGCGGCGTTATTCCACGTGATCGCTTCGACCTCGTCAGGGCTGCAGCCCTGCAGCTGCGCAGCGAGCTGCTCGGGTGCGTCAGGCCAACTACTGTCCGAGTGCGGATAGTCCATCTCCCAACAGATGGTCTCCACCCCGATACGGTCGCGCATCTCGATGCCCACGCGGTCACGGATGAAACATGACATGAAGTTGCGTCGGAATACGTCGGTGGGGCTCAGCCCATCACCGAGATCGTCTCCGGTCCACGCCCGCTGGCGGGAATAGATGTCCTCGAATCGCTCTAACAGGAACGGGATCCAGCCGATCCCGCCCTCAGATAGGGAGAACTTGATAGTTGGAAACTTCGTGAGGACCGGGGAGAACAGCAGATCGGCCGTGAACCGCTGGGTGTCAAGGGGGATCATCGCGTTGTACGCGAGGTAGGTGGTCAGGTCGGACGGCACGGGCATGCCGCCTCCCGTGCCGATGTGGATGTTCACCACGCAGTTCTGTTCACACAGAGCCTCCCACAGCGGGTCCCAATGCGGGTCCTGCCACGGCGGCTGGCCGTAGTTGCCAATGTGCTGCGGTGCTGTCACCGCCCGGCAGCCCAACCGCGCCAGCCGATGCACCTCGGCCGCGGCCAACGCCGGATCCCATAGCGGCAGAATGCCCATCGGGATGAACCGGTCGGGATGACGGCCGCACCAGTCCTCGATGTGCCAGTCGTTGTAGGCGCGGACCATCACCTCGGAGACCTCACGGTCACCCCGGTAGGTGAAGAGCGCGCCGGAGATGGTGGGAAACGACGGAAAACATAGCGAAGCCAACACACCGGACGCGTTCATGTCGTTCACCCGCGCGTCGACGTCGTAACAGCCTGCCCGCATGTCGCTGAATCGAGAGGGCTCAAATCCCCACTCGTCGTTGGGCCGGCCCGCGACCGCGTTGAGTCCGATGTTGGGCAGCTGCAGACCGTCATACTCCCAAAAACACACGCCGTCGGCGTCCTCGACGATGCGTGGAGCGTCGTCGGCGAAACGGCGTGGTACCCGCCCAGTGAACATGTCGGGCGGTTCGACGGTGTGGTCGTCCACACTGATCAACACCAGATCGAGAGGATCAATCACCTGATGCATTTTAGACTAATTAACAAATTATGTCTAAGTGTTCTATCCGGACGTCCGCCGCTCATTGGCGAAGTCCTGCACCCAGCCCGCCATCAAGCCGTAGACGGCCTCCATGGCATCGCGCGCGTCGGCATCATCACCTATCGGCTCATAGTCGATGTCCCAGACGACGATCGATTCCCCAACAGCATCCGCGCTTTCGGAGACGGTATTGACCGCCACAAATCGGCTGACTGGCATCGGATTGTTGGCGATCTCGTACGATAGCGCGCGCTCATCCGGCTTGATCCAGATGAGCGTCTCGATTACCGGCGTCTCACTACTTGCGGCGATGAACCGCCGCATGCCTGGCCCTTTGCCCTCGACCCGGACATCGCTGGGCCCGGGGATCCAATCGACGTTGCCGAAGTCAGCCAGGACTGCCCAGACTGCGTCCGGCGATGCTGCGAGCCGCTTGGTGACCGTGAACGATGGCATTCGCTGAAGGTACCACCACCATGTAACAGTTGATCGACTACTGTATCTGTGTACTGTCGAGTGCGCGAAGGAGCGGTGATATGAGCGCCGACGCCCCCGCCGAAGGCGAATACGTAGTTGATGACGACTGGGTCCGTTATGAAGTCGTCGAACCGCACATCGCTCAGATCACCATCAACCGGCCGGACCGGCGCAACGCAATCCTGTCGCCCGACATGCACAACCTGTTCAAGGAGCGGCTGACCCGCGCCGAAGACGACGATGAGGTCAAAGTCGTCATCCTCCTGGCCGAGGGCAAGGACTTCTGCAGCGGCGACGATGTCCGCCGGCTCCCGGTGGAGCAAGCAGGGCTGACCAAGGGGAAGCGGTTGCCACAGACCGCACGCTTAGGCAACGCGCGACGACTGCACCGGCACCTGACGAACTGGCTGGAGTTTCCCAAGACGGTGATCGCGGCCTGCCAGGGCGCCACGCTGGGCGCCGGAATGAACCTCGCTCTCGCCGCCGACATTCTGATTGTCTCCGACGACATGTATCTCGCTCGCCCGCAGGCGCGCATCGGGTTCGCAGGATTCTCCACAGCTATGCCGTTGGCGCTGCTCAAATTAGGGCCTAACCGCGGCTACGAGGCAATGATCACCGGGCGCAAGGTGACGGCGGCCGAGCTGCGCGAATGGGGCGTGGCCGCGTCAGTGGTGCCCGCCGAGTCGTTGCGCCACGAAGCCATGCGGTACGCCCACGCGATAGCCCATCATTCAGCCGACGGGTTGATGGTGGGAAAGCACGCGCTGATCGCGTTCTGGCACGCGGTCGGAATGGCACAGTTCGGCGACTGGGTCCCGATGGGCCACACCGTGTTCAGCAACCTGTCCTGGCGTGATGACGAGTTCAACTTCATGAAGGAGCGTAGCTCTCGCGGCGGCCGGGAGGCCATGGCCGAGCTCGAGCGCCGCTATTCCGAGTGGGGATTCGAATAGTTTCGGTGATGCAACACCTATACAGATTTTGTATGTGTGTTCTGTATGCTGAAAAGCAAACGGCACAGGGAGCTGAATGACGATGGGTGTGCTTGACGGACGCACTGCACTGGTAACCGGCGCTGGACGGGGAATTGGGGCTGCGGTCGCCGAGGGCCTGGCGGCCGAGGGCGCAACGGTCCTGGTGTCGGATGCCGGAGTCGGCGTCGACGGGACCGGCCAAGACGCGGGCCCGGCCGAAAGTGTGGCCGCGACGATCACGAGCCGGGGCGGCAAGGCATTCGCCGATACCACCGACATCACCGACTTCGCTGCGTGTGCGGATCTCATCGACCGCGCCGCCGAAATGCTCGGAGGCTTGGATGTCGTCGTGAACGCCGCGGGAATCCTGCGCGACGGCATGGTATTCAAGATGAGCGAGCAGGACTGGGACGCAGTGGTCTCGGTGCACCTCAAAGGCACGTTCAACGTCACCCGCCACGCGGCGGCATGGTGGCGCGAAAACAGAGGCGGGCAGTACCGACTGATCACGTTCACGTCGATGTCGGGACTGCAGGGCGCCCCCAGCCAGCCCAATTATGCTGCCGCCAAAATGGGCATAGTCGGCCTGACCTTCTCGTGCGCCAACGCATTACGGAACTATGGGGTGCGTTGCAACGCCATCGCGCCGATCGCCGGCACCCGCATGACCCAGGGCATCAAGGGTGGCGGGAGCATGGACTACTCGGAGTCCAACGTTCGCCTATCGCCGAAGAACTGCGTGCCGCCCGTGGTGTATCTGGCCAGCGTGCAATCTGATTGGCTCAACCGGCGCGTCATCTTCGCCGGCAACGGCCGTATCAGCCTGATGTCCAACCCGGTCGTCGAACGCGAAATCGTGTCGACGTCGGGAACCTGGGATATCCCGACTGCTTTCGCCGAGATCGAGGCGTCGTTCAAGGAAGCCGTCCTGTATCCCAACATCTTCGACAAGCCACCCGCCAGTTGACCCGACGGAGAGGGTGATCATGACCGAGCTTGCCACCGAGCGGGTGCCCAAGAAGTATGCCTGCGGTGAGACGTTCGTGCCGAAGAGTAGGTACATCGATCCCGAGTTCCTGCAACTCGAATTGGATCGATTATTCACCCAAGTTTGGCAGCCTGCGTGTCGCGAAGAGGAAATCCCCTCCCCCGGTTGTTATTACGAGTACACGATCGGCCGGCAATCCATCGCCGTGGTGCGTCAGAAGGATGGCGGGATCAAGGCGTTTCACAACGCTTGTGCCCACCGTGGGATGAAAATCGTCCAGGGCAGCGGATGTTCGCAGGACAAGGAGTTGCGCTGTGGGTTTCACGGCTGGCGCTATGGCTTAGACGGGCGGTCATCCTTCGTTCCATGCCGCGACGAATTCGCCTCCCGCCCAAGGGAGCAATGGAGCCTACGCCCGGTCGCCGTTGATAACTGGGGCGGTTGGGTGTTTGTCAGCATGTCGAAAGATCCGCCTGATCTGCTCGAATGGCTGGACCCGCTGCCGACCGCGCTGGCGCCATTCCGGTTGCAGGACATGCGCTACCGCTGGCGCAAGCGCACCTTCCTGCCGGCCAACTGGAAGACGGTTGTCGACGCGTTCATCGAGGGCTACCACACCCCCGGCACCCACCCGCAAACGATGCGATCCGCAGAGGGCCCGCGGCCATCGGCAGCGCCCGCTGCCCCGCAGGAGTACGTCTACGCCCCGTACACCCCCACGATCACATACAAAAACCACTCTCGGTTCGTGTACACCCAGCGCCCCGAACATGCCAGCCGCGACAGCGCGCGCCAGGAACTGGCGGCACGACCGGAGGTATTCGCAAATTCGATGCAATACCAATACCTTGAGGTCGGCTCACTGGTCACCGAACGCGACTCCCGGGCCGCGCAAAAGCTGGCGACCCAGGAGCCAAGCGAAGTCCCGCCGTTCGTGCTCTATCACCAACTGTGTGAGGAACTCGCACGGGCGGAAGGCGTCGACTTTCCGCAGATGTCCATGGAGCAGTACTTCGCGGGTAACGGCGACTGGCACGTGTTTCCCACGATGGTCATCCTGGTCGAGAAATCGTGCCTGCTCGGATACCGCATGCTGCCCGACGCCGAAGACCCGAATCGGTGCACGTTCGAAATGTTCTCGTTGGAGCATTTCGCACCCCGGGAGGTTCCCCAAACACAGTGGCAAGTGTTCGAGCGGTGGCAGGATCACGACGCCTGGGGCGAGTTGCCGTCGCAGGACTTGAAGAATATCGGAGCCATTCACGCTGGCATGCATTCGGCGGGCTTCGACGGGCTGTGGCTGAACACCGCCCAGGAGATGTCGATCCGGAACGAGCACGCGATCGCCGACAGGTACCTGTTCGGTTCTGTCGATGAGAATGACGGCCGCTGAAAGGTAAGCAGCGTCGCTCTCCGGACAGAGGCCGTTCCCTACACCAGTCGACCGTTTGGGTCGGTGATGCGAGGTTGAAAAGAAAAGAAAACTGGCCAGAGCTGAAAGGCTCTGACCAGCACATTCTCAGTGGAGCTGCCGGGAATCGAACCCGGGTCCTACGGCATTCCCTCAAGACTTCTCCGTGCGCAGTTCGCTATGCCTCTACTCGGATCTCCTGGTCACGCGAACAAGCCAGGATGACGATCCCAGTCGCTGTTGGTGTCCCGATAAGTCCCGCGACCGGACTCATCGGTGGATCCCTCTAGCTGACGCCAGGGTCCGGGTCGAGGGCTTTCCCGGTCTGACGGACTAGCTGTCGCTTAGGCAGCGAGAGCGTAGTCGCGCTGATGTGAATCGGCGCTTATCTGTTTGCAACGACGCTTACGGTGGTCAGTTGCCTGCACCGGCACGCTTCCCTTGATTCGATGCGCGAAGTCGAAACCTTTCAGCCCCTCGCACCCCGCCGACTTTCGGCAGGAATATCAATGGTACCTGCCTATCAACCAGCGGCAACGCAAATATGTTCCGGCTGGGACGCCGAATCCCCCGGCGCCTGACACCGGGGGATTCGGTCGCAGTCGGATCGCTAGTTGATGCCGACCACCTCTTGGGCGATGGCAGCAATACGGGTTTGCGCCGCCGAGACAACGCCTTGCCGGTTTTTGTGCGCCTCCTCGTAGGCGATGACAACCCGCACGTCGTCGGGAGTGGTGAGATCCTTGATCGCGGCCACCGCCTCGCTGACATTGAGTTCGTCATAGTTACCGATGGGCAACTCGGACTCATCCAGGACACCGACCGCGGCGCGACCGGAGTGCAAGGCGTCGGCGGCCCGGTCCGCCCCTTCGGAGCGGGTGACCCGTTCCGCGGCCCGCAAAGCGGCGCTCTGTGACGCGGACAGCGCCTTCGCGGCGATCTCGCCGGCGTTGCCACCGCGCTTGACCAGGTCGTTGATCGCCGGACCGGTGGAACGCAGCGCATCCACGGCCCGGTCCACCCCACGGGCGGACCAGGTAACCGGCAGGTTGACCAGCTTCACCGCGGTGCCGGCGGCCATCTGGATCGGGGTCCGGCGAAGCGCCGCCGGTCCGCCCAGCGCATCCTCGGCGAGCACGGTGGTCAGCCAGTCAACGGTCGCCGCGTGAGCGGTGATCAGGCGGTCGGCGAGATCGACGATGTCCTGGCGCTTTGCGGCGACGGCCAGCGCCTTGGTGTAGCGAGCCCGGTCCAGCAGCTGGTCTTCGAGCGCGAGGTCACCCAGCAGCGCCTCGTCGAAGGGTTCGGCCTGCTCGGTCAGCGCTTTGACCGCCGCGGCGGCGCGGCCCAGGAAGGGACCGATCACGTCGGGGTAACCCCCCAGGTCTCGTATCGCCGATTCGATCGCTTCGGCCCGCGCACGGCCGTTTCCGGCGTTCTGGGAAAGCTCGCGGCGCACCGCCTCGGTGCGCGCCTGGACGACGCGGGTCTCCGCGATTTGGATCTCGGTGTTGGTCAGGTCGAGCAGCGTGCGCAGTTGCGCGAGCAGTCTCGAGGTATCGGGTGCAGTCATTTTGTATGGCCCTCCTGGCGTTGACGATGGGTCGGCGCAAGGCGCGCTCCCTTGCCGCCTACCCGTTCACCGGCCCCCAAGACACCTTCGATGCCCAGGTGTGACATATCTCGCTTTGTTTACTCCGTCACGGCCCAGAGATTGCCGAGTGAAACGAAAAATCTTGTCAGATAACGAAATTGAGGCGCTCGACGATCTGCGCGGCGACCTCTTCATCGCCGCCGAACTCGATGTCCTGCGAGCGGGCGGGACACATCGGGCGGCCACCGGCGAGCCGGGTGAACTGCAGCCCGTCGAGCCGGAGGGTCGCGGTGGGCTCCTGACCACCGAAGTCGTCGACCACCGCGGCCCGGCCGTCGACGCCGACCCGGATGGTGCGGGCCAGCGGACCGGTGAGCTCGAACTGGACGCGTGAACCGTCGGGCGCCTTGGCCAGCTTGCCCACCACGTAGCCCATGGTGCCGGCGATCTCGTCGACGGCGAGCGAGGCCGCGGGGCCGGCGAGCTCGTCGTCGGACGGCGGCCGCCCCAACGCCACTCGAATGTCTTGCTCGTGCATCCAGCAGTCGAACACCCGGATCCGCATGAACCGGCCATAGGAGTCCGGCCCACTGGGTGTCATCGTCACGGCGTCCCACTCGTCGCCGGACATGTTCGTGAGCGCTTCGCGCCGATCGGTGGTGATCGCCCGGAAGCTTTCCAGCACGTCGGCGTCGGCGTGCGTGCTCAGATGGCGAACCCAGCACTCGTTCATCACGCCGATGTCGTTACGCACGTGCTCCAGCGCCGAGACGTCGATATCGGGCTGGGGTGCGGCGATGCCGGCGAGGAACGACTCGGTGCCGATGATGTGCGCCACCAAGGCTTTGACGTCCCAGCCCGGCAAGGGACTCGCCGCCCGCCACTGCGCTTCGGACAGCCCGCCCAACAGCGCGTCGATGTCGTCCCACACCGCGAAGAGACCGGAGAGGACGGCGGGCTTGTCGAGTTTGGTGACGGGGCGATCGGCCATGCTCAGGATCGTAGGCCGATGCTTCCCCGTCAACAGAAGCGGCACCACACCCGTCAGGCTGAGGCGATCATCGCCACGGATCCCATGGCGAGCACCATGCCGATGCCCTGAAGTCGGGTCACCCGCTCGCGCAGCACGACCATCGCCAGCACGACCGTCGCGGCCGGATAAAGGGAAATCAAGATGCTGGCCAGCGACAGCAGCCAGGTGTGCAGCGCCGCGAGCATGGTGATGTTGGCGAAAATGTCCAGCACCGCAACGGCCACGGCCAATTTGAGCGGCCGCCCCCGCGGCATCGCCAGGTTCTGGCTGGATTTCGCCATCGCGAACACCACGAGGCTGGCCGCCACCCGGGCGAAGAACAGCGGCCACAGTTTGCACACGTGCGGCGCTTGGTGCAGGAACACCAGGTTCAGCCCCATCGCCGAGCCCGCAACCACTGTGAGCCAGGCCACTTTTGGAGTGAACCGGTACGGGGTCCCCTCGACGGGAGCCTCGCGGCTGACCAGCATCACCGCCGCCAGCGCCAGCACGACGCCCACCAGGGCCGCTTGGCCGGGCCGCTCCCCCAGCGCCATGCCGACCGCGACGGGCACCGCGGCGTTGAGCACCGCGGCCAGTGGTGAGACAACAGAAATGGGCCCGGAGCCGAGCGCCGCGAAGAACGCCCACATGCCGAACGCCATGCCGATGCCGTACAGGGCACCCCAGATGACGGCACCGAGATGGATGGGGCCGCCGACGAAGAGGGCCATCACGCCCACCAGCAGCGTCTCGATCGGGTAGGCGACGAGCATCACGCGCAGCGCGGCCACCCGCCGAGCTGCGACGCCGCCCACGAAATCGCTGACGCCGTACGTAACGGCCGACAGCTGGGCGTATGCCGCCCCGATCAGGTCATGCCCTTTGCTCGGCGCCCCATTTCCCGGACCACTTCGCGCTGTGCGTCGCGCTGCGCCATGTCCTGGCGCTTGTCGTAAGCCCTTTTACCGCGCGCCAAGGCCAGTTCCACCTTGACCTTGCCCTCGGAGAAATACAATGACAGCGGCATCAAGGCGAGGTTACCATCCCGTATCTTGCCGACCAGCCTGTCAATTTGTTGCCTATGTAACAACAACTTTCGGTTGCGACGCGGCTCATGATTGGTCCAGCTACCGTGCTGATACTCCGGAATGTACAAGTTACGCAACCACACTTCGCCGTCGTCGATCGTTGCGAACGCGTCAGCTAACGACGCTTGGCCCAGGCGAAGGCTTTTGACCTCGGTGCCCTGCAAAGACACTCCGGCCTCGAACAACTCGATGATCGAATAGTTATGCCGCGCTTTGCGATTGGTGGCAATCACCTGTTTGCTGCCACCTTTGCCGCCCGCCGCCTTGGCTCGGCCGGATCCCTTGGCCACAGCTACCGCCGTATATAGAGGCGCAAGGTCGCGTACCCCGTCATTGCCGCCATCGACACGCCGAGCAGGAACAGCCACGGCGAGATATAGAGGATGTCGGCGTAGTCGACCTTGGCGATCAGATGTGCTTGATAGAACTGGCTCAGCGCGTTGTCCAGGAACAATGCCCGAACCAACATGAGTCCGACGACGGCGATGGCCACCCCGATGGACGCGGCCAGCATCGCCTCCACCAAGAAGGGCAGCTGGGTGTACCACCGGCTGGCACCCACCAGCCGCATGATCCCGATCTCCGTGCGCCGGGTGTACGCCGCGACCTGCACCATGTTGGCAATCAACAGGATCGCCCCGACGGCCTGCACCAGCGCGACGGCGAACGCCGCATCGCGCAAGCCGTCCAGCACGGCGAACAACCGGTCGATGAGGTCCTTTTCGTTGAGGATGCTGCGCACCCCGGGCTGGCCCTGCATCGCGGCGTCGAACTCGGCGTGCTGTTCGGGGTTGTTCAGTTTGACGATGAACGACGCGGGAAACGAGTCCTTACCCGCCACATCCTTGAATTCCGGGAACTTCTTGATGGCGTCGTTGTAGGCGTCCTGCCGGTTGACGAAGCGCACCGATTTGACGTCTTGGCGCGCATCGATCTTGTCGCGCAACCCCTTACACGGCGCCGACGTGCATGTCGTGTCGTTGGCCGAGATGTCGTCGGTCAGGAACACCTGCGTCTCGACGCGGTCGAGATAGATCTCGCGCGAGTTGTCGGCCAGCCGGACCACCAGCAGACCGCCGCCGAACAACCCGATGGAGATCGCCGTCGTCAGGATCATCGCGGCCGTCATCGTGACGTTGCGCCGGAGCCCGGTAAGGACCTCGTTGAGTAGGAAGCCGAAGCGCACTTAGCGGTCCATCCCGTAGATGCCGCGCTGCTCGTCGCGAACCAGCCTGCCCAACGACAATTCGACGACGCGCTGGCGCATCGAGTCGACGATGTGGTGATCGTGCGTCGCCATCAGCACCGTCGTCCCCGTGCGGTTGATCCGCTCCAACAAATCCATGATGTCCTTACTGGTATCTGGGTCGAGGTTGCCCGTCGGCTCGTCCGCCAGCAGGACCAGCGGCCGGTTGACGAACGCGCGGGCGATCGCCACCCGCTGCTGCTCGCCACCGGACAATTCGTGGGGCAACCGATTGGCTTTGCCGGACAGGCCGACGGTTTCCAGCACTTCCGGCACCACCCGGTTGATCGCGTCGGTTCGTTTGCCGATCACTTCGAGCGCGAACGCGACGTTCTCGTAGACGGTCTTTTGCTGCAACAGGCGAAAGTCCTGGAAGACGCAGCCGATGACCTGGCGCAGCTTCGGGACGTGACGACCGCGCAGCTTGTTGACGTGGAACTTCGACACCCGGACGTCACCGCTGGTCGGGTTCTCCGCGCCGAGCAGCAGCCGCATGAACGTGGACTTGCCCGACCCCGACGGGCCGATCAGGAAGACGAATTCACCCTTGTCGATCTTGACGTTGACGTCCTCCAGCGCCGGACGGGCCGACGCTTTGTACTTCTTACTGACATGGTCCAGGGTGATCATCACGGCACGCCAGTGTAGCGGTGAATTTCGCTGGCAGGCGAAGTCAACTGGCCGGTGGCGGCGAAGTCGGCGTCGGGCCGGGCCCCGGCTGCGGTTGCTGCGACGGCGGTGTGGCCGGGCTCGAGCTGGGCGGGCAGAACGGCTGCGGCAGGATGCACGGCAGCTGAGGCAGCTGGAACGGCGGTGTCGTGGTCGTGGTCGTCGTCACCGGCGGCGGCGGTGGCGGTGGCGGGGGCGGCGGTGTGCTCGTCGGAGTGGGCGTATAGGTGACGGTCGGCGGCGCCTGCACGCGGCTGCGCGGCACCCACGTGTAGTTGGGGTCGGGCACGAAGCCCGGCGGCACAATTTGCTGCGCCGGCGGCTTGGCCGGCGGTTCGGGGCGGTAGGTGTCGTAGACCCACCACGCGGCGAAGAACGCGATGAGCAGCACGAGTGTCGACGTGCGCATCCGCCCGCCGAACACGTACTTCGGCCAGCGATGCTCCGCATCCGTGTCGTCGCCGCGCTTCTCGAGGATGTTCAGGGTGAACTTCAACGCTTCTGCACCGCACCTTGGACTTCATCGTCGGACTGCTGCTCGGCGGCCTGGGCGGCCGGCACGGAGGGGTCTTCGACCAGGCCCACCGTCGCGTCGGCCGCGGTCACGATCCCGACGCGGGCCAGCGCCCGGATGACCAGCACGCGCAGCTGCCTGCCGACCTCGAACTGCTTGCCGGGCAGGGTGCGAGCCACCAGACGCAGAGTGACGGTGTCGACCGCGATGCTCTCCACACCCATCACGGTGGGGGCATCCAACAGCAGATCCCCGAGGACGGGGTTGTCCATTGCGCGGTCGCATTCCTGATGCAAGACCTCGTTGACCCGGTTGAGGTCGGCGCTGGTCGACACCGGGATGTCCACCACCGCGCGCGCCCAGTCCTTCGACAGGTTGACCACCTTGACGATCTGCCCGTTTGGAATGGTCAACACTTCGCCATCCGCGGACCGCAGTCGGGTCACCCGCAATGTCACGTTCTCGACGGTGCCGCTGGCCTCCGTCGCGGAAACCACGGTGATGGTGACCAGATCTCCGAAGCCGTACTGGCGCTCCACCAGGATGAAGAAGCCCGCCAACAGATCTCGCACCAGCTGCTGGGCGCCGAAACCCAGCGCCGCACCGACCACGGTGGCCGGCGCGACCAAGCCGCCCACCGAGAACTGCAGCACGTCGGCGATCTGCATCATGACCCAGATGCCGATGATCACGATCGACACCCAGGAGATGACCGACGCCAGGGCCTGCCGGTGTTTGGAAGCTTCCGAGCGCACCAGCGCGTCGCTTTCGGCGAAACCCAAATTGAGTTGATGGGTCACCTGCTGCGCAACCCAGTTGACGAACCGGGCCGCCAGCACCGCCGCGATCAGGACCATGACGATCCGCAGACCACGGGTGATGATCCACTCGCCGAGTTCGCCCCGCCAGAAGTCGTGCCAGCGGTGCGTCATCGATGCGGCGAGAAAACTTGTGTTATTCGTCATCTTTTCGGTTGCGCCAACGGATTCCCGCTTCCAGGAATCCGTCGATGTCTCCATCCAGGACGGCCGCAGGATTGCCAACCTCGTACTCGGTCCGCAGATCCTTGACCATCTGATAGGGCTGCAGAACGTAGGAGCGCATCTGGTTGCCCCACGAACTGCCACCTTCGCCTTTTAACGCGTCAAGCTCAGCGCGCTCTTCGGAACGCTTGCGCTCCAACAACTTTGCCTGAAGCACCCGCATCGCCGAAATCTTGTTCTGCAACTGCGATTTTTCGTTCTGGCAAGTCACGACGATACCCGTTGGGATATGGGTTAAGCGTACCGCAGAGTCGGTGGTGTTCACCGACTGGCCTCCAGGGCCACTCGAGCGGTAAACGTCAACGCGCACATCACCTTCCGGTATATCGATGTGGTCGGTGGTCTCCACCACCGGGAGTACCTCGACTTCGGCGAACGATGTCTGACGCCGGCTCTGGTTGTCAAACGGGCTGATTCGCACCAGCCGGTGGGTGCCCTGCTCGACGGACAGCGTGCCGTATGCGAAGGGCGCGTGCACGGCGAACGTCGCGCTCTTGATGCCCGCCTCTTCGGCGTAGGACGTGTCGAACACCTCGACGGGATACTTGTGCTGCTCGGCCCACCGGATGTACATCCGCATCAGCATCTCGGCCCAGTCGGCGGCGTCCACCCCGCCCGCCCCGGACCGGATCGTGACCAGCGCCTCGCGTTCGTCGTACTCGCCCGAGAGCAGGGTGCGCACCTCGGTGGCTTCGATGTCCGCACGCAGCGCCTTCAGCTCCGCGTCGGCCTCGGCCAGCGCTTCCGTTTTGCTGGCCGCATCTCCTCCCTCCTCGGCCGCCAGCTCGTAGAGCACCGGCAGATCATCCAGGCGGCCCCGAAGCTCCTCGACCCGGCGCAGCTCGCCCTGAGCGTGAGACAACTCACTGGTCACCCGCTGCGCCCGAGCCTGGTCGTCCCACAATTGGGGATCCGATGCCTCGTGTTCGAGCTTCTCGATGCGGGTGCGCAGACCGTCCACATCGAGCACCCGCTCCACCGTGGTCAGGGTGGCGTCGAGGGCGGCGATATCGGCTTGACGGTCGGGTTCCACAGCCGACAACGTTACCCGGGGCCCGCCGACCGACTTTGCTCGCAGCGAGTGTCCAGGTCACGACCAGCGGTCATGCGTTTAGCATCGAGTCACGATCATGTGCGCCCCGCTCTGCGCGCCGGCCTGTTTAGGAACCCCCCGGCGCTATCGGGCACGAATAGAAGGTCGAGTATGCGCCCTTACCACGTTGCAATCGTCGGCTCCGGCCCGTCCGGTTTCTTCGCCGCGTCGTCCTTGCTGAAGGCGGCCGACGGGTCCGAGGACTTCGATGTCGCCGTCGACATGCTGGAAATGCTGCCCACCCCCTGGGGACTGGTGCGCTCCGGCGTCGCGCCCGACCACCCGAAGATCAAGTCGATCAGCAAACAGTTCGAGAAGACGTCCCAGGATCCGCGCTTCCGTTTCTTCGGCAACATCTCGGTCGGCGAACACGTGCAGTCCAGCGAGCTGGCCGAACGCTATGACGCCGTCGTCTACGCGGTCGGGGCACAATCCGACCGCTCGCTCAACATCCCCGGTGAGGACCTGCCGGGCAGCATCGCCGCCGTCGATTTCGTGGGCTGGTACAACGCGCACCCCAACTTCGAGGAGGCCACGCCCGACCTCTCGGGCGCCCGGGCCGTGGTCGTCGGCAACGGCAACGTCGCCCTCGACGTGGCACGCATCCTGGTCACCGACCCCGACGTGCTGGGACTGACCGACATCGCCGATCACGCGCTGGAGTCGCTGCGTCCGTGCGGCGTCGACGAGGTGGTCGTCATCGGTCGGCGCGGGCCACTGCAGACCGCGTTCACCACCCTGGAGCTCCGCGAGCTGGGCGAGCTGGACAACGTCGACGTGATCGTCGACCCGGCCCAGCTGGAGGGCGTCAGCGACGAGGATGCCGCGGCGGCCGGCAAGACGGCGAAGCAGAACATCAACGTGCTGCGCGACTACGCGAAGCGCGATCCGCGCCCCGGACACCGTCGCATCGTGCTCCGCTTCATGACCTCCCCGATCGAGATCAAGGGCGACCAGAGGGTGGAAGGGATCGTGCTCGGCCGCAACGAGCTGGTCACCGACGACAACGGGCGGGTGTCGGCCAATGACACCGGCGAACGCGAGGAGCTGCCGGTCCAGCTGGTGGTGCGCTCGGTCGGTTACCGTGGCGTGCCAACCCCCGGGTTGCCGTTCGACGAGAAGACCGCGACGATCCCCAACAGCGGCGGCCGGGTCGAAGGCAGCCGCAATGAGTACGTGGTCGGGTGGATCAAGCGCGGACCGACCGGTGTCATCGGTACCAATAAGAAGGACTCCCAGGACACCGTGGACACCCTGCTCGCGGATTTGTCCGGCGCCGGCGGTCTGGCGGATTTTCCGGACGACCACGCCGACCGGCTGGCCGACTGGCTGGCGTCGCGCCAGCCCCAGCTGGTCACCTCGGCGCACTGGGAGCTCATCGACGCCCATGAGCGAGCGGCCGGCGAACCGCACGGACGTCCCCGCGTCAAGCTGCCGAGTTTGGCCAAGTTGCTACGGGTCAGCCACGGCTGATCGCCGATCTCGGCGGTGCAGGGGATACGAAGGCTCTACTCAACGACGCCGATTCTACGTAGCGTTGAGCGGGTGGGTAGCGACCAACCGGTAACCGTGCTTTCCGAGAATGAGAACTGGGATCTGTTGGGCAGCGTCGCGCTGGGCCGGCTGGTCACCAACTTCGCCGGTGAGCCCGAAATCTTTCCCGTCAACTTCGTCGTGCAAGACCACACCGTGCTGTTTCGCACCGCCGAGGGCACCAAATTGTTCTCGGCCGTGGCGCATCACGCGGTGGTCTTCGAGGTCGACGACCACAACCTGGTCGAAGGCTGGAGCGTGATCGTGCGCGGTCGGGCGCGATTGCTGAAGAACGACGCGGACATCCAGCACGCAGAACGCGCACAGTTGTTGCCGTGGACTGCGACGCTCAAGCCGCACTACGTGCGGATTACCCCGACCGAAATCACCGGCCGCCGCTTCCGGTTCGGTCCGGAGCCTGACCGTCACGAGCCGGTTGCGTGACGAGGAGCTCGGGCGCGTCGACACCGGTCAGGCGCCGGTGCATGGCCCACGCGATGCGGCCGGCCTGAACCTTCGCCCGATCGGCCGCCGGCCCGCGGTACATCTCGTCAACGGTGTTGTGCCACAGGCTGAGCCAGCGCCGGAAGTGGCGATCCGACAGCGGGGCACGCCGGTGAATATCCCGGTGCGCCTGCAACGCACTGCCGCGATAGAGCCCCGCGCGGAACAGCACGGTCTCCCAGAAGTCGCACATCGTCGGGACGTGGGTCTCCAACCCGTCGGCTCGCAGCTCGGCGAACGGCTCCGCCAGGACCTCGTCGTCCAGCGCGCGACCGTAGAAACGGCGCAGTAACGCCTCCACGTCGGCGCGGCCGATCAGGTCTGCGCTTGCCTCGGCCGTGGTCGACTGGCTCATCGTCAATGCCCCCGATCTATCTGCAACTCAGAGTAACATTAATAGGTCTGGCGTCTCCACAACAGAGCCATAAGTCCCTTGACAGGCTGCACCAACCGGCGCACACGGACGAAAATTCCCCGTGCCGCCGACTTCGACTTCGATTCTGTTGCGCGACGGTATGTTTCAGGCCACCACGCCGGCTCTGACCGGGCTACAGATTGCCGCAACGTATCGCGAGCACGGAATGGCCCGCGTGGCACAGGGCCTCGGCCCGGGAGTGGTCGGTGACCAGCAGGCGGTCCGCTTCATGGCGGGCACGCAGGTACCGGTCCACGCCGCCGGCCACGATCGCCGGTACCACCTGCACGTCGGGATACAACCGCATCCACCGCGCCAGTCGGCGGTCCAATTGCGCTCGCGCCGAGAACTTTTCAGGGCTTCCTTCCTGAGCGTCCGCCACCCGGGATACCGACACGGCTTGCACTGCCGCCCCCCTCAGTCTCGCTTCATCGAACGCATGCCGCAGTACCGTGCCGTTGTCCACTTCCACCACTACGCCGCTGACCCGCGGCGCCGTCAGACGGCCCGCCGACTGTTGGATCACCGCGACCGGGCACAGCGCCGAGCGGACCAAGGAGGTCGCAACGGACGGTCCGCCATGGCAGGCGTGGTCGATTCCGATCTGCCCGATGCAGATCATGAGCGCCGACCTTGATTCCTCGAGCAGCTTGGAAACCGTTTTGCCCCAAAGGATGTCGGTCTCGACCTTGACCGGCTCGCCGACGGCGTCCACGGCCCGATGCGCGTCGGCCAACGCGGCTCGGGCGACGGCGAGTCGAGTACCGACGGCACGCGCTCCCGAACCATCGCGAGGATCGATGACATACACCAGCCGCAGCGGAATGTCGCGGTTGACCGCCTCCTCGACCGCCCAGACGGCCGCATGTATCGCCGCCCTGGATCCGTCAACCCCTACCAGAATTGCGGGAGCTGGATACCTGTTGCTCATCACGACTTCCCTGTTCGAGCGTGAAAGGGTGCCCGTTACACCGTTGCACCGTGAGGCTATCGCCGTAAACCTCACTCCCCCAGAGACATTGGTCCCCAAATAGGTGCCATTGGACCCTACGGTTCACGAAAACCGCGAAATTCGGTGTTGCCATCGCGATGTCAGCGACCGAATACTAGGTGCGGACGAAAACTAGGTGTATTTGACATGCGAGACAGCGGGCACCACCACCCACCACCTGGACGGGAGACCTCGCGCATGACCGCTCAACCGACACCCACCCAGCCCTCATCGTCACAGCCCCTCATCGGAAAAGGTTGGATCCAGGGCGTCGCCCTGGTCATGATCTTCGGCTTTTTGGTGATGGGCATCCTGGCCTACCGCACGTATTCGGCTTCGATGCCCATGCCGGACAAGGTCGTCAGCGAATCGGGCCAGCTTCTGTTCACCGGCCAGGACATCACCCGAGGTCAGGAGCTCTATCAGGCCCGCGGACTGATGGAATACGGTTCGGTGCTCGGCCATGGCGCTTACCTCGGTCCCGACTACACCGCCGAATATCTGCGGACCGCCACACAGGATGTCTCCGGTCAGCTCCGGTCGCAGGGTGTCACCGATCCACGCGAGCGGGTGGTCACGGAGTTCCGCACCAACCGCTACAACCCCGCCACCAAGACGTTGGTGTTCACCGATCGGCAGGCAGTGGCGTTCGACCACATCCAGAGCCAGTACGCCGCTTACTTCGGTGAGAACTCGACGAAATACGGCGTACTGCCGCACATGATCACCGACAAGGCACAGATCCGTGACCTCACGGCGTTCTTCGCCTGGACGGCCTGGGCCGCCGCCGCCGAACGCCCCGGCCACAAGTACACCTACACCAACAACTGGCCGGCGGAGCCGCGAGTCGACAACGGTCCCACCGCGGCGGTGATCGTCTGGTCGGCGCTGTCGCTGATCGCACTGCTCGGCGGCATCGGGGTCATGTTCGCGGTATACGGCCGGTGGAGCCAGAAGGTCGGCTGGCACAGCGCCGAGTCGTCCACCCTGTCCTTCCGCCAACCCGGCGAGGTGAGCCTGACGCCGGCGCAGCGCGCCTGCATCTGGTTCTTCGCGATCGTGTCGGTGCTGTTCCTGGCGCAGACGCTGCTGGGTGCCGCGGCCGAACACTACCGGGCCGATCTGTCGAACTTCTTCGGGCTGGACTTGGCCCGCGTACTGCCCTACAACCTGGCCCGCACCTGGCATCTACAGCTGTCGCTGTTCTGGACGGCGGCGGCCTTCCTGGCCGGCGGCATCTTCTTGGTGCCGTTCATCGCCCGCCGCGAGCCCAGGCGCCAGGCGTTGCTCGCGTACGTGCTGCTCGGCGCGGTCGCCGTGGTGGTGTTCGGGTCGCTGATCTGCGAGGCGCTGTCCATCTACGGCGTGATCCCGGCGGGTGGGCTGTTCTCTCAGCAATGGGAGTACCTCGACCTGCCGCGCCTGTGGCAGATCCTGCTGATCATCGGCATGTTCGTGTGGATTGCCATCATCTGGCGAGGCCTGCGCGGCAGGCTCAAGGGTGAGTCGAAGATGAACATGCCCTGGCTGTTCTTCTTCTCCGGACTGGCCATCCCGGGCTTTTACGCCGTCGGCCTGCTGGCCGGCAGCGACGCCCACTACACCGTGGCCGACTTCTGGCGGTTCTGGGTGGTGCACCTGTGGGTCGAGGACTTCCTCGAGCTGTTCACCACCGTGATGGTGGCTTACATGTTCGTGTTGCTCGGCGTGGTGCGCGAGCGGATCGCGCTGGGCGTGATCTTCCTCGACGTCATCCTGTATTCCGCCGGCGGTGTCATCGGCACCATGCATCACCTGTACTTTTCCGGGACGCCGGTTGAGCACATGGCTTTGGGCGCGTTCTTCTCGGCCGCCGAGGTCATCCCGCTGACCTTCCTGACCGTCGAGGCGTGGGCGTTCCTGCAGCTCGGAGCGCGCCAGCAATCCGGCGACGCCAACCCGTTCCCGCACCGCTGGGCGGTCATGTTCCTGGTCGCGGTGGGATTCTGGAACTTCCTGGGGGCGGGCATCTTTGGCTTCCTGATCAACCTCCCGGTGGTGTCCTATTACCAGATCGGCACCGCACTGACCGCCAACCACGCGCATGCGGCGATGATGGGCGTGTACGGCATGCTCGCGGTGGGCCTGGCCATGTTCGCCTTCCGCTACGTGATCCCACCCGACAAGTGGCCCGAGAAGTTGGCGCGAATCTCCTTCTGGTGCATGAACATCGGGCTGGCCTGGATGGTGTTCGCCACGTTGCTGCCGCTGGGCGTGTTACAGCTCTACCACTCGGTCAACGACGGCTACTTCGAAGCGCGGTCGCTGGGCTACATCACCCGGCCCGGCAACGCCGTCCTGGAATGGCTCCGGTTACCGGGTGACGTCATCCTGATCGTCGGTGGTGTAGTGCCGTTCGTCTGGATCGCCTGGACCGCGCTGCGTCATTTCCGGTCGGGTACGACGGTCGAGGAACTGCCCGAAAGTCCGCTGTACACCCACGCCCCGACCGAGCCGGAGCCGGGCGCGGCAGTGCCGGCGAAGGATTGACCGGTGACTGCGCCGAGCACCTCGGTGTGGATGATCGCCGGGTATTCCCTGGCCTTGCTGGTCGTCGGCTGGAGTTTCGACGCGATGGCCCGGCGGGCTTCGGCGCATGCGGCACGCTGGCGCACAGGACAATTCACCTACCGGCCCGACCATGATGCATGGATCTGTCCGCAGGATCATTGGCTGTGGCCGACCTCGTTCGATCCGAAACATCGGGTCACGCGGTATCGCGCATTGCCGGTGGTCTGCAACAGCTGCCCCGTCAAATCGGGCTGCACGGCCTCCGAGCACGGCCGTGAGATAAGCCGCGAGGTCGACCCCTGGCCGCATTCGGACGCCGGGCGGTTTCACCGCGGGATCGCCTGCTGCGTGGCGGCATTGGGAATCATCTTACCGCTGGCCACGTTGATCGCCGACCACTCGGCCGCCGACGCGCTGGTGCTGGCGGCCACGGTGCTGTTGGTCGCGGTTCTCGGAGCGCCGCTGGCCCGCCACCTGTGGAACACTCCGTCCAACGCGCCCGAGCACCTGCCGCACCGCACCGCGATCGAAGACCAGGTGGCCGCCGCAATCGACCGGTACTCCACGCGTTGGGGCGGTTGGAAGAGCAAGGAGGACAACACCACATGACTGCCGTTGTGATCGGCCTGATCTGCGCCGGGATTGTCCTGCTCGTGGTGCTCGCGACGTGGTCGCTGGCCGTGCTGCGCGAGTACGAACGCGGAGTTGTGTTCCGGATGGGACACGCACGCCCCCTCTACGGTCCCGGATTGCGTTTTCTGATTCCGCTGCTGGACAAGATGATTCGGGTTGATCAGCGCCTGGTGACGCTGACCATTCCGCCGCAGGAGGTGATCACCCGGGACAACGTGCCGGCGCGCGTCAACGCCGTCGTGATGTTTCAGGTGATGGATCCGCTGAAAGCGATTCTGGCGGTGGAGAACTACGCGGTGGCGACGTCGCAGATCGCTCAGACGACGCTGCGTTCGCTGCTGGGCCGGGCGGACCTGGACACGCTGCTGGCGCATCGTGAGGACCTCAACAGCGATCTGCGCACGATCATCGAGAAGCAGACCGAGCCGTGGGGTGTGCAGGTGCGCGTCGTGGAGATCAAGGACGTCGAAATCCCGGAGTCGATGCAGCGGGCGATGGCCCGCGAGGCCGAAGCCGAGCGCGAACGCCGGGCGAAGGTCATCAACGCTCGTGGGGAGCTGCAGGCATCCGAGGAGCTGCGCGAAGCCGCGGAAACCCTGTCGAAGAGTCCGGCCTCACTGCAGCTGCGCTACCTGCAGACGCTGCTGGAGTTGGGGGCGGATCAGAATTCGACCGTCGTCTTCCCGCTGCCGGTCGACATCATCACCCCGTTCCTGCGGCATCCCGAGGTGCTGCAGGGTGTGGTCGACAACCTCAATCATCGCGGGTGACCGCGAGCGCACACGTTCACGTATTTGCCCCAGGCCGTCGGTCCGGGGCCGCCCGGCGTCGGCGGACGGCAGGCACTTCGCCGCGATCGCCAGACACCAAGACCTCCAAATACTTTCGTTGTTAGACAGGCGTAAATTACGGCCGGCAGTTGGTTAACGCGAGATGAACATCAGGTGAATGCACACTAAATTCTGCCTGGTCCGCTCCGTGAAATACGCAAAACCCCGCAGGCATCGGCCGCACCTGCGACTTTTGAAGGGCCCGAGAACCGAAGGTCTTTTGTAATGCCCTGCGCGCACGCTCCGCCAACCCGATAAGCGCAACGCTGCCCGCCAGACGGCAGCAACGCGACCGCACCGGGCTGCCCTTTCACCCAACGCGGGGTGAGCTTTGCTGGTCTGCGAAGCGGATCCGGGAGCGGCCCACATTCGAGAACCACGCCGATGCGGCGAGCGCCGGCGCCAGTGGCGTTTGCCCGAATTCGCACTACGAGGGGATGTATCACACATGGATTGGGCTTTTCTTCCACCAGAAATCAACTCCACCCGGATGTACACCGGCCCCGGGCTGGCCTCGCTGTTGGCCGCCGCGGGAAGCTGGGACGCGGTGTCGGCCGAGCTGGCCTCCACCGCCGAGTCGTACGAATCGGTGCTTGCGGGTCTGGACCTGCAATGGCGCGGCCCCGCCGCCGCGTCGATGGCGTCCGCGGCCGCCCGCTACATGGGCTGGCTGCAGGCGGCCGCGGAACAGACGAAGCAGACGGCCATGCAGGCGCGGACCGCCGCGGCGGCCTACGAGCAGGCGTACGCGATGACGGTGCCCCCACCGGTCATCGCCGCCAACCGCACCCTGTTGGCCTCGTTGGTGGCGACGAACATCGTGGGCCAGAACACCGCGGCCATCGCCGATACCGAGGCGCAGTACGCCGATTTCTGGGCACAGGACGCCGCCGCGATGGCCGGCTACTCCGTGTCGTCGACGGCGGCGACGACGCAGTTGCCCCGGTTCGCCACCGCGAACAAGACCACCAACGAGTCCGGCGTGAGCGCCCAGAACGCCGCCGTGGCCACGGCCAACACCAACGCGGGCGTGACTAAGGCTGCGGCGCAGACGTTTTCGCCGTTGTCGACGTCGCAACTGCAGACCACAGCGGGCAACACCTACAACATCTCCGGCGACTACTACGACCTTTCGACGGCTGCCTCGGCCAATGGCAACGCCTTCCGGGTCCTTGACGCCATCCAGGGGACGGGCCTGGGCTTCAGCGCTCCCTACAACATGGAGCAGTTCGTGTCCGGAATCATCGGGGCCGAAAACAATTTGGGCATTCTCGCCAAGCCCGGGGCGGCCGCGGCCAATCTCGCCCCCGCGCTCGCGGCGCCGACGCTGCGCGGCGCCACATCGGGCCTCGGCGGGGGCCTGGGCAACGTCACCGCGACCCTCTCGCACGCCGGCACGATCGGGCCGATGTCGGTGCCCGCGAGCTGGGCCGCACCCACCAGCACCCACATCTCGCCGCTGGAACCCGCCGGCTTCACCACGCTGCCGGGGACCGAGGAGCCGATGGCGTCCGGGTATCCCGGCTACCCCGGCATGCCCGGCGGCGGTGCCGCGCGATCCGCGGGCGCGGGTGTCCCGCCCCGCTACGGCGTGCGGCTCACCGTGATGCCCCGCCCGCCAGCCGCCGGGTGACGTGCCGGTAATCCGCCAACTGCCGTCGGCCACAAGCGAAATCGTTCGCCGCGAGCAGTCTCGTTTTACGCAGCTTGTAGAGCTGTAGGACCATGGATTTCGGCTTTCTTCCGCCGGAGGTGAACTCCGGCCGGATGTACGCAGGCCCCGGGTCGGGCTCGCTGCTGGCCGCCGCGGGAAGCTGGGACGCGCTCTCGGCCGAGTTGGGCGTCACGGCCGCGGTCTACGAATCGGTGCTGTCCGGCCTGACGGGCCTGTATTGGCAGGGGGCGACGTCCCAAGCGATGGCGGCCAGCGCAGCGCCCTACGCGGCGTGGCTGTATGCGACCGCCGAACGTGCACAGCAGACCGCCATGCAGGCTCGGGCGGCCGCGGCGGCCTACGAACTGGCGCATGCCATGACCGTGCCCCCACCCGTGGTCGCGGCCAACCGCACCCAGTTGGCGATGCTGGTGGCAACGAACTTCTTCGGCCAGAACACCGCGGCCATCGCGGCCACCGAGGCCCAGTACGCCGAATACTGGGCGCAGGACGCCGCCGCAATGTACAGCTACTCCGCCAGTTCGGCTGCGGCGGTGCAGTTTTCGCCATTTTCCCCGCCGCGCCAAACCACCAACGCGAACGGCGTGCTGGCCCAGCAGGCAGCCGTCGCGCAAGCCGACGCCAGCAGCGCCGGGTCGAACTCGGGCTCGCAGGTGGCTTCCTCCGCACCCGGTTCGTCGTCGCAGTTGTTCCGGATCTTTGACACCATCCAGGGGGCTTCGACCGCGTTCAGGGCCATCTTCACGACGGAGGGGATCCCTTCCGGAATCATTCAGGCGGACAAGAACTTGGGCATCTTGCCGAACCTCGCGGCGGTTCCGGCCGCAATCCCCAAGGCGCCTGCGCTCAGCGGCGCCACATCGGGGCTGGGCAACGTCAACGCGGTGCTCGCCCGCGCCGGGCGGATCGGCCCCATGTCGGTGCCCGCCGGCTGGGCCAGCGCGACCGGCAACTCCGTTTCGGCATTGCCGGGCGGCTGCCTGTCCGACTTGGCGGCGACCGAAGCGGTCGCCGCAACCGGGTCCGGGACGCCCGGCATCCCCGGGATCCCGGGCGGGACGGTCCGGCGGGCAACGCTTGTGGTCCCGCGCTACGGCAGGCGGATCACGGTGATGACGCGCCCGCCCGCGGCCGGTTGATGCGCGCTTAGCCCGCGGGGGGCGGCGGCTGCGGCGATTCAGGTGGCGCGGGCGGCGACTCAGGCGGACCCGGCGGCGCCGGCGGTACCGCGGGAGCGAATCTCCAATTGTCTGGATTCTTCGGCGAATACACCACCGGAAACAGCTGGCCGATGGTCGGCCACTGGTTCACGTCGACGGCCATGCGCTGATACACCGCGTGTTCGTTGACGGTGGGCCCATTGATCACGCCGGCGATGGTGACGAACTGCTCGCCGGTGGCGTCGGGGCGGGGGCTGATTCCGGTCACCAGCAGCGTGCCGCTCAGCAGCTCGCCGCGCGGGCCCCGCGGAACGAACCGCTGGACGAGAAATACGGCCAATACGGCCATCAACAGGAGCAGCAGACCGAATTCCCACACGACGCCATGGTAGGACTGCTCACATGGGTCACGACGATCTGGCGCTGGCACTGACACTCGCCGACCGCGCAGACACGCTGACTTCCGCCCGATTCGGTGCGCTGGACCTGCGCGTCGACACCAAACCCGACCTGACACCGGTGACCGACGCCGATCGCGCGGTCGAGACCGAGCTGCGCGAGGTACTCGCGCGCGAACGGCCGGACGACAGCATCGTCGGCGAAGAGTTCGGCGGCGACACCACGTTCACCGGACGACAGTGGATCATCGACCCGATCGACGGCACCAAGAACTTCGTCCGCGGGGTGCCGGTGTGGGCCAGTCTGATCGCGTTGCTGCAAGACGGGGTCCCCGTCGTCGGCGCCGTCAGCGCCCCGGCGTTGCAGCGCCGGTGGTGGGCCGCGCACGGTCAGGGCGCCTTCGTGGCGGTCAACGGTGCGCCCGCCCGGCGACTCTCGGTTTCCTCGGTGGCACAACTCAATTCGGCCAGCCTTTCGTTCTCCAGCTTGTCGGGATGGGCACAGCTCGGCGTGCGGGACCGATTCATCGCGCTGACCGACGAGGTGTGGCGGGTGCGTGCATTCGGCGACTTTCTGTCCTATTGCCTCCTCGCCGAAGGGGCCGTCGACATCGCCGCCGAACCGGAAGTGTCGGTATGGGACCTCGCGGCGCTCGACATCCTGGTGCGCGAAGCCGGTGGGACGCTGACGGCGTTGGACGGCACACCGGGGCCGCACCGCGGCAGCGCCGTGGCCACCAATGGCCTGCTGCAGCAGCAGGTGCTCGGCCGCCTCGCGGCTGGCCCCGTGTGAATTAGTTAACAAGTGTCCTCTCCGATCTTACTCCGGAGTAAGATCGGAGATATCCGCATTGCCCAACGACCTGAGGCTGCTGAAAATGACCGGTTCCGGTTCTCGACAGACATCCGCCCGCACCCGCGTCAAACGGCGCGACCACAAGTCCGCGGTGGGGCTGCAACCGCACAAGCGCACCGGCATCGACATCGTCATCGCGCTGATCACCCCGCTCGTCGGGCAGGAATTCCTGGACAAATACCAGCTGCGTGACCCGCTCAACCGCGCCCTGCGCTATGGCACGAAGACGATCTTCTCCACCGCCGCGACTTCTTCGCGGGAGTTCAAGCGGATCCAGAACCTGCGCGGCGGGCCGACCCGGCTCAAGTCCAGCGGCAAGGACTACTTCGACCTGACGCCCGACGACGAGCAGAAGATGATCGTCGAGACGCTCGACGACTTCGCCGCGGAAGTGCTGCGTCCCGCCGCACACGATGCCGACGAGGCGGCGACCTATCCGCCCGACCTGATCGCCAAGGCCGCCGAGCTGGGCATCACCGCGATCAACATCCCTGAGGATTTCGACGGCATCGCCGCGCACCGATCCAGCGTGACCAATGTGCAGGTCGCGGAGGCGCTGGCCTACGGCGATATGGGCCTGGCGCTGCCGCTGCTGGCCCCGGGGGGCGTGGCCTCCGCGCTGACCCATTGGGGCAGCGCCGACCAGCAGGCCACCTACCTTCCCGCGTTCGCCGGTGAGAACGTGCCCCAAGCGTGCGTGGCCATCGCCGAACCGCAACCGCTCTTCGACCCCACCCGGCTCAAGACCACCGCGGTGCGCACCCCGAGCGGGTACCGCCTCGACGGGGTGAAGTCGTTGGTCCCGGCCGCGGCCGACGCCGAGGTCTTTATCGTCGGCGCGCAGCTGGACGGCAAGCCGGCATTGTTCATCGTCGAGTCCTCGACCAAAGGCCTTACCGTGAAGGCGGATCCGAGCATGGGGATCCGCGCCGCGGCCCTGGGTCACGTCGAACTCTCCGGGGTGACGGTGCCGGCGAGCGCCCGCCTCGGCGAGGACGAGGCGACCGACGCCGATTACTCCGAGGCGATCGCGCTGTCCCGGCTGGGCTGGGCGGCGCTGGCCGTCGGTACCTCGCACGCGGTGCTCGACTACGTCGTCCCGTACGTGAAGGAACGTCAGGCCTTCGGTGAGCCGATCGCCCACCGGCAGGCGGTCGCTTTCATGTGCGCCAACATCGCCATCGAATTGGATGGGCTGCGGCTGATCACCTGGCGCGGCGCGGCGCGCGCCGAGCAGGGTCTGCCGTTCATCCGCGAGGCGGCACTGGCCAAGCGGCTTGGTGCCGACAAGGGCATGCAGATCGGCCTGGACGGTGTTCAGCTGCTCGGCGGCCACGGTTACACGAAAGAGCATCCCGTCGAACGCTGGTACCGCGACCTGCGGGCCATCGGCGTCGCCGAGGGCGTCGTCGTCATCTGAGTCGCTTATCCAACTCGAGCTGAAAGTTCAATCATGGCAATCAATCTGGAACTTCCGCGCAAGATGCAAGCGGTGACGACGAAGACGCACCAGGGCGCCGCCGAATTGATGCGGCCGATCGCCCGCAAGTACGACCTCAAGGAACACGCGTACCCGGTCGAGCTCGACACCCTGTTCAGCCTCTTCGAAGGGGCCTCGGAGTCAATCGAATTCGCGGGAGCCAACGCGCTGGGCGGCGAGGACGAAGAGCGGGACAAGAACCACAACGGCGCCAACATGGCCGCGCTGCTGCAGACGCTGGAAGCCAGCTGGGGCGACCTCGCGATGATGCTGTCGGTCCCCTATCAAGGGCTCGGTAACGCGGCCATCTCCGCCGTCGCCAACGAGGAGCAGCTGCAACGCCTCGGCAAGGTGTGGGCGGCGATGGCCATCACCGAACCCGGCTTCGGATCGGACTCGGCGGCGGTGTCGACGACGGCCACCCTCGACGGCGACGAGTATGTGATCAACGGCGAGAAGATCTTCGTCACCGCCGGGTCGCGCGCCACCCACATCGTGGTGTGGGCGACGCTGGACAAGTCACAGGGGCGCGCGGCGATCAAGTCGTTCGTCGTGCCGCGCGAGCATCCCGGTGTCACCGTCGAACGGCTCGAACACAAGCTCGGCATCAAGGGTTCCGACACCGCGGTCATCAGGTTCGACAACGCCCGCATCCCGAAGGAAAACCTGCTCGGCAACCCCGAAATCGAGGTCGGCAAGGGCTTTTCCGGAGTGATGGAGACCTTCGACAACACCCGGCCGATCGTCGCGGCCATGGCCGTCGGGGTGGGCCGCGCCGCGCTGGAGGAGATTCGCAAGATCCTCACCGAGGCCGGCGTGGAGATCTCCTACGACAGGCCCTCACACGCCCAGAGCGCCGCGGCCGCCGAGTTCATTCGGATGGAAGCCGACTGGGAGGCGGCCTATCTGCTCTCGCTGCGGGCGGCGTGGCAGGCCGACAACAAGATCCCCAACTCCAAAGAAGCGTCGATGAGCAAGGCCAAGGCAGGCCGGATGGCCACCGACGTCACGCTCAAGACCGTCGAATTGGCCGGCACCGCAGGCTATTCCGAACAGGCGCTGCTGGAGAAATGGGCGCGCGACTCGAAGATCTTGGACATCTTCGAAGGCACGCAACAGATTCAGCAGTTGGTGGTCGCGCGCCGCCTGCTGGGCCTGTCCTCGTCCGAGCTCAAGTAGCGAGGGCGTTCAGCCGCTCGCGGGCTTCGTGGTCCAGTTCGATGGACGCGACGTCCAGGTTCTCCTCCAGGTGGCCCAGCGACGAGGTACCGGGGATGAGCAGCACGTTGGGTGCCAAGTGCAACGTCCACGCCAGCGCGACCTGCGCGGGTGTGCGGCCCAGTCGCTGCGCGGTCTCCCGAACCACCTGGTGGCTCAGCACCGGGTTGGGCTGCATGAAGGCCGCACCCAGCGGGAAGAACGGAACGAAGGCGATCCCCCGCGTCGTACATTCCTGCAGCACCGGGGCCGACTCCCGGTGCACCAGATTGAATGCGTTTTGCACACAGGCGATTTCGGTGCGCTCTACGGCGTGCAGCAGGTGCTCGCGGTTGACGTTGCTCAGCCCGATCCCGCCCATCAATCCCTGCTCGCGGGCCTCGATCATGGCCGAGAGCTGATCGTCGAACTGCTGGTCCGGGCCATCGCTTTCGAACACCCGTAGGTTGACCACGGCCAGTTGCTCGACACCGAGGCTGCGCAGGTTGGTCTCGATGTCACGGCGCAACTCGGCCGGCGCGCCGGCCGGCAGCCAGGCACCGTTGTCATCGCGGCGCCCACCGACCTTGCTGACCAGCGCCAGGTTCTCCGGATAGGGATGCAGCGCGGCACGAATCAGCTCATTGGCCACGTCGGGTCCGTAAAACTGGGCGGTGTCGATGTGGTCGACGCCGAGTTCGACCGCGCGGCGCAGCACGGCCAGGGCTTCGTCGCGGTCCCGCGGCGGACCGAACGCATTGGGACCCGGCAATTGCATCGCGCCGAAGCCGACGCGGTTGACCGAAAACCCACCGAGTGGAAAGGAATCCATACGGTGAGGTTAGCGTCGAAGCATGGACACGTTTCAGGCGCTTGTCGCCCGACAAGATGGTGACCGGATAACCGCGTCGGTCGAGACGCTGAACCACTCCGACCTGCCGCCCGGCGAGGTGACCATCCGCGTGGAGTATTCGAGCGTCAACTACAAAGACGCGCTCGCGCTGACACCGGGTGGCGGCGTGGTGCGCAACTACCCGGTGGTGCCGGGCATCGACCTCACCGGCGAGGTTGTCGAATCGGCGTCGCCCGACTTCGCCGTCGGTGACCCGGTGCTGGCCCACGGGTACGCCATCGGCACCGGCCACCATGGCGGCTACGCCGAATACGCACGGTTGCCGGCCGACCAGGTCGTCGCGCTCGGCGCATTGAGCCCGCACGAGGGCGCCGCGATCGGAACCGCGGGCTTCACCGCGGCGATGAGCGTGCAGGCACTGATCGACTGGGGCATCGCGCCCGACGCCGGTCCCGTCGTGGTCACCGGAGCCACCGGCGGCGTCGGCTCGGTCAGCGTCGACCTGCTGGCGGCCGCCGGCTACCAGGTGGTCGCCTCGACCGGCAAAGCCGAGGCCACCGGCCGGCTCAAAGCCCTTGGCGCCGCGGAAGTTATCGGCCGATTACCCGCCGACCCGGACGCCAAGCCACGGCCGCTCGGCAAGGCGCGCTGGGCAGGCGGGGTGGACTGCGTGGGCGGCGCGACGCTGGCCGACGTGCTCAGCACCGTCGACTACGGCGGTGCGGTGGCGGCCAGTGGCCTCACCGGCGGGCCGGCCCTGCATACCACGGTGCTGCCGTTCATCCTGCGGGGCATCGCGCTGCTGGGCATGGACTCGGTACTGATGCCCATCGGGCCACGCCGCGAATTGTGGGCCCGCCTCGGCGATTCGCTGCGGCCGCGTCACCTGGACTCACTGGTCAGCGACGTCGACGTGAAAGACGTCGTCGGCGTGATCGACCAGGTGCGCGCCGGCAAATTCTCCGGCCGGGCCGTGGTGCGGGTCGCGGGCGGTTTTTGAGCCGGCAGTAGGCTGATCGAGCGCTGATCGGGCGCATTCCCCGACGGCGGCGCCGATGGCAGTGACGACGGAGGTGGCATGCGCGCGGTACAGGTGACTCGGCTCGATGGTCCGGACGCGGTCGACTTGACCGACATCGACGAGCCGTCGGGCGACGGGGTCGTCGTCGACGTGCACGCCGCCGGGGTGGCCTTCCCGGACGCCCTGCTCACCCGCGGGCTCTACCAGTACCGACCGGAGTTGCCGTTCGTGCTCGGCGCCGAGATCGCCGGCGTGGTCCGGTCCGCACCCGAAGGTGCGCACGTGAGCGCCGGCGACCGGGTGGTGGGCCTCACGATGTTGTCCGGCGGCATGGCCGAGGTTGCGGTGCTGGCCCCGGACCGGGTGTTCAAGCTGCCCGACAACGTGAGCTTCGAGGCGGGCGCCGGCCTGCTGTTCAACGACCTGACGGTGTACTTCGCGCTGACCGTCCGGGGGCGGCTGCAGCGCGGCGAGACGGTGCTGGTGCACGGCGCGGCCGGCGGCATCGGGACCTCGGCGCTGCGGCTCGCACCGGCGCTGGGCGCCTCCCGCACCATCGCCGTGGTCAGCACGCAGGACAAGGCCGACATCGCCACGGCGGCCGGCGCGACCGATGTGGTGCTGGCCGACGGTTTCAAGGACGCGGTGAAGGAGTTGACTCACGGCCGCGGCGTCGACATCGTCGTCGACCCGGTCGGCGGCGACCGCTTCACCGATTCCCTGCGTTCGCTCACTCCCGGCGGGCGGCTGCTGGTCGTCGGGTTCACCGGCGGTGAGATACCGACCGTCAAGGTAAACCGGTTGCTGCTCAACAACGTTGACGTGGTCGGTGTGGGCTGGGGCGCGTGGGCGGGGACGCATCCGGGCGCGCTGGCCGAGCAGTGGGCCGGACTCGAGCGATTGCTCACCTCCGGGGAGCTGGCCCCGCCGGAACCGGTGACGTACCCGCTGGAAGAAGCCGGGGCCGCCGTCGCCTCCCTGGAGAACCGCACCGCCAAGGGAAAGGTCGTGCTGCGCGTCCGGGGCTAGGCGCCGCACGTGGTCCCATCCGTCACAGTGGTTTCAGCTCGGGGCAATCGAATGTTTGCCCGCCTTCGAGCGACAATCCTCCGCGTGGTTTGCGGTCGCCGGAGTTGTCGCTGTGAGGCGGGCACCAAGCAAGTCCTGCCCGGCGGAGACGCCTGTGGCGTTTGTGACCAACGCGGGCGGCGACGGCGTCGCGGCGACTCGTGACGCCGCGTTCGCGGCGACCATGCCATGGCCTCGCGGCAACTCTTGTGCGGGCCAAAAAGAAAAAGTAATGTCACTTTCAGTTTTGTAGCCTGATCGCCCACTGAGCTGGTCCCCATCGGAGGAGCCGTCCATGGAATCCTTTGTGCACCTGCGGAAAGGCCGAACACCGCGCCGCCTGCACGCCGACCTCGAAGGCCTCAAGGACGACGAGCTGGGCCGGGGCGGATTCACCGGCCGCACCGCCAACCTCTACCGGCGCCACGACCCCACCGCCTACCGGTCGGTCGGCCCGCTGCGACCGATCGACGTCCTGTCGAGCGAGCTCAAGCCCAGCGATGCCACCGAGGCCGACGGTGGGCCGCTGCTGATGTTCAGCAACGACGACTGCCGAATCCTGTTGAGCCGTCGTCGCGAGCCGATGCCGTTCTTCGTCCGTCATGTCGACGGGGACCTGCTGTGCTTCGTCCACCAGGGCAGCGGTCTGGTCGAGACCGAATTCGGTCCGCTGCGCTATCGGGAAGGCGACTGGCTCTACATCCCCAAGGCATGCACCTGGCGCCAGCTGCCCGACCCCTCAAACAAAGAGGCGACGACGATGCTGATGATCGAGTCCACCGACGAGTTCCGGGTGCCGCCGCCGGGCGCGCTGGGCCGCCACTTCCCCTTCGACCCGTCGCAGGTGGTCATCCCCGAGCCGGCGCCGGCCGACGAGCCCGACGGTGCCGACGGCGAATTCGAGGTCCGGCTCATCCATGAGGGCGGCCCGACAACGCTGTTCTACCAACACAATCCGCTCGACGTCGAAGGCTGGCGCGGGGACAACTTCGCGTTCACGTTCAACATCGCCGACTACAACGTGGTCACCTCCGACAGTGTCCACCTGCCCCCGACGGTGCACCTGTTCATGCAGGCCACCGGCGTCTACGTGATGAACTTCCTGCCCAAGCCCGCCGAAGGGATTCCCGGCACCGAACGCACACCGTGGTATCACCGCAACGTCGACTACGACGAGATCGCCTTCTTTCACGGCGGCTCGCTCTACGGCATCCCGATGCCGCCCGGCTTGATTTCGCATGCGCCCCAAGGGGTTCATCACGGCGCACCGGAGAAGGCCCGCGAACGGGCACGCCGCAAATTCGACGACTATTCGCGCGTCGACTGGCAGGTGATCGCCATCGACACACGCCGGCGGCTGACCCCGTCGGCCGAGGTTCTGGCCCACGACCTAGGACAACATTGATGACTCGCGCCAGCGACGATGCGGAGCGAAGTGATGAGGAGAAGCGGCGCTAATGACACAAGCGGTGAAACCCAAAAAGCACGAGTACGACCGGATCCCCTATCTCGTTGCCTTCCAGAACAATTCCGGCGTACGAGACGTATACGGGGGCCTGGCCGAGATCACCGTGCTGGAGAGCTACCTGCTCAAACCCAAGGACAGGCCGTCGGACACCGTCCTGGTGTTCATGCACCCCATCGGCGGCGGCGCCTACCTCCCGATGATCAACGCGCTGGCCCGGGCCGGCCATCACGTCATCTACTGCAACAGCCGCTTCCGCGGCACCGACTCGGCGCTGCTGATGGAGAAGGTGGTCGAGGATCTCGGCGAGTGCATCAAGGACGCCAAGAAGCGGCTGGGCTATTCCAAGGTGGTGCTGGCCGGGTGGAGTGGCGGCGGATCGCTGTCGGTGTTCTACCAGCAGCAGGCGCAGAACCCGACCATCACGTCCAGCCCGACCGGCGACGGCCCGGACCTGACCAAACTCGACCTGCCCGCCGCCGACGGCATCATGCTGCTGGCCGCGCACATCAGCCGCCACGGCACGCTGACCGAATGGCTGGACGCGTCGATCCTCGACGAATCCGATCCCACCAAGCGCGATCCCGAGCTGGACCTGTACAACCCCGACAACCCCAATCAGCCGCCCTACAGCCAGGAATTCCTGGCCCGCTACCGGCAGGCGCAGATCGACCGCAACCGCCGCATCACCGCATGGGTGAAGGACAAGCTGGCCGAGTTGAAATCGTCGGGGCGCCCCGACGCAGATGTTGCCGAGTTCGGCTTCGTCGTGCACGGCACCATGGCCGACCCGCGCTGGCTGGACCCGACCGTCGATCCCAACGAACGCGTCCCGGGCACCTGCTACCTGGGGGATCCTCAGGTGGTGAACATGAGCCCCGTCGGGCTGGCCCGGTTTTCCACCCTGCGCGGCTGGCTGTCGCAGTGGAGCTACGACGACGCGCGGGGCGACGCGGTCGCCTGTGGGCCTGACATCGCGATCCCGGCGCTGGTGATCGGTAACCTGGCGGATGACGCCTGCACGCCCAGCCACACCCGGCGGTTGTTCCAGGCCATCGGCCACAAGGATAAGGAGATGCACGAAATCCCGGGCGCCACACACTATTACGCGGGACCCGACCAGCGCGACGCGCTGCGGGCCGCGGTCACCATCGTCACCGACTGGCTGGTGCGGCACGACTTCGCGAGCGCCGAATGACCTCCGCCCCGGCCGGACCGCTGGACGGCATCCGCGTGCTCGAGCTGGGCACGCTGATCGCCGGGCCCTTCGCGGGCCGATTGCTCGGCGACATGGGCGCCGACGTGATCAAAGTGGAACTGCCCAAGGCCCCGGACCCGTTGCGCACCTGGGGCCAGGCCGAACTCGACGGGCAGCACGTCTTCTGGACGGTGCACGCGCGCAACAAGAAGGCGATCACCCTGGATCTGCGCCACCCCCGCGGCCGTGAACTGTTCTGCGAGCTCGTCGAGAAATCCGACATCGTGGTGGAGAACTTCCGCCCGGGCACTTTGGAAAAATGGAACCTGGGCTACGACGTGCTCAGTGCCCGCAATCCGGGCATCATCCTGGTCCGGGTGTCCGGATACGGGCAGACCGGACCCGACGCCACCAAGGCCGGCTATGCCTCGGTCGCCGAGGCGGCCAGCGGACTGCGGCACCTCAACGGTTTCCCGGGCGGGCCGCCGCCCCGGCTGGCGCTCTCGCTGGGTGACAGCCTGGCCGGCATGTTCGGCGCCCAGGGCGCGCTGGCCGCCCTCTATCGCCGCAGCGTCACCGGACGCGGTCAGGTGGTCGACGTCGCGCTGACCGAATCATGTTTGGCCGTACAGGAATCCACCATTCCCGACTACGACGTCGGCGGGGTGGTGCGCGGACCGTCCGGCACCCGGCTCGACGGCATCGCCCCGTCCAACATCTACCGCAGCGCCGACGGCTCGTGGGTGGTGATCGCCGCCAACCAGGACACCGTCTTCGCCCGGCTGTGCAAGGCGATGGGCCGCGCGGAGCTGGCCACCGACGACCGGTTCGCCACGCACGTCGCGCGTGGGCGCAACCAAGACGAACTCGACAACATCATCGGCGCGTGGGCCGCAGAACGCCGGCCCGGCGACATCATCGAAACCCTGTCCGCCGCGGGCGTGATCGCCGGGCCGATCAACACCGTCGCCGAGGTCGTCAACGACCCGCAGCTGCGCGCCCGCGACATGCTGGTCGAGCACTACGACGAACGCCTGCAGCGCAACGTGCTGGGGCCGGGCATCGTGCCGGTGCTCTCGGAATCGCCCGGCCGGCTGCGCAACGCGGGCCCCGCGCGCCCGGGCCAGCACAACGACGACGTTTTCATCGGACTGCTGGGCAAGACGGCCGAGGAGCTCGAGCAGCTGCGCGCCGAGGAGGTGCTGTGACACGCGCCGGCGACGATGCAGAGCGCAGCGATGAGGAGGAGCGGCGCCAATGACCCACGTTCAGATCCGCGAGGTGGCCCTGCGCGACGGCCTGCAGATCGAGTCGCCAATTCCGTTGTCGGCCAAGCTGGAACTGCTGGCCGCGGTCGCGGCGACCGGGGTCCGCGAGGTGGAGGTCACCGCGTTCGTCTCGCCGTCGAAGGTGCCGTCGATGGCCGATGCCGCCGAGCTGGCCGCACACCTGCATGACTACCCCGACATCGAATTCTCGGCCCTGGTGGCCAGCCCGAACGGCGCCAAGCGGGCCGTCGCCGCGGGTTTGCGCTCCATCGAGTACGTGGTGGCCGCTGACGACGCCTTCAGCAAGGCCAACGTCGGGCGCGCCAGCGCCGAGGCCACCAAGGCGATCGACGAGATCGTCGCCATCGCGCACGACGGCCCCTCCAGCTTTCCTGTCACCGTCGAAGTCGTCATCGCCACCGCCTGGGACTCGCCGTTCGAAGGGCCGACCCCGCCGCAGCGGGTGCTCGAGATCGCGGCGGCCGCCCGCGACCACGGCGCCGACCGCCTGTCGATCGCCGACACCATCGGCACCACCACCCCGGGCCGAGTGAGTTCGCTTATCACACAACTGCGTCCGGTGATCGGCGACCTTCCGCTGGGCGGACACTTCCACAACACCCGCGGCTCCGGTCTGGCCAGCGCCTACGCCGCGGTCAACTCCGGGGTGACCCGGCTGGACGCCTCGGTCGGCGGCCTGGGTGGCTGCCCCTTCGCCGCGGGCGCCACCGGCAACATCGCCACCGAGGACCTCGTATACCTGCTGACCGACAGCGGCATCGAGGTGGACGTCGACCTGCAGGCCGCCATCGCCGCGGCCGACGTGGCGAAGACGTTGGTGGGGCACGACCTGCCGAGCGCCCTGTTACGCGCCGGCGACCGACGGAGACATTGAGTGCAGGGGAACTGATGTCCGCCCCAGAGGCAACCCGCGAGCTGACCGCCAAAGGCCGCCAGACCAGGCAGGCCATCGAGCAGGCCGCCCGGAAACTGTTCGCCGAACGGGGCTTTCACGGCACCACCCTGGCCGACATCACGTCGGCCGCGGGAAAATCGCCGGCGGTGTTCTACCGATACTTCGCCGACAAGGAAGACCTGCTGGCCGCCCTCGCGGAGTCATTCCTGCACGAGGTGGTGACGCCGTCGGGTCTCAGCGTTCACCTGCCGGACTCGCCCCCGCAAGCGGGAGGTGCCCCCACCGACGGCGACGACTTTTTTACTGCGGTGGTCACCGGCTACTGGAACATGTTCAAACAGAACATCGGCATCATGATCGCCGTGGCCCAGCTGGCCGCCACCCAGCAGCGCTTCGCGGCCGTGCAGAACGAATTCCGGCGATTCGGAATGGATCTCGTGGCCGCTTCGGTGCGCCGGGCCCAGGAGCAGGGTTACGGTGCCGAACTGCACCCGCAGCACACGGCGGCGGCCATCGCGTTGCTGTTCGAAAACTTCACCACCGTCTTCGTCGGATCGTCCGGCCCCGCTGGCCTGGGTGTGACCATCAGCGACGAAGATGCCATCGCGACCCTGTCGACGGTGTGGAAGAGAACCTTGTACGGCGGCCTCACGAGATCTTAGGAGAAGACGTGGATTTCACCCTGCCAGAACACCTTCCAGGCGTGCTCGCCGAGATGGACGAGTTCATTGAGGCCGAGATCAAGCCGCTGGAACGCGAACACATCCAATACTTCGACAAGCGCCGTGAGCATGCGCGCACCGATTGGGACAACGACGGGATCCCGACGCGCGAGTGGGAGGATCTGCTCTCCGAGATGCGCAGGCGCGCCGACAAAGCCGGCTGGCTGCGCTACGGATTGCCGGCCTCACTCGGCGGTCGCGACGGCAGCAACGTCGACATGGCGGTCATCCGGGAACACTTGGCGCACAAAGGCCTTGGCCTGCACAACGACCTGCAGAACGAGTCGTCGATCGTCGGGAACTTCCCGCAGGTGATCATGATGGAGCGGTTCGGCACCGATGAGCAACGCAAGGTGTGGTCCGAGGCGTTGATCACCGGGGAACGGTCCATGGCCTTCGGCCTGACCGAGCCGCAACACGGGTCGGATGCGACCTGGCTGGAGACGCACGCCGAACGCGATGGCGACAGCTGGGTGATCAACGGCTCCAAGCGGTTCAACACGGGCGTGCACCGCGCCACCCACGACCTGGTCTTCGCCCGCACCTCCGGCGAGCCGGGAGCCGCCCGGGGCATCACCGCGTTCCTGGTGCCGACCGATTCACCCGGATTCAACGTCCCCTATTACTGGTGGACGTTCAACATGCCCACCGACCACGGCGAGGTCGAGCTGACCGATGTGCGAATACCCGCCGGCGCGGTGCTCGGCGAGGTGGACCGCGGCCTGGAAGTGGCCCAAACCTTCCTGCACGAGAACCGGATTCGGCAAGCGGCGAGCAGCCTGGGCGCGGCGCAGTACTGCATCGACCGCGCCGCCGAATACGCCGCCGGCCGAACGGTGTTCGGCAAGCCGCTGTCGGTGAACCAGGCCGTGCAGTGGCCGCTGGCCGAGCTCCAGACCGAAGCCCAGATGGTGCGGCTGCTGGTGCAGTACGCCGCCTGGCATCTGGACCGCGACCACCACATGGAGGTCTCGGACAAGGTGTCGATGGCGAACTATCGCGCCAACCGCCTGGTCTGCGACGCCGCCGACCGCGCCATGCAGGTCTACGGCGGCCTGGGCTACAGCCGGCACGAGCAGTTCGAGCACATCTACCGCCACCACCGTCGTTACCGCATCACCGAGGGCGCCGAGGAAATCCAGATCCGCCGGGTGGCGCAGCGGCTGTTCAAATTCGGCAAGAAGTGATGGACAGCGTCGAGTCAGCGGAACTGGGCACCGAATTGGCCTCGAAACTGGCCGGGGTGCTGACCGGGGCCCTCGGCGCCGACACCGCGGTCGAGAACCTGCGCGCGTTGACCGGCGGCGCCAGCAGAACCACCTGGGCGTTCGAGGCCGTCACCGATGCGCGGCGTCGTGCGCTGATCTTGCGCACCGGCCCACCCGACGACGTGCACGCGGGCATGGAGCTCGAAGCCAGGACGCAGGCCGCCGCCGCGGCCGCCGGGGCGCCGGTCCCGCACGTGCTGATCGCCGACAATTCGGCTGCCGCGCTGGGCAATCCGTATCTGATCTGTGACGAGATCAAGGGCGAGACCATCGTGCGCCGCATCCAGCGGCAGCTCGACGGCGCTGACGGACACGCGGCGCGCACGCAATTACTGCAGCAGTGCGCGCAGGCGGTGGCCGCGATTCACCGCGCCGACACGGACATTCCGGATCTGAACCACGAAGATCAACTCGCCGAATGGCGTCAACGCCTCGACGACATGGGCGACACCACCGCAGCCTTCGAATGGGGGTTTCGCTGGCTGGCCGCCCGCCGTCCGCCGCCGTCGCCGGCGGTGTTGGTGCACGGGGACTTTCGGATGGGCAACCTCATCGTCGACGGATCGAATCTTGCCGCGGTGCTGGACTGGGAGCTGGTGCACGTCGGCCAGGCGTACGAGGACCTGGCGTGGTTCTGCATCCGGGCCTGGCGATTCGGCGCTCCGGCCAGCCTCGGCGCCGGCGGCCTGGGCAGCATCGAAAGCTTCCTGCGCGCCTACGAACAGGCCAGCGCGACTACCGTCGACCGGGTGGCGTTTCACTGGTGGCTGGTGCTGGCGACGTTGCGCTGGGGTGTCATCTGCCGCTTCCAGGCAGAACGCCATCTGAGCGGGCAGAACCGCTCGGTCGAGTTGGCCACCATCGGCCGTCGCGTCTGCGAGACCGAATGGGACCTGCTCAACCTGCTCGAGGCGCAACCATGATCGGCGCATACGGCCGCCCGCTGGCGGCCGAACTCGTGGCCGCGGTTGCCGAATTCCTGGAAAGCGATGTGCGTGCAGCGACCGACGGACAGGTGAACTTCCACGCCAGGGTCGCGGCCAACGCACTGCGCATCGTCGAGCGCGAATTGCTCGACGAAAGCGAGGCGGAATCCCGTGCGGCGCTGGCCGGCCTGGGCTTCGCGGATGAGGAGCAGCTGGCCGCGGCGGTCCGCGCCGGCGAGCTGGACGGACGGGCGGACGAGGTCACCGCCTGCCTGCGCACCCTGGTACGGCGCCGGTTGGCCGTCGCGCACCCCGGATACGACAGTGAATAGCTCGTCGATCAGATAGGAGCCAGACATGTCCGCTTCCAGCACCGAGACGGTCATCGACGTGGCCAACCGCCTGTTCACGGCGATCGAGCGAAGCGATGTCGCCGCCGTCGACGCGATGTGGAGCGGTGACATCGCGGTGTGGCGCAGCGGCTCGCGTCGCGACCCCCTCAGAGCAGACGACAAGACTCGCGCGATGCGGGTCATCGACTGGTTCGTCGGCGCGACCACGCAACGTCGCTACGAAATCCTCGACCGGCAGGTCTTCGATGACGGATCGGTCCGGGGCTTCGTCCAGCAACACGTCTTGCACGCCACCGGGCATGCCGGGCAGTCGATCTCGCTGCGGGTCTGCATCGTGATCAAGGTGGGCACCGACGGCCTGATCGAGCGGATCGACGAATATTTCGATCCCGCCGGGATCGCGCCGTTGATGAACTAGCGCTAGATTCGCCACGACACAATGGGGGTGACGATGACGACTTTGGAGACACTGCTTCACGATCCCGACATGGCCGGCGTGTGGAACCTGGTTCCGGACCGCTCGTCCATCACTTTCAAGGTCAGGAACATGTGGGGCCTGCTGAACGTCAAGGGCCGCTTCACCGAATTCACCGGCGACGGCCAACTGACCGGCAAGGGAGCGGTTTTCGGTCGCGTCGACATCAAGGCCGCCTCGCTGGACACCGGCATCGGCCGTCGCGACAAACACCTGCGCTCGGCCGACTTCTTCGATGTCGACCGCTTCGGTGAGATCAGCGTCGTCGTCACCGCCGTGCAACCGACGAAAGGCAAGGCCGCCGACCTTCGGACCAGCCTCACGATCAAAGGCGTCACCGCCGAGATGCCGCTGCCGGTCACGATCTCCGAGCTCGACGATGGCTCGATCCGGATCACCGGCGAAACCAAGCTCGATCGGGACCGGTTCGACCTGGGTTGGAACCGGCTGGGCATGGTGAGCTCGACGGCAACGGCGGCGGCCGATGCCATCTTCGTGCGGGTATCGCAATAACGATTTCTGCGGGCACCCCGTTGAACCCGGTCCGACACCAGTAGCATCTGCACCGTGCCCGACTCCACCCCGCAATCCAGCGTCGCCCTGCGGATCCTCGTCTACAGCAGCAACGTCCAAACCCGTGAACGGGTGATTCGCGCGCTGGGCAAGCATCTGCACCCCGATCTGCCCGAGCTGAGCTACGTCGAGGTGGCGACCGGGCCCGCGGTGGTGGCGACGATGGACAAGGGCGGCATCGACTTGGCCATCCTGGACGGCGAGGCCACCCCGACCGGCGGCATGGGAATCGCGAAGCAGCTCAAAGACGAACTCGAGACCTGTCCGCCCCTGGTTGTCTTGACCGGGCGGCCCGACGACGCGTGGCTGGCGTCCTGGTCGCGCGCCGAGGGCGCAGTGCCGCATCCCATCGACCCCATCCTGCTGGGCCGCACGGTGCTCAGCCTGCTGCGAGCCCCCGTTCGCTGACTCGATCGACGCCGCGCCTTTGCCGCGGCCGTTCCTTTTCGGCCGCCGAATGCGGCAGTTCTGACCACTTGCCCCTTCCTCGGCGCGGCAACCGGCGCTAGTTCCGATGTTGCTGACAACGAAAGCATCCGCCCTGGCACGCCGCTGATCTTGGGCGCCGCAGCGATCGAGGCGACGGCACCTTTGCTGGTGCTCCCCGAGTGGGAACGGGTTCGGCGCCGGGCGTTGGTTTCACCGTCTATCGAGTTTGCGCAGCACAGCGCGACATGGCACCGCCAATACGGGAAAATCCCCACCCCGGGCAAGCGCGCCGCACGCCGCGACGCTATGTTGTAAATCACTGTGACGGGCTTGCAGCCCGGTTCGTCACAGCAGCCCGGTTACCGCCTGGCCGCTGCAGGCGGCTCGTACGACGGATCATGGAGCGAGTTGAACGTCTACATACCCATCCTGGTGCTAGGCGCCATCGCCACCGCCTTCGCGGTGGGCTCGGTGGCGATCGCGAGCCTGGCCGGCCCGTCACGTTTCAACAAGTCGAAGATGGCTGCCTACGAGTGTGGGATCGAACCCACCGAGACATCGGTGAGCGGCCCGCATGCGACAGCCGGGCAGCGCTTTCCGGTGAAGTACTACCTCACCGCGATGCTTTTTATCGTCTTCGACATCGAAATCGTGTTCCTGTATCCATGGGCGGTCAGCTACGACGCGCTGGGCACGTTCGCGTTGGTCGAAATGGTGGTGTTCATGCTGACGGTGTTCGTGGCCTACGCCTATGTGTGGCGCCGCGGCGGCCTGACGTGGGATTGAGGTAAGTCGTGGGTCTTGAGGAACAGCTGCCCGGCGGGATTCTGCTGTCAACAGTCGAGAAGGTCGCGGGCTACGTCCGCAAGAACTCACTGTGGCCGGCGACGTTCGGGTTGGCCTGCTGCGCCATCGAGATGATGGCAACGGCCGGGCCAAGATTCGACATCGCGCGGTTCGGCATGGAGCGATTCTCGGCCACCCCGCGGCAAGCCGACCTGATGATCGTCGCCGGCCGGGTCAGCCAGAAGATGGCTCCGGTGCTGCGACAGATCTACGACCAGATGGCCGAGCCCAAATGGGTGCTGGCCATGGGCGTGTGCGCGTCATCCGGCGGGATGTTCAACAACTACGCGATCGTGCAGGGCGTCGATCATGTTGTCCCGGTGGACATCTACCTGCCCGGCTGCCCTCCGCGACCGGAGATGCTGTTGTACGCAATCCTGAAGCTGCACGAGAAGATTCAGGAGATGCCGCTGGGCGTCAACCGGGAAACCGCCATCGCCGAAGCCGAGCAGGCCGCGCTGTCGGCGCGGCCCACGATCGAGATGCGCGGGCTGCTGCGATGAGCTCACCGGATCAAGACCCAGGAGAAGCGATCAGCCGCGCCGACGAAGAAGTCATCGACGTGCGCCGCGGCATGTTCGGCGCCACGGGCTCGGGTGACACGTCCGGTTATGGCCGGCTGGTGCGCGAAGTCCTGCTTCCGGGCAGCAGCCCGCGGCCCTACGGCGGCTATTTCGACGAGGTGGTCGACGGCCTGGCCGCGGCGTTGAACAAGGACGACGTCGAATTCACCGACGCCATCGAAAAAGTCGTGGTGTACCGCGACGAGCTGACCCTGCACGTCCGACGCGAGGCGCTGGAGCGGGTGGCGCATCGGCTGCGTGACGAACCGCAGCTGCGCTTCGAAATGTGCCTCGGCGTCAGCGGGGTGCACTACCCGCATGAGACGGGCCGCGAACTGCATGCCGTGTATCCGTTGCAGTCGATCACGCACAACCGCCGCGTCCGGCTGGAAGTGTCTGCGCCCGACGATGATCCGCACATCCCGTCGCTGTTCAGGATTTATCCGACCACCGACTGGCACGAGCGGGAGACCTACGATTTCTTCGGCATCATCTTCGACGGGCACCCATCGCTGACCCGCATCGAGATGCCCGACGACTGGCACGGGCATCCCCAGCGCAAGGACTACCCCCTCGGCGGAATTCCCGTCGAATACAAAGGCGCACAGATACCCCCGCCCGACGAGCGGAGAGCGTACAACTGATGAGCACTACCACTGAATCGAAGCACGACGGCGCCGGCGAGACATTCGTGGTCGCCGGCGGCCAGGACTGGGACAAGGTCGTCGAAGCCGCCCGCGGCGTCGATCCCGGCGAACGCATCGTCGTCAACATGGGGCCCCAGCATCCGTCCACGCACGGGGTGCTGCGGCTGATCCTGGAAATCGAGGGCGAGACGGTCACCGACGTCCGTTGCGGCATCGGCTATTTGCACACCGGCATCGAAAAGAACCTCGAATACCGCTACTGGACCCAGGGTGTCACGTTCGTGACCCGGATGGATTACCTGTCACCGTTTTTCAACGAGACGGCCTACTGCCTGGGTGTGGAGAAACTGCTCGGCATCACCGACCAGATACCGGAGCGGGTCAACGTCATCCGGGTGATGATGATGGAGCTCAACCGGATCTCGTCGCATCTGGTGGCGTTGGCCACCGGCGGCATGGAACTGGGCGCCATGACCCCGATGTTCGTCGGTTTCCGGGGACGCGAGATCGTGCTGACCCTGTTCGAATCGATCACCGGCCTGCGGATGAACAGCGCCTACGTCCGCCCCGGGGGCGTGGCGCAGGACCTACCGCCCAACGCGCAGACCGAGATCGTCGAGGGCCTCAAGGGACTCAAGCAGGTGCTGCGCGAAATGGGCGGCCTGCTCAACGAGAACGCCATCTGGAAGGCCCGCACCCAGGACGTCGGATATCTGGATCTGACCGGATGCATGGCGCTGGGCATCACCGGCCCCATCCTGCGCGCCACCGGGTTGCCCCACGATCTGCGCAAGAGCGAACCGTATTGCGGATACGAAAACTACGAATTCGACGTAATCACCGAAGACACGTGTGATGCTTACGGGCGCTACATGATTCGCGTCAACGAGATGTGGGAGTCGATCAAGATCGTCGAGCAGTGTCTGGACAAGCTGGAGCCGGGTCCGATCATGGTCGAGGACCGCAAGATCGCCTGGCCGGCCGACTTGAAGGTGGGCCCGGACGGCATGGGCAACTCACCGGAGCACATCGCCAAGATCATGGGCGGCTCGATGGAGGCGTTGATCCACCACTTCAAACTGGTCACCGAGGGCATCAGGGTTCCCGCGGGCCAGGTCTACACCGCGGTCGAATCGCCGCGCGGGGAGCTGGGCGTGCACATGGTCAGCGACGGCGGTACCCGCCCCTACCGGGTGCACTACCGAGACCCCTCATTCACCAATCTGCAGTCGGTGGCGGCGATGTGCGAAGGCGGGATGGTCGCCGACCTGATCACCGCGGTCGCCAGCATCGACCCGGTCATGGGCGGGGTGGACCGGTGACCGGCCCGCAGGGACAGCCGGTCTTCATCCGGCTCGGCCCGCCACCGGACGAGCCCAACGCGTTCGTCGTCGAGGGTGCGCCCAAGACGTATCCCCCCGAGGTGCGGGCCCGGCTGGAGGTCGACGCCAAGGAGATCATCGGCCGCTACCCCAACAAGCGCTCGGCGCTGTTGCCGTTGCTGCACCTGGTGCAATCGCAGGATTCCTACCTGACACCGGCGGGCCTGGAGTTCTGCGGTGAGCAGCTGGGGCTCACCGGAGCCGAGGTGTCCGCGGTGGCGAGCTTCTACACCATGTATCGCCGCGGCCCCACCGGAGACTATCTGGTGGGTGTCTGCACAAACACGTTGTGCGCCATCATGGGTGGCGACGCCATCTTCGACGCCCTGAAGGAGCATCTGGGCGTCGGCAACGACGAGACGACCCCCGACGGGGCGGTCACGTTGCAACACATCGAATGCAACGCCGCCTGTGACTACGCGCCGGTGGTGATGGTGAACTGGGAGTTCTTCGACAACCAGACGCCCGATTCGGCCCGCGAACTCGTCGACTCGCTGCGCGCCGGCGAGCCCAAGCCGCCCACTCGTGGCGCCCCGCTGTGCGTCTTTCGCGAGACGTCGCGCATCCTGGCCGGCCTGCCCGACGAGCGTCCCGACCAGGGGCAGGGCGGCGCGGGCGCCGCGACGCTGGCCGGCCTGAAAGTAGCCAAGGAACACGGCATGGAGGCGCCCAGCGCGCCGGAAGGCCAGTAATGACAACGACTTCCGACACTTCGCAGGCAACGCCGCTGACTCCGGTGATCAGCCGTTTCTGGGACGATCCCGAGTCCTGGACCCTCGAGACCTATCACCGCCACGGCGGCTACGAGGCGATGAAGAAGGCGTTGGCGATGGAGCCCGACGCGGTGATCGGGTTGGTGAAGGATTCCGGGCTGCGCGGGCGCGGCGGCGCGGGGTTCTCGACCGGAACGAAGTGGTCGTTCATCCCGCAGGGCGATACCGGTGCGGCCGCCAAGCCGCATTACCTGGTGGTCAACGCCGACGAGTCGGAACCCGGTACGTGCAAAGACATTCCGCTGATGCTGGCGACGCCGCACGTCCTCGTCGAGGGCGTGATCATCGCCGCGTACGCGATCCGGGCCAGTCACGCCTTCATCTACGTGCGCGGGGAGGTGCTGCCGGTCCTGCGCCGCCTGCAGAACGCGGTGGCCGAGGCCTACGCCGCCGGCTACCTGGGCCGCGACATCAACGGCTCGGGCTTCGACCTCGAGCTGGTGGTGCACGCCGGTGCCGGCGCCTACATCTGCGGCGAGGAAACCGCGCTGCTGGATTCGCTGGAAGGCCGCCGCGGCCAGCCGCGGCTGCGTCCGCCCTTCCCCGCCGTGGCCGGGCTGTACGGCTGCCCCACGGTGATCAACAACGTCGAGACCATCGCGAGCGTGCCGTCGATCATCGGCAATGGCGTGGACTGGTTCCGCTCGATGGGCAGTGAGAAGTCTCCGGGCTTCACGTTGTATTCGCTGTCCGGCCACGTCGCCCGCCCGGGGCAGTACGAGGCCCCGCTCGGAATCACGTTGCGGGAGTTGCTCGCCTACGCCGGCGGTGTGCGGGCCGGGCATCGGCTCAAGTTCTGGACCCCCGGCGGATCGTCGACCCCGCTGCTGACCGACGAGCACCTCGACGTGCCGCTGGACTACGAGGGCGTCGGCGGGGTCGGTTCGATGCTGGGCACCAAGGCGCTGGAGATCTTCGACGAGACCACCTGCGTGGTGCGTGCCGTGCGGCGCTGGACGTACTTCTACAAGCACGAGTCGTGCGGAAAATGCACGCCGTGCCGCGAGGGCACCTTCTGGCTGGACCAGATCTACGAGCGGCTGGAAACCGGCAAGGGCACCAGCGAAGACATCGAGAAGCTGCTGGACATCTCCGACACCATCCTCGGAAAGTCTTTCTGCGCCTTGGGTGATGGCGCCGCCAGCCCGGTGATGTCGTCGATCAAGTTCTTTCGCGACGAATACGTCGCGCACGTCGAGGGCGGCGGATGCCCCTTCGATCCACGAGACTCCATGCTGACGGCGGAGCGCGACGGCGCGAAAGGGTAGGACTCGATGACTAGCGCGGCCAAAACCGAAACCGGCGATGAGGTGCGTCCGCCGGACATGGTGACGCTGACCATCGACGGCAACGAGATCAGCGTTCCCAAGGGAACTCTGGTGATCCGGGCCGCCGAGTTGATGGGCATCCAGATCCCGCGGTTCTGCGACCACCCGCTGCTGGAGCCGGTCGGCGCGTGCCGGCAGTGTCTGGTCGAGGTCGAAGGCCAGCGCAAGCCGATGGCCTCGTGCACCACGGTCGCCACCGACGACATGGTGGTGCGCACCCAGCTCACGTCGGAGGCCGCCGACAAGGCCCAGCACGGCGTGATGGAGCTGCTGCTGATCAACCACCCGCTGGACTGCCCGATGTGCGACAAGGGCGGCGAATGTCCCCTACAGAACCAGGCGATGTCCAACGGGCGCGCCGATTCTCGCTTCGAAGACGTCAAGCGCACCTTCGCCAAGCCGATCAACATCTCGTCGCAGGTCCTGCTGGACCGGGAGCGCTGCATCCTGTGCGCGCGCTGCACGCGATTCTCCGAGCAGATCGCCGGCGACCCCTTCATCGACATGCAGGAACGGGGCGCCCTGCAGCAGGTCGGCATCTACGCCAACGAACCGTTCGACTCGTATTTCTCGGGCAACAGCGTGCAGATCTGTCCGGTGGGCGCGCTGACCGGGAGCTCATACCGGTTCCGGGCCCGCCCGTTCGACTTGGTTTCCAGCCCCAGCGTCTGCGAGCACTGCGCTTCGGGGTGCGCACAGCGCACCGACCACCGCCGCGGCAAGGTGATGCGCCGGCTGGCCGGCGACGATCCCGAAGTCAACGAGGAGTGGAACTGCGACAAGGGCCGCTGGGCGTTCACCTACGCGACCCAGCCCGATGTCATCACCACTCCCCTGATCCGCGACGCCGACGGCACCCTGCAGCCGGCCTCGTGGTCTCACGCGATCGCCGTCGCGACGAAGGGCCTCGAGACGGCGCGCGGGCGCACCGGTGTGCTTTTCGGCGGCCGGGCGACTCTCGAGGACGCCTACGCCTACTCCAAGTTCGCGCGAATCGTGCTGGACAGCAACGATATCGACTTCCGCGCCCGGCCGAGCTCGGCCGAGGAGGCCGACTTCCTGGCCGCCCGCATCGCCGGCAAGCCGATCACCGTCAGCTACTCCGATCTGGAATCGGCCCCCGTGGTCGTGCTGGCCGGATTCGAGCCCGAAGACGAGTCGCCGATCGTGTTCCTGCGGTTGCGCAAGGCGGCCCGCAAACACGGGCTGCCGGTCTACGCGATCGCACCGTTCGCCACCCGCGCGCTGACCAAGATGTCCGGGCGGCTGATCAAAACCGTTCCCGGCGCCGAGGCTTCCGTGCTCGACGGCTTGGCCACCGGCGAGGTGGGTGACCTGCTCTCCACCGCCGGCGCGGTCATCATGGTGGGCGAACGCCTGGCCACGGCGCCAGGCGCCCTGTCCGCCGCGGCCCGGCTCGCCGACACCACCGGCGCCCGCCTGGCCTGGGTGCCGCGCCGTGCCGGTGAGAGGGGCGCGCTGGAGGCCGGCGCGCTGCCGGGACTGCTGCCCGGTGGCCGCCCGGTTGACGACGAAAACGCCCGGGCGCAGGTCGCACAGGCGTGGAACGTGTCCGAATTGCCTTCCGGCAGTGGACGTGACGCCGACGCAATCCTGGCGGCCGCCACCGACGGCACGCTGGGCGCGCTGCTGGTCGGCGGTGTCGAGCCCGACGACTTCACCGACCCGCAAGCGGTGCTGGCGGCCCTGGACGGCGTCGGCTTCGTGGTCAGCCTGGAGCTGCGGCACAGCGCCGTCACCGAACGCGCCGACGTCGTCTTCCCGGTCGCGCCGACGACGCAGAAGGCCGGTGCTTTCGTCAACTGGGAGGGTCGCTTCCGGCCGTTCGAGGCGGCGCTGCGCAACACCCAGGAAGCGAGCCAGTCCGACCATCAGGTGCTGGACACGCTGGCCGACGAGATGGGCGTCTATCTGGGCATGTCCACCGTCAACACGGCCCGCGAAGAACTGAACGCGCTGCGGCACTGGGACGGCAAGCGCGCCGCGAACCCGGACGTCGCGGCGCCGGAGCCCGCCCAGCCCGCCGCGGGTGAGGCGGTGTTGGCCGGCTGGCGGATGCTGCTGGACAACGCCCGAATGCAGGATGGTGAGCCACATTTGGCGGGCACCGCGCGTAAGCCCGTCGCTCGGCTGTCCGCGGATACGGCCGCCGAAATCGGCGCGGCCGACGGCGACGAGGTCACGGTCAGCACGTCGCACGGATCCATCAGCCTGCCGCTGGTGATCACCGACATGCCCGACCGGGTGGTGTGGCTTCCGGTGAATTCGCCCGGCTCGGCGGTGCACCGCCGACTCGGCGTATCGGCTGGCAGCACGGTGAAAATCGGAGTGGGTTCATGACGACGTCGCTGACCGCATTCGGGCACGACACGTGGTGGCTGGTGCTGGGCAAGGCGCTGGCGATCTTCGTGTTCCTCATGTTGAACGTGCTGGTGGCCATTCTGCTCGAACGCAAGATCCTCGGCTGGATGCAGCTGCGGCCCGGACCCAACCGCGCGGGGCCGTGGGGCGTCCTGCAGAGCCTGGCCGACGGAATCAAGTTGGCGCTCAAGGAAACCATCACCCCGGGCGGGGTCGACAAGTTCGTCTACTTCGCCGCGCCGGTCATCTCCACGATCCCGGCGTTCACCGCCTTCGCGTTCATTCCGTTCGGTCCGGTGGTGTCGGTGTTCGGCCATCGCACACCGCTGCAGCTGACCGACCTGCCGGTCGCGGTGCTGTTCATCCTGGGGCTGTCGGCGATCGGTGTGTACGGAATCGTGCTGGGCGGCTGGGCTTCCGGGTCCACCTATCCGCTGCTGGGCGGCGTGCGCTCCACCGCCCAGGTCATCTCCTACGAGGTGGCCATGGGGTTGTCGTTCGCGGCGGTCTTCCTTTACGCGGGGTCGATGTCGACGTCGCAGATCGTCGCCTCGCAGGACCGGGTCTGGTACGTGTTCCTGCTGCTGCCGTCGTTCGTGATCTACCTCATCTCGATGGTCGGCGAAACCAACCGGGCGCCTTTCGATTTGCCCGAGGCCGAGGGTGAGCTGGTCGCGGGATTCCACACCGAGTACTCGTCACTGAAGTTCGCGATGTTCATGCTGGCGGAGTACGTCAACATGATGACGGTCTCGTCGCTGGCCACCGTCCTGTTCTTCGGCGGCTGGCACGCGCCGTGGCCGATCAACATGTGGGCCGGCGCCAACACCGGCTGGTGGCCGGTGCTGTGGTTCACCGCGAAGATGTGGACCTTCCTGTTCATCTACTTCTGGCTGCGGGCCTCACTGCCCCGGCTGCGCTACGACCAGTTCATGGGGCTGGGCTGGAAGCTGCTGATCCCGGCGTCGCTGGTCTGGGTGCTGATCGCCGCCGTGATTCGCACGCTGCAGAACCAGGGATATGCGCATTGGACCCCGATCTTGGTGGCCAGCAGCATCGTGTTCGCCACAGCGCTCGTGCTGTTGCTGCGAAAGCCGTTCAGCGCACCGGGTATTCGCGCGCTGGAGAAACAGCTGCGCCGCGAGGCGAAGAAACTCCCCACCGCACCAAGCTCCACACCGGTATTCCCGACACCGCCGCTGCCGGCAACAACCCAGAAATCCCTGGCGGCGGCGAGCAAGGAGAAAGCACGTGGCTAAATTCTGGGACGCCGTAGCCGGATTCGGCGTGACGTTCGGGTCGATGTTCAAAAAGAACGTCACCGAGGAGTATCCGGAAAAGCCGGGCCCCGTCGCGCCGCGCTATCACGGCCGTCATCAACTCAACCGCTATCCGGACGGTCTGGAGAAATGCATCGGCTGCGAGTTGTGCGCGTGGGCATGCCCGGCCGACGCCATCTACGTCGAGGGCGCGGACAACACCGAGGAGCTCAGGTATTCGCCCGGGGAACGCTACGGCCGGGTCTACCAGATCAACTACCTGCGGTGCATCGGCTGCGGCCTGTGCATCGAGGCCTGCCCCACCCGCGCGCTGACCATGACCAATGACTATGAGATGGCCGACGACAACCGTGCCGACCTGATCTACGAGAAGGACCGGCTGCTGGCGCCGCTGCTGCAAGACATGCTCGCGCCGCCGCACCCCAGGACCGCCGGCGCCACCGACAAGGACTACTACCAGGGCAACGTGACCGCACACGGGTTGCGGGAAACTCAGCAGGCCGGAGATTCCCGGTGATTGGGTTGACCGGCCACGTCGTCGCCGTGGCGTCCAGTTTCACGCAAGACACCATCGTCCGTACCTCCACCGGCGAGGCGGTCGCCTTCTGGGTGCTGGGGGTCGTGGCCGTGATCGGGGCGATCGGGGTGGTAACCGCTGTGAACGCCGTGTACTCGGCGATGTTCTTGGCGATGACCATGATCATCCTGGCGGTCTTCTACATGATCCAGGACGCGCTGTTCTTGGGTGTGGTCCAGGTCGTGGTCTACACCGGCGCGGTGATGATGCTGTTCTTGTTCGTGCTGATGCTCATAGGTGTGGACTCGGCGGAATCGCTCAAGGAGACGCTGCGCGGTCAGCGCATCGCTTCAGTGGCGGTTGGTATCGGGTTCGGCATCCTGCTGATCGCCGCCATCGGCAACCTGAGCACCGGCGGATTCGCCGGCCTTACCACCGCCAACGCCAACGGCAACGTGGAAGGGCTTGCGGCGCTGATCTTCTCGCGGTACCTGTGGGCGTTCGAACTGACCAGCGCGCTGCTGATCACCGCGGCCGTCGGCGCGATGGTGCTGGCGCACCGCGAGCGGTTCGAGCGCCGCAAGACGCAGCGCGAGCTCTCCCAGGAACGGTTCCGGCAGGGCGGGCACCCGACCCCGATGCCCAGCCCCGGAGTCTACGCGCGCCACAACGCCGTCGACGTGGCCGCGTTGCTGCCGGACGGTTCGTACTCGAAGCTTTCGGTGTCGCCGATGCTGCAAAGCCGCGGCGCCGACGGCAAGAAGACCCCGTCCTCTGAGCCGAGCCCGAGTCTCTCCCAAGGCGGTACGTCGTGAATCCGGCCAATTACCTGTACCTTTCGGCGCTGCTGTTCACCATCGGGGCCTCCGGTGTGTTGTTGCGCCGCAACGCCATCGTGATGTTCATGTGCGTCGAGTTGATGCTCAACGCCGTCAACCTGGCGTTCGTCACGTTCGCGCGGATGCACGGCCACCTGGACGGGCAGATGATCGCGTTCTTCACGATGGTGGTCGCCGCCTGCGAAGTGGTCATCGGCCTGGCCATCATCATGACCATCTTCCGTACCCGCAAATCGGCGTCCGTCGACGACGCGAATCTACTCAAAGGCTGACGACGCCAACATGACTCAATACACTCCGCTGCTGGTGGCGCTGCCATTGGCGGGCGCCGCAATCCTGCTGTTCGGCGGGCGACGCACCGACCGGTGGGGGCATTGGCTTGGCTGCGCAACCGCGCTCGCTGCGTTCGGGGTGGGCCTGAGCCTGCTCAACCAGCTGCTGAGCCGCGGCGCCGACGACCGCGTCATCCACCAGAGGCTGTTCAGCTGGATCCCCGTCGGCCAGCTCCAGGTGGACCTCGGGATGCAGATCGACCAGCTGTCGGTGTGTTTCGTGCTGCTGATCTCCGGGGTCGGGTCGCTGATCCACATCTATTCGGTCGCCTACATGGCCGAAGACCCGGACCGCCGAAGGTTTTTCGGCTACCTCAACCTGTTTTTGGCCTCGATGCTGCTGCTCGTCGTCGCCGACAACTACGTGGTGCTCTACGTCGGCTGGGAAGGCGTGGGCCTGGCGTCCTACCTGCTGATCGGGTTCTGGTACCACAAGCCGACGGCGGCCACCGCGGCCAAGAAGGCGTTCGTGATGAACCGGGTCGGCGACGCCGGGCTGGCCCTGGGAATGTTCTTGATGTTCAGCACTTTCGGCACCCTGTCCTATGCCGGGGTCTTCGCCGGTGCGCCCGCGGCCGGTCACGGCGCGCTGACCGCGATGGGATTGCTGCTGCTGCTGGGCGCCTGCGCCAAGTCCGCGCAGGTCCCGCTGCAGGCCTGGTTGGGTGACGCCATGGAGGGCCCCACCCCGGTGTCCGCGCTGATCCACGCCGCCACCATGGTGACCGCCGGGGTGTATCTGATCGTGCGGTCCAACCCGCTGTACAACCTGTCCCCCGATGCGCGACTGGCCGTGGTCATCGTGGGTGCGGTCACGCTGCTGCTCGGGGCGTTCATCGGCTGCGTTAAGGACGACATCAAGCGGGCGCTGGCCGCATCGACGATGAGCCAGATCGGCTACATGGTGCTGGCCGCCGGCCTCGGCCCGGCCGGCTACGCGTTCGCGATCATGCACCTGCTCACCCACGGCTTCTTCAAGGCCGGGCTGTTCCTCGGCTCCGGCGCGGTGATTCACGCGATGCACGAAGAGCAGGACATGCGCCGCTACGGCGGCCTGCGCGCGGCACTGCCCATCACGTTCGTCACCTTCGGCCTGGGATACCTGGCGATCATCGGCGTGCCGCCGTTCGCGGGCTTCTACTCCAAGGACGCCATCATCGAGGCCGCGCTCGGCACCGGCGGCGTGCGGGGTTACCTGCTCGGCGGGGCCGCGCTGCTGGGTGCCGGCGTCACCGCGTTCTACATGACGCGCGTGATGCTGATGACATTCTTCGGCAAGAAGCGCTGGGCGCCGGGCGCCCACCCGCACGAGGCGCCGGGCCTGATGACGTGGCCGATGATCCTGCTGGCCGTCGGCTCGGTGTTCTCCGGTGGCCTGCTGGCGGTGGGGGGCACCCTGCAGCGCTGGCTCGAACCCGTCGTCGGGAAACACGAAGAAGTCACCCACGCCGCGCCCGCCTGGGTCAGCACCGCGCTGGCACTTGGTGTCGTCGTCATCGGCATCGCGGTGGCCTACCGGCTGTATGCGACCAGACCCATCCCCCGGGTTGCCCCGCTGTCCGTCTCGGCGTTGACGACGGCGGTGCGCAAGGACTTCTACGGCGATGCCTTCAACGAGGAGGTGTTCATGCGCCCCGGCGCGCAACTGACTCATGCGCTCGTCGACGTCGACAACGCGGGTGTCGACGGCTCGGTCAACGCGCTGGCGGCACTGGTGAGTTCGACGTCAAATCGACTGCGGGGGCTGCAAACCGGCTTCGCCCGCAACTACGCATTGTCCATGCTGACGGGCGCGGTGCTGGTGGTCGCGCTGATCCTGGCGGTGAAACTGTGGTGAACCGCGGCGGCGAGATGAAAAGGAGCGGCGCTGGTGCATAGCGTTCCATGGCTGAGCGTGCTGTGGCTGGTGCCGCTGGCCGGCTCCGGGCTGATCATTCTGATGCCGCCCGGGCTTCGACAGCTCGCCAAGTGGACCGGTCTGGTCTTCGGCGTGCTGACCCTGGCGGTGGCCGTCGTCGTCACCGTCGGGTTCAAGACCGGCGGCGCGCCTTACCAATTCGTTGAACGCCATCAGTGGATCCCGGCGTTCGGCGCCGGCTACACCCTGGGCGTGGACGGCATCGCGGTGGTGCTGGTGCTGCTGACCGCGGTACTGATTCCGGTGCTGCAGGTGGCCGGCTGGAACGACGGGGGCGAACGCAGCCGAGGCGATGGTGACGACCTGCTGCACCCGGATTCGCCGGGCTTGCAGTCGTCACGAAGCGTGCACGCCTACGTCGCCCTGACGCTGGCCATCGAGTCGATGGTGCTGGTCTCGGTGGTTGCGCTGGACGTGTTGCTGTTCTACGTCTTCTTCGAGGCCATGCTCATCCCGATGTACTTCCTGATCGGGGGATTCGGCGGCGGGCCCGGCAGGTCGCGCGCGGCCGTGAAGTTCCTGCTGTACAACCTGTTCGGCGGGCTGATCATGCTGGCCGCGGTGATCGGGCTGTATGTGGTGACCTCGCAACACGGTTCGGGCACCTTCGACTTCCGCGAGATCGTGGCGGGCGTCGTCTCCGGCCGTTACGGCGCGGATTCCGCGGTGTTCAAGGCGCTCTTCCTGGGCTTCATGTTCGCGTTCGCGATCAAGGCCCCGCTGTGGCCGTTCCACCGCTGGCTGCCCGACGCCGCGGTCGAGGCCACCCCGGCCACCGCGGTGCTGATGATGGCGGTGATGGACAAGGTCGGCACCTTCGGCATGCTGCGTTACTGCCTGCAGCTGTTCCCGGGCGCCTCAACGTATTTCCGCCCCCTGATCGTCGTGCTGGCGGTCATCGGGGTGATCTACGGCGCGATCGTCGCCATCGGGCAGACCGACATCATGCGGCTGATCGCCTACACCTCGATCTCGCACTTCGGATTCATCATCCTCGGCATCTTCGTGATGACCAGCCAGGGGCAGAGCGGGTCGACGCTCTACATGCTCAACCACGGGCTGTCCACGGCCGCGGTCTTCCTGATCGCCGGATTCCTGATATCGCGGCACGGCAGCCGGACGATCGCCGACTACGGCGGCGTGCAGAAGGTGGCACCCGTCCTGGCCGGCACGTTCCTCGTCTCGGCCATGGCCACCCTGTCGCTGCCCGGCCTGGCGCCGTTCATCAGCGAATTCCTGGTCCTGCTGGGAACTTTCAACCGGTACTGGCTGGCCGCCGGATTCGGGGTCACCGCGCTGGTGCTCTCGGCCGTCTACATGTTGTGGCTCTACCAGCGGATGATGACCGGGCCGGTGGCCACCGGCAACGAGAAGATCGGCGATCTGCGGGCACGCGAATTGATCGTCGTCGCACCGTTGATCGCGCTGCTGCTCGTGCTCGGCATCTACCCCAAGCCCGTGCTCGACATCATCAACCCCGCCGTCGAGAACACCATGACCACCATCGGCCAGCACGACCCCGCGCCGAGCGTGCCCGTGGGCACCCCCCGGATAGCTGAAGGACGGCGATGATGACCCTCCCCACCCCAAGCATCCAGTATTTCCTGCTGTGCCCGACACTCATCGTGTTCGGCGTCGCCGTGCTGGGTGTCCTCGCAGAGGCGTTCCTGCCCAGGCGAATTCGCTACACCGCACAGGTAACGCTCGCCCTGGGTGGTTTGATCGCGGCGTTCGTCGCGGTCATCGAGGTGGCGGAGTCGATCCCGGCCTCCGGGCGCGCCGTCGTACTGGGCGCCATGGCGATCGACCGGCCGACGCTGTACCTGCAGGGCACCGTGTTGCTGGTCGCGGTGATGGCGGTCATCTTCATCGCCGAACGCACACAAGCCAAGGCCGACAGCAAGGTCTCGGTGGGGGTCGGCGCGGCCGGCGCGGGCGGCCTGGATTCCTTTACCCCGCAGGCATCGGCGGTGCCCGACAGCGATGCCGAGCGGGAGGCGGAGCGGGCCGGCGCCGCCCAGACGGAGCTGTTCCCGCTGGCGCTGCTGTCGGTCGGCGGCATGATGGTCTTTCCCGCCTCCAACGACCTGCTGACCATGTTCGTCGCGCTGGAAGTGCTGTCCCTGCCGTTGTACCTGATGTGCGGCCTGGCCCGTCATCGCCGGCTGCTGTCCCAGGAAGCGGCGATGAAGTACTTTCTGCTGGGCGCGTTTTCGTCGGCGTTCTTCCTCTACGGCGTCGCGCTGCTCTACGGCGCGACCGGCACGCTGCTGCTGACCGGCATCCGCGATGCGCTTGCCGCGCGCGGCGACACCGCGATGGCGCTGGTGGGCGTCGCGCTGCTGTCGGTCGGCCTGCTGTTCAAGGTCGGAGCCGTCCCGTTCCACTCGTGGATTCCCGACGTATACCAGGGCGCGCCCACCCCCATCACCGGGTTCATGGCGGCGGCCACCAAGGTCGCGGCTTTCGGTGCGCTGCTTCGGGTTATCTACGTGGCGCTGCCGCCGCTGCACGATCAATGGCGCCCGGTGCTGTGGACCATCTCGATCCTGACGATGGCGGTGGGCACCATCACCGCGGTGAACCAGACCGACGTCAAACGCATGCTGGCGTACTCGTCGGTCGCCCATGTCGGGTTCATCCTCACCGGGGTCATCGCGGACAACCACACGGGCCTGTCCGCCACGCTGTTCTATCTGCTGGCCTATAGCTTCAGCACCGTCGGCGCGTTCGCAATCGTCGGCCTGATCCGCGACGCCGACGGAGTCGAGGACGCTACGCTCTCGCGCTGGGCGGGCCTGGGACAGCGCTCACCCATTGTGGGCGTGATGTTTTCGATGTTCTTGTTGGCCTTCGCCGGCATCCCCCTGACCAGTGGATTCGTCAGCAAGCTCGCGGTGTTCAAGGCCGCCGCCCAGGGCGGCGCCGCGCCCCTGGTGATCGTCGGCGTGGTCGCCAGCGGGATCGCCGCCTACTTCTACGTGCGGGTGATCGTGTCGATGTTCTTCACCGAAGCGACCGAGGAAACCCCGCACGTGGTGGCGCCGGGAATCTTGAGCAAGGCCGCGATCGCGGTCTGCGCCGCGGTCACCGTCGCGTTGGGCATCTTCCCGCAGCCGCTGCTCGATCTGGCCGACCAGGCCGCCCAGCTGCTGCACTGACTGCTGCACTGACTGCTGTACCCGGATCAGCGGTCAGCTCATGAACGGCCGGATGGCCAGCAGGTAGATCAGCAATGCCCCGAGCGGGGCGACCAACGGCAACCACGGCAGCTGCAGGGGAAACGACGTCGCAACCACTCCGGCAAACGTAAACCCCACGGCGCCAACCGCGGTCGGCCAGCTGTCCAGCACCACCGCGGCGGACGCGCCGACCGCATGGCGGCAGACCAGGTAGGCGGCCGCGCACAAACCGGACAGCGCGACCAACAACAGCGGCGGGTTGGACAGCACGACGGTGACCGCCGCCAGCAGCACGGCAACCGTTGCGGCGCTGCGGAATACGATGCCCACGGCGACCGCGATCAGCGCCGGCACCCAGGCGGCAACCGCGGAGGTGTCCCAGCCGTCGGCGGCCAGCCCGACCATGAGCAGGCCGAAACCCGTCGCGAACGCGGGTGCCCAGACCCGCGCCAGCGCCCCCGCACCGCCGTCAGCCACGCAACCTCCCCCGCACCCGGCGGCGCCGATCCGGCAACACGCCCATCGACTGCTCCAAACCGCGGTCGCCCGGCCACGACACGATGTCCACACCGATGGTGGCCATGTCGCGATACATCGCCGAGCGCTGCAGCGCCCACATCCGGTCCACCAGGGGATCCTGTTCGTCTTCGAACGGCGAGCTGTCGAGAATGTCGACGGCCAACACGACATGGCCGCGTTTGCGCAAATTGATGAGGGCCAAGGCGAATTCGGTGTCGAGCAGGGTGGAGAACGCGATGACGATCGCCCCGGCGGGAACCGCCGCGCGCGGCGCCAGCGTGCCCGTGGTGCGTTCGAAGCGGTCACCGGCGTCCAGGACCGTGTCGAGCACCCGATAGAACTGGCGCTGCCCGATGTCGGCGCCCAGCCAGCGCGGGTGGTTGCCCCCGAGAGCGACGATGCCGGCCCGGTCACCGTGGCGCAACGCCGTTTGCACCACTTGCGCGGCGCCGCGGACGACGCGTTCGGTGGCCTCGGTCGCCGGACCCGCCGGCTGCCGGTACCCGTCGATCAGCACCACCACATCGGCGGCGCGGTCGGTCAACCGCTGCGTCACGTGCAGTTGGCCGCGCCGTGCACTCACCGGCCAATTCACCGCGCGGAGTTGGTCGCCGGGCACGTAGGGGCGAATGTCGGCGTATTCCACGCCCGGACCGATGTGGCGGGTCAGGTGCGCGCCCAACCGGTCGAGCAGCTCGGTCTGCGGGATGGGCGTCTGCTGCGGCGGCGTCAACGGAAACACAAACACCTCGGCGGCCCCGGCCGTGGCCGTTCCGCTGAGCAGCCCACCGCGGGCGACGACGTCGATGCGGGCCTCGATGGAATACCGGCCCCAGCGCTGCGCGGTGGCCGTCACCGTTTTCGCCTGCCCCGCATCGGATTCGGCGACCTCGAGTTCCATGCCCGCGATGTCGGGAACCGTGACCTCAACGGCCGAAGTCCTGTCTTCTTGCGTCACCCACACCCTGATGTGCGCCTGCTCGTTCTCGAAGCAACGCTGGGCGGTGGGCTCGCCGTGCACGTGGATCGTCGGGATCGGCCGCTGCCAGCTGATCGAGCACAGCACGCCGAGCAGCGGCGCCGCGAAGGCGATCAGCTGCCACTGGGCACCGATCACGGCGGCGGCCAGCCCAAACCCCGCGCAGGTGGCGATCGCTCGTGTCAATTCCGATGCATGCCAGCGGAACTCGACCGCACCACGGGACGTCACGTCGGGCTCATCCGGTCTCCCCGGCACCGGCGCCGGTTCGGGGCACCGGTAAGCGGTGCAACAACTCTCCGATGACATCGGCGCCCTGGATCTTCCGCACCCACATCTCCGGGCGCAGGGTGATGCGGTGTGAGACCGCCGCGATAGCGAGCGCCTTCACGTCCTCGGGGATGACGTAGTCGCGGCCGAGCAGCAGTGCGCGGGCGCGGGCGAGCTGCACCAGGTCGAGTTCGGCGCGTGGGCTGGCGCCCACCGCAACCTGCGGATGGTGCCGCGTGGCGTTGGCCAGGGACACAACGTAGTGCAAGACGTCTTCGTGCACGGTCACCTGCTCGACGGATTCACGCATGGCGAGTAGGTCGTGCGCATCCACCACCTGGTTGACCGTCGGTTCGGCCGAACCGCGTTCGAGGCGTCGGCGCAGCATCGAGGTCTCGTCTCGTTCGTTGAGATAACGCAGTTCCAGCCTGATCGCGAACCGGTCGAGTTGCGCCTCGGGCAGCGGATAGGTGCCCTCGTACTCGATCGGGTTGTCGGTCGCCAGCACGATGAAAGGTCTTGGCAGCTGGTGTGTTTCGCCGTCGATGCTAACTTGTCCTTCGGCCATGGCCTCCAGCAGTGCCGCTTGGGTTTTCGGCGGGGTGCGATTGATCTCGTCGGCCAGCAACAAGTTGGTGAAGATGGGGCCGGGCCGGAACGCGAAGCGGCCGGACTGCATGTCGTAGATCGTCGAGCCGAGCAGGTCCGCGGGCAACAGATCGGGCGTGAACTGCACTCGGGTGAATTGCAGCCCCAGGGCGGCGGCAAAGGATCTTGCGATCAGTGTCTTGCCCAGACCCGGCAGGTCTTCGATCAGGATGTGACCGCGCGCGAGGACGGTGGTGAGGATAAGCCGAAGCGCGGAGCGTTTGCCTACCACCACGCGTTCTATTTCGTCGAGGATCGCCTCGCAATGGGCGGTCGTGGTCGCGGCCGGCAGCGTCATGGTCGGATCGCGCCTCCTGTCATATCTGCTCGAGCTTTTGCAGAATCTCCTGCAGCGCCGCCCGGCCCGGCCCGGGTTGGTCGCCGCTGCTGCGTATCACGTTGTTGGGGTTGACCCAGTCCCACAGGTCCACGCCGAAGAGCATGCGACCGGTCGCGTGGAAGGCCGTGGGGTCCTTGGATTGCCTTTGGCCAGTTGTCATCTCGTACCGGCGGGCGAGCATCGGGCGCAGGTGCCGGTCCCAGTCGGCCCGGGTGGACTCCGACCACCGGATCGTCGTCTCGGTGGTGGAGAGCCAGCGGCGCAACGAATCCCCGAGCTCATCGGCGTCCGGTTCCGCGTCGGCATCGGGCCCGCGCGCCAGGGCACGACGAAGACTGAGCAATACCAGAGCCAGCCCAATACCGGAGGCCGCCAAGACCCACCGTCGATCGTGCTGGCTCAGCGCCAGCAGCTCTATGCCGATGATCAGGCAGATGCCCAGGCCCGTCGTCTTTTTCATACGGAACTCCGCGAACCCAATTCGTCGAGGACCACTCGAAGGACGCGCACCGCCATGTCGCGGTGGCCCTCGTTCATCACGTGGGGACTGAACCGCGCCTCGGCGAACAGATTCACCAGTTGGACGGCGTTGTCGGCGTGCAGGGCGTGGTGCTCGACCGCGCGGGCGAGAACCTCGGTCGGGGTGTCGAATTCCTGGGGAACGGCGCCGGGAACATGAGAGAGTTCACGTTCCATTGCGGCATAGCAGGCGATGATCGCCTCTCGCGGTTCGCGGCTGAGGTCAGTCATCTCGGCCAGTCCACGTTCGGCGGCCCGCGCCAGTGATTCCGAGCGCGGCGGCGGCGCCGGGGATTCCGCCGGCTCGTCGGTGACGGCGCGAACCGCCGGGCGCCAGCGCCGCCGCGCCGTGGCGACCGTCCCGACGACCAACATCACCACCATGGCGACCGTGCAGGCAAGCAGGATGCCGAGCATGTCCTGCGAGCCGCCGCGAGGACGGTGCGGATGCTGCTGCGACGCCGGAGCGGGCGGGTGCGTCGACGGCGAAGCGCCGCCGCTGTCGGGCGGGGCGGGCGCGATGCTGTGGGCCAAGAACCGGGCCAGCAGCATCACGATCAGCAGCCAGGCGACGATCACTGCGAGTCCGATCAGCAACACGCGCCAGTTCGGTCGCCCCTTGCCGGTACCGAGCATGTCGGACAATCCTGCGGCACTCGGCGCGGAGGCGCGGGGGTCTCGCAGCCGCGCGATCACGGCCACCGCGATCAAAGCAAGCGTCACGGCCAGAGCCGCGACCACGACGGCCAGGGCCGCGCGGCTGCCCGACTCGCTGCGCATGGCGTCGTGGCGAGCGGGGAGGTAGCCGCGCAGGGCGGCCGCGACCACGAGCAGCAGGACGATCAGGGCAACCACTCGCCCTGTCGGCTTGTCTATACCAGGCATTGGCACACCACTCGATTGGTTGCCTGCCGCCGATGCGGCACTGACTTTTCTCATACTTGCACGTCAGGCCGCCCCAGGGCCAGGATCGGCGTTCCGGCTTATGCACAGTCGGCGGTTCATCCACATCCTGCGTCGTTGCCCTTGGTTTCGAACGTATGTTCTATACGGTGGATCGTGTGGGTCCTCCGACGAACGCCGAACAGGCGCGAGAGCAAATGTGCTCCGCGCTCGACGCGATCGATGCGGCCCAACGGGTCCTGCGTCAGACCTCGTCGGATACGGTCGGCAACGCCTTTCGGGTCGACGTCGCCGAGCGCCTGGAAGCGCAGGACCGGGCCAACCGTGGGTTGATGTACCGGGTCTTCGGCGAAATCGCCGACCCGCCGGACGAACCGGGGTGCGCACCCGCGGTGCGCGGCATGTTGTGGGCGCGGCTTCGCATCACGCCCAGGGAAGTCGCGCGCCGCTTCCGGCTCGCGGCCCGTCTGCGGCCGCGCCGCTCGCTGAGCGGCGCACCATTGGAACCCGAGCTCTCGGCGCTGGCGGCGGCGGTGGACGCGGGAACGGTCGGTGAGGACCACATCCGCGCCGTCTGTGCGGCGGTGGACCTGCTGCCCTCCTGCGTCTCCCCCGCCGACGCGGCGGAGGCCGAGCGCACGCTGGTACGGCATGCGACCAAGCTCGACGCCGCCGTGGTCGCCAAACTGGGCCAGCGGATTGCGGACTATCTCAATCCCGATGGCCTCTTCACCGACGTCGATCGAGCGCGCCGCCGCGGTCTCCACCTGAGCGCGCAAGGGCCCGACGGGATGTCGCGGCTGACCGGTCTGCTGGACCCCGAGGCCCGGGCCTACTTCGAAGCCCTCGAAGCGGCGGTGCGGCCCGGCCGCCATCGACCCGATTGCCCCGACGGCGATCCCGCCGCGCGTGATGATCGCACGCCGGCTCAGCGCTGCCACGACGCCCTCAAACTCGGCCTCGAAATCGCCGTCACCTCAGGCGTTCTCGGGGTACACCGCGGTCATCCCGTCACCGTGATCGCCACTACCACGCTGGCCGAACTCGACCGGGCCGCACGCGCCTCGGTCGACCCGTCGATCCCGATGCCCACACCGGCGTCCACCGGCGGCGGCTCGCGCCTGCCCATGCCGGATCTGATCCGGATGGCCGCCAAGGCGATTCACTATCTGGCCGTGTTCGACGAGCACACCGGCCGGCCGCTCTATCTGGGCCGCCAGAAACGCATCGCCTCCGCGGATCAACGACTCATCTGCTACGCCCGGGACCGCGGCTGCACCCACCCCAACTGCCTCGAACCCGGCTACCACTGCGAAGTTCACCATGCCCACGAATGGGCGGACGGCGGGCGGACCGACGCGGACAACCTGTTCTTCGCCTGCGGATCCGATCACGGCGCGGTGGGCAGGGGCGAATGGCGCACCGTGGTGGACGACAACGGGCGACTCGGCTGGACCGACGGCGACCGGCCACCCGAGGTCAATCACGCACACCATCCCGACGAGCTCCTGCGCGGCGACCCCGACCCGCCTGCAGGTGGCTAGCCGGGCAGTGCGGCTAGCCCAGCGCGAAGGCCCGAAAGCTGCCGTCGAGGACCTGGAGGTGGCCGATGGTGCGACCGGTGACCTTGGCGGGATCGACCAGGGTCAATTCCACTGCCGCGCGGGCGAATTCGTCCTCCGATGCGGTGTCGTCGAAGTTGCGGGCATAGTAGGAAAGCCCCGGCGTGAGAATGGGTTTCGACGGCGAAAGCGCGTTGACCGCGATGTTGTGGTCGGTGAGATCGAATGCCGCGCACTGGGTCAGGTGCTCGAGTGCGGCCTTGGATCCGCCATACCCGGGCAACACCCCGCCGCTGCGGTCGGCGTACGGGCCATCACCGGGCAGCCGCGACGCGACCGAGGTGATGTTGATGATCGAGCCGCCACCCGCCTCGATCATGTCGGGGCACACCAGCTGCATCAGCTCGTAAGCCGCGAACACCGCGATCTCGAAATGCCGCCGATACGCGTGCAGGGGCGTGCTGACGAACCCCGGCCAGCCAGGCTTGCCGGCGGCACCCGCCGGCTTGCCATCGCCACCCGGTGGCTTGGCGGCTTTGTCGCGCGGCTGCGCGCCGGGCGCCGGTGGTCGGCCGGGTGCGGTGAAGGCCGCGTTGTTGACCAGAATCCCTATCGGGCCCAATGCCTCTCGCGCCGACTCCACCAACCGGGCGACCTGATCGCGGTCGGTCAGATCCGCCCGCACCGCCACCGCACGCCCGCCCGCCGCCTCGATGTCGGCGACCGTCTCGCCGATGGTTCCCGGCAACCGGTCATCCCATACCTCTTCGGTGCGTCCGGCGACCGCCACCGCGGCGCCCTCGGCCGCCAGGGCCAGCGCGATCGCCCGGCCCAGGCCGCGGCTTGCGCCGGTGACGATCGCGGCGCGGCCCGCAAGCCGGCCGGTCATCGCCGCACTCCGTGCACGACGATGGCCGTGGTTTGTTCCACCCACGCATCGTCGAGGTCATCTTCCGGGCGCAGCAGCATCCGCAGCATCGTCGCTCCCCCAATCAGTTCGATCAAGCGATCCGGATCCACATCGGGATGGGCCTCGCCCCGGTCGACCGCCTCACGCAGCCGCAGCCGCACCGCGGTGAACAAGTCCACGAATCGCGACATCACCCGCGCGTTGAGCGCTGGGTCGGCCGTCATGTCGGCAACCAGCCCGGGCAGCGCGGCGCGCACCACCGGGGTGGTGAACACATCACGGGTGGCCTCGATCATCATCCGCATGTCGGCGGCGATATCCCCGGCGGGCGACTCCAGCGCGGTCGGGGTAGTCGGGAAGGCCGCCTCGTGCACCAGTTCGGCCTTGCTCGACCACCGCCGGTACAGCGCGGATTTCGTGGTGCCGGCGCGCTCCGCGACGGCGGCCAGGCTGATGTTGGAATAGCCCGTTTGGACAAGCAGTTCCGCGGTCGCCGATAGGATCGCCGAATCGATACGCGGATCGCGCGGGCGGCCGGCGCCGGAGGCCTTGTCAAGGCCGGACGGGTCTGCTTTCATAACGCTACCTACAGTATCGTAATTGCCTCAACGAAGGAGGCACCTTATGGCAACAGAACCGGCGGTCGACAACGTCCAACGGCTCCAACGATCCAGCCGCGACGTCACGACGCTGCCGACGGTGATGTCACGCTGGCTTTCCACCGTACTGCCAGACGCCGCAACGCCCGAGGTGACCGTGGAAAGCGGCGTGGACTCGACCGGCATGTCGTCGGAGACCATCATCCTGACCACCCGCTGGCAACAGGACGGGCGGCCAATCGAGCAGAAGCTGGTGGCGCGGGTGGCGCCCACCGCCGAGGACGTGCAGGTCTTCCCGACCTACCGGCTCGACCACCAATTCGACGTCATCCGGAAAGTGGGCGAACTGACCGACGTGCCCGTGCCCCGGGTGCGCTGGCTGGAGAACACCGGCGACGTCCTGGGCACACCCTTCTTCGTGATGGACTACGTCGAGGGTGAGGTGCCACCCGACGTCATGCCATATACGTTCGGCGGCAACTGGTTCGCCGACGCGCCCGCCGAGCGGCAGCGCGAACTGCAGGACGCCACCGTCGGCGTACTGGCCACACTGCACTCGATTCCGGACGCGCAGAGCACATTTGGCTTCCTCACCGAGGGGCAATCCGGTGACACGGCGCTGCGCAAGCACTTCAACTGGGTGCGATCCTGGTATGACTTCGCGGTACCCGACATCGGGCGATCCTCCCTGCTGGAGCGGACCTTCGAGTGGCTGGAAGCCAACTGGCCGGCCGAGGCGGCCGCCGCCGAGCCGGTGCTGCTGTGGGGCGACGCCCGGGTCGGCAACGTGTTGTACAACGACTTCCGCCCCGTCGCGGTGCTGGACTGGGAAATGGTGACGCTGGGGCCGCGCGAGCTCGATGTGGCATGGATGATATTCGCGCACATGGTCTTTCAAGAACTCGCGGGCCTGGCAACGCTGCCGGGACTGCCCGGGGTGATGCGCGAGGAGGACGTGCGCGCCACCTACGCGCGACTGACCGGGATCGAAATCGGCGACTTGCACTGGTTTTACGTCTACTCGGGCGTGATGTGGGCGTGTGTGTTCATGCGCACCGGCGCGCGGCGGGTGCACTTCGGCGAAACCGAAAAGCCCGACGACGTCGAATCGCTGTTCTACCACGCCGGATTGATGCGACGTTTAATCGGCGAGAGCCTTATCGGAGAGGACCAGTAATGCTCGGACCGCTCGACGAGTACCCGGTACATCAGATTCCCCAGCCGATCGCGTGGCCCGGCCCCTCGGACCGCAACTTCTACGACCGCTCCTATTTCAACGCCCACGACCGCACCGGGAACATCTTCGTGATCAGCGGCATCGGCTACTACCCCAACCTCGGGGTCAAGGATGCGTTCCTGCTGATCAGGCGCGGGGATACCCAAACCGCCGTGCATGTCTCGGACGCCATCGACTCCGACCGGCTCAACCAGCACGTCAACGGTTACCGCGTCGAGGTGATCGAGCCGCTGCACAAGCTGCGGATCGTGCTGGACGAAACCGAAGGCATCGCAGCCGATCTCACCTGGACGGGGCTGTTCGACGTCGTCCAGGAACAGCCGCACGTCCTGCGTTCGGGCAACCGGGTGACGCTGGACGCGCAGCGTTTTGCGCAGCTGGGCAGCTGGAGCGGACGCCTCGTCGTCGACGGTGAGGAAATCACCGTCGACCCCAACACATGGCTGGGCAGCCGCGACCGGTCCTGGGGCATTCGTCCGATCGGCGAGGCCGAGCCCGCCGGGCGGCCCGCCGACCCGCCGTTCGAGGGCATGTGGTGGCTGTACGTACCCATGGCGTTCGACGACTTCGCGATCGTGCTGATCATCCAGGAAGAGCCCAACGGGTTCCGCTCGCTCAACGACTGCACCCGGATCTGGCGCGACGGCCGCGTCGAGCAACTGGGCTGGCCGCGAGTCAAGATCCACTACCGCTCCGGCACCCGCATCCCGACCGGCGCGACGATCGACGCCACCACCCCCGACGGGACTCCGGTTCATTTCGACGTCGAGTCCAAATTGCCCGTCCCCATTCACGTCGGTGGCGGTTACGGCGGCGACTCCGACTGGATACACGGCACCTGGAAGGGCGAAAAGTTCGCCGAGCGCCTGACGTACGACATGACCGACCCGGCGATCGTCGGCCGCGCGGGCTTCGGTGTGATCGACCATGTCGGCCGCGCGGTCTGCCGCGACGGCGACGGCGAGCCGGTCGAAGGCTGGGGCCTGTACGAACACGGCGCGCTGGGCCGGCACGACCCGTCCGGGTTCGAGGATTGGTTAACGGTTGCGCCCTAGGCATTCACACGTCGCGCCGTACCCGGACTGGCAGCCGGACTGGTAGCCGGACTTGTCCGAAATCGCGGGGTGGCAGCGCAATTAACAGCGCGACGCGGCATATATTGCCGTCGCCGTGATGCGAAACGCCCAGCGATTCGGCAGTTAGCTTGCAGAATTCGCCGTGAAAACCGTGGAAATGCGGTTCACTAGACCGCGTGCCAAAGCCGCCGCGGATCGTCGACGTTGTCGTGGTCGGTGCGGGCTTCGCCGGACTCGCCGCGGCGCGTGAGCTGACACAGCAGGGCCATGACGTGGTGGTCTTCGAGGGCCGTGGCCGGGTCGGCGGACGGTCGCTGACCGGCAGTGTTGCCGGATTGCCGGCCGATCTGGGCGGCACATTCGTCGGGCCGACCCAGGACGCCGTCCTGGCGATGGCCGCCGAACTGGACGTCCCGACCACTCCGACACATCACGACGGCAAGAACCTGATCCATTGGCGCGGGTGGACGCACGCGTATCACGGCACCATCCCCAAGCTTTCGCTGACCGGCCTGCTGGACATCGGTCGGCTGCGGTGGCAGTTCGACAGGATCGCCCGCAGCATCCCGCTGGCAGCGCCGTGGGATGCCCGCCGTGCGCAGGAACTCGACGGCCTCTCGCTCGGCGGCTGGCTGCGCTCGGTGCGCGCGACCGCGTCCTCGCAGGACCTGCTGGCGATCGTGGCGCGGGTGACCTGGGGATGCGAACCCGACGACGTGTCGATGCTGCACGCCGCCCGCTACGCGCACGCGGCCGGCGGCCTGGACCGGCTGCTCGACGTCGAGGACGGCGCCCAACAGGACCGCTTTCCCGGTGGCACGCAACAGATCGCCGAGGCCGCGGCCGCCGAACTGGGTGACCGGGTGCTGCTCAACGCCCCGGTGCGGCGAATCGAGCGCCACGGCGCGGGCGTCACCGTCACGACCGCCCTCGGCGAGACCGAGGCCGGGTTCGTCATCGTCGCCATCCCGCCGGCCCATCGCGCCTCGATCGAGTTCACTCCCCCGCTGCCCGCCGAGTACGAGCAACTCGCCCGGCATTGGCCGCAGGGCCGGCTCAGCAAGGCGTACGCGGCCTATTCCACGCCCTTCTGGCGGACCAACGGCTTCTCCGGCCAGGCCCTGTCCGACAAGGGGCCCGTTTTCATCACCTTCGACGTCAGTCCGCACCCGGACGGCCCCGGCATCCTGATGGGTTTCGTCGACGCCCGCGCGTTCGACTCGCTGCCCAGCGATCAACGCCGCCGTGACGCGTTGCGTTGCTTTGCAACGCTTTTCGGTGACGACGCGCTCAAGCCGCTGGACTATGTCGATCATCGTTGGGGGGTGGAGGAATTTGCGCCCGGCGGCCCCACCGCCGCGGTGCCGCCGGGGTCGTGGACTCGGTTCGGGCCGTGGCTGCGCGAACCGGTCGGGCCAATCCATTGGGCAGGCACGGAGACCGCCGACGAGTGGACCGGGTTCCTCGACGGCGCGATCCGCTCCGGGCAGCGCGCGGCCGCCGAAATCACCGCCCTGCTATGAGCTGATCCGGCGGGTGGCCGCGTTGTTGAGGGCCATTTCGGCGAGGGCACGCAACTGGCGGTTCACCTCGCGCGGGTGTTCCAGCATCGAGCAGTGCCCGCCGGGCAGTTCGACCAGCCCCACCAGATTGGGTGCGCTGCGCGCGATCCTGCGGGACTGGCTGATGGGTGTCAGCCGGTCGCGTTCGCTCCCGATCACCAACGTCGGCACGGTCAGGCCGTCCAGATCGAGATGCCGAGCCCCCAATGACGCGACCAGCGCTCTGGCGCATCCGGCCCGGCCCGCCGGTGATGTCTTCTCGAAGAGCTCGTAGATGAGCCTGGCGATGCTCGGATCGGCGTCTCGCCCGGTGGCCAACATCGCCACCGCATAGCGGCTCGGGATGCGGGCGGCGGTCGGGATCGGGAACCCACCGAACGCGTTGATCAGGGCGCGCCCGGCCAGGACGCGGGCCGGCGACAACCCGTACGGCACCGGCAGCAGCCGCACCTCGCGGATCAGATCGCCGGTGGTGGTGTTGATCAGCGCGACGGCGTCCGCGCGCCGCGGCACCTTGTGCCGGTAGCGCTCCGACCACGCGGCGATGGTGATGCCGCCCATCGAGTGGCCGGCCACCACGGCGCGCTCGTGCGGTGCCAGGGTCGCGTCCAGCACCGAATCCAGGTCGGAGGCAAGGTGTTTCAGGCTGTAGCCCTTGCCTCGCGGCGCGCCACTTCGTCCGTGGCCGCGATGATCGAAGGCGATCACTCGGTGGTCGTGGGACAGGTCGGCGATCTGGTACGCCCACGCCCTGATCGCGCAGGTGATGCCGTGCGTCAAGACAATCGGATAACCGTCGGGCGGCCCAAACACCTCCGCGTGCAGCCGGGTGCCGTCGGCCGCCCGGACCGTGACGGTCTCACTCGGCGGCAGCTGGTCGGGGAACGGGTCAACCGGGCGGGTCGATCGTCGAGCACTCATCGCCGCTCCCCCCTCGAACGCGGCCCCGTTGCCGCAGCTAAGGATGCGACGATCCTATCCCTAACTCGGGTGCGCTTTTGGGAAATCCGGCAAACGTTTCTTATGAGACGCTTAGACCCGTGTCTGGGTTGTCGCGACGGGCATTCTTCGCGGCCGCGACCGGCGTGGCCGGCGGTGGGCTGGCGTCCGCCTGCGCGTCGAACCGGCCGACCCGCGCGACCGGGCGCGCCTCCGATCAACCACCACCGCCGGACACCGCGTCGGTCCTCGTCGTCGGCGCGGGCATGGCGGGTTTGTCCGCCGCCCGTACCCTTGCCGACACCGGCCGGCCGGTACGGGTCATCGAAGCCCGCGGCCGCATCGGCGGCAGGGTGTGCACCGACCGTGACTGGGGCACACCCCTGGAGCTGGGCGCGTCGTGGATCCACGGCACGACGGACAACCCGCTGACCGAGCTGGCCCGGCGGGCGCGGGCGCAGCTGGCCGGCACCGACTATTACGGGTGGGCCAAACTCGCGGTCGACCCCGCCGTGGCGCCGCTGGATTACCAGAGCGCCACCTGGCGATCGTTCGTCGAACGGGCGCGCCAGGGCGGTGCGGGAAGCCAGGGCGGTGCGGGCAGTCTGGGCGCGGCGGTGCAAGCCGCCGCCGACAGCGCAAGGCTTTCCGCGGCTGATCGCGCTCAGCTGGCGTTTTACCTCACCACCGAGATCGAGGACGAATACGCCGCCGACGCGAACCAGCTGTCGGCCAGCACCTTTGACAAGGGTGACTTCGCCGGCGGCGACCAGGACGTCATCACGAACGGCTATGACGCCCTGCCGAAGTTGCTCGCCGACGGACTCACCATCGAGCTGAACACGCCGGTCACCGCGATCGTGCAACGCGACAACGCCGTCATCGTGCGCGCGGGGGACAGGTCGTTTCGGGGTCCGGCCGCGATCGTCACCGTTCCCCTCGGCGTGCTGAAATCCGGTGCGATCACCTTTGATCCGCCGCTGCCCGATGGTCACGCCCAGGCGGTGAAGGCCCTGGGCTTCGGGGCGTTGTCCAAGAGCTTCTTCCGCTTCGGGCAACGAACGTGGAAGGTAGACAACGCTTTCTACCAGTACTTCGGGCCCGAAGGCGGGTTGTGGTCGCAGTGGTTCACCTTGCCGGGCGCCGCCGGTCCCATCGCCGTGGCCTTCAACGGCGGCGGGCGGGGGCGATTCGTGGAGTCGTGCGCGCCCAAGGATCTGCTGGCCGGCGCGCTGCCGGTCGCCCGCCGGCTCTTCGGCGACGACATCGCGCTGACGGACGTGCGGACGTCGAAGTGGACGGTCGACCCCTATGCCCTGGGCGCCTACTCGTTTCACTCGCCCGGCTCCGGCCTGGACGACCGGCGCCGGCTGCAGGACCCGATCGGCGACCGGCTCTATCTGGCGGGCGAGGCTGTGGGCGTTGACAATCCGTCCACGGTGACCGGCGCGCTGGTCAGCGGCCGCTACGCCGCGAACCAATTGATGCGCAAACTGAATGGTTGATCGGGTCCGGCCGGGCCATCAGGACGACGAGACCTGTTGCCTCAGTGTGGTGTGCGGGCTCTCGCCGTAGGTCTGCCGGTAGAGCACGGCGAACCGTCCGGTGTGCGCGAACCCCCACCGCTGGGCGATTTCGGTGACGGTAGAGGTAGCGGTGGTTGCTGCCATCAGGTCCTGATGGGCGCGCCCGAGCCGGACGCGGCGCATGTACTCCGTCGGGGTCGTGTCGAGCTGCCGGCGGAAAAGGTACTGGACGGCCCTGGGCGTCAGATGCACCGCGGCCGCCACGTCGCTGATGCCGATGTCCTCGGTGGTGTGACGGTGGATGAACGACACCGCCTCCTTGAGCGATTCGGGCAGCGCAAGGTCGCTGGCCGGGTCGTGCCTGGTCAGGTTGGACGGGTAGCACTCGAGCAGCGCACCGGCCAGCAGGCTGGCCATCCCGGCGGTGATCAGCGGTTGCTGCGCGGTGTCGGCGGCGGCCAACGTCGCGACCACATAGTCCAGCGCTCGATGCCACGCCTGCACCGCGGCAAGGGAACGCGGCCGCCAATTCACGAATTGGGTTTGTTGCGCCAACGACGTGTGCCAGTCCGCGGCGACTTTGTGCAGCACGTCGGCCTCGACGGTCACCACATCGAAACGTGCACCGTTGCAGTGCAATCCGCAGGGCATGCCATGCGCGACGAGAATCGGGAAGTCCGGGGTCGCCACGAGTCCGCCGGCGACACTCAACGATCCCGCCCGGGGCTGGACCACCACTATGGTGTCGGTCGCCGGGATTTCGAGTGCCGCCCGGCCGCGGATCATCACCTCGTCGACCGTCATCGAACCGGCGTCACTGCGCCGGTGCGACACCACGCAGTGACTGGCAAGGCCCGAGATTCGCCAGCCCGGTTGGTAGGCGCCGGCGAAGAATCGCCGCGCGGTCTCCGGGTCGGTGGAGCGGAATTGCTTGTATTGCACGGTAACCGGGCGTATCCCGAAATCCGATCCGAGCGCAGGACGCGCCGCGCAGTAGTCGGGCCGAGTCGCCTCGGGCTCCTCGCCGGCACCATCGGCGCTCAGCTCCTGGCGCTTGCCGTCGATCCCGCTCGTCATGGTGGTCATGGACGGCCCCGGGTCGATACCACAGGCGCCCGCATCACCGCGCCGCCGTGCCTACCGGCGCCCGACCTTGCGACCCGACGCTTCGGTAAGTGTTCAGCGCGTCGAGCGCGATCCGCTGCCACGCGAAGCGCGACTGGGCACGAGTGCGGCCGGCCGCACCCATGCTCTGACGCTGGAAGCTCTGCGCGAGAAGCTTTCTCAATGCGGCGGCCAAGCCGACCGGATTCTCCGGCGGAACTACCAGCCCGGTGATGTCGTCGAGTACGACGTCTGCCAGCACACCCACGTTCGCCACGACCACGACCACCCCACTCGACATTGCCTGCAGCACGGCGCCGGCCCGCGGTGGTCGTCGAGGCGTGAACGCCACCACGTCGGCGGACCGGATCAACTTCGGCAGTTCGTCATCGGCGACCGTGCCGTCAAAGCGGACCCGGTCGGCCACACCCAGCTCAGCAGCGAGATTCCGCAACCGGGTTCGCGCCTCGTCGTGGTCTTCATTCGTGGCGTCGTTCTCCGCAATCACCAGCTCCGCACCACGCACCTTGGGCAAAGCGCGGATGGCGATATCGATGCCGTTGCACCACAACGGGTTTGGTGTCACGTACAAAATGCGCTGCAGGCCGTTGCGCGATGCCATCGGACCGGTCGGTGTGTAGCGCTCGGCGTCCACACCGCACGTCAGGGCGGACACTCGGGTCCGGCGGCGACGCAGCCGGGCCAGCGCGTCGACGTCGTCGCTGCTCTCGCCGGTCACCCAACTCGCGCTGCGGGCCAGCAGCGGCTCGAGGCGTTCGCGTTCGGTCTGGTGTTCGGTGCCGGCCTGGCCCCGCGAGGTCGCGGCCAGCCCGTGGAACGTCTGCACGACGGGGATATGCCGACGGCGAGCGGCCAGTTGCGCGGCCAACCCGCCCAGCCAGCCGAAGGCGTGCACGACGTCGGGTTGCTCGGTTGACCACATCCGGTCGAGTTTGGCGGCCCACTCCCCCACGTACGGCAGCACGTCGGCCGGCAATGTGGCCGTCCGCGGGCCGACAGGGACGGACACGCGCCGGCAACCGTCAACAAACGTCTCCGTGCGCCGCCCGCCAGCGCGTCGAAGGCACACCGTTGCGTCGTGTCCCTCGTCCGCCAGCGCGGCACCCAGCCGCTCCGGGTCTTCCCCGTTAACGTCATCGCCGCTGACAATTGCAATTTTCACTGCAATTTCCTCCGCGCGCCGTTCGTCTGTGCACCAATACGAGTTGGCATACCCTCGCCGCTGGGGGCGAAACGGGCATGGCGGCATCTTCGCATGATGGCCCGGCATTCGCCTGGCGGACCCGCGACGAGCAGCCGAAACGCGCGGTGGTCCGCGCGGTGGTGCGGTGAGTCGACAGGGTGGAGACTGAAGGAATGGCGACTGACGGGCACGGCCCGGGCATCCAGCTGGCGGTCCTGCTGGCATCGGCGGGCGGGTTGGAGGCCCTGTCGAGAGTATTGCGGGATCTGCCCCCGGACTTTCCCGCCGCGGTCGTCGTACAGCAGCACCTGGGCGGTCACGACAGCCTGCTGCCCGCCATTCTGAGTCGGCAGGCCGGACGCTCGGTCGCTTGGGCACAGGACGGAGGCGTGCTGACATCCGGACAGGTGGTCGTCTGTCCACCGGGGATGCTGCTGCAACTGACATCGGACGGAAGGTGTCAACTGCAGGCCATCCCGGCGCATCAGACACAGATATTCGACGTCCTGCTTGCGTCAATCGCCGGCTCGTACGGACCGCGAAGCGTTGCCGTAGTGCTGTCGGGTTCCGGGCATGACGGCGCGGCGGGCACCGCCGCGATGAAGCGGGCGGGCGCCGTCGTCATCGCCGAAAGCCCGGAGACCGCCCAATACCCGTCGATGCCGATCGCGGCCGCGCGCGCCGGCGCCGACCTGGTGTTGCGAATCGACGAGATCGGCGCAGTCCTGGCAGGCATTGTCAGAGGGGCGCCACTCCCCGAGCCGCGGGAACCGCCGGCACCGGATCCGGCGGCCGACGGTGATGCGGCCGTCGCCGCGTGCGACATCTTCGGCCGGCTGTCGGCGAAATACCAGACCAACAGCGCCGAGGCGCGGGGCGAACTGGCCCGCCTGCGCGGAGCCGAACTCGAACGCCGCCGCCAGGAGCTGAAGGTGGGGTTCGGCGCCACGCAGGAAACGGTGGCCGCGGCACAACGCAGCGCCGAGGAGTCCCGCTACCGCGCGCAACTGGCACATCAGGCGGCCGAGGAGGCATCCACGCGGCGGGAGCGGCAAGTCTCGCGCCGCGAGATCCCCGGCGGTTAATCCACGCCGTCTATTCCACGACGTCCAGCAGCAGCAGCGCCCCGGCCACCGTCCCCTCAGTCGAACGGAACGGCGTGCACTTGATTCGCACCCGGGCCGGGCGGCCCCGCCGGTTGACAGCGTCCACCGTCACTTCGCCGGAGCTGTCCGGGTCGACGAAGGCGTTGCCGATCAAGGGCCGCACGCCATCGAGCGGCAGGCCGATGTCCAACGCGGTCAGCCGCGACCCGGTCGTCTCGTCGGCCCGAAGTCCCCAGAGCTCTTCGCAGCCCCGGTTCCACAGGATCACCTTCATCTCCCGGTCGACCACCACCATGCCCATGTCGACCGAGTCGATCAGCGAGTCCAGGAAGTTCTTTGCGTCGTCCAGTTCCAGGCTGCGTTCGCGCAGCATGTCGTTGATGGTGTGCAGTTCGTCGTTGGTGGACTGCAGCTCCTCGTTCATGGTCTCGAGTTCTTCGTTGGTGGACTGCAGTTCCTCGTTCGTGGTCTCGAGTTCCTCGACCGTGGATTGCAGTTCCTCGTTCGTGGTCTCGAGTTCTTCGTTCGTGGACTGCAGCTCTTCGTAGGCCGCCTCCAGCTGGCGGTTGGTCTGGACGACCTTATCCAGCAGCGCACGCGTCGCGGTGACGTCGAAGAAGACGATCGACACGCCGAGCAGACCGTTCTCGGCGTCGACGAGCGGGTTCACGTGGATCTCGAACCACACCGTCTCGGCACCCGGCCGCTGCCATTTGACGTCCTGGATCCGCGCGGAGCGCCGCTCCACCTTGGCCTGCTCCAGGTAGGCGCGCAGCTCGACGGGGCGGTAGGAGATCTCGAGGTCGCGCAGCAGCCTGCCGATGTCGCGCGCCGAGAGCCCGAAGATGCTCTCCGCCTGCTGGTTGATCATCGCGACGGTGTCCTCGCCGGTCACCACGATCTGCGCCACCGGGCTGGCCCGGAAAGCCAAGTCGCGCACCGTCGTCAGGCCGGGCAGATCGGCGTGGCGTTCGTAGAACACGCCATTCGGGTCGTAGCGATCCACGCCGCCGTGGGACCCGGCCGCCTTGCGGAAGATGCGGTGCTTGAGGTTCAGCGGAGTGAACCGGTCGCCGTGACTCAGCAGCATCTCGGCGTGCCCGAGGAACAGGGTCCCCTGCGGTGCGAGTGCAAAATGCAAGCGTGCTAACACGTTTCGCTGCGTCTCCGCGTTGAGATACATCAGGGTGTTGCGGCACACCAGCAGATCGACGCGCGAGATCGGCGCGTCCTTGACCAGATCGTTGCGGCCGAAGATCACCGCACGCCGCAGGTCTTTGTGAAAAATGTAGCGGCCGTTGACCTGTTCGAAGTAGCGCGCCAGCAGGTCCGGCGGTACGGATTCGACCGCCTTGGCATCGTAGGAGGCGCTGCGCGCCTCGGTGAGCGCGTCCTCGTCGACATCGGTGGCGTAGATCTTGACCCGCTGCCGGAATCCGTCGAATCCCAGCGCCTCGGCCAGCAGCATGGCCAGCGTGTAGGCCTCCTGTCCCGCGGCGCAACCGGCGCTCCACACCCGAATCGGGTCGTCGGGCCCACGCTCGGCCAGCAGCCGCGGAATCACCTCGGTGCTGACGAACTCCCAGGCATCCGGGTCGCGGAAGAACGAGGTGACGTTGATCAGGATGGTGTTGAAGAGTGAGGTGAATTCATCCGAACTGGCCTGCAGGAAGTCGACATACTCCTCGAACGTGGTGTAACCGGCCTGATCCATCCGGTGCCGGACGCGGCGCATCAACGAGGTGCGCTTGTACCCGGTGAAGTCGAAACCGCGGGAATCGCGCATATAGCGCAGCAGCGCCTCGAAAGCCTCGTCAGTCGTGGCGTCCATGCAAGTCCCGTCCCGATAAGCGGTTCACCGAAGGACTCGAACACTACTCGCGGCGTCCGGACCGGTGGCGTCAGAACCGGTTTTCCCGGCCGACCAATCCCCATACCGTTTTGCCCGACGATGTGGGAGTGGCGCTCCACACCCGGCACAGCGCGGACACGATGGCCAGTCCGGAAACGATGTCGGCGCCGCGGTCGGCGTCCTCGTGGCGGCCCGGCAGATACGAGCTGTGGTCCTCGACCGCGACCGTCACGGTGTCGTCATAACTCTCGACGATCAGCACCGGTGCGCTCTCGGTGTGGTCGAGCACGTTCTCGACGAAGACGGTCGCCACCGTCGCCGCAACCGGGATCACCTCCCGGATGTCCCATTGGGTGAGCCAATCGTCGATCACACCGCGAGCCACGTCGAGGCTGCTGATGTTTCGCGCCAGCTCGGTGCGTGCCCGCCGCCGTACCTGCAGGGATTGGCTTTGCACGGCGTCCAGCGCAAGTTCCAGGGTGGAATGTATTGGCACATATCGGGTGACGCCGGCCGCGGCTATCGCGCGCCGCACCTCCGGCTGGGCGCACACCAACAGGATTGGCACGTCGGGCCAGACGCTGACATGCCAGCGCGCGCTGGTGAACACCGTCCAGGCCGAAGCGGATGGCGCGCGCAGACCGTCGACGTCGACGATCACCGCGCGAGGCTCGTCGATCGCGGCCTTGATGACGGTGTCGCGGACGGTTCGATAGGTCGAGCTGTCAAGCACGCCCTCCACCTTCAGGATCGGCACGTCCCGATCGGATTCCAGGTCGATCCGGACGGCGGGATCGCGCTCATTCATCGGTCTCACCCCGATGAGGGGCGGTGGCGGACAATCGGTCGCTGAGCACGATCAGCGCTCGCTCGGTTTCCTCCGCAATCGCGGTGTAGCGCTGAAGGAGCAGGCCGGGCTCGGCTTTGCCGGCCAGGTCCCGGGCCAACCTGGCCTTTTCCTGCAGGCTGCGCAGCGCCACCCACAGGGCTCCCTCGACCTCGTCGTCGCGGGCGCTCAGCAGGGCGTCACCCGTCCAGGCGTGGCCGACGTGGCAGCGAAAGTTGCCTTCGCTGATGGCCACCAGCGAGCCGTTGCAGTCCGGGCAGGTATAGCCGGACGGCGCGCCCAGTTCTTGGGTGTCGAAACCGGTCGAGAACCGCGAAGTCATGGCGATCCGGTTCTCCAATTCCATCGTGGCGTCGGGCTCCATTTCAGGATCCTCTATCTCTCGCTGCGACAGCTCTTTGAGGACCGCGCCGATGTCGGCCGCCGCGGCCTGCCGATCCACCACGCCCGCGTCTGCGGCGTTGGTCGGCATCGCCGGGAACAACGCGTCCTCGGGTGACTGGCCGATGGTGGTCCCGCCGCACGAGCGGATGGCGGCCATTCCCAGCACGCCGTCGTCGAGCACGCCGGAGAGCAGCACGCCGATCCCCTGACTTTTGAACGTCAAGGCCACCGATCGAAACAACGCGTTGATCGCGGGTCGGTGCCCGTTTTCGGTCGGCCCCTGCGACAGCAGCACGCGATGATCGACGACCAGCAGATGGCGGTCGGGGATGCTGACGTAGATGTGTCCGGGCTCGAGCGGCATGCCGTTGTGGGCAGCCACCGCCGGCAGCGGACCGCTGCGATTGATGATGCGAGCCAGAATGCTGGGCGCACCGGCGGGCACGTGCAGCACCATCAGGTAGGCGTAGGGCAGGTCCGGCGACAACCCGGCGGCAAGCTTAGATAGCGCCTCGACCCCGCCGGCCGATGCACCGATAGCTACGACGCCACGAAGGTCGCCGACTTCAGCCGTCTGGATCACCACTTTCGACTACCCCTGTCAATGGTAGGCAACCGTCGTCGTGGTGGATAGGGCCGCATTCGTGTCGTTTGCACCGGTCGGGCGGTGGTACCCGACACGGCATGGCCACAGAACAGAATCCAAAACAGCGCGACCTGGAGCCGGCGCGGTTCCGCCGCGACACCGGATACCTGACCACGCAACAGGGCGTCCGCGTTGACCACACCGACGATTCGCTGACTGCGGGCGAGCGGGGCCCCACCCTGCTGGAGGACTTCCACGCCCGGGAGAAGATGACCCACTTCGACCACGAGCGCATTCCGGAGCGGGTGGTGCACGCGCGCGGGGCCGGCGCCTACGGTTATTTCGAGCCGTACGACGACTGGCTGGCGGACTATACGGCGGCGAAATTCCTGATCACTCCGGGCGTTCAGACTCCGGTGTTCGTCCGGTTCTCGACGGTCGCCGGGTCACGCGGATCGGCCGACACCGTCCGCGACGTGCGCGGGTTTGCCACCAAGTTCTATACCGAACAAGGCAATTACGACCTGGTGGGCAACAACTTCCCGGTGTTCTTCATCCAGGACGGCATCAAGTTCCCCGACTTCGTGCACGCGGTGAAACCCGAGCCGCACAACGAGATTCCGCAGGCGCAGTCGGCTCACGACACGCTGTGGGACTTCGTGTCGCTGCAGCCCGAGACCCTGCACACCATCATGTGGCTGATGTCGGACCGGGCGTTGCCGCGCAGTTACCGCATGATGCAGGGTTTCGGCGTGCACACCTTCCGGCTGGTAAACAGCAGTGGTGAAGGAACTTTCGTGAAGTTCCATTGGAAGCCCCGGCTCGGCGTGCACTCGCTGATCTGGGACGAATGCCAGAAGATCGCCGGCAAGGATCCCGATTACAACCGCCGCGACCTGTGGGAGGCGATCGAGTCGGGCCAGTACCCGGAATGGGAGCTCGGCGTGCAGCTGGTCGCCGAGGAGGACGAGTTCAAGTTCGATTTCGACCTGCTTGACGCGACCAAAATCATTCCCGAGGAACAGGTTCCGGTCCGGCCGGTGGGCAAGATGGTGTTGAATCGCAACCCGGACAACTTCTTCGCCGAGACCGAGCAGGTGGCGTTCCACACGGCGAACGTGGTGCCCGGCATCGATTTCACGAACGATCCGCTGCTGCAGTTCCGCAACTTCTCCTATCTGGACACTCAGCTGATCCGGCTGGGCGGTCCCAACTTCGCCCAGCTGCCGGTCAACCGGCCGGTGGCCGAGGTCCGGACCAACCAGCATGACGGTTACGGACAGCATGCGATCCCGCAGGGCCGCACCAGCTACTTCAAGAACAGCATCGGCGGCGGCTGCCCGGCACTGGCGGACGAGAACGTGTTCCGCCACTACACCGAGCGGGTGGACGGGCAGGCAATGCGCAAGCGCGCCAAGTCATTCGAGAATCACTACAGCCAGGCGCGCATGTTCTGGCAGAGCATGTCGCCGGTCGAGGCCGAACACATCGTCGCCGCGTTCGCCTTCGAACTCGGCAAGGTCGAAGTCCCCGAGATCCGTTCGGGCGTAGTGGAACAACTCGCGCGCGTCGACGGCGGGCTGGCCGGCCAGGTCGCCGCGAAGCTGGGGCTGCCCACCCCGCCCGAGGAGCCGGTGGACGACCGGGTGGGCGCGTCACCGGCGCTCTCCCAGATCGGTGTCAGCGACACCATCGCCTCGCGCAAGATCGCCGTCCTGGCCGCCGATGGAGTCGACGTGGTGGGGACCAAACGCTTCATCGAGCAGATGGGCGAGCGCGGCGCGGTGGTCGAGGTGTTGGCCCCGGTCGCCGGCGGCATGCTGGCCGGTGGATCCGGCGGTGAACTGGCCGTCGACCGATCGTTCACCACGATGGCGTCGGTGCTGTACGACGCCGTCGTGGTGGCGTGCGGGCCGCGCTCAATAGCGACCCTGTCCAACGACGGCTATGCCGTGCATTTCGTCACCGAGGCCTACAAACATCTGAAGCCCATCGGTGCCTACGGGGCGGGCGTCGACCTGCTGCGCACCGCGGGGATCACCAATCGGCTGGCCGAGGACACCGACGTGCTCGAGGATCAGGCCGTCATCACCACCACGGCCGCCGCCGACGAGTTGCCGGACCGCTTCGTGGACGAATTCGCCGCCGCGCTGGCCCGGCACCGTTGCTGGGAGCGGCGCACCGACCCGATACCGGCCTAGTACGTGGTTTTTGAAGCGGCCGGGGCGGGCATTCAGCACAGTTAGGACGCTCATCGTGGACAGGAGGATGAATCATGCCGCGTTCGTCGATCAAGAATGAAAAGCTGTACCAGGACCTCCGCAAGAAGGGCGACTCGAAGGAGAAGGCCGCACGGATTTCGAATGCGGCCGCCGGACGGGGTAAGTCTTCGGTGGCCCGCAAGGGCGGCAAGTCCGGGTCTTACCAGGACTGGACCGTGCCAGAACTCAGGAAGCGCGCCAAAGAGCTTGGCATGTCCGGCTATTCGAGCCTGACCAAAGACAAGCTCGTCGCCAAACTGCGTAATCACTGACCGGTCAGGCCGAGCCGGTCGGCCAGCACCAGAAACGCGACCGCGTAATCGTTGTCGGCGGTCAGCGCCGTGATGGCCTCCCAGTCGAGCCGTTCGCGCACCGCGCGGACGGCGGGCAGCAACCTGGCGAAATCGCAGTAATGCTCGTTCAGCGCCCGCAGCTGCTGGACGAGCACCATGGTGGGCGGCAACACCGGCATGCTGATGGCCAGCACGTCGTGTTGTTCGGCGCGGTCCAGCATCCCGGCATCAACGGGCACTCCGTTGAGCCGGTGCAGGACGTCGACCAGCATGTCGGCCCTGCGGGCCTTGAACAGCCAATCCTCCGGCGGGCGCTCGATGGCGAACCCGGCGCCGGCCAGGGTCGCCACGGCCGTTTCCACATCGGGCTCCGCCACCACCAGGTCCACATCATGGCTGGGTTCCGGTGCGCCGTAAGCCCATAACGCGTAGCTGCCGGCGAGGGCGAAGCGCGGCCCGTTCTCCTTGAGTGCCGACGCCGCGCTGCGCAGCGCGGCGCGTAACGGCGTAATACACGCGGTCGCGCCGGTCTGGGCGTCAGTGGCTGCCATGGTGCATAGGTCATACCCGGCCTGCGGTGGGGGCAACCTGGAACGGGCCGGGGGCACCCGGAACGGGTGTCAAGGCTGTTTAACTTACGCCCAGTTGGGAAATCTTGGGGTTATGTCAACCGCCGCGCCACGCGCCTATGACGCTGCCGCCGTAGTGATCCCCGCCCACAACGAACGGGCAAAGCTGCCGTCATGTCTGCGCGCGGTGCTCACCGCCGCCCTGTGTGCGCCGATTCCGGTCACCATCGTGGTGGTGCTGGACGGCTGCGACGACGGCAGCGCCGAGCTGGCCGGTGAGTACGGCCCCGACGTGCACTTCATCAGCGTCGACGTGCACAACGTCGGCACGGCGCGCGCCGTCGGTTTCGGTTACGCCCGATCACTATTGGGCGACGACTCCAGAAGCTGGTTTGCCACCACCGACGCCGACAGCCGGGTGGATCCGGGCTGGCTGGTCCATCAGCTGGGCGTGGGCGCGGACATGGTCCTGGGCGTCGTGCGCGTCAGCGACTGGCGTCACCACGACGCCGACGTCGTCGACCGCTATCTGCGTTGCTACCAAGCGGACCCAATACAACGGGACGACGATCACGAGCACATCCACGGCGCCAACATGGGCTTCAGCGCCCGGGCGTACTGGCGTGTCGGCGGCTTTCGCACCTTGCCCACGGGCGAGGATGTCGATCTGGTCGGGCGGTTCGAAGCCGCCGGCTATCGCATACATCGAGACACCGAATTGTCGGTGATCACTTCGGCGCGAACCCAGGGCCGGGCCCCCATGGGATTCGCCCATCACCTCAGGCAATTGGGGAGATCGGCGGCGGGTGATTGCGTGTGACGGCGGGTTTGGTCAAACACTGGCTGGAGTCGGGACGACTCGAGCTTCCGCTACCCGCCTCCGGACGCACCGCCGAGCGCTGGCAACGGCTGGCCCAGCTGGCCGAGGACAACATCGTCGCGGCCCGGGTCGCCGAGGCACATGTGGATGCCGTCGCGATACTGCATGAGTTGGGCGGCAAGCCGCCCGAGCCGGGACAGCTGTGGGGCGTGTGGGCGGCCGAAGCCCCCGACGCGGTGCTGACCGCGACCGACACCAACGGCGCCTTCGTGCTCAACGGCACCAAGGTGTGGTGTTCGGGCGCGGGGTTCTGCACCCACGCGCTGGTGACCGCGCGGCTCGACGACGGCGCCCGCGGCCTGTTCGCGGTGACCGCGACCGACCCTGCGGTGAAGGCGTTGCCCAGCACCTGGTGGAACGCAGGGATGGCCGGCAGCGACACCCGGCCGGTCCAGTTCACCAACACTCATGCCGTGGCCGTGGGCGATCCCGGCGACTATCTGACCCGGCCCGGGTTCTGGCACGGCGCCATCGGCGTGGCCGCCTGCTGGCTCGGCGGCGCCCGCAGGGTCGCCGATCCGCTATATCGTTGCGCCGCAAGCCAATCGGCCGATGCCTATTCGCTGGCGCACTTGGGCGCCGTGGATGCCGCGCTGGCCGCCAGCGACGCGATACTGGCCGTGGCCGCTAGTCAGGTCGACGACGACCCGTTCGACCGGTCCGGCCGGGCGCAGTTGCTGGCCCGCCGCGTCCGCACGGTGGTGGAACACGCGGTCGACGAAGCCATCACCCGCACCGGACGCGCGCTGGGACCCGGCCCGCTGTGCCAGGATGGCCGGCACGCGCAACGGGTCGCCGACCTGAGCATCTACATCCGGCAAAGCCACGCCGAACGGGATCTGGCCGAACTCGGGCGGCTGGCGGGCCGGCAGGCGATGAGGACCCCATGAAAACCCTGCAGGCGGGCAACTGCGCCAGATTCGCGGTCAAGCCGCTGACCCACAGCGGCACCCCGGCGCCGCTGTGGCTGGCCTCGTTTTCGGATAGGCCCCTGCCTGCCCTCGACCCGACGGAGTGTCCAGAGTTGATCGTGGTCGCCCCGCACCCCGACGACGAAACGCTGGGCCTGGGTGCGACGATCGCCCAATTGACCGCGGCGGGAGTCGCCGTCCAGGTGGTCTGCGTCAGCGACGGCGGGGCCGCACACCCCGGCGCGTCGGCGTGCGAGCGGCTTCGTATGGAAACCACCCGAAAGTACGAATTACGCAGGGCAACAAGCCTTTTAGGGACGAGCGCGCCGATATCACTGGGGCTGCCAGACGGTGAACTGGCCGATCACGAAGACGGGCTCACCGAGACGCTGACCGAGATCCTCGAGGCCGCCGGTCCTGCGACCTGGTGCGCGGCGACATGGCGGGGCGACGGCCATCCCGATCACGAAGCCGTGGGGCGCGCGGCCGCGACCGCATGTGCGCGCACCGGCGCCGCGCTGCTGGAATACCCGGTGTGGATGTGGCATTGGGCGCTTCCGGCCGACCCCGCGGTGCCGTGGGACCAGGCGTACCGCGCGCCGGCGCCCGGCTGGGCGATGGAGCGCAAGCGCCGGGCGGCGCATCTCTATCGAAGTCAGTTCGAGCCCAACGCAAGCCAATCGGCACCCGTACTGCCGGGCTTCGTACTTCCCCGGCTGCTCGCGGTGGGCGAGGTCGTATTTCGGTGACCGCACGGCTGCCCGACGCCTACTTCGACGAGATGTATGTCCGCACGGATGATCCGTGGCAGCTGTCGACCCGGTGGTACGAACAACGCAAGTATGCGATCACCCTCGGGCTGCTGCCGAAACGCCGATACCGAAACGGATTTGAGCCGGGCTGCTCGATCGGAACGCTCACCGCCGCGCTGGCGCAGCGCTGTGACCACCTGGCCGCCGTGGATGTCGCCGAGGCGGCGTTGCGCGGCGCGGACACCCGGCTGCGCGAGGCCGGCTGCCGCGAGCGGGTAACGCTGCTGCGCTCGTCGCTCGACGAGGCGTGGCCCGGCGGGCCGTACGACCTGCTGGTGCTCAGCGAGGTCGCCTACTACCTGGAAGCCGAGACGTTGGCCGAGGTGCTGCGCCGAGAGTGTCCGAGGATGGCGCCGGGCGCCAATATCGTTGCCGCGCACTGGCGTCACCCCGTGGCCGATTACCCACTCACCGGCGACGCGGCCCACGACATCATCGCGCAAACGCCCGGCCTGACGTCGATGGGCCGCTACCGCGACAGCGATGTCGTCATCGAAGTGTTCGACACCGGCGACGGCCGCTCGGTGGCCGCTCGCGAGGGGGTCCCCGGCGCGCGCTGATCCAAGGACGGACGTGCCGCGGTGACTGCACGAGGGGGAAAGTGGGTAGGTGAAAACCTATGCGTGTGGCGACGTTCAACATCTTGCACGGGCGCACCGTCGGTGACGGCGTCGTCGTCGCGCGGCTGCGTGACTGCGTGAAGCGCCTCGACCCGGACGTGCTCAGCCTGCAAGAGGTCGACTGCGATCAGCCGCGCTCCGAACGCGCCGACCTGACCGCCGCCGCGGCTGAAGCCATGGGCGCGGTGGAACACCGCTTCGTGGCGGCGATTTCGGGCACACCGGGCGCGACCTGGATGGCCGCCACCGGCCGCGAGACACCCGGCACCGCCGCATACGGTATCGCGCTGCTGTCCCGATACCCGGTCTCCAGTTGGCAGGTGGTGCGGCTACCCCGCATACCGATGCGATTTCCGATGTATCTGCCGGGGCCCAACCGGGTCATGGTCGTCGACGAGGAGCCCCGCGCGGCGGTCATCGCGCAGCTGCACACCCCGTTCGGCGGACTCACGGTGGCCAACACGCACCTGTCCTTCGTTCCGGGCTGGAACCGGCGCCAGCTGCGCCGGTTGATTCATGACCTGCGCGGCTTCCCGGGACCGCGGCTGTTGACCGGCGACTTGAACATGACCCCGCAGACCGTGCGCCGCTGGTCGGGCATGCGGGCGTTGGCCGCTGCCAAGACGTTTCCCGCGGACGTACCCAACCGCCAGCTCGACCACATCTTGACCGACGATCGCCGATTACGGGGCGGTGCCGTCCAGGCCGACCTCATGACCATTTCCGACCACCGGCCATTGGTGGTTGACCTGCAACGGGTTTGAGGGCTCAGCCGCCATTGCGGCGCGATTGCACCGCGAACAGGACACGCTCGATATCGTCGGCGGAAGGCATCTCGTCGGTGATCCCGATGATCTCCACGCCGACGTCGGCGCTGTCGATAGGGAGATCGATCGGGCGACGCCAGGGCGTCAGGAGTCTTTCGGCGATGGCGACGACCTCGTCGTCGGACACGCGCCGCGGCAACAGCGCCAGCAGCGGCGCGTAGCCGGCGTCCGGCGCGCGCGCGGGGTAACCGGCACGTAGAAACGCGACCACGCTCGCCACCCGATCTCCCAGGCCCATCTTCACCTCGCTCATCCACGCGCGCATGCAACGGCGACTTAAACCGGGATTACCCGGCACGGCGGCTTGAAACCGATCGGTTGGCGGTCCAGGCCACCGGCATGCCCCGCGCGCGAGAAGGGCCCGGCCCGACAATCGGACCGGGCCCCTGTGCGGGCGGCTTACTGGTTTTTCTTCTGACGCTCTTCGGCGGCCTCCGCGCCGGCCCGTGCCGACTCGGCTTCGGCTTCCTTCTTGCCCGCATCGCGTTGGGCATCCGCTTTGTCTTGCTGGGCCTGACCTTCTTTGGTCATGTCGTCACGGCCGAGCACGGCCCCGCCGACCTCTTTGGCCTTCCCTTTCACGCCCTCGACGGCGCCCTTGACCGCTTCTTCCGGCCCGCTCTTGTCATCACCCATGGGTTCGACCTCCCTCTCGGTGGTTACCGAGCTTGCGCTCGATGGCACTTAGGGCGTTCCCCCGGCCGGGCGTGTCAAACGGCCCGGCCCGCATCGCCCCTGCACGGTCGGCCCGCGATGTGCGCGTGATCACGTCAGCCGCAGGTGAGGCTTGAGCTCACGCACGTGCGGAGAAATCCATCGGTTTGAACGGGTTTTTAGCGGGTAGAAACGGCCCCGAAGGGGGTAAGGGCATTGACCACCATCGCCGTAATAGGGGCGACCGGCACCGCCGGGTCCCGCGTAGTCGCCAGACTGAAATCCCGCGACGTCACGATCGTGGAGATCTCGCGTGAGCATGGCGTCGACCTGTTCAACGGGCCCGAGCTTTCGCGGGCGCTGCAGGGAGTCGACGTCGCCATCGACGTATCCAATCCGGTGCCGCCCGATGGCCGGTCCGACATCAGCCAGACGCTGGCCACCGCCTCGCGCAACATCGTCGGCGCATGCGCCAGGCAGGACGTGCAGCGCCTGGTGGTGTCGACGATCGCGGGCATCGAAGATCCCGTGTTCGACGGCTTCCCCTACTACGAAGCCAAGCGGGAGGCCAAGGACATCCTGCTCGACGGGCCGGTACCGACCACGATCGTCAAGTCGACGCAGTGGTACGAATTCGCCACCAACCACGACGCCGTCACCTGCAACGCCAAAGAGGTGATCGTCGAGGATTGGCTGATTCAGCCCATTGCCGCCGACACCGTCGCCGACGTGCTGGTCGAGGCGGCCCTGGGACAGTCACACACGCCGCGCATCATCACCGGCCCGGACGCCATCCGGTTACCCGACCTGACATCCAAACTGCTTGCCCAACAAGGTGATAGCCGACAGGTGCGGACTGTGGAACCCGCGGTCGCCGCGCTGGGCGCCGGGGCGCTGCTGGCGTCCGGTCACGCGGTGGTCGTCGGCCCCGACGTCGAGACGTGGCTGCAGACCATGGCTCCGCCCAGCACCGACGGGCACCACGCCGCGGACGGCGACGGACGGCCCGGCTCCAGATAACAATCGCGTCACGATCTCGATCACGATTCCCTAAGAACCGGCTCGTTTTCTTAAAAATTCGTCGATCGTGTAATCGTTCGCTTAGCAAAAGAACGCCGGAAGGCCGATTCAGGCCCCGGCGTTCGTTGTCAGCGAACGCTGCCGATGATCGCCTCCGCTACCTTGGATTTCGAGGATCGGGAGCCTCTGGCGAGAGAAAATCATTTTCGTTTCGAAGGACAACAAAGATCATGAAAATCAGCAGTATTGTGGCGCGCCGGAAAGTAGCCGGAATCAGTGCCGGCTGTCTGCTCGGGGGAATGGCCATGGGCATCGTCGGTGCGCCCTCGGCCGCCGCAGCACCCGACTGCAGTCCAGGCGGTGTGAACAACACGGTTTCCTCCGTCGAGGGCTCCGCCCAGCAGTACCTTGCGGCGCACCCGGGCGCCAACCAGGTCGTGACGGCCGCCTACGGCCAACCGCGGCCTGAGGCCGAATCGAGCCTGCGCGGCTACTTCACCGGCCACCCGCAGGAGTACAACGACCTGCGCGGCATCCTGGCGCCGATCGGCGACACCGAACGGCAGTGCAATGTTTCGGCCCTGCCGCCCTACCTGGAATCGGCCTACCACGAGTTCATGGCCGGCTGACCGGAGCGCGAGACGACCCGCCACAGCGTTGTGGCGGGTCGTTTCCACGTCGGGCGATCGCTGTCCGGTGTGAACAACTTCTCCGGTGGGTAATTGTGCAGTCAGCTACCCCGAACTGGAGGGCGAAAAATGCGACTTCGCCGCAGCGTGCTCAGTGAGCCGGGAATCGCGCGCAAGCGTCGCGGTAAAGGCTTCGCCTACTACCGGCCCGATGGCAAAACCCTCTCGGACCCGCAAACCCTGCAGCGCATCAAGGATCTGGTCATTCCCCCGGCCTGGAAGAATGTGTGGATTTCGCCGCACAGCAACGGCCACATTCAGGCGGTTGGCGTCGACGCCGCCGGCCGCCGGCAGTATCTGTACCACTGCGCGTGGCAGCAGGAACGCGCCGAGGAGAAGTTCGACCGCGTGCTGGAACTGTCCACGCGGTTGCCGGCATGGCGTGCCGAGATCGCCAAAGACCTGACGCGGCAAGGCTTGACCCGCAAGCGGGTGTTGGCACTGGCGCTGCGGCTGCTCGATCGCGGCTACTTCCGCGCCGGCGGCGAGCAGTACGCCGAGGAACACGAGTCCTACGGCCTGTCCACCCTGTTGTGTGAGCATGTGGTGGTCCGGCGCGACGCGGTCGAGTTCGATTTTCCGGCCAAGAGCGGGGTCAGGCGCGCCGTGGAGATCGAGGATCCCGAAGTGGTCCGGGCGGTGCGCGCGCTAATGCGCCGGCCCAACCGCACCGAGCGACTGTTGGTGTGCCGCACGGCATCCGGGTGGCTCGACGTGCGTGCCAGTGACCTCAACGAGCGATTCAAGGAGCTGGTCGGCGCCGAGTACACCGTCAAGGACCTGCGGACGTGGCATGGGACGGTGCTGGCGGCCGCGGCCTTCGCGGACGCCGACCCCGCGACGTCGGGCCGGGTGGCCAAGCGCGTGGCCTCCGCGGTGATGAAAGAGGTGGCCGAGGAGCTGGGCAACACCCCGGCGGTGGCACGCGGCTCCTATGTGGACCCCCGCATCGTCACCGGCTACGAGCAGGGACTCACCATCGCCGCCGCGGCGCGCCGCGCCGAACGCGCCCGTAAACCCGATGCGGCCCAGGAGATCCTGGACAAGGCGACCCGCATGCTGATCCGGCGAGTGGCGAAGGGCCGCGGCTCCGCCGGCGCATCCGCCCCGCCCAAGGCCGCCTGACCGACGCTGATAACTCGCTGAGAGTCGCCTGGCTCGCCGCGTATGAGCGCATAACACCGGCGATTGCGGGTAACCGGCCCCGTGTGGGAAGTGCCAATGCCGCCCGCGCGGCGGCAGCCTGCATTGGTCACGCCTGTCCGCGGCGGCCGCGATCGGCCGGCCCGCGAATCGGCGGCGCTGCCATGCAGGCGGTTCAAACAATAGCCACACACGCCCATCCGCCAGCACTGTAGAACCGTCTGCCGAGGAGGGAAAAGATGTCCAAAAAAGAGGTTTCCGACTATCTGCTGGAACGCTTGCGGGCGTGGGGCGTTGAACATGTATTCGGTTACCCCGGCGACGGCATCAACGGGCTGCTGGCCGCGTGGGGTCGCGCGGACAACAAGCCCAAGTTCATCCAGTCGCGCCACGAGGAGATGAGCGCCTTCGAAGCGGTGGGCTACGCGAAATTCACCGGTCGGGTCGGGGTCTGTGCCGCCACGTCCGGCCCCGGCGCGATCCACCTGCTCAACGGCCTCTACGACGCCAAACTCGACCATGTTCCGGTCGTGGCCATCGTGGGTCAGACCAACCGCAGCGCGATGGGCGGCAACTACCAGCAGGAGGTCGACCTGCTGACCCTGTTCAAGGACGTCGCCAGCGACTACGTCCAAATGGTCACCGTCCCCGAACAATTGCCCAACGTGCTGGACCGCGCGATCCGGATAGCGATGACGCAGCGGGCCCCGACCGCCTTGATCATCCCCAGCGACGTGCAGGAGCTGCCGTACTCGCCGCCCGAGCACGCGTTCAAGATGGTGCCCTCCAGCCTCGGCATCGAGTACCCGGAAATCGCCCCCGACGACACCGCGATCGCCCGGGCGGCCGATGTGCTCAACGCCGGCAAGAAGGTCGCCATCCTGGTGGGCACCGGCGCGCGCGGCGCCCACGAGGAAGTGGCCGAAGTCGCCGACCTGCTCGGCGCCGGCGCGGCCAAGGCACTGTTGGGCAAGGACGTGCTGTCGGACGAATTGCCTTGGGTCACTGGCTCGATCGGGCTGCTCGGGACCCGGCCGAGCTATGAGATGATGCGCGACTGCGACACGCTGCTGACGGTCGGCTCCAGCTTCCCGTACACCCAGTTCCTGCCGGAATTCGGCCAGGCCCGCGCGGTGCAGATCGACGTCGACGGCCGGATGATCGGCATGCGCTACCCGTACGAGGTCAACCTGGTCGCGGACGCGAAAACCGCACTGCGGGCGCTGATCCCGCACCTGCGTCGCAAGGAGGACCGCTCCTGGCGCGAGGGCATCGAGAAGACCGTGGCCCGCTGGTGGGAGACCATGGAGAAGGAAGCAATGGTCAGCGCCGACCCCGTCAACCCGCTGCGGCTGTTCTCCGAGCTGTCCCCGCAGTTGCCCGACAACGCCATCGTCGCAGCAGATTCCGGGTCGTCGGCCAACTGGTATGCGCGCCAACTGAAGTTCCGCGGCAACATGCGGGGATCGCTGTCGGGCACGTTGGCGACGATGGGTCCCGGCGTTCCGTACGGCATCGGCGCCAAGTTCGGCCAGCCGGACCGGCCCGTCATCGTGTTCAGCGGTGACGGCGCCATGCAGATGAACGGCATGGCCGAGCTCATCACGATCAAGCGGTACTGGCAGGAGTGGAAGGATCCACGACTGATCATCGCGATCCTGCACAACAACGACCTGAATCAGGTCACCTGGGAGATGCGGGCCATGGCCGGGGCGCCGAAATTCGCGGAGTCCCAGAACCTTCCCGACATCGACTTCGCCGCGTTCGCGGCCAGCCTGGGCCTGAACGCGATGGCCATCAAGGATCCCGAGGAGTTGTCGGATGCCTGGCGCCAGGCGCTGTCGGCGGACCGCCCCACCGTGCTGGACGTCTACACCGACCCCGACATGCCGCCCATCCCGCCGCACGCCACCTGGGAGCAGTTCAAGTCGGCGACGACGGCGGTGCTCTCGGGCGACGAGGATCGCGTGGGCTTCGTCAAGGTCGGGCTGAAGACCAAGGCGCAGGAGTTCTTGCCGCACAAGAAGAGTTGACCGCGGCCGGGTCAACTTTTGGTGTGCTTGCCGAGTCCGGCGCCCGCGCTGCGCAGGTCGTCGACGAACGCCTTGTAGACCTCGTCGTGTCGGTCGCTGCGGTCGCGCAACACCGACGACGGGTGAACCGTCGCCACCAGCGTCGGCTCGGGTGTGAGGTGCACGTCAACGGATGAGGGCAGCCGCAGTTGCAGGCCGCGTTGCGTGGACACCCGAAAATCGGCCCCAAGCAGCGATTGTGCGGCGGTGGCGCCCAGGCAGACGATGACCTGCGGTCGCACCGCCTCGATCTCGGCGATCAGCCAGGGCCGGCACGCGACGACCTCGGCGCGGCCCGGCTTCTGGTGGATGCGTCGCTTGCCGCCCTTGCGGGTGAACTTGAAGTGCTTGACCGCGTTGGTCTCATAGACGACGTCCGGATCGATGTCGGCGTCCTGCAGGGCACGGGCCAGCAGTCGACCCGCCGGCCCGACGAACGGCTCGCCGGCGCGGTCCTCTTGGTCACCGGGCTGCTCGCCCACCAGCATCAGCGGCGCGCCGGGATGCCCGCTGCCGAAGACCGTTTGGGTCGCATGCTCGAAAAGTGAACAACCACGGCAGGTTTGGGCCGCGTCGCGCAGCGCGTCGAGGTCCCGCTCCGCGGGCAGGTAGCGGGCGGCTCCGGGTGCGTTCGATGCTGCGGCCATGAACTGTTGCGGCGGAGGGCGTGGTGCCCCCGCTTCCCCACCGAGCGGGGGTACCACGCCGTGTGCGGCTGGGTCAGCCCTTGCCGATGATGACGTCGCGGGCCCGGTCGAGCATGGCGGCGAACGGGCCGGCGGCCAGGTTGGCCACCTGCGATTCCACCCCGGCGTGGGGGCGGGTGGGAGCGATCGCCTCGGCGAGCTTGGCGGCGCGGCCCATCCGTTCCAGCTCGTCGCCGCTCAATTCCTGGCCCAGCTTGGCGAATTCGTCCTGTTCTTCATGCTCGGCGTGTTCGATGACCGCGTCGCGCAACTTCGTCAGTTCGCGAGTGAATTCCTCGCTGTCGACGTCGAGCTTCTCCAGCTTCTGCAGGACGGTCTTGGCCTCGCGCTCTTCGTGCAGGCGCTCGTCCACCATGGCGGTGCCGTTGGAGATCTTGCGCTTGGCGCGGGGGTGGACGATCTCTTCCTCCGCGGTTTCGTGCACGGCGAGCAGTCGCCGAAGCTCGACGAAGGCCTTCTCGCGTGCTTTTCCGGACGCCGCCAGGGTTTCGGCGAACATCGTCTTGATCTGCTCATGTTGACTGACGAGGAAGTCGACCACGTCGGTGGGCGACTTGATGGCGGTCGGTGCCACAGTGTCCCTCCCATCTGCTTTGGTTCGACGCGCGGGGCTGTGCGCGCCCGGTGAAACGGCTACCCGACGGATCCGGCCGCCAAACGGGGTGTGGCCGTGTCCGTGTGGGGTATGTCCTGGACAAACGGCGAGAGGAGCAGGCGGTCGATGGGCGGCGGATTGGGTCCCCGGGCGGGCCGGCGCGTCCGGGCGTTGCTGCGCCGCGGCGTCGTCGGCGCGGTCGCGACGGCCGTGATGACGACAGCCTGTTCGCAGCCCGGAGCGTCGCTGGAAAGCGCGCCCGACGTCGAGATCTGGCGGGCCGGTGCGGCGTTGCACGAGCCGGTGTGGTCGTACCGCATGCACGCCCTCGTCGCGCTCACCGACGATCACCGGCTGGCCGAGGTCACCGCCGGCGATCGCGGCGGCGATGCCAGGACTCGCTTCTCGGCACCCATGGGGGCCGGACGCAACCTGCAGATCAGCCGGAAAGACGAGCGGGTGGTGTTCGTGCCGCAGCCCGGGCGCGACACGGTGGCCGCGGTCGACCTGGAAAGTCTGCGTCAGGTCAGCGAATTCGACGCCGGACCGGCCCCGGCGTACCTCTCCGAGGACGCGGGATTGCGGATGCTGCTTGTGCTGTCGTCGGACGGGACGGCGGTGACACCGGTGGACGAATACGGCTACCGCAGGCTGCCCACCGCGATCTCCGATGCCAGCGCGGACACCATCGACGGCGCCAACCGCGGCCGCGAGCTCGACTATCACCTGTACGGATCGTCGGGCATCCGCCACTTTCAGGGCACGTCGTCGCCCCCGGCGCAACGCGGCTCACTGAACTTCGCCGTTGCGGTCTCTGCGGGCGACGGCACCGCGGTGACGCGCAGCTACGTCGCCGGACCCGAGGACAACACGCTGCGCGCCGTCGACTCGCGCCGCGGCGGACGGGGATTGGAGCAGCTGGCCAGCGCGCGATTACCGTCGCCGATCCGTGAACTCGGCACCGACGACACCCGGATCTACGCCGCCACCGACCGCGAACTGGTGACGCTCGAAACCGCGAGCTTCACCGGCTTTCCGGACGGGCGGATCCCCGTGCTGCGCACCATCGACTACCGCTCGGGGCTGCCTCCCGCCGCGCGGGCGGCCCGCCTCTCGGGCATGGCCGTCGGGCCGCAACGGGTCTACCTGACCTTCGCCGAGGCGCCCTACGCGGTCAGCATCGCCAAGCCCCGCCTGTGACGGCCATGGTTTGGGCCGGAGCCCCTGTCGGCTACATTTCGGGCAGGCTCGGCCTTTAAGGAGGCACCGGGGTGACCAACCCGCAGGACCCGTATTGGCAAAACCCGCTGAGCTATGACCCGCTCGGCCGCCTCCCGCCGCCCGACGTGGAGCCGCCCGTCACGCCGCCGCCGTCGTTCGCGCCGCCGCCCGCACCCGCCCCCTACCGCCCACCGGTCAACACCTTGGCGACGCTGTCGCTGATCTTCGCGTTCCTGTTCGCGCCCGTGGGCGTGATTCTGGGACACCTCGGGCTGGCGCAAATCCGTCGCACCGGCGAACTCGGCCGGGACCGTGCGCTGGTGGGCGTGACGCTGTCGTACATATTCATCGCGTTGGCGATCGTCGCCCTCACCGGATGGGCCACGCTGGCCGGGTCCGCGGGTTCGCACCGGACGTCACCCGGCTCCAGCACGGCCGCCGGGCCCCCGCCGCCCACGGTCCCGCCGGAGACCGTCGCGACGCTGCTGCCCGGCCTCGACGCCCTGCGGAACATCACCGCCGATGCCAACCTCGACGTCGGGCCGACCTGGAACAGCCCCGGTCGCTCCGCGGACGACGGCAGCATCGACCGCCCCGAGTGTTGGGGAAGCATCGCAGCCGGCAGCCCGGACGCCTACGCCCCCGGGGCGCTGGCCGGGTATCACGCCGGCGAGTTCACCGACACGCGCAGCATGATGAAGTCGATGCAGGTCATCCAGGGCGTCGCGGCGTTCCGCGATCCGGCCGCGGCCCAGTCGCAGCTGGCCACCCTGCTTTCGGGGTGGCACCAGTGCGGCGGCACCACCGTCACCGTGACCGCTCCCGGCGGGCAGCCGATCCCGATGTCGGTGAGCGCCCCCGCCGACGCCGGCAACGGCATCACCACCCTGGACCTGACACCCAAAGGCATCCAGGTGCGCTCGGCGCGGGCGATCGCGACCAAGGCGAACGTCGTCATCGATTTGAACGTGTCCGCCAGCGGCACCACAGACAGTGCGCCGCCCCGCGCGGCGGCGGTCAGCATCGCCAACTACATCCTGGGCAAGATCCCGGGCTGACCGGCCCACCACGCCCGGGAACATGCGTGGCGACCCGCTGCGCCCGGCCCCGCCGCGCTCGCGATCGCCCCGGGAACATGCGTGGCGACCCGCTGCGCCCGGCCCCGCCGCGCTTGCGATCGCCCCGGGAACATGCGTGGCGACCCGCTGCGCCCGGCCCCGCCGCGCTTGCGATCGCCACTAGGCTGAGCCCATGAAATATGTCGACGTCGACGGGGTCGGCCGCGTCAGCCGGATCGGCTTGGGCACCTGGCAATTCGGTTCGCGCGAGTGGGGTTACGGGGACAGCTACGCCGCCGGCGCCGCGGGCGACATCGTGCGCCGCGCCCTTGCCCTGGGAGTGACACTGTTCGACACCGCCGAGGTGTACGGGCTGGGCAAGAGCGAGCGCATCCTGGGCGAGGCCCTCGGCGACAAACGGGCCGAGGTCGCCGTGGCCAGCAAGATCATGCCTGTCGTTCCCTTCCCCGCCGTGGTCAAGCAACGCGCACGCGCCAGCGCGCAGCGGCTGGGGCTGGACCGCATCCCGCTGTACCAGATCCACCAGCCCAACCCGGTGTTCCCGGACTCGGTGATCATGCCGGGGATGCGTGACCTGCTCGACGCCGGCAAGATCGGCGCGGCCGGCGTCTCGAACTATTCGCTGCAGCGGTGGCAGAAGGCCGACGCCGCGCTGGGCCGGCCGGTGATCAGCAACCAGGTGCATTTCTCGCTCGCCTACCCGAAGGCGCTGAAGGACCTGGTGCCGTTCGCCGAGCGGGAGAACCGCATCGTGATCGCCTACAGCCCGCTGGAACAGGGGCTGCTGGGCGGCAAGTACGGCGTCGACAACCGACCGGGTGGCGTCCGGGCGGTGAACTCGCTGTTCGGCACGGAGAACCTGCGCCGCGTCGAACCGCTGCTGCAGCTGCTGCGCGACGTCGCGAAGGACCTCGACGCCAAGCCGGCGCAGGTGGCCCTGGCCTGGTTGATCAGCTACCCGGGCGTGGTCGCCATTCCCGGCGCCTCCAGCGTCGAGCAGCTCGAATTCAACGTCGCCGCCGCCGATATCGAGCTGCCGACGGCGTCGCGTGACGCGCTCACCGAGGCGGCCCTGGCCTTCCGGCCGACGTCGGCGGCGCGCTTCGTCACCGACCTGGCCAAGGAGAAGCTCGGCCGCGGTTGAGCCCTTAAGACTGGTTGGCCTCGGCGAACGCGGCGGGGCTCGCGGGCGCGCCGCGGGCCACCACCAGCGGCATCGACGTCGAGGAGTTGGTCCGCAGGATCGTGTGCACCACATCGATGAGGTCCTCGACGGGCATCAGCTTGCCCGGCATGCAGCCGCGCGATGACCACAACGGGACCGCCTTCATCGCGAGGTCCATATCCCAGCCCTCGTTCATCCCGGTCTGGCCGTCGCCTTCGCCGCCCGCGCACTCCCCGACGATCAGGTTGGTGAAACCGATGTCGGAGTGTTCGGCCCGCCACGCTTCCACGAGCCGTTCCAGGGCGGCCTTGCTGACGCCGTACGCGCCCAGCCCCGGCCACGGCGGCCCGAAGGTGCCGGCGTCGGACGACAGGTATACGGCCTTGCCGGCCGACGCGGTCAGGTGGGGCACCGCCGCGGCCGTCACCAGCGACGCGCCGATGACGTTGGTGTCGAAGATGCGCCGCCAGGTGTCGGCGTCGGTGTCCACCATGCGGACCAGCGGCCCGACGGCCGGGGTGTAGACGATGTTGTCGATGCCGCCGAGGGCGTCGGCGGCACGGTCGATCGCCGAGCGACAGGACGCCTGGTCGGTGACATCGCACTCGATGGCGACGGCGTTCGCGCCGGCGTCCTTGGCCGCGGCCTCGATGCGCTCCCGGCGCCGGGCCAGCAGCGCCACCTGATCGCCACGCTGCGCAAGACCGACGCCTATGCAACGCCCCAGCCCACTGGAGGCGCCGACCACCACTGTCCTTGACATATTTGCCCTCTCCTGTAACGCAAGACGCTGTGGCCAGAAACCTACCGGATGGCCCGCGCCGCGCGGTGATCGCTGGGCGGATTAATTGCGAACGACGGTGTTCCGGTCGCCGGACTTGGCTCGGTACATGGCCTTGTCCGCGCGGGCCGTGATGGCGTCGAGGGACTCGGTGGGAAGAGCGAGCGTGGCACCGATGCTCACGGTCGCGCGGATCGTGTTGCCCGAGACGCCGATCGGTTCGGCGGCACGACGGCGAATCTTCTCGGCGATCCGGGCGAGCTCGTCGGTGCTGCTGACACCGGGCAGCACGACGAGCATTTCGTCGCCGCCCGTCCGGCCGACGGTGTCGCCGCGACGAACGCTGGCCCGGATCCGCGCGGCCAGGGTGGCGAGCACGAAGTCCCCCATGCCGTGCCCCCAGGTGTCGTTGATTGCCTTGAACCGATCGACGTCACAGAACAGCACGCCGACATGCTTTCCGAGCGGCTGCGGATCCGCCAGCGCGGCCTTGAGCCGGCGCAGGGTCTCGGCCCGGTTGGCCAGGCCGGTCAGCGGGTCGAACCGGGCCAGCCGTTCCAGTTGCTGTTCCGCCTCGACCTGATCGTCGACGACCCGTAGCGCCGCGATCAGCCCGTCGGCGTCGCCCCGCGCGTCGATGTAGGGCTTGCCGTGGGCATCGACCCAGTGATAGCCGCCGTCGAGCGAACTCACCCGGAACCGTTGCAGGACCCGTTCGCCGGCCGCGATCTTGCGCACGGCGGCTTCGAGATCGCCGAGATCCTCCGGGTGGATGCGACGGGCGAACGCCGCGCCCATCCACCGGCCCGCCGGGCCGCCCAGCGCCGCCTCCACGGACGGCGAAACCCACCCCACCTCGCCGTCGCGGAAGTGCACGACGATGTCCACCGCGTTGTCGGCGAGAATGCGATAGCGCGTCTCGGCCTCCGCGCGTTCCTTGCTGATCAGTTCCTTCTCGATCAGAAGTTTCTGCTCGCTCTGGATGAAGAAAAACGTGATCGCGCCGACGACCGCGGTGCCCAGCAGTATCGAGAAGGTCCATTCCCCGTGCTCGCCAAGGCCGAGCCGCAGGAAGATCGGCCGCGCCAGTGCGACGACGATCGGAAAGGCGGCGAGGATGCCGGCCAACCGGAGCAGTGATGTCCGGTCGGGCCGGGCGAGCAGCCAGGCGACCGGAAACCGGTCGGGACGCGCCAGCGACGTCGCGGCCGCGAGCAGCAACAGCGCGAAGGCGGTCATGAGCGCCTGGCCGGTCGACGGCGAATAACCCACCAGCGCCAACGCGCCGAACAAGTAGGCCCCGACCGTGACGAACGGGATGGCCGCGCCGGCGGCCATGCAGGCGGGCCACACGACGCGGGTCCGCCGATCCACCCGGATCAGGGCGGCGTCGGCCGCCAGGAGCAGCACCGACGTCGCCGTCTGCGGGCTCGGCCGCCCGGGCCAGGTCTGTTGCGAGGCGCGCAGTGCGGCGCCGAACCACACCTGGTCCAGGCCGAGCAGCCCACCGGTCGCGTATTCCGCCAAAGTGACGACGGCACCGGCACCCACCACCAGGGCCACGCCACGCCCGGCCCACACCCGCCCGCGCGATGGGTTACCCGACTGCGCCAGGATCGCCGCGCCCAGCGCCGCCAGCCACCAAGCGGTCCACGGCATCATCTGCGGCCAGGTCGGGTCGACCCGGGTCAGCCAATCAGTACCGGTCGCCCAGCCCACCCATGTCAGCACCGCTACGGCGAACACCATGAGCAGCGCGATCCGTCTGCACCAGGCCACGTCGTTCAGGCACGCGTCGGGGCTCCGCCTCTCCATCGGTTGCCCCTTCCTTCCCCCGTGCGGCGCAACGACATTGTGCACGGGAAGGAAAACGGCTGTCTGGGGGCAAAAGGTCACCAATCTCGGGGCGAAAGGTCACCGTCGCCGCTGGATCAGACCGCGGGCGGAAGGCTCGTCAGCCCCCGTCCGGGGCCTGCAGCACCACGGCGGTGTGCGCGTCCACGGTGAACACGCCTCCCCCGGGCACCTCGTCGGCGGGCGTGGTCTCTTCGGGTCCGGTGAAGACGACGACCTGCCAGGATGCGCCGAATTCCTTTGGCGGCAAAGTGAATTCGATGGGCTCGTAGTGGGCGTTGAAGCAGAGTAGAAACGAGTCGTCGAGCACCCGCTGGCCCCGCGGGTCGCGGTCGGGGATGCCGTGACCGTTGAGGAACACCGTGACCGATTTGGCGAATCCGGCGCCCCAGTCCTCGTCGGTCATCTCGGCGCCCTCCGGGGTGAACCAGGCGATGTCCGGCAGCACGTCCTGGCCGCGGCGGCCCAGCGGTTTGCCGGAGAAGAACCGGCGCCTGCGGAACACCGGGTGCTCGGCCCGCAACGCCGACACCGTCCGGGTGAATTCCAGCAGTCCGGAGTCGGCAGCCGACCAGTCGATCCAGGTCAGCTCGTTGTCCTGGCAGTAGCCGTTGTTGTTGCCGTTCTGGGTGCGGCCCAGCTCGTCGCCGTGGCAGATCATCGGCACACCCTGGGACAGCAGCAGCGTGGTCAGGAAATTGCGCTGCTGGCGGGCGCGTAGGTCGTTGACTGCCTCGTCGTCGGTGGGGCCCTCCGCCCCGCAGTTCCACGACCGGTTGTGGCTCTCGCCGTCGTTGTTGTCCTCGCCGTTGGCCTCGTTGTGCTTCTCGTTGTAGGACACCAGGTCGCGCAGCGTGAACCCGTCGTGAGCGATGACGAAGTTGATCGACGCCACCGGCCGGCGCGCGGTGTGCTCGTAGAGATCGGCCGACCCGGTGAGCCGGTAGGCGAACTCGTCGAGGGTGGCGGGCTCGCCGCGCCAGAAGTCGCGCACGGTGTCGCGGTACTTGCCGTTCCACTCGGTCCACTGCGGCGGGAAGTTGCCCACCTGGTAGCCGCCCGGGCCGACGTCCCACGGCTCGGCGATCAGCTTGACCTGACTGACCGTCGGATCCTGTTGCACGAGTTCGAAAAACGTTGCCAGGCGGTCGACGTCGTAGAACTCGCGGGCGAGCGTGGCGGCCAGGTCGAAGCGGAAACCGTCGACATGCATCTCGGTCACCCAGTAGCGCAGCGAGTCCATGATCAGCTGCAGCGCGTGCGGATGCCCGACGTTGAGGCTGTTGCCCGTGCCGGTGTAGTCCATGTAGTAGCGCTTGTCGTCGTCGACCAGGCGGTAGTACGCGCCGTTGTCGATGCCGCGCATCGACAGGGTCGGGCCCAGGTGGTTGCCCTCCGCCGTGTGGTTGTAGACGACGTCGAGGATGACTTCGATGCCGGCGTCGTGCAGCGAGCGCACCATCGCCTTGAACTCCTGGACCTGCCCGCCCGGCGTGGTGGCACTGGAGTACTTGAAGTCGGGTGCGAAGAATCCGATCGTGTTGTAGCCCCAGTAGTTGGACAGCCCCTTGTCGACCAGGGTGGAATCGTTGGCGAAGTGGTGCACCGGCATCAATTCGATGGCCGTCACGCCCAGGCTCTTGAGGTGCTCGATGATGACCGGATGCGCCACCCCGGCGTAGGTGCCGCGCAGCTGCTCGGGGATGTCGGGGTGGGTTTGGGTCAGGCCCTTGACGTGGGCCTCGTAGACGACGGTGTCGGCGTAGTGGCGGTCCGGCGGCCGGTCGTTACCCCAGTCGAAGTACGGGTTGATCACGACCGACTTGGGCATGCTGGCCGCCGAGTCGTCGTCGTTGCGGCTGTCGGGGTCGCCGAAGTTATAGCTGAAGAGCGACTGGTTCCACTCGAACGAGCCGTCGATGGCTTTCGAATACGGGTCCACCAGCAGCTTGTTCGGGTTGCAGCGCAGCCCGGCCGCCGGGTCATACGGGCCGTGCACGCGGTAGCCGTAGCGCTGGCCCGGTTCGATGTTGGGGATGTACGCGTGCCAGATGAAGCCGTCGACCTCCGGCAGGGTGACGCGACTCTCGGTTCCCTCGGCGTCGAACAGGCACAGCTCCACCCGCTCGGCCACCTCACTGAATACGGCGAAATTGGTGCCCGCACCGTCGTACGAGGCACCCAGCGGGTAGGCCCTACCCGGCCACACCTCTCCGGTGGGCGTGGGGGCGGGGGCATCTGCGGAGGTCATGGCGCATTCAATACCCTGCCTAGGAACCCGTCAAACTGGGTTCGGGCGCCGGGGCCGACGGCGCTAAACGGAAAGCCTTGTGGCGGAAACGATCACGGCTTGAGTATGACCTTCACCGCACCGTCCTGCTTCTTCTGGAAGATCTCGTAGGCGTGCGGTGCCTGGTCGAGGGGCAGCACGTGAGTGGCGAAATTGTCGACGCCGAGCGGGTCGTCGTCGGTCAGCAACGGCATGATGTCGTCGACCCAGCGCTTGACGTTGGCCTGCCCCATCCGCAGGGTCACCTGCTTGTCGAACAGGGTGAGCATCGGCAGCGGGTCGGCCATCCCGCCGTACACGCCGATCAGTGAGATCGTTCCGCCGCGCCGCACGATGTCGATGGCGGAGTACAGGGCGGACAGCCGGTCCACCCCGGCGGTTTGCATCACCCGCTTGCCGAGCGCGTCGGGCAACAACCCGGCGACCTGTTGCGCCAGTTTGGCGGCCGGCGAGCCGTGCGCCTCCATGCCGACGGCCTCGATGACCGAGTCGGTGCCCCGCCCGTCGGTCAGGTCACGGATCGCGTCACCGAGCGAGCCGTCGAGCCGCCCCAAATCGATGGTGTGGATACCGCGTTTCGCGGCGCGGCCCAGCCGTTCGGGCACCAGGTCGACGGCGATGACGCGGTAGCCCAGGTGATCGGCGATGCGCGCGGCCATGTCCCCGATCGGACCCAAGCCGAGCACGGTGACCGAGCCGCCGTCGGGGATGTTGGCGTAGTCGACCGCCTGCCACGCGGTGGGCAGCACGTCCGACAAGTAGACGAACCGCGAATCCGGCGGTCCTACAGGGACTTTGATGTGTGTGAACTGGGCCTGCGGGACGCGAAGCAGCTGAGCCTGCCCGCCGGGTACCTCGCCGTAGAGCTCCGAATAGCCGAACAGCGCGGCGCCCATCCCCTGGTCCCTCACCTGGGTGGTTTCGCATTGGGTGTAGAGCTCATGCTTGCACATGTGGCAACTGCCACAAGAGATTTGGAATGGGATGACCACTCGGTCTCCCACCCGCAGATCGCCTGTTTCCGTGCCGACCTCCCGTACGATGCCCATCGGTTCGTGACCGAGGATGTCCCCGGGTCTCATGAACGCCCCGAGAATCTCATACAGATGCAGATCGGACCCGCAGATGTTGGTCGAGGTGACCTCGATGATGGCATCGGTGGGTTGCTCGATCTTCGGATCGGGCACCGATTCCACCCGTACATCGCGTTTGCCATGCCACGTAACAGCCTTCATGTGAAGGGCTCATACCCGCCTCGCGTGCGTCGAAACGGCGCGGTCACCACTGCCGACCGAGGCTCGATTCAAGCCCCGCGGCGCGGGTATCACCCCGTGATGAGTCAGTCGGGATCCGGAGTCGTGATCGTGGGCAGCGGGCCGACCGGGGTTGGCGCGGCGGAGTCGTTCCGTGAACACGACGCCGACACTCCGGTGCGAATCTTCACCGCCGACATCGATCCGCCCTACGCCCGGCCTCCGCTGAGCAAGGAATACCTGCGCGGCGATACCGATGACGTCGACCTGCACCCGCCGCGCTGGTTCGGCGATCGGGCGATCGAGCTCATCGGCGGGGCGCCGGTCCAGCGGCTGGATCTCGCCGAGCGGGCCGTGTACATCGGCGATGAGAGGTACGGCTACGACGCGTTGATCCTGGCGTGCGGCGCAGCGCCCGCGCCACCGCCGTTTCCCGGCGGGGAGCGCGCGCTGTTGTTGCGCTCGTTGGCCGACGCCGGAACGCTGCGCGCCGCCGCCGCAAACGCCTCCTCGGCGGTGGTGATCGGCTCGGGATTCATCGGCTGCGAGGCCGCCGCCTCGTTGGCGCTGCGTGGGATCTCGGTGACTGTGGTTGCGCCGGCGCAACTTCCGCAGGAGAAGCGGCTGGGCCGCGAGGCCGCCGCGCGGTTGCGCGATCTGGTCGGCGAGGCCGGCGCCCGCCACGTCGGCGGGGTGACGGTCGAGGAAATCACCGAAGCGGGTGTGCGCCTGGACAACGGTGTCACCATCGACTGCGACCTGGTGCTCGCGGCGACCGGTGTGGCGCCGCAGAGCCGGATTGCCGCCGAGGCGGGCCTGCGGGTGGACCAGTCCCGCGTTGTGGTGGGGTCCGATATGGCCACCTCGGCTCCCGACGTCTACGCCGCCGGCGACGTCGCGCTGGCCTATCACGAAGTCGCCGGTCGCCGTGTGGCCACCGAGCACTGGCAGGACGCGGCCGACCAAGGGTCGATCGCCGGCACGTCCGCGGCGGGCCGCCAGGCGAATTGGGATGCGGTGCCGGGCTTTTGGACCACCGTCGGCGATGCGACCCTGAAGTACCACGCTTGGGGCGACGGGTACGAACGCAGCCGGCTGCTCGATCACGGCGACGGCTTCACGGTGTGGTACGACGCGGGTGATGTCGTCGTCGGCGTCCTGACCTACAACGCCGACGATGACTACGACCTCGGCGAGCGGCTCATCGCCGAGCGCCGGCCGGCACCGGTTCCGATGCCCTGACTGCCGCAAAACCGCCCGTCGGCGGCCACATTCAGCGCCGGCTTTTGAGCGGGTGTTCGGCGTCGATCAGTGCGGCCGCGATGTCCACCAGCCGGGTGTTGGACTGTTGCGAGAGCCGGGTGAGCAGCTCGAAAGCTTCGACGGCGTCGAGGTTGAAGCGCTCCATGATCACGCCCTTGGCCTGCCCGATGGTGTCGCGCGAGGCCAGGGCGCTGCGGAATTGGTCCTGACGGCGCATCATCGACCAGGCCAAAGCGATATGGGTGGCGTACACCGTGCCCAGTTCGACCGACTCGGCGCTGAACGCGCGCGGGGCGTCGGCATAGAAGTTGAGCGCGGCCATGCTGCTGCCGTCGATGAACAGCTCGAACGACAAGACGGAGCGAATCGGGGTCTGCTCGAGCGCATAGCGCCGGTAGCGGAGCCAGCGCTGGTCGACGTACAGGTCCGCGATGTGCATGATGTGGTGCTCCCAGGCCGCGGTCAGGCAGGGTCCTTCGCCGAACCTGTTCTGAATCGCGTCCAGCACCATGGGGTAGCGGTGCGTGGCGGCCACGCTGCTGACCGACCTGCGCTTCTCGGCCAGCGTGATTCCCGCATACTGGGCGCCGGTGACGTGGTGCACCCCGTTGTCGATGAGTTCGTGCAGCCCGGCCGTCGTATCGCACTGGTCGCGCCCTACATTGTTCACCAGCTCGACGAGCTGATTGACGATCGTGGCACTGCCGTCCCGCATAACCATCACCCCTCGATGCAGTCCTGGCCGCGGAGCCCCTGTCCCCTGCCATCACGGCGACATCGGCACGTTCGCTAATGCGGACGCCAAATACTGAGTCTATGAGCCATACAGCGAAGCACAAGGCCGGATAACGAACTCATCGAGCGATGCGCGGGGCCCGGTCTTGCACCGTAGACGAGGTTCGTCAGGGTCTCTTGCCGGAACCGGCGATAAACGCTCCTGGCCAACGGTTTTCGCGGCGGCTGCAGCTACAACGGGGGTATGGGGGCCGGGATCCGTTCGGCGAGGCCGCCTACACTCGGATCAGTGACCTCCATTGTGATCGTGGGAAGTGGCTTCACCGGATTCACCTGCGCCCGTCGGCTGGCCCGCATTCTGCGCCGACGCCGTGCACCTGTCGACATCACGATGATCTCCCCGGTCGACTACATGCTGTACACGCCGCTGCTGCCCGACGTGGCCGGTGGGGTCGTCGATGCCCGCTTCGTCGCTGTCCCCCTGGCCAATTCGCTCAAGGGCGTGCGCGCCGTGCGCGGCCGCGTGGACGGCGTCGACTTCACCCGCCGCACGGTGACCTATTGCGATCCCGAAGAGCGCAGCCATTCCATGTCCTGGGATCGGCTGGTGCTGACCCCGGGCTCGGTGACCCGGTTGTTCGATGTCCCGGGGCTTGCCAGACACGCGCGCGGATTGAAGACCACGGCCGAGGCCCTATACCTGCGTGACCATTTCGTCGAACAACTGGAACTGGCCAACATCGAGGATGATCCCCGGGTGGCCGCGGCCAGACGCACCGTCGTGGTGGTCGGCGCGTCGTATTCGGGCACCGAGCTGGTGGCGCAGCTGCGGGCGCTGGCCGACGCGGCGGCCAAGCAAATGGGGTTCAACCCCGCACAGGTACGGTTTCTGCTGCTGGACCTGGCCGACCAGGTGATGCCCGAGGTGGGAAAGAAGCTGGGCGACGCCGCGCTCAAGGTGTTGCGCAAGCGCGGTATCGACGTCCGGCTCGGCATCACCCTCAAGGAGGCGCACGCCGATCACGTTGTGCTCAGCGATGATTCGCGCATCGAGACGCACACGATCGCTTGGGTGACGGGGGTGACCGGGGCACCGTTGATCCAGGACCTGGGCCTGCCGACCGAAAAGGGCCGGCTCACCGTGCAGCCCGATCTGCAGGTACCGGATCATCCCGAGGTGTTCGCGGCCGGTGACGCGGCCGCGGTGCCCGACCTGACCCAACCGGGAAAGGTCACGCCGCCGACCGCCCAGCACGCGACCCGGCAGGGCAAAGCACTGGCCCGCAACGTGGCCGCCAGCCTCGGGTACGGCAGCAGCAAGGAATACAAGCACCGCAACCTCGGCCTGGTGGTCGACCTCGGACCGCGCTACGCGGTGGCGAATCCCCTCAACATCCATCTGTCCGGCCTGCCCGCCAAAGCAGTGACCAGGTCCTACCACCTCTACGCGATTCCACGCGGGGTCAACCGGTGGGCCGTGTCGCTGGCGTACCTGACCGATGCCCTGTTCACCCGCTCCGTCGTCTCCATCGGGTTGTCCTCCGAGAACGACGCGCAATTCACGGCGAGCGAAGGCATTCCGATGCCGAAGACGGGTTGATCCGGAGCGTCAGCGCGCGGCTCAGCCCTCGGCCGACTGTTGCGCCATCGCGTAGGCGAGCTGCAGGAAGTCCGCGCCGGCCAGCGCGCTGAATACACCGGCGATGAGCCGGGTGAACCGGGGCGCGAACACCAGGCCGATGGCGAACCCGGTGGCGACCCACATGTCCAGGCAGAACGGGCAGGTCAGCAGCTCGCCGAGGCTGTGCCGGAGCTGGCTTTGCTCCCGGACCTCTTCGTGGACTTCCGCCGGTCCGCCCGTGCCCGCGTACTGCGTGAACGGCGCCCGCAGCGGGCTGGTCACCGCGTCCTTGGTCAGCGTTCGGGACAGCTTGTGGGTGCCCAGGGTGAGGATGAGCAGGTCTTGGACCCGCCACCGCGCCGGTAGCGTGCGCCCGCTGGCCAGCGCGGCCAGGGTCGCGACCACCACAACGACGCCGTAGACGACCATCACCACCAGGTAGCCGCCCAGCGGCCGGACGTTGTCGCCGCGGTAGGCGTCGGCCTCCTGCCGCGCACTACCGGCGACCTGAGCACCGGTTTCCGTCAACTCACCCATCGCTTCTCCTCAAAGGCATAGCGGGACGAGTACCCGGCGCCGGCCGGTGCAATCCGCGAGGGCTCTACAGTGTGCCCGGCTCGACCGGTTTCGCCTTCTTCGCGGCTTCTCGCAGAGTGTGGTTGGTGGACCGCAGGTCGGTGTTGGCCGCAGACAGCGTGGCGTTGTGGTCTTCCAGATCGAGGATGCGTGCGACCCCGGCCAGGTTGACCCCCGACTCGACCAGCTCGCTGATGCGCCGCAGCCGCATCAGGTCGTCGGCGCTGTATCGGCGGGTTCCGCCCCGGCTGCGGGCCGGCGTGATCAAGCCGTACCGTTCGTAGAGCCGCAGCGACTGCACCGCGATCCCGGACAGTTCGGCGGCCACCGAGATGCCGTACACGCCATGGTCGGACGAGGGCGCACCCGCGTCGCCGCGGTACTCGGCCATCACCCATCTCCTTCAGCTCACCGCTCAAGGTCGCTAGCTCACCGCTCAGAAAATCTGTTTAGCACACTTGCATGAGTCTGTCGACGGTGTTATACAAAACCTATGTCATTAGACATAGGAAATTGCCGACCCACCGCCTAGATTGGAGTGAGAGGTGACCACCATGCTGATGCGTTCGGATCCCTTCCGTGACCTCGACCGATTCGCCCAACAGGTCCTCGGTACCGCCGCCCGGCCGGCGGTGATGCCGATGGACGCCTGGCGCGAAGGCGAGAACTTCGTCGTCGAATTCGACCTGCCCGGCATCGATGCCAACTCACTGGACATCGACATCGAGCGCAATGTGGTGACCGTGCGCGCTGAACGACCGGCCGTCGATCCCAACCGCGAGATGCTGGCCACCGAACGGCCGCGCGGCGTGTTCAGCCGCCAGCTGGTCCTCGGCGACAACCTCGATACCGAGAAGATCGAGGCTTCCTATGCCGAAGGCGTTCTGAGCCTGCACATTCCGGTGGCCGAGCGGGCCAAGCCGCGCAAGATCACCGTCGGCCGCGGCGACACGCCCCGAGCCGTCGGGGAAGGCGCCGCCCAGCGCGAGGTCATCAACGCCTGACCGACCGGCGGCCGGGCGGCGGTCGGTCAGGCACGCACGCGTGCCTACCCCTGCAACCGCCGCCCGCCGCCGGCCCCTAGGCCACCGGTGCGAACGTCCCGCCCGGTACCAGGGAGGCCCGATACACGATGAAATGGGAACTCGACGGCCAAACCGTCAACGTCGAACAGGCGTTGGCCGGCGGCGCTGCGCAACCGGCGGGCTGGTTTCGGTTCTACTTCACCGACCAGCACTGGGAATGGTCCGAACAAGTGCAACGCATGCACGGGTACGAACCCGGCAGCGTCACCCCGACCACCGAATTGGTGCTGTCACACAAGCATCCCGACGACCGCGGACACGTCGCGGCCACCATCGACCAGATAGTCGATACCCGCCAGGCGTTCAGCACCCGCCACCGGATCATCGATACGCTGGGGAACGTGCGCCACGTCATGGTCGTCGGTGACCAGATCTTCGACGACGACGGCGACGTGATCGGAACGCACGGGTTCTACATCGACGTCTCGCCACCGCACGAGCAGGCGCAGCAGGACGCCATGAGTGTGAAACTCGCTGAGATCAGCGAGAACCGGGCCGGCATCGAACAAGCCAAGGGCATGCTCATGCTGATCTACGGCATCGGCGACCGTGCGGCCTTCGACTTGCTCAGATGGCTGTCCCAGGAAGCGAATATCAAGCTCCGGCCGCTGGCCGAGCAGATCACCGAAGACTTCCGCCGCGTCGGGTTGGCCAATGCGTCCCAGTCGGAATTCGACCACCTGATGCTGACCGCGCACGAGCGCGTTCAACCCTCCCGCCAGCCCGAGTAGAGCGCGTCTTTAGCCTCGGAAAGGTCTGTGCGACAAGCAGATTCGTTGAGACCCGATGGGCCGCGCAGCGTCAGTCCGCCGCCGCCGGTGGGCCGGACTGCTGGTTCACCTTCGACGCGAAGACCGCCGCCTGGGTACGACGTTCCATCCCCAGCTTGGCCAACAACCGGGACACATAGTTCTTCACCGTCTTCTCCGCAAGGAACATCCGGGCGGCGATCTGCCTGTTGGTCAGGCCTTCGCCGAGCAGCCCCAGCAGCGTGCGTTCCTGCTCGGTGAGTCGAGACAGCGGGTCTTCCTGATGAGCGGTGCCGCGCAGTTTGGCCATCAACGCGGCAGCCGCCCTGTTGTCCAGCAAGGACTTGCCCGCACCCACCTCTTTGATCGCATGGGCGAGCTCCATGCCCTTGATGTCCTTGACGACGTATCCACTGGCGCCGGCCAGGATCGCCTCGAGCATCGCCTCGTCGGAGGTGAACGACGTCAGCATCAGGCATCGCAGGTCCGGATGGTCGGACACGAGGTCCCTGCACAGTTCGATTCCGTTGCCGTCGGGAAGGCGAACGTCAAGCACGGCCACGTCGGGCCGCAACGCGGGTATCCGCGCTTTCGCCTCCGCCACCGAGCCGGCCTCGCCGACGATTTCGAGTTCGGGATCGGCGGCGAGAAGATCGCACAGACCGCGGCGGACGACTTCGTGGTCGTCGACCAAGAACACCTTAACCATGGCAGGCCCTTTCCTGCTGATCGCGCACACGCCCGAATTGCGACAGCCGAATTCAATATCCCACATTTTCGATTGACAATCAGCAATGCCGACCGCGCCGCTGCTGTTGGCGAACAACTGGTTCAACGACTTTGGTCCCCGCGGGATGGGACCTTTGGCCGCCGCAATTCGGTGAAGCCGGCCAATAGCCTTGAGGGCGCCCCGCGTTGCGAGCGCGAAATCGCGCGTTTATGAAGGGATTACCTGATGTCAGCGATCGACCAAGGAGTCGCCATCCTCCCGGTGCACGAATGCTGGGATCTGCTCGCGGGTCTGACGCTGGGGCGGCTGGTGACCTACGCTGACGGTCAGCCCGATATCTTCCCCGTCAACTACGTCGTCCAACGACGCACGGTCCTGTTCCGCACCGCGGAGGGAACCAAGCTGATCAGTGCGGCGATCAACAATCGGGTGCTGTTCGAGGTCGACGACCACAACGTCGCCGAAGGGTGGAGTGTGGTCATCAGGGGGACCGCGCGTTCGCTGCGCACCCCCGAGGAGCTCGAGGAAGCCGAACGCGCACAGGTGTTGCCGTGGACGACGTCCGAAAAGACGCACTACGTGCGCATCATCCCGGAAACGATCACCGGCCGCCGGTTCCGGTTCGGATCACGGCCGGGTGATGCCTGACCCGCGGTTGCGTCGGGCCCACGGGGCGGCAACGTGTTCATAGCCGGCGGCGGGGCCGTGCGCCCTTATGCTGGCCACGATGGCGAATCACGGCCCCGATCCCACCACGCCGCTGTGGCGCGCGGCGCAAGTGTTCCGGCTGCTGAGCTGCGTCTATGCCACCGGCTTCCAGATCGCGATCAACCCGGACCTACTTCGGCCGGTGCTGGGCTGGGTGCTTTTCGCCGGGCTGATCGGCTGGAGCGCGGCGTGCGCGTTCGCCTACCTGCGCGGGTTCGGCCGCAAACCGGCATGGGTACTCGCCGAGCTCCTGGTCGTCGTCGCGCTGATGTGGTCGAACAACCTCGTCGCGAGCCCACAGTGGGCGGCCGAGAACCAGACCTGGCCGACGACCCTGTGGGCCAGTAATCCCACCATTTCCGCCGCCATACAATTCGGTCCCGCCGGCGGAATGCTGACGGGTTTGGCGGTGATGGCGACCAATTTCGTCGTCAAGAACTATTTCGCCCTCAACCTCGGCCACAACGCCACCGTCATCATCGAATTGGCGATCGGCATGGCGATCGGGATGGCCGCCCAGACCGCGCGGCGCTCCCACGACGAGCTGCAGCGGGCGGCCGAATTGACGGCGGCGGTCCAAGAACGCGACCGGCTGTCCCGGCAGGTCCACGACGGAGCCATCCAGGTGCTGGCGCTGGTCGCCAAAAAGGGTCATGAAATCGGTGGCGCCACAGCAGAACTCGCCGACCTGGCCAGCGAGCAGGAACGCGCGCTGCGGCGATGGCTGGCGTGCACGGACATCGATCCTGACGCCGACGGCGACACCATCGACCTGCGCACGCTGCTGCGGTGCCGGGAAAACGATCGGGTGTCGATCAGCCTGCCCGGAACTGCGGTGCCGCTGGGGCGTTGGGCGGGAACCGAACTCGACGCCGCGGTGGGCAATGCCCTGGACAACGTGGTCGCCCACGCCGGCCCGGATGCGCACGCGTTCGTACTCGTGGAGGATCTCGGCGATTCGATCGTGGTCAGCGTCCGCGACGATGGCGTGGGGATTGCCGCCGGCCGGCTCGCCGAAGCGGCACGGCAGGGCCGCCTCGGCGTCTCCCAGTCGATCGTGGGGCGGTTGACGTCGCTGGGCGGCAGCGCCCACGTGCACAGCGACCCCGGGGAGGGCACCGAGTGGGAGTTGTGCGTGCCGCGCCGGGAGGGACGCCATGGCGGATGACGGGGCTGATGACGAGGCGGACGTCGGGGCGCCGACGACGGTGATGGTCGTCGACGACCATCCGATCTGGCGCGACGCGGTCGCCCGCGACCTGGCCGAGGACGGGTTCACCGTGGTCGCCACCGCCGACGGTGTGGCCAGCGCGCGGCGGCGGGCGGGCGTGGTCAAGCCCGACGTGGTGGTGATGGACATGCAACTGACCGACGGCGACGGTGCCCAGGCGACCGCCGCGGTGCTGGCGGTGTCACCGTCGTCGCGGGTGCTGGTGCTGTCGGCCTCCGACGAACGCGAAGACGTCTTGGAGGCGGTCAAGGCCGGCGCGACGGGGTATCTGGTCAAGAGCGCCTCGAAATCCGAACTGGCGCAGGCGGTGACGGCCACGGCCGCCGGCCGCGCCGTGTTCACCTCGAGCCTGGCCGGGCTGGTGCTGGGTGAATACCGGCGGATCGCGCAGAACAAGGACCAGAACAAGGACGACGGCCCCGCCCGCCCGAGCCTCACCGACCGCGAGACGGAGGTGTTGCGTCACGTCGCAAAAGGGTTGTCCGCCAAGCAGATCGCCGAGCGGCTCTCGTTGAGCCACCGCACGGTGGAGAACCACGTGCAGGCGACCTTTCGCAAGCTTCAGGTCGCCAATCGGGTCGAGCTGGCCCGCTACGCCATCCAGCACGGCCTGGACGAAGAGCCGTGACCCGCGGGGCGGGCGGATAACCGCACCACTTTCCCCGCGGGTCAACCGATCTGGGCTACCGGGTGACCGTGTGCGGCCGCTTCGCCGGCTGCCCGGCCGCGATCCGGGCGGTCACCAGCCCGGTCACCACCACGGCCATGCACACCAGCCCGTCGTCCTTGAGCCCCCACCTGATCGCGGCAAGCAGCGCCACGCCGGCCACGCACAACAGGCCACCCACGATTGCGCCCCGCCCGCGCGACGTCACCGCGGGTGCGCCGTCCCAGCCGGACAGCGGGTTGTTCTCGCACGGCCGCAGCGCGACGAACAGCACCGCCACCACGGCGACCACGATCAGCACCTGCGCGAGGCTGAGGGCGAGGAAATCCTGCGCGCCCGGGTAACGCGGGCAGCCGAGGTAATCGAAGGCCAGATGCACGCCCAGCAACACCGGCATGTGCCACAGGTACAGGGTCATCGCGCCGGAGTTGCCGATCGCGGTCCACCACCACACCCGCGGCCGCTGCGCCCAGCGTGCGATCGCCGGGGCGGCCGCGATTGCCAACGCGCTCAGGATGATTGCGTGCCCCGCCAGGAGCAGTGACGGCGGGCTGGTGTTGGACAGCTGGTGATCGCCGGTGCCGACCATGCTGATCTGATACGGCCCCCAGTGCACCAGCGCGACATCGACGGCGAAGAACACGGCGGCGACGGCCACCGCGGCGCGCCCACTGAGCAGGCCCCCACGGTAGGCCACGCCGAACATGGCGGGAATCAGCCAGACGGCCATGTTGAGGTAACCCAGCGGCATCATCGCCGGCCAGTGCAGCCGGATCACATCGATCAGCGCGATCGTCCCGTAGACGGCGGCCACCCCGGCGGCCAGGCGGCCGGCGGTGGTGATGCGGTACAGCATCGGCATGGCGGCCAGCACCAGGACGTAGGCTCCCAGGAACCACAACAGCTGCGTGCTGACGCCGGCGATCGGCTCGTAGATGTGTTGGGGCAGCGCCCGATACAGCAGGGTCAGCGCCACGGCCCAGAATGCCAGGTAGTAGAACACCGGGCGGAACAGCCGGGTGCAGCGTTTCATCAGCCAGTCTCCCCAGTTGGTGCCGGGAGACCAGGACGACACGCAGGCCGCCGCCCCGGCGAAGAAGAACAGCGGCATGATCTGCAGCAGCCACGTCATCGCCTGGAACAGCGCCGAGGTGGTGAGCAGGTTGTCCCAGATCAGGACGTGGTTCTCGATGATGCTGATGGCCATCACGGTGTGGCCGAGCACCACGCCGATCAGCGAGGTGATGCGGATGACGTCCAGGACGCGGTCGCGGTCGGCGGGCGTGCGGGCGGCCACCTCGGCGACGTCGGGAAACCTGACAAGGGTTGTCATGGGAGCGTTACTGCCCTTCTGTGTTGTGAATGCAAAGCGTTGCGGTGGAGAACGATTGGTGCGATGGAAGAAGCATCGCCGAAAGCGCGGCCCGGATCATGCGCACTTCTACGCGTTGAGCCTGAGTAGTACTACTCAGCCCGCGGCATTGAGCGGGTCGTAATCGGCCAGCAGCCTTTCGATGCGGGCCTCATCGAGCCGCACCCGCACGGTGGCGGCCTCCTGCTGGTCGCGGATCACCTTGGCCAGGGTGAACGCGCTCGATACCAGGAAGAGGAAGGTGACTCCGAGGAACAACCGTGGCCAGGGGTCGAGTGGGAGGAAGTAGATTCCGCCGAGCGCGGCCACGAAGCTGATCGCGAATGCGACGGCGGCCTGAACGAAGAAGGCGGCGGTGGTTTTCGACATGCTGTTGGGAACGGTCATGCCAATAAGCCTGCGGCAGCGGCCCATTGGCGGGGATCCGTAAGACTACTCAGATTTGGCGGCAAGACCCCGGGACGGTGCCAGCAGCGCCGCCGCGCCGCCCGCGGCGAACACGCCGAGCACCGCGGCTACCACCGTCGCCACCTGCACCGGCGCGAACCCGGAGTCCGCCAGCGGTTTGACCACGACCACGACCGCCAGCGCGGGCATCAGCAGGCGGACCCACCAGGTCACCACGCTGTCACCGGGAATGCGCGAATTAGCCTCTGTGACAAACACATACAGCGCCATCAGCAGCAGGGGCGCCGCGCCGAGGATGACCAGCCCGATCCCGCGCGCACCGTGCGCCGAGACTGCGGCGGCAACCACCGCGACGAGCCCCACCACCCCCAGTCGCAGACCGGCGTTCGGTGTCGCCTCGCGCATGACCGCCAGGCCCGCGGCTGCGCGCACCGCGGCCCACCCGGAGACCAGCGCGGCGGCCACGGCCAACGCGATGCCGGCCACCGCCATCCACCGCCGGCCCTCGTCGGCGTAGAACTCGGGCACCGCCTCGGCCAGCATCTTCGCGCTCCATCGCCACGGCCCCGCCACACCCCGGTGATCGCCCACCCACAACACCACCGCCGCCGCGGCGACCACCACGGTGGCCAGCGACATGGATCGTCCCGGCCTGGCGATGCGTGCACTGCGGACCGTGAGCAGTTCGACGCCCACCATCCCCAGGCCGAAGCCGACCAGCTGGCCGGACAGCGGGCGCGGCGCCGCGGCCGTTCCGATGACGACGGGGTCGGTGCTCAGCGCGACGAGGGCAGTCACCGCGACCGCGAGGCAGACGTAGAGGAGCAGGCCCGCGAGCACGAGCGGTAGTGCCAGCGACGCCACGACGCGAGTGGGGGCCCAACAGGCGGCGGCTCCGATGACGAGCGCCACGGCCGCGGCGCCGACCGGGAGCCATGACACAATCGCGGTTGGGTCGTCGCCGGGCGAAAGCAGCTGCAGCAGCAGCAATCCGAGCGTGGTGGCGAACTTGGCCGCTAGCGCCAGGTAGGCGAGCAGCTGAACGAGTCCCGCCGCGAATCCCGCCCTGGGACCCAGGGTGGCGCCGATCAACTCGGCGGTGCTGCGCGCGTCCGGCGCATGGCCGCGCAATCGCGCCAGGGCGTAGATCACCGGAATGACGACCGCCGCCCCGAGCAGCGCGCCCAACCCGTACGACGCCGCGGACGCGATCAGCGCCATGCTCAGCCCGGCGGCTCGCCACGTGCCCAGCTCTACCCGCCCGGAATCCGGCTGCGTCGGCGCAAGCAACGATTTCTTCGGCATCGCCTAAGCATGGCGTAGCGGGGTCTGCACGGCCTCGCCCGGTTGGGTTGCGCCCTGGCCGCGCGCGGCCAGCGTGCCCGCGATCGACGTCGCCGCGACGGTCAGCAGGGCGCCGAACAGCAGCGCCGACGCCTCTCCGGCGACCAAGAGGTGTTCCTGGGTGCCGATGGTGGCCGCGGCCACCGGCACGCCGAGCTGCGCCGCCGAAAGCACCCCGAAGGCGAGCGGCTGGCGAAGCAGCCGTCCGGCGCAATGCGCCAGCATCGCACCGAATCCCAGTCCCGCACCCAGCAGGATCAGCTTCGGGTGCGCGCCGAGTTCGCGGACCTGCAACGAGGCGCCCAGCCATACGAAGAACAGCGGGCTGAAGAACCCCTCGGTGATGCCGAAAAGTTGGCGTGCCAACCGGCGCGGTTCGCCGACCGCACCGACCACCAGGCCCACCGCGAAACCCGCCAGCATGATCGACACGTGGGTGGTGACGGCCAGCGCCGCCAGCCCGAACAGCACCAGCAGGCTGGTCCGCAATTCCAGCGCGAACCGGTGCATCTCGGAATAGCGGTGCAGGCGTTTGCGCCAGCCCTTGCGGTCGACGGTGCGTAGCGCCACGAACAGCGCCGCCGCGAATCCCGCCACCGCCAGCGCCCCCAGCGCCGCCGTCGGCGCCCTTTTGATGTCAATCACCAACGGCAGCAGCACAATACAGGCGGTGTCCGCAATGGCGATCTGCGTGATGACGGACAGTACCTGACGTCCCCGCAACCCGAGCGAATCGATCACCGGCAACGCCAGCGCCGCCGACGAGGAGGCCATCAGGACCGCGTAAAGCGCGGGGTGGCCGGTCCCGAATGTCGCGGCCAGACCGATACCCAGTGCCACCGCGACGGCTCCACTCAGCACGGCGCGCCCCAGGGCCACCGGAAACACCGAACGCATTGCGGCCTCGCGGACCGGCACATGGGTGCCCACCACGAACATCACCAGCGCGAAGCCGATATTGGCCAGCACCTGGAACGTCGGGTCGGCGATATCGACCACGTCGAAGCCGGTCCGGCCGATCACCAGGCCGGCGACCAATTCACCGACCACCACCGGTATCCGCAGGCGCCGGACCGAAGCCAGGACCGGGCCGGCCATCCCGACAGCGGCGAGCAACGCCAAGGTGTGAAAGCCGAATCCGTGCACCACGCCATTCTGCATGGTGGGAGGTCACAAGTGGCGCATCACCGCGCTCAGGCGTCGATCACCACGCGGCCGTTTTTCGCCCGGGAAACGCAGACCAGCATCTCGTCGTCGCCCTCTGCGGTGCGCCCCCGCCGATCGACCTGCCCGCCAAGCACTTTCACCTTGCAGGTGCCGCAGAACCCCTGCTGGCAGGAGTAGGCGGTGGTCGGGTCGCGATCGAGCATCACGTCCAGGGCCGACCGGTTTTCCGGCACGCTGAGCACCCGTTGGGAGCGGGCCAGTTCCAGCTCGAAGGGGACCCCGTCGATCACCGGAGGCGGGCCGAAACGCTCATAGTGCAGTGGCGCGTTGGCGTGTTCGTCACGCGCGGTGCGCACCGATTCCAGCATGGCGGTGGGACCACACACGTAGACGGCCGTCGTCGGCCCGGCGTCGGCGAGCAGGTCCGTCGCGGTGGGGAATCGGCCGCGCTCGTCGTCGGCCCACACCGTGACCCGGTCGGGGGCCACGGCCACCACCTCGTCCAGCAACGGCATGTCATCCCGGCTGCGGCCGGCATAGATGGCGCGCCAATCGATTCCGCGCTGTTGGGCCGCCTGCATCATGGGCAGGATGGGCGTCACCCCGATGCCGCCGATCACGAACAGCACCTCGCGTTCGTCGGTGACGAGGTAGAACGCGTTGCGGGGCCCTTCGAACTCGAATGTGTCCCCCACCGCGAAGGCCTCGTGCATCTCGATCGAACCACCGCCGCCGTCGGCGATGCGGCGCACCGCGATGCGGTAATCGGTGCGCCGGCCGGGTGAACCGCACAGCGAGTACTGGCGGCGGCGACCCGACGGCATCCGAACGTCGATGTGCGCGCCCGGTGTCCAGGACGGCAACAGTCCACCGGCCGGGTCGGCCAGCGTCAATGCGACCACATCGGGCGCCACCAGCTTGCGATGGGTGACCACCGCGGTGGTGGTGCGCCGCACCGACTCCACGCGCGAGGACGTCCACCGCGACGCCGACGCCATGCCGCCGAACAGCGCACCGACCCCATACAACGCGGTGTACATGCGGTCGCGTTTGCGGCGGCCGTAGAGATCGGCCGGTATGTTCTCCCAAATAGTCTGTGCCACAATCATCCTCACATCTGACCGATGCCGCGACGGCCGGCGGACTGGGCGATCAGGTCGACCCACTCGCCGGTGAGCCGGGCGACGACGTCGGGGTGCGCGGTGACCACCCAGTGGCCGCCCTCGATCGGGACGATCCTGCCGCCGGCCGGGATGGAGCCGGTAAACCGTTGCAGGGCGGGCGATACGAAATAGTCCTGGCGGGCGATGAGTACCTGCACCGGAACGTTGGTCTGTGGCAGCCGCGCCGGGGGCGACAGGATCGGTGCCGGCATGTTCGCGCGGTACAGGTTGAGCCCGTTGAGGTAGTCGTCGACCGAGCGGTACGCCGCGCCGCGCTCGCTGCCGGCGCTCGATCCCCCGATACGTTCAACCGCTTCAAAGACTTTCACCGTCGCCCGGGACCGGATCGCCAGCTCGGGCGCCCCCGGGCACAGGAAAAACCAGATGTAGGACGAGGCCACGATTTGTTTGATCACCTCGAGGAGCGCGCGCGGAGTGCGCGCCGACCGCAGGAACCTGCCCGCATAGTTCAGGTGGGGACCGGAGACCGACGTGAACGAGGCGATCCTGTCCATCACCGAGTCGTCGGTGACCGCCGCCCAGGCCTGGATCGATCCCCAATCGTGGGCCAGCAGGTGCACCGAGTCCACGCCCAGGCGGTCGATCACCGCGCCGACGTCGGCGACCAGCTGCGGGAGCAGATACCCCGAACGGGTTGCCGGCGTGGAAGATTGGCCGGCGCCGCGCACGTCGTACGCCACGACGTTGAAGCGGCGGCCCAATGTCGTTGCCACCGCATCCCACACGTGGTGGTTGTCCGGGTAGCCGTGGATGGCCAGGATGGTCGGCCGTCCGGGGTCGATGTCGGTGTAGGTGTGCACCGCCAGCCGCACCCCGTCGGAGGCGGCGACCATGGTCGAAGCGAGTTCGGTCGTCATGGTCAGTGCGACGCGCGGGCGGCGGGTGAGCGGGCCAGGTAGTCGACCGCGCGTCCCACCCCGCCCAGCTGGGACGGGTGGAAACTCGGCGTGTAGTAGGCGCCGATGACCCGGAGGAATTGGAATGGCCCGGGCACCAAACCCCGTCGCGCCGCGCGGAAGTAGTCTCGCCAGCGCGGCTTGGTGCCGGGCGGCAGGTAGGGGTCGACGGAGTACATGAACCGCACGCCGCGGACGAACAACCACAGCAGGGCGGGCGTGATCAGCAGCTGGGTGCGCACCTGTCGCCAGTACCCGGCCCGCAGGTGCTTCATGGTGTCGAAGGCGACCGCCTTGTGCTCGACCTCCTCGGCGCCGTGCCAGCGCAACAGGTCCAGCATCACCGGGTCGGTGCCCATGGCGTCGTGCTGCGGGGTATCGAGAATCCATTCGCCCAGGATGGCGGTGTAATGCTCGAGCGCGGCGACCATCGACACCCGCTCGAGCAACCAGCTCTGCCGCCGGCGCCGGCTCCACCGCGGCCGGTCACCGATGAGTTGGGTGAATAGCCAACGCATCTGGTCGGTGAACGGCGTCACGTCGATGCCTTTGACCGCGAAATGCCCCAGCACCCCCGCGTGCGCCTGGGAATGCATGGCCTCCTGGCTGATGAATCCCTGCACATCGCGCCGCAGCTGATCGTCTTTGATCAGCGGCAGGGTGTCCTTGAAGGCGTCGACGATGAACTCCTCACCCGCCGGCAGCAACAGGTGCAGCACGTTGCAGAAGTGGGTGGTGAAGGGTTCGTTGGGCACGTAGTAGAACGGCAGCGTCGACCAGTCGAAGTCGACGTCACGCGCCTGCAGGACGATCCGCTCGTGGTCGAGCGAGGCGTCATGCGGGCCCGTTGCCTTGTCGTCGACGGTGAACATCGTCGCCACCCCTTTCCGTCTTGCGACGACCCGCTGCGCCCGGCTTCGCCGCGCTTGCGATCGCCGCGTCCGTTTTACGCCAAGTCGTACTCACGCCAAGTCGTAACGCTAGGCGCTGCGCTGCGCCTCGTCCTCTACCTCAGTGATCAACCGTTCGTTGCGCAAGAACCGGACAAGATGATCGACCGTCTCGGTCAGGGCCGGCTCGCGCAGCCGGACGTTGGCCAGCCCCCGCCGGTGGCGGTACTGGGTGTTGTCGTAGCGCTTGTCCCGCATCGCCGCGATCTTGTCCGCCGACCGGGTGAGGAAGTCGACCAGCGGATACATCTGGTCATTCGGCGTGCAGCGGCGGTTCAGCTGCTCGGTGAAGGACGCGATGTCGTGGTAGTCGAAGCGATACCCGTAGCGTTCGGACAGGATGCGGGTGACGTCGGTGAGGTTGTAGTAGTCGTCCGCGGTCATGTTGAACACGCTGCCCGACTCGTCCCGCAGACCCATCAGCGTGACGATGTGGTCGGCGATCAAGTCCGCCGGCAACAGACTGATCTGGTTGAGCGCGTTGACGGCGACCCCGTGCTCGATCATGAACGCCGTCAGCCGCACCAGGATGTCGTCCTGGCTGCCGTAGCCCGCACGGGTCGGCGAGATCAGCGACGGCCGGTAGATGCGGACGTCGAGTCCCTTGCGCTGCGCGGCCAGCGCCAGCTGCTCGCCAACCCATTTGGTCTGCGAGTAACCGAAGTCCAGGCCGGCCATCTTTTCGTTGGCATCCCACTCCCCCACCACCGGCTCGGTGCTCCAGCCGTAGATGAACGTGCTGGAGACCAGGTGGAAAGCCTTGCGGTGGTTGGTCATTGCGAGTCGCAACAGCTCGCGGGTGCCCTCCACGTTGGCGGGCCGCAGGGCGTCGTAAGTACGCACGTAGTTGACCAGGGCGCCGTTGTGCACGACCGCGTCGACGTCGCGCGCCAGTTGCGCGAAGGCCGCCTCGCCGATGCCCAGCGCGGGCTTGGCGAGATCGCCGCGGACGACGCGGACCCGGGCGCGGACGTCGGCCTCCAGCGCCGGCGTCCAGAGCTGGGCGCGGCGCAGCGACGCGACGATTCGGTCCAGGCCGTGCGCGGCGTCGGTGGCGCGCACCAGTGCGTGCACCGTGTACGAGGTCCGCGCCAGCAGGCTGCTGACCAGGAACGGCCCGAGGAATCCGGTCGCGCCGGTGAGCAGCAGATCGGTGGGCTCACCCGGTCGCGCGGGTGCCAGCTCCGGCAGCGGCAGTGCCGCGTCGGCCCGCATCTGGGCCGCCTCCTGGGCCTCGTATTCGGCGGAGATCTGATCCAGCGCCCGGCGCAGGGCGTCGAGCGGCTGTCCGGACCCCTCACCGAATTGGCTTATCAGCCCGAAGAATTCGGACACGGTCAACCGCTGCAGGAGGCGAGTGTTGACCTCGTCGGCCAGCTCGCCCGCGCCGTTGTCCTCCAGTAGGGCCTGCAGGTCCGTGCGAAGTTCGGCCAGGGCCAGCGAGTCGATGCCGAGGTCGGCGAACGAGCAGTCCTCGTCACCGGTCAGGTCGTAGCTCTCGATGAGGTTGCGGAAGCGGTCCAGCGGACCCGCACCCGCGCCCTCGTGAGTTCGGTTGGCCGACTGGTTGATCCAGCTGGTGAAGGTGGGCAGCTTGTCGTCGCGCCACAGTTGGCGGGTCGACGAGCGCCGTATCTTCCCCGACGTGGTCTTGGGAATGCTGCGCGGCGGCGCGAAGACGATCGCGTGCGGATCGATGTGGCAGTGCCGCCGGATCGCGCGGGCCATCGCCTTGGCGTCCGGAAGGTTGTTCTCGTCGCGTACCTCGGCGACGACGATCAGCGCTTCGGACTCGTCGTGCTCGACCGAGAAGGCGGCGACGCAGCCGTTGCGGACCTGCGCGGAAGTGCGCTCGACGACGGCCTCGATGTCGGAGGGGTAGCAATTGACGCCGCGGACGATGATCAGGTCTTTGCTGCGGCCGCAGACGAAAAGCTCGCCCTCGTAGAGGAAGCCGAGATCGCCGGTCCGCAGGTAGGTGTGCTCGTCATCGCCAGCGACACGCGCGCCGAACATCTCCGCGGTGAGCTCCGGTCGGTTCCAATACCCGGCCCCCTTGGAATGTCCGGCCAGCCAGACCTCGCCGACCCGGCCGTCGGGCAGCGCCTGCCGCGATTCGGGATCGACGATGCGAACCAGGGCCCCCTCGATGGGCTTACCGCAGCTGACCAGCGTGACCTGATTGCTGTTCTCCGGCAGCGCCTTTTCGACGCGGGCGACGTTGCGCTCCAGCCCACGCTTGTTCACCGCAATGGTCTGGCGCCCGCGGATCGACACGGTCAGGGTGAATTCGGCCATGCCGTAAGCGCCGGTCAGCGCCTCGGGCCGCAGACCGTACTCGGCAAACCGCCGCCGGAAGCGAGCGAAGGTGTTGGCGCGCAGCGGCTCTGCTCCCACCACGATGCATTCGAGGCTGCTCAGGTCGACGCCGGCCAATTCGGAGGCGGGCAGCTTGTCCTCGCGCAGGCAGTATTCGAGCGCGAAGTTGGGTCCCGGCGTGTGCGTGGCGTGCACGTCGCTGATCAACCGAAGCCAGGACGACGGCCGGGCGAGGAAGTCCAGGGGTGACATCGCATGCGTGGTCCCGCCCAGCAACACGACGAACATATAGGCCGAGATCAGCCCCATGTCGTGGTGTTGCGGCAGCCACGAGGCCAGCACCACTTCGCCGCCGCTGAAGGCGAAGCCGTTGGCGATGATGTTGGCGTGGGTGACGATCACACCCTTGGGATCGCTGGTCGAGCCCGAGGTGTACTGCAGGAAGAGCACCTCGCCGGGAGTGTCCGCGACCGGGGCGCCGCCGAAGTCCTGCGCCCCGTCGGTCGCGTACCACGGCAGCTCCGGCAGGCCGGCGTCGGACCCGCTTGTCCACAGCTGCTCGCCATGGCGCTGACCGAGCAACAGGCGGAAGTCGTATTCGAACTGCTTTGTCGACAGCACCGCCGTGGCCTGGCAATCGCGGGCGATGAAGCTGAGCTTGGCCAGCCCGGAATCGAAGGACATCGGCAGCGGAGGGCTGACTGGAACGGCGATCACGCCGATGCGGGCGCAGGCATAGAGCGCCGCGATCATTTCCAGACCGGGCGGGTAGACCAGCAGCGCACGGTCCCCCGACTTCAGACCCGCCTCCTTGGACAGGTAGGCGGCCAGCTCACGGCTGCGGTCGGCGAAGGCCTGGTAGGTGTAGTGCTCGAGTTCGCGGCCGTCGGCGTCGACGAACCGGAAGAGGGTTTGGTCCGGCTTCTGCGCTTCCCACATCTGCAGGTAATCGATCAGCGTCTCCATCGTAGGAGTGATCCCCTTCCAGGTTGGCTCTGCCCGAGAACGACTTACGTCGTGAATATACGACCAATGTAGCGCTGCACTGCCGCCCCGAGCAAAACCTCGAGCAGCATTAATGGCCATCACACACTACATTCACAGGATAAACTTACCCGCCGGAATTAATTGCACGGATGCTGATTTCCGCGCATACGGACTTCAGTATCTCAGTGGTATATGACCAGGCACTACCACGGTCCTACCGCCTGAAATACTGAACTACGTATCTGTGAATTCACGCATTTCCTATTCGTCAACCGCGGTGCGCCGACGGCCGAAATAAGATTTTAACGTCGTTACATGTATTGCCGAAACCGCAAAGAAAAAAACGCAATTATCCGATGGCATTGGACGGGGTTCGGGAAGTCCGCGGGCCGAGGCCGAACTACCTGCGGCCGGGCGGATCCAAGTGACGTCGCGGGCGGTAGCCGCTAGGCGGGTCGGGCGACGCGGATGCGCGGGCCCGCGCGGGCGACCAGTTTCATAATGCCGAGGAAACGCTCGCCGTCGATGATGGGCGACAGCGGGTCGTCCTCGGCTTCGATGATCATCTCGTGGCCGTTGACGTCGCGCAGCCCGTCGCCGCGGAGCATGCCGTTGGTCAGGGCCGCAGGAAGCTGCACCACGATCTTGGATGGCCGCAGGAATCCGGCCTGAAAATGCAGGGCGCCGGGCTCGGAAGCCTTGGGGAACAACCGAAGTGGGCCGCCGATGCGCAGGTCGATCGCGCCGGCGTGCAGCAGGCTATGCGTGCGCGACGGGACCTCCTCGCCGTCGATCACCACGCGGGCTCGCGTCGGCGTGAACAGGATGGACGCGTAATTCGGCGTCTTCACCCGGCTCGGCGCGACCTTGGAGGTGATGTAGTCACCGAAGCTGCGGGCGATCACCCGCGCGACGGCCAGCCGATTGTGGTCGGGTGCGTCGTAATACCGGTCGTAGAACCGGTTGCCAACGCCCCCGGCCGCCAGCCCGAAGCAGAGCCGATGAAACCCCTCGCCGTCGGCGGTTGCGCCGTCGAGCACCAACGTGTCCAGGTCCACCTCGGGCGGCGGCTGATTCGCCTTGGCGGCGTCGGTCAGCGCACGGACGATCGCTTCGGGCCGTCCGCGCACCCGGGCCTTGCGCGCGACGGCGTTGACACTGCCGCCGTTGGTCGGGACGAACGCGGGCCAGCGTTGCGGATCGCTGACGCATTGTTCGATCTCGTTGATCAACCAGTGCAGTGCGCCGTCGCCGCCGTCGCCCACCAGGTGGGTGACGCGGGGCGCGAGATGGGCGATGGTGTCGCGCAGCTCCTCGATCGAGTGCGTCTCGTGCACCTCGCCCCAGGCGCCGACGGTGCGCCGCAATTCGTCGATGCGGTCGCGGGATGCGGCGCGATTTCGCCGCGCTTTCGGATTGACGATGACGCCTAGATACATGCCGCGAACCCCGATTCGCACCCGACGAAATTCCGCCCCGGTCGGGTGCCAGGCAACCGCTCAGGTGGGATTTCGCTGGTCATCCCAGGCACGATACCCGCGCGCAGCGGGGTATCAGTAACGCTCCTGCATACCGCCGCACGACCCCTCGGCCCGGCGGCCACCGTCGCAAGTGCGAAGTTAGGGTGTCTGCCATGGCCGATTGGACCGCAGCCGAGCTGCCCTCGTTCGCCGGACGAACCATCGTCATCACGGGGGCCAATGCCGGGCTGGGCGAGATCACCGCCCGCGAGCTGGTTCGGGCAGGTGGCCACGTTATCCTGGCCGTCCGCAACACCGACAAGGGTCGGGCCGCCGCCGCGCGGATGACCGGCCCGGCAACCGGCAAAGCCGAGGTGCGGCAGCTCGACCTGCAAGACCTGTCGTCCGTGCGGCGCTTTGCCGACGGCATCGACACGGTCGACGTGCTGATCAACAACGCCGGCATCATGGCCACGAAACACGCGGTGACGGTCGACGGCTTCGAGGGCCAGATCGGCACCAACCACCTCGGCCATTTCGCGCTGACCAACCTGCTGTTGCCCAAGCTGACCGACCGGGTGGTGACGGTGTCCTCGCTGATGCACCACTTCGGCTACATCAGTCTCAAGGACCTGAATTTCGACTCGCGGCCGTATTCGGCGTGGCTGGCCTACAGCCAGTCGAAGCTGGCCAACCTGCTGTTCACCAAGGAGCTGCAGCGGCGCCTCGATGGTGTCCCCACTTCGCTGCGCGCCCTGGCCGCCCACCCGGGCTGGTCGCACACGAACCTGCAGGGCAACTCCGGCCGCAAGCTGGGCGACGCGGCGGTCCTGGCGGTGGACCGGATCGTCTCCACCGACGCCGATTTCGGCGCCCGCCCGACGTTGTACGCGGCCTCGCAGGATTTGCCGGGCGACACCTTCGTCGGGCCGCGATTCGGACTGTACGGCCGCACCCAGCCGACGTGGCGCAACTGGCCGGCAAAGCGCGCCGGCACCGCCGCCGCCCTCTGGGAACTGTCCGAGCGGCTGACCAAGACGAAATTCCCGCTCTGACTCGGCTGCGCCGGGGGCAACCCGTCGGCGCGCTTGCCGCGCGGGTCGCGGCTAGATTGGATGGATAGCGCAACCGCACCCAGTGAGGAGGTAATGCCATGTCCGACACGCATTTGGCGGCCATCCTCGCCCTGTGCGCCGCGCTGGCGTCCGCGATCGGCAACGTGGTCCGGCAACGGTCCGCGCAGGAGGTCACCGACCAACGAGTGGGCCACCTGACGTTGTTCGGCATGTTGCTGCGCGATAAGCGTTGGTGGCTGGGCGGTTTGGGGGACATCGGCAGTTACGTGTTGCTGGCCGCCGCGCTGGACAAGGGCTCGGTGTTGCTGGTGATGTCGTTGCAGGTGACGGCGCTGCTGTTCGCTTTGCCGATCTACGTGCGGATGACGGGCAATCCGATCACCCGCCGCGAGTGGACGTGGGCGCTGGTGCTGGCGGTGGCGCTGGCGGCGCTCATCTCGATCGGAGACCCGACCGGCGGCCAGCAGCGGGCTCCGCTGCACACGTGGATCGTGGTGGCCGCGGTGATCGGCCCGCTGTTGCTGCTGGGTTTGCTCGGCGCGCGCCTCTGGGCGGATCGCCCGATCGCGGCGCTGCTGCTGGCGGCGGTGGCCGGCACGTTGTTGGCGGTTTTTGCGGTCCTGATGAAGGGCGTCGTCGACATCCTGGAACACCAACCGGGGCACGTGTGGCGGAGCTTCGAGTTGTACGCGCTGGTGTTCTGCGGGGCGGCCGGAATGATCTATCACCAATCCGCGTACCGGGCCGGCGCGCTCACCGCCTCGTTGCCGACGATCATCGTGGCCAAGCCCGTGGTGGGCGGGATCCTCGGCATCCTGGTGCTCGGCGAGACGTTGGAAGCCGGCGGCTGGGAGTGGTTCGTCCTCGCGGGGACGCTCGTCGTGGTGATCGTCGCGACGGTCGGTCTGGCTCGTGGTGAGGCCGCCTCCATGTCGGCCGGCGCGGGGCGTGACGTGAAAGCCCGCGCACGGCAGGAGGCGGCCTCTCAGGCCTGAGCGGCCGCGGTCCGCCTTCACAGCGAATGAGGTTGGCGGGTAAGCATTTTCACCCGCAGCCACGGCCGGCGGGTAGCGCTACGGGTTGATGGTGTTGTCGCCGACCTGGCGGCCCCAGACGTACTCGATGGCATACGGCGATCCGGTGTCCAGGTGGTTGTACGGGGCGATGCTGTTGCCGGTGTCCATGATCAGCTCGGGCGCCGGCCACAGATCGCGGGTGATCTTCTGCCAGCACCCCGGGGCGCCACCCGGCCCGCCGCGGGCGTTGAGACGCGGCAGGTTCTCGGGATAGATGTAGGGGTTGGGCGCGCCGCCGACCACGCCGGCTACGCCGCCGACCAGCGACGCGATGACCGGCACCGCGGACACCGGGTTTGCGATCAGTCCCAGCCCGGAGAGCACCTCGGTGTCCATGTTCAACGAGTAGCCGTTGAAACCGCCCTCGGCCGCGGCGGTGGCGGGCAGCGCGTCGTAGTTATTGCGCATCAAGCAATAGATTTCCGGGCTGTAGGTGTCCAGCAACTGCGCCGTCGGCACCAGGTCTTCGGCGCCGCGCGCCAGGTACGGGCCACCCTTGTTGAACAACTCCGCACCGGTGTTGCCGAACCCGGCCGCCGACAACAACGCCTGATCCAGATC
>NZ_LZJP01000109.1:0-35482 GCF_001667865.1 Mycobacterium mantenii | reverse complement strand
CCACCTGGGTGGTGTTCTTCACCGATCACGGCCCTGCGTTCCCCCGCGCGAAATCCACGCTCTACGACGCCGGTACCCGCCGGACCGCCGGCAGTGCCCATCCCGCATATTCCTCTGCCTGGCATACCCCATCTCTAACCCCGCATCAGCATTTCGCGCTCCAGCCCCTATCACCCTGTAGCGCAATAGCATTCGTCATCTCGCGGCCTGATTCCACGTCATGCGCCCGCGCCGCGGAGCTAAGGCCGCACCAGCCTCACTCGGCGGGCAACATCGCAATCATGTGGTGACAGTTGGCCGTTGCAGTAGTGACTTTCGGCCCGCGTGACGAACCGCCGGCCCGGCCCAGAGTTAAGACCATGTCAACTGCCGCTCGACGGAGGGTGAGTCGGGCGACGACCCAATGTCGGCCCCGGCCAGCTGAGTTTCCGGATAAAGGAGCCAATATGTTCCTCGCAGATCTGACCCCCCGCCGGCTACTAGCCGGGGCAATCGGTGCCGGCGCGCTCTTGTGCGCTGCCGCGGGGACCGCCGCGGCCGATCCGGCGTCTCGACCCCCCAACTGCACGGCAGGGGACGTGGCCGGCGTCGCGGCCGGTGTCGCGACGTCACTTTCGGCCTACCTGTTCACTCATCCGGACCTGAACGGTTTCTACACCAGCCTTCAAGATCGGCCCAAAGATCAGATCCGCGACGCCGTGCAGCAGTACTTCGATGCCAACCCGCAGGAGCAAGCCGATCTGGAGAACATCCGTCAGCCGATGGTCGACATCAGGGAGCGTTGTCAGTGGACACCGCTGATCGGGCAGGCCGGCGCGACCCCTTGAGCGATCGCCGCCCCGCGCCCGGCAATTCGCCACTGGTCAACACAAGGAGGTCCCGATGAAGGTACGGGTATGGTCATGGACTGCAGGGGCTGCAGCGGCACTGACCCTTGCCGCGGTTCCTGAGACGTATGCCGTCGTGCAGCCCGCCGGGGTGGCGAACGCGGACGTCTGCGCGAGCGTCGGCAGGCGTGTTTCGGTGAGCGGATGCACCAACGTTGCCGATACGATCAACGCCAACGTCCCGCCGCCCGACGCTTATGCGCCGCTGCCACAAGACTTTCCGCCGCCGCCGCCACCGCCGCTACCGGTGAATGTCTGCGTCGGAGGCGGCCGGCGGATTCATGTGAGCGGGTGCTTCTGACCAGCCCCCACCGATCATCGGCTCGACGTGTTGCCTCGGCGTCGTGGCGTGCGGTGCGCTGCAAGGACGTCGGCGTTGGCCAGCGTCTGCGCCTCAGCGGCCAGCCTTGATGCCATGTTGGCATAGGCAATTGCGTCGGTGTCGCTGGTCGTTTGCGCGCCGCGCGCCGCTGCCAAGTGCCGTTTCGCCTCGTCGAGCCGGGCTTGGGCCTCGGACCCCAGGTTGGAGCGATACCTGGCGGCGTAGTCGGAGACTTGTCGTAGCCTCGCGTCCGCGGTCGACAACGCCTGCTGCACCGAATGATCGTGCCCGTCAATGGCTATCGGTCCACCACTTGCGGCGGCGCGCCGGCGTCGGCGTGCACGAAAAAGCAAGAGGAGCAGCGCAAGTACGACCACGACGACGACGGCGCCGATCGCGATCGGCAACCAGGCCGGTTTCGACGAGCTTGCCGGTTGTGACGCGCTTGTCGATTTGTCCAACCCGTCGGCCGCTGCGACCGCGGCACCGCTCCAGTCTTTGGCGCTCAGGACTGGTTCAATCTGGTTGGTGCGCAGGCTGTTCAGCTTGGCGGGCGTCAGACCCTGCACCTGCGGTGGGACGCTTAACGCGTACAGCGTGGTGTTGGTGGCCACGGCCAGCAGCGCGTCGTGGTCGCTCATCCCGCTGGCACTGCGGGTTCGGTCGGCCCAGTTGTCGGGTTTGAATCGGGAGAAGTTGTCGACGTAGACCACCCATAGCTGGATGTGCCGATCGCGGTAGAGCCGGTCGATGGCCGCGCTGACGGCGGCCCGGCCGGAATCCGTCAACGCCCCGGTGCTGTCGGTGATGTGATCGGTGAGCTTGGACGGCGGCTGCGCGCCCGCGGGGGCCGCCCACAGCAGCCCCGCGACGAGGATCGACAGGACTGCACCGAATAGGCGAACCACTCGCATACGCATCAATCTAGCCGCCAGACCGCCCCACGGCGGTTAAGGCTCAAACCCCCGACCAATTTGTCCCGGCACCTTGGTGACCAGCGGAATCCATCTGCGCCTGACCTCCGGCGCGGCTCCTCCACGTACTGGACACCCTGTGGTTAAGCGCGTAACCTCTGTCGCGCGACGACAGCATTTCCCGCGAGCGAAGGGCCAAGAGGAACATTGAGTAACACCATTGCGGTCTTCAACCCGTCCACCGAGGAGCAGATCGCGGAGGTCCCCGACTCCGACCAGGCGGCCGTCGACGCGGCGGTGGCCCGGGCGCGCGAGACCTTCGAGTCGGGCGTGTGGCGCAAGGCGCCCGCGTCGCACCGCGCGAACGTGCTCTTCCGCGCCGCGCGCATCATCGAGGAACGCAAGGACGAGCTGGCCGCGCTCGAAGCGCAGGACAACGGCATGAACTTGACGGCCGCGGGCCACATCATTCCGGTGTCGGTCGACATGCTGAAGTACTACGCCGGCTGGGTCGGCAAGATCCACGGCGAGTCGGCCAACCTCGTCTCCGACGGCCTGCTCGGCACCTGGGAGACCTACCACACCTTCACCCAGCTCGAACCGGTCGGCGTCGTCGGTCTAATCATCCCTTGGAACGGACCGTTTTTCGTCGCCATGCTCAAGGTCGCGCCCGCGCTCGCCGCGGGGTGCAGCGCGGTTCTCAAGCCCGCCGAGGAAACACCGCTCACCGCGCTGAAACTCGAGGAGATCTTCCGTGAGGCGGGTCTGCCCGACGGCGTCCTGAACGTCATCACCGGCTACGGCGAGACGACGGGCGCGGCGCTCACCGCGCATCCCGACGTCGACAAGATCTCGTTCACCGGGTCGACGGAGGTCGGGCGCCTGATCGTGAAGGCGGCCGCGGGCAACCTCAAGCGGCTGACACTCGAGCTCGGCGGCAAGTCGCCGCTGATCATGTTCGACGACGCCAACCTCGACAAGGCGATCATGGGGGCCGGCATGGGGCTGCTGGCCGGCTCGGGGCAGAACTGCTCGTGCACCTCGCGCATGTATGTCCAGCGCGGGATCTACGACCAGGTGGTCGAAGGCCTCGCCGGGTTCGCCCAGATGCTGCCGATGGGTGGCAGCGATGATCCGGATTCGGTGCTGGGACCGCTGATCAGCGACAAGCAGCGCAAGCGCGTGGAAGGCATCGTGCAGGAGGGTGTTTCACGTGGCGCGGAAGTGATCACCGGCGGCAAGCCGATGGACCGCAAAGGCTACTTCTACGAGGCCACGATCGTCACCAACACCACGCCGGACATGCGGCTCATCCGCGAGGAGATCTTCGGGCCGGTGGGCTGTGTGATCCCGTTCGACGACGAGGACGAGGTGATCGCCGCGGCGAACGACACGCACTACGGGCTGGCCGGCTCCATCTGGACCGAGAACCTGTCTCGCGCCCACCGTGTGGTGAATGAGCTTCGCGCGGGCCAGATTTGGGTGAACTCCTCACTGGCGGCGGACCCGTCGATGCCGATCAGCGGTCACAAGCAGTCGGGCTGGGGCGGCGAGCGGGGCCGCAAGGGCATCGAGGCCTACTTCAACACCAAGGCGGTCTACATCGGCCTGTGACGGGCCTTAAACGCGTCGCGAGCGTAAGCACACCGCGGAAATTGACTTGGTTTTTCGCAGTGCGCTTACGCTCGCGGCGTCCGCTCGGGTCGCCACCTGAGCGGCACGTGAACCGGGAACCAACCGTCGAAAATCACTGCCGGCCAAGCGCTGTAGGCTTTGGGATGCCACGCTTTGGGGACATCGCCACCGTTCCAGTCGAACCAGAAAAACGGGATCTCGGCGAGCCACACCTCAAAGAACGCGCTCAGCAGATCCCGGGCCAGATGCGACGCGGGACAACGGTGCGGGCCTCCCCCGAAACTCCAATGCCGTTGTGGGCCTTCTAGTTTGATGTGGTGACCTGCCATGTCGTCGGTCTCGTCACGGTGAACCAGTCCGACACACAACTCGACGGGGGACCCGGCTGGGATCGTCGTGTCGCCGATTGTGATGCTGCGACTGGTGATTCGTGAGACGGTCTTCGCCCCGCCATCCAACCGCAGCAGCTCCTCGATGAACCTGCGTTGCCGGTCTGGGTGTTCGCGTAGCTCCCGCTGAAGCATCGGCTGCCGCGCCAGCACCGCCAATCCGGCCTTGATGGCCAGTGACGCGAAAATCACTCCGCGGCCCACCGATCCCATCACTCCCAGTACTTCTTCGTCGGTGAGCGGTTCGGTGGCGAGAAGGCTGATCACATCGGGGCCGCCCTGTGGCGCTCGGCGGATCGCCCCCACCAGTTCGACGTTGACGGCGTCGGGAGCGAGGTCCGTCGGCAGCCCGCAGATCGTGACGAATGCCGCGCGCCAGACAACATCGGCGACACCCGCGCCATCGCAGCTGTCCCGTTTCGCCGCTACGGCGCCGACGAATTTTTCGATGATCCCGCGGACGGGCTTCAGCATGTCCCGCGAATTCCCCGGCGTGAACAACAGCTCGACCATGATTTTCCGGTATGGGCCGAAGGGCGGATTGCCGGGCATCAGTTCGCCCTGGCGGCTGGCGAAAGTCTCGCCATCACGGATGGCGGCGAGGACGTCGTCGCGCCGCCATAGCACGTATGTGCCGTCCGGCTCCCTCAGCACTCTTTGTCCGGCCCGCTGTGCGGCAGCCAGCCACTCCCGAAAACCCGCGGCCGCATCCTCGTCGGACCGCATGACCTCCAGCGCGGCCACATCGGCGTCGCCACCAGACTCGATCATTGCGCACCAACGACTTTCACGATCGGCGGTCGCTGCGGACAACGCATCAACGGCACCACCTGGAACTCCGACACCGCCAGTTTATCCGCAGGATCGGCCCGCCGCGCCGCAACGACCGCCGATCAATTCGCGCAGAGAATTTGCCTTCGTGGTGCTCAAAGCCACACGCGGCTAGGGATTTTCGGTGACGGCGTCGAGGTAGAACCATCGGCCGGCGCGACGCTCGAAGCGGCTGCGCTCATGCAGGCGGCCGGCTCGCCCCTCGGACTCGAACTGGGCGGTGAATTCCACCTCGCCCCACTGGTCGTCTGGGCCACCCGCGACGGTGTCGATGACGTTGAGTGCGATCCAGGTGATGGCGGGGTCGGCGGCCACCTCGGCCGGCCGCGTGCGCGGATGCCAGGTGCGGAACAGATAGTCGGCGTCTCCGTAGGCGAAGGCCGAATATCTCGACCGCATCAATTCCTCGGCCGACGCGGCCTGCAAGTCGCCATCATGAAACGGCCCGCAGCACGCGCGATAGCTTTTGTCGCTGCCGCAGGGACAAGACGGCCCGAGGAGTTCGTCCACAGTCAAAGCCTGTCAGACCGCCGCGGCGGTGCGGCGAGCACCGCGAGCGTAAGCGCACTGCGGAAATTGGCCCAGTTTTTCGCAGTGCGCTTACGCTCGCGGCGCCTTAGGCGTCTTGCCGCTCACCCAAAAGTTCACGCCGAGGGAAACGCTGGGCCGCAACGCCGTGCGCTGGCAGGGTAACGATTCGTGCGGGTGTGGCTGAGTGGTTAGGCAGCGGCCTGCAAAGCCGTACACACGGGTTCAAATCCCGTCACTCGCTCCAAAAAAGTCGTGCCTCTAAGACGGCCGCCGATCGCGCGTTGGCGGACGGAACGCCTACGTTTGCTTCCCTTGCGGGGGCCGTTTGAATTTGGCTTCAGCCTCGAGCCGCAGCCGGATTGCCTTCGCCCGCGCCTCGGCGGCCTGAGCCTGCGCTTCGGCGGCTTCCGCTCCCGCCCAGACCTCGGCGGCCCGAGCCCGAGTTTCGGCGGCTTCCGCCCGTGCCCGCCCCTCGGCCGCCAGGGCTTCGGCCTCGGCGGCTTCTGCGTGCGCCCGCTCTCGTGCCCGCGCCTCGGCGGCCATGGCTTGGGTCTCGGCGGCTTCCGCACGCGCCCGCGCCTCGGCTACCAGCGCCTCGGCTTCGGCGGCTTTGGCCCGCTTCCGAGCTTCGGCGGCCAGGGCCTCGGTTTCGGCGGCTTCCGCACGCTTCCGTGCTGCGGCGGCCAGCGCTTGGGCTTCGGCGGCCTCTGCCCGCTTCCGCGCCTCGATGGCCTGGGCTTCGGCTTCGGCGGCTTCCGCGCGCGCCCGCTCCAACACCTGCGCCTCGGCGGCCAGCGCTTGGATCTCGGCGGCCTCTGCCCGCGCCCGCGCTTCGGCGGCCAGCGCTTCGGGTTCGGCGGCCTTGGCCCGCCTTCGCGCCTCGGCGGCCAGGGCGTGCGCTTCGGCGGCTTTGGCCTGCTTTTGGGCTTCGGCGGCCAGGGCTTGGGCTTCGGCGGCTTTGGCCCGCTTTCGCGCCTCGGCGGCCTGCGCTTCGGCGGCGGCGGCGTCGGCGCGCGCCTTCTCCCGCGCCCGAGCCTCGGCGGCCAGCGCTTCGGCGGCGGCGGCCTCTGCCTGCGCGCGGGCCTCGGCGGCCACGGCTTCGGGTTCGGCGGCCAGCACTTCGGCGGCGGCGGCTTCTTCCTGCGCGCGGGCCTCGGCGGCGAGCGCTTCGGCTTCGGCGGCCAGCGCTTCCGCTTCCGCGGCCAGGGCTTCGGCCGCGGCGGCGTTGGCCCGCGCCCGCGCCTCGGCGGCCAGCGCTTCGGCTTCGGCGGCCAGTGCCTGGGCCGCGGCGGCTTCTGCCTCCGCTGTCTCCGTGCCCGCATACGCTTCCAACTTCAGCTGCGGCGGCTTCGGCGTGGGCGGCGTCCTGGGTTGGTTGAGGCGCGGCTGGTTGAGGCGCGGCTGACGGTTCGGGCTCGGGGCGCCGGCCGCGACCCGCGCCCTTTGCTCAGCCTGTCGATACGGGCCGGCTAGGAAGTCAATCAACACCAGAGCCGCGCCGGCCAGCAGGACCAGTGGCAGGGCCAAGGATGGGCGCGTGACCATCCCCCAGATGCCGGCGACCGTCAGCGGCGCCGCGAACATCACCGCGGCCCCCGGATATCGACCGCCTAGATCGAGGATCGTTGCGGGCACGGCGGAAGCCCGCGCGGCCAGCGACAGCCGATCCGGCCGACCAACGACGACCCTCTGAGAGACCACGATCCCTCTCCTTCACGGAGATACGGGCACCTGAGAATCAAATAAGAATACTGTGCGAGGGGTCGCTGCGGAATCTCTATGTTTGTGTGTCGCAGCAGCGTCGCTGCGGGGCCGACGGGATGCTCAGAGCGCCCCGGGCGGCGGGTGCGATCAGCTGGGCCGCGATGGCGACCTCGGGCGAGGCATGGAGCGCCGGGCGACGCCCGAAATCTTCACACTTCCGGCGTGCATCGCGCGCCAAACCTCTACGCTGCCGATTAATCATGCTGCGTCATCCGGCGAGGAGGTTGAGCGCATGACGCACAGCAGCGGATTCGACTGGGCTCAATTGGTAAAGATGCCCATCGCAAGCGACGAATGGCATAAAGGCCATCAGATTCTTAATTTCTACCCGATGGACAAGGATTATCGAGATTCACCGGCTGCGCGGGAGATGGTGAGCAAGTACTTTGACAATGCAAAAGCTCTGAATACGGATGCGGCATTGCTCAAATTCGGCTCCGACCATGTTACGTTGCGCGGAGCATTTCTAGAAATGGGCGTATGCACCGGAAGAACCATCAATTTTGTTGCCGCACTCAATCCAGAGCAACATATCTGGGGATTCGATTCCTTTGACGGACTTCCTGAACAATGGGGCCGCACTGATATCACCGTCCCTCAAGGTACTTTTCGGGTTAACGCCGAGGGTTGGACGCCACCGGTGCTCCACAATGTGACCCTGGTGAAGGGCATGTTTCATGAGACCCTTCCACAGTTCAAGAAACAAGTTCTGAAATCGACGCCGATCGCATTCTTACATGTCGATTGTGACATTTATGCATCAACGAAGGAGATTTTCGGGCAGTTGGACGATAACATCGTGTCGGGCACGATCATCGTATTCGATGAATTTTACAATTACCCGGGAGCCGAGGAACATGAGTTCAGGGCGTTCCAGGAGTTTCTAGACTCAACCGGGAAAAAGCCTGTCTACCTTGCCTATAACCAGTATTTTGAACAAGCGGTTGTCCAGATTGCTTGAACTCGATTGTCAACGGCGCTTAAGCGCGAGTGGTTAATCGTCAGACAACGCCAACCGCTTCGCCAGATACGGTGCCGTGCGACTGTGTTTCGCACGTGCCACCTTCTTCGGCGGGCCCGCCGCAACGACCCGTCCGCCGTCGCTGCCGGCTCCCGGTCCCAGGTCGATCACCCAATCCGCGCCCGCGACCATCCGCATGTCGTGTTCGGCCACCACTACGGTGTTGCCCGCGTCGACCAGGCGGTGCAATTGACGGTCGAGCAAATCCACATCGGCGGGGTGAAGCCCGGTGGTCGGCTCGTCGAGGACGTAGACCGTATGCCCTCGCCGGGGTCTCTGCAGTTCGGCGGCGAGCTTGATCCGCTGCGCCTCGCCGCCCGACAACTCGGTCGCGGGCTGCCCGAGACGGAGATACCCCAGTCCGACCTCTCGGAGCGTGGTGAGGCTGCGCGCTGCGCTGGCGACGTCGGCAAAAAACTCCGAGGCCTCATCGACGGTCATCGCGAGCACGTCGGCGATCGTCCGGTCGCGATAGCGCACCTCGAGTGTCTCGTCGGAATAACGCGCTCCGTTACACGCCGGGCAGGTGGCGTATGTGCCTGGCAGGAACAACAATTCGACCGAGACGAACCCCTCACCCTGACAGGTGGAACAACGGCCTTCGGCCACGTTGAACGAGAACCTGCCCGCTGTCCAACCGCGGCGACGCGCCTTCGGGGTCGCGGCGAATTCACGGCGCACGGCGTCGAACAAGCCGGTGTAGGTCGCCAGCGTCGATCGCGGCGTGCGTCCGATCGGGCGCTGGTCGACCGACACCAGCCGGTTGATCTCCTCGCCCCCCGCTGCGGTCACACCGACACTCGCGTCGCGATCGAGATCGACGATCCCACTGTCGGCTTCGTCGTCGTCGGATTCGGCCGGCTCGGCTGCTCGTCCGGTGCCGAGATGGCTGTTCACCACGTCGCCGAGGACCTTGACGACGAGCGTCGACTTGCCTGAACCCGACACTCCGGTGACCGCGGTGTACACACCAAGCGGCAGATCCACATCGAGGTCTCTCAAATTGTGGAAGCAGATTCCACGCAGCCGCAGCCACCCGGACTGCGTGCGCGATTGACGAGGCGGCGGCCCGGCCCCGTCGAAAAGGTACCTGCGAGTGACCGACCCTTCGATGTCGGCGAGGCCCGGCACCGGCCCGCTGTAGAGCACGCCCCCGCCAAGCTCCCCGGCCCCGGGTCCAACGTCGACGACCCAGTCGGCACGGCGCACAACGTCCATGTCGTGCTCGACCACGAATAACGAATTGCCTGCGCGCCGCAGGCGATCGAGCACCTCGAGCAGCGGTTCGGCGTCGGCAGGGTGCAGCCCGGCCGACGGCTCGTCAAGCACATAGAGCACGCCGAACAAGCCGGCGCGCAGTTGAGTGGCCAGCCGCAACCGCTGCAGTTCGCCGGGTGACACCGTCGGAGTGCGGCGACTCAGCGTGAGATAGCCGAGGCCGAGATCGATGAGTACCTGCAAACGTGCGACGAGGTCGGCGGCGATCATGGTCGCCACTTCCGTCAGCTCGCCCGATTGCGTTGACTCGTACGCGGCGGCGGCATCGGTCCGAGAAGCCGTCGGGCGCAACGCTTCAGCAAGGTCGGCCAACGGCATCGCCGTGTAGTCGGCGATGGTGCGCCCGGCGAATGTCACCTGCAGCGCCTCCGGCCGCAACCCGGAACCGTCGCATACCGGACACTCGACGCTGTCGACGAATTGCAGTACGCGGCGACGCATCATCGCGCTGTGGGAATTGGCCAAGGTGTGGCGCACGTGGCGTTCGGCGCTGGAGAACGTGCCGTTGTAGTAATAATCGGCCTGCACGGGGTGCTGGCTCGGATCGATTTCGACTGTTGGCTGTTCATCGGTGAACAGAATCCAATTGCGTTGCCGCTTGGAAAGTTTCCGCCATGGCTTGTCGATGTCGTAGCCCAGCGTGACCAGGATGTCGCGGAGGTTTTGCCCCTGCCACGCGCCCGGCCATGCGGCGACGGCGCCTTCGCGGATGGTCAGCGAGGGGTCTGGCACCAATGTCTCTTCAGTCACCCGATGGATTCGTCCCAGCCCGTGGCATTCCGAGCACGCCCCCACCGCGGTGTTGGGCGAGAACGCATCGGAGTCCAGCCGTTCCGTGGCCCCCGGCGGGTAGGTCCCGGCGCGGGAGAACAGCATCCTCAGCAGGTTCGACAAAGTGGTGACAGTGCCGACCGTCGACCGCGACGTCGCCGAACCCCGGCGCTGTTGCAGTGCGACGGCAGGTGGTAGCCCGGTGATGTCATCGACCTTTGGCGCGCCGGTTGGCAATAGCAGGCGGCGCGCATACGGAGCGACCGATTCGAAGTAGCGGCGCTGGGCCTCGGCATAGATGGTCCCGAAGGCCAACGATGATTTGCCGGATCCCGAGATTCCGGTGAACGCCACCAGCGCGTCACGCGGCGCTACGACGTCGACGCCTTGCAGATTGTGCACCCGCGCCCCGTAAACACGCACACAAGGGTCGATTTCGTCCGTGCTTCCATAGGACATTTGCGTCATCTTGCTCAGCTGAGTACCCCTGTTGCACCCGCACAAGCGCGATGCTTGCTGCTCGACACCGTTTCAACGCCCGGCCGGCCGGGAATTCCGCCGTGGCCATGACGGAGACATCACCAAGCCGCGTCCGCCTGAGTCATCACGTCGTGGAACTCGATGACGGGCGACGGGTTGGACTTTCAGTCGGCGGCCGCGGGGTGCCGTTGTTATTCATGCACGGGCTCTTGCTGAGTCGTAGGGCATATCTACGGATGCTCAGCCGGATCGCCGGGATGGGGTTTCTGGTCGTCGCCGTCGATGCCGCCGGTCACGGCGACACCGGGCGACTACCGAGCGACGCGTGCGGCTTCACCGATCGCGCCGATTCGGTGCTGCGCACGCTGGACGCCCTCGGCATCGGGCAAGCGTTGTTCGTCGGCCATTCGATGGGCGGCCGCATGACGATCCAGCTGGCCGCACGCGCGCCCGAGCGGGTTCTCGCCGCCGTGCTGTTCGACCCGGCGGCCGGCGGTCGGTTCGACACGACCATCCCAGAACTGGTGAAGTCCCCGACCAAGGCGCTGGGCGCGGCCTACACCGCGGTCCGCGACACACTGGGCGACCCGACCCAGCTCACACCCGGGGAGCAACTCGGATACTTCCGCGTGCTCGCGGCCGTGGCGGTGCCGAACCTGCGTTATCCCCTCGGGGCCGTCCGGACGATCAAGGCCATCATCGAGTCCGGTGACTACACGCCGATGCTGCACACCATGCGCGACGAGGGGATGCCCACGATGGTGGTGCACGCCGAAAAAGACATGATCGTGCCGTTCCCACACGCGCGCGACATCGCCAACGAGTCCGACGCCACGCTTTACAAAGTGCCGGACGCCTACCACTCGTGGATGATCGCGAATCCGCGGCAGGGCGCCGACGCGTTTCGTCAATTGCTCGACGGCGAACTGGGCGAAATACTTCGCAACGCCGCCGACGCGATGGGCATCGCGGACGTCGATGACCACGAGGCATGGGAGCGCGAATTGCTGGACCCCGATGCGCTGGTGCTGGAGTTCATCCACGGTCGCGACCGGGTGGAGATCGGGGCCGAGGAGCTCGACCATGTCGACCTCGAACTGGTGCGCCGGACGGAGCGTTCACAGGAGCGGATGTCCTGGGCCCGACGGACGTATCGCCGGTGGGCGGCCAAGCACCTGCATCAGGCGCGATCGATGATCCGGCAGAACACCCGGATCGAGCCGGAGCACCGCGAATAGCTAACGGTGAATAGCCCCTGGGTGACGGAAGACATTCCAGGCGGCGGATATTCGCAACGGGAGGTTCGATGTCCGGACTTGGTCGAAAGACCGTGCTGATCACGTTCGGTCGGTCATATCTGTCGCTCCACCTGGCCCGCCTGATGGGCGCCGCGGGACACGACGTGCTGATCACGGACTCGGTGCGGTTTCCCGTGACCAGGTTCTCATCGGCGGTCAGGAAGACGTTCCGTACACCGCGGCCGAGGTTTGAGCCGGTCGAGTGGACGCACGCCCTCGCGCAGATCGTCCGCGAGGAGGGCGTAGACATGGTCGTGACGGTCCACGAGGGGACCGAGATCCTGGCCAACACAATCAAGCGATACCCCGACCTGTTCCCGGACCGCCACAAGTTGTTCTTGTCCAGTTTCGATCTCGAGGCCCGGCTGGAAAACAAGTACGAGTTCCAGGCCGCGCTCAAGACGCTGGGCATGCCCACCCTCGACTTCGCGCTCGTCCGCACTCAGGAGGAGCTCGAAGCGTTGGACTTCGACCGGCCCTTCGCCCTCAAGCGCGTCTACTCGCGCGGGTCGCAGGACGTCCACAAGGTGCGGCCAGGTGAGTTGCCGCGCGGCCTCAGTTTCGAGGCGGAGAATCCGTGGATTGCGCAGGAGTGGGCCGATGGCGCGAACTATTGCTCGTATTCCGTCTGCCACGACGGGCAGGTGAAAGCACACGCGCTTTACCCGGTGCGTTACGCGATCGACGGCACGTCGTGCCTGATGTTCGAATCCGTCCAGCACGAGGGCATCGCTGAATGGACGCGCGAATGCGTCAAGGCGTTCAATTTCACCGGACAGATGGGGCTGGACTTCATCGAGGTGCCGGGCCGAGGGCTGTTCACGGTCGAATGCAATCCGCGGGCAACCAGCGGAATTCTGTTGTTCGATCCCGAAACGAGGGTCGACCGTGCATTTTTCGGCGTGAACGACGAGGTCATCGTGCCCCAGCCCGGGGTGCGCAAGATGCTGGGCCCGGGGATGCTGATGTACGGGTGGCGCAAATCGTCGCTGCAGGACAACACCTTTCGCGGATTCCTGCGCGATTTCCGGCGCACTGACGACGCCGTCTTCACCCGCCGCGACCTCGGGCCGACGTTGGCGCTGCCGCTCGTCGCGGCAACCATTTTCGCCCAGGCGGCTCGTTATCGGGTGAACATCCCGGACGCGTTCATGCACGACCACGACTGGGACGGTGGCGACCTACCGCTGTGAATCGCGTTGCGCGCGGCAGAAATTGGTGATCCGGGTGACGCTGTCGCCCGGCGCGGTGAAGATGCCGCCGTGGCCTGCGCCGCCGATCCGTGCGAACTCGGCGCCTGGGATCAGCCGGGCCGTCGCCTCGCAGAGGGCTGGCGGAAAGAACAGGTCGTGTTCGAATGCCAGGACGAGCGTGGGCACGTCGATCGCGCCGAGATGCTCCGGGGTCGGTTCCCCGGACGTGATCCACTGCTGCGACGCGGTCAGCTGTCCCTTGAAACCCTCCGGTCGTGCCCAACCGGTCTCATAGCCTGCCGACAGCGCCTGCTGCCAGCCCCGCACGGTCGCCGGATCTTGCAGCATCGGCAGGTGAAGGGTGGTCAGCAACTGCTCGAAAACCAATACCTCGCGCGGCAATTCACCGTAACGTTCGATCAGGCCGAGTTCCATCTCCCCCACCATTTCACCCACCGGCGAGGGCTGCAGCCCGGCGAACAAGACCAGCGCACGCACCAGCTCGGGTCGGCTACGCAGTAGTGCCTGCGCGGTGTAACAGCCCATCGAGTAGCCGACGACGGTGGCCAGCTCGACTTTGAAATGGTCGAGGATGGCGGCGGCGTCGGCGGCTAGGTCTGCCACCGAGTACGGCGCGTCCGGTGCGGAGGATGGCGACATTCCGCGTGCGTTGTATGCGATGACCTGAAATCCCGCCTCGACGAGGGACTGGGGAAGGCCGCAGATGTTCCACGTGATGCTCGGCATGCCGAGGCCGCCGACCAATAGGACGGTCGGGCCTTCGCCGGACCGTTGCACCGAGAGCTCGACGCCCGGTTCTGCGGTGACAAACTCGAAGCCGTCGTCCGGCGTTGCGCCCGTTGCATCGGTCATTGGTTCAACTGTAATAACCGCGCTGCGCGAGTAGCTCCGGTTGCCGACGGCGGGCCCGCTGTTGCGCAAGGGGTCGCATCATGCCGGCCGGGCGCGACCTGATGCGAAGGCCTCTCGTTCGAAGTTCACGATTCAGCGCGCCTGTCCGGCTTCGATGTGCCAGTCCGATGATACGTGTCGTTCGTGGATCGATAGCGACGCCATCCGTGGATAGAGGATCGCTGGACCGAGCCATCGCGCAACGAAGCGGCGTAGTGCGATTTCGTCGCGCGGCCGCTCGCCGGGATCGGTCAGGAGGGACTGCACGGTGCGCAAGGTCATTTCGGCAAGCTCACGGAGCGCGGTGGTGTCGAAGCCGTGGAGCTTCCAATCCACATCGAGGCGGTGGAAAACCGACAAACAGAATGCAATCGCGGTGTCGGCGGTCAGCGAGATGACGGCTTCGCCCTCCTGTCGCCGCGTCAGCAGGCTTTCTAGTTGTGGATCGCCGACGAGATTCTCGATTCCGAACGACACGCATTCCACGACAGCAATGACCGGGTCGTTCTGTCCGCTGACGCGTTGTACAGCCCTGTCGATGAAACCGTCGACCGCACGCATCGCGCTGGCGATGAGCAGCGCGTCAGCATTGGGGAAGTATCGGTACACCGTCTGGCGAGTGACCCCGAGGTTCCGGGCGACATCGGCTAGGCGTATCGCTGGTCCGCGTTCGGCGACCACTTCGTCTACCGCATTCAGAATGCGGGCTATTGCCTCCTCATCCGAGGCGGGCGTCGATCCCGCCCAGCCGCGGCTACGCATCCGCTGCCACAAGCCTTTCGGCCTCGAACTCGATCTCGAGTGTTGTTGGGCCGGTCATTCCCAGCAGGGATTTCCACGGCGCCGGACCGACGCGATGGGGCGCTGACAGACGCCGGGTGAGGATTGTGAGTGCTTCCGCCAACTCCCGGCGTGCGAGGTTGGCCCCTAGGCAGTAGTGCGCACCACCACCGAAAGTCAGAATCGCGGGCAAGTCCTTGCGCGCGACGTCGAATCGATCTGCATCGTGGTAAATCGCTGGATCACGGTTAGCCGCAAAGGTATTCACGACTACGAAAGTCCCTGCCGGGAACATGTAACCGCCGAACTCGGCATCCTCGGTGGCGGCGCGCGGCGCGATACACACCGCCGGTGAGTGGCGCATGCTCTCCTCGACCGCCTGCATCGCAAGCTCGGGTTGATTGCCCAGCTTCGTCCACTGGTCCGGATGCTCGCACAGCACCTGCACCGACGCGGCCAGTTGGTTTCGCGTCGTGTCCGTTCCGCCATCAAGAAGCCGGCCACCAGACTGCGGAGTTCGTCGACAGTCAGCCGATCGCCATCGCTTTCGGCGCGAATGAGCTCAGAAAGCAGGTCATCGGTCAGATTGTTTCGGCGGACGGCGATCATATCGTCGACGTAGGCGTCCAGCTCGCCCCACGCCCACATTATCGCCGATTCGTCGAAGGTGACCTCGGTCTGAAAATTGAAAGCCTTGAAGATTTCGTCAGTCCATTGTGCGAACAGCCGCCAGTCCTCTCGAGGCGCACCGATTAGCGCGCAAATGATCGGGGTCGGGTAAGGCCGCGCGATATCGGTCACGACGTCGCACCGTCCGGCGTCTACTACCCGATCGATCAGCCCGTTCACCACCTCGTGGATCGTGCCTTGCAGACATGCTGTCGCGCGGGGAGTGAACGCTCTCGAAACCAATTTGCGTAAGCGCGTATGTGGCGCGCCCTCGAGGCCTAGCAGGCTGCTGACCAACTTGTCGTACAACGGACCCGAGGTGACGCCCTGCGCTGCCAGCGTGATGCCTGGAGGCATGCGGAACCTGTTGTCGCGCAGCATATCCCGAGCCATCTCGTAGGACAGAATTTCCGGACCGAGGGGCCCGATGGCAATGGGCGCGCGCGACTGCGCCTGCCGAACATCTTCGAGGATGTCGTTCGGGGTGGCGGTGAGGCTGTAATTGAAAGTCGGGAAGCCAGCTTCGAAGACGCTGGGAGCGGTGCTTTTCACGTTCATCGATGTCGCAACTTCCGTCGGCGGCCAGACAGGCGATGGTACGGACATGTATGCCCAGAGTGTATGACCAGCACTCAAAGATCGTCAAGGTAAGACGGCATACTCCGAGGTAAACGAATACGTCGCCTGCTGCGGTCATACGAATTATTATTTGACGTCTGTTTTGTCAGCACAGCCTCTTGCTGCTCGGCCACGCTCAACTCCCCATCTAGGGAGTGCCAAGGATCAGCCGAAGTAACTGTCAACCATCAGCCGAAACACTGTAAGGCGTCACCCGAAGCCGATATGTCAAGCATCAGCCGAGGTCATACAGCTTTACGGTGGGGCGGGCGGGGCTCGAACCCGCGACCAACGGATTATGAGTCCGCGGCTCTAACCAACTGAGCTACCGCCCCAGACGGGGTTGTTCCGTAGAAACGGTAGCCCAAGACCGAAGGCAGGATGCGCCGGGCGCCGCCGCTGCCCGAACCGGAATGGGTGCGCCGAATGGGCGCCCCGGCTTGGGAGCGCCCTACGGCAGAACGCGCCTGGCTATTTCGCGGGCGCCGGCGCTTGCTGTCCGGCCTGATCCTTGATCTTGGGAATCATGTCCGGCGCGTAGACAAAAATCGCCGATTCGACCTCCCACTCGGCCTGAGCCTGGCTCATCGGCGTGGTGCGGGTGATCATGTTGATCAACTCCTGGCCCTCGCCGTACGGATTGGGGTTGGCCCGCACCTGATCGGCGAACCAGCGCCCCTCGGCGGCCTCGCTGCAGTCGTTGAAATCGGCGTTGTGCACCAACTTGTTCTGCGCCAGCAGTTTGATGTACTGATCATCGGCGGGAGTCATGTTGCACGACGCCGACGCCTGCGGCGCCGAAGCCACAGCACCACCGATCATCGTGGCCCCCAGTGTGACCCCGGCGACCCCCACCGCAAGCACCTGCAAACGCGATCGTCTGACAGTCATCTCTTCCGACCCCCTTATCGCGGAATTTGCTACGTTCCCCTTCGCACGGATCGGGTACCACCGCAAACGAGGGTGGCAAACGACGATTCCTGGAAACAACCCGTGAACAGTAACTAGCTAAAATTACTGTGCGAGAAACTATTCGGGTCGGATCTGATAACTACGCGACGCAATCAGGTACGTAGTGTCGGTGCCGCGACTCAGCGGTGGCGACGAAACGATTACCAAGTTAGCTGCGCACACGAATTTACCCGCATTAACGGGCAATTGAACTTATTGCTGGCGTGAATCTCTTGCGCCGCAGCGGCTCTCGCTACTCGGCAGGCCAGTTTGCGTGTGCGGCTTGATCTTTGATCTTGGGGATCAGGTCGGGCGCGTAAACAAAGATCGCCGACTCGACTTCCCACTCGGCCTGGGCCTGGGTCATCGGCGTGGTGTTGGTGATCATGTTGACCAACTCCTGCCCCTCACCGAACGGGTTGGGGTTGGCCCGGACCTGATCGGCGAACCACCGCCCCTCGGCGGCCTCATGGCAGTCACTGAAATCGGCGTTGTGCACCATCTTGTTCTGCGCCAGCAGTTTGATGTACTGGTCGTCCTGTGGAGTCAGATTGCAGGACGCCGAGGCCAGCGGGGCTGACAGCACGGCGCCGCCGAGCATCGAGGCACCCAGCGCGACGCCGGCCGCCCAGACCGCTGACACTCGCACGCGCGAGCGTGTACGGGTGGTGGTCATTTCCGAACCTCCCTCTGCGCGGGAACGCAATCGCCTCCGACGCAACCGCAAGCTAGAAATCCTGCAAACAACTGACCGGGAAGGCCATCAGAACCGTGGCCCAATGACGCACGATCCCTGGCCGCCCGGCTTGGGCCACGCTGCCATCTCGTCACCGTCACAAATCAGTGTCGGTGAACGGGCTAAAAGTAGCGAATGACCCCCGCACACAGCGGAAACGCACGCTTGCGTGTGGGTGTCCGAATGGTTAACATTTCGTGCCCTCGGCCCCGGGGCCAGGCGGTTGGGCCCTTAACCAGCCGCGCCACAACCGCTGCCGACAACCACGGCCGACCATCGATGCGCCGGCAGCTAAGTAGCTGCGGCCCGGCAGCCACCGGTTCGCATCCGCAGGCGTCAGCTAAACACCGTCTGACCGTCCGCATCGAGCAGGTACCGCTCGGTGCCGTTCTCCACGCGCGGGGCATCGGCGCCCAATGACACAGCGACCTTGTTGCTGGCATTGCGCATGATGTCAAAGGTGAGCTCGACGGCCTCCGCCTCGGAGAACCGGGAGCGCACCTCGGCGACATCGTCGGCGACGAGGTGCGCAGGGGTCCAAATTAACGCATCGGCATAGCGAAGCGCTGCTTTAGCGCGCTCGTCGAGCAAACCCGACGTTTCGAAGCGCTCGATCTCCTCGTACAGCGTTTCCGAACCGCCGGCATCGAGCGCCCCGCCCTCGCGCAGCGAGTTGCATAACCGGCAATTGTGCTGAGCCGCGCCACGCAACCGCACCAGTTCGGAGGTGACCGGGTCCAGCGCACGCATTCGCGCCACCGCGATTAAAAACTGATTGAACACCAGATACGCCGGGTCGGTCGTGTGATCCCAGGTAATGGGTTCGGTTACCCAACCGAGGTATTCCGAGCCGACCCCGAGCGCTTCCAGCCCGGCCCGCACCCGGGGGACGAAGTCGGCGATGTACATCTGCACGACGACACCAAAGGTGCGGTCCCCTAAGTGCTTCCACAACCGCGACCGGTGCTCGGCGGTGATCGAGGAGACGTCGGCGCTGAATTGTTCGGCGAATTCGGCGACGGCGGCCTCGGCTTCCGATTCCGGTTCGCCGACCTCGACGCTTGCCGGCAACGGCGGCAGCGACGTCGTCTGCGCACATACCCGGCGAACCAGCGCCCCAAGGCGCCCGTCTCCCGGACTTAGTGACACCAACCGCGTGAGCTGGTCTTCTCGAACAGAAACCGGAGCCGCCATCCGTCACACGCTAGAGCGCGCGTTGCCCGGCGGCAATGAGTTACTGGGCCTGGCTCACCGACGACATGTGGAAGTCCGGTATCCGCAGCGACGGCATCGCCGCACGGGTGGCCCAATCCCCCCATTCGCGCGGCAGGGTCTTTTCGCTGACGCCAGCTTGGGTGGCCCGCCGCAGCAGGTCCAAGGGGCTTTCGTTGAACCGGAAGTTGTTGACCGCCGCGGTCACTTGGCCGTCCTCGATGAGGTACACGCCGTCGCGGGTCAGCCCGGTGAACAACAGCGTGGTCGGGTCGACGACGCGGATGTACCACAGCGTGGTCAGCAGCAGCCCGCGCTCGGTGGCCGCGATCATGTCGCCCTGAGTGGCGCTGCCGCCGGTCATCACCAGGTTGTCGGCGGCCACCGCGACGTCGGCATCGTATTTGGCCGCTGTGGCCCGCGGATAGGCCAGAGCGTTGATCACCCCGTCGCGGATCCAGTCCACCTGATGGATCTCCGCTCCGTTATCGAACACCGATAACGTCTCCGAGGAACTGCTGACCGCGACGAACGGCGTACAGGCGAGCCCGGGCGCCATCGGATCGGAGAAGAGCGTCAGCGGCAAGTCGGTGAGCCGCTCCCCCACCCGGGTTCCGCCGCCGGGCGCCGAGAACGCCGTCCGCCCCTCCTGGGCGCCGCGGCCGGCCATCGACCACGCCATGTAGATCATCATGTCGGCCACCGTCGACGGCGGCATGATCGTCTCGTAACGCCCCGCCGGCAGCTCGACCCGGCGCTGCGCCCAGCCCAACCGCGTCGACAGCTGCTCGAGCAGCGAATCGGTTGGCACATCAACGAAGTCGGGTGTCCCGACCCCCGCCCAGGCGCTGGCATCGCCGCGTTTGGCGTTGATCTCCACCGCACCGGCGGGTTGGGTGAAGCGCCGGCGCAAGCCGGTCGACGACGCCAGGAACGTCGTCGAAACACTGTGGTGGGCAAAACCGTAAAGCCGGTCCTGCCCGCGGAAGCCGCGGCTCAGCGATTCGGCGACGTCCGCGAAGACCAGGGGCCCGGTGCCGGGCACCGGCGCGTCCCAGTCGACCGGCACCCCGGTATCGGCGAGCAGCGGCGCGGCATCGCCGGCCTCCGGCGCCACGCCGGCCGCCTCCTGCGACGCGGCAACCAGCCCGGGGAGAACCCGCGGATCGGCCTCGGCCGACACCACCGTGCCGATGCGGGCGCCGGATCCGCGACGCACCACCGAAATCACCGTGACGCTGCGGCTCACCGAAACCCCGTTGGTGGTCATCGAATTGCCCGCCCAACGCAACGTGGCCTCGACCTTGTCGGTGACCAGCACCATGGTCTCGTCGGCGCGGCCGAGCTTGGCCGCCTCGTCGAGCACGATATTGACGACGTGCTGCGCGGTGATCATCGGCCGCCCTCGGTGCGGGTGTTCAGCACGTTGACCCCGCGGAACAGCGCCGACGGGCATCCGTGGCTGACCGCCGCGATCTGACCGGGCTGGGCCTTGCCGCAGTTGAGCGCCCCGCCCAGGCGCCAGGTCGACGGGCCGCCCACGGCTTCCATCGAATTCCAGAACTCGGTCGTGGTGGCCTGGTACGCGACGTCACGCAGCTGACCGTCCAGGCGCCCGTCGCGGATCCGGAAGAATCGCTGCCCGGTGAACTGGAAGTTGTAGCGCTGCATGTCGATTGACCACGACTTGTCGCCGACGATGTAGATGCCGTCCTCGACCCGACCGATCAGGTCGTCGGTGCTGATGTCGTCCGGTGCGGGCTGCAAAGACACGTTGGCCATGCGCTGGATCGGCACGTGATGCGGCGAGTCGGCATACGAGCATCCGTTGGAGCGCGGCTGCCCCAGTCGCTGGGCGAACACCCGGTCGAGCTGGTAGCCGGTGAAAATTCCGTCGCGCACCAGATCCCAGCTTTGCGCGGCCACCCCTTCGTCGTCGTAACCGATGGTGGCCAAGCCGAATTCGACGGTGCGGTCGGCGGTCACGTTCATCACCGGCGACCCGTACCGCATGGTGCCCAGCTTGTCCGGCGTGGCGAACGATGTCCCGGCGTAGGCGGCCTCGTAGCCGATCGCCCGGTCGTATTCGGTTGCGTGCCCGATGGATTCATGGATCGTCAGCCACAGGTTGGTCGGATCGATCACCAGGTCCTTGGGCCCTGGGACAACGGTGGGCGCCTTGACCTTTTCGGCCAGCAACGACGGCAGCTGCGCCAGCTCGTCGGTCCAGTTCCACACCTCGTCGCCGGCCACTACCTCCCAGCCCCGCCCCATCGGCGGCGCCAGTGTCCGCATCGAATCGAAGCTGCCGACCGCGGGATCGACCGTCACCGCCTCCAGCGACGGCAGCACCCGCACCCGCTGCTGCGTGATCGAGGAGCCGAAGGTGTCGGCGTAGAACGTCTGCTCCTTGACGGCGGTCAGCACCGCCGACACGTGGTTGATGCCATCTGCGCTCAGCAGCCGTCCCGAGTAGTCCTCCAGCACGGCGATCTTGTCGGTGGCCGAGATGTCGAACGGGTCGATCCGGTAGTTCGACACCCAGGCCGCGTCCGCGTAGACCGGCTCGGGCGCCAACTCGACGCGCTCGCTGCTCAGCGTCGCCAGCGTGGTGGCGACGTGCACCGCGCGCCGGGCCGTCTCGGCGGCCACCGACGGCACCAGTTCCGCGTGCGAGGCGAATCCCCAGGTGCCGTCGACGATCACCCGGACCGCCAGGCCGACCTCACGATTGATCACCGAAGTCTCCAGTTCGCCGTCGCGCAGCTGGATGATTTCGGTGATGATGCGATGAACCCGCAGGTCGGCGTGCGTCGCCCCGGCCGCTTTGGCCGCCGAGAGCGCGGCGTCGGCCAGGTCGTGGCGCGGCAGGTCCAGGAAGTCGGCATCGATCCCCCGGTTCGGTGTCACGGTTCCACCGTAACGGCCGGTCACCCCAAACCGCGGCGCCGCCCGCTTTAATTACCCCATGGCCGGTGCGGTGCCAAGGAAACAACCTCGATCCCCCGCGCTGGGCTACGCGCTGCTGGCGCCCAGCCTGTTCGGTGTGCTCGCCTTTCTGCTGCTGCCCATCCTGGTGGTGCTCTGGCTGAGCCTGTGCCGATGGGATCTGCTCGGCCCGCTGCACTTTGTGGGACTGTCCAACTGGCGGTCGGTGCTGACCGACGCCGGGTTTGGCAACTCCCTGATCGTCACGACCATCTTCGTGGCGATCGTGGTGCCCGCACAGACCGCCCTGGGACTGCTGGCCGCGACGATGCTGGCCCGCCAGCTTCCCGGCACCGGCCTGTTTCGCACCCTGTATGTGCTGCCGTGGATTTGCGCCCCGCTGGCCATCGCGGTGCTGTGGCGCTGGATCCTGGCTCCCACCGATGGCGCCGTGAGCACCGTGCTGGGACACAGCATCGAGTGGTTGTCGGATCCCAGCTTTGCGCTGCCGCTCGTTTCGGCCGTGGTGGTGTGGACCAACGTCGGCTATGTCTCGTTGTCGTTCCTGGCGGGCCTGCTGGCGATACCCAACGACATCCACGCCGCCGCACGCACCGACGGCGCCACCGCGTGGCAGCGGTTCTGGCGAATCACCATGCCCATGCTGCGGCCGACGACCTTCTTTGTGCTGGTGACCGGGATCGTCAGCACCGCACAGGTTTTCGACATGGTGTACGCGCTCACCGGCGGCGGACCCGCCGGCAGCACCGATCTGGTGGCCCATCGCATCTACGCCGAGGCGTTCGGTTCGGCCGCCATCGGCCGGGCGTCGGTGATGGCGGTGGTGCTGTTCGTCATCCTGATCGGCGTGACCCTGGTTCAACATCTGTATTTCCGGCGACGGATCAGCTATGACCTCACCTAGTCGCCCCGCCAATGCTGTGATCTACGTCGGGCTCTCGCTGGGCGCGTTGATCACCTTGGCGCCGTTTGCCCTTGGGTTGATGACGTCGTTCACCTCGGCGCACCAATTCGTCACCGGTAGCCCGTTGCAGCTGCCGCGGCCACCCACGCTGTCGAACTTCGCCAACCTGGGCGGAGCCGGGTTCGGCCGCGCGGCGGCGGTGACCGCCCTGATGACGGCGGTGATTCTGGTGGGCCAGTTGACCTTTTCCGTGCTGGCCGCATACGCCTTCGCCCGCTTGGAGTTTCGCGGACGTGATGCGCTGTTCTGGGTCTACATCGCAACGCTGATGGTGCCGGGCACGGTCACCGTGGTGCCGATGTATCTGATGATGGCCCAGCTCGGTCTGCGCAACACGTTCTGGGCGTTGGTGCTGCCGTTCATGTTCGGCTCGCCGTACGCGATCTTCTTGCTGCGCGAGCACTTTCGGATCATCCCGAACGACTTGATCAACGCCGCCCGCCTGGACGGGGCGAACACCCTGGACGTGATCGTGCACGTGGTGATCCCGTCCAGTCGCCCGGTGTTGGCCGCGCTGGCGTTGATCACGGTGGTCTCGCAGTGGAATAACTTCATGTGGCCGTTGGTGATCACCAGCGGGCACAAGTGGCGGGTGCTCACCGTGGCGACCGCCGATCTGCAGTCGCGGTTCAATTCGCAGTGGACGTTGGTGATGGCGGCGACCACGGTTGCGATCGCGCCGCTGATCGCGCTGTTCGTGGTGTTCCAGCGCCACATCGTCGCGTCGATCGTCGTCTCGGGACTCAAGTGACCCGGCCCCGCTTCTCCACGCTGGTCGCGGGATCGATTGCGTTGGTGGCGGTGCTGTTGGCCGCGACGGCGGCGCTGCTGAATTACTCCGGCCAGCCCCACGGCGGCAAGACCGTCGTCACGGTGCGCATCTGGGGCGATCCGATCGGCGCTGCCTATCGGGAATCGTTCCAGGCCTTCACCCGCGACCACCCCGACATCGAGGTGCACCTGAACCTGGTGTCGTACTCCACCTACTTCAACACCCTGCGCACCGACGTGGCCGGCGGCAGCGCCGACGACATCTTCTGGCTGTCCAACGCCTACCTTGCGGCGTATGCCGACAGCGGCCGGCTGATGAACATCGGCGAAGTGCTCGGACCCGGGGCCGCCTCGGACTGGGAGCGGCCGGTCGCCGAGCAGTTCACCCGTAACGGCACGCTGTGGGGCGTGCCGCAGTTGACCGATGCGGGAATCGCGCTGTACTACAACGCGGACCTGCTCGCCGCGGCGGGCGTCGATCCCGCCCAGCTGAACACCCTGAGGTGGAGCCCCGACGGCGGCGACACGTTGCGCCCCCTGCTGGGCCGCCTCACCGTCGACGCCGACGGAAACCGCGGAGACACCCCGGCTTTCGACGCCGGACGTGTGCGGCAGTGGGCATACAACGCGGCCAATGACCCCCAGGGCATCTACCTGAACTACATCGGTTCGGCCGGTGGCGTGTTCCAAAGGGGCGACACCTTCGCGTTCGACAACCCCGGGGCCGTGACCGCCTTTCAATATCTGGTCGACCTGATCAACCGCGACCACGTCGCGCCGCCCGCCGCCGACACCAACGACAACGGCGACTTTTCCCGCAACCAATTCCTGGCCGGCAGGATGGCGCTCTTTCAATCCGGCACCTACAGCCTGGCGCCGGTGACCCGCGACGCCCGCTTCCACTGGGGTGTGGCGATGATGCCCACCGGGCCGGCGGGCCGGGTCAGCGTCACCAACGGCATTGCCGCCGCAGGCAATGCGGCGACCAAGCATCCCGACGCGGTGCGCCAGGTGCTGGCCTGGATGGGCAGCAGGCAGGGCAACGAATATCTGGGGCGCTACGGTGCCGCCATCCCCGCGGTGTCATCGGCCCAGCCGGTCTACTTCCGATACTGGGCCACCAGAGGGGTGGACGTCACGCCCTTCTTCGCCGTGCTGAACGGTCCGCGCATCGCGGCCCCCGGCGGCGCGGGCTTTGCCGCCGGCAATGACGCCCTACAACCCTACTTCAACGAAATGTTCTTGGGCCGCGGCGATGTCGCGACGACGTTACGGCGGGCCCAGGCCGCGGCCAACGCCGCCGCGGCACGCCAGTGAGACCGCGTCACGGGGCCGTGCCCGATGACCGTTCGACCGCCTCCTCGTTGAGCGCGCTGTGGTGGCGGCCCCAGACGAAATAGAAAATCAGCGCCAGTAACACCCAGCCGCTGAACGCGATCCAGGTGTACCAGTGCAAGCTGGCGAGGATGTACCCGCAGGCCACCACCGAAAGGATCGGCGTGACCGGATAGCCCGGGACCTTGAATCCCCGGGGCAGGTCGGGCTCGCGCACCCGCAAGACGATCACCCCGACGGACACGACGACGAACGCGGTGAGCGTGCCGATCGACACCATGTCGGCCAGCTTTTGCAGCGGCACGAATGCGGCGAGCGCCGAGGCCGCGACGGCGACGATCACCGTGTTGTTCACCGGGACCATCGTGCGGGTGTTCACCGTCGCGAACATCGCCGGCAGCAGCCCGTCACGGCCCATCGAGAACAGGATCCGCGTCATACCGTACATGGTGACCAGCGTGACGCTGAAGATCGAGATGACCGCTCCGGCAGCCAGAATCGTGCTGGCCCAACTGCCGTGCGTCACGTTGTCGAGAATCGTGGCCAGCCCGGCTTCCTGCTGGCCGGCGAAGTTCTGCCAGGGTTGGGTGCCCAGCGCGGCCAGCGCCACGAAGACGTACACGCTGGTGACGATCAGCAGCGCGCCGATCAGCGCGCGCGGCATGGTTTTCTGCGGGTTCTTCACCTCATCGCCCGCGGTGGACACGGCGTCCAGCCCGATATAGGAGAAGAAGATGGTGCCGGCGGCCGTACCGATGCCCGCGGCACCGAACGGTGCGAAGTCGTGGAGCTGGTGCGCGTCGAAGGAGGTGAAGGCGAGGATCACGAAGACGACGAGCACGCCCAGTTTGATCAGCACCATGATCGCGTTGACCTTGGCCGATTCGCTGGCACCGCGGATGAGCAGCGACGCGCACATCCCGATCAGCACGACCGCCGGCACATTCACGAAGCCGGGTTGCGCGTCCCACGGTGCAGCCGACAAGGCATGCGGGAGTTGGAATCCCACGACATTGCTCAGCAGCTTGTTCAGGTATCCACTCCAGTTGACCGCGACCGCGGCGGTGGCCACCCCGTATTCCAGCAGCAGGCAGGCCGCCACGCCCATCGCCACGATCTCGCCGAGCGTGGTGTACGCATACGAGTACGAGGATCCCGAAACCGGTACCGCCGAGGCCAATTCGGCGTAGCAGAGCGTGGCGAGACCGGCAGCGATGCCGGCGAGAACAAAGGAGACGATCACGCCCGGGCCGGCTTCCGGTACAGCCTGAGACATGACGAAGAAGATGCCGGTACCGATCGTCGAGCCGACCCCGAACATGGTCAGCTGGAAAGTTCCGATACCGCGCTTGAGATGGTCAGCGGCCCCGTGCGCGGCGTGTGCGCCCACCGCCGGGCGCCGCCGCAGCAGCTGCTCTTTCAGGCTGATCGACGTGGCTGGCAATTGCCCCTCCTGTTGCCGGATCAGCTGATTATGAGGCAGCCTCCCGCAACACCGCAGCAAGCTGGCCGACCGCCCAGTCGATCTCCTGGGCGCTGACCACCAGAGGCGGAGCGAAGCGCAGCGTCGAACCGTGGGTGTCTTTCACCAATACACCGCGGTCGAGCAGCCGCAGGCTCATCTCCTTGCCGGTGCCCAGCGCTGGATCGACGTCGACGCCGGCCCACAAACCAAGGCCCCGCACCTCCTGGACGCCGTGCCCGATCAGCCCTCGCAGCCGCCGGTGCAGGTGCGCCCCCAGCGCGGTTGCCCGGGCCTGGAATTCGCCGCGGGCCAGCATGGACACCACGGTGGTGCCGATCGCGGCGGCCAGCGGGTTGCCACCGAAGGTGGAGCCATGTTCGCCGGGGTGCAGCACACCCAGGACGTCACGGTCGGCCACCACCGCCGACAGCGGCACCACCCCGCCGCCCAGCGCCTTGCCCAGCAGATAGACATCGGGGACCACCCGCCACCGGTCGCAGGCGAAGGTGTAGCCGGTGCGGGCCAGGCCCGACTGGATCTCGTCGGCGATCATCAGAACGTTGTGTTCACTGCACAGCGCACGGACGGACGGCAGATAGTCGTCGGGCGGGACGATGATTCCGGCTTCACCCTGGATCGGCTCCAACAGCACCGCGACGGTGTTGTCGTCGATCGCCTGCGCCAGCGCGGCGGCATCCCCGAACGGCACCGAACGGAATCCCGGCGTGAAGGGTCCAAATCCATTCCGCGCCGCGGGGTCCGAGGAGAAGCTGACGATGCTGATCGTGCGGCCGTGAAAGTTGTTGTCGGCCACGATGATATTGGCCTGCTCCGCGGGAACGCCCTTGACCTCGACGCCCCACTTGCGGGCGACTTTGAGACCGCTTTCTACGGCCTCGGCGCCCGAGTTCATCGGCAACACCATGTCCTTGTCGCACAGATAGGCGAGGGCGGCGCAGAACGGCCCGAGCTTGTCGGAATGAAATGCGCGGCTGACCAACGTCACCGTGTCGAGTTGCGCATGCGCGGTGGCGGTGATCTCGCGGTTGCGGTGACCGAAATTCACTGCGGAATAGGCGGACAGACAATCCAGGTAACGCCGACCGTCGATATCGGTGATCCACGCGCCGTCGGCGCTTGCGGCGACCACCGGAAGCGGCGAATAGTTATGCGCCGCTCGCCTTTCCACCAGCCTGATGGCGGTCTCGATTCGGTTGGCGGTGACCTTCTGCGATGTCTGCGCATCGAGAATCGTCATGGAAATACCTCCAATGTGCAGCACTTGACGGAACCGCCGCCCTTGAGCAGCTCGGACAAATCGACGCCGATCGGCTCGAAGCCGGCTTGACGCAGTTGCGCAGCGAAACCTGCTGCTGCAGAGGGAAGTACCACGTGCAGACCATCCGAGACAACATTGAGGCCCAGCACGTAGGCATCGGCCGTGTCGGCGATGATGGCATCCGGGAACATTGCGGCCAGCTGGCCTTGGCTCGCGACGCTGAAGGCCGGTGGGTAGAAGGCGACGGTGTGGTCGTCGAGAACGGCCAAGGCGGTGTCGAGATGATAGAAGCGGGGGTCCACCAGCTCCAGCGAGATCACCGGCGCCCGCAGCGCCGCGGAGATTTCCGGATGTGCGCGCCGGTCGGTGCGAAATCCCCAGCCGGCCAACACAATGTCGCCGACCTTCAGCAGGTCGCCTTGCCCCTCGTTGACGTGACGGGTGCGCACCGGCCGATAGCCGAGCGACGACATCCACCGGGCGTAGGCCCGCGATTCGCCGGCCCGCTCGGCGAACCGGAACCTGGCGACGATCGCCACATCTTGCGCGATGAACCCGCCGTTGGCGGCATAGACCATGTCCGGCAGGCCGGCCGCGGGCTCGATCACATCCACGTGATGCCCCAACCGCAGATAGGTCGCACGCAAGTTCTCCCACTGTGCTTGTGCGAGGCCAACATCGACGGGCGTGGTGGTGTCCATCCAGGGGTTGATCGCGTACTCGACCGCGAAGAAGGCCGGCGGCGTCATGGCGTAGTGACGGACGCTCGGCGTGCGGCTGAGCGTGGCGGGCCCACCCGACCGCACCGTGGTCAGGGGCGCTACCACACGTTGCTGCGTCATGAATCAACGATATTTTGGCATCTACGGTTAATCAAACTACGTATATTGCGTGTCTATGCACGATTCATTGCGCTACAGTCTGAATATCGGTGATTTGTTGTCTAAGGCCGGGAAGGAGCGCGATGGATCGCCTGGATGAGACCGACGAACGCATCCTGGCCGAGCTGACCGAACATGCGCGGGCCACCTTCGCCGAGATCGGCGAGAAGGTGAATCTGTCTGCGCCGGCCGTGAAGCGGCGCGTCGACCGGATGCTGGACAGCGGCGTCATCAAGAGCTTCACCACGGTCATCGACCGCAACGCGCTGGGCTGGAACACCGAGGCTTACGTGCAGGTGTTCTGCCACGGCCGGATCGCGCCCGACGCGCTGCGGGCGGCCTGGGTGGACATTCCCGAGGTGTTCAGCGCTGCGACGGTGACCGGCACCCCGGACGCGATCCTGCATGTGCTGGCCCGCGACATGCGGCACTTGGAGACGGCTTTGGAGCGAATCCGATCCAGTGCCGACATCGAACGCAGTGAAAGCATCGTCGTGCTGTCCAACCTTATCGACCGGGGGTAGCCCCACCGGTCAGGGTCGACGACCCAGCCGGGACGGCCGTGGGCGCGTCGATCGGCGAGATACATACGGCCACGGACTGTTTCGCTCGGGAACGGAACCGGCCCGGGTCTGTTTGAGTTGGGTGCGCAGATGTTGGCGCAGGTCGTGCAGTTGCGGATCGGTCCAGCGGTTGACTGCCTCGATCGGGTCGGCGGTCAGGTCGTACAGCTCCCATTGGTCGTCGATCGGCGACGTCCGGTAGGCCTCGCCCCCGAACCCGTTGGCCGCCAGGTGACGCACTCCGGGTTCGGTCCAGGTGCCCGGGTCGTCGAAGGTGCGCACCAACTTCCACAGGTGCCCGCCGCCACCGGCGGCCGTGGCGTCGCCGACGTGGACGACGAGTCCCTCGAAATTCGACGCGGTGTGAGCCGGCACCCGGATACGCAGGGGCGCGGGCGGATTCACGGTCCGCCTCAGTCGGCGCGCCAGGCCGGACGCCCCGCTGTCTCCCTCGAGCATGTTGTCGCGGGTCATCAGGTAAACGGCCCGGGTCTCGTCGGCGGCGGCGCCGTCGACGATCGGCATGAGGTTGCGGCCCGGGAGCTCGTGCACTTCGGAGAACGACTCTGTCAGCGTGGCCGCGACCGCCGCCACCTCGATGCCGGCGGCGGCCAGCAACGTCGGGACCAAATCCACATGCGAGGTCGGCGCCTCGACCACCCGGCGCTGGGTGCGGCGCTCGCCGATGCGCGCGATGACGAACGGAACGCGGGTGGCTTCGTCATAGAGGTTGAACCACTTCTGGTGCAGCCCACCGTGAGCCCCGAGAAGGTCGCCGTGATCGGCCGTGCGCACCAGCACCGCGTCGCGCGAACCGTTCTCGGTGACCGCCCGCCGCACCCGGTCGATCGGTCCGTCGACCTCGGCATGCAATCGGTAGTACAGGTCGCGGTAGCGCTGCGCATTGCGCCGGTAGGTCCAGCCGATCGCGGGCGCCGGGCCGTACCCGGAGTAGTACGCCTCGCGGAAGGCGATCTGAGCGGCCGGCTTGGTGGACAGGTCTTCATCCGCGGTCGGTGCCGGAGGTACCGGCGGTGGATCCAGCGGTGACGGCTTGACCGGGCCCCGCGGCGACCACGCCGGAAACAGCACGATGTCATGGGGATTCACGAAGCTGGCCACCAAAAGGAAGGGCCGCAGCGCGGCGGGATCGCCCGCGCGGCGGCGGGCGTAACGATCGGTGAGCCAGGCGACGACGCGATCGGCGATCAGCGGATCGCGGCGAATGCCCGCGTCGGCCAGCGCCGCCCCGTGCGGCTCCGGGCCGATCCAGCCGGAAAAGCCGAACGGCGCAAGCGGATCGGCTTGCAGGTAACGGCGCACCGCGGCGGCGTCGACGGTTCCGTCATCGTCGTTGGTGGCCAGTGCGCGACCGGTCGCCGGGTCGGTGAGGTCGGCATGCGAAATGTGCCATTTGCCGTCGTAGTGGGTGTCGTATCCGGCCGCGCGAAACCAGTTGCCCAGCGTGGGCACTTCGCCCTGGCGCAGCCATCGCATGCGCGAATCGTCGGCGGTCTTTCCGATACCGTCGGTCTGGGTCACCCCGTGCAGATCGGGGTAGTGCCCGGTGAAAATCGTTGGGCGACTGGGCACGCAGGCCAGCGAGCCAGTGTAGTGGCGACCAAAGCTGACGCCGTGCTCGTCGAACCACTTGCGTCCGGACAGTGTCCGATCGCGCCACGCCAGCACGTCGGGCGCCTCGTATGGCGGCACCGCGCGTTCTTCGTCCGTCATCACGATGACGACATCGGGGCGATCAGGCACGGCCGTTCTCCAATCGGTTCGCCAGCCCGGCGAGCATCGTGTCGGACTGTCGGGCAAGGAAGCGGCACAGGACTCGCTCGGCCAGTTTGCGGGTTGGGCCAGAACCGATTTCGACCGTGCTGGTCAGCGTCACCCGGGTCTCGGGGACCGGCGTGCCGCCCGCCGGGGCCAGCGTCCAGCGATTGGCAACCCTGCGCAGCCGGCCCGGCAGGCCGTCGATGTCGTAGGCGAGGGCGCGGGTCGGCTCGAATTCGGTGATGCGCTCGACCAGGGCGTCCCGCTTGACCTGGACTCGGCGGGCAGTGCCGACGGGCTGTCCGTTGCGACCGGAGTGCAGGACACACGAGTGGTCGACGTTGGCGGCCCACGAGCTGAGTGAGCCGAAGTCCGCCAACACATTCCAGATGTCCTCGAGCGGAGCCGCGATGGTGCGCGCGCGCTGGATGTCGGTCATCTACTCACGCTGCGCGAAGGCCGGACACCAATGTGCCTAAACGATTTGCCATATCGAGTCGATCAGCACGCCGATGGCGCCGGCTGCGAAGGTTATGCCGAGCGCTACCCAGTCCGCGAGTTGCGGTCGCGCCGGCGCGGCCGCGAGCTGGCCGATGCCGCCCCGGGCGGTGATCGCGTCGCCCATCTCGTCGGCCCGTCGCAACGTCACCACGATTGCCGCCGTGAGGAGGTCGATCATGTCCCGGGCCTGTTGCCGACGGCGGGCTCTGCGATTTCGCGGTTCCTGGTTGGGGCGCAGTCGCCGGGCCGCGTAGAGCACCTGGAATTCCTCGATCAACATCGGGAAGGCACGCAACGCAAGTGCCAGGGCGACGGCCCATTCGTCGCTCGGGATCCGCAACCACCGCAACGGCCGGCCCAAAGCCGCCAGCGCCGGGCCCATCTCGGCGACGTTGGTGGTCCACGACAACATCGCGCCCAGCCCGATCAACACGATCGACAGCGTGGTCACCCGGACGAAATGCAGGGTTCCGCCCAGCCCGATGTGGACCCCGGCTATCTCGATCACCGGACTACCGGCCCCCAGCGCGGCGGTGATGGCACCCACCGCCAGGGCGATCCATATCCAGCGCCGCGGCGAGGGCAACGCGCCGCGGGGAATGTGGGCGAGCCGGGCCGCGGTGATCAGCAAGACCAGCATCAGCCCGACGGTCGCCCAGCCCGGATAGAAGGTCAACAATATCGAAACGCCCAGCACCACCAGCAGTTTGGTGCCGGCCCACAACTGGTGGATCTTCGACGTTCCGGGAACCGGCACCAACAGCACCACCGGACGGTGGGTGCGCCGGGTGCGTTGTGGTGCCGGCTTGGTGTCCGCGGGTGCGGTCACGGCATACCCCCCGCCGCGGTCGACGCCGTCGCCAGCTCCCCGTCGCGCAGGAACAGGGCTCGCGGGCAGAGCTCCTCCAGCCCGACGATGTCGTGGGAGATCACCACCACCGTCAGACCTCTTTCCCTGCGCAAGTTTTCCAGCAGCCGCAGCAGGCCGCGCTGGCTGTCGACATCCAACCCCGCCAGCGGCTCGTCCAGGACCAACGCCCGCGGCGAGCGCGCCAGCAGTCCGGCCAGCACGACACGGCGCATCTGGCCGCCGCTGAGCTGGTCGATGCGTCGCTTGCCCATCGCCGGGTCCAGCCCGACCGAGATCAGCGCCTCGGCCACGCGCTCCTCCTCGAGGTGCGAAAAGCCCGCCGCGGACGCGACTTCGGCGTCGACGTGATCGCGCATCAATTGCAGCCGGGCGGACTGGAAGGACAGCGCTATCTCGCCCACATGGTCGTGGGTGGGCTCGCCGTCGATCAGGCAGGTGCCGGTGGTCGGGGTCGTCAGCCCGGCCATGATCCACGCCAGCGTCGATTTACCCGAGCCGTTGCCGCCGTGGATCAACACGCCGTCGCCCTGCTCCACCACGAAGCTGATATTGCGCAGGGCGACCTTGGACCACGGTGTGCCGCTGGCGTATTCGTGGCCGACGTCGATGAGTTCCAGCACCGGTGTGCTCGAGCTGTGATTCACGGCGGCGACCGGCGCCGCCGTGGTCGCGGTCTCGGCCGTGGCGGTGTTGTCCGGCGAATCGCTGAGCCTGATGATGCGATCGGCCGATGCGGCCTCGTTGTCGTAGTGGGTGATGTGCACCAACGCCGTCTGGTGCCGTTGCGCGAGGCCAGATAGCACGCCCAGCAAGGCATCTCGGCCCTGCTGGTCGACCATGGTGGTGACCTCGTCGGCGATGAGCAGCGCGGGATCCCGCGCCAGCGCGGCCGCGAGCGCGAGGCGCTGCAGCTCCCCGCCGGACAAACTTCCGGTGTCGCGTTCGGCGAGTCCTTCGAGGCCGACCTCGTGCAGCAGTTGGTCGACGTCGATCTCGGCGTCCGGGGGCAAACCCCACACGACGTCGTCGGCGACCCTGGTGCCCAGGACCTGGCTTTTGGGGTGCTGCAGGACAATTGCCGTGCCGCCCATCTCGCCGAGTCCGACCGTTCCCGGGCGCTCGACGCTGCCCGCCGTCGGTGACCGGCCGGACAGGATCAGCATCAACGTGGTCTTGCCGGAACCGTTGGCGCCGGTCACCGCGATGTGTTCGCCGGCCTGGATGTCGAGGCTGATCTCGCGCAGCGCGTCTCGCTCGGCTCCGGGGTAGCGGAACCGCACGTTGTCCAACCGCACCGGCACCGGCCCCACCGGGGCGCCTTGAGTTCGCGGATCGTCGGAAGCATCCAGCTTGTGGACGTCAGGGATTCTGCGCATCCGCTCCAACAGGCGAGACAGCGCCGACCAGCTGATGAACGACACGATGACGACCAACAGGACCATGTAGGGGAAAATCAGCAACGGCCAGTGCTGTATCCCGTCGGCGACGTACCGCTTCAGCGCAACGCCGACACCCTGCAGGTGGACCCAATTCAGGAATGCCGCGACCCCGTTGGCGTTGGCGGTGATGACGTCGAAGAACAAGTGCCGCAACCGGGTCAGCACCGCCAGCACCGCGACCCATCCGGCACCCCAGAGGACTCCGGCGACCAACGACAACAGGGCCACCGTCGGCAAGCCCCGGCCCTTGCGCTTGACGATTCCGCACAATCCGCCGACCCAGGCGCAATCGATGAGCATGAACAGACTGCCCAATCCGGCGATCAAAAACGCGATCACTCCGCCGGCTACCGTCGCGGCCATCAGCGCTCGGGGGCGGTAGCGGTAGGCCAGCAATCCCATGGGCACCGTGCCCAGTACGCCCAGCCCCTGAGCGAATGGGATTACGGCGGCGAGGATCTCGATCGCCGCACAGAGGGCCCCCATAACCGCGGCCTGAGCCAACTCGTTCGGCCGCAGCGACCCTTCCCCAGATCGCCGAAAACGCAGCAAGGTCACTTGGGCGATTCTGCCAGCCGGGCGCAGGAGTGTCCGCTGAAGACCGGTTTTGCGCGGCACGCGCCGTCTTTTCACCCTCGCTTAGCAAAGCTATGCAACCATGGATGCATGGACAACGTCGTCGATACCGCAAAGCTCGAGGGAGCGCAGGGACTGGGAGCCGATCTGCTCGCCGTGGTCGCGCGGCTCAACCGGCTGGCCACCCAGCGCATCCAGATGCCGTTGCCTGCGGCGCAGGCAAGGTTGCTGGCCACCATCGAAGCCCATGGCGAAGCCCGCATCGGTGATCTCGCCGCCGTCGATCACTGTTCGCAGCCGACGATGACGACGCAGGTGCGCCGGCTCGAGGAGGCCGGCCTGGTCACCCGGATGGTCGACCCGGGAGATGCTCGCGCGGTCCGAATCCGCATCACGGCCGAGGGCAGGCGCACGCTCAACGCGGTCCGGGCCGACCGCGCCGCCGCGATCGAACCGCAATTGGCGCTGCTCGACTCCGCCGACCGTCAGGTGCTGATGCAAGCGGTCGACGTGTTGCGCGGGCTACTCGACAACGCCTCGCTCGCCACCTCCCTCGCGGGCCGCCGCAATACGCTGTGAACGGCGCGAGCCTGGCAACTGGAGCTGCGGCCAGGGTAGACACGTAAGCGAGCACGACGCCCGGCGCATGAGGCGGGGCGGTCCTGACGGCGAGACCACATCGAGCTGACCGGCGACGAAAGGTAGACGGCCATGCCGACCGAGGCTTCGGCCCTTCCGGCCTCGCTGACCGTATGGGCCGGACCGACGAGGTATGTCTTCACCCCGGGCCGCGACGTGGTGGTGGGCTACGGCCCGGGATGTGACATCCCGCTGGAGCGCCTGGGCAATCCCCCACAACCGCCCCCGGCGCCGCGGGTGGACGTGATCCTGCGGTTCACGGGAACTCAGTGGGTGGC
>NZ_LZJP01000108.1:0-11785 GCF_001667865.1 Mycobacterium mantenii | reverse complement strand
GACCGACCGGCGAACGCGCCGACTGGTGGTGGTACACACCCTTCCAACCCCAACCACCACCAACCAACAACTAACCCTTTGCAACGGCCGGTAACGCCTCCAAGCCCAAACACATTGAGGCATCGAGGAATTCGCTCTGACTACCACCCGCAGTGACAGTGCGCAGTAACTCAAGCCAAGTTGGGACTGCCGCTAGATATTTCAGGCGCCGCCGGTCATCCGCTCCGACTCCGGCAGGTCCAAGTAACGCTCAAGGTTGCGATGCGTGTTGATCACGCGGCGTTCCTCGCTGGACAACACCAGGTGGGTGAAGCCGGGTTGGTGCATACCGCGCTGCAGGCCGGGGAGCACCGCGATGTCTTGAGTGAGCACCACGCCCGGCTCAGCCGCGTCCGCGGCCATGCGGACATCCGTGGGCTTGGTGCGGGGCGCCCCCGGCGGCATTCGCGTCATCAAGAACATGACCAGCTCGCCCTTGTCGGGGCAGGGGTCGGAGGCGGGGCGCGAGCACATCACGGTCAGGTGGTCGGCGTTGGTCAGCAGCGTCATATTGGGGAACACGTTGTACTGGTGCAATCGGGTCATCCGGTCGGTGTCAGCCCAGCCGAGATCGACGCCGCGACTCGCGGCGAATGCCCGGGTTCGGTCCGCGATCAGGTCGGCGACCGTCTGTCCGGGCCGGCGTTCGTCGGCGGGGAAGGGCGTCCCCTCGGCCGCGCCCATCAACGCTCCCTGCGTGTAGACGTAGGCGTTCCAAACCTCTTCGTCGGACAGCGCGCCGTCAAAGCGTGGGCTCGGCACACCGTAGGGCTGGTCGGACTTGCCGGTATGACCCCAAATCCGTTGCGGTGCATGGATATCGTCGACGCAGCGCAGTAGTTCGGGATGCAGGGTCGCAATGTGGTAGGTCTCGCTGTACCCGTCGGCGATCGTTTTCCAGTTCGCGTCGACCTCGACGGTGAGCGTCGCGTAACAGCGGAAGTCCTCCAGGTGGCACCAGGCGATGTCGTCGGGGACCGCCTCCAGGTATTCGGTCAGCGACACCGCGCCCGGGTCGAGGTTGACGAAGACGAGCCCCGCCCAGGTCTCGACCCGCGCCGGTATCAGCGGGAAGTCGGACATCCGCAGGGCGCCGAAGCCCTTGCGGTTGGGCACCCGTTTGAGCGTGCCGGCCAGGTCCCAGGTCCAACCGTGGTAGCCGCATTTGAGTTCGCGCAAGCCCGAGCCCGATCCGGTGCACAGCGAATTGCCGCGGTGCCGGCAGACGTTCTGGAACGCGCGGAGCACCCCGTCGTCGTCCCGGATGATCAGCACCCCGTACGGCCCGCAGCGGTACTCGAAATAGTCGCCGGGCGCCGCGACGTGGTCGGCCATGCAGGCCAGTTGCCACACCCGCGGCCACATCCGTTGCAGCTCGAGCGCGGCGAAGGCGGGAGAGTAGTAGCGCTCGGCGGGTACCAATGTCGGATCTTCCGGCGGGGTGCCGATGGCGTCCTCGTCGCGGGTTCGCGCCGGATTGCCGGCCGCCGTGGCCATCGTGGCGAGTTCTTAACGCGCTCCGCGGACCAGTCGCCCGGGCCGGGCGCCGGTGTCGACGTCGTTGCGCCGCGTCACCGTTCCGCTGACGATTGTTGCCGCATAACCGCTGGCGCCCTGCAGGATTCGGTTGCCACCCGCGGGCAGGTCGAATGCCATCGCCGCCGGGTGCAGGGTCAGAGCATCCATGTCGATGACGTTGAGGTCGGCCTTCTTGCCCGGCTCGATGGTGCCGCGGTCGGTGAGGCCGAACAGGTGAGCGGTGTCGCGAGATTGTTTGCGGATCACGTACTCCAGTGACAGCTTCTCGCCCCGGTGCCGGTCCCGCGCCCAGTGGGTGAGCAGGAACGTCGGATACGAGGCGTCACAGATCATCCCGCAGTGGGCGCCGCCATCGGACAGTCCGAGCACGCCGGCGGGGTGCAACATCATTTCGCGGATCGCGTCGTGATTGCCGTCGGCGTAGTTGAACAGCGGCAGCATCAGCATGGAGGTCGCGTTGGACTCCAGCATCAGGTCGTACAGCGTGGACAACGGGTCGTCGCCGCGGGCCTTGGCGATGGCCGCGACGGTCCGGTCGGGCGTGGGCTCGTAGTCCGGTGGATTGCCCAGCGCATACAGGCGTCCGAGCGAGTGCTGCACCAGGGCGAACATCCCGTCGAACAACAACGTGGGGTCGGGCGGCAGGTCGTCCTCGGACAGGATCGCCGCCTTCACCGCGGGGTCGGCCAACCGCTGCGCGAGCTCCTCGCGGCCGCATTCTGCCTTGAGCCGCCGGTAGGTGGGCCGATGACTGAAACCGTGATGCCCCTGGAAGCCGATCATCATGCCGAACGGGCGCGCCGCGATCTGCGGGTACAGCCGGGCGCCCGCGGCGTGCGCGTCGGCCGAGAGGTCCAGCATCTCGCGCCACAGTTTCGGATCGGCATCCACCTGGATGAGCGCGAAGGACACCGGACGGTCGATCTCGCCGCTCAGCCGCCGCATCCAGTCCAGCTCTTTCTTGGGCCCGATGATGTCCTCGCCCGCGGCCCCCTGGGGGGCCAGCTCGAACACCGCCTGACCGCCGGCCGCCATGGCGCGGCCGAGGCCGAACAGTTCCTCCTCGGCGGCGAACGTGCCGGGAACCGGCTCGCCGTCCATCGCGCGGTGGCCCATCGTGCGCGAGGTGGAAAACCCGAGCGCCCCGGCCTCGATCGCCTCGCGGACCAGCCGGCCCATCGCCTCGATGTCGTCGGGGGTGGCCGGTTCGTTGCGGGCGCCGCGCTCGCCCATCGCGTAGGCGCGGATCGCGCCGTGAGCGACCTGGCTGCCCACGTCGACGGCGTAGTTGTGCTTCCCGATCGCATCGAGGTACTCGGGGTAGGTTTCCCAGCCCCAGGTGATGCCCTCGGTCAGCGCGGTGCCGGGGATGTCCTCGACGCCCTCCATCAACTCGATCAGCCACTGCTCGCTGCCGGGGCGCACGGGCGCGAAGCCGACGCCGCAGTTGCCGGTAACGATCGTGGTCACGCCATGGCCGCTGGACGGCTCCAGCAGGCTGTCCCAGCTGACCTGGCCGTCGTAGTGGGTGTGGATGTCGACGAAACCGGGGGCCACCACATGGCCTGTCGCATCGATGGTTTCGGCCGCCTCCCCGCTCATCGCGGGGCCGTCGGCGGAGCGGCGAACGATATCGGCGATCTTGCCGTCTTTGATGCCGATGTCGGCCCGATAGCGCTCCGCGCCCGTGCCGTCGACGACCGTGCCACCGATGATCTTCAAATCGAACATGAGACTCCTCTTCGCCGCCGTGGGCTGTCTCCGGAGGGCTGTCGACGCGTGCAGGCGCGCAGTATTTCGCTACGGTAGGTAGCGTAACTCGTGGCGCGACGAAGGCAATAGTCCCAGCCGAATTCGGCGTGCCCTACAGAGAAGCCTTCAGGGCGGCGACGGTTTCCAGGTCGTCGAGCGCGGCGACGCCCCGTCGCAGGCCCTCCATGGCGATGTCTTCGACCTGCATTCCGCCCATTCCGGCGGTGATCAGCGGGGCGGTGTACGCGTACAGCGCGCCCTGGCGAAACCGCAGCCACAGCTCGTCGCGGTCTAGCTCGGGTCCGCCGGCCGCCACCAACGCCCGCCGGTAGTCGTCGAGCAGTTCGCGCTGGTTGGCCCGGCGGTCCTCCGGCGTCAGGCTGGTGATCAGCGTGTAGGCCAGTTCGCGGGACGGGTGTCCGCGGCGCACCGCCTGCCAATCCAGCAGCCCGGCCTTGCCGCCGTGGAAGTACATGTTGCCGGGGTGAGCGTCACCGTGCATGACGGTGTGCGGGGGAGCGTCGATGAGGGCGGCGGCGGCGCGGTAGTTGTCGGCGATAAAGCTGCCGTTGGCCACCGGAATCGTGGTGCGCTCGGCGAGGCGCTTGATCGAGGAGTGCATGAGCGAACCGGTCAACAACGACGTGACGTCGCCCGACGGGGTGTACAGCCAGCCCAGCGGGCCGCGACGGTCACGCGGCAGCCGCCCGCAGAAATTGGCGTGCAAGTCGGCCAGCAGCTCGATGATGAGGCTGGCCTGGTCGGTCGACAGTGGATGCAAGGTGTCCGGGAACTCGCACGACTCGGCCGGCAGATCCTCCAGGACCAGCAGGTACCGGCCGGTCCAGGCGTCGAACGCCGCGCCGTAGCAATAGGGGACGCCGACGACCTGCGGCGCGAGGTCACGGTAGAACCGCACCTCGGTGTGTCCCAGACGTCCGAGTTCGCCGATCAGCCGGGTGGCCGCGCTCTGCGCCGCGACCTTGACGAACACCGAATCGGGCACGTTCTTGCCGGTCAGCACCAGCCGGCCCCGCGAGGAGGTGCCCGCGTCCCGGCTCAGGACGCGGATCGACCGCACCGTGGTTCCCATCACCCGGGACAGGACCGCGGGGTCGATGCCTTCGACGGTCCGCGGCAGGCCGAACCGGCCACCCACCACCGCGTCGGTGGCCACCCGGCCCGCACCGCGGCCCAGGTGGGCGGCCAGACCCAGGAAAGAAAAGGCTTGGTCCACAGGAGTTTTCATTATCCATCCATCCCGACTTGCCGGCCGGCCGCAGTGCTGCGCTCTTAACACCGCTGCGTAGGGCAAAACCGATAGAACGTCTGGACATCAGACAATATACGATTATTGTCTGATCTGTGGCACCAAGGCCCGCACCACGAACTGCTCGACGAATTCTCGTTTGTCGGCGGCGGGGCGATATCGCCACGAGGGCGCCAGCAAGAACAGTGTCGTGGTGTGCAACCACTGGACGATTGACCGGAAATCGACATCGGGGTAGAGCAACCCCGCCGCCTTCCACCGGTTCAGCAACGGCCCGTAGTGCCGCAGCAGCAGCTCCACGATGGGCTCGGACCCCTTCTCCAGCGCCGAGGCCACCGCGGTGCTCTCGGCGGCGAACAGCGCTTCGTTCAGCGGGTTGCCGTCCACCGACTCCACCCGGGCCAGCACCATTTCGGGCAACGACCGAACCGGGTCCTCGGGGGTCGGCAGTTTGCGCACCAACTCGGAGATCGCGCTGTCCACACGCGTCAGCATCAGGCCCAGCAGCACGTCGTCGCGGCCCGGGAAATACCGGTACACCGTCGACCGTGACACCCCGGCCTCGTCGGCCACCTCGCCCACCCGAAACTGGGTATTGCCGCGCCGGACGATGCAGCGGCCCGCTGCGTCCAGGATCCGTCTGCGGGCCTCCTCGTCATCGAGGATCGCGCGGTCGTCCCCCCACCGCCGGCTCGGTTCCATGGCGGCGATGTTACGGGATGCGTTGTGCTGCTTTGGTATCTGACGCCAACAGAATCCGCCCGGCGTCGAACTGATGGTGAATTCGATTGCGGCACAGCGGAGTTTCTAGCCAGAGAAAGGGACAATGCATGGGGTACTCCGCCGCGGACGAGGCCTTCACCCACCAGCTTCCGACGACGTTCGACCAGGTGCACAGCACCGACCCGACGTGGTCGGATCGGTGCTACTTCTTCGCCGCGTCACCTGACGGCACGATGCTGTTGGCCAGCGGCTACGGAAACAACCCGAACACGGCCAGCGGGCTGGGCTACGTCAAGGTCAGCCTCGCCGACGGCCGGCACTGGGACCTGTTGTCCGGGCGGCCGGTCACCGGCGATGACCGCGCCGACCTGAGCGCCGGGCCGATGCGGTGGACCTGTGTCGAGCCGCTGAAGAAATGGCGATTGGACATCGAGCCTAACAACTCCGGGATTGAGTGGGAGCTCTACTACGAACCCACCGCCCCGATGTGGGAGCTGTTGCCCATGAAAGTGCATGGAAACGACGGCGAACTGCTCGCCGACATGTACCACATGAAAGAACCGGGGCGGTGGAGCGGTTGGGTGCAGATCGACGGGGAACGCATCAGCGTCGACGGCTTCCACGGCGGCCGCGACCGCACCTTCGGGGTGCGGGTCTCCGACAAGATCGACTTCTGGTTGTGGCTCGACGCGGGCTTCGATGACCATGCCATCGAAGCATGGATCATCGAATCATCTGACGGCACAGTCAATTACGTAGACGGCGGTATCACCCACGCCGACGGAACCCTATCGAAAAGGTTCGTCGGGATCGAGCACGAGGTCGAGTTCGACGGCGACCGCAAGCGGCCCACCCGCGCGGCGTTGGTCTTCACCGACGAGGACGGCAAAACCTACCGGGTGATCGCCGAGGCACCCCATCTGGAGGTCAACGCCTACTACGGCCTGCCCATGGCCCACTGTCGATACGAGGACCTGGGCGGCGGCGCTTACTTCATTCATTTCGCTTGGGACAGCTGCGATCCCGAACAGCTGACCGAGACCGAAGGTAAGTCGATGGCCCTCGACCAGCTGATGCGGTTCGAGTGCGACGGCGAGACCGGTTGGGGCGTCTTCGAATTGCTGCTCGGCGGGCAGGGTTATCGCCGCTATCCCAACTGGACGGCGATGGACATGTCCGCATTCACCCAGGACAAGACCCCGGTCGATCGACTGTCCGCCGACGGCGACGGGGTTCGCCAATGACGCTGGGTGCCGAGCTGGAACAACGGTTGAGCCGCTGGCTGTGCACGCAGGTGCCCGACGCCGACGACGTCCGACTCGAGGGCATCGACCGGGTGAGCTTCGGGCACTCGGCGGAGATGATGACGCTGCGCGTCGTCACCCGCCGCGGCGGTCGAGACGACCCCCAAGACGTCGTGTTGCGCCTGCGCCCCCAACCACCCGCGCTGCTGGAGCCCTACGACCTCGCGCGCCAGTTCAGGATTCTGCAGGCCTTGGCCGATACACCGGTCCGCGTCCCGCCGGCCCTGTGGCTCGAGCCCACCGGCGACGTGCTTGGCAGGCCGTTCTTTGTCATGGAACGGGTGGCCGGCGACGTCTACGAGATGGAGCCGCCGGCCGACGCCGCCGATGACACCGTGGTGCGGATGTGCCAGAGCCTGGCCGAGCAACTGGCCGCCATCCACACCGTCGACCTCGGCCGGACCGGACTGGACACCCTCGACAGCGGCGCCGGCCACCTCGATCGCGAACTCGGCCACTGGGCCGCGGAGATGAACAGGGTCAAGCGCGGCCGCCTGCCCGCCCTGGAGCGGCTGCATCGGGAACTGCTCGCCGGCAAGCCCGCGCAGTGCCCCACGATCACGCTGGTGCACGGCGACGCCAAACCGGGCAACTTCGCCTTCATCGGCGGCGAGGTCAGCGCGGTCTTCGATTGGGAGATGACGACGGTCGGCGACCCGCTCACCGACATCGGCTGGCTCGAGATGCTGTGGGTGCAGCCGGTCGGGATCAACAGCCACCCCGCGGCGCTTTCCATCGATGCCCTGCTCGCACACTACGAATCGGTCAGCGGAATCACGGTCGCGAACCGGCCCTGGTACCGGGCGTTCAACGCCTTCAAGATGGCGGTCATCTGTCTGATCGGGGCGATGCTCGTCGAGGACGGTCACAGCGACGACCAGAAACTCGTGCTGGCCGCCTACGGCACCTCGCTGCTGACCGGCGCCGGGCTCACCGAACTCGGAATCGACGAATCCCTCGACGATGGTCCGGTCCTGCCGCGCGACGAACGCATCCAGCAGGTGCTGGCGGAGCCGGGTTGATCAGACGTTGTAGCCGGGCCGCGTCAGCCCGCTCCAGGTCAGCGTGACGCGCGTGCCCTGCGGTGTGCGGTCGATGGCGACGTCGTCGGCGAGCGCCACCATCAGGGGGATGCCGCGGCCGCGCATCTGCTGCTGGTACTGGACCGGCTTTTTCTGCCGCCACCGGCCGCGGTCGTCGACAATCACCGCGAGGGTGTCCGTATCGCCGTCGTAGGCCGCTCGCACGTCGACCGTCCCGCGCTCCGCGGCCTCGACGTAGGCGAATTCCGCCGCGTTGGCGATCGCCTCGTTCACCGCCAGCAGCAGATCGTTGAAGCGGTCGTCGTCCAGCGAGAAATACCGTCCGAGCCACACTCCGAATTCGGCGCGGGTCCGGGCTGCGCTGCGCGCGTCGGCGGCGACTCGCGTCCGTTCGAAGCGGGATCGGTCATCGGTGTTCACCTTCTGCGGCTGATCAGAGCGTCCCATCGTCCCTGGTTGCGTCCTCACTCGGTCGCGGCTCACTCACCAGCGATACCGCTCAACGCACCGTCGAGGGTGCTGTAGAGCGAGAGCACGCTGTCGATTCCCATGAGCTTGATCGGCCGGCTGGTGGCCGAGCCGTTGGCGACCACCGCGAACTGCGTCGGCGGCTCGATCTCCGCCTGCGCGGTCACCAGGACGGTCATCCCGGCCGATGCCAGGAAACCGACCTTGGACAGGTCAACGATCAGCGCCGCGGGCTTGGTGGCCAGCGCGGTCTGAATGGCATCGGCCAGTAGCGGCGAGCTGAGCATGTCGACCTCGCCGGAGACGGTGAGCACGACCGCCTGGTCTACCTGGTGTTTGCCCACTTCGAAAGCGGTTGGATCGACGAATTCGCCGGTTTGTTCGCCCATGGTCTATCACTCACATTCGGTCCCCTGCGGGACACCGCTAGCTCTGAAAACAGCCACTGTTATATCCGGGGGCTGTTGATTCAACCCCACGGGAACACGCTTGCCTACGGAGGAGACGCACTCCGTCGATCTGCGCTACCAAATGCAGATACAGCTACAAGTGTTTAGTCAATGGTAGGACACGCGGCATACCACGCTCAAAACGCTGAACGATTTTTAGCGCCGCGACGTAGTCCGGATGTGCGTGACGGCCGGCGCAGAAGTTGCACGAGGCAGCCGCCCGTGCGTGACTTGCTTCCACCGACTTTTTTCTCATCCCGCGGGGCGTGGCCTGCACAAACGGAAAGGACGGTGGGCCGTGGAGCACCATGATCGCGGCGGCGAGCAAGAGGGGGGCGGAGAGCCCGAGGACCCCGCGGAGATTACGTCCACACCGCCGCGGCTCGGTGCGCTGAATCGGCGGCGCGCGCTACTCGGTATGGGTGCGGTAGCCGGTGTCGCCGCGGTCGATGTGGGCGGCTTCGCCTATGCCGGCGGCTGGCTGCGGCCTGGCGCCCTGACTCCGGACCGATTCACGGATCGCTTCGAGCAGGTCTTCGGCCGTCATGACGGCTTCCGGCGAAACCACGCCAAGGGCCTGAGCGCCACCGGAACGTTCGTCAGCACGGGGGCTTCCGTGGCGATATGCCGGGCCGCGATCTTCCGTCGCGGGAGCGTTCCGCTGATTGGCCGGTTTTCGCTGTCCGGCGGGCTTCCCGATCAGGCCGACAAGCCCGACACCGTCCGGGGGCTGGGGCTGCTGTTCGACGCGCCCGCCGGCCGGCAGTGGCGCACCGCGATGATCAACATCCCGGTCTTTCCGGACAGCACGCCCCAGGGCTTTTACGACCGGTTGCTCGCCTCCAGGCCGCAACCCGGCACGGGCAAGCCCGGCCCGCAGGAGATGGCGGCGTTCCTGCGGCGTCATCCCGAGACCGCCGCGGCGATGCGCATCATCAAGCAGACACCACCGAGCGCGGGCTTCGCCGACAGCGCGTTCCATGGGTTGAACGCCTTCCGGTTCACCAACGGTGCCGGCGTCACGGTGCCGGTGCGCTGGTCCGCTGTTCCCCAGCAAGCCGCCGGCCTGGCCGCGCCACCCTCCGGGCCGGCGGCCAAGGACTATCTGTTCGACGACCTCATCCGCACGCTGGCGCACACCCCGCTGAGTTGGCGGCTGGTGCTCACCGTCGGTGAGCCGGGCGATCCGACCCACGACGCCACCAAGCCCTGGCCGGCCGGGCGGCGCACCATCGACGCCGGCACCATCACCCTCTCCGCCGTTCAGACCGAGGAGGCCGGCAACGCCCGCGACATCAACTTCGATCCGCTGGTGCTGCCCGACGGCATCGCCGCCTCCGATGACCCCCTGCTCGCGGCGCGCTCGGCCGTCTACGCCCGCTCGTTCACCCGCCGCGCCGAGGAGCCCTCGACGCCCAGCGCGGTCACCGTGAGATCGGCGCTGTGATGGACGAGCCGGCGAGCGCCGCCGCGGCGCGATTCACCTTGCCGTCGCGCGTTCTGCACTGGCTGATGGCGCCGATGGTGATCGCGCAGTTGCTCATCGGCGTGACCATGGTCGCCGCCCTGAGCTGCTACCCGCTGCTGCTGGCCATCCATCGCCCGCTGGGGCTGGTGATCCTCGCCGTCGCCCTGGTCCGGCTGGCGAACCGGCTCACGCACCGGCCGCCACCTTTCCTGGCCACCATGAGCCGAACCGAACGCCGCATCGCGACGTGGTCGGAGTACCTGCTCTACGCGTTGCTGCTGATTCAGCCCCTGACCGGCTGGGCGATGCTGTCGGCGGCGCGATTCCCGATCACCCTGTTCGGGCCCCTGGCGCTGCCGGGTATCGCGCCGCGCAACATCGACATCTTCGCGGTGCTCCGACAGTGCCACGGCGTCCTCGCGTTGCTGCTCTTCCTCGCGTTTACCGCCCACATGACGGCGGTACTCTTCCACACGCTCGTCCTGCGTGACCGGCTCCTCGACCGCATGGCGCTGTGGCGTACCAAGCCCGCCGCCCCGCAGCCAGACCGGGCTTGAGACCAAAATCGCAGTGTGGCGACCTGCCTGCTCGGGCTCGAAGTGGCCGAATATGATCGGCACGATTCAGACTTGAGCGCGCGTGGCCACCGGCCGGGCGTGCTGCGCCCGTGAGGGCCACGAGGAACTGGGAGAGTCCAATGTCGAACCAGCAGCAAGCGGACCGGATGACGTCGGGCAAAGGATTCATCGCGGCGCTCGACCAGAGCGGCGGTTCGACGCCCAAGGCGCTGCGCCTCTACGGCATCGAGGACGACGCGTACTCCTCCGAGGAGGAGATGTTCGACCTCATTCACCAGATGCGCTCGCGGATCATCACCTCCCCGGCGTTCACCGGCGACCGGGTGCTGGCCGCGATCCTGTTCGAGCAGACCATGGACCGCCAGATCGCGGGCAAGCCGTCGACCACCTACCTGTGGGAAACCAAGGGCGTGGTGCCCATCCTCAAGATCGACAAGGGCCTGGCGGACGCGTCCGACGACGTCCAGCTGATGAAGCCGATCCCGGGCCTCGACGACCTGCTGGACCGGGCCGCCGGGCTGGGCGTCTTCGGCACCAAGGAGCGGTCGGTGATCGGCGGCGCCAACGCCAAGGGCATCGTGGCCGTGGTCGCCCAGCAGTTCGAGCTCGGTCACCAGGTGCTCTCGCACGGCTTGGTGCCCATCATCGAACCCGAGGTCACCATCTCGATCTCGGACAAGGCCGAGGCCGAAGGCCTGCTGCGCGACGAGATCACCAAGCAGCTCGAGAACGTGCCCGACGGGCAGCGCGTCATGCTCAAGCTGAGCCTGCCGACCGAGGTCAACTTCTACCGTCCGCTGATCGAGCACCCGAAGGTGATGCGGGTGGTCGCCCTCTCCGGTGGCTACTCCCGCGACGAGGCCAACGAGTTGTTGGCAAAGAACACCGGGTTGATCGCCAGTTTCAGCCGCGCGCTCACCGAGGGCCTGAGCGTCGACCAGTCCGACGAGCAGTTCAACGCCACCCTGGACAAGGCGATCCAGTCGATCTACGACGCCTCCGTCGCCGGCTGACCTAGCCCGATGGCGGCGCCCCGCGTTCGCCCGGCTCCGCCGCGCTCGCGATCGCCGCTAGGTGTACCCGGCAGTCAGGTTGGTGACAGTCGGCTGACCGGGGGTTGACCTCCGATGGCTGAGTGGCGTCGTTGATTGT
>NZ_LZJP01000107.1:0-4252 GCF_001667865.1 Mycobacterium mantenii | reverse complement strand
AGCCGGGCGTGGCGGGTCGCCATCATCGATGTCTGCCAGACTGTCAGCGTGGGAGCAATCACGCTGGACGGCAAGGCCACCCGCGACGAGATCTTCGTCGACCTCAAACACCGGGTGACCGCGTTGACCGCGTCGGGCCGCACCCCCGGCCTGGGCACCATCCTGGTCGGCGATGACCCCGGCTCCCAGGCCTACGTGCGGGGTAAGCACGCCGACTGCGCCAAGGTCGGCATCACCTCGATCCGCCGCGACCTGCCCGCCGACATCAGCACCGCCGCGCTCAACGAGACCATCGACGAACTCAACGCCAACCCGGACTGCACCGGTTACATCGTGCAGCTGCCGCTGCCCAAGCAGCTGGACGAGAACGCGGCGCTGGAGCGGGTCGACCCCAACAAGGACGCCGATGGCCTGCACCCGACCAACCTGGGCCGGCTGGTGCTCAACAACCCGGCCCCGCTGCCCTGCACCCCGCGCGGCATCGTGCACCTGTTGCGCCGCTACGACGTCGAGATCGCCGGGGCGCACGTGGTCGTCATCGGCCGCGGCGTGACGGTCGGCCGCCCGCTGGGGCTGCTGCTGACCCGTCGATCCGAGAACGCGACGGTGACGTTGTGCCACACGGGGACTCGCGACCTGCCGGCGCTGACCAGGCAGGCCGACATCATTGTCGCGGCCGTCGGGGTGCCGCACATGCTCACCGCCGACATGGTGCGTCCCGGCGCCGCGGTGCTCGACGTCGGCGTCAGCCGGGTGGACGGCAAACTCGCCGGCGACGTGCACCCCGACGTGTGGGACGTGGCCGGTCACGTGTCGCCCAACCCTGGCGGTGTCGGACCGTTGACCCGGGCCTTCCTGCTGACCAACGTCGTCGAGCTGGCCGAGCGGAAATGACCGCACGCACCGTGCTGCGGGCCCAATGGCCAATTCTGGTGGTAGGCCTGATCTTTGCGACGGCGCTGGCGTTGGTCGGGGCCAACTTCTGGCGCCGTGGCTCGCTGTTGATCGGTATCGGTGTCGGCGTGGCGGCGCTGCTGCGGTTGCTGTTGTCCGAGGACCGTGCCGGCCTTCTGGTGGTGCGCGGCAAGGGAATCGACTTCGTTACCACAGCGACGGTCGGGGCGGCGATGTTCTACATCGCGTGGACCATCGACCCGCTGGGCACCCGCTAGGCGCTCAGACCCTCGGCAGGGCCGGCACCTGGCCGGCCATCGCGGGGAGTTGCCCGGCCATGCCGGGGACCTGGCCGGTCATCGCGGGCAGTTGGCCCGCCACGCCGGGGATTTGGCCCGGCATGCCCGGGATTTGTCCCGTCATGCCCGGCATCTGCCCGGCCATTCCCGGAACCTGCGGCATGGCGCCGGACAGGTTGCCGCTGGTGATGTTTGCCATCTCCTCGGGGCAGTACGTCTGGATCGCGATCGTGGTGAACATGCGGGCCATCGTGGGTGACATGCCCCGGCCGGAGACGGTGGACGCGACCGCGGCGAAGTTGCCGCCGGGTTGCGCCAGCATCGGGCACACCGACTCGCCGACGGCCATCGCGTTGCCGGGCTCGCCGAAGTCGATGCCGGCATGGTTGAGCGCGTCGATGAATTCGTCGCCGTTCCCGTCCGCTCCGGCCGGCGCCGCGAACGCCGAAGCCACGGTCAGCAGGCCGGCGGCCGCGGCCAGCAGGCGAATGGTGAGGGGCTGATGACGAAAAATCCAGATCCATTGATGAGTCCGTGCAACTGCCTTCACGCGAGCCTCCCCGTCCGCCATGGAGTGCGTCTGAGGCACTCGGATCACGCCTACGAACTCTGAACCATGACTGTCACGTTTGCGACACGGTGGGGTAAAGGTTCGCGCAATAAGCGTTTCGTGAGGCCACGGTGTCCGCGACGTCGGTTATTACGCGGCCCGATTGCGCAAGGCCGGTGGGCAGATCGACGCCACACTGTGATGTGAACACGGGCGGCGGCGCCGGATTTCCCGGCGCGAAATGAACCAGAATCCGCCCAATGACGAGCCGCCCACCCAATCACGAGATCTCGCGTCAGGCGTTTCTTCGCGGCGTCGTCGGAATGTTGGCGACGGGAGCGGTGTTCGGCACCGCCCCGGCGGCCGCGGACCCCACCGCCGGCTGGGGCGGCCTGGCCTCGTCGATCGGCGGAAGTGTGTTGCTGCCGGCCAACGGCACCCAATTCACCAGCGCCAAACAGGTTTTCAACTCCTTCTACAATAATTCCAATCCCGCTGCGGTGGTGCGGGTTTCGTCGCAGGCCGACGTGCAGAAGGCGGTCGCGTTCGCGAAGGCCAACAACCTCAAGATCGCCCCGCGCGGCGGTGGGCATTCGTATGTCGGTGCGTCCGGCGCCAACGGCACCATGGTGCTCGACCTGCGCGGTCTTCCCGGCGGGGCGAACTTCGACGGTAATAACGTCACGGTGACCCCGGCGACGAATGTGTATGCGGTACACCAGGCCCTGGCCGGTGCGGGCCGCGCCGTTCCCACCGGCACCTGCCCCACCGTCGGAATGGCGGGTCTCGCGCTGGGCGGCGGGGTGGGGGCCGACACTCGGCGTGCCGGGCTCACCTGCGACGCGCTGCAGTCCGCGACGGTGGTGTTGCCCAGCGGCGACGTGGTCACCGCGTCGGCCAACGACAACCCGGATCTGTTCTGGGCGTTGCGCGGTGGCGGCGGCGGCAATTTCGGGGTGACGACCTCGATGACGTTCGCGACCTTCGCCACCGCCGACAGCGATCTGGTCCGGCTGGACTTTCCGCCGTCGTCGGCGGTGCAGTTGCTCACCGGCTGGCAGTCCTGGCTGGCGGGCGCCGACCGGAACACGTGGGGCATGGTCGATCTGTCGGTCGGTTCGGCGCAGGCGAATTGCCATGTGCTGGCGACGTCGCCCGCCGGCACCGGCTCCGGTGTGGTCGACGCCCTCAAATCGGCGGTGGGGCTGGCGCCCAGCGCCGTGACCAACAAGAAGCTCAGCCACCTGGAGCTCGTCACCTATCTGGCCGGCGGTAGCGCGACCAGTCCGGCGCGCGGTTTCGTGGCCGGCTGCGATGTGATCGGGCCGATGACTTCGGATGCGGCCCATGCCATTGCGACCGCGGCCGGGCAGTGGCCCGCCTCCGGGGCGGGCCAGGCCTCGGTGCTGATCGATCCGCTGGGTGGCGCGGTGGCCGACGTGGCCCCGGGTGACACCGCGTTTCCGTGGCGCACGCAGTCCGCGGTGGTGCAGTGGTACGTCGAACCCGCCGCCAGCCAGGTGGGTGCGGCGACCACCTGGCTGGGCACCGCGCACCAGGCGGTGCAACAGTTCTCGGTCGGCGGCTACGTCAACTACCTGGAGGCCAACGCGGCCCCGGCACGCTACTACGGCCCGAACCTGCCGCGGCTGACCACCGTCCGGCAGAAGTACGACCCCAACCGGATGATGTTCTCGGGGCTGGACTTCTAGCGAAATCCATTGCACCACTTCTGTTTCAACTGTCACATCGAGCGTTTTTTTGTCGGTGGGGGTGGTTAGTTTGGCGGTGTGAGTCCAAGTGGTGCCCAGGAGGTCGACGCGGTGTTCGACGCGCTCGATGCCGACTTGGATCGTGCCTGCGGGTTGTCGTTGGAGGCGTTGAGTCCGCGGCAACAACTGGCGGTGTTGGAGCGCTGCGAGAAGCTGCGTCGGCGCATCCCGGCCCTGGAGCATCCGCTGATCAATTCCCTTGCCCGCCAGGCCCCATCGGAGGAACTCGGCGGCACGCTGACCCATGCGCTCACCGAGGCGACGCTGATCAGCCGCGCCGAAGCGTCCCGGCGCGTCAAGGAAGCGCGCGATCTGGGCCCGCGCCACGGCCTGACCGGGGAGCCCGTCGCACCGGCGTTGGCCGCCACCGCGGCCGCCCAACGCGACGGCACACTGGGGGCCGGCCAAATCGCGGTGATCCGCACGTTCTACCACCAGCTGCCCGGCTGGATAGATGCGGCGACCCGCGAGCACGCCGAAGCCCGATTGGCCAAGGAGGGCACCCGGTATCGGCCCGAACAACTGGCCGCGCTCGCCAAGACGCTCGCCGACTGCCTCAACCCCGACGGCCGCTATACCGACGAGGACCGGGCCCGGCAGCGTGGCCTGAACCTGGGCAACCAGCAACCCGACGGCATGTCGGCGCTGCGCGGCTGGCTCACCCCCGAGGCCCGCGCCACCCTCGAGGCGGTGCTGGCCAAACTCGCCGCCCCGGGCATGTGCAACCCCCTCGACGA
>NZ_LZJP01000106.1:0-943 GCF_001667865.1 Mycobacterium mantenii | reverse complement strand
ATCTCGACGATCTCGTTCGGGACCAAGGGCGGCGAGATCGAGATGGACGGGCAGCGCATCGCCGTCCCGGTGTCGACGGACCAGATGAAGATGGTCGCCAAGCTGTCCGGCGGGCAGTCCTATACCGCCACCAACCTCGGCGAGCTCGAGAAGAGCTACAACGCGATCGAGAACGAGATCGGCTACCGCACGGTGCCGGGCCCGGGCAGCTCCGGCTGGCTGCGCCTCGGCGTGCTGACCGCCCTGATCGCGACGGCACTGGCACTGCTGATCAACCGGCGCCTGCCCAGCTGAGCACTCAGGCGGGCAGCCTGCGGTTCAGCAGCAGCCCGGCCAGGATGGCGCCGGCCATGGCGAAGGCGCCGAGCAGCATCCAGGCCAGACTCGCGTCGCCCTTCACGGTTTCGTAGCCGATCTGGCGCTGCAGCGTCGAGTACACGTTCTTCAGCGATTCCAGGCTGTCGGCGTGGAACGACTGGCCGTCGGTGATCTCGCAGATCTTCTGCAGCGTCTGGTCATCCACCGGAACGGGGATGGTGGCGCCCTCGTAGTCGACGGTGCCGTACGGGGTGCCGAACGAGATCGTCGAGATGGGCACGCCCTCGTCCTTGGCCAGCCGCGCCGCGGTGTAGACGCCGTCGTGCGGATCGCCGGGATTGGAGGGCTTGTTCTCGCCGCCGTCGGACAGCAGCACGATGCGGGCCGGCGGGGGAGTGTCGCCGCCGGCGACCCCGGTGGCGCTCACCGCGTGCAGGGCGGTGAAGATCGCTTCGCCGGTGGCCGTGCTGTCGGCGAAATCCAGCTTCTTCAGCGCGTCGATGGTCGCCTGGTGTTGCGGGGTCGGCGGCACCAGCAGATAGGGCGTGCCGGCGAAGCCGACCAGCCCGAGGTTGATGCCGGGCGTGAGCTGGCCGGCGAACTGGGTGGCGGCCTGTTCGGCGGC
>NZ_LZJP01000105.1:0-79001 GCF_001667865.1 Mycobacterium mantenii | reverse complement strand
GCCGGGCACCACCGGTAGCCGCGGGTTCGGCGACACCCCGGTGTCGATGACCGCCACGGACACACCGTTGCCGGTGCTGTACTGCCATGCCTTCGTGATGCTGAGCAGGTTGAACCCCGGGGCCATTTGCGCCACATCGGGGTTTCTCACGGTGATCGGGCTCGAGCAGCTGTTGGCGCGGCGCATCGGCTGGTCGGGTCGCGGTGGCCCGTCCGGCGGCACCATCCCCGGATCCACCGAAGGTGGTGTAATGGCCAGTGCGGCAGGGATATTGGCTGACATCGCGACCAGGGTGACGGCGGCGGTGACCGCCGCGGCCCTTCTCAGTGGCGAATCCACGTGAAGAGCCCTCCCAAGGCTGCCGCCGCAGGCAGCAAGACGATGAACGCGAGCACTTCCACCCATTCCACGGTCAACCGGATGAATGGCCGAAACCTCATGGTCGGCACCAAAAGCGCTGCGGCCAAACCCAATGCGGCGAAGGTCACCACCGCCACCGCGGGCCACATCAACCCGCTCATCGCGTCTTTCGGCTCGACGACGGCGTATTTGACCACTCCCGCGCACACCGCGGCGGATGCCCCGCACACCAGGGCGATGGCCTGGTACTTGGCGGCGAATCCGCGCCCCTGGGTGAGGAAGATGCCCGCCACGAGCCCGGCGACCACCAACGCCAACCACGCCCACGGGCGTCCGGGCGTCAACACGCCCCACACCGCGGCGGGCAGCACGATCGAGACCCCGACGCACAGACCTACCTGGACCGCGTTGACCAATCGCGCCGAGGCGGCGATCGCGGCGCCGCGCGCGGTGATGTCGGTCAGTTCGTTGTCCTCGTCCTCGGATTCGTCCTCGCTGACCGGGGCCACGGTGTCGACGGGCATCCCCTCGCGCCGCGCGAACAGGTCCCGGCCGGTGATCGATCCGAAATGCGGCGGCCGGACCCGCGCCACCCACAACGCGATCAGTGGGGCCATCCGGACCAGGACGAGCAATCCGACCAACACGCAGACCGCCAGCACCTGGGCCGAGGCGGGCCGGAACATCCGCACGGCGGCGACCGCGGCCAGGATCCCGCACACCGTCACCACCGCGGTGACCACCGCGGTCTGCCAACGGTTTCGCGCGGTCACCCCGATGGCGACGGCGCCCAGGATGACCACGACGGCACCGATCAGCCCATGCGCCGCGCCGAGCACGCCCGGGGGCGCGCAGGCACCGGCGGTGGCCAGCGACACCACGGCCAGCCACGCGAATCCGCTGAACAGGTCGCGCCGTTCCCGCCATCCGCTTCGCACGACCAGCGTCGCGACCACCAGCAGCGCACCGACCGCCCCCGCCACCGCGGCCGGGATGAGGCCGTCGGTGAAGGTGCGCGCCCGCAAGGTGAGGGCCACGACGACGCCGACCGCCATCGCGATAACCGCGACCGCGGTGTGCGCGGCCGTCAACGGCGTCACCGGCGCGAACATCCGATCGCCACCGTCGCGGCCCAGCCACTTGCCCATGGCCGCCAACCCCGTTGACAGCGACTCGTATTGCGGTTCGAATGACTCGCCGTCCACCCTGGGCACCAGCACCAGGGTGTCGCCGTCCTGGACGCCCAGCTCGTCGAGGCTTTTATTGATATCGAGCCGAACCCCGTTGATCTTGTGGAGTTCGTAGCTGCCCGCGGGCAATGCGATGCCGTCAAAGCCTTTGCGCTTCAGGTCGGCATCGAACAGCTCGACCATTCCCTCGAAGAATCCCTCCATCGGAATTCCGGCGGGGAATACCTGCGAACAGAGATGCTTTTCGTAAGAAATGTTGACCGCACAACGCGCCGGGAAAGCGACCTTATGCGGCGCTGTCACGGCACGGACCGCTCGGCGTCAGGAATGTATTTGTCCGCCAGGCCGGCGGTAATTTCGAAGAGGCGCAATCGCGTCTTCTTTTTCAGCTCGTGAACCGTGTCGATGATGCCGCCTTTGGCGAGGTGCGGATCAAACGGCAGCACTTCAACCGTCGCCCCGACCTTGGTGAAACGCTCGGTCAGGTAAGCCAGCGCGTCCTTATCGGTGATCTGGTCGGTGTGGTTGACAATCACGGTGCTGCGCGAGACCAACTCGTGGTAACCCTGCGAACGCAGGTAATCCACCGCCCTCAGCACCGGGCGTGACCGGTCCGCGGTGATGCCCGAGACGAACACCAGGGTGTCGGTGTTCTCCAATACCGGCTTCATCACTTCGTGTTCGAGGTCGGGAGAGGTGTCGACGATCATCACCGTGTGGGTGCGCCGCAGGCGCGACAGCACCCCGGAGAACATCGCGGGCACCAGCGGCCTGGGCTGGTCGGAGGTCCGGTTGCCGGCCAGGACATCAAGACCAATAACGTTCTGGCCCAAGTGTTCCCGAATATCCGCGTAGCCCTGGACATCGGTGTCGTTGATGATCGCGGTGTAGTCGCCGGGCGGTGACTCGTCGATGCGGTCGGCAAGCGTCCCGAAGCCCGGGACGGCATCGATCGCAATCACGTTCTGCGGGCGGCATTCCCGGAACACACCCCCGAGGCAGGCGACGAGCGTCGTGACGCCCACGCCCCCCTTGCCGGAGACGACCGTGATGACGTACTGCCGCCGAATATGGCGCCGGATGCGGTTTTGCAAATCGCGGTAGTGCCGTTCACTGGGCGACTCACCGGGATTTATTTTGTGAAACGAGATGGTGTAAATGAATTTCCGCCAACCCGACCCCGGTGGAATTTTTCGCGGCGCGGCCAGATCGGTGATACGCATCGTGTCCGATACCGAATCCGGGAAGTTGCTGGCCCCTGACGGATCCCCCCGTCTGAGCGCTCCTTCGTCCGACATATTCGGGTCATTCCAAGGGCTCGTCACGACGAGATGCTAACACGCTCGGCGATACCGCGTTTACCCGTTCAGAAACCTTTCAAGTACGACAGGCGTTGCTATTCCAAGACTTTGGTTATCTATGTTGATTTCAGCGGTTCGCTGCGCATCGCATCGTCAGACCACTCGCCGATATGAGTGCCACTCGTCGCCCGCGGGCAACCGGCGGATGAGCCGTTGAATCGCTCCGCCGATATCGGTGCGCGAGCCGGGCGAGAGAATCTGGTACTGACGCTGCCCCGAGGTGACGCTTTCGATGCAGATCCGTCCCGCCGGAGTGTCGACGATGGACACCGTCGAATCGCCGACCGCTATCCGCGCCAGTTCGTCCGGCCCGACACCGGCCTGCAGCCCGACGATGTTTGCGTGCGCGGACCGTGCCGGGTCGGCGGCCGTCAGGACCATCTGCAGCTGGTCGGCGTCGAGGCGCTGGTCGAGCAGGAACGAGCGCAGGCTGGCCGTGTCGCGCACCGAGTTCAGCAACTGCTCGGTGTCAAGGGTGACCGGCTTCAGCGGCGCCGCCTCGGCCACGCCGCACAGCCGCTCGATCTGACCGACCAGGAGGTCGCTGGCCGACGCCTCGTTGCCGGCCGTCCCCGCGGGATACAACCGCACCATGTCGCCGTGGCGTTCCAACACCACCCACCACGTCGCGAAGCGGCAGATCGATGCGCGCGTCGGCTCGCGACCCGGGACCCCCATCATCACCAGCAGTCCCAGGTCGCGCCGCAACAGGACGGTCAGCCACTCACGAATCATCGGGTCGACGGTGCCGGCGTCATCGAGCGCACCGGCGGCCACCAACTCGGCGGCGGCGGGGTGACCCATCGCCCGCTCCGGGGTGTCCAGGCGCGGCAGCATCGGTCGCAACCCCAGTTCAGGGCAGGTCTGCTCGATCCCCGTGACCGCTTGCAACACCCAGAGGCCGTCGACCGTCGTTGTCAGCATGTCGCCTTGGCCTCACCGAGCGAATCTCTGGACGGGCGGACAAGAAACCAAAGGTGGGGCACACACGCTCGGCGCATCTGCCCCACCTTCGCTTGTCCTGGGATGGACTCAGAAAAGACCGGCGATGTGCTGGTCCGTGCTGAGCGCGTTGTCCAGCACGTGGGAGGTCGTCACCCCGTGCTGGCGGATGGTGTCGATCAGACCCTGCAGCCCCGACAGCATCTGCGCCTGGGCCTCGAAGAAGCCCGATGCTCCGTGGCCGGCAAAGAATTCCTGCAGGGCGTGCGTGCGGTTGGAGGTGTCGTCGAAAATTGATTGCAACTGGCCGGCGCGGGAGGCGACATCGGTGGCGAAGTCGGCTACGGCTCCCGGGTTATAGGTGATCGGGTCGGACATTGTGGATTTCCTTTCAAAAGGCCATTAATGGAATTGCGAATGGATGGGAGCTCAGGAGCCGTGGCCGCCGAATAGCGCGCTAAAGGCGTGTGAGGAATCCGCCTCGTGGCCCTCCATCAGTGCAGCCGCCTTGGTAAGGCCCTCGGCCAGGCGGGTGCCACCGGTCAAGACTTTGTTCAAGTCGTTTTGGACTTCGATGGCCGTCGCGTGCGACGCGGTCACAGCCGAACCAGACCAGGTGGACGGATTCATCACGTTTTCCTGATTCGCGACGTATCCCTGGCCAATCCCGATCGCGTGCTCCATGTTCGCCTGGATAGCGTTGGAAGCATCACGAAGCATTTGCGGTGTCACTTTGATTGTCACGGAATTCTCCTTCTCCGGTGGGCCGCCCCCCGTGAGGGCATGAAGCGAAGTGTATGGCGGCTATTTGGACCTGTCGATTCACCTTTCACCAGGGGGTTGGCTTCACACTCGAGCGTCGACCACCCGCACGGTCGCGGGCTGGTCGGCTTTGTCACGGGAGCCGCGTTCGCCTCCCGCCCCGTGCCCCACGGGCATACCGCCCATCGGGGCACCGCCCATCGTCGTGGTCTGCGGTCGGATGGCCTCGGCACCTAATGCCCCGGCCGGCCGCAGGCCCACCGGCCGGCCACTGGTGGCGGGCTCGAAGGCGCTGACCGGACGGGTGAAACTGGTCGCGGGCATGCCCGCGCCGCCCAGGGATGCGCCGCCGCCCGCGCCGGCTTCCGCCGCGGACAGTCCGCTGGTCGCCGAGACCGCCGACACTGCGGGCGTGGCCCCGCCCATGCCCATGGCGCCGGGGTTGGCGAACATGCCCATCAGCGGCTGCATCATCTGCATCGGCGACTGCATCATCTGCATCGGAGCCTGCATGACCTGCGGGACCGCCCCCATCAACTGCTGCGCCGGCTGCATCAACGAGCCGGCCTGACTCATGAAGTCCTGGCCACCCGAGGCCGCCCGGCCCGCCCCCTGCGTCCCCGTCTGGGCGCCCTGCATGGCGGCGCGCATGCCGTCGCCGGCGCCCTCGTCGGCGGCCGACTCGCCGATCGCCGCGGCCGCCTGCGCGGGTGCGGCCGGCGACGCACCCATGGTCGCGATCGGCGGCGGAATGGTCAGGCTTTGGGACAAGGCCGTCAGGATCGTTCCGTAGCTGGCCCCGACCGCGGAGTTGTTCGGCCACATCGACCCGAAGTACTCGAGCTCCAACGAGGTGATTCGCGGGGTCAATGCGCCGAGAACCAATGGGTTGATGCCGTAATCGGTGGCGGTCTCGGTGCGGTTCTCAATGCATTCGGGAGCGGGGCGCATCGAGCCATATGCCATCTGGTACGCCGAGACCGCGGTCGACACCACCGCGGGCTTGACATCGACCCAGCCGGCCAGCCCGTGCAGCGACGCGTTCAGCGCGGTCGCGTTTGCCGCCGAGGCCAACGAACCCGAGCCCGTCCAGCTCGCCGACGTCGCAACGGTATTGATCGTCGACGCGATGCTCGAGCCGTGATGCGTGGCAGCCAACGCGGTCCAGGCGGCCTGGTTCGCCAAGTGAGTGATGACGCCGGCCCCCGCCTTGAGCAGCAGGTCGTTCTCCTCAGGCGTACGCGCAGCCCACCCCGGATCGGCCATGCGTACTTCCCCCTCTTACGTCGCTTGGGTCTAGGCCCCGATTGCCATCGTCAGGCTGCGCATCAACTCGGTGACGACGTAGGTGCTCGAGGCGATGCTCTGCGTGCCGGCGAACAGGCCGCGCTGGGCGGCGTGCTCGGACACTACGCCGAGGTAGCTGCCACCGCAGGCGTTGAGCGCGGCCGCGAACATGGCCGAGTCGGGGTCGCCGCCCATCGGCAGCACTCCCAGCAGGACGGGCGCGGCCGCCGACGCCGCCGCCTCGGTCTCCGCACTGATGGCCGATTCGGCGCCCGCCGACGCCAGAACCGCCTCTGACTGCACCGACGTAACAAAACCCATGATTTCCCTCCGAACGCTCAACCCCGAATCCACGTGCTTGGGGCCTCAGTGTAATGCGGTTTCGTTGATCTTGTATTCACTCCGTTTTGCCCGGACGTAAAGCCCGGAATTCAGTTAACCAACCCTGGCCCCAGCCGCGAAAGAACTGGATTCCCAGAAGGAGTCGCTTATAAACCCCAGTCGCCACTCAGGACTCGACAGTCACAAATGCACCTCGGTCACCTCACGACGGTCCCGTCGCAGCGCTTTGATTTAGTCGCGGTCGTGGTGGCATACGGCTTCTAGTTTGATGCCGAATGGGTCGTACCAAAAGGTGGCGAAATAATGGCCGGGATATTGCGGGAAATGGCGAGGCGGGTGGACGACAGTGCTGCCGACTCGGACGACGTGATCGTGCACGGCGTGCACCGCGGACCGACGGCGCACAATGAATGCCAGGTGTTGCAGCCCCGTTTGCTGCGACGAGTACTCATGCGGCTCGACCGCCGGATAGAAGAACAGGAAAGTGCCCGGTTTGTTTTCGGCGGGCCGATAAGAAAATTCGTCGTCGGCATGAAAGAACGGCTCAAAGCCGACAAAGGGCATCAGCGCGTCGTAGTACCGTTTTGCGGCTGACAGGTCGGGCACGTTGATGCCCAGGTGGCCGAGCATGGCTCATTGTCCGATATCGAGTGCGTTCGCGTGCACGGGGCGTGCGGCCACGAGCGGCCCGCCGCTACGCCGGACCACGCCCGTCACCGGCCAGCCGCAGCAACAGCCGAGTGCCGCCGAGCGGGCTGGTCTGCAATGCCGCTGTGCCGCCGTGCAATTCGGCCTGCTGGGCGACCAGCGCCAGGCCCAACCCCGACCCCGACCGCGAGGCCGTCGAACCGCGGGCAAAGCGTTCGAAGACCGTGGCGCGTTCGGATTCCGGAATGCCGGTCCCGTTGTCGTCGATCGCGATCTCTACGCCTTCACCGGAACTACCGACGGTCAGCTGGATCTTGTCGGCATTGCCGTGCTTGACGGCGTTCGCGATGGCGTTGTCGATCACCAGCCGCAGCCCGGTGGGCAGCCCGATCATCAGCACCGTCGGCGAGGGCACCAGCGACACCTCCACATCGGGGTAGATGCGCAGCGCGTCGTGAGCGGCCCGATCCAAAAGCTCGGTGATGTCGAACGGGACGAAGTCGTCGACGGTGGTCAGTTCACCCTGCGCCAGCCGCTCCAGGGCGGTCAGGGTGGCCTCGATGCGGCTCTGGGTGCGGATGACGTCGCCGATGACCTCGTGACGCTGCTCGGGCGGCAGGTCCAGGGTGGAAAGCACCTCCAGGTTGGTGCGCATGGCGGTCAACGGCGTGCGCAACTCGTGGGAGGCGACCGCGGCGAAGTCGCGTGCCGATTCGAGCGCGGCCTTGGTGCGCTGCTGCTCCTTGCCGATGCGGGCCAGCATTCCCTCGACCGCCTCGGCGATCTCCACGGCCTCGCGCACGCCGCGAACCTGGACCTCGTCGGGACTGGACTGGGCATTGATCGCGCGGGCCTGCTGGGCCAGCAGCAGGAACGGATTGACCATGATCAACGAGATCACCCAGCCCACGACCACGGTGCCGCCGATCACGCTGGCACAGATCAGCAACACCCGCAGATGCAGTTCGTTGATCCGGTGCTGGGCCTCGGCCAACGGCGCGGCCAGCGCTATGGAGGCCCTGCCCGCGGTGAAGGTGCGGACGCGGTACTGCACCCCGTTGATCGTGGTGTTGGCATAGCCGTCGGGAAGCTGAGGCAACACGATGCTGCTGGGCACCGACACGGTGACGTCCCCGATACGCGCGGTGCGCACCAGGTTGCCGTCCGGCGCGGGCCGGTCCGGGCTGGTGTACTCCGCATTGTTGAGCAGGCTGCTGATGTCGCCCAGGCTGCTGACCGAATCGAGCCGGCGGTCGAGCTGGTTGTACTGATCGTTGGTCACGCCCACCCACACCCAGGTGCCCAGCAGGACGACGAGGGTCATCACCGATATGGCGGCGACGATGACGATGGTGCGCAGCGACAGCACCCGCATCGGCAGCTGTACACGCGGTAGGACGCGAATGTCAGGCTCCTTCAGTGGCTCGCCGTCGGCGGTGGGGACCCGACCGGCCGGGTGGGCCTTATCAACCAACCTGACTACAACCCTCACAGCCGTACCGGTCCGGCGCGTTCAAGCGCCGTGGCGTTTCGCAAGAATTTAACGCTAGGCGTATAGCCCTCTCCTCCGGCACGTGCCAGAACCGGGCCGATTTTGCCGCGACCAGGGTGAGTGAGTACTCTCTCACCATGCTCGCTGGACCTGGCCGGGGACGTGACCGGTTGCTGTCCGCGGCGCTGCGGCTGTTTGCCGCCAAGGGCTACGCGACGACGTCGGTGGCCGACATCCAGCGTGAGTCGGGCCTGGCGCCCGGCTCGGGCGCGCTCTACAAGCACTTCGGCTCCAAGCGCGAGCTGCTCGAGGCCGCGGTGGCGCACCGGATCGACAGCATCGTGGCCGCGCGGGAGCAGTACGACGCGGGGCAACCGGGAAGCGTCGAGCAAGCGGTGCGCATCGCCGGCCAGCTGATCTGGAGCAACCTCAAACAGAGCGAGGATCTGCTCAAGGTCATGCTGCGCGAGCCCGACGAGCTCGGCGATCTGGACGAGAAGACCTGGCAGGTGATCACCGACAACGCCTACCAACGCTTCGCCGACGAACTGGCCGCATCGAATCGGTCCGGCCGCACCAGCATTCCCGACCCCGAAGCGGCCGCGGCCGTCGCAATCGGGTCACTGTCCTACGCCGCGACGCTGCAGGCGCTCACCGGCCGGCTGCCCGGCAACACCGATGAGGAACGGTATTTCGAGGCGTGGGTCAACCAGACCGTCAGCGTCCTCGCGCAATACGCAAATCCCCGAAACCCGTTGAACGACAATGATTCAGGAGTAGAGCTGTGACATTTTCACTGCAACTCAGCGACGACGTGATCGAGGTCCGCGACTGGGTGCACCAGTTCGCGGCCGATGTCGTCCGTCCCGCCGCCGCGGAATGGGATGAACGAGAGGAAACACCGTGGCCGGTGATCCAGGAGGCGGCCAAGGTGGGGCTGTACTCCCCCGACCTGTTCGCGCAGCAGGCGGCCGAGCCCACCGGCCTGGGCATGTTGACGGTGTTCGAGGAACTGTTCTGGGGTGACGCGGGTATCGCGCTGTCCATCATGGGCACCGGGCTGGCCGCGGCGGCGCTGGCCGGCAACGGAACGCGCGAGCAGTTGGGCCGGTGGCTGCCCGAAATGTTCGGCACCGCCGACGAACCCAAGCTCGGTGCGTTCTGCTCGTCCGAACCCGACGCGGGCTCCGACGTCGGCGCCATCCGCACCCGGGCGCGCTACGACGAGGCCACCAATGAATGGGTGCTCAACGGCACCAAGACCTGGGCGACCAACGGCGGCATCGCCAACGTGCACATCGTGGTGGCATCCGTCTATCCCGAACTCGGCACCCGCGGACAGGCGACCTTCGTCATCCCGGCGGGCGTCAAGGGGCTGGCGCAGGGGCAGAAATTCAAGAAGCACGGGATCCGCGCCTCGCACACCGCCGAGGTGGTGCTCGACGACGTGCGCCTGCCCGAAGACCACATCCTCGGCGGCCGGGAGAAGTTCGAAGCCAGGATCGCCCGCGTCAAATCCGGCGCCTCCGCGCGCGGGCAGGCCGCGATGAAGACCTTCGAGCGCACCCGGCCCACGGTCGGTGCGATGGCCGTCGGCGTGGCCCGGGCCGCCTACGAGTACGCCCTCGACTATGCCTGCCAGCGTGAGCAATTCGGCCGCAAGATCGGTGAATTCCAGGCGGTGGCGTTCAAGCTGGCGGACATGAAATGCCGGATCGACGCCGCCCGATTGCTGGTGTGGCGAGCCGGATGGATGGCCCGCAACAACCAGTCCTTCGACTCCGCAGAGGGGTCGATGGCCAAGCTGGTGGCCAGCGAAACCGCGGTCTATGTCACCGACGAGGCGATACAGATCCTGGGCGGCAACGGATACACCCGCGACTACCCGGTGGAGCGGATGCACCGCGACGCGAAGATCTTCACCATCTTCGAGGGCACCAGCGAGATCCAGCGCCTGGTCGTCTCCCGGGCGCTCACCGGATTGCCTATCCGTTAGCGGGCCCGCAACCGGATTGCGTCTGATACCTTCTGCGGCACACCAACCGTTAGGGGCTGACGTGAAGCGTGCGGTCGTCGCGGCACTCGGATTCCTCGTCGTTGGCGGCTGCGTGGGGGCGCCCCGGGCGATCGCGGACAACCCGGTCTGCACGGCATCGGTGTGCGCCTTCTTGTCCCCATCGCGCAACATCAGTTGCGAGGTCAACTACAAGCGGGATCCCGGCATCCCGGACGAGGCCTACTGCCAAACGAACGAACCGCCCGCGTCCGCGCGCCTGTCCACCGCCGGAGCGGTCACCAACTGCACGGGCATTTCCTGCATTGGCAACGCGGGAATCGGCACGCCGGTTCTCGCCTACGGCCAAACCGCCGGAGTCGGCCCGTTCAGTTGTGCATCCACGACCGACGGAGTCACCTGCACGATTTCGTCGGGCCATGGCTTCACGATCTCCAACGCGGGGATCACGCCCGTCGGGTGACTCCGTGCGCCCAGCGCGACATGATGACCGAATGACCACCGAGATCCGGACCCTCGACACCGAGGACGACCTCGTCGCCGCGGCCAGATTGTTCCGCACCGCGATGGTGGGTTTGCCGCCGCTGTCGAACCTGTCGCCCGGCCAGATCACCAAGCTGCTCGACCCGGGCCGTACCGTCGGCGCATTCGTCGACGGGCAACTGGTCGGCACCGCCGACGCGGTGACGAGCACGATGACCCTTCCCGGCGGAGCGACGGTGAACCACGCCGCCGTGACACACATCGGCGTGCTGCCGTCATTCACGCGACGGGGCATTGCCACCGAATTGGTCCGGTACCAACTGCGAGACATCGCGGCGCGCCGCGAGGTGGTCGCCTCGTTGCGGGCCTCGGAGGCGACGATCTACGAGCGGTACGGCTACGGCGTGGCGAGTTGTTTTCAAAGCGTGGAGATTACGAGCGCGCGGGCGGCGTTCCGTCCCGGTGTCGGCCTCGGTGGTCCGGTGCGGCTGCTCGATGCCGCCGAAGTCTGGGAAGTCCTGCCCCGCATCTATGACGCCAATCGTCCGTCTCGCCCCGGAACGATCGACCGGCCCGGGGTGTGGTGGGAAAGCGCTCGGCTTCGTGCCGAATCCTCCTCCGGGGCTTGGTACGTCGCCGCCCACGGCGAACCGGGCGCCGAGTCGGGTTTCGTCCGCTATCGGCCCACCGGCACCGAGAATTGGTTCGTCAGCGACCAGCGCACCATCGTGGTCGAGGACTTCTTCGCGCCCACCGCAGACGCCTTTCTCGGTTTACTGCGTTTCCTGCTCGGCCTGGATCTCGTTCACCGAGTGGTGTTTTGGATGCTACCCATCGACAACGCGTTGCCGTGGCTGTTCGTTGATCGCCGGGCGACGAAGGTTACCGCCGTGCACGACGAGACATGGCTGCGCGTCATCGATGCGGAGCGTGCGCTGACAGCGCGATCCTATGTTGGCGGCGGAACCGTCACGATCGCGGTGAATGATCCTGTGTTGCCGGACAATTCGGCGATGTTCACGATCACCGGGGACGGAGCCGAGCTGACGACCCGTCGCGCCGACGTCCACGTCGGGATCCAGGGGCTGGGTGCCGCACTGCTCGGCGGCACGAGCTGGCGCAGTCTCGCCGCGGCCGGGCTGGCCCGGGCTGACGATTCGGCGGCGCTGGATGTGGCCGATCGACTGTTCGCGGTGCCGGACGCACCGCATGCCGGGACGTTCTTCTGAATCGGAGCCGACACCGCGTGCGTCGCACACCGGCGGGTCAGTGGTGCGCGTCCGATCGCTGCATCGCCAGACGTACGCCGGCCACCACCAGGTCGGGCTGGTGGATTTGGATGAAGTGGTCGCTGCCGGTCGCGATCATGTGCGGTGTCTGTGGCCGCAGCGCGATCAGATCCGCCGACGCCTCTCGCCACACCTGCTCGAGCCTCGCACCCTGCTCGGCCGAAACGGTGCCGGGAATCGCGAACGGCTCGGTCCTGGTCAACACGACGGTGGGGACGGGCGGAAACGCCGGGGCCGCACCGACTTGCGCGACGCTCTTGTCGATGTCGATCACCTCGAACGACGGCGAATTCGCGAACTGTGGCAACGGCTGGTCCAACGCCTGGCGATACGTCGGCCAATCCGATCCCATCAGGCCCGGGATGTCGACCGGAAAGGCGTCGACGAACGCACACGCCCGCACCTGGTCGGGATAGGTCTGGGCGTACAGCCGGATGAACAACCCGCCCAGCGAATGCCCGACCAACGTGTACGGGGCGGGAAGATGCGCGGCGGCGAGTAACGCGTGCAGGTCCTGGACAACGTCCTGCGCGGTGCGTGGCATCGCAACCGGTGAACTGCGGTCGGTGATGCTGGGCGGATCGGGATAGCGCAGGGTGCCGGGCCGGTCATAGGCGCAGACGCGGTGGTCGGTGGCGAGGGCAGGCAGCACGGCCGGACCCGTTGCGGGCGTCGCGGCATCGGAGTGACTCCACGGATCCGACGAGTTGTGATAGCCAGACTCCAAAATGACTGTCGGCCCGCCCTTTCCGTGACACTCGAGATAAATGTGCCGGCCATTGCCGATCTCGACCGGACCCGCGAAATCGCCGCCTGACGCCGGTGCACCGCGGTTGTGTGCCGGTCCGCCGCATCCCACCAATGCAACCAGCAACGCGATGGTCAACAGGCATCGGCGGGAGCCGTCAGCGGTGTGCATCGCGTCATTGTGCGGGTGCGCCGACGCAGCGTGACGGCGTTTTGGGGACGATTGTGCAACGGCGGCCCTTCCGAGTGTCCTGCCGGGGAGGTCGAGGCCAGCGTGGCGATCGCGGGTGGAGTGCGCTCGGGGTTATGGCGGCGGCGCGCTCACCGGTCCAGGTTGTCCGGCGTGGACCTTCGCAGTCTGACGCTCATGCTTCTGTGGCACAGTTCCTTTCACCCGGCACTTATCGATCCCGGTCCCCATGCTCGGGAAGGCTTTCCTTCTTCGCCGTCGGCGAGAGTCACTCGAAGTTAGGGACGTTTGACCCTCGGTTCTTTCGGCGACGGTTCGGAATATTTTGGGCGGCTTGTCAAGTGCAGGGGGCCGATTGGACCCGGTGGAGAAATTGATGACAGCGCAAGCGCCTCCCGTCAGTGGCCTGCAAGCGCGCCGGCCATTCCCGCGAGAGCTCGAGAAAGCGAAAAGCTAGCAGCGCCGAAGTGGCCGCCGCCACGTCGGGCGCCGCGAAATTCCGCTGCGCCGTTGGGGGTTACGTCCAGTCGACCGCCGACGGGCGCCGTCAGCCGTGCGGTGCCTCGGAAATCTTGGTGTCCGGCTTGCCGAGGGTCTGGCAGTACGTCATCGCCGAGAGCCGCGTCGCCGAGATCTCCACATTGGTCGGGTCGGCACCGCTCTTGTCTTTGAGCATCTTGCTGACTTCTTCGTTCTGCTTCTTTTCGTCCTGCGTGGTGAAGTCTTTGCACTTGGTGTCGCCGCCGGTGTTGATGACCTGTGAGGCCGAACACGCGCTGGACAGCAAGACGGAGACCGCGATCGTGGCTGCCGCAATGTACTTCATCATTTGCCTTCCTGGGTGCGAGTAGTGGTATCAGTACACCAAATCGCCTGATTTCAAACCCCGAAGGGGTGTCCGAACCGGTGATCTCCGTGTTTGCAGGCGGGCCTTGCACCGGCGGCATCACGGCGCCGGCGCGGTGTCATCGCGCTCAGCGGGAATAACTCCCCGGGTGACGTCGCGTTCTACCGAGGTCGGTCGGTCGCGCATGGACTCTGGTTTTGGAAGGGAGGACCTCGGTGACCTCGTCGAATGTGCGCACCGGCCAGGAGGACGCTGCCCGAACCAGACGCCAGCCGGCGGGGAGTAAGACGCTGTTCGTCAGCGTATTGGCCCTGCTGCTGGCAACGGGATGGGTGGCCAACCACTTCGTCGGTTTGATGCCGGTGATCAGCGGCGATGAGCACCTCAGCACGGCCACGCTCGACGGGATCTTCGGTATTTACGCGGTGGGTCTGCTGCCGGGGTTGTTGATCGGCGGGCGCACGTCGGACGCGCTCGGACGGCGGCCGGTGGCGCTGGCGGGTTCGGCGGCCGCCCTGGCGGGAACGACGGTAATGCTGCTGTCCCAGCACACGGAGGCCCTGCTGCTGGGTCGCCTGATCGTCGGCATCGGTGTGGGCCTCGCCATCAGCTCGTGCACCGCGTGGGCTTCAGATCTGCGAGGCCCCGCGGGTGCCGCGGCCGCCGGAGCGGTACTCACGGCCGGTTTCGCCCTGGGTCCATTCGCCGGGGGCTTTATCGTGTCGGCCGGGCCATCCGGCATCCGCGTGTCGTTCGGCGTCGCCGCCGCCATTGTCGTGCTGGCGACGTTCGCCGTCGTCGGCGCGGGGCGACGCATCGAGGTCACCCGGCCGGCGAAGGAGTACGACGCGCGACCGGCGGCACCGACAACCCCGGCGGCGCAGGGATTGAGCCGGGCCCTGAGTTGGGCCATGCCGCTGGCGCCGTGGGTATACGCCTCGGCGACACTGGGATTCGTCACGATCCCCACCCGGTTGCACACCGCGCTGGCGGCCCCGATGGCGGCCGGCACGGCCACCCTGATCGTCAACGGCGTCAGCGGTGTCGTACAAGTGCTGGCGCGCGCGCTGCGGTGGGGCCCGCAGGCCGGTACCGCCGGTGCGGTGCTGGCGGCGCTCGGCTACACGATGGCCGCGCTGGCCCCGCCGGCCGTGACCCCGGCGTTGGGCCTGCCGCTATTGCTTGTCCTCGGCTGCGCATCCGGCCTTTGCCTGCGCGAAGGCTTGATCGACCTGGAGGCCGCCGCGCCGCCACACCTGCGCGGCGCCCTGACCGGGATGTTCTACGTCGTCACGTACGTCGGCTTTGGGCTTCCGCTGATATTGGCCACCGTCGGGTCCGCGGCGTCGGTGGCGATTTTGTCCGTGATGGCGGTGCTGGCCTTCGCGGCGGCGGCCGCCAGGGCGGTGCGGTTACGGCAGGATAGTCACCGCCAGGACTGAGCCGGCCCAGGCACAGCGCCGACGGTCAAACCAGTTGGCGCAACGTCTCGATCAGCTTGATCCGCTCAGCCGTCGTGGCCGCGATGGGTGCCACGTTGAGGGTGGTCACCCCCGCCTCACGGAAGGCCGCCAGACGTTCCTTGACGAACTCGCGGGTACCGATCAAGTTGACGTCTCGCACCAGATCGTCGGGCACGACCTTGGCGGCGCCCTCTTTGTCACCCGCCAGGTAGAGCTCCTGAATCCGGTCCGCTTGCGGCCCATAGCCGTATTTCGTGGCCAGCGCATGGTAGAAGTTCTTGCCCTTGGCACCCATGCCGCCGATGTAGAGCGCCAGGTGCGGTTTGACGAATTCCCTTAGTGGCTCGACGTTTTCGCCAATGGCTAGCACGGGGCCGGCATAGATGTCGAGCTCACCCAGGTCGGGGTCGCGCTTGGCCCGGCCGGCGGCCAGCGAATCCCCCCACACGTCCTTCGCCTTCTCGGGCAGATAGAAGATGGGTTGCCAGCCCTCGGCGATCTCGGCCGCCAGTTCGACGTTCTTCGGCCCCAGCGCGGCCACCAATATCGGAATGCGCTCTCGGACAGGCTGATTGATCAGCTTGAGCGGCTTACCGAGTCCGGTGCCCTGGTCGGCGGGCAGCGGTATCGTGTAATGCTTGCCTTGATGTTGCACGGTCTCGCGTCGCCACACCTGGCGGCAGATCTCGATGACTTCGCGAGTCCGGCCGATCGGGGCATCGTAGGGAACACCGTGGAACCCCTCGATGACCTGCGGTCCGGACGCGCCCAGACCCAGAGTAAACCGGCCATCGGAGACGTAGTCCAGGCCGGCCGCGGTCATCGCGGTCAGGGTGGGGGTTCGGGTGTAGAGCTGCAGGATGCCCGAGGCCAGTCCGACCCGTTCGGTGCTCGCGGCCAGGTAGCCCAGCGCGCTCACCGCGTCGAACGAATACGCCTCGGGGACAAAGACTATGTCCAGTCCGGCGCGTTCCAGGTCGGCCACTTCGGCGGCCACGTCCTTGAAGCCGCCCGCATAGTTGACGCTCAGTCCAATCCGCATGGTCTTTACTTCTACGCGGTGCCGGATTGATTGGCCAATTCGAGCGCCTCCTGTTGGATCCGATCGAACTGCGCACCCATCGCCTCGGACAGAGCCGTCGCGCCCGACAGCGGCCGCACCATCACCATGAAGTCGTCGATCAGACCGTCGTCGTTGAAGTGCAGGAAGTCGCATCCGGTGATCTTCACCCCCGGCACCCCGACTATCCCGGTCTCGAACACGAACGCGTGGTCGCGGCCTTCGGGGTCGTGGATCTCGCGGATGTAGTGGAAGTCCTCGAAGATTCGCAGCACGCCGCGCAGGATGGCGGCCGTGATCGGCTTGCCGACATATGGCTTGAACGCCACCGGGCTGGTGAAGACCACGGAGTCGGCCAGCATCGCCTGGATGCTCTTCTCATCGCGCTCTTCGACAGCTTTGCGGAACGGGTGCATTAGCGGCCTCGAATAGTCAACTTGTTGAGTAAGTGTGATCGACGCTAGGGCGCCGGTCGCGCGCTGTCCAGGGTGTGGTTGGTCACTTTGTTGACTAATCGCATCGTTGTAGCATCGACCGATGTCGCTGCGTGACGCGGTGTTGGCCGCCCTTCTCGAGGGCGAATCCTCGGGGTACGACCTGGCCAAAGGCTTCGACGCCTCGGTCGCCAACTTCTGGCCGGCCACCCCGCAGCAGCTGTATCGCGAACTCGACCGGCTCGCTGAGCAAGGTCTCATCCAGGCCCGAGTGGTGCATCAGGAGCGCCGGCCCAACAAGCGCATGTTCTCGCTGACCGGCGCCGGCCGTGACGCGATCAGGCGGTTCACCGCGCAGGCACCGAAGCCCTCGGTCATCCGCGACGAACTGCTGGTCAAGGTCCAGGCCGCCGACGCCGGAGACATCGAGGCGGTCCGGGAATTCATTCGCGAACGCCTGCACTGGGCGAGCGCCAAAGTGCAACGCTACGAACGATTGCGAGCGCGAATGCTGGACGGGCGCACCGAAGGCGACTACCTGGCCCAGACCGAAAGAGTTGGGCCCTACCTGACGCTGATGCGCGGAATCTCGTTCGAAAAGGAGAACATTCGATGGGCCGAGCGCGCGCTGAGCATCGTCGAACGTCGCCTCTCGGCCGGCGCGGCGGGCGACGCGCAGCCACGCCGCCGCGCGCGGCGCTAGCCTGAGGAATGACCGTTTACCGCTCGCCCTCGACCGGCCGGGCAGTGCGCGCCGTTCTGTTCGATACCTTCGGGACGGTCGTCGACTGGCGTTCCGGGATCGCCGACTCGGTGCGGCATTTCGCGCGACGCCATCACATCAGCCTCGACCCAGACGCATTCGCGGTGGAATGGCGGAGCCGGTACGTGCCCTCAATGTCCGAAGTCCGCTCGGGCCTGCGGGAATTCGTGTCGCTGGACGTTCTGCACCGAGAAAACCTGCTCGCCTCCTTCCAGAAGTTCGGCGTCACCACCGACGCGCTGCCCGGTGACGAGGTGGAGGCGCTCGCCCGGTCGTGGCGCTGGCTGCCACCGTGGCCGGACAGCGTCGACGGCATCGCCGCCATGAAGCAACACGTCATTGTCGGGCCGCTGTCCAACGGCAACACCGGACTGTTGGTCGATATGGCGAAGTACGCGGGCCTGCCCTGGGATGTGGTACTCGGTTCCGATGTCAGCAAGGCGTTCAAGCCCGATCCGCGCGCCTACCAAACTCCCGTCCGGCTGCTGGGTCTGGACCCCGGTGAAGTGATGCTGGTAGCGGCGCACCCCTCCGACCTCGCGGCGGCCCAGAAGAGCGGCCTGGCCACGGGTTTCGTCGCGCGGCCAGGGGAAAACGGGCTGGGCCAGGAACCGGGTCCCGAGCCCTCGGACGCCTGGGATGTCTCGGGCACCTCGCTGAGCGAATTGGCGGACTTGCTGTTCGGCGCGCCGGGCCAATGCTGAAGCGAGCCCGGCGTCCGCTACTTCCACGCAAAAACCGGTTGTTCCAACCCGTCGACCGGATCGGCTCGCCCTTCCAGGCACAACCACCGCAACTGCAGCAGCACGGCGCCGGTGGGCGCGTGGATGAGGTCATTACCCAACGGAATTTGCACGACCGGTCGTGGGCTTTCCGGGATGTCGATGAAGCGTGGCGAATCGTCACGCAGGAGTTGGTGTAGCCCCACCCGGTAGACGGCCACAACTTCGTCGGGGGCCGGATGCGGCTCGAGCCGTCCGTCCCCCCACACCACCACCGGGGTGATCACGTATCCGGAACGGGTGGGGTAGTCGTCGAGCAAACCCAGCACCGCCGAATCGGGCAACTCGATGCCCACCTCCTCGTGCAATTCGCGCAGCGCCGCGTCGACCACTGTCTCGCCAGGATCGAGCCGGCCGCCCGGGAGGGCCCACTGCGCCGCATGCGAGTTGAGTCGAGAAGCCCTGCGGCACAGCAGAAAGGCCGCACCGCCGGACACGTCGACCATGCGTCCGTCCAGGTGTGCCGCGGGCATCGCGCGCCCGGCATTCCAGTGGTCCACCGACACCGGATCCACCCGGTCCTCCCCCACCTCGGAGTCGACGAGCACCACCGCGACGGCCGCGTGCCGCTTCGTCGGGTCGGTCACCACGCGGCGCTCGTGGCCGGCCAGATTGCCTCGAATCCGCTCGCGCAGTGGCTGGTTATAAGGGATGGTCACTTCTCGAGCCTAAGCTGAGACGCTTGGCGTGCCGCGCAGGTCCGTCCTTGGTCGTGGCGGGCGCCGGTGGTTAACTGCCAGCATGCGACGACAACCGGTGCTGGCCCGACGCTTCTTCGATCGCTACGAACCGGTGCACGCGGTGACGTATTTCGCGCCCGAGGCGCGGGCGGCGCTCGATGCACTGGGCTACCGGGGTTTCTGGATGGGCTATTTCGCGGCGCGCTCGGCGCCGCTGGGCATGGTGCCGCGGGAGGTGGTCACCGCGGTCTTCTACAACTTCGCACCCGAACGGGTGGCCAAGGCACTGCCGGCGGCATGGGAGATCGCGGGTCCGCATGCCGCATTGCAGGCTCGGCAGGAGTCCGCGGTGGCGGCGCTACGCCGCTATGGGCTGGGTTCGGACGAAAATGTGCGTGTCGCAGCCGAACTGGCGGGCCGAGCGGCCCGCCATGCTCCGCTCGACGCGCGTCCGCTGTTCGCCGCGAACCTGGCGCTGCCCTGGCCGGACGACCCGCTGTCCGCGCTATGGCACGCCACCACGCTGCTGCGCGAACAACGTGGCGACGCTCATGTGGCGGTGCTGGCCGCGGCCGGCATCTCCGGGCGGGAATCCAACGTCTTGCACGCCGCGGCGGGCAACGTCCCCCGCGAATACCTCGCCCGCACCCGTGACTACGACGAGACATCCTGGCGTGAACACGAGCAACGGCTTGCCGAGCGGGGACTGCTCGACGACGACGGAACGCTGACCGCAGCCGGACGGGAACTCAAGGACCACATCGAATTGACCACCGACACGCTGGCCCTGTCCGCGCTCGACGCGCTCAGCGACGACGAGGTCGAGACGCTGTTCCGGGCGCTCACCCCGATCACCCGCGCCGTGGTCGCGGGAGCCGACGTCCCCGCTCTTACCCCGATGACGTTGCGCCGCGACGAATTGCACAATGACAGCGCGCAGTTGGTCGGCCAATGAGCGGCCAGCGCGTGCCCGGCGGGGTGGTGCACAAGTTGCCGGCAGACCTGCGTGACTCGCTGATCGGCAACGCCACCGCACTTGCCGCCTGGAACGACATCACGCCGCTGGCCCGAAACGAGTTCATCTGTTGGGTCGAGGATGCCAAACAGCAGGCGACCCGAGAGCGCCGCATCCGCCGGACCCAGGAGGAGCTGGAAGAGGGCAAGCGCCGGCCGTGTTGCTGGCCCGGATGCAAGCACCGCGAGCGCACCGGAAAGTAGCCACGCTCCGGCACTTTCGTAGACGCGCTGTTACCGCGCCAGTGGTTTGTAGAAGACCAAGCCGTTGCCCTTGTTGTCGTAGACGACGGCGCGTCGTTCATGGGCATCGTCGTAGGGGTCCTTCACGATGCCGCCGCCGCTGGCCTCGACAGCCCTTGCCGCGGCGTCGACGTCCGCGGTCTTGATGCCGACCACCACCTGCCCCGGAATGGGATGGTCGACCGCGGTAGCCAGGGCCAGCGTGACCGGGCCCGCGTCGAGGGCCGCGAAGTGCGCGCCGTCGCGGAACTTCAATGGCATGCCCAGGGTCTCGCTGTAGAACCGGATCGACTCATCCAGGTCGTCGGTCGACAGAATGATCATCTTTGCTTCGTGCTCGCTCATGGCGCCTCCTGTGTCCGGATCTCTACCAGACTAGGCCGGAAACATGCCGCCGCGGCGAGCGGCGCCCGGCTGTCGCAGGCGGCCGCGTGGGACCGAGAATTCCGAAGTTGACCTCAGGCAGCGCCGGACGGAAGCGCTTGCCCGTCAGCGTAATCCATCGGCGGAGCCTCACCATGCCCTGATCCGCGGTAGGCCACCGCGGTAGCCAGCGCCCTGCCGCCCTCGATCGTGCCGACCACAATGACTTTGTCATTGACCGTGAAATTTGGTGCGGCGGTGATCGATTGGTGGGTGCCGTGGTTCACGACGGTGGTGTTCGGGGTGAAGCGATAGGTCTGAATGTGCCCGTCGGCGCTGCGCATGGTCACCGAGTCCGCCGTCACGGCAACAACGGTTCCCTCTTGACTTACCGGTTGCGCGACGGCGGGCGGCTCGAGATTAGCCGCGACAGCGCGCTTCTCGGGTTGGGCTCCGTTGAGCACCAGCGCCATCAGGCAGGCGGCACCGAGCAGCGAAGCAGAGGCGATTTCGCACACCGTGGCGGCACCGGACAGCCCGCGGCGCCGACCATCATCGGTCGACGTCGGCTGGCGCTCCGGTTGCTCCGGCATTCGGTGTTTGGCGCTCACGGTCAGTCCTCCCAGCGGCGTTGCACCAAAGGACATCGGCGCCTACCGAATCAGGTTGTTGCCGTGGAGTTACCCGCGAAATTGCGCCGGTAAACCGCACCCCGGCCAATCGGGAAGCCCGACCGGCCAGGTCCTCGAATCGCCGTCAGCCCTTGGTCAGGGTGAACTGCGCGACGTCGGTGTAGCCCTCGCGGAACAGGTCCGCGCACCCGGTCAGGTACTTCATGTACCGGTCGTAGACCTCTTGGGACTGGATCGCGATGGCCTCGTCGCGGTGCGCCTCGAGCGCCGCCGACCAGGTGTCGAGGGTGCGCGCATAGTGCAGGCGCAGCGGCTGGATCAGCTTCACACCGAAGCCGGCGCGCTCGGCGTGCTGCACGACGCCCTTGGCCTGCGGAAGGTCTCCGCCCGGGAAGATCTCGTCCATGATGAATTTCATGAAGCGCAGCTTGGTCATGGTGATGGGCAGCCCGCGCTCGGCGAACTCCTCGTCGCTGGGCTTGATGATGGTGTGCAGCATCATGACGCCGTCGGCCGGCAGGACTTCGTAGGCCGTTTTGAAGAATTCGTCGTACCGGTCGCGTCCGAAGTGTTCGAAGGCGCCGATCGACACGATGCGGTCGACCTTCTCGTCGAACTGCTCCCATCCTTGCAGCAGCACGCGCTTGGATCGCTGCGAAGGGTGGCTGTCGAGACGGCGCTGCACGTGTGCCTGCTGGTTGCGGCTCAGCGTGAGACCGACGACGTTGACGTCATAGCGCTCGAGGGCGCGGACGATCGTGGTGCCCCACCCACACCCGATGTCGAGCAACGTCATGCCGGGTTGCAGCCCAAGCTTGCCCAGCGAGAGGTCGACCTTGGCGAACTGCGCTTCCTCCAGCGTCATGTCGTCGCGCTCGAAATAGGCGCAGCTGTAGGTGCGGGTCGGGTCTAGGAACAAGGCGAAGAACTCGTCGGAGAGGTCGTAGTGCGCTTGTACGTCCTCGAAATGCGGTTCCAAGCTGACGGCATCACCGGGTATTTCGGACAAGGCACAACCTCTGACTGATTCGTTTGGTTTTACGGGTGCGATCGAAGCTGATCGCTCGACTGACGGCCCCAGTGTATCCGCCCCGACAACCGCGCCTTTCCGGTGACTTCCTGTTCAGAGCGCCGGTGGCGACGAGCGCGGGACCGACGGTAATGCCGGTGGGGCACGGCCACCAAATGACTAACGCGCGCGTCAAATTGGAAACTTATGCGGCGCACACCAACTCGGCCGAAAGGCACAAGCGAGCCGATGAACGCGGTTGACGGATCCCGCGTCGCGCTGTTACCTCAGCTGGTAAACCGGGTAAGCCCCGGCTGACCGGCATTCAGACAGGCGGGACCCTCCAATGGCTGACATCACCATGCTGATCCTTGCCGACCATGAATGGTTCCGCGAACAGTTCGCGCGGCTGGATGAGCTGCAGGCGCAGCTTCCGGACGATCAGGCCGCGCTCGAGCGCGTGTGGGGTCCGCTCGCCGACAAGCTGGATGTGCACGCATACATCGAAGAAAAGATCTTCTACCCGCAGTTGCTGAAGCGCGGCGGTGCGGACGCCGAAGGCGAGACGCTGGACGCGATCGGCGATCACAACGACATACGCGACGGCGTGCGCGAGGCCAACGCCGCCGCACTCGGCAGTGAGCAATGGTGGGCCGCGGTGGGGCGCACCCGGCAGGCCAACGACGATCACATGGGCGAGGAGGAACGCGAAGGGCTGTCGGACTTTCGCCGCAACGCACCCGTCGGGCTTCGCGAAGCGCTCGGCCGCCAATACAGCGAGTTCATGGCCGAGCACCCCACCACCGAGGGGCTGCCGATCACCGATCGCGACCCCCGTCGCTACGTCGAGCAGTTCGAGGACTCACCGCCGCCCAAACGCACCGACTTCTCGCTGCGCATCGGAAGCCTGAAAGGCCAATGAGCCACCGTCACCCCGGCCGAACGTGACGCGAATAACCAAACCCGGCGCCGGCGCGGCTCCGATGCCGTCGCCACCGGCGCCGGCGACGCCGGACTAGCTGGCACTTTTTGGACCCGATCCCGGTCGGCCACCGCCCCGCCGGATCGTCGCCGCGGCCTGCCGCGAACCCGACGAAAGACGCAATTAACCGACCCCGCTGGTTCGTCCCGAGAATGTTTCGGGTAAGCCATCATTCGATGGTTATTCGCCGCCGCCGGAGGAAATGGGCACGTAAGGACATCAGGGTCGCCGATCCGGCGATGCGCCAAACCATCATGGGTACCGCCATCGGCAACTTCATGGAGTGGTACGACTTCGGGGTCTACGGCTATATCGCCACCACGATCGCCCAGGTGTTCTATCCCGGCAAGAGCGTCAGCGGAGTCCACCTCATCGCGACTTTCGGCACGCTGGCGGCAGCGTTCGTGGTGCGCCCGCTCGGCGGGTTCATTTTCGGCCCGCTGGGTGACCGCATCGGACGTCACCGGGTGCTGGTGGTCACCATCCTCATGATGACGGTGAGCACCACCATGACCGGCTTGCTGCCCACCTACAGCACCATCGGCATCTGGGCGCCGATCCTGCTCGTCATCGCGCGAATATTTCAGGGCCTGTCGACCGGTGGTGAGTATGTCGGCGCGATGACCTATCTCGTGGAGCAGGCCCCCGACCACAGACGCGGCCTGATGGTCGGATTTTTGCCGATGGGCAACCTGGTCGGATTCGTCCTGGCCGGGTTGCTGGTGACGGGGTTGCAGACCTGGCTGCCGGACGACGCCATGCTCACGTATGGCTGGCGGATTCCGCTGTTACTGGGTTTGCCCTTCGGCCTGGTCGCGCTGTACCTGCGCCTCCGGCTCAAGGAGTCCTCCGCCTACCAGAGCGCGCATGAGGGTGCTGCCGTGCCGGGCGGCCAAGGCCGACAGCAAGTTCTGCGCACGATCGCGTCCCAGTGGCGTCCGATGCTGATCTGCGCGGCGCTGGTGCTGACTTCACAGGTCGCCGACTTCATGCTCACCGGGTATCTGCCGACGTACCTCAGGCTCTTCGTGCGCGTCGGGCACACCGCAGGACTGGTCATGATCGTGTCGACGTTGGCGATTTTGATGGTCACGGTCGTGCTCGTCGCCGGCCTGTCCGACCGCATCGGCGTCAAACCGATCATGTGGACAGGCTGCGGGCTGCTGATCGTGGCCTCCATCCCGGCATTCCTGCTGATCCGCTTCGGTGGCGTGTACCCGGTGATCTTCCTGGGCGTACTGCTGATCGGCCTGATGGAACTGTGCTTCGACAGCACCGGGCCGGCCATGCTGCCGGCCCTGTTTCCCACCAACGTGCGCTACGGCGCCCTGGCGATTTCGTACAACATCTCGATTTCCCTCGTCGGGGGTATCACGCCGCTGATCGCCCAGGCGCTGGTGTCCGGCACCGGCAACGTGATGGTGCCGGCGTACATGTTGATCTTCGGCGGCGTGGTGGGAGCCGTCACGTTGCTGTTCACCCCGGAAGTCGCCGGCAAGCCGTTGCCCGGTTCCGGGCCCGCCGTCGAAACCGAGCAGGAGGCTCGCGCGCTCGCCGAGGGCATCAGCTAGCGGGCAACCCCGGGCAGGATCTTCTGCCGTTCTGCGCGTGGGCGTTTATTTGGTTCTGGCGGGCTATCCCTTGAAGATGAGGACCGGTTTCCACCATCAGCTCGACATGCTGACCGATCAGGTCGCGGACATGTGCACGATGGCCGCCGAGGCGATCGACCAGGCCGGCCAGGCGCTGCTGGAAGCCGATCTGATTACGGCCGAATCCGTCATCGCCCGCCAGCGAAGCGTCGTCGCCCTCGACGCGCACGTCGAGGAGACCGCGTTCGCGTTGTTGGCATTGCAGGCGCCGGTGGCCACCGACCTGCGCGCGGTCGTCAGCGCGTTGCGGATCGCCGCGGATGCGCGACGGATGGTCGAGCTGGCGGTGCACATCGCCGAGATCGCCCGCCGCCGCCACCCCTATCCGGCCGTCGCCGCCGAGCTGCGCCCACACGTCGCCGCCATGGGTGAAGCGGCCGAAGCGCTGGCGCTCGAAGCGCGGCAAGTGCTGGTATCGCAGGACCCGCGCGAGGCCGCCCAGATTCGCCACAACGACGACGCGATGGACGAGCTGCACCACCAGCTGTTGGCGGTGCTCAAGGATTCCGCTTGGACGCAGGGAGTCGCCGCCGCGGTGGACGCCACCCTGTTGGGCCGGTTCTACGAACGCTTCGCCGACCACGCGGTCCAGATCGCGCGGCGGGTCATCTTCCAGGCCACCGGGCGCTAACCGCCGGTCTCCGGCTCGGTGACAATGTGCTGACATCGGTCACCGCACCGGCGACCGCGCGAACAGCTTCTGCAACGGCGGCTGGCGCTTGCTCCGTCGCGCGGCCGGCGACAACCCGCTCTGGGACGGCACCGGATGGTACGACGACGCCCTGGTACGCATCACGTGGTGGACCGGCAACCCGTCGGTGAACGCGGCGGTCCCCGGTGTGAAGTTCGACCTGGGCACCACCGCCTTGCGCAGCGAAGCCGACGCCGGGCGGGTCGGGATCCTTATGGCGCTTCGCGCATGATGTGGTCTCGCGTAGTCGCTCAAGCGTGACGCAGCACCAACAACTCGCCGGTCAGGGTGCCATCCTCGAGCAACCGACCGATCCTCGAACTTTGCCGTTCGGCCAGCTGCCAGGCCTGCGTGTGCCCATGCCGATCGCGCAGGACGCTCTCCACGGTGTCGACACGCTCGTTCCACGAGTCCGCGATCGGTGGAAGGGCCGCAGTGCCGACCCACTCATCGACGTGAAGCGAAGCCCCGGTCAACAACTCACGCAATTCACTGGGTGTCGGAAAGTGATTGCCTTCCAATGTATTTGACGGTATGTCCCGGTGCGCGACGAAAACCAGCAATCCGATGCGCCCGCCCGGCCGCACCACGCGGCGCAACTCCGTGAGCAGCGCCAGTTGATCAGGCGTCGTGCACAACACGCCCAGCGACCAGGCGGCGTCACAACTCGAGTCCTTCATCGGCAGGGCCGATCCCATTGCGCACACCACCGGAAAGCCGAACAATTTCTGCGCCGCGCGGCACGCCCCCGTTTCCGGCTCGACGAGAACGGGCCGCACCGCGCCGGATCGCGCGGCGTAGGCCGCAGGGCCACCCACGCCGGCGCCGGAGTCGACCAGCGTGGCATGAGGTGTGAGCTCCATCCGCTCGATGAGCCAGTCGAGGGCGGCCGGACTGCCGCTTCCCCGGCAGCCGGCGGGGAGGTGATAGTCGGGCCCGAGTTCGGCCGCGACCTGCGCGGTCCATTCGGCGACGGTGTCGAACTCGGCCTCCATCGCTTCAGTCACGGCGCCGCTCCTCCTCATCGCTCCGCTCTGCATCGTCGCCGGCGCGAGTCATCGGCGCCGCTCCTCCTCATCGCGTCCGCCCGTCGCTTCCTCCCGGATGCGGCGACCGACCTCTGCCTTGATCTCTGCGCCGATGCGGGGGCCCGACGCGGACGCCAGCCCTGAGACGTTGACGCCCTCGACGCCCTCGATCGCCAGCAGCGCTCGCGCCTCGCTGACCGCCGCCGCGATGCCGGCGGCCACCGGATCCGGCGCGCTCAAAACCCGTTGCGTCACAACGGGATCGAGTTCCAGCCCGGGCAAACCCTCCAGCACCGCCGCCGAGATACTGTCGGTGAACACCGCGACCGCCGCGATCACCGGAATCGTCAAGCCGGCCGATCGCGCCGTCTTCATGAAGTCGGCGATTATGTCGGGAAAAGGCACATGGTTCAGGACGGCCAGGCTCGCTCCGGCTCGCTGCTTCTCGACCAAACGGGCGGGCCGACGGTGTACGGGCGGAGCGGTAGGCGTCTCGGGCACCGCCGCCACCATGCCGACCGAGGCGGCCAGCGACACCAGGCGGGGCCCGTCGAGGTCGAAAGTCTGCGTGACGTCCGGGCGCACGTCGTATCCGCGTCCGTCGCCGGTCACGCACAACACCGTGTCGACGTCGATGCTGCGCAGCCCCCTCAACTCCTGCTCGAGCACCACCCGGTTGCGGTCCCGGCACGACAACGTGATCCAGGGCGTCACGCCGGCGTCGAGCAACAACGACGCCATGAGCGTGGGCGGGAAGTCGGGTTTGTTCTGATGCTCGCCGACGAGGACGGCGTCGCAGCCGGGCGCCAGGACGGCTGCCGTGGCCACGATGTCGTCGGGATCGAATGGGGCAGCGCTGAAGTCGGCGAGTACCCGCGGAGCACGCGCGGGACGAGGCGCCGGGTGCTGCCCCGACCACGGCACCACGTCGTCGAACACGCATGGACTCGGGAGCATCTCGCACTGTCCGTCCGGTCGCACGCCGCCGCACGGCCCGAACTGCATCCGCTTGGGACAACCCGCACCCGCCGGCATCTTCACCCCCTTTTGAGCGTCAATACCCAAACGAACCCGCACGCAAGCGCCCTGCCCCACGCGAGTCCGAACGCTCCATCGCGATTAGCAATCGCTTCCTGCGGCTAATACGAAAGGGGCATGTGCTGGATGGACGGTGCAGCGGAGTGGATGGGAACGACTATGGAACCGATATCACCGATGGACGCGTTGTTCCTCATCGGCGAGTCACGCGAGCATCCGATGCACGTGGGCTCGCTGCAGCTCTTCGAACCCCCGGCCGACGCCGGTCCCCACTTCGTGCGCGACGCCTACCAGGCAATGCTCCAGTGCACCGACGTGCAGCCATCCTTCCGTAAGCATCCGGCCTTCTTCGGCGGCGTCACCAATGTCGCGTGGTCCTTCGACAAGGAGGTCGAGCTCGATTACCACCTCCGCCGTTCTGCTCTTCCCGAACCCGGGCGGGTCCGTGACCTGCTCGAGTTGGTTTCCCGGCTGCACGGCGGCCTGCTCGACCGGCACCGTCCGATGTGGGAGGCGCACCTGGTGGAGGGCCTGCAGGACGGGCGCTACGCGGTCTATACGAAGTATCACCACTCCCTCATGGACGGTGTCTCGGCGCTGCGACTGATGCAGCGCGCCTTCACGTCCGACCCCGACGACGACGAGGTGCGGGTTCCGTGGGGCCTGGGTCCGCGGAAACACGGCGGCCGTCGGCAGCGGTCGTCCCTGTTTGACCGGGTCGGGCGCACCGCGGGGTCGGCGCTCGCCTTGGCGCCGTCCACGCTCAAGCTCGCGCGCGCCGCGCTGCTCGAACAACAACTGACCCTGCCGTTCCGGGCGCCGCGCTCCATGTTCAACGTCCGAATCGGTGGCGCCCGGCGGGTTGCGGCACAGTCGTATTCGCTGGAGCGCATCAAAGCGGTCAAGGCAGCCACCGGTACGACGGTCAACGACGTCATCCTCGCCATGTCGGCCGGGGCCCTGCGCGCCTATCTCCTCGATCAGAACGCCCTGCCGGACGCTCCGCTCACGGCGATGGTTCCGGTGAATCTGCGCAAGGACGACGACGACCGCGGCGGGAACAACGTCGGGACCTTCCTGTGCAACCTCGCCACCGACCTCGACGACCCGGCCAAGCGGCTCGAGACGATCAGCGCGTCCATCCAGCAGACCAAAGAGGTGTTCTGGCAGCTGCCTGCGGTTCAGCAGTTGGCGCTGTCCGCCTTCAACATCGGGGGACTGTTCTTCGGTCTGATCCCGGGCTACCTGTCGGCGGCATCACCGCCGTTCAACATCGTCATCTCGAACGTGTCGACCGGTAACTCCGACCAGTTGTATTGGCGCGGAGCGCGTTTGGACGGAAACTATCCGCTGTCCATCCCGCTCGACGGCCAGGCGGTCAACATCACCGTGACCAACAACGCCGACAACCTCGACTTCGGTCTGGTCGGATGCCGGCGCAGCGTCCCGCACCTACAGCGGATGCTCGGCCACCTGGAGGCATCCTTGAAGGATCTGGAACTTATTGCGGGCATCTGAGATACGCTGCGACGCTTGAGTCGTCACGCTCGGGTGCAATGACGCGCGAGCGGTCGTCGCTCAGGCGGCATCGGCGTCAGCGGCTTCGGCGCGCTCTTCCTCCAACCGATCCTTACTGCGCAGCAACCGCAGCAGCGTGACGAACAACAAGCCGCCAACCAAATTTCCGACCACGGTGTAGCTGAACCAGCCCAACCAATCGAGGTAGCCGAACGGGGCCTTCCCGGTGACGAGGGCACCAAAGATGAGCAGCGAATCCAGGATTGAGTGGAACAACCGCAAACCGGCGAGCAGGAACGCCGCCGCGACGGCTGCGGCTATCTTGCCGGGCACCGAGTCGGTGCCGTGCTGCATCCGGGTCATCAACGTGATCACCATTCCGCCGAGCACCGCCAGACAGAAACTCTGTACCGACAGTGGCGCGGCGGCGAAGTGAGTCGCGGATTCGACCGTCTGCGAATGCAACTCGGGAAACCCGGTCATGATCAGCCACATGATCACCCAGCCGCCGGCAAGGTTGGCGAACATCGTGCCGCCCCACAATTTGAGTAGCTGGGCGAGGCTGGCGCGCTTGGCCGCCACCGTGACGACGGGAATGATGAAGCCCTCGGTGAACAGCTCGCTGCGGCCCAGCAGCAGGGCCAAAAAGCCGATGGAGAAAGCCAATCCGGCGAGCAGCGGGCGGTGGTAGGCGTCCAGCACCGACAGATAGGCGAGCACGCCGAGCGCTACCTCGGTGCCCCCGAAAAACCCGGTGATCAGGACGCCCCGCCAGCTGCGGTGCAGGCGCTGAGTGCCCTCGCTCAGCATCCTGCTGAAGGCGTCCTCGAGCTCGTCCTCGATCGGACTGTCCGTTTTGCCGAGCTGTCGCTGGATGGTCTGGTTCATGGTGAATTCCTCGCAGTTAAACGACCGGAGAAACCGTCTTATACCCAATTCGCGGGCCGTGCCGCCGCGGTGCGAGACGTTAGCTGCGCCACAGGCACGGCGCCGGCATGGTGACCCGCCATCTGGGGCGTCGCTTCACGTCGGCCGCGCCGAAACTTTGTGTGCGGAATACCACAGCGCCTACTGTAAGGTCCACGGTAAGTCAGCCCATGCAGGGAGAGGGGTGAGCCGTGCCGAGCACCATTGAGACGGGCAACCAGTTGCGGCCCGACATCGATCTGACCGACGGCGCCTTCTATGCGGGCGACTCGCGGCCGGTCTATCGATGGATGCGCGAAAACGAACCGGTCTTTCGGGACCGCAACGGGCTGGCGGCCGCGGCGACCTACCAGGCGGTGATCGACGCCGAGCGAGCACCGGAGTTGTTCTCGAACGCCGGCGGTATCCGGCCAGATCAGGACGCGCCACCGATGATGATCGCGATGGACGATCCGACTCATCTGCTGCGGCGCAAGCTGGTCAACGCGGGTTTTACCCGCAAACGAGTCAAGGACAGGGAGTACTCGATCGGCGCGTTGTGCGATGCGCTGATCGACAATGTTTGCGAACGGGGCGAGTGCGACTTCGTCTGGGATCTCGCCGCACCTCTTCCCATGGCGGTGATCGGCGACATGCTCGGGGTGCTTCCGGAGGAACGCCAGATGTTCCTTCGCTGGTCCGACGACATGGTGACCCTGCTCAGCAGCACGACCGCGCAAGAGGATTTTCAGGTCTCGGTGGACGCATTCGCCGCTTATGCCGAATACATGACGGGCATGATCGCGGCGCGCAAGGCGGATCCGACCGATGACCTGGTCAGCGTGCTGGTGCACGCGGAGGTGGACGGCGAGAAACTGGCCGACCATGAGATCGTCACCGAGGTGCTGTTGCTGTTGATCGGCGGCGACGAGACCACCCGGCACACGCTGTCCGGCGGCACCGCGCAGATCCTGCGCCACCCGTCACAGCACCGGCAACTGGTCGACGACGTGGCCCTGCTGCCGAACGCGATCGAGGAGATGCTGCGGTGGACCGCCCCGGTCAAAAACATGGCCCGCACCCTGACCGCGGACCTGGACTTCCACGGCACGCAGCTCGAGCAGGGCGAAAAGATCATCCTGCTGTTCGAATCGGCGAACTTCGACGAGGCGGTGTTCGGCGATCCGGAGAACTTCCGCATCGACCGATACCCCAACAACCATCTGGCATTTGGGTTCGGAACCCACTTCTGCCTGGGCAATCAGCTGGCGCGGCTGGAGCTGTCGATGATGCTCGAGCGGCTGCTGAAACGCCTTCCGGATCTGCGGCTGGCCTCGGACGACCCCCTGCCGCTACGGCCGGCCAACTTCGTCAGCGGTCTGGAAAAGATGCCGGTGGTATTCACACCGACGGCGCGTTCAGGCGCCTGATCGCGGGCTGAACGGCGACTTCAACTCTGGCGGCGACCCGGTTGCCCAGCGTCGGTGGCGTAATCCAGGTAGACGCTGGTGCCATTGGGGCGGGCATGGATGGTGCAGTGGTCGGCGAGGTTGTGCATCAGCATGATGCCGCGCGAGGCGCGGGGATCGTTGGGATGCCTCGACGAGGGGTTCCGCCAACTTCCACGGTCGCTGACGCAAACCCGAATCGACTCGGTCTCTGGGTCGTAGCTGGCCTGGAGTTTCATCACGCCGACCTGGTGATGCGAGCGATAAGCGTGCTCAACACAATTCGCCAGCGCCTCGTTGACTCCCAAGACGACGTCTTCACGAACTTCCTCCGACGCGTGCACCTCGTGCTGCAGCCACCGTTGCAGCGCACGACGCCACTCCGCCACCGTATCGGGGCGGGCTGTGCCGGCGAGCGTCAGCCGCACCGGCGTGGCAGTCTCCGACAGAAGTGGACTCATAAAAGCCGCATACCCAGTTGCGGTTCCGGCGATAACCTGCCGGGAGTATCGCTTAGGCCACAGATGAGTAGCCGTCCAGAATCACCAGGTCACTCGCTCGGGTGCGTCGTGTTCGGCCCTAGCGGCGCGGCGCGAGAACGGGTGTGACCAGCTCGCCTGTGTTGAGGTAACCGTCGAGATTGCGGATCGCCAGCAGTGCCATGGCACGCCGAGTCCGCGCGGTGGCGCTGCCGATATGCGGGAGAAGTACCACGTTGTCCAGGTCGAACAGCTCGGTTGGCACCTGCGGCTCTTCGGCGAAGACGTCCAGCCCCGCTCCCGCCAGCTCCCCGGCGACCAGCAATTCCACCAGCGCGTCCTGATCGACGACGCCGCCCCGCGCGATGTTGATCAGGTAACCCTCGGGACCCAACGCCTGCAGCACCGCACGGTCGACCAGCTTGTGCGTGTTGGGGTCGCCCGTGGTGGCTACGACCAGGACGTCCACCGACTCGGCGAGCTCGACGGGCGACTCCGCGTAGCGGAATGGCGATCTGTCGACGCGGCGGCGGTTGTGATAGGCGATGGCGCAGTCGAATCCGAGCAACCGGGTCGCGATCGCCGAACCGATCCGGCCTAGACCCAAGATGCCGACCTGCAGGCCGCTAACGTCCATGGCGTAGGGAAACGGCCCTTCGCGGGCCCATCGGCCGGCGCGCACGTAGCGATCGGCGGCGCCGAAACGGCGCAGCGTCATCAGGATCAGGCCCAGTGCCGTGTCGGCGACGGTGTCCGACAACACATCGGGGGTATTGCTCACACCGATGCCGCGCCGTTTCGCCGTACCCAGGTCGATCAGATCCACCCCGGCCCCGTTGTTGACGATGACCTCGAGGTTGGGCAGCGCCGCGATCGTGGCGGCATCGACGCCGGGCGATCCCGACGTCACCAGCACACGCACGTCGGCGCCGTGCCCGGCCAGGAATTCGGTTCGCGCGGCGCCGTCGGGCAGCGTCGGAATCTCGTATCGCGCGGCCAACTCTTGTTCGAACGTCGGCTCCATCTCGCCGACCCTCAGCACCCCACTGACCTTCTTCACCGTCACGAGTACATCATCCTTGACGGCAGCACCGGGCCCGGTCATCCGGCCGTGGAATATCCCGACAACGGCCGTGGTTGACCAACCCGGCGGTGTCGGCCATTCCCCCGGGTACCACACCAGAACCGTCGCTTCGAGCGACCACTTGCGCCAGAGGTGAGAAGGCGGCACCGCCCCGGAAATCTTCTGCCGAGCGGACCAGCGCGCCGCGTTTGGAGCAGGTGGCCACCGACCTGAAGTAGCGGCGCCGGCCTTAGCTGCCCGCCGACGCCGACAATTCCTCGACCAGGCTCAGGTGCACGTTGCGACGGTTGGCCTTCGGTGATTTCCTCACGGGGCCAACGGGTTCCATGAGGCTACTGGTGGCCAGGCCATCAGATGCACTCGCGTCGACAGAGTCGCGAACATGTACCTGTCCGCCGGTCGCGCAGTGGCGTCGTTGCCAGTCGCTGATCGCCTGGTGTGCCGCGTGATCGAGATAATTCGTGAGCAGGTGGATGGTCACCGACGTTCGTTCGGGAACGGACGCCAGGACGCCCGTCAGTCGGGGCAGGGCCAGGAAGGTGCACGCGCCCTCGACGACGACGTGCCACCCGTCACCGACCGGCTTGGCCTCTATCCTGGCTCGCACCACCCGCCATCCGGTCACGGCGACGGCCAAGGCGAGTCCGATCATGACGCCGTGCAGCAGGTTGAGGAAGACGACGCTGACGACAGTCACCAGGTAGACAGCGAGATCGCCGTTGCGTAAAGCGGTTTCGATATGCGCGGGTTTCAACAACTCGATACCGATGACGATGAGCAGACCGGCAAGGGCCGCCGTGGGGATCTTCTCGACGAGCCCCGCGAACGGTACGGCGAAAAGCAAGATCCAGACGCCATGCAGGATTGTCGAGGCGCGCGATTTCGCACCGGCATTCACGTTGGCCGCGCTGCGCACGATGACACCGGCGATGGGGAGCCCGCCGATCGCGCCTGAAGCGATGTTCGCCGCGCCCTGCCCGATCAGTTCGCGATTGAAGTCGGTTCGCGAACCGGTGTGCATGCGGTCTATCGACACGGCGGTGAGCAGGCTCTGCACGCTGGTGATCAAGGTGACTGTGATGACGGCGACAGCGACGGCTCCCCAATTCCCGTGCGGCAGCGACGGCAAGCGCAGCGCCTCGAGGACGGAGCCCTCCAGGACGATGCGGGAAACGTTGAACGGGAAGACCACCGAAATGGCGGTAACCGCGACGATTGCGACGAGCGGGCCCGGGATTTTGGCCACCCGGGCAGGGACCCAGCGCCAGGCGACCAGGATGGCGATCACCAATAGGCCCAGGACAAGGCCCGGCCGGTGAGCACCGACGATCTGCGCGGGCAGGCCGGTGACATTGCTCCAGGCCGAGCTTTCCGACGCGCCGCCCAGCAGTACGTGCACCTGCTGCAACGCGATCGTGATTCCGATGCCGGCCAGCATGGCATGCACGACAACTGGCGAGATCGCCAGGGCGGCCCGGGCAATTCGGCTGAACCCCAACAGGACTTGCAAGATCCCGGCGATCACGGTGATGAAACATGTGATCGCCCAGCCAAACTGGGAAACGAGGTCGGCGACAACTACGGTAAGTCCGGCGGCCGGGCCGCTCACCTGCAGCGGTGACCCGCCTATCCACCCGGCGACCACTCCCCCGACGATCGCTGCGATCAGGCCAGCGAGAACCGGTGCGTCTGAAGCGATCGCGATGCCGAGTGACAGCGGAAGGGCTACCAGGAAGACCACCAATGAAGCCGGCAGGTCGTACTGGAGCGTCTCGCGCATCCGGTCGATTCGGGACGGGGCCCCGTCCTCCACGCCCCGTTGACCTGGCTCTTCCACCTGTTGCACCGGCCCTCCCCTGAATTGGTCATTAGCGGTGGGCTTTTAGACTTCCACCCGATCACAGCGGATGGAAATTACGTAAAGCCTTGCAGCTCAGGCGGTTACAGATGCCACGAACATCGTTGTCCGGCTGGGCAGGCCTGGCCTATGCGTTCGAAGTTAGGTGGGACGAGCGCAACGGGTCAACCGGACGGGCCGAGCGCATATCGAACGCAAATCTTTCCGATACCCGTGGCGTGCATCAGGGCCACAGGACGAAGGTGATTATTCCAGAACGAGAACCGGGATCTCCCGTGCCGTCTTGGTCTTGTATTCCGCGTAGGGAGGAAACGCCTCAACGGCCCGCTGCCACCACTGCTCGCGCTCGGCGCCCTCGAGCTCGCGAGCCGTCAGCGTGACAACCTTGTCGCCGTCTTGCAGTATCACCGTCGGATTCGCCTTCAGGTTGAAGTACCAAACGGGATGTTCGGGGGCGCCGCCATGTGAGGCAACGATCACATAGCGGCCATCTTTTTCGACCCGCATCAGCGGTACGTAGCGCTGTTTGCCGGACTTCGCCCCGGTGATGGTCAGCAGAACGACGGGCCGGTCGAAAACCTCGACTCCATCGGTCGTGCCCTGACTCAAGATCCGTTCGGTCTGGTCGCGCACCCAGCCCCTTGGGCTCAACTCGATTTCTTCAGCCATACCTACAGCGAACACCCGGGAGCTGCTACTGCATTCCCCGGGTCGCGCCCGCGGCGCCCGCCGCTCGAACCGGCTGCGCGCTGCGCGACGGGTACAGTTGACTCGTCACTTATATGAGCTAACTAATCGCGCGGAAGTCGCGGAAAGGAGTTGGGCGTGGCCCGCACCGAGAACGACACCTGGGATTTGGCGTCCAGCGTTGGAGCCACCGCGACAGCGGTCGCCGCGCAGCGGGCGATCGCTTCCCAAGGCCCGGGAGTTCTGTTGAACGACCCCTGGGCCGACGCACTCGTCCGCGCGGTGGGCAGCGAGGTCTTCATCAAACTCCTCGACAACCAGCTTGACCGCAGCGACGATCCACTGCTGAACCGCCAGGCCGTGCGGGAGCAGATCACGGTGCGCACCCGGTTCTTCGACGACTTCTTCGTACAAGCGACCGAATCGGGCATCCCGCAAGCGGTCATTTTGGCGTCCGGCCTGGACACCAGGGCCTACCGGCTGCCCTGGCCGGCGGGCACGGTCGTCTACGAGATCGATCAGCCGGAGGTGATCGAATTCAAGACGCGCACTCTGGCCGACTTGGGTGCCACACCCACGGCCGAGCGCCGCACGGTGTCGATCGACCTGCGCGACGACTGGCCGTCGGCCCTCGCGGCGGCCGGCTTCGACGCTAATAGGCCGACCGCGTGGAGCGCCGAGGGACTGCTCGTTTACCTGCCGCCCGAGGCGCAGGACCGATTGTTCGACAACATCGTCGCCGCGTCGGCGCCGGGCAGCCGGATCGCCACCGAACACATGGACCTGCGCAACATCCCGTCGGACTGGGCGCAGAAGCTGACCGAACGGTCTCGGCGCATTGGCTCCAACATCAATCTGGCCGAGTTGTTCTACACCGGCGAGCGCAATACTGCCGCCGAATACCTGGCCGCACATGGGTGGCAGATCGAGATACGGACAACCGAGCAGGCGTTCGGCGCACACGGCTTCGCGGTGCCGAACGACGAATTGGCCTCCTTTGGCGACGCGTCCGGCTACCTGACGGCGACGCTCAAGTAGCAGCATCCACCACCGACCGGGCCCGGCCGCCGAGGCGGCCGGGTTCGCCGGTGCGGCACTTTATTCCGCCAACGATCCAACGCGGCAGCGCCGGCCAGCCTATATATCAACTTAGTTGACATATATAAGCGGGGTTGATATAAACGGTGGCATGACGCAACCCACTCAAGAGATGTTCGAATCCGCCTATCGGGGCGAGGCTCCGGAGATGGGCGAGGGCAACAGGCCGCCGTGGAGCATCGGCGAGCCGCAGCCAGAGATCGCGGCGCTCATCGAGGACGGCAAGTTCCACGGCGACGTGCTCGATGCCGGGTGCGGGGAGGCGGCGGTGTCGCTGTACCTCGCCGAGCGCGGTTTCACCACGGTCGGCCTGGACCAGTCACCCACCGCCATCTCCCTGGCAACCGAGAAGGCCGCCCGGCGCGGTTTGACCAGCGCCACCTTCGACGTCGCGGACATCAGCGACTTCACCGGCTATGACGGCCGCTTCGGAACCATCGTCGACAGCACCCTTTTCCACTCGATGCCCGTGGAACTGCGCGACGGTTATCAGCAGTCGATCGTGCGGGCCGCCGCGCCGGGAGCTTCGTACTTCGTCCTGGTCTTCGACCGTGCCGCGCTGCCGGCCGACGGCCCGGTCAATGCGGTCACCGAGGACGAGCTGCGCGATGTGGTGTCCAAGTACTGGGTGATCGACGCGATCCGGCCGGCCCGCATCCACGCCAACGTGCCCGAGAGTTTCCTGGCGGGCTTTGAGGCCTTCGCCGGTGCCGACATTCGCGACGAGGACAACGGCCGCAAGTCTGTGGGCGCCTGGTTACTCTCCGCGCATCTGGGCTAGCGGCGCATTGCCGCGCACGGCTTAGTAACGGTCCCAGCTCTCCGGCAGCATCGGCATGCGGGCGCCGTCGCCGGACTCGTTGCCGGCCAACGTAATCAGACCCGCCGCGCTCACATCGGGCTTGGGCAGCGTCCCGGTGAAGCCCTGTATCGAGCCCCCGGTGTCCGAGGGCCGAGGCCGATCGGGCGACGCCGATGCCACGGTGATGGAATCTGCGTCGGCCTCGATGAATTCGTAGCGGTAACCGGGGTCGACTACCGAGCGTGGACGCCGGCGTGCGCGCCCCGGTTCCTGCTCCGCCGCTTTGGCGCCCGCCGCCGACGCCGCGGATTGTGCGGCGGGTACCGCGCTTCTGGTCCGGGTCTGCACCTTCGACTCCATGCCGAGGCCAACGCCGCCCACCATGTAGCCGAAGCCCTCGGCCCCGGTCACCGGGGCCGGGGGTGTGGGCGGCGCCGGTGGCGCCGCGACCGCGGAGGCCACGGGCGCGGGAGCCGTGGCGACCGACGTCGCCGGTGCCACCGGGCTGTTCGGGGCCATCGGAGCCATCGCCGGAGCGGCCGACACGAGCGGTGGTTGCGCGCCCACCGCGGCGGGCTGCGGCAGCGCCGCGGGAGGGGGAACGCCCGCCGACGCCGGCACCGCGGCCAGGCCCGCTAAACCCGCCAGGCCGGCCAAGCCTCCCAAGTAGCTGATGGACAGGCTCAAACCAACCTGCAGCAGCAGCGGCAGCTCCTGCAGGATGAACCGCAGCGTCCGGATCGTCCAGTTGACGATCCGGTAGAGCTGCCACTCGATGAAATACGTGATCAGGGCCGGGAATTGCGACGGGTTGAGCAGGCCCTGGAGGTTCTGCTGGAGCCAGGCCACGGCCTGTGCGTTGCCGTTGAAGAAATTCCCCAGGTTCTGCAGGTACTCCGACGGGCTCCAGTTGGGCTGCCCCTGCCCGGGGATCTGCTCCCCGTCCGGCCCGAAAAGCATTTCCCAGATCTCTTCCGGTGTGGGCAACTGGAAGGAGCCCGCGCCGCCCCCTCCCCCCGCGCCGGCCCCTCCGCCGGTGCCGCTTCCCGCTCCCGTTCCGGCGCCGGTTCCTGTTCCCGTGCCCGTCCCCGTGCCAGAGCCGCTGCCGCTTCCTGTTTTCCCGCCGGTGCCCGATCCGGCGACGCTGCTCATCTGCACGGCGCCGGTCGTCGCCTGGTAAGTCGTCATGGTGGTGGCCGCCTGGGTCCACATCCGCGCGTAGTCGGCCTCGTTGAGCGCGATCGGAATCGTGTTCACCCCAAAGAAATTCGTGGTCACCAAGACCGCGTGCGCGGCATGGTTGGCGGCCAATTCCGGCAGCGTCGGCATCGCGGCCAGGGCGGCCGTGTATGCGGTGGCCACCGCCTCATGTTGTGCGGCCGCCTCCGCGCTCAACGCACCGGCGAGCTCCAGCCACGCCACATACGGCAGGTGGGCGGCAATGTACCTGTCGGCGGTCGGGCCGTCCCAAACCGGAACGGATGCCGTCAGCACGGCCGTCAATTCCGTTGCTGCCGAATCATATTGGGTGCTCAACGAGGTCCACGTCGCTGCGGCCGCAAGTAACGGACCCGGCCCCGGGCCGCTGCTCAGCAGCGCCGAGTGCACTTCTGGTGGAAGGGCCATCCACACCGGTGCGGTCATCGTCAGACTGTGCCCAGATAGCTCAACGCGCCGGCGGCATCGCCCGCGGCGTAGCCGACGCCGGCCAGACTCACCCCTAACCCGGCCCGGCCCAACACCTCGACGCCCTTGGCCGCAGCGGCCGAATGCTGGCCGCCCCGTTCGCTGAACACGGCGGCGGCCGCCAGCGACACGGGATCGGCCGCCGGCGGAACCACCACCGAGACCACCGGCGCCGCTGCCGCGTGCGCGGCCGCAAGTTGGGCGGTGATCGCGTCGACCGCGGCACTCGTCGCGGCCAGACCCTCGGGAATCACTCGCAACGTCATAGTGGCCGCTCCTCGTATCTGCTTCTGTCAGAGAACAAACCGGCCGTACTCGCCGACGCGGCGCGATCCAGACCAAGTGCCACCACCCAAGCGAGCAGACCAGCCACGCAGCCGAAGACCAGATGCCAGCCTGCCCGCTCGAGCATCCCGTTCGACGCCCATGCCGACATACCGGATCCGGCGTGCCATGAAAAGAGCGAACTCGCAAGCGCAACAAGGTGGATGGGCGCAGCCGCCAAGGCCAATAACCAACGGCGCCGCCACACCACCGGAAGCGAGCCCGCGGCATACAGCAGGGCCGCCGCGGCCACATAACGACCGCTCCACAGCGGATCACCCAACCCGTGCATCGGCAACGACGCGATGGATGACGCCGCACCGACCGCCAGCACCGCCCCACGTCGCGGCGTCACCAGCGCAACCGCCACCAGCACGGTCAACCAGACCAATCCCCGGTGTCCGGGGAGTCCCACTGGAATCCGGATATCGGTGGACGCGATGATGACGGCGATTGCAACGACAGACAACGCCGCCTCCCGAACGGCCGCCAACCCGGCCGCGGGTCGCTGTATCACGGTCATTCCGAAAGCATAAGTCGCCAACACCTACACTGATCCTTATTTACGGAGTATTCACAGGAATGGACCCGTAAATGCGAAGAAATATCGTGGTTGTTCGACAGGTTGCGGTTTTCGCCATGAGCGCTGTGCTCGTCGGGTGCGGCGCGTCCAGGGGCGAGGTTCAGCTGGTCGTCGAGGAGAACCACCGAGTGCTCGATCAGTTCACCGTTCCGCAGCTCCAGCAGCTCCCTGAGGTGGAGGTCGCGACGCCGCAATCGCGCGGCGCACAGGTCCAGACGGGACCCAGCGTGCGGTCGATCCTCGAGGCCGCGGGCGCGATCGGCGCCGTCAGGGTCCGAGTGGAAGGGCGCGACCCCGCCCAGACCCTGACCGTCGCCGGGCTGGACGATCAGACCATCCTCGCGTTCACCAAACGGCAGACGCTCAAGCTGACCGGCGCAACGCTCGGCCGTGATCAGTGGGTTCGCGACGTCACCGACCTCGTGGTCAATCCGTGATCGGCCGCACCGCGCTGGCCGATGTGGACCTGCTCATCGGGATCGACGACACCGACAACCCCTACACGCCCGGCACCGGCCGGCGGGCCCGCGCCTTGCTTCACGAGCTGCACGCGGCGGGACTCGGCTCCCCCGCGGGCGCAACTCGGCACCAGCTGCTCGTCGACGATCGGATCCCGTATACGTCCCACAATTCGAGCGCGTGCCTGGCCTGGCGGAGCCCCGACGGCGATCCGCACGCGGTGCGAACCCGAATCACCGAGCTCGCCGGGCAATTCCTGGAACGGGTATGCCCACCCGACGCCGACCCCGGGCTTGCCGTCGTCGTTCCGGGCGAACTCGCCGCCGCCGCGGCACAGCTGATCGAGTTCGGTCGCCGCGCCAAGCGAGAAGTACTGCACGCCAACGAGGCTCGTGAGCTCGCCGCGGCGCTCGGCGTGCACCTGTCCGGACATGGCGGCACCCGGGAGGGAATGACCGGCGCACTCGCGGCGATTGGCCTGCACCTGTCCGGCAACGACGGACTGTTCATCACTCTGCCCGGCATCCGCAAGTTGCCCGACCAGGCCACCATCGAGACCATTTTCGCGCTGGCACCCATCGATGTGGCTCGCGACGACATGCACCGCCGGCCCCGGTCCGGCGAGATGATCGAGTTGGGCGACTGGGTGCGTCCAGTGCTGCTCGACGGGCTGGCCGTCTTACTTCTCGAACCGCCCTGCCAGCTGGACGACGGCAACAGAATGTGGCGGACGGCGCCGCGCGCGGTGGTCAAGCGATATTGATTCTCGCGGCGCCGTGAGCAGTGCGATCGGCATCCAGAGATCCGGCCGGGTTTCGGCGCCGGTCATTCGGGAGATCCTGCAGAAAGGCAGTGCAGACGTTCAAAGGAGATCTCGGTGGATCAGAAAGTCAACTTCGACCCGCCCGCGGCGCCCGAGGACGCCCGCGAGGCAACCGACGAACAGCGCAAGCTGCAGGAACAACTCGAGCACCAGGACGAGGACCCCGACGGCCCGGGATTGCACCAGTCTCGGCACGACCTGCCCGACGAAAGCACGCGGTAGTGCGCGCGGGTGGTTCTCGTCGGATTCCGACTGGTGAGAGTTAGTCGCTGACAGGATATTTCGTCCTGTTTGGGCGACGGTCGTGGGTGAGTGCGACCCCTGCCTGCCAGGTCAACGCCATCCCGCCGAGGACCGCCGCGGGGATGGCCCACGACCGGCGAACCGTCAGGGCGTCGTTACATGAACCGACATAGTTGATGCTCGTTGTGCCGACCGCTTTCGACGCCTGGGTCAAGTCGGCGGTAAACCCGTTGCCGCACTTGACTTGCCAGCCGTACTGATCGTAGGCGTCGATGAATACGGGAAGATGCAGGGCGAACAGCCCACCGACCAGGAACACCACGGCGGCGAAGACGACCATCGGCCCGCGGTGGATCATGCGAGTCCCCTAGGTCATGCAAACGTTGGCGAACAGCAGCACCGGCCAGGACACGATCGAGCCGAGAAACGACACCACCAAATCGACGCCGTGCATGTCGTGCAGATGTTGGGTGTGGGTGCTCGACCAGATGACGCCAACGATCAGGTAGGGCGTACCGAGCAGGATCGCCAGGCCCAGCAGTTCGGCGATGGTCAATTGATACTCCAGGAGTGTGCGGATCCTGCTGAGCATGGGCGTGCCTTTCGCGCGGGCGCTGCCGGGTTCGAGGTCGACCCGGCGTCCGGACGCATCTATGTTAATGCTCATTCGGACCGATCGGAAGTCCGGCGGCCCGATCGGCAGCGCTCGGATACGGCCCCGAAAGCCGGAGATTCACTGCCGGAAAAAGACGTTCGGCTCACCTGGGTCTATCGGCGAACCCGGTGTCGAATCCCGCAAGTGGAGATCGATTCCTGTTTGGGATTCATGCCGAGCGAAGCCCGGTCAGCGGCGCTGTCGGCTGCCGCGAGGCGCATTGCGGCAGGCTTCGGCCGGTCGTCCCAGCACCGTGACCTCCATCAGGCGGCGCACGGTGAGGCCGGCGGTCGCGTTGGTGTTGGGGTAAACCAGGCGTCCGATGTCCACCGCAAGCGCGAACGCCGCGTGGACGGCGTATCGGGCGCGGCCGAGGGTGAGTTCCGGGTTGGCCGTGACGGCGAGGGTGGCCCAGGATTCGACGGTGGAGCGCTGAATGTTGTAGAGCAGCACGGCGTCTGTGTCGGGCAGGTTGTGCCGCTCGGTGTAGTACACGCAGGCCAGTTCGGGGTTGGCGAAGGACCGGGTGACATAAGCCTCGATGAGTTGCGCGAGCGCCTGTTCCGGGTCGGCGTTGGTGGCCAGGATGCTGGAGAGGTCACCGGAGAGTTGGTCGGCGGCGCGTCGGTAGTAGACCGCCAAAATGGCGGCCTTCCCCGGAAAGTATTGATAGATGCTGGCGACCGGTATGCCCACCGCCGCGGCGATGTCTTCCATTCCGGTTTCGCGATAGCCGCGCTCGTTGAACAGGCGCATCGATTCGTGCAGGAGAAGCTCATAACTTCCGGCGACACTGGTCAGCGTCGCTGCCTGCGACCGGTCGGATCCGCGTCCGCGCTGCGTCGGCAACTCGGCGTGCAACACCGCGCTCGCGATATCGCTCAGTGCCGCGCGGATTTCGGCGTTGTTCAGGCGGGACCGATGGTCGGTGATGCTGCCGATGACGCTCAGCGTGGCCGCCGACAGGATCCAGCGTTGCCGCGACGTCAATTTCGGCCGAAGCCTCGTGAGCGGACGCTGCAGGCGCCGGTTGATCAGTTTGATCTGTTCGGCCAGGGCGCGCTGATCGTCGCCGCGTAGGTAGCGGCCCTCCCACCGATACAGCCCGCCGGCAGTGCGGTTGACGATCGTGGTGTCGATCAGCGCACCGGTCAGCGCGCTGAGCTGCTCCTCGGGATCGCCATCGGCGGGCAGAGCGTCGGCGAACGCCGTGGCGTCGACCAGTTGCTGACCCAGCGCCAAGAAGACGTCGCGGAACAGGTCGTATTTGCCCTGCGAGTGGCGGTACAGCGCGGCAGCGGAGATTCCGACCCGCGCCGCGATGTTTTCCATGCTGACCGCGTGATAACCCAGCTCGCTGAATGCGTCGGTGGCCGCGCGGGCGATCTGAATCTTGCGGTCCTTCGGGCGCCGCTTCACTTCATCTGCGGACGAGCGGCTAGCCGACGGCATACAGATCACCGTAGCCGCAGCGGCGGCGGTGCGGGCGATCGGCGGACGACCGGGTTTGCGGAGCCGGCATGCTGGCCGCGCGCAGCTGGGCGCGGCGTCGTACCTGAGGTCATCAGACAGCTAACCCCGTTACGCCCCGCCGAATTCCGGACGCAGGACCGGGCCGAGCGCGCTGAGTGGGATGTGAGGCTCGACGGCGCCCCCGTCCATCGACCACTGCTCGGACTGCCCGTACTGGATCGGGGAGTCGTGTCCGACCGGGTAATCCGGCATGTACAGGACCAGCTCATCGGGTGTCAGCGCCCACGCCTTGTAGCCGCCCGAGAAGACCTTGTCGGGCGTCCACCGGTCGACGGTGAACGGATACGTCCCGGGGTTGTGCTGCCATGCGGCGCGGTCGAGTGCCTCCTGAACGAACGGCTCGGCCAGCGGCGGGATGGCGGTCAGCGGATCGACCCCCGGTTTGGTGATGTCGGCCAGTTGTAGCCGCTTTCCGCCCGCCATGTCGAAGGTGAACGTGCGATAAGCGTTGTTGAACGCCGGGCCGTCGGCGTGGTAGTCCTCGTGGAAGGCCACACTGAGGGCGCGCCCGTGCGAGAACACCTGGTAGTTCTCCTCTCCCCAGCTGTCCTGAACCATCGAGGCGCCCTTGGTGCGCCAGTTGTCCATCAGGTTGCGCAGGTATTCGCGGATGGGCGGCCCGCTGGTGGGGTTCTCGACCAGGTCACCGGGGAGCCCTATCTTGATGTCACGGACCGCTTTTCGCTCGGACAGGACCGTAGTGTGGCAATACTGCCCGTCCCAGTCACCGCCGAGATCGCCGCAAAACGACTGTGCCGACGCCGACGCCTCCGGTGCGCTGAGCACCGCGGCCGCCACCGCCGCCACACTGGCCGAGAGCCGAATCACCCGCACGATCGAAACGTCCTACGGTAGTTCGACTTTGCTGGCCAGCCAACGGCCGCCGGCATTTTCCATGGTGATCCTCATCCGGCTGCGGTCGACCCGGCCGTCGGGACGCACTGCATTGCTCACGGTTTGGTCGACCATCAACAACACCACCACCTTGTTTTTCGTCTGCGATTGGATCGCGGCGTCGACCACGGTGCCGTGCGCGGCGGCCTTGTTGTCGATGAGCAACTGCCGAAGCTGCACGCTTGCTTTGGTGTACGTGTCCTTGAATTCGCCCGTGGCGCCGTCAAGTACAGCGGAGAAGTTCTGGTCCACCTGGTTGGAGTCGATGCTCGTCAGTACCTGGGCATAGTTGATCGCGGTCCGCTGTGCTGCCTGCCCGGCCTGGCTTACCGCGTGCTCATCCCACAGCTTCCAGCCCAGCCCGCCCGCCAGGCCGAAAGCTCCCGCGTAGACGGCAGCGACGAGCGCACAGCGGGCGTAACGTTTCCACGGCCGGGCTCGGCCGTTCGCCTTTCGCTCCTCGTCGGCCTCCACCGCCGCTTCCCGCTCGTCGCCAGCCGGATTTTCGGTGTCTTCGCTCGTGTCGCATTCCTGGTCGTCGATAATCGTCACAGTAATTTCTCCTTGCGGTCTTGAATGCTCGTGGGCTTAGTGGGGCGGCTCTATCGGCAGCGCGGGACCGCCGTACGGCGTGGGAATAGTGAAGCGCCCCTTGGGGGTTGGGTCGGCGGTTTGCCCGAGGTCGGCCCCGGGGGGTGGGCCCGCCGTGTCGTCGCCACCCGGTCGGGGCGCATTCTTCGCGCCTCGGATCAGTACCTGTGGGTCGTCGTCTCGGCAGTAGGTGTACAGGAAGGGCTCGGGGTAGTCGGCCGATGACGACGGCCGGCGCGGGGTGCCGTAGTCGCACGTGTAGCGCGGGTAGATATCGGCGGTCGCCCACAATCCATGCTCGTGCATGGTCGTCATCAGGGCCTCGAGCGTCGAGCCGCGATAGTCGGGAAAGACCGCGTTCAGCGCCGGAACCCGGACATAGATGATCCGCGCGGTGGTCACCAGATTGGCCAACAGCCCGACCATGGTGTCGGAGTTGTCGTCGAACAGGTTGTCTACCGAGGACAGCGCATGAGGGGTCTGATCGACGAATTTGCGGTAGCCGCGGTCCATTTTGTTCACGCCGGTCATCAGGTCGCCGACATTGCGGGACGTCGCACCGAGTCCGGCATTTTTGTCGGCGAGCGTGGTCAGGACCACCCGGCTGGTCTTGAGCATGCTGACGGTCTGCGGCAGCACAGGGTCCATGGTCGACAACAGGAAGGTGGCACCGTCGATGATGTCGGTGAGCTTCTGCGGGCCTTCTTTGCTCAAACTCAGTTCCCGCTTGACGATTTCGAGCTTCTTCGGATCGGTTTGGGCCAGCAGTCCGTTGGCGTCGGCGAGCACTTGCGACAGCGGGATGGGTGTGGCGGTGTGCTGTGGGCCGATCACGCTGCCATTCGACAGGAATGGACCGGTGTTGGATGCGGGTTCGAAATCGATGTACTGCTCGCCCGCGGGCGACAGCCCGGACACCCGCACCGGGCTGGCGAGGGGGATCCTGGTGTTCGCATCGATGGTGGCGATCGCCTCGACGCCGGTGGGTGTGGGCCGCAGCGATTGAATCCGCCCGACCGGGATGCCGCGCACCGACACGTCTTGATTGGCCAGCAGCCCACCGGATTCGGGCAGCCGGATCGTGATCCGGTAGGTCGAGTTGAGCGGGTTGATGCGCAGCGCTCCGATCGCCAGGTAGGTCACGCCCACCACCAGCGTGACTACCAGCGCGAGGCCGGAGAGCCAGGCGCGCCGGTGGTGGCCCGCTCTGACCACTCTGACGATGAACCGGCCGATGCTGTCGATCACCGCGGTGGCTCCGGGATCATGGGATCCGGTGGGGCCTCCCCGGCGGGTGCCGGCGGAAGCGGCGGGCCGACCGGCGTCCAGGGACTTTGCCCCATCGGCGTTTGTGGGCCCCGGCCCACGACCCGTTCTTGCAGGCGCCACAGGACGTATTTGATGGAACCGATCATGTAGTTCCAGTCGCGGCGCATGGGGCCATGAAACGCCGGATCGCCCTTGAAGCCCCCGGTCTCCGCTCCGGTACCCGGCCGCGATCCCATGACCAGCCGGTCGAAGCTGCCGCGCACCGAGATCGCCTGGCTGGGGGTGGATTTGACGAACGGCGGAATCAGCCGGTTGAGGCCGGCGAGGCTGGTGTCGGGGCTCAGGACAACGTCGTTCCACGCGGCGGCGATGGTGTTGGCGTCCTTGATGACGCTGCGGCCGGTCTTGTCGGTACCGGCGATCGACGGGAATTTTGATAACTGATGCGTGGTCGCGCCGAGCTCGTCGACCACGTCGGCGATGTCGTCGGCGTTGCTGGACAGCACATTCGTCGCCGGCCCGATGGCCTGCAGCACGTCGGTGAGTGCTTGATTCTTCTGGTCCAGCCGGTCGGCGAGGGCCGCCGTTTCGGTCACCGCGGCGTCGATCTGCGCCGAGCGTGAATTGAGCTTGCCCAGCAGCAAGTTCGTTCGATTGATCAGGTCGCCGAAGGCGCGCCCTTGGTCGCCCGTCGCCTTGCCGGCGCCGTTGACGATATTGGTGAAGTTGCGGACCGAGCCACCGTTGACGAGCAGCGCGGCCGAGCTCAGCACGCTCTCCACGGTGGCGGCGGCGCGGGTGGCGGGCAGGCCGATGGTGTCCCCGCTCTTCAGTAGTGGCGCGCTGGGGTCCATCGGGGTGGGCGGCTTGATCGCGACGAACACGTCGCCAAGCGGGGTCGCCGATCGCAGCTCGGCGGTGCTGCCGACGGGCACACGGACGCCGTCCATGATTCGCAGGGTGGTGACCGCGGTGTAGTTGCGCGCCACCATCGATTCGAGCTGCCCGACGTCGGCGCCCGCGAGTTTGACCTTTGCGTGGGCCGGCAGGTTCAGCGCGTTGGAGAAGACGGCGTTGAGTAGGTATCCCCCATCGCCGATTCCCGGTGCCGGTAGCGGCAGGCTGGACAGCCCGTTGGTGGCGCAACCGGAGCTGACCATGACCGCACTGAGCGCCACCGCCAGTGCTTTGCGTTTAGCCGTATCCATCGCTATTGCCCCATCGCCGAGAGACCGTCGAGGATGTAGGTCAGGCCGAAGTCGGGTCCGTAGTCTTGCAATGTGCCAGTGCTGCAGCCGAGTTGGCGCAGGTGCATGAGATTGCAGAGCTCCTTGGCGGACTGGCTGTCGGTCAGGGCCTTGTCGAGCAGCCCGTGCACGCGTATTGCGCCGTTGTTCTGATCGACGGTGTTGTAGAGGTTTTCCAGCGTCATGGGGAGGACATCGAGCATTTCGGACACTCCGCGCTGATCCTCGACGATCGTCTTGGCGACGGTGTCGCCGTTGTGCACCGCCTGCTTGAGGTTCTCCCGGTTCTGCTCGAGCAGCGTGGTGACTTCTTCGAGGATCCTGTTGATGGTGTGTCCGGTGGTTCCGGTGCCGAATTTTTCGTCGGCGAGTATCTGGCTGAGCTGGCGTGTCGTGGAACCGAATTGGCGTACTTTGGCGTCGTTGCGCGCGGCGGCGTCCGTGATCGAGCTGAGGTCGGTGATGATCGTGGTCAACTGCTCGCGGGTGGTTCCGCCCCGCTCGGAGCTGAGCCGCAGCGCGTTGGAAAGTTCGTCCAGCGCCGACAGGATCTTCTTCCCGTTGCCGTCGGTGATGGCGACCGCGGAGTCAGTCAGGTCGGCGATGGGTCCGCCGCCCTTGCCGTCGCCCTTCAGCGATTTGGACACCTTGTCGAGCATGTCGAGTACGCGATCGAAAGCCACCGGTGTCTTGGTTCGGGTGAGCCCTATCGTGTCGTGGTTCTTCAACACCGGGCCGCTCCGGTAGGGCGGGGTGAGTTCAACCTGCCGGTCGGTGAGGATCGAGGTGGTGATGGTGACCGCGCGGGCGCCCGCCGGGATCTTGACCTTCTTGTCCACCGTCAGCTCGGCTTCGACGTAACTGCCTTTGGACGTGACCTTGCTGACCTTGCCCACCGGCATGCCGAGAACCGCAACGACATTTCCTTCGTAAAGGCCGGCGGCGCTGTCGAATTGCGCGGTCACGGTCATGGTGTCCAGGCGGGACTTGACGTAGTGGCCGATTACCCCGATCGCGACGGCGGCCACCGCCGCTATCGCGGCGCCCACGGCGATGAGTTTGCGCCTACCGGAGGTCATTTGCAGTCCTTGAAGTACTGGATCATCTTGAATTCTTTGGCGCGGCCACTGATCGCGCACATCCAGGAATCGATCGCGAGGCCGTTGGGCAGGTTGAACTCGACGACCGGCCCGTAGCCGGTGGCGTTGGTCAGGCCCCGCAGTGTCACCGGCGCGACCTGCAGCAGATTGCGTAACAGGTCGTCGTGCTGGCCGACCATATTCGTCAGCTGGTGCAGGTTGGCGAACAGCTCGTCGAGCATCGGCCGGTTGTTGACGACGATCTTGTCGAGCTGGTCGACAAGGTCCGTCAGCCCTGCGAACATGGCGTGAAAAGTGGCCTCGCGCGCTACTAGATGACCGAGCAGATCCTGCCCCTGATCCATCAGATGTCCGATGTTGGTCTGCTGACGCCGCAGGGTATTGACCACGCGCTCCGTGCTTTTCAGCAGCGTGCCGAGTTGGCCTCGTCGGTCGGCGGTGATCGTGGACAACGTCTGCAGATTCGCGACGGCCTGCGGAACCAGCGGCGGCACCCCGCCGAGCTGCTTGCCCAGCACCGCAAGTGACTGCGCGAACTGGTCGGAATCGACCTGCTCGAAGGTGGTTGTGGCGTCCTCGAGTAGCGACTGCAGGTCGTAGGGCACCTCCGTGTGAGCCAGGTTGATCGTCTTGCCCGGCAGGGAGCCAGGGCCGTCGGGCGCCAGCTCGAGATAGCGCGAACCTAGGATGGTCATCACCTTGATCACCGCCCGGGTGTCCCTGCCCAGCGAGACGTTGTCGCGCACGCTCAGACCGGCCTCGACGTGGTCGCCATCGAGCTTCATGCTGGTGACGTGTCCGACTTCGATGCCGGCGATGGTGATCGGGTTTCCGGGCCGCAGCGTTGCGGCCTGCAGGAACTCGGCGGTGTAGTGGGTGTAGCCGATACCGAGCAGCCTGATCCCCAACGACACCGCGACGAGAACGGCGACCACCGCCAGTCCCGCCAGCCCCAGCCAGGTCCGGTTGTACGACTCGAGCGGTCGGCGCCGCGACCACCGAGCCTTGAGCGAGTCAGCCATTGGCCATGTTCCTGCATCGCGGGGTGTGCCACCCCATGTTCTTGGTGGTGATCGGATAGGCGTTGCCCGGTGTGGCCGCGTTGACGATGAAAGTGGTGATGTCGTTGAGCCCCGGGAAGAAACCCGTGGCGTTCAGGTCGCACGCGTAGGCATTGCCGTAGGTTCCCTCGCTGGTGGCGCGCGCAAAGCCCTTCAGCAGCAACGGCAGGTTGTCGCCGGTGAACGCCAGCTGCGGTTCGATGCCGACCATGTGCTTGCTGAACCCCGGCTCTCGGGTGATGAGTTCGTTCAGCGCCGGATCCACGTCGTCAGCGATCGCCGAGAGACGGCGGGTCACCCGGGCGATTGAGCCCACCGAGTCCTGCAACGAGGCGCGGCGATCATCGAAATGGGTTACCGCATCGCGCGTTTGGTCGAGCGCGTGGTCGAGGTCGTCGTCTTGGCGGGCGACGGTGTCGGTGACCCTCGTGAGTCCGCTGATCAGGTCGCCCAAGGATTGGTCGCGTGCGGACAACGTCCGGGTGATCGTCGATGTCTGCTCCACCAGCAACGGGATGGACGCCTGATCGCCTTGCAGCGACTGCAATACGCCCTTGGTCAGGTCGTCGGCGTCCTTGGCATTGAGCAAGGTGAACAGCGGCTCGAAACCGTTGAGCAACTTCCCGACATCGAAGGACGGGTCGGTCTGCTGCACGGGTATTACGCCGCCGGCGGGCAGCGGGCCCCTGTTGCCGATTTCGCCCAGCGACAGGCCCAGGTACCGCTGTCCGATGATGTTCTGATAGGTCACCGATGCCACGGTGTTCCCATACAGGTGCTGATCGTTCTCGACGATGAACGAGACCTTCGCCAATTTACCGGCGAGTTCGACGTTTTCGACGCGGCCGACCCGCACACCGGCCATCCGGACGTCGTCGCCGATGCGCAACCCGTACACGTCGGTGAACATCGCCGCGTACGGCGTGGTCGGCCCCGCCACGTCTCGCCGCAGGGTGGCGTACACCATCCACGTCACGGCGATGGCGATCGCCATGAAGACGGACAGGCCGATCAGGGGACCCCGCACTTTCATTTCGGGCCGCCCGCCGGTTGTTCCCGGGGTTGCAGCGAGACCGTCGTACCGCGAGCCAGCGGACCGAGCAGCAGTTGGGCCGCCACCGACGCGGATCGGCCCTGGCCGGTGATCATGCCCAGCTGCTCGCGCTCGTGTTGGCTGCCAACGGGTCCGACGTTGCCGCCGTAGCCCGATGGTGCGACCGCAGCGGGCGGGCCCGGGGGCTGGGAAGGTGGCGCGCCGGGCGGCGGGGGTGGTGCGTCATCGGGATCGGCGGTTCCCGGGACTCGCGGAGCCGGGCCGATCGGCCACGGCCACCACGGCAGGGGCGGGTTGGGGTCTTGCAGGCTCGGGTTGGGGTTGTACAGCGGCGGGCCGACCGCGACGAGATTGCCGTCGGGTCCGACCTGTGTGCCCGGGGGCGGTGCCAGATCCGCGGGCGGGTGATAGTTCTGCGGAAGCAGCACCTCGGGCAGATCGGGCCGGACCGCGATCGTCGGTGCGGTGTAGCAGCTCGGTCCCAGTAACTGCCCGTAGCGCGGGCAGTCGGCGCGGGTGTAGGTGTAGGTCGGCGTCAGCGCCAGATTCACCCGCATGTTTCCCGTGTCGAGCTCGGGGTCCCACACCTCTTCAAAGAACTTGTCGGACAGCCGGTTCAGCCTGGTGAAGATGGGCACGAACTTGTCGCTGTGCAGGGCGAAGACGCCCAGGGCGGGTGTGAGGTTTTGCGTCATCTCGATCAGCTGATCGGTGTGGTTGTCGAACGCCTGCCGGCTGACGCCGAAGGTGTGCTGCGATCCGGTGACCAGCGACCGGAATTGTTCGCGCTTTTCGGCCAAGGTCTGCATCGGTTTCACCGCATCGTGCAAGACGTCGACGAGGTCGGGAGCAGTGGACTGCAGGCCGCGAGTGGCATCGAGCAATGCGGACACCGTCGACGGTCCGGGATCGGTGGTGACGATGCCGTTGAGCTCATCGAGAACGTGGGTCATCTGCGCACCCGCGGTGAGCAGCGCGCCGCGCCTGTTGTTGGTAGCGGCCGCGACGGCGGCCAGAATGCCCACGCTGTGGTCCTCGCGGCCCCGGCCGGTCGCGGCGAGGATGTCACGGAGCTTGCTGATCGTCGTCTGGAAGATCACGGTCGAAAGCTGCAGGTCTTCGGGGATGCGTGCCCCGCTGCGGATGCTTGGGCTGGGGCCGCCGTCGACGAGTTGCACCGACGACACCGCGAACACATTGCTGGGCACCACGCGGGCGGTCACCGCGCCCGGAATGTCCTTGGCGTATTCGGGTTTGAGGTTGATCTGGACGTAGTTGGGTTTGCCGTACGCCGCCGGAACCACGTTGTCGACGGCGCCGACCAGCAGCCCGTGATACTTCACATCCGAGCGGGCCGGCAGCCCGTCCCCCACGTTCGTCAACTCCGCGACGACGCGGATGTAGTCGTTGAGCCGGCCGCTGGACTTCAACAGGAGGCTGCCCGTGATCAGTCCCGCTATCAACAGCACCGCGACGCCCATGCCCAGCAGCTGTTGATCGGAGGGCCCGCGTCCGTCGAGATCTAGCGAATTCGGCATTCAGCCACCAAATCTCGCGCCGGCGTCGATGCTCCACAGCGCCATCGTGAGCAGCATGTTGACCATGATCACGACGGTGATGCTCGCCCGCATGGCATGGCCGGCGGCCACCCCCACACCCTCCGGCCCGCCCGCGGCGTAAAACCCGTAGTAGCACTGCACGGTGGACGAAAGCCAAACGAAGACAACGCACTTGAGGACCGAATAGGCGATGTCCTTGGCGCTGAGCATCATGGTGAAGTAGTGCAGGTACGGGCCGAGGGAGCCACCGCTGATCACACCGGCGACGACCTGGCAAGTCAGATAGGTCACCGCCAGGCAGGCGATGTAGAGCGGGATCACCGCGATGACGGAGGCCATGAGCCGCGTCGTGACCAAGAACGGGATAGGGCGGATGGCCAGCGATTCCAGCGCATCGATCTCCTCGGCGATGCGCATGGCGCCCAGCTGTGCGGTGAACCGGCAGCCGGCCTGCATCGCGAAGGCCAGCGAGGCCATGATCGGTGCCAGCTCGCGGGTGTTGACCAGCGACGAGATGATGCCGGTCGCGGGACCCAAGCCGAGCAGGTTGAGGAAGTTGTAACCCTCCACGGCCACCAGTGCGCCGGCGGTGAAGCCGAGTACCACCGCGACGCCGGCCGTGCCGCCGCCGACGACGATCGAGCCGTTGCCCCAGGCGATATTCGAGAGCAGGCGCACGAATTCCGTGCGGTACTGCCGCAGCACGGAGGGCACGGCGAGCACGGCCCGCACGAAGAACAACAGCATGTGCCCCAACCGCATGGTCGGGGTGGCCGCGGCCCGATAGGCACCGAGTAACGGTCGAGCCAGGGTGGGGACGTACGCGGAGGCCGTCATGTCACAGTCCCGTCCTGGGGTATAGGGCGTTGTACAGCTCGCTGATCCCGACATTGACGATCATCAGCACCAGAATCGACTCCACCACCGCGGCGTTGACCGAGTTCGCGACGCCCGCCGGGCCGCCTTTGGTGAAAAGCCCTTTTTGACAAGCGATTACCGCCACGATCGCCCCGTAAATGACGGCCTTGAGTAGCGCGACGATCATGTCCTCCGTGGTGGCGAACGACGAAAATGTCGCGACGAAGCTGCCCGGTGCGCCGCGCTGAAAGTAGACGTTGAACAGGTAGCTGGCTAAAAATCCTACGAAGCAGGTGATTCCGGTGAGTGCGACACCGACCATGATGGCCGCGGCGAACCGGGGCACGACCAGGCGCCGGATCACCGAGACACCCATGACCTCCATCGCGTCGGTCTCCTCGCGCATGGTGCGGGAACCAAGGTCGGCGGTGATCGCCGAGCCGACGGCGGATGCCATGAGCACCGCAGCCACCAGCGAGGCGGCCTGGCGGATCACCGCGAGTCCACTGGCCGCACCGGCGAGCGACGTCGCACCGACTTGGTTCGCCAGCAAGGCGAATTGGATGGAAAGGGTCACCCCGATCGGCAGCGCTACCAGCACGGTCGGCAACACCGCCGTGGCAGCCATGAATGCGCCCTGGCGGATGAACTCGGCCCACTGGAAGCGGCCGGTGAACAGGTCGACCATGCAGTACTCGATCGTGCGGATCGCAAGGATGTACTGCTCACCGAGGGTGTTGAGCGAGGCCAGTGGGTGCCGCACGACATAGCCCGCGGACCACTCTTGGATGGCGGCCACGCCGTCGGGCGTTCGGCCGTCGTTGAGCGAGCGCTGGTCCTGGGCGGTCATCGCCGGATGCACCTAATGGTCGGTTGTGCCCCCACGGCCGGTTATGTTAACGGCTACTCGGCATCCGCGGAAGGTCTGACTGTGCGGAGTTGCGCCGATGCCAGGGCCGAAATGCGGTCGGCGTGCCGTAATGACTGGTGGTCATTCGCCGTACTCACCTGGTGGCGGGCCCTTGACGCGCCGCCGACTTCGCGAGAGGATCCCCTGTCAGGGCGCTGATGTTAACCGTCATTTCGTAGATGAATTGATGGTTCGGTATTGGGGGGCCCAGGGCTATCGTTTTGTTGGGGACGAGCGGATGGATCTGACGAGGTTGCGACGGGCAGGTAGCGGCCTAGCGTGTGCCGCGCCGGCGCTCGTCGCCGCCCTCGCGATCTCCGGCCACGCCGCCGCTGATCCTGGCCAGCCTCCGCCGCCGTTGCCGGTGTTCACACCGGCGCCCAGCGATTGGTCACCGAACTTCGACATCTGGCCGTACAACACCTTCACGGCACGGGTGACGCCGGAAATGATCGGCGGAATGTCGGACTCCTGCCAATGGTTCAAGTCGCAGTTCGATCCGCTGATGGGCCAGATCAGTAACTTCAACCGCTACCTCGGTGACCAGCACGACGATTACTCCGCCGGTGGTGTGCAGGGAAACGCCCACGCTGTGGTAGCGAACATCGACCAGTCGACGGCGTTTCTTGCACCACGAGTGAAGCCGCTGATCATCACCAACCAGCCCGACAATTTCGGGCCGTATTCGCCGGTATACGGAGGGGAATCGATGACCCACTTGGCATTTCAACTGTCGCGGATCAGCGACAGCATCAAGAGAAAGGATCCGTCGGGCGTCACCCACGCGAACATCGTCGCCGCTACCGGCTGGGCGAACGCACTTCGTGACTCTGGCGCGTGCAACTGATGAACCGTCAATCGCTACGAACAGCCGGCAACCCGGGAACCTGGTTGGTAAATCGCTTCCGCGTCGCCGCGGAGGGGGCCGGAGAAGAAGTGGGGCAACCGCCGGCCATCGCGGTGGCCGAGGCCGATGAGGCCGGCGACGACACGACACCGGCCGTTGCATCGCCCGCCACGGACAGCGACGCCGCGGACCCAGCCGAGCCCGACGAGGCCTGCGACGGCGACGAGGACGCCGCCGACGAACAGCAATCTCGTAGCCGAAATCGTCGGCGCGGCAGCGTGACTCGCGCGGTCGCCGCTGGAGTATTGGCGGCCGTGCTTGCGTGCGCGGGCTATGAGGGCTGGCTACTGTTTCAGCATCACCAAAAGCAGGTTGCCGCCGAGCAAGCACTCGATGCGGCGAAGAAATACATCCTTACGTTGACCAGCGTGGACACCAACGCGATCGATAAGAACTTCGCCGATGTCCTCGACGGTTCAACCGGTGAATTCAAAGACATGTACACCAAATCCAGTGCGCAGCTGCGACAGGCGCTCATCGCCAACAAGGCTGCGGCGCATGGGAACGTGATCGACGCCGCGGTCCAGTCCGCCACCCAGGACAAGGTGGACGTTGTGCTGTTCGTCGACCAGTCGGTCAGCAATGGCGCCGCGCCCGCGCCCCAGCTGGACCGCAGCCGCGTCAAGATGACCATGGAGAAGGTGGATGGTCGGTGGCTGGCCAGCAAGGTCGAGCTGCCCTAAGTCCGTTGCGCGGTCGGCGATCTCCTCACGAGCGTCGCACCGCCGGTTCGGCCGGCTATGCGATGTCGGGGCTGATCATCGACGCGATCGCGCTGCGCGGCACCGATACTTGCGTGGCCTCCATCGCCGGCTGCAACGCGTTCTGGTCGAAGAAGAATACGATCGCGTCATTGCTGATGGCGAAACTCTGGTAATTCGCCGGCTGCAGACCGGTGGCCGGCGGAATCGACACCGTCGCCCGATACCGGTCGGCCAACGTCTTCTGCACTATCGGCAAGATGACCTGCAGCGGTTGGGTTCCCGGCTGGAACAACGAATCGAAGGTGATCGACTGCTGATTGACCAGGTTGTAGTTGAAGGACTTGTACCAGACCAGCGGGTGAGCGGCGCCGAGGTTCTGATAGATCTCGGTGATCACCGATTGGGTACCCGCCGCCTGGGGCCCGGAGCTGTATCGGGTGCCGGTGATCTTCAGCGCGGTCGGCGATTCCAGCGTGTTCAGCGGTCCGCGGGCGCTCTGGAAATCGTCGTCGACCTTGGACAAGTAGCCGATCATCGTCGGCTCATCGGGATAGTTGGCCGGAAACACCATGCTGATGTCCGAGAACGGGCCTGACGCATCGAAGTGGCACATTTGATTCGCATCGACACTCGCCGGATTGCACAATTGCGCATCCGCGTTGGCCACCGCGGTGCCGGTGAATGCGGCCGCCGATGCAAGGACCGCCACCGCCGCCGCTCCCCGCCGCGACCCGACGCGCCGCCCGCTACCAAAGTCCACCACGCCTCCGATGAATATTTCCGCAGGGTGATTGTCACAGATCGGCTGCGGTGGATGAGCGGATGGTGGACAAGCCTATTGGCAATGCGCCCCGCAGGAGGCGTTCGGGTTCTCAGCGCGGTGCGTCCTGCAGCTCTACCTGCGGCAGCGTCGCATCGGGCGCGCTCGCCCTCGCCGGACGGCGCCCGGACGCCCGGGTGTTGATCCAGCACGCGAGTCCGCCCAACACCAGGCCGACCGCGATACCCGCGTCGGGACGCTGACCCAGGATGATCCACGACAGCACACCGGCCACCGCGGGAATGACGGCGAACAGCATCGCCACCGCCGTAACGCCGTGGGTGTTGATGGCTCGCACATACAGGCTCACCGCCAGCGTGGCGTTCAACAGCACCATGCCGCTGACCGCGATCGCCGCCTTGACGCCGTCGTGCACGGTAAAGGGCGTGACGATCGCGAGCGCCGACGCGGGTATCAAGCCGACGGCATTTTGCATGCTGCTCATCACGCGGAAGTCGACGCCGCTGCAGAATCGCTGTTGGTAGACGCCGCCCGCCGAAAGGCCAAGCAGGCCAACGACAAGCAACACGATCACCGGGTCGGCACCGTGCGTGCTCATCAGTCTTTGGGAGCAGGCGGCCAAGACCGCGACGACGCCGAGCACCAACGCCACCGCGCGCAAGGGGCCGAGCGGTTCGCGGAGAAACGTGGCCGCCAGAATCGCGGTGGCCACCGGATTCATCGCGATCACCACCGCGCACAGCACCGCCGGCGCTCCGAGCTGAACGGCCTCGTACAGGCAACAGAACTGCACGCCCTGGATCAGCAGGCCCGTCACCATGACGTGCCCGAGTTGCGCTCCCCGTGGCCAGCGGGCCCTGGCCACCAGCGACCAGCTCGCGAGAATCGCTGCGGCCAAACTGAACCGCAGCACCAGGGCGGCCATCGGTGTCATGGCCGTTACCGCCAGCGTGCCGATGGGATATCCGAGCGCGTAGAAGAAGGTCACCGCTGTGGCGGTGGTCGCCGGCATGCGGGGCAAAGGCATGCCACCCATGTTCGCGTGAACGACCGACACAGTCCAACGATTATTGGTGATCGTGATTGATCGCACTGTCTTATCGATAGTCCGAAGAGACAGGGTGATTCAGGCCGAGCTCCTGGTGATTGATCACCGAGGATGATCGGATTAGAGTTGCTGCTATGGCCCAGGTGCTCGATATCGCGCCGCTGCGCAGCCTTGTCGCGGTCGCCGACTGCGGCGGCTTCCATCGCGCCGCCGCCGCCCTGCACCTGAGCCAGTCCGCAGTCAGTCAGCACCTGCGCCGGATCGAAGCCGTGGTCGGCGAACCGATAGTGCAACGCTCTGGACGCGGGATCATTTTCACCGAGGTCGGCCAGAAGGCTCTGCGTCATGCCCGCACGATATTGGCCGCGCACGACAACGCGCTCGACGACCTGGGCGCGACCGAGCACAAGCTCTTGACCATCGGCGCCACCGAACACGGGGCCGACGTGATGCTGGCCGGCCTGTCGCGCGTGCTGCGTGAGCGGCTTCCCGACCTGCGAGTGCGCTTCCGGCTCGATCGCAACGTATCGCTGGCCGACTCGATCGATCGCGGTTTGGTCGATCTGGCCATCATGCTGGACGGGTCGGGCCTGGATCGTGCTAACGCGTCGGGACTTGTTCGACTGCAATGGATCTCAGCGCGCACACTTAGTATTTCGCCACAAGACCCGCTGCCACTGGTGATATTTTCCGAGCCGTGCACGCTTCGCGAGCCGGCCTTCGCGATACTGGAAAACCACCACATCGAGTATGAGATCGCCGCCGAGTGCGGCGATCTCTCCGGCCTGTACGCTGCGGTGCGGTCGGGGCTCGGAGTAGCGCTGCTGCCGATGATCGGTAAGTTTCCCGATGGGCTCAGCCCGGCCGAGGGACTGCCGTCCGCCAACAGCGCCTCGGTATTGGTGCGCGGCCGCGCCGGCATCGACCCTGGCCTGCTGGACACCGTCGACCACGCGGTGCGCGACTTGCTCGCTGCCGCAACATAAACCGGCCGATCACATCGTCAGTCGTCGCGGTGGCGGAGCAGCTCGAACCAGTCATGTGGCACCCGCCCGCGCGGCCCGGGAACCGACTCGTTCTCCGGACGGGACTCGGGTGGTGCGAGTTCGGGGCCCTCGTAGTAGTCGTTGGCCTCGTAGTTCCAGAACCAATTTTCGCCCGGCTCGAACGATCGCATTATCGGATGTCCGGTCTGCTGCCAGTGCTTGGTCGCATGACGAGAGAGCGAGTCGTCGCAACAACCGACGTGCCCGCAAGCGGCGCAGCGCCGCAGGTGCACCCACCAGCCACCGGCCTCGTCGCACTCGACGCAGCCCGCACCGCTGGGCGGCACCGATGGGTCGACATGAGCAGTCATCAGCGCCCTCTTCCTCGCCTACGGCGACCGCTGGAGCATCTGCGCGGGGATGCTACCTCCATGTCCACCGAACCGGCATCACGTCGAACTCCCACGGTCGACTATTCGTTGGGAATTACTGCGATACTTTCCGCGTGGGTCCCGACGATATCGGCCGTCTCCTGATGCGAGCCGCGCCCGTTTTCAATGCGCCGGTGGCGGCGCTGGCGACTCGACCAGACCGATCGCGCCGGACATGCCGTCGCCACGCAGGACGACAAGGGACGAGTCACCGTCACGGTCCGGCTCGCCGAGGCGAATTCTTGAATCCCACATTTTCTGCCCGGGCGAACCGCTATTGGCCGCACGGCGCGAAAGCCAGACTAAGACAAAGCGTTTGAATCCTCGGAGGTTGAAACTGTTTTCCCGTTCGCCCCAGACGCCGATCACACCATCCTGGTTCACCGCGGCAATCGGCCAACAGCCAGACCACAGCGACGTCGACGTCGACGGGTGTCGCATTCACCTGCGCGTCTGGGGCGACGCCGACCAACCTCCGGTGGTGCTCGTCCACGGCGGCGGGGCGCACTCCGGTTGGTGGGATCACGTCGCACCGTTCTTTGCCCGCACCCATCGGGTGATCGCGCCGGATCTGTCCGGGCACGGCGACAGCGAAGCGCGGGGCAGTTACGACCTGCGGATCTGGGCGAGCGAAGTGATGGCGGCCGCTGCGGCCGCCGGGCCCGCGGGGCGACCGACGATCGTCGGCCACAGCATGGGCGGTTGGGTGGTATCCACGGCGGCGATGCACTACAGCCGCCAGATCAACAGCATGCTGGTGATCGACTCGCCGCTGTGGGAGCGTGCGCCGGAGGAAGGACGGCTGCGCAGGCGCAAGCGCAACCACTACCGGACGAAAGATGAGATCCTGGCCCGCTTTACGGCCGTGCCCTCGCAGGATTTGATCCTGCCCTATGTCCGGCAGCACATCGCCGCCGAGTCGGTGCGCAAAACCGACGACGGCTGGATCTGGAAATTCGACCCGGCGATATTCGGCGGTGAGTTTCTCGATGCGCCGCCCGCCGATGAGGACTCATTGGAGTCCATGATGGCCGCAATACGTTGCCGCATGGGATATTTGCGCTGCGAAGCCGGATTGGTACCTCCGGCTATGGCCGAACGGATCCGTTCCCTGCTTCAGCTGCGTGGCCCATTCGTGGAGTTAGCGCTGGCCGGCCACCATCCGATGCTGGATCAACCGCTGTCGCTGGTCGCGACGTTGCGGACGCTCCTGGAATTCTGGTCGATCACCTAGGGCGTCACGGGGTTTACCCGGGGCGTCAGGCCCTCGCCCGGCGGGCCAGTTTCGCCGGCTGGTCGATGATGAGGGCCTTGCCCTGCTGCCGGATCCATCCGCGTTGGGTGAAGTCGGACAGCGCCTTGTTCACAGTTTCACGCGAGGATCCCACGAGTTGCGCGAGTTCCTTCTGCGTGAGGTGGTGCTCGACCAGCACCGAGCCGCCGTTGCTGCTGCCGAATCGCATTGCCAGGTCAAGGATTTGCTTGGCCACCCGGGCGGGGACATCGGTGAAGATCAGGTCGCACAGGGTGTTGTTGGTATGCCGGAGCCGGCGGGCCAGCACCCGCAGCAGCTGCTCGGCGATTTCGGGACGTTCGACGATCCATGTCCGTAACGCTTGACGGTCCATCCGGACGGCTTCCACCTCGGTCAGGGTGATCACCGTCGACGTCCGCGGACCCGGATCGAACAGCGCGAGCTCCCCGAACACGTCGCCGGGACCCAGCACCGCGAAGACGGTTTCGCGGCCGTCCGGTGTCTGATGGCGGATCTTCACCGCGCCCGACAGGATGACGTAGAGGTCGTCGCCCTCCTCGCCTTCGACGAAGACGGTGCGCCGACGCGGGAACGATACGTGCTGCAGGTGGCGAGCCAACGCCTCGACCGCATCCGGGGCGATCCCCTGGAAGATGCCGGCCCGCGCCAATACTTCGTTCACGCCGCCCCTTTCAGCGAGTTGCGCACTGCGTCTGCGCGCACCAGGCGCTGCTCCAGTGTGGGGGCGTCTTTACTCGCGGTCCAGACTTTACACCAGCAACGAGATCCGTAATGTAGCAGGTCACGCCCGCAAACGGCAGGCGTAACGACCCCCGAGGACGGCCGCCTACGCGGCCGGCGTGGTGACGACGGTCGAGGCGACGGTGACCTCGGAGTACAGGTTGCCGCACGCATCGCAGTGGACCTGATACTCGAGCTTGTCGGCATCCCGCTCAAGAAACCGGTACTGCGCCCACGCCATGCAACGCGGGCACCGTGCACGACCGTGCTCGATTGCCATTCGCCAACCCCTCTAACTCGCCACAGACATAGTGGAAGTACCCAGTGCCAAGTCCGACTAACCATCGAGTGTCGGCGGTCCGCGGATCCCGCCCGGCGGGACGCTCGCCGGCTAGTAATTCAGCCCAGAGAACATGACCCGGCCGGGATCGTATTTCTGCCGCACCGCGCTCAGCCGGGACAGGTTCGGGCCGAAATAGCGCGACGGCGACTGGTTGGCCTCGATATAGTTCACGTAGCCGCCGACCGAATATTGTTGCACCGCTTGATGTGCCGAGTTGAGCCAGTTCGTCGCGGCCGCGGGATCGCCCGTCTCCACGTACCACTGCACCAGCGCCCCCTCCCGACGCCACGGAAACGCCGTGGCGCTCGGCGCGACCGTGGCCAGCGCGCCGTCCAGGGCGTGCATGATGGCCAACATGCGGCCGGCCCCGCGGGGAAAGGCGTTGACCGCCGAGGCGATCCCCTGCGCCACGCCGGCGTTCACGGTGGCGAAGACATCGGATCCGCCGACATACCCGAGCGGCGACGGGTTGAGGTTACCGACGGCCAGATAATTGACCAGGTCCATGTAGTTGAACGTGTGGTTCTCGGTGCCCGACGGTTGCAGTCCCACCGCTTGGGTGATGGCGGCCGCGGCGCTGTTACCCGACCCGGCCGGGCAGGTCGCCAGGATCCGGCAATGCATGCCCATCGGGTCGACGGTGGCGTCCGCCAGTGCCCAACTGTTGCGGTCGGCGGTGCGCAGCCAGTTCTGCCAACCGACGAGGACCTGCGCGAACGACTGCGGCGGAAAGTTCAGGTTGACGACGTCGACGTCCTTGGTGGGAAATGTGGCGAAGGTCAGCGAGGTCGTCACACCGAAATTGCCGCCGCCGCCGCCGCGCAGCGCCCAGAACAGGTCGGGGTTGCTGGCGGCCGACGCGGTGACCGCCTGGCCGCTGGGCAGCACCACCGACGCCGATGTCAATTGGTCACAGAGCAGCCCGGCGTGCCGGGACTGGGCGCCCATGCCGCCGCCCAGCGCGTGCCCCGCAGCACCGACCGACGGGCAGGTACCGGTCGGGACGCCCCGGCCGGCCGCGGCCAGTGTCCGGTGCATCGTGTACAGGCTCGTCGCCGGAGTCACCGTGACCTGCCCGGTGGCGGCGTCGTAGTTCGCATCCCCGGGCAACTGGCGCAGGTCGAGCACCATGGTGCCGTTCGCGGTCGATGCCCCGATGTAGGAGTGGCCGCCGCTGCGCGGGGCAACCTTGAGGTTGTGGGCCGCGGCGAAGGCCAACGCCTTTTGCACATCGGCGGCCGACGTCGGGGTCACGACCGCCGCCGGCGTGAACCCGTTGTAGTTGGTGTTGAAAACCTGTTTGGCTCCGGCGAATTGGGGGCTGTCCGGGAGTACCACCTTGCCGCCGAGGGCCGTGGATAGGCCCTCCCAGCCGGTAGCTCTCGGGTCGGCCGCCACCCGGGGTGCGCCGAGGACCGCACCGGCGGCCAACGCACCGACCGCGCCCCGCAGAAACGTCTGCCGCGAGATTTCACGCGCCATCGTCGGACTCCCGCGATTGCGTCATGCCCCGAATTGTCAACCACGAGAAGCGCGGTGCCGCACGACGTGTCGGGGGGTGATTGAAACGTGCTCGAACCGTTACCGCACGCGGGTACATGCGGTCGGTACCGAGATACCCCGGAGGGGTACGGTAGCGGGCATGGGCACGGAGCTACGGCGGGCGGCATTCTCCAAATCAGGAAATTGCAGGCGATGATCGGCGACGTCCCACTGCGCTGCGCGGTCACCATTCTTTTCGGGGTCAGCATCACGATGTACGCGTACCTCGCTGTCGCGCAGGGTGATCGGTGGACATGCCGGGTCAATCATCTGCTGCATCTGGCGATGTCGGTCGCGATGGTGTCGATGGTGTGGCGGGTCGGGATGAGCCTCCCGGCGATAGGACCGATGCTCTTCTTTTTGCTGGCCGGAGTCTGGTTTGTGGGCGTGGCGGTGTGGTCCTCATCGGCATCTCGCCAGCGGCTGAAGACGTGGTACTACGCGGCGATGATGGCGGCGATGGCGTGGATGTACGCGGTGATGAGCGGGGGTGTGCCGGGCATCGACTCACGGTCGAATTCTGCGGTGATGGCCATGCCCGGCATGCAGTCGCCGGGACGCGACATGTCGCCGGCGACGACGGGATTGTCCTGGGTAGCCGCCGCGAATTGGCTAGGGGTGGTGGGGTTTGCCGCGGTGGCGTTGTATTGGGCATACCGCTTCGTCGGCGAACGGCAGCTGGCCCGGACACCGACGGCGGCACGCCTCGCGCGCATGGAACCCGTGTATCAGGCCTTCAGCGCCGCCGGCACAGCGCTGATGTTCGACGCGCTGATCTGGTGACCGGCCGGGCTATCCGGCCCCCTTGCCGTTGTCGACCCGATAGACCGCGCCATGGATGGCGGCCGCGGCGTCGCCGGCGAGGAAGGCGATGACGTTGGCGACGTCGAGGGGCTGCATCATGCCGCGCGGTGAGGCTGTTCGCATGATCAGGTCGTAGTTGGGATCGTCCGGCGCGCTGAATCGTTCGATTTGCGGTGTGAGCATGCCGCCGGGGCATACCGCGTTGACCCGCAACCGATCCGCCGTGTACTCCACCGCCAGCGCGCGGGTGAGACCGATCAGGCCATGCTTGGCGGCGCAGTAGCCGGCCGAATACGCCTGGCCCTCGACGCCGGCGATGGAGCTGACATTGACGATGTTTCCGCCGCGTTTCAGCAGGTGTGGCAGCGCCGCCCTGCACAGGAAGAACGGCCCGTTCAGGTTGACCGCGAGGTCGTGTTCCCAGTCGTCGTCGGTCATCGACTCCGTCCGGCGCATCTGGTGGTGCCCGGCCACGTTGACGAGGACGTCCAGTCCACCGAAGTCACCGACGCACTGCTCGACCGCATCCTGGCAGGCCTGCGCCGAACCGATGTCCACCGAGACAAATCCGCCGCGTTCGACGTCGGCGAACACCTCGGCCAAGCGTCCGGGGTCGCGGCCGATGCCGAAAACCGTTGCGCCCTGCCGGGAAAACAACCTGGCCGTTTCGGCGCCCAGGCCCGACGACGCCCCAGTCACCAACGCCACCTTGTCCTGGAGTGCAGCCATGCCAGTGCACTCTAGTAGGACCGTGACCGCACCACACCACCGCGTCGAAGTTGAAGTGGCGCAGTGATTCTCAACCCGTATCTGCCGGCCAGGTCGGAGAGCAGGCGCTCGGCCTGGAAGCGCTGCTGGATCCGGCGTGCCGTGATCAGCGCGAGCAGGTTGATGGCCTGTCTGCCCAGCGCGATCCGACTCGTGCGCTTCCGCCAGCTTGGCGGTGTCGAGGCCGCGCGCCGTCCGAGAAAGTAGCCGACGCAAGTTGCCGTCGCGAGCGCGGCGATGACCGCGATTACCGTCACGTGTTGAGCGTCCTGCGTCGCCGTCGCGGCAAGGTCACGCACGGGCTACACCTCGGCCACCAACTGCGCGTCGGCGCACGGCTCAGCGGCGAAAGACCACCCATCGCAGCGCGCTGTACATGTACACCGCCTCACACATGCCCGCCGCCAGTCGAGACAGCTGGTATTGCAATCCGAAGGCCACCAACGCGGTGGTGACCCCGAGGATGAACGCCAAGTAGTTGACGACGACCACCGCGACGTAGACCACCACCTGGGGTCCGACGGGCGCATGCGACCGAAAGTTGAAAACGCGATTGAGCGCGTAGCTGAGCGCGAAGGCGCAAACGTACGCAACCGTCACGGCGATCGGCACCGCCAGGCCGAGCACCCCGCGCAGGCTGGTGAGGATCGTCAGATCGAGGGCGAAGGTGAAGGCGTTGATCACGCAGAAGCCGACGAACGTCGGTGCGACGATTGCCCCGAGCCCGAACGGCAGACGCGCGACGAACGCCTCACACCAGGCATGGAACCGGCCAGCCAGGCGTGATTGGCCCACCGACGGTTCCGCTCGCACCTGAGCACGGTGACATGACCAGGTATCCGCCACGTGATCAGTAGGCCAACAACGGCGAACGGCGCGGCCTCCGGTGGCCTGGTGTCGACACGTTAGTGTGCGTAGGTCGACATCCGTGAACAGGCGGCCAGAAAAGTTGGGCTATTCATGACAGCAGCAGCAGAAACATCGGTGCTCGAATCACGGGTCGGCCACTACTACCAGATCGACGACAGTTACCAGGTCGGCCGCGAGAAGGTGCGCGAGTTCGCCCGCGCGGTGCAGGACTATCACCCTGCGCACTGGAAACTCGCCGCTGCCGCTGAACTCGGATATTCGGACCTCGTGGCCCCGCTGACGTTCACGTCGGCTCCGGCTATGGCAGCCAATCGACACTTGTTCGAGTCGGTCGTCATCGGTTACGAGATGTATCTGCAGACGGAAGAAGTCTTCGAACAGCACCGGCCGATCGTGGCCGGCGACGAACTGCAGATTGACGTCGAATTATCGTCGGTGCGCAGAATCGCCGGCAGAGACTTGATCACCGTGACCAATACATTCACCGATACCGCCGGCGAGCGGGTGCACACCCTGCACACCACCGTCGTCGGCGTCACCGCCGAGGATGTCGATCCGGCGATCAGGACGGTCGCGCAGCAAGTGATGATGCACGACGTGAACCTCGCCGGAATCGACTACTCCGAAGCGGACTACCAGAAGACGGTGCGGCCCGCGGACGAGGTTCGGATCGCCCACGGAGGCACAACCCGGACCCCGGGGACACCATCCTTCGATGACGTAAAGGTCGGCGACGAGTTACCGGTGCACCACGCCCGACTGTCGCGCGGCGACCTGGTGAACTACTCCGGGGTGGCCTGCGACGCCAACCCGCTTCATTGGGACGAGAATCTCGCCAAACTGGCGGGGCAGCCCGACGTGATCGCACACGGCATGCTCACCATGGCATTGGGTGCCGGATTCGGCTCCGCCTGGTCGGGCGATCCCGGTGCGGTTACTCGCTACGCGGTGCGGCTGTCCCAGCCCGTGATCGTGTCGGCCACCGAGGGCGCCGACATCGAATACAGCGGCCGGATCAAGTCACTGGACCCGGAAACCCGCACCGGAGTCGTAATCGTCGGCGCAAAGTCGGCCGGCCGCAAGATCTTTGGCCTGGCGACGTTGAACATCCGCTTCCGCTGACTCCGATCACCGCGCCATGTTGGTGAAGCGCGACAGGTGCAGCTGGTGCGCGACCGTCACCGTCTTGGTGGGGCCGTTGCGGTGTTTGGCGAGAATGAAATCCGCCTCTCCCCCACGCGGATCGTCGCGCTCGAACGCGTCCGGCCGGTTCAGCAGGATCACCATGTCGGCATCCTGTTCCAGCGATCCCGACTCACGAAGGTCCGACAGCATCGGCTTCTTGTCGGTGCGCTGCTCGGGACCGCGGTTCAGCTGGCTGATCGCGACGACGGGAACCTCGAGTTCCTTGGCCAAAAGCTTGAGGTGGCGCGAGAACTCGGACACCTCGAGCTGCCGCGACTCGACCTTCTTCCCCGACGACATCAGCTGCAGGTAATCAACCACGACCAGGCGCAGGTCGGATTTCTGCCGCAGCCGGCGCGCCTTGGCCCGGATCTCCATCATCGTCAGGTTCGGCGAGTCGTCGATATACAGCGGCGCCTCGCTGATTTCGCTCATCCGCCGCGCCAGCCGCGTCCAGTCCTCGTCGCTCATGCGACCGGAGCGCATGTCGGCGAGTTTGATCTTCGCTTCCGCGGACAGCAGCCGCATGACGATCTCGGACTTGCTCATCTCCAGCGAGAAGATGACGCTGGCCATGCGGTGCTTGATTGAGCAGGACCGCAAAAAATCCAGTCCCAGTGTCGATTTGCCCACGCCGGGCCTCGCCGCCACGATGATCATCTGCCCGGCGTGCAGACCGTTGGTCACCTCGTCGAGCTCGGTGAAGCCGGTCGGCACGCCGCGCGCGACGCCCCCGTTGGAGGCGATGGCGTCGATCTCGTCCATGGTCGGCTGCAGCAGATCCTCGAGCGGAACGAAATCCTCCGACGTCCGGCGCTCGGCCACCTCGTAGATCTCGGCCTGCGCGCGGTCGACCACCTCGGCCACGTCCGCGCCCTCGGCGCCCGCATAGCCGTACTGCACCACCCGGGTGCCGGCCTCCACGAGGCGCCGCAGGAGCGCCTTCTCGGCCACGATGGTCGCGTAGTAGCTCGCGTTGGCCGCCGTCGGCACCGTCGAGATCAGCGTGTGCAGATACGGTGCCCCGCCGATGCGGCGCAGCAGGTTGCGGCGGTCCAGTTCCGCGGCGACCGTCACCGCGTCGGCCGGCTCACCACGCCCATAGAGATCGAGGATCGCGTCGTACACGTTCTGGTGGGCGGGGCGGTAAAAGTCGCCGGGCCGCAGCCGTTCCAGCACATCGGCGATGGCGTCCTTGCTCAGCAGCATGCCGCCCAGCACCGCCTGCTCGGCCGCCAGGTCCTGCGGTGGCTGCCGTCCGAAGTCCTCGCTTGGCGGCGAGGAATCCATGCCCGACGCCAAGTCATCGACGACCGCCACGGATTCCCTCCTCCCCTGATTCACGCATCCGAACATACATTCGATACTCGACATCGAGCGTAAGTCAAGGTGCTGACACCTGCGTCCTACGGCACCAACACGCTCGGCGCCGGGACGACGTTAAACGTTGCTGGCGAGTAGGCAAAGGGGGTGCTGTTTATGAAGCTGTGCATCGTGTGTGCATATCCGTCGACACCTGTGTTGAGCGGGGTGTGGAGAACCTGTGGATTAAGACAAAGGGCTAGGACATCGGTGCAGATACCGGCCATACAACGCCCTGAAATTCGTGTGGACAAGAATCTCTACGGCGTGTCGGCCCAGGTTACTGCGCCGGGCGTGTTGGCTTTCCGCCATATTTTCCCAGCGTTACGAGCCGGTAAAGCGAGGTGGCGAAACATACCCCAGAAATAGTTCGCCGGAAAGCGCGTCCGCGACCCGCCTCAACGCAGGGTGGCCGACCGTCCGCAGCACAACGAAGCCCGGCGGGGCCGATCATGGCCGCCGCCGGGAACCGAGCAAACGTTGGGTGCTTAGCTCTGCGCGACGACCTCGAGGGCGACCTCGACGTCGACCTCGGGGTGCAGGTGCACCGCCACCGGGTGGGTCCCGACGGCTTTGATGTGGGACTTGGGCAGCCGCACGATCCGTTTGTCCAGGTTGGGGCCGCCGGCCTTCTTGATCGCGGCGACGACATCACCGGCGGTCACCGAGCCGAACAGCTTCCCGGAATCGGCCGCGGTCTTCACCGGCAGCGGCACGGAACCGAGCGCCTCGATCGCCGTCTTGAGTTCGTTGGCATGGCCGAGGTCGCGCACCGCCTTGGTTTCGCGGGCCCGGCGGATATCGTCGGCCTGCTTCTGCGCGCCGCGGGAGGCCACGATCGCAAGGCCGCGCGGGAGCAGGAAGTTGCGGCCGTAACCGTCCTTGACCTCGACAGTTTCGCCGACGGTGCCAAGGTGGTCGACGTCAGCCGTCAGAATCAGCTTCATCGTTTCGTACTTTCGGTAGGCCTTCGGCGACTATCGCGCCGAGGAGGTGAAGGGCAGCAGCGCCACCTCGCGGGCATTCTTCACCGCGATGGCGACGTCACGTTGGTGCTGCACACAGTTGCCGGTGACGCGACGCGCCCGGATCTTGCCGCGCTCACTGATGTACGTGCGCAGCAACGCGGTGTCCTTGTAGTCGATCTCTTGGCCCTTTTTGGAGCAGAAGACGCATTTCCGCGCCTTAATCGGCTTTTCCGGAGCCGGGCGCCGCTTATTGGACTTGGCCATGTCTGTCTTTCTTTCCGTTCTCTATTACTGAAGTTTTCTTGAATCAGAAGGGCGGTTCGTCGTCGCCGCCGCCAAACGAGCCCGATGCGGGCGCACTGCCCCACGGGTCGTCCGCGGGTGCGCCGCTCGCCGGGGCCGACTGCTGGCGGGATCCGCCACCGCCGCCACCACCGCCGAAGCCGCCGCCACCACCGCCGCCGCTGCGGCTGGCCTTGTTGACCTTGGCTGTGGCATAGCGCAGCGAGGGGCCGATCTCGTCGACCTCGACCTCGACGACGGTGCGCTTCTCACCTTCACGAGTCTCAAAAGAGCGCTGCTTGAGCCGCCCCGTGACGATCACCCGCGCACCACGCGTGAGGCTTTCCGCGACATTCTCGGCCGCTTCCCGCCAGATGTTGCACCGCAGGAACAGCGCCTCACCGTCTTTCCATTCGCCGCTCTGACGGTCGTAGATCCTGGGTGTCGACGCCACGGTGAAGTTCGCGACGGCGGCACCCGAGGGCGTGAACCGCAATTCGGGGTCGGCGGTCAGGTTTCCGACAACGGTGATAGTGGTGTCACCAGCCACAGTTTCCTCCTCGTTCCGCCTGCTACTCGCTATTCCGACGGTGATGGCACGTGTCCTGGCTGAGCCTACGCAAGTCCACCGACGGTGGGCCCACGACTCAGCGACAGGTGTTAGTGCTTGTCGGTGCGCATCACCTTGGTGCGCAATACCGACTCGTTCAGGCTCAGCTGGCGGTCGAGCTCGGAGACCGTCGCCGGCTCGGCCTTCAGGTCGACGACGACGTAGATGCCTTCGGCGTGCTTGGCGATCTCGTAGGCCAGGCGGCGCCGGCCCCAGATGTCGACCTTGTCGACGGATCCACCATCCTTGCGGACGACGTTGAGGAACGTCTCCAAGGACGGGGCAACGGTTCGCTCGTCGAGCGTGGGGTCAAGAATGACCATGATTTCGTATGGACGCATGGAAACCTCACCACCTCCTCTGGTCTGTGCGGCCACGGACGATCCGTGGCAGGAGGGTCGCCTGCGTCGGCAACCGCATCAGGCTACCGGATACCGGGCTGACCAGAAAAATCCGAGCGCTCAGGCAACGCCGCTACTGGCGGGCGGCCAGGTATTCCTCCGCCCGCGCGACCGTCGCGGGGTCGGCTTTGGCGAGCGCTCCCGAGTCGAAGGGCGGCTGCGGATCGTATTCGATCAGCAGCTGGGCGGCCCGGGCGGCCTCGCGATCGACGAGCAGCTCCACCAGCCGTAGGGCCATATCGATCCCGCTGGACACCCCGGCGGCGGTGATGATCCGCTGCGGTAGGTGTTCGACGACTCGTTCCGGCACGTAGCGGGCGCCCAGGCTGTTCAGTAGGTCGGCGGCCCGCCAATGGGTGGTGGCCGTGAGCCCATCCAGCAATCCGGCCGCGGCCAGCAGCAGCGCACCGGTGCACACCGAGGTGGTGAACCGGGTGTTGGGGTGTACCGCGCGCAGCCACGCCCGGATGGCCTCGTCGTGAATCAGCCGGCGGGTGCCGATGCCGCCGGGGAACACGACCACGTCGGGTGCGTTCACCTCGTCGAAGGTGGTGTCACAGCTGACACCGAGCATTCCATTCTCGGTGCGCACCTCACCCCGCTGATGCCCGACGAACACGACATCGATCGACGGAATGCGTTGCAGCACTTCGTAAGGACCCACCGCGTCGAGCGCGGTGAATCGCGGAAAGATCGGGATGACGACCTGGGTCATGGCGCCATTCCTCCGATCCCGGCTGGGCCGGAATCATCGTCACCGGCGCGAGTCATGGCGCCATTCCTCCGATCCCGGCTGCGCCGGCATAATCGTCACCGGCGCGAGTCACGGCGCCATTCCGCTCGCCATCGCGGGTTGCTCGACGGCGTCGTCGGATGCTGGGGCGGTCGAGCGGCGCGACCCGACCGGTCGCAGCCAGTCCGGCAGCCACCCGGGTGGGGCGTCCGGCGCGCGATCGAACGGCCCGCCCGCCGGATCGTCCACCCGTCCGTCCCAGCGGACCAAATCCTCGCCGGGCCGGTATATCTGCCGAATCACCAACGCGCACAACGCGATAACCGCGATGTCCCGGAGCAGCACGGTCGTGGTGAAGAACTGTTCGGGCAGCGAGCGGTTGGGGTTGCCGTACAGGTAATACATCCGCGGCACCCACACGAGCGCGTCGACGGTCATCCACGCCAGCAGCAACCGGCGATGCGGCAGGGCGAGCACTGCCAGCGGTACCAGCCACAGCGAGAACTGCGGGCTCCACACCTTGTTGGTCAGCAGGAAAGCCGCCACCACCAAGAACAACAGTTGCGTCACGCGGGGGCGTTGCGGGGCGGTCAACACGACGAACGCGATTGCCGCACAGCACGCCACGAACAGCACCGCGACAACGCTGTTGAGCACGATCGGTGGCTGCCAGAATCCCAGCTTGGGATCGAAACCCCGCCATCCGGTGAACGACTTGATGACGTTGTACAGCGAGTCCATGTCGTCGCCGCGGCGCGTATTGAGCCGGAAGAACTCCGACCATCCGCGCGGGAAGAACACCAGCACGGGCAGGTTCACCAACAGCCAGGTCGCCCCGGTCGCCACCGCGGTGCGGACCCACGCACGTAGGCGTCCGGTCCGAATACCCAGCAGCAGCATCGGACCTAAGAACAGCAACGGATACAGCTTCGCCGCGGCACCCAACCCGATCAGCACGCCGGCCAGCACCGGTTTTCGTCGCGCCCAGGCCAGCAGCCCGGCCATCGCGAATGCCGTTGCCAGCGCGTCGAAATTGGTGAAGATCTGGAAGATTAATATCGGCGAGCCGGCCACCAGCGCGGCGTCCCAGATCCGTCGCCCGGACAGGCCCGCGCTGGCCCAGACGGTGCCCAGCCAGGCCAGCGCCAGCCCGAAGGCGGCGATGTTGAAGAACATCACCACCTCCGCGACCACCGGCAGCGGGCCGAGCTTGCTCAGCGCGGTGTAGGTCTTGGCCAACGCCATCGACACGTACTGATAGATGCCCGTCAGCACCGGATACTCCATGTAGCGCACCGCGGGCCGGCCGTCGTAACGGATCTGCTGGGCGCCGGTGGAGTCGGTCTCGACCCAGCTCGACTTGTAGGGAAACTTGCCCTGGCTCAACAGCTCTGCGCTGTAGAGCGGCACGGTGTCGGAGTAACACAGCTCGTAGTAGGCGCGTTGGTTGTCCCAGTTGGCCACCCGCTGATCGCCGGTCCCGGTGCCGGTGCTTTGCAGGCAGGCGGCCTTGGTCGACCAGCCCAGCGCCAAAAAGACCAGCGCGATCATGAACATCACCCGCAGCGGGGTCATCAGCCGCGACCGGCCGATCAGCGCGTGCCGGCCCACCGGGCCCCCGACGACGTCGGCGAGCGCGGCACCCAGAAAGTCGGTGCGGCTCGGGCAATCTCGGTTGTCGGCGCTGCGCAGATCCGCGGCCAGCCGCTGCGGTGAGGTGGTCGCGCCGTGCTCCGCGGCGTCGGTCACGGTGGCGGCGGCGGCGCTTGGGGCCCACCCGGCGGGACGCCACCACCCGGGAAGCCACCGGGCGGGCCGCCCGGCTCCGGGCCCCCCGGCGGACCGCCGGGCACCGGTGGCGCCGCGGTGATCGTCGTCGGCGGACCGACCGGAATGGTGATGCCCGGCGCCACTTCGATGGTGGGCTGGATGACGGTCTCCGACGGCGGCGGGGGCGGCGGAGGCGCAACCGGCACGCCGGCGTAGCCGCCGATCTCGGTCGGCTTGGGGAACGATTCGTTGGACGTGCCCTTGAGGGCCCCGTCCATGGTGGACTTCCAGATGTCCGACGGCAGCCCCGAGCCGTAAACCGGTCCGCCCGAGGCAGTTACCAGCGGACTGTCCCCTTTGGCCGTGCCCACCCACACCGCCGTCGACAGCGACGGCGTGTACCCCACCATCCAGGCGTCCTTGTTGGAAGTGGTGTCACCGAGCTGGGTGGTCCCGGTCTTGGCCGCCGACGGCCTGCCGCCGGCCAGGGCGTGGCCGCGTGAATAGGCCGCGATCGGTGCCATGGCCGCGGTGACGTTGTCGGCAACGGCCTTGGGGATGCGCTGCTCGTTCTTGTCGTCGGAGTTGGCGGCGTCGAAAAGGACCTGCCCGTCGGAGTTGACGACCTTCTGGACGAAGTGCGGGCGGTGGTAGACGCCGGAGGCCGCCAGCGTGGCATAGGCCGAGGCCATGTCGAACACTCGGGTTTGATACTGGCCCAGCACAATTCCGTTGTTCGGTGGTCCGCCCTTGCCGTCCTCGGACAGCGTGTGGGCCACCCCGGGGAAGCTGGTTGCGACGCCGGCTTGGTGCGCGGCGTCGGCGACGGCCTGCGGTCCGCCCTTGAGCTTGAGCATCAGCCGGTAGTAGGAGGTGTTCAACGACATCTTGAGCGCCTGGGCGAGGTTGCACGTCCCGCAGCTCTCGCCCTCGACGTTGGTGATCTTGATGCCGTTGACCGTCAATGGGGAGCTGTCCACCTGATAACCAAGGCCGATGCCCTGCTCGAGCGCGGCGACCAGTGCGAACACTTTGAACGACGACCCGGTCTGCAGCCCGGCCTGAGCGAAGTCGAAACCGAAGGCATCGGTGCCGCCGAAGTACGCACGAATCGCGCCGTCGTGCGGATCGACCGACACCGCGGCCGAACGCATGTCGGGGTCTTGGCCGTCGAGGTACTTCGACACCGCCTTCTCCGCCGCCTGCTGCGCCTTCGGGTCGATGGTGGTGGTGACCTGCAGGCCCTGGGTGTTCAGGGTCCGCTCGTCGATGTTGAACAGCTCCATCAACTCCTTGGTCACCTGACGCTCGATCAGCCCGTTGGGCCCGGTCGTCTGGTTCTGCGCGCGCGCCTGATCCGGCGGCACGGTCGGCGGGAACTCCTGCGCGGAACGATCACTCGGCGACAGCGCCTTGGTCTCCACCATGCCGTCGAGCACCCACGCCCAGCGGGCACGGGCACCCTGCGGGTCGATTGCCGGGTCCAGCGAGGAAGGCCGCCGGATCAGCGCCGCCAGCAGTGCGCCCTCGGAAACCGTGAGTTGCTCGACGGGTTTGTTGAAGTAGGCCTTGGCGGCAGCGGAGATTCCGTAGGCGCCCCGGCCGAAGTAGATGATGTTCAGATAGGCCTGCAGGACATCGTCTTTGGACCACTCCCCCGACATCTTGGTGGCGATGACCAGTTCCTTGGCCTTACGCATCAGGCCGCTGACGCCGTGCTGGGCCGAACCGACCAGCGCGTTCTTCACGTACTGCTGGGTGATCGTCGACCCGCCCTGCAGGTCGCCGCTGCCGAACAGGTTGTTGTTCACCGCGCGCACGAAACCGCTGAAATCGAACCCCGGGTTCGAGTAGAAATTGCGGTCTTCGGCGGCGATCACCGCCTGGCGCACATGCACGGGGACTTGGTTGATGTTGACATCAACCCTATTGCCTTCCGGCGGGATGATTTTGGCGATCTCCGAGCCGTCGCTGGCCAGGATGGTCGAAACCTGGTTGGTGCGAAGGTCACCCGGCTTGGGGATGTCGACGATGAAGTACGCCATCGCGAACGTGACGATCGGCAGCAGCACCAGCACCGCCGCACAGAGGTATGCCCCTCGCCGTACCCACAGCCAGTTGATCTGATCGGTCCAGGCCCAGTCGCGCCACGGTGGGACGGGCCGCCCCCCGGGACCGCCGGGTCCTGTCGGGCGTCCGGGCCGCCGGGGCGGAGGGGGCGGTCCGCCGGGCGGACCGCCGCCGTGGCCGGGCCGCTCGCGCCGGCCGGACGTCGGCGCCCGACCGTCCAGGGCGGCCTTGACCTCGTCGAGCGCGTCGCGCCGCAACGGTGTCGACGGGGGGCCGGCCAGCGCGGCTTTGACTTCTTCGATGGGGTCCGCGCGCCGTGGCGCCCGGTCATCCTGAACCGGCGGCAGGATCGTGGTCATCCGATCGTCGGGCGGGGCCTGACGGCGACGGGTGAATTTCGGCGGCGGCTCCCGACGTTCGGGATCCCGACGACCGGCGTCCGGACGGTCGGTGTCCGGACGCTCGGTAGAACGCTGATTGCCTACATGCTCACTCGCTGGCCCACGTTGGTCACCGGACGACTGGCTGTGGCGTCCTTCGTTATTCAATGGCCGTGCGGGCGTTGTTGCGCGCGGTCCGCGTGCGTCCGGTACCCCTGGGCGGAGGTGCCGTGCGCGCCGCGCCGAGCACATATGACTTGACGAGGTGGTTCCAGCTACAGGTGCGGCACACCTCCACCACGTGGACGGCGAACTCCTCGAAGCGGGTGGCCAACATCACCAACTCTTCGGCCGTGCGCGCCGAGCCCGACACCGCACCCAGGTGCTCCCCGAACACCCACGACACCAGCGTCAGCTGCTCCTTGCGGCAGATCGGACACATGACCTGGCTCGGTTTCCCGTGAAACTTGGCGGCCCGCAGCAGATAAGGGTTCGCGTCGCACACCTCGGACACACCGGTGCGGCCCGAGTACACCTCGGCCAGCAGTGAGCGCCGCCGGAGCGCGTAGTCCACCACTTGTCGCTGCAGTCGCACGCCCACCAGAGTACGTCGCCATCCCAAGCGGGGATACGCAACCGAACCGTGGCGGGCCGTGCCAGGTGATCGACGGTGATTTCTGCGCCAAACCGAGAACGGACTTCTACGATCATCCCCGTGGCGAAATGGCTCGGGGCACCGCTGGGCGGCGGAGCGACGACGACTACCCGGGCCAAGGACAGCGACCGCCAAAACACCTGCACGGTCCTCGACGGCGCCCTGGCCGACGGCGAGCTGTCCGCCGAAGAGCACCGGGAGCGAGTCAGCGCGGCCACCAAGGCGGTGACCCTGGGCGACTTGCACGCCCTGGTGGCCGATCTGCAGACCAGCGCCGCGCGGCAACTCCCCAACCTGGACGCGCGGCCGAAGGTGCCGCGAGTCGGCGGATGGGGAGTGCTGGCCGCCGCCTTCGTCGTGTCGGTGCTGCTGGGCGTCGGCATCGGGTGGGGCCTGTACGGCAACACGCGCTCGCCGCTGGACTTCACGACCGACCCGGGCGCCAAACCCGACGGAGTCAACGCGGTGGTGCTCACTCCACCGACACAACTGCATTCGGTCGGCGGGCTCACCGGGCTGCTCGAGCAGATGCGCAAGCGGTTCGGGGACACCGTCGGCTACCGGCTGGTGATCTACCCGACCTACGCGGCGCTGGACCGTCCCGACCCCGCCGACGATCGCCGGGTGCTGGCATATACCTACCGCGGCGGGTGGGGCGATCCGACCAGCTCGGCCAAGAGTTCCTCGGACGGCCCCGCCCCCGTCGACCTGAGCAAGTTCGACGTGACCAAGACCGTGGGCATCATGCGCGGCGCGCCCGAGACCCTGCACATGAAGCCGTCCGACGTCAAAACCAGTTACCTGATCGTCGAGCCGGCAACCGACCCGACCACGCCCGGGGCGCTCACGCTCTCGCTGTACGTCTCCAGCGACTACGGAGGCGGCTACGTCGCCTTCACGGGTGACGGCACCGTCAAGCAGATGAGTCTGCCCACGTAAAGGCCCGTCTCCCGGCCCGATTCGCACCCCCTGCGCTGTGACGAACGGCAAACCAACAGTGAGTGGTGTTGTGGCTAATATATCGAGACGATACGATTGCGCGAGGCGTCGAACCGTCGTAACCAGCCATGCATATCTATCTCACGGGAGGTGATCCGATTGCTGGAGCTCGCCATCCTGGGTCTCCTGATCGAATCGCCCATGCACGGTTATGAGTTGCGCAAACGGCTGACCGGTCTACTCGGTGCGTTCCGGGCGTTTTCGTACGGTTCGCTCTACCCAGCCCTGCGGCGCATGCAGGCCGAAGGGTTGATTGCCGAGGATGCCGCCCCGGCCGGGACGCCGGTCCGGCGGGCCCGGCGCGTTTACCAGCTAACCGACGAGGGCCGCCGGCGCTTCGGTGAACTGGTGGCCGACACGGGTCCCCACAACTACACCGATGACGGCTTCGGGGTACACCTGGCGTTCTTCAACCGGACTCCGGCAGAGGCGCGGATGCGCATTCTGGAAGGTCGCCGCCGTCAGGTCGAGGAACGGCGGGAAGGTCTGCGCGACGCCGTTGCGCGGGCGAGTAGCTCGTTCGACCGCTACACCCGTCAGCTTCATCAATTGGGGCTCGAGTCCAGTGAGCGCGAAGTCAAGTGGCTCAACGAGCTCATCGCTGCGGAGCGGGCTATGCCCGGCCTCTCCGAGCAAACGTAAACCCCAGTACGACCCCAGCATCCCAGTGGTTAGAGGTTAGGAGAACGCCCATATGAGTGAGCATCAGCCGCCGAAGGCGGAAGAGGCGCAGTCGGAGGTACGAGTCGCCATTGTCGGCGTCGGTAACTGCGCGTCTTCGCTGGTTCAGGGCGTGCAGTACTACTATGACGCCGACGCGAGCAGCACCGTGCCCGGCTTGATGCACGTGAAGTTCGGCCAGTATCACGTCCGCGACGTGAAGTTCGTCGCCGCCTTCGACGTGGACGCCAAGAAGGTTGGCTTCGACCTGTCCGAGGCGATCTTCGCGTCGGAGAACAACACCATCAAGATCGCCGACGTGCCGCCGACCAACGTGACGGTGCAGCGCGGCCCGACGCTGGACGGCATCGGTAAGTACTACGCCGACACCATCGAGGTGTCCGACGTCGAGGCCGTCGACGTGGTGCAGGTGCTGAAAGAGGCCAAGGTCGATGTGTTGGTCTCCTACCTGCCGGTGGGCTCCGAAGAAGCCGACAAGTTCTACGCCCAGTGCGCCATCGATGCCGGCGTGGCGTTCGTCAACGCGCTGCCGGTGTTCATCGCCTCGGACCCGGTGTGGGCCAAGAAGTTCGCCGACGCCGGGGTGCCGATCGTCGGTGACGACATCAAGAGCCAGGTCGGTGCGACCATCACCCACCGCGTGATGGCCAAGCTGTTCGAGGACCGCGGTGTGCAGCTGGACCGCACCATGCAGCTCAACGTCGGCGGCAACATGGACTTCCTCAACATGCTCGAGCGCGAGCGGCTGGAGTCCAAGAAGATCTCCAAGACGCAGGCCGTCACGTCGAACGTGCAGCGGGAGTTCAAGACCAGAGACGTGCACATCGGCCCGTCCGACCACGTCGGCTGGCTTGACGACCGCAAATGGGCCTACGTGCGGCTCGAGGGCCGCGCCTTCGGCGACGTGCCGCTCAACCTGGAGTACAAGCTCGAGGTCTGGGACTCGCCGAACTCCGCGGGCGTCATCATCGACGCGGTGCGCGCCGCCAAGATCGCAAAGGACCGCGGCATCGGCGGTCCGGTGATCCCGGCGTCGGCCTATTTGATGAAGAGCCCGCCACAGCAGCTGCCCGACGACATCGCACGCGCCCAGCTCGAAGAGTTCATCATCGAGGGCTAAAGCCGGCCGGTCGCCCCGGCCATTAGGTGATCCACGGTTTCGCTAGCGCATGTGCCAGCGCTTTGGAGAGTTACCTAATGGCCGGGGC
>NZ_LZJP01000104.1:0-995 GCF_001667865.1 Mycobacterium mantenii | reverse complement strand
GTCACCGAGGGGCTGCCGCGGGGCTCGTTCGACACCATCATTCTCAACTCGGTCGTCCAGTACTTCCCCAACGCCGGCTACCTGGTCGATGTCATCGACAACGCCATGGACCTGCTCGGGCCGGGCGGAACGTTGTTTATCGGCGATGTGCGTAACCACAGCCTGCAGGGCGCGTTCCAAACCGGGGTCGCGCTGGCGCGCACGTCCACCGACGACGGCGGCGAGATCCGCCAGCGGGTGTACCGGGCCGTGCTCGGCGAACCCGAATTGCTGCTGGCCCCTGAGTTTTTCACCGACTGGGCGGCCGAGCACACGTCGGTGGTGGCCGGAGTTGGTATCGAAGTCAAGCGTGGATCGGGCGACAACGAGCTGACCCGGTACCGCTACGACGTCAGCATCCGCAAGACTCCCGCGCGGGCTTGTTCACTCGCCAAGGCACCCGCCTGGGCGTGGACACGGTGCGCAGGCTTGAGCGGACTGCACACCGAACTGACAACCCAAGGTCCCGCGATCGTGCGCGTCACCGGTATCCCGCGCGCCGGCGTGATCACCGACGTCCAGATCGAACAGGCGCTGGCCGCCGCCATGCCCCTGGCCGAGGCGCTTGCGCAGGCTTGCGCCACCGCGGGCTCCGACGCCGTCACCCCTGAACAGCTGCACCAGCTTGGGGAAGCTGCCGGGTATCGCGTCGCGGTGACCTGGGGCGCTCAACCCGGCACCTTGGATGCGGTCTTCATCCGCTCCGCGGACCCCGGCGCCGGGCACACCACATCGCTGACGGACCTCTACCTGCCTCCTGTCACCGGAGCGCAGCTACGCAGTGTCCATGCCAATGACCCGCACACCAACACCAAGGTGAGTGCGGTCCGGCACTGGATGAGCGCGCGGTTGCCCGATTACATGGTGCCGACACAGATTGTGGTGCTCGACGAGTTCCCGCTGACCTCCTCGGGCAAGATCGACCGAAAGGCGCTGCCGGCACCGGTATTCGCCGC
>NZ_LZJP01000103.1:0-53167 GCF_001667865.1 Mycobacterium mantenii | reverse complement strand
GGACGTTGGCCATCGACCGGTTGCCCGAGGCGCCGTCGACGGCGCAGCTGCGCGGATCGCTGGTGCCAACCGCCCTGGAAGGGGGCGAACTCCATCGGGAAGGTGAAGTTGGCGTTGTTGGCCTGTGCGGTGTGAACGGCGATGGTGGCCTTCACGTTCGACGGGTTCTTGTCCGACCACGCGATGTCGTTCGCGTTGAAGGTCATGGGCAGATAACCGTTGTCCCGCAAGGCGTTGGTGAACTTGTCCAGGGTGGGTGCGCTCTCCGGTGTCGCGCCTTCCACCAGATTCACCTTGCTGGCGCTCGGAACGTTCGGGTCGGCGAGTCGGGAGAGCACGTCGGTGAGTGCTTCAGGCGGCGGCAGGGGAGTCGTGACGGGCGGCACAGCCGGCCGCGAGGTGGCCGGCGGCAGCGAAGAGACGGCCGACGAACCAGCCCTGGGGTGCGGCGACGAACATGCGGCGAGCCCGACCGCCGCCAGGACGGTGGCGGCGCTCAGCGCTATGGACAGTGGTCGGTGCATCCAGTCGGTCGGCCGGCTAGGCGGCTCTGGCCGCTTCGCGAGGGGAGGGTGTCGCTAAGGTCGGGCCGATGGGTGCTACTGGAGTCACAACGGCGGCGGGGCCTATCGCGGTGACACGAGCCGAGCCTGTGGCGAGGCTTTTTGCGGTCACTCTGGCACCTCCCACGGCCCTTTCGATCATCACGATTAGTGGCCGAGATTACCAGCGTGACGAAAATCTTAACTTTTCGTGGGTATTTGACTACGCACATCAATCGGCAATCGCCGGTAGCTTTGAAGTATCCGCCGCGCCAATTCGGTGTGGGAAAGGAGCGCAAGATGGGTAGCTCAGAGCGTTCTGAAGCTTTCGGAACCCCCCACGAATCAAACATGTCCAGCGGCGACGAGGCCGAGTTGGAGCAACTACGCCGTGAGGCAGCCATGTTGCGCGAGCAACTCGAGCACGCCGTCGACTCGCATGGTGGCGGCCGCTCCACGCGCGATGTGCATCAGTTGGAAGCGCGCATCGACTCCCTTGCGTCGCGGAACTCGAAGTTGATGGAGACCCTTAAAGAGGCCCGCCAGCAACTGCTGGCGCTGCGTGAGGAAGTCGACCGGCTGGGGCAGCCGCCCAGCGGCTACGGCGTCCTGCTCGGTACGCACGAGGATGACACCGTCGACGTGTTCACCTCCGGTCGCAAGATGCGACTGACCTGCTCGCCGAACATCGAAGTCCCTTTGTTGCGCAAGGGTCAGACGGTCCGCCTCAACGAGGCCCTGACCGTCGTAGAGGCCGGCACGTTCGAATCGGTCGGCGAGATCTCCACGCTGCGTGAGCTCCTGGCCGACGGGCATCGGGCCCTGGTCGTCGGGCACGCCGACGAGGAACGCATCGTCTGGCTTGCCGAGCCGCTGGTCGCCGAGGACTTGCCGGAGGGTCATCCCGACGCCCTCAACGACGACACCCGGCCGCGCCGGCTGCGCCCGGGCGACTCGTTGTTGGTCGACACCAAGGCCGGCTACGCCTTCGAGCGCATCCCGAAGGCCGAGGTCGAGGACCTGGTGCTGGAGGAGGTGCCCGATGTCAGCTACCTGGACATCGGCGGCCTGACCCGCCAGATCGAGCAGATCCGCGACGCCGTGGAGCTGCCGTTCCTGCACAAGGAGCTATACCGCGAGTACGCGCTGCGACCGCCCAAAGGCGTGCTGCTCTACGGTCCGCCCGGTTGCGGCAAGACGCTGATCGCCAAGGCCGTGGCCAACTCGCTGGCCAAGAAGATGGCCGAGGTGCGCGGCGACGATGCCCGCGAAGCCAAGTCCTACTTCTTGAACATCAAGGGGCCCGAGCTGCTCAACAAGTTCGTCGGTGAGACCGAGCGGCACATCCGGCTGATCTTCCAGCGCGCCCGTGAGAAGGCGTCGGAAGGGACACCGGTGATCGTGTTCTTCGACGAGATGGACTCGATCTTCCGCACCCGCGGCACCGGGGTCTCCTCGGACGTCGAGACGACTGTGGTTCCGCAGTTGCTCAGTGAGATCGACGGTGTGGAGGGGCTCGAGAACGTCATCGTGATCGGCGCCTCCAACCGCGAGGACATGATCGACCCGGCCATCCTGCGGCCCGGGCGTCTGGACGTGAAGATCAAGATCGAGCGGCCGGATGCCGAAGCGGCGCAAGACATCTTCTCGAAGTACTTGGTCGAGTCGCTGCCGGTGCACGGCGACGACCTGGCCGAGTTCGACGGCGACCGGTCGGCATGCATCAAGGCGATGATCGAAAAGGTCGTCGACCGGATGTACGCCGAGATCGACGACAACCGGTTCCTGGAGGTCACCTACGCCAACGGTGACAAGGAAGTCATGTACTTCAAGGACTTCAACTCCGGGGCGATGATCCAGAACGTCGTCGACCGCGCCAAGAAGAACGCGATCAAGTCCGTGCTGGAGACCGGCCAGCCCGGTCTGCGCATCCAGCACCTGCTGGACTCGATCGTCGACGAGTTCGCCGAGAACGAGGACCTGCCCAACACCACCAACCCCGATGACTGGGCGCGGATTTCGGGCAAGAAGGGCGAGCGGATCGTCTACATTCGCACCTTGGTCACCGGCAAGAGCTCGAGCGCATCGCGGGCCATCGACACCGAATCGAACCTGGGGCAGTACCTGTAGGGCTCGTTCGGGCAACGTCCTAGCGCGACATATAAACCACGCACACGACACGCCGAGGCGGGTGTGCGTGGTTTATATCTCGGCTCAGCCGGTCACCAGCGAGTAGCTGTTGGTCAGGTTGTCCTGCAGCACCTGGGCCGCCCGCTGGGTCGTGTCCACGCGGAGTTCGTCGGTGAGCACGCGCGGTTGGTAGGCCCACCCGGCCGGCAGGTCGAGCCGGTCGGCGAGGCGCGGTAGGTCGGCGCGCGACAAATTGGGATCGGCGACCTGGCTCCAGGTCTGCATGACCCAGTGCTGGCCCTGGGGATCGATGAGTTCGTACACCTCTTGGCCGGCGTTGAAGACGAACACCGTGTGGCGGTTGACCGTGTTGGGGACGTAGGGCGCCGGGTTCATCGACGACAACAGGACGGTGGCCTGCTGGATCATTTCGATCCCGCCAAAGGATTTCGTGATCTGTGGGCCCCGGTTCTCTTTTTCGATGTCATTCATCAGCCAATACCGGGGACCGTTGAGCAGGGCCGCAGCGGCCCCGTGCTCGGTGGCCAGGGCGTGCGCGTCCAGCGCCGACCACAAGTCTTCGGGACAGTCGTTGAGCGGGAAGCTGTTGTACACCGTTGCCTGCGGCCCGGCCTCGCCCGGCGTTACCAGGAGAACCTCGCCGTAGCGCTTGCCGGACAGGTCGCGTGCGTGCTTACCGACGGCGTGGTCGGATTCGGGGGCGGACACAGGGTGAAGTTAGTCACTGGTATCGGCGCCGTCAACACGACCGGCGGTGACGGCGGCGGCACCGTGGTAGCGATTGCGCGCCACCAAAGTCGTGTGCAGGTCGTCGATGAGCGGGTCGAGAAACGTGGACCGGTACTCCGCGTCGCCGGCCGCGCGGGCGCTGATGTACATGAACGTCAACGCGCCGAGGAAGAGCGTCATGTGGATCAGCGAGTCGGGCACCGGCAGCGTGAATCCGAGCACCGTTGCGCTGCTCTTGTAGGTGTGGGTCCACTCGTTGAGCAGTTCGGGGCTGAGCACGATGAGCCCCAGAATCAAATAGATCGCGGTGGTCACCACGGCCACGACGAGGATCTGAGCCAGCTGTGAGACGGCCAGCACAAAAACCACATTGGCGCGCTCCGACTTCTTCAGCGGTGCCCACTCGGGGGCGTCGGACATCGTGGCGAACGGTGTGCCCGCGAGCTTTTCGGGCTCGTCGCGCGGCACCGTCGCCGACTGCAGCATCGGCCTGACGCGCTCTCGCGTGGCCGAGGTGACGAACGCCGCCGCGATGGCCACCAGGAAGGCCATTGCCAGTGCCAGCCGGTTGCCGCTGATGGTCGCGGCCATCAGCCACACGTAGGTGTTGAAGAACACCAACGCGGTCAGCAGCACGACCGGCAGCGCCCGAACGGCCAAGGCGCCCACCGTCGCAAGATGCGACAGCATCATCCGCACCGCCCACCCGACCACCGACCCGATTCCGCTGCCGGTCAGGATCAGCACGACGACCACGACGACGGCCTCCTGCACGACGTCGCCCACGGTCACTCCGACGCACGCCACGGCCAGGACCGCCAACGTCGCTATCGCGGTGCGAGTCTTGTGGCTTCGTGACCGGGAGACCAGCCAACCGACGACCGCCATCGACGGCAGGGCCAGGGCGAGCAGAACCAGCACGGCCAATTCCGACGTCGTCGGTTCGCCGCTGATCTCGACGTCGTGGCCGCCGGTGATCAGATAGACCGCCAGCACGCAGGCCTGCAGCGCCGCGTAGGCGGCAAGCACGGGGGCCGACCGCGTCCAGAGCCGCCGCCACCGCGCGCGCCGAATGAGTACCGAAGGCAAACCGCGCTCCAAAAACCAGCTTTCGGCCGCGGCGTTCTGCACGGCTCGGCGGCCCGGAGCGCGGCCGCGAAGAAGCTCCATGCCGGCTCACCCTACGGCGGGTGAGTCGCCCGCGGTGGCCTAATCGGACCGGTTGCCGGACGGGCAATTCCGGGCACCGGCGGCCCCGCTTCGTCGCGCGGCTGGACCCGATTGGCCGGCTCGCCCCCTCGCGGCTGCGCCGCCGGGGGGTACCCCCACGCGCCCCGCCGCGCGGGCCGCTTCGTCGCCCGGCCTACGCTTGGGTCATGCAACGGATTATCGGGACGGAGGTCGAATACGGCATTTCATCGCCATCGGACCCGACAGCCAATCCGATCCTCACGTCGACTCAGGCGGTTTTGGCCTACGCGGCCGCAGCGGGCATTCAGCGCGCCAAGCGCACCCGCTGGGACTACGAGGTGGAATCGCCGTTGCGGGATGCCCGCGGTTTTGATCTGAGCCGCTCGGCCGGCCCGCCCCCGGTGGTCGACGCCGACGAGGTCGGCGCGGCCAACATGATCCTGACCAACGGTGCGCGCCTCTACGTCGACCACGCGCACCCCGAATACTCCGCACCCGAGTGCACCGACCCGCTGGACGCGGTGATCTGGGACAAGGCCGGTGAACGGGTGATGGAAGCCGCCGCCCGTCACGTCGCCAGCGTGCCCGGAGCCGCCAAGCTGCAGCTGTACAAGAACAACGTCGACGGCAAGGGCGCCTCGTACGGATCGCACGAGAACTACCTGATGTCGCGGCAGACGCCGTTCTCGGCCATCATCGCCGGGCTGACCCCCTTTCTGGTTTCCCGACAGGTGGTCACCGGCTCCGGCCGGGTCGGCATCGGCCCCTCCGGTGACGAGCCCGGGTTCCAGCTGTCCCAGCGCTCGGACTACATCGAGGTCGAGGTCGGCCTCGAGACCACGCTCAAACGCGGCATCATCAACACCCGCGACGAACCGCACGCCGACGCCGACCGGTACCGGCGGCTGCACGTCATCATCGGCGACGCCAACCTCGCCGAGACGTCGACATACCTGAAGCTGGGCACCACGGCGCTGGTGCTCGACCTGATCGAAGAGGGCCCGGCCCACGGCATCGACCTGAGCGACCTGGCGCTGGCGCGGCCGGTACATGCGGTGCACGCGATCAGCCGCGACCCGTCACTGCGCGCCGCGGTGGCCCTGGCCGACGGACGAGAGCTGACTGCCCTTGCGCTGCAACGGGTTTACCTCGATCGGGTGGCCAAGCTGGTCGACAGCCGTGATCCCGATCCGCGCGCGGCCGACGTCGTCGAAACCTGGGCGCATGTCCTCGACCAACTCGAGCGCGACCCGATGGAGTGCGCCGAATTGCTGGACTGGCCGGCCAAGCTGCGCCTGCTCGAAGGGTTCCGGCAGCGTGAAAACCTGAGCTGGTCGGCGCCGCGGCTACACCTGGTGGACCTGCAGTACTCCGACGTCCGGCTGGACAAGGGCCTGTACAACCGGCTCGTCGCGCGCGGCTCGATGAAGCGTCTGGTGACCGAGCACCAGGTGATCGAGGCGGTGGACAAACCGCCGACCGACACCCGCGCGTACTTCCGCGGTGAATGCCTGCGCAGGTTCGGCGCCGACATCGCCGCGGCCAGCTGGGACTCCGTGATTTTCGACCTGGGCGGCGATTCCTTGGTCCGCATTCCGACGCTGGAGCCGCTGCGCGGCAGCAAGGCGCACGTCGGGGCGCTGTTGGACTCGGTGGACAGCGCCGCCGAACTGGTCGAACAACTCACCAGCTAGGTACCGGTTAACCCCGGGAACGTCGGGGTCGACCGGTAGGCTAGGAAAGACCAACGGGCAGTGTGGCTTGATCGGTGAACAAGCCATTCAACAGGCCCAGACAACAGGAGGCGGCGATGGCTCAGGAGCAGACCAAGCGTGGCGGTGGGGGCGACGACGAAGACGACGTCGCCGGCAGCACCGCCGCGGGCCAAGAACGCCGGGAAAAGCTGGCCGAGGACACCGACGATCTGCTTGACGAGATCGACGACGTCCTCGAGGAGAACGCCGAGGACTTCGTACGCGCGTATGTCCAAAAGGGCGGACAGTGACCTGGCCTTTCTCTGATCGCCTGTCCACACATTCCGCACTTGGGGGCTCCGCACTCTCCCGAAACCCCGCTATAGACCTATCTTCGTTTGCTGACCTGCTTCGCCGTCAGGCGCCGGAGTTGCTGCCGGCGAGCCTGTCGGGCACGCAGTCGGATGCCGCCACGGGGCAGCTGCCGCACGGCACCACCATCGTGGCGCTGAAGTACCCCGGCGGCGTGGTGCTCGCCGGTGATCGGCGTTCGACGCAGGGCAACATGATCGCCGGGCGCGACGTCAAGAAGGTGTACATCACCGATGACTACACCGCCACCGGCATCGCCGGCACCGCCGCCATCGCCGTGGAGTTCGCCCGCCTCTACGCGGTGGAACTCGAGCATTACGAGAAACTCGAAGGTGTGCCGCTCACGTTCGCCGGCAAGGTGAACCGGCTGGCCATCATGGTGCGTGGAAACCTGGCGGCCGCGATGCAGGGTCTGGTGGCTTTGCCGCTGCTGGTGGGCTACGACATCGACGCGGCCGACCCCGAGGGCGCTGGCCGCATCGTGTCTTTCGACGCCGCCGGCGGTTGGAACCTGGAAGAGGAGGGCTACCAGTCGGTGGGGTCAGGCTCGATATTCGCCAAGTCGTCGATGAAGAAGTTGTACTCCCAGGTCACCGATGCCGACTCCGCGGTACGCGTCGCGATCGAGGCGCTCTACGACGCCGCCGATGACGATTCCGCCACCGGCGGACCGGATCTGGTGCGCGGGATCTACCCCACCGCGGTCACCATCGGCCCCGAGGGGGCGCTCGAGGTGCCGGAGGGCCGCATCGCCGGACTGGCCCGCGAAGTGATTCAAAGCCGTTCGCGCGCTGACACTTTCGGCCCCGACGGTGGTGAGAAGTGAGCTTCCCCTATTTCATCTCGCCCGAGCAGGCGATGCGCGAGCGCAGCGAGCTCGCGCGCAAAGGCATCGCCCGGGGCAAGAGCGTGGTCGCGCTGGCCTACGCCGGTGGCGTGCTCTTCGTCGCGGAGAACCCGTCGCGGTCGTTGCAGAAGATCAGCGAACTCTACGACCGCGTCGGCTTCGCGGCCGCCGGCAAGTTCAACGAATTCGACAACCTGCGGCGTGGCGGAATCCAATTCGCCGACACCCGCGGCTACGCCTACGACCGTCGCGACGTCACCGGCCGCCAGCTGGCCAACGTCTACGCGCAGACACTGGGCACCATCTTCACCGAGCAGGCCAAGCCCTACGAGGTGGAGTTGTGTGTCGCCGAGGTCGCGCACTACGGCGAGACCAAATCGCCTGAGCTGTACCGGATAACCTATGACGGATCGATCGCCGACGAGCCGCACTTCGTGGTGATGGGCGGTACCACCGAACCGATCACCACGGCGCTCAAGGAGTCGTACGCCGAGAACGCCGATCTGCGTGAGGCCACGCGCATCGCGGTGAAGGCGCTGCGGGCCGGCAGCGAGGCCTCGAACGGGGACCAGTCGACCCTCGATGTGGGCAGCCTGGAAGTCGCCATCTTGGACGTCAACCGGCCGCGGCGGGCGTTCCGCAGGATCAGCCGCGCCACCCTGGAAAATTTGCTGCGCGAGCCGGGTTCCGGCGGCTCGGGAGGCGACGACGAGCCGTCGGATGCCGACGGCGGATCGGCCGACTAGGCACGGCCCGCCGAACGGCGACCCCATGCACCGGTGCTGGTGGGTCTGTTGGTGCGCAAGATGCGGGTGAGCTAACCGTCTTCCGGCTGGTTCGGTGCGCACGGACGGGCGCTTGCACGCGTCCGGCGCGGTTAGCCCGCGGCCGACGAAAAACGTTGTCGGATCGATACGTGCGGCTTGCTCACCGTCTCGGTCGGACAACCAGTACCCTCGATTACGTGCAGCGGCGAATCATGGGCATCGAGACCGAGTTCGGGGTCACCTGCACGTTCCACGGGCACCGGCGGCTCAGCCCGGACGAGGTGGCCCGCTATCTGTTCCGTCGCGTCGTGTCCTGGGGCCGCAGCTCCAACGTTTTCCTGCGTAACGGTGCCCGCCTCTACCTCGACGTGGGCAGTCACCCCGAATACGCCACCGCCGAGTGCGACAGCCTGGTACAGCTGGTCACCCACGACCGCGCCGGCGAGTGGGTGCTCGAAGACCTGCTGGTCGACGCCGAGCAGCGCCTCGCCGACGAGGGCATCGGCGGCGACATCTACTTGTTCAAGAACAACACCGATTCGGCAGGCAACTCCTACGGCTGCCACGAGAACTACCTGATCGTGCGGGCCGGCGAGTTCTCCCGGATCTCCGATGTGCTGCTGCCATTTCTGGTCACCCGGCAGCTGATCTGCGGTGCCGGCAAGGTGCTGCAAACCCCGAAGGCCGCGACGTTCTGCCTTTCCCAACGCGCCGAGCACATTTGGGAAGGCGTCTCCTCGGCGACCACCCGCAGCCGGCCGATCATCAACACCCGCGACGAGCCGCACGCCGACGCCGAGAAGTACCGGCGGCTGCATGTGATCGTCGGCGACTCCAACATGTGCGAGACCACCACCATGCTCAAGGTGGGCACGGCCGCGCTGGTGCTGGAGATGATCGAGGCCGGCGTCCCGTTCCGGGACTTCTCGCTGGACAACCCCATCCGCGCCATTCGCGAGGTCAGCCACGACGTCACCGGCCGTCGGCCCGTGCGGCTCGCGGGCGGCCGCCAGGCCAGCGCGCTCGACATCCAGCGCGAGTACTACAGCCGTGCCGTCGAGCACCTGCAGACCCGGGAACCCAACGCGCAGATCGAGCAGATCGTCGACCTGTGGGGCCGCCAGCTGGATGCGGTCGAGAGCCAGGACTTCGCCAAGGTGGACACCGAGATCGACTGGGTGATCAAGCGCAAGCTCTTCCAGCGCTACCAGGACCGCTACAACATGGAGCTGTCCGACCCGAAGATCGCCCAGCTGGACCTGGCCTACCACGACATCAAGCGCGGGCGAGGCGTCTTCGACCTGCTGCAGCGCAAGGGTCTCGCCGCGCGGGTCACCACCGACGAGGACATCGCGCAGGCGGTCGACAACCCGCCGCAGACCACCCGGGCGCGGCTGCGCGGCGAGTTCATCAGCGCCGCCCAGGCCGCCGGCCGCGACTTCACGGTCGACTGGGTGCACCTCAAGCTCAACGACCAGGCGCAGCGCACCGTGCTGTGCAAGGACCCGTTCCGTGCGGTCGACGAGCGGGTCAAGCGGCTCATCGCCAGCATGTAGCTCGCCAGGCGGCTCACCGTCTGCCACAGCAGCCACACCGCCACCGCCGCGGCTCCCACGCGCACGTCCCCAAATGTGCAAACGCGGGTGCCTGGACGTTTTGAGAGGCGCGATTACCTCGCCAACGAGTAGGCGGACGCGGCGGCGGGCAACAGCGCGACGCGGACGGCAGGTGGGAGCGCCAGATGGAGACCATCGAATAATCTGGAGCCAATGGCGACGTCAAAAGTCGAGCGGCTGGTAAATCTGGTCATCGCCCTGCTGTCCACCCGCGGCTACATCTCGGCGGAAAAGATCAGGTCGAGCGTGGCCGGCTATTCGGACAGCGTCAGCACCGAGGCGTTCTCGCGCATGTTCGAGCGGGACAAGAACGAGCTGCGCGACCTCGGCATCCCGCTCGAGGTCGGCCGGGCGTCGGCCTGGGACCCCACCGAGGGCTACCGGATCAACCGCGACGCCTACGCGCTCGCGCCGGTCGACCTGACACCCGACGAGGCCGCGGCGGTGGCCGTCGCGACCCAGCTGTGGGAGTCGCCCGAACTCATCACCGCGACCCAGGGCGCGCTTCTCAAACTGCGCGCGGCCGGGGTCGACGTCGATCCGGACGCGCCGGTCGCCATCGCCTCGCCGGCCGGGGTGCCGGGCCTGCGGGGGTCGGAAGAGGTCCTGGGAATCCTGTTGTCCGCCATCGACTCCCGGCAGGCCGTGCAGTTTCCGCACCGGCCGTCGCGAGCCGAGCCATACGCCACCCGCACCGTCGAGCCCTGGGGTGTGGTCACCGAGAAGGGCCGCTGGTATCTGGTGGGCCACGACCGGGACCGCGACGCCACCCGCACCTTCCGGCTCTCCCGAATCGGTCCGGACGTCACACCGATCGGGCCGCCGGGCGCCGTCACCGTGCCGAAAGACGTTGACCTGCGCAAGATCGTGGCCCAGACCGTCACGGACGTGTCGGCGAACGCGACGGTCGGTCAGGCCCGAGTATGGGTGGCCGACGGGCGCGCGACCGCGCTGCGCCGCGCCGGCCGACCCGTCGAAGCGCGCCAGCTCGGTGGGCGCGACGGCGAGGTGATCGAGCTCGACATCAGATCCGCCGACCAGCTCGCGCGTGACATCGCCGGCTACGGAGCCGACGCCCTGGTGCTCGAACCCCAGTCCCTGCGCGACGACGTGCTGGCCCGACTGCGAGCACACGCCGGCGAGGACGCCGTCGGTGCGGGACAACCGCCCAGCCGCGGCGGAGTGTCCGCATGACACCCATCTCCACCCGCCTGATCCGGCTGCTGAACATGGTGCCGTATTTCCAGGCCAATCCGCGGGTCACCCGATCCAAGGCCGCCGCCGACCTCGGGGTGTCGGCCAAGCAGCTGGAAGAGGACCTCAACCAGCTGTGGATGTGCGGTCTGCCCGGCTACTTCCCGGGCGACCTCATCGATTTCGAGTTCTCCGGCGACACCATCGAGGTCACCTTCTCCGCGGGCATCGACCGCCCGCTGAAGCTCACATCGCCGGAGGCCACCGGCCTGCTGGTGGCTTTGCGGGCGCTGGCCGACATTCCCGGCGTCGTCGACCCCGAAGCCGCGCGCAGCGCCATCGCCAAGATCGAGGGCGCCGCCGGCGCCGTCGGCCACGACGCCTCACACTTGGCGTCGGCCGTCGACGAGCCCGCGCCGGTGGAGAACCGGGCCGCCGCCGCGGTGCGGGCGGCCGTCCAGTCCAGGCACGCCCTGGCCATCGACTACTACTCCGCCTCGCACGACACCCTGACCAGCCGGGTCGTCGACCCCATCCGGGTGCTGCTGATCGGCGGCCACAGTTACCTGGAGGGCTGGTCACGCGAGGCAGAAGGGGTTCGGTTGTTCCGCTTCGACCGGATCGTGGACGCCAGCGAGCTCGACGAGCCGGCCGCGCCGCCCGAGCCGGCCATGCACGCGCCGCCGGACACCTCGCTGTTCGACGGTGATCCGGCGCTGCCGTCGGCCAAGCTGCGGGTGGCACCCGCGGCGTCCTGGATGTTCGAGTACTACCCGATGCGCGACGTGCGCGAATTGCCGGACGGATCCTGCGAGGCCGTGATGACCTATGCCTCCGAGGATTGGATGACGCGGCTGGTGCTGGGCTTCGGGCCCGACGTGCAGGTGCTACAGCCGTTGTCCCTGGCGCAGCGGGTACGGGATGCCGCGGCAGCGGCCGTGGCGTCCTACGAAGCCCTGAGCGGATAAAAGCCCAGGCGGGATGGTCCACCGCGGTGCGGCGCGGGCCCGCCGCCACCCGGCGCTACTGCGGTAGCATCGGGTGAACGTCTGGAGGTAATCAAAGTGGGCAGTCTTAGTCCGTGGCACTGGGCGATCCTCGCGGTCGTGGTGATCTTGCTGTTCGGCGCCAAGAAACTCCCCGACGCGGCGCGTTCGTTGGGTAAATCGATGCGGATCTTCAAGTCCGAGCTCCGCGAAATGCAGACGGAGAACAAGACGGAAACGTCGGCCTTGGGAACAAACACCGCGACCCCGAGCGACGCGGCGAACCCCACTCCCGTGCAGTCGCAGCGGGTCGAAGCGCCGTCGCCCAGCGAGCAGGGGCACAGCGAAGCACGTCCGGCGTAGCCGCCATCATCGCGCGCTGCCCGAGCGCCACTGACCGAGCATCGTGAAAGTCTTCAAGGTTTCAGCGCGCACTTCCGGCCTGCTGAGGCGCCTCAACCCGCGTAACCGGCGCAGCAGAACCAACCCGGACGCGACCATGTCGTTGGTCGACCACCTGACCGAGCTGCGCACCCGGCTGCTGATCTCCCTGGCCGCGATCCTGCTGACCACCATTTTCGGATTCGTCTGGTACTCGCATTCGATCTTCGGGCTGGAAAGCCTCGGCGAGTGGTTGCGCCATCCCTACTGTTCGCTGCCCCAATCCGCGCGCGCGAGCATCAGCGCCGACGGGCAATGCCGGCTGCTGGCCACCGCGCCGTTCGACCAGTTCATGCTGCGGCTCAAGGTCGGGCTGACGGCCGGGGTGGTGCTGGCCTGTCCGGTGTGGTTCTACCAACTGTGGGCGTTCATCACGCCCGGGCTGTACCAGAAGGAACGCCGCTTCGCGGTCGCGTTCGTGGTGCCCGCGGCGGTGCTGTTCGTCGTCGGCGCGGTGCTGGCCTACTTCGTACTATCCAAGGCGCTAAGTTTCCTGCTGACCGTCGGCAGCGACGTCCAGGTGACCGCCCTGTCCGGCGACCGGTACTTCGGCTTCCTGATCAACCTGCTGGTGGTGTTCGGCGTCAGCTTCGAATTCCCGCTGCTGATCGTCATGCTCAACACCATCGGCATGCTGACCTACGAGCGGCTCAAGGCGTGGCGGCGCGGCCTGATCTTCGCGATGTTCGCGTTCGCGGCGGTCTTCACCCCCGGATCCGACCCGTTTTCGATGACCGCGCTGGGGTTGGCGCTGTCCGTGCTCCTGGAGTTCGCCATCCAGATCGCCCGCGTGCACGATAGGCGGAAGGCCAAGCGTGAAGCCCAGGCCGTGATACCCGATGACGAAGCATCGGTCATCGAACCGCCGACCGCGATACCGGAGCCGTCGTTCACCGCCGGGCAACACGACGATGTCACCTGACGCGTCGCCGCCCCATGAGCTGGCGGAGCTGGTGGAGCTCACCCGATTCACCGCCGAATTGCCCTTCGCGCTCGACGGCTTTCAGCACCGGGCGTGCGCGGCGCTCGAACGAGGTCATGGCGTGCTGGTCTGCGCCCCGACCGGGGCCGGCAAGACGGTGGTCGGCGAATTCGCGGTGCACCTCGCGCTGGCGTCCGGCGGCAAGTGCTTCTACACCACGCCACTGAAAGCGCTGAGCAACCAGAAGCACACCGACCTGACCGCGCGCTACGGCCGCGACCGCATCGGGCTGCTCACCGGGGACATGTCGGTCAACGCCGATGCGCCCGTGGTCGTCATGACCACCGAAGTGCTGCGCAACATGCTCTACGCGGATTCGCCTGCGCTGCAAGGGCTTTCGTATGTGGTGATGGACGAGGTGCATTTTCTCGCCGACCGGATGCGGGGCCCGGTGTGGGAGGAGGTGATCCTGCACCTGCCCGAGGAGGTGCGGGTGGTCAGCCTCTCGGCGACGGTGAGCAACGCCGAGGAGTTCGGCGGCTGGATCCAGACCGTGCGCGGCGATACGACGGTCGTGGTCGACGAGCACCGGCCGGTGCCGCTATGGCAACACGTCCTGGTGGGCAAGCGCCTGCTGGACCTGTTCGACTACGAGAACGAGAAACCGGCCGCGGACCGTCACCCGCGCGTTAATCCCGAACTGCTGCGTCACATCGCGCACCGCCGCGAGGCCGACCGCATGAGCGACTGGCAGCCGCGCCGCCGGCAGGCGGGAAGGGGCAGCGCAGGACGGCCGTCGCGCCCACGCTTCTACCGGACACCGGGACGGCCGGACGTGATCGCCACCCTGGACTCGGAGGGGCTGCTGCCGGCGATCACGTTCGTGTTCTCCCGGGCCGGCTGCGACGCCGCCGTGCAGCAGTGCCTGCGCTCGCCGCTGCAGCTGACCACCCAGGAGGAGCGCGCCCAGATCGCCGAGGTGATCGAGCATCGCTGCGGCGATCTCGCCGACGGCGACCTGAGCGTGCTCGGCTACTACGAGTGGCGAGAGGGGCTGCTGCGCGGTCTGGCGGCCCACCATGCCGGCATGCTGCCGGTGTTCCGGCACACCGTTGAAGAGCTGTTCACCGCCGGACTGGTCCGGGCGGTGTTCGCCACCGAGACCCTGGCACTCGGGATCAACATGCCGGCACGCACCGTCGTGCTCGAGCGGCTGGTGAAGTTCAACGGCGAGCAGCACGTCGCGCTGACGCCGGGGGAGTACACGCAGCTCACCGGCCGCGCCGGGCGACGCGGCATCGACGTCGAGGGTCACGCGGTGGTGCTGTGGAATCCCACCGAGGAAACCACCGAACCGTCCGCGGTGGCCGGACTGGCCTCCACGCGCACCTTCCCGCTGCGCAGCTCGTTCGCCCCGTCGTACAACATGACGATCAACCTGGTCCAGCAGATGGGCCCCGAGCAGGCGCACCGGCTGCTCGAACAGTCCTTCGCGCAGTATCAGGCCGACCGCTCCGTCGTCGGGCTGGTCCGCGGCATCGAGCGAGGCACCGCGATGCTCGACGAGATCGCCGCCGAGATGGGCGGACCCAAGGCGCCGATCCTCGAATACGCCCGGATGCGGGCACGCATCAGCGAGATGGAACGCGCGCAGTCCCGCGCGTCCCGGCTGCAACGACGGCAGGCCGCCAGCGATGCGCTGGCCGCGCTGCGCCGCGGCGACATCATCAACATCACCCACGGCCGGCGCGGTGGCCTGGCCGTCGTGCTGGAATCCGCGCGCGACAGCACCGACCCGCGACCGTTGGTGCTGACCGAGAACCGTTGGGCGGGAAGGATTTCGACGGCCGACTATTCGGGCGCGGCGGCGCGGGTCGGTTCGATGTCGCTGCCCAAGCGGGTTGAACACCGTCAGCCCCGGGTCCGGCGTGATCTGGCGTCCGCGCTGCGATCGGCCGCCGCCGGGCTGACCATCCCGGCCCGGCACCGGAGCGGGCGCGGCGATCAGGACGGCGCGTTTCACGACCCGGAGCTGGCGTCGTTGCGGGAGGAGTTGCGCCGGCACCCGTCCCACAACACGCCCGGCCTCGAGGCCCAGGTGCGGCAGGCCGAGCGCTATCTGCGGATCGAGCGCGACAACGCGCAATTGGAGAAAAAGGTTGCGGCGGCCACCAATTCGCTGGCCCGGACCTTCGACCGGATCGTCGGGCTGCTCACCGAGCGCGGCTTCATCGAGGGGCGCGACGGTGATCCCCGCGTCACCGACCACGGCCGGTTGCTGGCACGCATCTACAGCGAAAGCGACCTGTTGGTCGCCGAATGCCTGCGCACCGGGGCGTGGTCCGGATTGAAGCCGGCCGAGCTGGCGGCGGTGGTGTCGGCGGTGCTGTACGAAACAAGGGGCGGCGACGGGCCGGGCGCGGCCATTGCGGCCGACGCGCCCACCCAGCAAGTGCGGCAGGCGCTGCAGCAGACGTCGAGGCTGTCGATGGCGCTACGCGCCGATGAGCAAACGCACCGGATCGCCCCGAGCCGCGAACCCGACGACGGCTTCGTCAACGTGATTTACCGCTGGGCCAGAACCGGAGATCTGGCCGCCGCGCTGGCGGCCGCCGATCCGGGCGGCACCGGGTCACCGCTGCTGGCAGGGGATTTTGTGCGCTGGTGCCGCCAGGTGCTCGACCTGTTGGACCAGGTTCGCAACGCCGCGCCGGACACCGAGCTGCGGGCCACCGCCAAGCGCGCTATCAATGACATTCGGCGCGGCGTCGTCGCAGTTGACGCCGGGTAGGCTGGGCCCGAGCTACCGTTAATCGCCGTAGTTCATGCCAAGACACAGTTCATGCCAAGACACAAGGGCTGAGGGAGAAAGATGAGCGGACCGCAGGGATCGGACCAGCAGTGGCAGCCGCCTGGTCAAGGTCAAGGCAGCGATCACTCGTCAGACCCGACTCAGGTGGCACCGACCTGGAATGAGCAGTCGAACCAGGAGACATCGTGGCAGGCCCCGGCCTACACCCCGCCCGCCGAGTACCCGCAGTACCAGCAGCCGGCCGAACAGGCATACCCGCAGCAATACCCCCAGCAGCAGCCGGGCTACGCGCAGCCCGGGCAGTACGGCCAGCCCGGCCAATACGCCCAGCCGGGCCAATACGGCCAGCCGGGGCAGTACGGCCAGCCCGGCCAATACGCCCAGCCCGGGCAGTACCCGCAGCCGGGCCAATACGGGCAGTACGGTCAGCCGGGCCAGTACCCGCAGCAGTACGCCCCCTACGAGCAGCCCGGCAAGAAGCGACCGGTCGGGCTGATCGCCGGTGTGGGCGGCGCGATCGCGTTTCTGCTCATCGCGGTCGTGCTGGTGCTGGGCTTCTGGCAGCCCGGCTTCTTCGTCACCACCAAGCTGGACGTCAATAAGGCGCAGGCCGGGGTCCAGCAGGTGCTCAGCGACGAAACCAACGGCTACGGCGCCAAGAACGTCCAGAACGTCAAGTGCAACCACGGCCAGAACCCCACCGTCAAGAAGGGCGCCACGTTCGACTGCGACGTCAGCATCGACGGCGCGCCCAAACACGTGACGGTGACCTTCCAGGACAACAAGGGCACCTACGAGGTCGGCCGGCCGCAGTAGCCGTCGGGCCGCTCAGTTCGGCAGGGAGTCCAGCGCTTTCTGCAGGCGGGCGATCGACGAGCCGACACCCAGTTCCGACGCCAGCTTGGCGGTGCGTCGCGGATCGGCGGCGACCAACGGTAGTTCGTCGCTGTCCGTCGAGAACGTGACGGGGGCGTCGGTGGCCACCCGCACCACCTGGCCGGCCGCCTCGATGTAATCCAGCGCGGCCAGCAGTTTCGTCCGCACGCCCTTGGCCATCTTCGACTTGGGGTCGTGGGCGGCGGCCAGAATCCGCTCCAGCGAGCCGTACTGGGCCAGCAGCGTGGCCGCGGTCTTCTCACCGACGCCCGGGACCCCGGGCAGGCCGTCGGACGGATCGCCGCGCAGCAGCGCGAGTTCGGCGTACGCGGGGCCGGCCCTGTCCACCGGGACGCCATAGTTTTCGGCCACCTCGGCGGGCCCGAACAGCGTGGCCTTGCTCAGCCCGCGGCCGAGGTAGAGGACCCGAACCGGGACGGGATCCTCCGACACCACCTGCAGCAGGTCGCGGTCACCGCTGACCACCACCACCGCATCCTTGCGTTCCTGGGCCGCCAGGGTGCCCAGTACGTCGTCGGCCTCGAAACCCTCCGCCCCGGCCGTCGGAATGCCGAACGCGTCAAGGAGTTCGGCGATCATGTCGATCTGGGGTGTGAGGTCGTCCGGGACCTCCTCGATGTCCGGCTGATTCTGCGGCTCTTCCTCGGCCACGCGGTGGGCCTTGTAGGACGGGACGAGGTCCACCCGGAACTGGGGCCGCCAATCGAGGTCCAGGCAAACGGCCAGCCGGGCGGGCCGCTGCTGGTTGATCACCACGGCGACGGAGTCGATGAATCCCCGAACGGCGTTGACGGGCCGGCCATCGGGAGCGGTGATCGAGGACGGCACCCCGAAATACGAGCGGAACCACATGCTGGCACCGTCGAGCAGTACCAGCGGGGATCGCGAGCGCGGCGAAGCCGGGCGCAGCGGGTCGCCGCTCGTCGAGCCCGGCGGTGATTGGGGTGCTGGCATGCCGGTTATGGTCTCACGCCGCCGCGAGGCGACGTGGGACCGAGCATTAGCCTGGCTGCCATGGAGTCTCACCGCTTCGACGCAGCAGTGTACGAGCGCCGGCTGGCGGCGGCCACCGCCGCGGCCGCCGAGGCAGGCCTGGCCGGGCTGGTGATCACGCCGGGGTATGACCTGCGCTACCTCGTCGGGTCGCGCGCGCAGACGCTGGAGCGGTTCACCGCGCTGGTGCTGCCGGTATCGGGTGACCCGACGGTGGTGGTGCCGCGGCTGGAGCTGGCCTCGCTCAAGGGGTCGGCCATCGCCGAACTCGGCCTGGCGGTGCGGGATTGGGTCGACGGTGAGAATCCCTACGTTCTGGCGGGCGCCGCGTTGGGCGGTGCTCCCGCCGCGACCGCCGTCACCGATGCCATGCCGGCGCTGCACCTGCTGCCGCTGGCCGGTGTGCTCGGCGTGCTACCGGTGCTGGCCACCGACGTGCTGCGCACGCTGCGGATGGTCAAGGAGGAATGCGAGGTCGACGCGCTGCGCAAGGCCGGCGCGGCCATCGATCGCGTGCACGCCCGGGTGCCGGACTTCCTGGTCCCGGGCCGCACCGAGGCCGACGTGGCCGCCGACATCGCGGATGCCATTGTGGCCGAAGGTCATTCGGAGGTGGCGTTCATCATCGTCGGATCGGGGCCGCACGGCGCCGACCCGCACCACGGGTATTCGGACCGCGAACTACAGGTCGGTGACATCGTCGTCGTCGATATCGGCGGCGCGTATGAACCCGGCTACAACTCCGACTCCACCCGCACCTATAGCATCGGCGAGCCGGATCCCGAAGTGGCTGAACAGTATTCGGTATTGCAGCGCGCCCAGCGCGCGGCGTACGACGCGGTATGCCCGGGGGTGACGGCCGAGCAGGTCGACGCCGCCGCCCGCGACGTGCTGGCCGCCGCAGGGCTCGCCGAGTATTTCGTGCACCGCACCGGGCACGGCATCGGGCTGTCGGTGCACGAAGAGCCCTACATCGTCGCCGGGAACGATCTGCCCCTGGCCGAGGGCATGGCTTTTTCCATCGAGCCGGGCATCTATTTCCCGGGGCGTTGGGGCGCCCGCATCGAGGACATCGTCGTCGTGACCCCCGATGGTGCCCTGGCCGTCAACAACCGCCCGCACGAACTGATCGTCGTTCCGGTCGCCTGAGGCTGGCTGTCACCCCCGCCGCGTAGGTTGGGTGGGGTGTCGATTTTGGACCTCACGTTGCTTCCGATCCGTATCGCAAGCCACATAGCCGACGCGGTGCTGCACCCCGGCCCGCCGGCGCCGGTGCCCACGCCGCCGGCCGACCTCGTCGTGGTCGACGGCATGCCCGAGGGTGTGCCGCCGGCGGCGCGCCGGCCGGAACCGCAATTGCCCACGCCATCGAATTGGCCGTTCGGCGAAGAGTTTCCGCGCACCTGCGGCGCGGGCCGGCTGGCCGGCGGTGCCCTGTTTTGGACCGACTTCCTCTACGACGATCACGGCGCGACGGGCATCCCGGTCGGAGATCTGAGGATCCAGGCCCCGCCGCGCGGCACCTACGTCTATCCGGACGGCAACGCCGCGCGCAACGGCGCCGACATCTTCCGCGTCGCGATCGGGCTCAGCGAAACCCACACGTGGTGGCGGATCGACTGGAACACCCTGTTGGACGCCTCGGTGCCGATAGCGCTGTTCACCTTCGACACCGACCCTTCCCGAACGGCGTCCGCGGAATGGCCGGCCGGGGCCGGCGTGCGCTCGAGTGGCATCGACATGGCCCTGCTGGTTTCCGGGGGTGGCGCCTCGCTGATCGACCTGACCACGCACGTCTGGACCCCGGTGGAGCACGCGGTCGATCTGCAAGCGCGGTCGTTTGTGGCCCAGGTTCCGCGGTCGCTGGTGGAACCCATGGGGAGCTGGAAGGTCCGCCTGGTCGCGGGTCTGGCCAACGCTGCGGGGGACGGGTTTGCCGACGTGCCCGCCGCACACGGTGCGCTGCCCGGCCAACCCAACGTCTACAACGTCGCGTTCCGCACCAACGAGCAGGAGCCGCCGCACCTGAACTTCTGGTCGGACGCCGCGCAGGCCGCCGCCCTCAGCAGCGGCGACGTCACCGAGTTCGCGCTCGAGGTGCCGTGGGCTCGGCTGGCGGCCCGCGAGACCGCTCCCGAGCCGGTGATCACCGGCCCGTCGACCCGCTGGTATGTGTCCTCGATCGAGCTGGGCCAAGGCGTTGCCGCGGGGGAGAACATCCTGAGCACCGAGCCGCAGTTCCTCGGCCGCGTGCAGCCGTATTCGATATGCCTGCCGTCCACCTACGCGCCGGGCCGCGCGCTGCCGCTGACGATGCTGCTGCACTCGCTGTCGCTGGGGCAAAGCCAGTTCGCCGCGATCGACCCGCGCCTGCTCCACGAGGTATGCGAGGGGCGTGACTCGGTGGTGGTCACCCCGCTGGCACGTGGGCCCTCGACGTGGTACTTCGACACCGGGGAACTCGACTTCTGGGAGGTCTGGGCGCGGGTGGCCGAGCAGCTGGGCACCGACCCCAATCGCACTGTGATTTCGGGTTATTCGATGGGCGGCTATGCGACCTACAAGCTGGGACTGAGCTACCCGCAGGTGTTCTCCCAGGCCGTGGTGCTGGCCGGGCCGCCGACCTGCGGTGTGCGGCTGCTGCCCGACGTCGACATTCCGGCGGACCTCGACCTGAACTCGCCCTGTGCCCGTGAGGGCGACACGTGGAAGCTGCTGGTGAACGCCCGCTGGTTGCCGTACGTCATCGCCCACGGGCTGGCTGACGAACTGGTGCCGTTCGCCTCGGCGGCCGAGCAGGTGCTCGAACTCGACCGGCTGGGGTACCGCCACCGGTTCAGCGTCTACCCGTTCGAGGATCACATCGCCTGGGTGTTCCAGGACAAGTTCGAGGATCCGATCTCGCACATGGGAACCGCTCTGCGCCAAGCGGATCCGGGGCACATTACGTTCGCGTGGTATCCGCAGCTGGTGCGCGCCGACCTGGGCATCGGGCCGCATCAGGTGTGGTGGTTGTCGGAGCTGACGGCCGATCCCGCGGTCGCGGCGAGGCGCGAAGCCGTCGCGGAGGTGGACGCGCGGTCGTACGCGCGGCCGGACCCCACGCACACCATCCGGCACCATCGCGGCTTCATTCCACACTTTGAGCCGACGCCCGGTTTGTACAGCGAGCTGGACTGGCAAGTGGGACGGCCCGTCGGCCCGCTGCCGTATCTGACGTTGAACCTCAAGGGGGTTGCGAGTCTTACGGTCGATATCGGGCGTGCCGGCCTGGCGGCGTTGCCGACGTCGACCATCACGGTGTCCACCGATGTCACCGCCCGGATCGCGCTCAGTGGCTTGCCTGCCGCAATTGACGTGCAGCTCGACGGGGAACCGGCCGGGACGACCGTCACGGTGTCGCCTGGGCGACACCACATTACGTTGACGGCGGCTGTTGATGAATGAGTTGTCGTGCTAGGTAATCGTGGCTAGCTTGGCGGAGCGATATCTGGGTGAATAGCGGCGACGGGCGGGCCTGAGCGAAAATTCCGCACGTGGCTCCCTTGGCTGTTGATCCGGAGGCGTTGTACGCCGCGGGTAGTGCCGTGGCTGCCGCCGGGGAGGGTCTGGCCGCGAGCCTGACGGTGTTGGTGGCGGGGTTCTCGGCCCACACCGGTTTGGATGCCGCCGGCGCGGTCTTCGGTCTGGCGTATCAGGATGGGGCGGAGAAACTCCTGAAGGCCGCGGCGGCGGGTATCAATGCGTGCCGGAAATGCGGGGCCCTGATCCAGCAAGGCGCAGCGAACTATTCGAAGGCGGAAGCGGCCTCGACGCTGGGTGGCGGTCCCGGCGTCCTGCAGTCGCCGCCTGAGCCGCACAAGACCAACCCTCCCGGGCCGCCGGGGACGTGGGGCAAAGGGGAACCACCGCCTTTGCTTTGGGCGGTAGTGGAGTCCTTCGTCGACGATGTGTGGCCGGACGGCGACGTCGACGGATTGCACGCAGCCGCTAGCCGTTGGCGCGATTTCGGCGCGACGGCGAGCGGTATGAAGGGTGCACTCAACGCTTCCAAGTCGCTGCTTGATGGGCAACACCTGCCCGAAGGCGACAAGATCGACGATGCTTTGTCGAAAATAGGCGACTGCCTAGCGCAGGTCGGCGACGTGTCCGGGAAGTTGGCGACGAACCTCGACAATTTCGCCAATCAGGTGAATCAAGCTCACAACCATATTCGGGATCTGTTGAACCGGCTGGGGTCGTTGACCGATCTGGGCCATGACCTGATGTTGATCGTCAAGGGTGACGCGCTCGACGAGATCAAGAAGATTGCCGATGACATCAATGGCGTTCTGCGCGACTTGGGGCGTGAAGCCCGGGCCGGTGAGCAGGGCGTCAAGATCGGAATGCAGGTCATCGACGGGCTGGTGGTCAAGCTCGAAAAGTACACGCGAGGCCAGCTCAAAGACTTTCTCGGTGACGCGGTCGGAAACCCGGTGGCGACCGTCTTCGACACGTGGCTGAACGTGAACGAGGGTGTCCTCAAGGGCGCTGTCGGCATGGGGGTCAGCATGGGCGACCTTCTCCCTGTGTGGAGCGCGGTCGATCCAGAGGGGTATGCCGCCACTTGGACGGGATTGGCGAAAAACGTGTGGAAAGGAAGTCTGTTCAACGCCATTCTCAATCCCAAGGAGGCCGGGGACACAGAGCTGCAGCAAATCAAATCCTTGCTGCACGTTGAAGATTGGAGTAAAGCTCGCCCGGGATTGGGAGCGGGCGAGAACCTGTTCGACTTCGCAACGTTGTTTGTACCCGGTGCCGGTGAAGCCGGCGCGGCGGCCGACGGTGCTGGCGCGGCAGCACGCGGCGCGGAGGCGGCCGGTGCGGCAGGTCGCGCCGGCGAGAAAGCGGCCGGTGGACTTGGGGAGATTGCGGGTGCCCGTGGTGTCTTCGCCGGCATCTCCAAGACGGGCGGCGACCTGACCAAGAACCTCGAAGGCGTCACCAAGGATTTGCCCGATATCAAGCCTCCCGCGAGTGGCAGTCCGGTGGCATTGCCACCCGGCAAGCCGATCGAACCGCCGGTCGAGTCGGCACCTCGTCCGGCCGATGGCGCGCCGGGCGCGCCTCACGCGCCTACGACCACACCAGGCCCGACCCCTCCCGAGGCTCCGGGACCCGCCTCGCCGGGTGGTCCACATGAACCGGCGCCCGCGGGTGCTCCTGCCGGTGGTCCGCATGAATCGGTGCCGGCGGAGGCTCCGGCTGCGCCGGCGGGTGCAGGTGGTCCGCATGAACCCGCCTCGGCGCCTGCGGGGGTCCCGGCCGCTGCTCCCCATGGGCCGACGCCAGTGCCTGCGGAGGTCCCGCGTGAGCCGGCGTCGGTGCCAGCAGGGGGTCCGCACGAACCAGCATCGGCACCGGCGGAGCGTCCGCACGAACCGGGATCGGTGCCGGGCAGTGGTCCGCATGAACCCGGTTCGGCGCCAATGGAGGCGCCCCATGAACCGGCGTCGGTGCCCGCGGACGGGCCCTACGAACCAGTATCGCCCGGTAATCCGCACGAGCCTGCGACAGAATTTGAACCGCGTGAGCCAGAGTCGGTGCCCGGGAATCGCCCACATCAACCGGATGCAATGCCAGCTGCCGGTGCGCCTCTCGCGCCCTCAACTGCCGCGGCAGGAGAAAGAGTTCCGTCGGCGATTCCGCATGTGGCCGAATTTGCGCCGGGGCGCCCGCCAACGCCGCATAACGGACTAGCTGTCGAACCAGCACCCGCCGCTCCGCACTCCCCGCAGTCCGCTCCCGCGGTCAAACCGGCGCCGAATTCGCCACCGCCGGGCGGTCGCCCGACAGGAGTACCGGCGCCCGGTCGCAACCCGCATCTGTCTGGTGACGCCAACCCTCCTGGCGGGGCGCCGAAGCCACCGCACGACGGCTCCCCAGAGCCCGGAGAAGGTGGTCCGCCGCCCGGTCAACATCCTGCACCCGACGACGGGCCTCATGAACCTCACGATAAAGGGGCCGACCATGATCATCCCGCCGACCACGGGTATCCAAGCCCAACCGAGGACTTTACGCCGCATGATCTTTCGGCAATGGACGATTACACTGGGCTCGGATATCGAGACCTAAACGACGCGCTAAGGGGCAATGCCGTGGAGGCGTCTCACCTTGCTCGTATCGAAGCCATCAAAAATGCGCTGCAAAAGCTTCCCCCATATCGCGGCCCGGTCGTTCGCGGTACCGATCTTCCGCCAGAGGTACTAGCCGAATATCGACCGGGCGAAGTCATCACAGAAAAAGCTTTCTTGAGTACTTCAACGAATCCCGCCGTCGCGCGGTCTACAGCATTTAGTGGGAACGTAGAGTTCAGGATCTTTTCCAATACCGGGCGAGACATATCATCCGTCTCATTGTTCCCGGGCGAGGGCGAGGTACTGTTCCCTCCCGGTTCGCGGTTCTATGTTGCCGGCAAGACAGTAGATCCGCTAACGGGCAAAACGATTATCGAGATGATTGAACGCTAGATCAGACGTGACGCTTAGCAGCAACAGAAGTTAGGAGCACCCATTGTGAGTAAGGAAATTGCCGGAAAGATTTTCTCGACGCCGGAAGAGGCCGGTGTCACTGCGCCGACAGAAGAAGAATTGGCGGTCGCACGGAAAATGTTTGACGAGTTCCAGGCAAAAGTTGACGCCGTGGCTCCGGAAGATCGGGTGACGGATGTGTCACCGAAGTTCTGGGATGACACGTCGGGTACTGAGTATGACCCTCGGAGGAAGCAAGACTAGAGGCGGCAAACGTCGGCCTGAAACCTTAAGAGGTGCAGGCGAGCCCATTGTCCGTTCGAGTGATGGAGCGTGCTAACCCGGCCTGACTACTCGCCCCGGTCCAGAAGATCCGACGAACCCAGCACCCGCTCGATCTGAACCTCGATCACCACGCGGCGGGGGTTGGGTCGGGGCGTGCGATAGCGCTGGGCGTACCGCAGCTCGGCGTCGCGCACCGCATCGACGTCGTTGTTCACCTTGGACCGGCCCTCCAGCGACAGCCACCGCGCGCCGTCCACCTGGCTGAGCACAGCCAGTCCGCCGCGCTCGGCGTTGACCGCCTTCTGCGAACCCCCGGTGGTGATGACGCGCGCAATGTGTGTCCTGGGGTCGAACGTGAAACCGACCGCCACCACGTGCGGTGAATTGTCGGCTCGCAGCGTGGTCAGCATGGCCAGATGCCGCTCCGACAGGAACGCCAACGCGTCGTCGGTGAGCCGGGTAGTGGTATTCGCCATCACCGCCCACGCTAGCGCAGGTGATAATCGCAGCCGTGGACGACACGGGCGCAGGTCCAGTACTAATCCTGGGCGGCCGCAGCGAGATCGGGATCGAGCTGGCGCGGCTCCTGGCGCCGGGCGCGACGGTGGTGCTCGCCGCCCGCAACGCCGATCAGCTCGCTGAGCAGGTCAACGCCGTTAAGGCGGCCGGCGCCACGGCGGTGCACACCAGGGACTTCGACGCCGACGACCTGGCTTCGCACGGCCCGCTGGTCGCCTCGATCGTCGCCGATCACGGCCCCATCGGCACCGCGGTGCTGGCGTTCGGAATCCTGGGCGACCAGGCCCGCGCCGAGAGCGACGCCGCGCATGCGGTCGCCGTCGTGCACACCGACTACCTCGCGCAGGTCAGCCTGCTCACCCACCTGGCCGCGGCCATGCGCGAAGCCGACCAAGGCCGACTGGTGGTGTTCTCCTCGATCGCCGGCGCACGGGTGCGCCGCGCCAACTACGTGTACGGCTCGGCCAAGGCCGGCCTGGACGGTTTCGCCAGCGGCCTGGCCGACGCGCTGCACGGCACCGGCGTTCGGCTGCTGATCGCCCGCCCGGGGTTCGTCATCGGACGCATGACCGAGGGCATGACGCCCGCGCCGCTGCCCAGCACGCCCGCGCAGGTGGCCGCCGCGACCGCGCGTGCGCTCGCGAAGGGCCGCCGCACGGTGTGGATCCCGTGGGCGCTGGGTCCCGCGGCGGCCGTGATGCGACTGTTGCCGCAATTCGTCTGGCGCAGGATGCCGCGATGATCCGCGCCGATGACGATGCAGAGCGACGCGATGAAGAAAAGCGGCGCCCATGATCATCGTGGTCGGCATCGGCGCCGACGGCATGGCCGGGCTCGGCGAGGCATCGCGCGTCGAACTACAAAGGGCCACAATCATTTACGGCTCGAAGCGGCAGCTCGACCTGCTCGACGACACCGTGCCCGCGCCCCGGCGGCAGTGGCCGTCACCGATGTTGCCCGCCCTGCAAACCCTGCTCGGCGAGCACCCCGGCGACGTGCACGTGGTGGCCAGCGGCGATCCGCTGCTGCACGGCATCGGAGGCACCCTGATCCGCCTGCACGGCCGCGACAATGTCAAGGTGCTGCCGCACGTGTCCTCGGTGACACTGGCGTGCGCGCGGATGGGCTGGACCGTGCACGACACCGAAGTGATCAGTCTGGTCACCGCGCAGCCGCACACCGCGGTGCGCCGCGGCGGCCAAGCGATCGTGCTGTCGCAGAGCAAGTCCACGCCCAACGAGCTGGCCGCACTGCTCACCGCGCATGGCCGCGGCGATTCGGAGTTCACCGTGCTCGAACGTCTCGGCGGCCCAGATGAACACCGCCGCGACGGCACCGCCCGCGAGTGGACCGGACAGCGAGAGCTCGACGACCTCAACGTGATTGCCGTGCGCTATCTGCCCGACGAACGCGTGTCACCCCTGCCCGACGACGCGTTCACCCACGACGGGCAGATCACCAAAGAGGGCATCCGCGCGGTGACGCTGGCCGCGCTGGCGCCGCGGCCGGGGGAGCGATTGTGGGACGTCGGCGCCGGCTCGGGCAGCATCAGTGTCGAGTGGTGCCTGAGCTGGCGCGGTTGCAGTGCAGTGGTATTCGAGCGCAACGAACGACGCCGGCACAACCTCGAACTCAATGCCGCGGCGTTCGGGGTGAGTCTCGACTTGCGCGGCGACGCCCCCGGCGCGTTCGCCGGCGCCGAGCCACCGTCGGCGATCTTCATCGGCGGCGGACTGACCCAGCCCGGCCTGCTCGACGCCTGCTGGGACAGCCTGCCCGGCGGCGGCCGCCTCGTCGTCAACGTGGTCACCACCGAGTCGGAAGCCGTTCTGACGCAAGCGCATCAGCGCCTGGGCGGCCAGCTTCGGCGCTTCCAGCACTACCAGGGCGAGGCGCTGGGCGCCTTCACCGGCTGGCGCCCGCAGTACCCGGTCACCCAGTGGGTGGTGACCAAGTGACGGTGTATTTCATCGGCGCGGGACCGGGCGCGGCCGACCTCATCACCGTGCGCGGTCAGCGACTCCTGCAAGCATGCCGGGTGTGCCTGTATGCCGGATCGATCATGCCCGACGACCTGCTTGCGTTGTGCCCGCCCGACGCGAAAATCGTTGACACCGGCCCGCTGACGTTGGAGCAGATCGTCTCCGAGCTCAGCGAGGCGCATGCGGCCGGCCACGACGTGGCGCGGCTGCATTCCGGTGACCCCTCGCTGTACAGCGCGCTGGCCGAGCAGTGTCGCCGACTCGACGCCCTGGGTATCGACTACGAAATCGTCCCTGGCGTACCGGCTTTCGCCGCCGCCGCGGCCGCACTGAAGCGCGAGCTCACCGTTCCCGGGGTGGCGCAGACGGTGACGCTGACGCGGGTGGCGACCCTGTCCACGGCCATGCCGCCCGGCGAAGACCTGAAGACCCTGGCCCGATCCGGTGCCACCCTGGTCCTGCATCTGGCCGCCGCGCAGATCGACGCCATCGTGCCGCAACTTCTCGAGGGCGGCTACCGCCCCGAAACACCGACAGCTGTCGTGGCTTTCGCGAGCTGGCCGCAAGAGGCGGTGCTGCGCGGCACGCTCGCAGACATCGCGGGGCAGATGCACCAGGCCAACATCACCAAGACCGCCGTCATCGTCGTCGGTGACGCGCTGACCGCCGGGGGATTCACCGACAGCTACCTGTACTCGAGCGGGCGGGCGCGGGGGAACAGGCACTGATGCGAGTCCTGCTGCTCGGTGGCACCGGCGAGGCCCGCGCGCTGGCGAAGGCCCTGCACCCCCGGATCGACGTCATCAGCTCCCTCGCGGGCCGGGTACCGGATCCGGCGCTGCCCGTCGGTCCCGTGCGGGTCGGCGGATTCGGGGGCGTGGACGGATTGCGGCGCTGGCTGCGCGACGAGCGCATCGACGCGGTCGTCGACGCCACCCACCCGTTCGCGGCAACCATGACGGCGCATGCCGCCGCCGCGTGCGCCGAATTGCGGATCCCTCATCTGATCCTGGCGCGCCCGCCCTGGGATCCCGGCAGCGCCATTGTCGTCGAATCCGACACAGCCGCCGCTGAAACCGTTGCCCGGCAAAGCTATTCACGAGTATTCCTCACCACCGGACGCTCGGGCGTAAAGGCCTTCGCCGACAGTGACGCGTGGTTTCTCATCCGGGCGGTCACCGATCCGGACGCGTCCGCACTGCCGCGTCATCACCGGGTGGTGCTCTCCCGCGGACCGTATGGCTACGACGACGAGTTCGCGCTGTTGAGAGAGCATCGCATCGACGCACTGGTCACCAAGAACAGCGGTGGGGACATGACCCGGGCGAAGCTGGATGCCGCTGCGGCGCTGAACGTTCCGGTGGTGATGGTGGCGCGGCCACCGCTACCCGCCGGGGTGACAACCGTCGGCACCGTGCACGAGGCCGCCGAATGGGTTGGCGCGCTAGCCGGTTAGGTGGCTGCGCTCGCCATCGGCCAGCAGCGCGTCACGGGCTCGCGCGACGCGGGAGCGGATGGTGCCCACCGGGCAGCCGCATACCGCGGCGGCGTCAGCGTAGGGCAGGCCGAGCAGCTGAGTGAGCAAAAGCGCTTCGCGCTGTTCGGCATTGAGGTTGGCGATCATCGTCGTCACCTCGACCAGGTCTTCGAATCCGCGGGCGTGCCGATCCCCGCGCACCACGTGTTCGGGATCGGCGCCCAGGGCAGCGCGGGGCCTCGACTGCAGATGGCGGATGTGGTCGGCCACGACGCGGCGCGCGATCGACAGCAGCCAGGTCCGCGCGCTCGAGCGCCCGGAGAACCGCTCGATGGCGCCGATGGCGCGCAGGAATGTTTCTTGAGTCAGGTCGTCGGCGCTGCCCGCGTCGGACAGGTAGGCCACGAAGCGCCACACGTCTTGCTGGGTGGCTTTGATGAACGCTTCCAGCGCTCGGGGGTTTCCGCGTGCGGCGGACAACGCGAGATCGGTTACGGCCTCGTCGTCGCTCGGCGCGGTCATGCCCAACCACCTTTGTTGTGCGGAATTTCCGATTCTACGACGCCACGTCGTAGAGGACGCGCTGGGGTCGAGGACCACACGATTGATGGGCCGCAGGTGCCCGCGCCGCCGACCGCTGGGTGAGTCCGCCGCCCAGGCGGGGAAGTCGGCGTCGTCGGAAGCGTCGGAACCGCGCCGCCGGTGCGAGCCCACCCGCTCCCGCGCCACCAACAACGCGAAGGCCAGGCCCAGCAGCAGGGGCATGTGACTGGCGATGCGGGTGGCGGTGACTTCGCCGTCGAAGGCGTCGACGATCACATAGCCAAGCAGCGCAACCGAATAGACGCCGGTGATCGCCGCCACCCCCGATGCGGAGGCGGGCCAGACGCCGGCGGCAATCATCGCCAGACCCAGGGCCAGCAACCATGCTGTGGACTCGTGCATCAGGTGCTCGCCGGACATCGCGCCGTGCATGTGTGTGGACACCATGCCGAAATCGATTCCGGTGATTTGGGCGGCGGCGATCGCCACCTGGAACAGGCCGACGGCGATCAGGCCCCACCGCCGGTAGTGCGATCGCAGCCAGCGCATCCGGGCCTGGTGTCCGGTGGGCTGCTCGCCGATGCTGGACATGATCTTCTCGACCAGGTCGGGTCCCTCGCCGGGCGTCACGGAGGCCAGCCGGCGCGTCTGCACCGCCGCCCCGATCAGCCAGGAGCGGCAGCTGCGGCAGGATTCGAGATGGGCGTCGACTTGCTGCGCGAGCACCTGGGGTCGCTCGCCGTCCAACCGAGCCGACAGCGCTTCGCGCGCAATCTCACACCGCATCCCTGCATCGTTGCGCATGCCCCGGCTGCGCGCAAAGACTCGCGAAATTTATCGCCGCAACGAAATTGCGGGGAACTAAACGGCACGGCTGACCGACCTCTGGTCGTACGCATCGCCAGCCCATCCACGAGATTCACCGAAGAGGTATTCGTGTTCTTGCCCGAAGGCCCACGACGATGACCGCCCCGCTCTGGATCGCGTTTCCACCCGAAGTGCACTCGACGTTGCTCAGCAGCGGCCCCGGCCCCGCGCCGCTGTTGGCCGCGGCGACGGCATGGTCGTCGCTGAGCACCGACTACGCGACCGCGGCATCCGAGCTCAGCGGACTGTTGGGCGCCGTGCAGGCGGGAGCCTGGGACGGGCCCAGCGCGGACCAATACGTGGCCGCGCACGCCCCCTACCAGGCCTGGCTGCTGGAGAGCGCGGCCAAGAGCACCGCGGCGGCGAGCCTGCACGAGACCGCGGCCACCGCCTACACCGCGGCTCTGACGGCCATGCCGACGCTGGGCGAGCTGGCGGCCAATCACGCCCTTCACGGAACACTGGTCGCCACAAACTTCTTCGGCATCAACACCATTCCCATCGCCGTCAATGAAGCCGACTACGCGCGCATGTGGGTGCAGGCCGCCACGACCATGACCACCTATCAGGCGGTCAGTGAATCCGCGCTGGCGGCGGTTCCGCCGGCCACGCCCGCACCGCCGATCGTGGTGCCGGGTGCAGAGGCGGGCACCGCGAGCGTCGCGGCGGTGCAGGCGGCCGCCGTGGCGCCGGCCGCGGATTCGGGCTCCAACCTCAACAATGCCGATACCTCGAGTGCCCAGCAGCAGGCGACGACGCAGACCTATCCGTCCTGGATGGACCAGCTGACCCAATGGCTGAAGCAGTACACCCAGAATTTCGCGTGGCCGGTGTCCAAGGACCTCAACCCCGGTGGCTGGCCCTTCCCGCCGGTGCCGTGGGTCAACAGTCTCGCGTCGTTTTTCGGGCAGCTCGGACTGTCACCGGCCCTGTCGACTGCGCTCGGCTGGGCCATCTTCCACACCCTGATGATTTTCTGGCCGTTCATTCAGTTCGCGATCCAAATGGCGGTGGTGCTCGCTCCGGTTGTCGTTGCCGCCATCGGCGCGGCCGCTGCGGGCGGGGCGGCGGCCGCCGTGACCGCGATCAGCATCGCGGCGCCCCTCTCGATGGCCGCGCCGGTACCGGCCGTGGCGGCAGCACCGGCACCGGTGGCCGCCCCGGCGCCGACGATCGCCGGCGCGCCCGCCAGCGTGAGTCACGTGCCGACGCCGTCCACGGCCCCCGCGTCGACGGTCGCCGGGTCGGCCGGTGGCGGGCCGGTCGGTGGGGGGCCAGGCGTCGGCTTCGGCCCGACGGCGACCGATGGGGTCGGAGCGAACCTGTCCAATGCGCTTTATGCGGTGGGGCTTTCGGGGCTGTCGGCGCGAGGCAGCGCGAGCGGCCGGTCACGCCGCAAGTCGGAGGAACCGTCGTCCGACGACGTCGACGCATTCGCCGCCGCAGCCGCGGCCGCCGACGCCAAAAAGAAGGCCCGGGCTCGACGCCGCCGGGGCGGAACCGCCACGGAGCGCGCGTACCGCTACGAATTCATGGACTCCGACGAGGGGTTGGACCCGACCGGTGGCGTTGACGATCCGTACGCCGCCCGCCCGTCCGAGGACAGCGCGGGCCCGCTCGGATTTGCCGGTGCCGCAGCGAAATCCGATGCGGCCCGGGCCACCGGGTTGGCGACGCTGACCCGGGACGGGTTGAGCGACGGCCCCACCGTGCCGATGATGCCGAGCACCTGGGACCGCGACTAGCCCTGGTAGCGCCGGGGCGTGAAGACCCTGTCACTGGAATCGTGTGAGTACCACTGGGTTTGCGACGACCCGACGATCAGCAGGCAGCGCATGTCGATCTCGCCGGGATTGAGATCGGCCAGCCTGACCACGCGGACGTCTTCGTCGGGGCCGGACACGTTGCGGCCGATCACCACCGGCGTGCCCGGTTCGCGGTGGCCCAGCAAGATGTCGCGCATCGCGCCCACTTGCCAGGTTCGCGTCTTGGAAGCCGGGTTGTAGATCGCCAGCACGAGATCGGCGGCCGCGGCGGCCTGCAGCCGCGCCGAGATCACCTCCCACGGCTTGAGGCGGTCGGACAGCGAGATCACCGCGTAGTCGTGCCCCAGCGGGGCGCCGACCCGGCTGGCCACCGCCTGCGCGGCAGTCATCGCCGGAATCACCCGGACCTGCACGCCCGGCCACTCCTTGGCCTCTTCGAGCACCGCCGTAGCCATCGCGAACACGCCCGGGTCGCCCGACGACACCACCGCCACCGCGCGCCCCTGCTCGGCCAGCGTGCAGGCCAACCGGGCCCGCTCGGGCTCGTCGCGGTTGTCGCTGGGGTGATGCTGCTGGCCGTCGCGAGCCGGGACCCGATCCAGGTAGCCGCCGTAGCCGATCAGGTCGGTCGCCGCGGCCAGCTCCCGCCGGGTCTGCGGCGTCATCCAGTCCAGGTCGCCGGGGCCCAGGCCCACCACCGTGACACTGCCCGCAGCGGGTGCGCGCCGGCCGCGCTGCCCGCCCGGCAGGATGGCCAGCGAAAAGTACGGAACGCCGGCCTCGTCGACGTCAGCGGCGGGCAGTATCCGTTGCGTGGCAGTGCTGGCCCGCTCGACGTAGAATGCGTCGTCGAGCTGTCCCGATGCCGAAAGCGCTTCCCGCACAGCATGATACGAACGCCCAAGTTTGAGCACGACGGCGGCGTCGGCGTCGGCGAGCCGACGCGTCAGCTCTACGACCGGCAAGGTGCCCGGCAGCACCGACAGCACCTCGTCCCCGGCCACCAACGGTGTCGCGATGGCGGCCGAGGCGGCGCTCACCGACGTCACGCCGGGCACGATGACGGCGTCGAACCGCTCCGTCAGCCGGGTGTGCAGATGCATGTAGGAGCTGTAGAACAGCGGATCACCCTCGGCCAGCAGGGCCACATTGCGGCCGGCGTCGAGGTGCGCGGCGATGCGCTCGGCGGCCTCGACGTAGAAATCCTCGATCGCACCGGCATAGCCGCCGGGGTGGTCGGTCGTCTCGGTGGTGACGGGATAGATCAGGTGCTCTTCGATCTGACCGGGCCGCAGATACGGTTCGGCGATGCCGCGCGCGATGCTGCGGCCGTGCCGGGCGCTGTGGTAGGCCACCACGTCGGCCTCGCCGATCACGCGGGCGGCCTTGACGGTCACCAATTCCGGGTCGCCGGGCCCCAACCCGACGCCCCACAGTGTTCCCCTGGAGACGCTTTGCGCGGTCATTCGCGATCGCTCGCGATCGCATTCACGGCGGCGGCGGCCATCGCACTGCCGCCGCGACGGCCCCGCACCACCAGATACGACGTTCCGCGCGGATTGTCGATGAGCTCCTGCTTGGACTGCGCCGACCCGACGAAACCCACCGGTCCGCCCAGCACCCCGGCCGGCGGGGCGAGCCCGTCGTCGATCAGCTCGAGCAGCCGGAACAGCGCGGTCGGCGCGTTGCCAATCGCCAGGACGGCGCCGGGCAGCCGGTCCGCCCACAGCTCCACCCCGGCCGCCGAGCGGGTGGTCTGCCGTCGGGCGGCCAGCTCGGCCGCCCGCGGATCGGCCACCAGCGACACCACCTGGTTGTCGGCCGGCAGCCGCGCGGCGGTGATCCCGGCGGCCACCATCGACGAATCGCACAGCACCGGCGCGCCGCCACGCAGGGCGGCGCCGACCCGCTCGACGACGTCGTCGGTGAACGCGACGTGCTCGGCGACGTCGACCTGCCCGCAGGTGTGGATCAGCCGGACCACCACCTGCGCCACGTCGGCCGGGAATCGCTCCAGATCCGCTTCGGCGCGGATCGTCGCGAACGACTGGCGATAGATCTCCGCCGCGTCGCGGATGTAGTCGAGCACCCGCCCACTTTAAGGCTCGTCGGCGTGGCGACCCGCCGCACCCGGCTACAGCCGTCGGTATCCGTCCGCGGTGGCCACCAGCACCTCACCGGCCAGCGGACTGCCGCACGCCCGTTCGCAGCCGACGAAATGACGGTGCCCTTCCGCATCCGCGCCTCGCGCATCCAGCGACTGGGCGGCGTCGGCCCGCACGTCGGCGGCCGAGCGCGCGCAGCCGGGGCTGCCGGTGCAGGCGCTGACGGTCAGCCAGGGCGAGTTCTCGTCGAACACCAGGCCCAACGGCGCCAGCACGCGAAGCGCGACGTCCGCCACCTCTTCGCTGAGATCGCATACCAGCACCGACCGCCACGGCGTGATCACCAGCGGCGCCTCGATCGCGGCCAGGTACTCCGCAGCGCGGGCCGGCAGCACGCCCAGTGGTACCGCGGCGCCCAGCGTCACCCGCCCGTCGTCCTGGTTGATCCAGCCCACCGGCGCCTTGGTGACGACCGGGAATGAGGTGACGCGCGGTTCGGCGCCGGGTAGCAGCGGTCGAATGTCGTCCAATTCCTGGACGCGCCAAGCCGTTCCACGGATGTCGACGAACCGCATCGCGAGGGTGACCAGCGTCTCGATCACCTCGCCGGCCGCCAGCTGAACACCGGTGTCGCGCCCGGCCAGCAACAGCGCGCAGCCGTCGGGGAAGGCGTGCACCCCGACGTCGGCGCGCAGCCCCGACACGTCGGCGCGCCCGTCGTCCAGACCGAACCAGAACCGGCCGCCCAGTTCGGCGAGCCGGGGCTCGCCGCAGATCGCGGCGTCCAGCTCGCCGACCCAGCGCCGCACGTCGAGGTGTCCGCCGGACCGTCCCGACAGCGGTGACGCGACGATGTTGCGGGCCCGCTCGTGTGTCGTCGAGGGCAACAGGCCCGCGGCCGCGAGCGCCTCGGCCACCGCGGTCAGGTCGGTCAGCCCGCGCAATTGCACGTTGCCCCGGGCGGTCAGCTCGAGCGTTCCCGACCCCGAATGGCTACTGACGGCAGCCAACGAGGCCAGTTGGGCGGCCGTGATCATGCCGCCGGGTAGCCGGATCCGGGCCAAGGCGCCGTCGGCCGCCTGGTGCACCTGCAGCGCACCCGGGCATGCGTCGGTGTCGCGCGTCCTGGCCACCCGTCCACGGTACGGCCCCGCCAAAGGTGACGGCCGGATTCCTCTCAGGGGTTGAACACGCGTCAGTACGGGCATCCTCGTGGCCGTGAGAACGGTGGAATATGCCCCGGGCCGGTGGACCGACGTCTTTGGCGAGCCGGCACCGTCCACGATCTTGCTGTGGCATGGCGCGCAAACCGATGCCCGCGCGGCCGTCGGCCCGCTGGCCGGCATGCTGGCCGGGCGTGCCGTAGCGGTGGTGGCACCCGATTGGAATTCCCATGCCGAGGACGGTGGGCGTGCGGACCTGCTGCGATCGCTCGAGTTCGCGCGCAACCTCGCCACCGACGCGGGACGCATCCTGCTCGTCGGGTGGTCGATGGGCGGCGCCGCGGCGGCGGGCGTGACGTTGCGCGCGGCCGAATTCGGCTTCACCCCCGCGCACACGGTCTGCCTCGCCGGGGCTTTCATGATTCCCGATCCGATCTCCGGGTTGCCGCTGACCGACGGGCTTAGAGCCGCCGATGTCGGTTCGCCGTTCACGTTGCTGCACGGCCTGGCCGACGACGTCGTGCCGGTGGCGGCCAGCAGAGAGTTCGCCGCCCACCTGGAACGGATCGGCTGGCCGGTGGAGGTCGTCGAATTGGATGCCGATCACGGGTCGATCGCCGGCGCCGACTACGACGCCGACGCGGACCGTTACGAACCGGCGAGGAACGGACCGGCCCGGATCGTGGCCCAACAGGTCGCCGACCGGATCGCGGCAATGCTGGGCGGTTGAGCGGACCGCCCGCCGAGCCCAGTAGCTGCGAGCGCGCCCCGCTGCGGTACGAATGGTGGGTGGCTGAGCCGACCATCCTGCTGCTGTCGACGTCCGACACGGACTTGATCAGCGCGCGTTCCAGCGGGAAGAACTATCGGTGGGCCAACCCGTCGCGGCTCTCGGACGAGGAACTGCCCGACCTGCTGGCCGATGTCGCCATCGTGGTGGTGCGCATCCTGGGCGGCTACCGCGCCTGGCAGAGCGGCATCGACACTGTGATCGCCAGCGGTGTGCCGACGGTGTTGGTCAGCGGCGAGCAGGCCGCCGACGCCGAATTGACTGGCTTGTCCACCCTGGCCGCCGGCATCGCGGTGCAGGCGCACATCTACCTGGCGCACGGCGGCGTGGAGAACCTGCGCCAGCTGCACGCCTTCCTGTCCGACACCGTGCTGATGACCGGGTTCGGGTTCAGCCCGCCGGTCGTGACGCCGACGTGGGGAGAGCTGTCGCGGCCCGCCGGTGACACCGACGGCCCGACGATCGCCGTGCTGTACTACCGCGCGCAGCACCTGGCCGGCAACACCGGCTACATCGAGGCCCTGTGTCAGGCCATCGAAAACACCGGCGCGCGGCCGATGCCGGTCTACTGCGCGTCGCTGCGCACCGCCGAACCCGAACTGCTGCAACGGCTGCGCGACGCCGACGCCATGGTGGTCACCGTCTTGGCGGCCGGGGGATTGAAACCGGCCACCGCGTCGGCCGGTGGAGACGACGACAGCTGGAACGTCGAACACCTTGCCGCCCTGGATATCCCGATCCTGCAGGGGCTGTGCCTGACCAGCCCGCGCGCCCAGTGGCGCGAAAACGACGACGGCCTGAGCCCGCTCGACGTGGCCAGCCAGGTCGCGGTGCCCGAGTTCGACGGCCGCATCATCACGGTGCCGTTCTCCTTCAAGGAGATCGACGACGACGGGCTGATCTCCTACGTCGCCGACACGGAACGCTGCGCGCGGGTCGCGGGACTGGCGGTGCGCCACGCGCAGCTGCGCCGTGTCGCCCCGGCGGACAAGCGGGTGGCCCTGGTGTTCTCGGCCTATCCCACCAAGCACGCCCGCATCGGCAACGCGGTCGGGTTGGACACACCGGCCAGCGCCGTCGCGCTGCTGCGGGCGATGCGCGAGCACGGCTACCGGGTGGGTGAGCTGCCCGGCGTCGAGGCCGGCGACGGCGACGCCCTGATCCACGCGCTGATCGAGCGGGGCGGGCAGGACCCCGACTGGCTCACCGAGGGTCAGCTTGCCGGCAACCCGATCCGGGTGTCCGCCAAGGAATACCGGGAATGGTTCGCCACCCTGCCCGCCGAATTCACCGACGCCGTGACGGAGCACTGGGGCCCGGCGCCCGGGAATCTCTTTGTGGACCGCAGCAACGACACCGACGGCGAAATCGTCATCGCCGCAATGCAATCGGACAACCTGGTGCTGATGGTGCAGCCGCCTCGCGGCTTCGGGGAAAACCCCGTCGCCATCTACCACGACCCGGACCTGCCGCCCAGTCATCACTACCTGGCCGCCTACCACTGGCTGGACGCCGGCTTCGGATCGCACGCCGTGGTGCACCTGGGCAAGCACGGCAATCTGGAATGGCTGCCCGGCAAGACGCTGGGCATGTCGGCGGCCTGCGGGCCCGACGCCGCGCTGGGCAACCTGCCGATGATCTATCCCTTCCTGGTCAACGACCCCGGCGAGGGCACGCAGGCCAAACGGCGGGCCCATGCCGTGCTCGTCGACCACCTCATCCCGCCGATGGCGCGCGCCGAAACCTACGGCGACATCGCGCGTTTGGAACAGCTGCTCGACGAGCACGCCAACGTCGCCGCGCTGGATCCCGGCAAGCTGCCCGCCATCCGCCAGCAGATCTGGACGCTGATCCGGGCCGCCAAGATGGACCACGACCTGGGCCTGACCGAACGACCCGAAGAGGACTCGTTCGACGACATGCTGCTGCACGTCGATGGCTGGCTGTGCGAGATCAAGGATGTCCAGATCCGCGACGGCCTGCACATCCTCGGCCAAAAGCCAACTGGGGAAGCCGAACTGGACCTGGTGCTGGCGATCCTTCGGGCGCGCCAGCTGTTCGGCGGCGAGCAAGCGCTGCCCGGCCTGCGGCAGGCCCTGGGGCTGGCCGAGGACGGCACCGACGACAGGACCACCGTCGACCACACCGAGGCCGCGGCGCGCGAACTGGTCGGGGCGTTGCAGGCGAGCGGCTGGGATGCCGATGCGGCCGAACGGATTACCGACAACGCCGAGGTCGCCGCGGTGCTGCGATTCGCGGCCACCGAGGTGGTGCCCCGGCTAAACGGCACCGCCGCCGAAATCGACCAGGTGCTGCGTGCCCTGGATGGCCGATTCATACCGGCCGGCCCGTCCGGGTCACCGCTGCGCGGCCTGGTCAACGTGCTGCCCACCGGGCGCAACTTCTACTCCGTCGACCCCAAGGCGGTGCCTTCCCGGCTGGCCTGGGAAGCCGGTGTGGCGCTGGCGGATTCGCTGCTGACCCGCTACCGCGAAGACCACGGGCAGTGGCCGCAGTCGGTCGGCCTGTCGGTGTGGGGCACCTCGGCCATGCGTACCGCCGGTGACGACATCGCCGAAGTCCTTGCCCTGCTGGGTGTCCGGCCGGTGTGGGACGACGCGTCACGGCGCGTCGTCGACCTGGCGGCGATTCCGCTGGCCGAGCTGGGCCGCCCGCGCGTCGACGTGACGGTGCGAATCTCCGGCTTCTTCCGGGACGCCTTCCCGCATGTCGTGACGATGCTCGACGACGCGGTGCGGTTGGTCGCCGACCTGGACGAGCCCGCCGAGGACAACTACGTGCGAGCGCACGCTCAGGCGGACCTTGCCCAGCACGGTGACCAACGCCGCTCCACCACAAGGATTTTCGGATCCAAGCCCGGCACCTACGGCGCCGGGCTGCTGCAGCTGATCGACAGCCGCAACTGGCGTGACGACGCCGACCTCGCCGCGGTGTACACCGCGTGGGGAGGGTTCGCCTACGGCCGTGACCTGGACGGCCGCGAGGCCGTCGACGACATGAACCGCCAGTACCGGCGCATCGCGGTGGCCGCCAAGAACACCGACACCCGTGAACACGACATCGCCGACTCCGACGATTACTTCCAGTACCACGGCGGCATGGTGGCTACGGTGCGCGCGCTGACCGGCCAGGCGCCGGCCGCCTACATCGGCGACAACACCCGGCCCGACGCGATCCGCACCCGCACCCTGTCGGAGGAGACCACCCGGGTGTTCCGGGCGCGCGTCGTCAATCCGCGCTGGATGGCGGCGATGCGCCGGCACGGCTACAAGGGCGCGTTCGAGATGGCGGCGACCGTCGACTATCTGTTCGGCTACGACGCGACGGCTCAGGTGATGGCCGACTGGATGTACGAACAACTCACCGAGCGCTACGTGCTGGACCCGGAGAACCGGAAGTTCATGTCGGAGTCCAATCCCTGGGCGCTGCACGGCATGGCGGAGCGGCTGCTGGAGGCCGCCGGACGCGGCATGTGGGCGGCGCCGCAACCGGAAACCCTCGACGGCCTGCGTCAGGCGCTGCTGGAAACCGAGGGCGACCTGGAAGGCTGAGGCCGCCGGCCTCGGTCCGGTGATCGCCCGCGCGAGTGTGCGGCTGGCCGCACGCTCGTCACCGAACGTGCGGCTGGCCGCACACTCGGCACAAGGCTGAGGCCTCAGATGAAGTCGGACCCGCCGTCCACGTTGACCGCCGCGCCCGTGACATAGCCGTTGCGCCGCGATGCCAGGTAGGCGGTGAGGGAGGCGACCTCTTCGGGAAGTCCGGCACGGCCGAGGTCGCAGGGCTGGTGGAAGTTGTTGTCGATCCAGGTCATGACGTCGACCGGATCGGTGGCGTCGAGCCCGTCGGCGGCGAGGACGTCTTTCAGTGCTTCGGTGAAGCTCGCGGTCACAATGGTTCCCGGACACACGCAATTGACCAGAATGCCGTCCGTGGCAAGGCTTTTCGAGAGGTTCTTGGTGACACTGGCCAACGCCGATTTCGATGCCGTGTAGGCGATGATCCGCGGGTTCTGCCGCTGGATCGAATGCGCGGACAGCGTCACGATGCGCGCCCAGTCCGCGGCGCGCAGCAGCGGCAGGGCGGCACGAATCGATCGAACGGCCGACATGGTGCCGAGGCTGAAGGCCTCGTCCCATTGCGCGTCGTCCATCTGCTCGAAATAGCCGTCGCCCGGCCCGATCGTGTGCACCAGGCTGTTGAGTCGCCCCCAACGCTGCGACACGGCGGCGAAGCCATCGGAGATCGACTCGGCGTCGGTCATGTCAACGCTGATCCCCACGGCATCCGGAGCGCCTGCCCGGCGCAATGACGCCACGGCGGCGTCGAGCGACGCCTGGCTTCTGGCCATCACCGCCACGCTGGCTCCTTCGGCGGCAAGGGTTTCGGCGATGGCCAGCCCCATACCCTTGCTGCCACCGGTGACCACGGCGGTCGATCCGGCAAAACCCAGGTCCATCGTTAGCCTCCCTGAATCGGTTCCCGCACACCGAGTCCGCCCAGGCAAAACCGAAGCATGCGTTCGCGGAGATCCTCGCGGTCGCACGCGCCCGTCGCCCATTGCTCGTTGATGCCGGCCCACACCACCCCGTGAATGAACTGGGCGTCGGTCATCGGGTCGACGAGGTGGAAGACGCCGTCCCGCAGACCGCGCTGCAGCACATCGACGAGCGGCTTCAGCATTTCCGCGTACGCGGGCGCAACCAGTGCGGGGGACTGCGATTGAGCTTCCAACGACAGGCGACGCAAATCGGATTTGTTGGTGTCGAATGCCAAGTCGAGACGACCATCGATCCACGCGGCGACCGCGTCGAGCTCCGTGTCCGCAGCGGCCATCCGGCGTCGCAGCCGCCGTTCCTCCGCGCGCGCCATCTCGAGAAAGAGCGCGGCCACCAGATCGTCCCTGGATTCGAAATGCCGATAGAACGCCCGAGTGCTCAGCGCGGCTCGTTCCAGGACAGCGCCGACGCTGAACTTACCAATTCCCTGCTCCCACAGGATGGTTGACGCGGCCGCCAGAATCTCGCCGCGCACCGTTGCGTCCGGACCCAACTTGTCGCGTCGTCGCGTGCGAGGACTGCTCACGGATTCACGCGGTCGCGTCGTAGGTGGCGAGATAGTCCGCGAACCGCTCGCGAACACTTTCGGGTGTCAGGCCGTAGTCGGCCAGTTCATACTCGTGCGCGCCGCGGGAGCCGGGCCGGTGGTCCGAAGCCCAACGCCGGACGGAAGCAAGGGTGGCATCGGTGAAAGCCAGGCCCAGCGTGTCGTAGCTGGTTTGCAGCGTGCCTACCGGATCCGTTTGCAGGTCCGCGAACGAGACATCGGCGAACCGGCCGTCGCCCATGCGGTTGCGGAAATCCATTGCCCGCCGGATGGCTTCGACCCAGCTGTCGACCTGCTCGGCGCCGAGCTCCCTGGCGTCGTCGCGGTCGCTGCTCCAGCTGCGCACATACCGGATCAGGCTGCAGACCGAACCCATCACCTTGGCCGGATCACGATGGCTCCACAGGAATTTGGCGTCGGGGTATGCCTCGACTAGCGCGTCGAGAGCGAACATGTGCACGGGCGTCTTGAGATGCCACAGCACCGGTGGGCAGCGCCATTGCAAGAGGCGGAGCACCCGACGATGAAAAATGTAAGTCCCGTGCATGTCGCAGCCCATCAACCACGCGAGATACCCCGGTGCGCGAACGGCGCCGTCGAAGTGGAAGGTGCGGAAGCTCATTCCCATCAGGTCCTGGCATTCGGTCGGGGCCGTGGGCTCGGAGTTGTACAGGGTCTTCATCAACGGAAACATGTCGTCGAGCATCTTCAGGCCGGCCTCGGCCTGCGCGATCCGCGGGTCGCTGTGTTCGGTCGCGGCCTCCGGCGGTGGGGTAGGCGCTTGCGATTCCCACATCCGCAGCGATCGGAACTGGGGGTCGGCGGCCACCAGCTGACTCAGCGCGGTGGTCCCGGTGCGGGGGAGGCCGATGACGAAGACGGGACCACCGACCACCTGGTCGTCGATCTCGGGGTGCTGCCGGTAGGCGTCTTCGACCTTGAGGCGTTGGATCAAGGCGTTGCTGATGGTGGCGTGCTGGATGACCCGCCCGATCTCGTTGAGGTCCGCCTCGGCATTCAGCGCCTCGACGATGCGTTCGAGTCCGTCGCGATAGTAGGGCGAACCGAAATCGTCGAGCCCGGTGGCGGCCCGAGCACCATCCTCCAACTCGTCAGCGTCGAATGTCACCGTCCGAACCTTTCGTGGACCGCGCGGCGCCGTGCCGCGAGGACGGATGCGCGCTCTTCGGAGCTGATTTGCGGTGTGTCCGAAGGTAACTCGGCGCGGATATCGCCAAACGGCACGACGCGGGTCTTCGGTGTGGGTGCCGTTTGGGTGCGCACGCAGCGCAGGATTATCGGACCGTTGGTGTGGCCGGCGGTGTCGAGCCAATTTGCGATCCCGGGGTCGCGGTCGCACAGCACCACGCGGACCAGCCCATCGAAATCCACCGTGGCCTGATGGGCGTTGAGGCTGGACTGGTGGCGCCCGTAGTGGATCGTCTCCCACCACGGGTTGCCGATCGAGAAGCTCCAGTAAATGCCTTCCGGCGGTTCCACTTCGACGATGAGCGCCTCGTCGGGGCGCAGCTCCCACCGGCCGATCACCGGCCTGTTCTCCGCGGCCGCGCCCATGTCGGTGCGGTCGATCGGTGGCAGGAAACCGTTGGGTGGTGCCGCGGCGCCGAACTGCAGAAAGAACGCCAGGTTGTCCGCGACGAAGTCGCCGAGGGCGGCCAGCTGGCGGGTCAGCGCCACCTCCGCATCGATGCCACGGCCCGAGGCCGGTGCGGCGCCGCCGAGTCGCTCGATGCGCAGTGACGAGGCCACCTCGGTATCCCAGTCGTAGAAGAAATGCCGCACCGTCAACGTGGGATGCTCGCCCTCGATGCGCATCCAATTGCCCGCTCGCCCAGACGGTTCAGAGGCCGACAGCACCACCTCGAAATTCCCATCCGCGTCCACCTCGAGCTCGTCGACCAACTCGTTCGCGGTGGCGGTGATGCCGTTCATCGTCTGCAGCCCCACGTAGCGGGCGGTGCCGCGATTACCGAACAGCCGGTAGCTCTCCGCGCCGCGCAGCGCGGCCCGGGTGTAGAGGCAGTCCGGGCACTCCATTCCCCAGGTCACGATGTCATCGGTGCTGGTGCGTTGCACGCGCAACATCGGCTCGGGATCGAATCGCAGCACCTCATCGATGCCCGCGGTGAGCAGTACCAGCAGATGCCGGATTCCGGCGGCGGCGTCGATTCGATTGCGGTTGTCCGGCGCGGATTCGACGGTCCGCGCGGCTTCGTCGAGCCGGGTCAAAAGTTGAGACCACGCGTGAAACACATTGGGATGCCTGGTTTCGTCCGGCGAGTCCGGCTCCAGCGCCGCCTCGGTGATCGCGAACGGCAACCATGCCAGCGGCTTCGTCGGATCGCTCACGATTCCCTACTTCGATCGGCGCTCTACGCCCTTAAATGAAAATGATGTTTTCGTTTAAGGTGCCATGACTATCGCAGCCGGGCGCCGACAATGTCAACGGTGCGGTCGCGCAGGGGTAGGTTGTCCTGGTGACGCCAACCTTCGCTGACCTTGCCGAGGCGCAGTACGTGCTGCTCACCACCTTCACCAAGGACGGCAAACCCAAGCCGACGCCGATCTGGGCGGCCTTGGACAAGGGGAGCGGGGACCGCCTCCTCGTCATCACCCAGGAAAAGTCGTGGAAGGTCAAGCGGATCCGCAACACCCCGCGGGTCACGCTGGCGGCCTGCACCATGAACGGCCGCCCCACCAGCGAGGCCGTCGAAGGAACCGCGGCGATCCTCGACAAGTCGGAAACGGCCGCGGTCTACGACGCGATCGGCAAGCGCTACGGCATCGTGGGCAAGGTGTTCAACTTCTTCAGCAAGCTGCGCGGCGGCATGGACAACAATGTCGGCCTCGAGTTGAAGGTGGCGTGAGCCGAAGGCGCCGTGGCCACAGTCCTGATCCCGATCCCGGACCGCGACTTCGACCCGACCGAGGTCGCGGTCAGCTGGCGGGTGTTGACCCGAGACGGCCACCGGGTGGTGTTCGCGACCGAAACCGGCACGCCCGGGGTGGCCGACGACATCATGGTGACCGGCCGTGGACTCGACGTCTGGTCCGCGCTGCCCCTGCTGGGCGCCATCCCGTTCCTCGGGCTGACGCTGCGCGCCAATAGGGAAGGGCGCACCGCCTACCGGGACATGTTGCAATCGAACGAGTTTCGGCAACCCGTCGCCTGGCCGCAAGCCGGCCTGGACGGCGTCGACGCGCTGCTGTTGCCGGGAGGGCATCGTGCCCGCGGGATGCGCAGCTACATCGACAGCGACATCTTGCAACGGCTGGTGGTGGAGGCGTTCGCCCGCGGGCTGGTGGTGGCCGCCATCTGTCACGGGGTGCTGCTCGCCGCGCGCAGCGTCGATCCCGGCACCGGCCGTTCGGTTCTTTACGGGCGCAAGACCACCGCGTTGACATGGGCCATGGAACGGCTGGCCTGGCGGCTCACCCGATTCACCCGGTTCTGGGATTCCGACTATTACCGAACCTATACCGAGCAACCGGGACAGCCCGGCGGCTACATGTCGGTGCAGTCGGAAGTCACTCGTGCGCTTGAAGATCCGGCCGATTTCCGTGACGTCGCCCGCGGATCACCGCACTGGCGGCTGAAAACCTCGGGGATGGTGCGCGACACGCCGACCGACCCGCGCCCCGCCTTCGTCGTCGATGACGGCGACTACGTGTCGGCGCGCTGGCCCGGCGACACCCACACGTTCGCAAAGTTGTTGTCGCAGAAGCTCGACGCCGCCCACTGACCGACTACGTCGCGGCGCCCGATCCCAGATGCTCGCCGAAGAACGCGAATACCCGCCGCCACGCGTCCTCGGTGGCATCGTGGTCGTAGCCGAAACCCGTGATGCGAAGCAACGGTTGGGCCGGCAGCTCGTTGGCGAAGCTGTGCCCGACGCCGGGATAGGTCTTCACATCGGCGGTGATGCTCTTGGCGGCGATGGTCTCCTTCAGCTTCTCGGGCGCGCCCCGTCCCAACGGGTCACGTCCGCCGAAGCTGGCCACGATCGGGCATGCGCCGTCGAGCGTCTTGTCGAGGTTGCGCGGCAGGGGGGCGCCATAGAACGGCGCGGATGCGCCGAAACCCTTGGGCGACATGACAAGAGCGAACTGGCCGCCCATGCAGAAACCCGCGATGCCGACCTGGCCGGAACATTCCGGCATGGCTTTGAGGTGATCGCGGGCGGCCAGAATGTCGTCGAGGGCGCGGCCGCGCTGGGTCTGTAGTTCCTTCATGACCCGGGAGATGCAGCGGATGCGGCCACCGCGGGCATACATGTTCGGGGTGAGCGCCAGATACCCCGCCGCGGCGATGCGGTCATTGGTCGACTGCTTATCCCGGCCGTAACCGAACGCATCGTGGATCACCACCACGCCCGGCCACGGGCCCTGCCCAGAAGGCGTGCTCAGTAACGCATCGATCGGTCCGTCGGGGGTATCGATCTGAATTGTCGTCATAGCGTCATCTAACTGCAATCGCGATGCGGAGCACCACGGGAACTTGGGCGTGGTCCGCGGACGTTGGTCTGGCATGGTGTCGCGGCTGTTGCTGATCTACGCCCTCGTCGAACTCGCGGTGATCTTCGCGTTGGTGTCGACGATCGGATGGGGCTGGACCCTGCTGGTGCTGTTGGCGACCTTCCTGCTCGGCTGGGGTGTCGTGGCCCCGATGGCGGGTTCGCGCCTCATCCGCCGGATCGGCCAATTGCGCTCCGGTCTGACCGAGCAGCCCGCCGCGGCCGGCGACGGTGCGCTGGTCAGCCTGGCCGCACTCCTCGTCCTCGTTCCCGGCCTGGTCAGTACGGCGCTGGGTCTGTTGCTGCTCATCCCGCCGGTACGGTCGACCGTCCGCCCCGGGTTGACCGCCATGGCGGTGCGCACGTTGCAGCGACAAATGCCAGGACTCAGCTACGCGAGCGCTTTCCGCGCGGAGTCTTACCCGGCGTCGTACCCCAGCGGGTCGACCGCCGGCCACGGCGACTACATCGACGGCGAGGTCATCGATGTCCGCGACGTCGAGGCGCCGGTGCGACCGCCACGGTTCGACGGGCGCTGACGCGGTCGCGACCGACCACGTCCTTCACCCGTTGACCGTTATGGCCATCCGAACAGTTGCACGTAGTTTTGGCCTGTGACCGATAGCCCCGCACCGGTGACCCTGCTGGTTAACGGCCGGGTGCACAGCCCGGCCCAGCCCGACGCGACCGCGATGGCGATCCGCGACGGCGTGGTGGCATGGCTGGGCAACGACGAGGTCGGCCGCCGCATGTTTCCCGATGCCGACGTCGAGGACCTGCGGGGCGGTTTCGTGTCGCCGGGGTTCGTGGACAGCCACATCCATCTCACCGCCACCGGGCTGACGCTCAGTGGCCTGGACCTGCGTGCGGCGGCCTCGCACGCCCAGTGCCTGCAGATGGTCGCCGCCCATGCCGCCGCGCACCCGGGCCGGCCGGTCTGGGGGCATGGCTGGGACGAGACGTCGTGGCCGGAGAACGGCCCGCCCAGCACCGGCGACCTGGACGCCGTTCTTGGTGACCGCCCCGTCTACCTGGCTCGCGTGGACGTGCACTCCGCGCTCGCGTCCACCGGCCTGCGCCGGCTGGTCGCGGACCTTCCGGCGACCGCGGGCTTCAGCGCCGAGGGGCCGCTTACCCGGGATGCGCACCATCTGGTGCGGGCCGTCGCCCGGAACCTGCTGACGGCCGAACAGCTCGCCGAAGCCCGCGCCGCAGCCCTGCGGGCCGCCGCGGCCGCCGGCATCGTCGCGGTCCACGAATGTGCCGGACCCGAGATCGGCGGCATCGACGACTGGCTGCGGTTGCGGGTTCTCGAGCAAGGCGTCGAGGTGATCGGTTATTGGGGTGAGCCGGTGAGCAGCCCCGACCAGGCGCGGGAGCTGATGGCGGTGACCGGCGCCCGCGGGCTGGCCGGCGACCTGTTCGTCGACGGGGCACTGGGGTCGCGCACCGCCTGGCTGCACGAGCCGTACGCGGATGCGCCGGACCGCAGGGGGACCTGCTATCTGGATGCCGGCACCGTCGAGGCGCACCTGCGGGCCTGCACGCAGGCCGAGGTCACCGCCGGATTCCACGTCGTCGGGGACGCCGCGGTCGCGACGGTGGTGGGTGCCCTCGAGCGGGTCGTCGCCGACCTCGGCCCGGTCGCCGTCGCCGGCTGCGGGCACCGCCTCGAGCACGTCGAGATGGTCAGCGCCGATCAGGCCGCCAAACTGGGGCGATGGGGCGTCATCGCCAGCGTGCAACCCAATTTCGACGCACTCTGGGGCGGCGCTGACGGCATGTACGTGCGGCGGCTCGGTGCCCAGCGAGGCAGTCGGCTCAACCCCTTTGCGCTGTTAGCATCCCAAGGCGTGCCCCTCGCGTTAGGTTCCGACGCTCCGGTCACGGGCCTGGACCCGTGGGTGAGCGTGCGCGCAGCGGTCAACCACCGCACCCCCGGCAGCGGCGTCTCGGCGCGGGCCGCGTTTGCTGCCGCCACCCGGGGCGGCTGGCGGGCGTCCGGCGTCCGTGACGGCAAGACGGGCACCCTGGTGCCCGGGGCGCCCGCCTCCTACGTCATCTGGGATGCCGGCGACCTGGAGGTGCACGGCCCGCGCGACACCGTCCAGCGCTGGTCGACCGACCCGCGTTCCCGCGTGCCGGCGTTGCCGCGATTGGGCACGGATGATGCACTGCCGCGGTGCCGGCGAACGGTCCATCGGGGCGCTGTGATCCATGGCTAAGGATTGGTTGGGCGGCGACGATCCTGCGGACCAAACCGATGCGGTGGACGAGGGCCGGCCGGAGCTTGCATCGACCGACGCGATCAACGATGAGGCCGAGTCGGAGCGCGACGACGCACCCGCCGACGTCCGTATCGAGCCCGACGCGCAAGACCTCGAGCACGACGGTGAAGCAGACGGGCACGAGGACGCCGCGGGACCGAAATCGCCCGAGGGGCGTGCGCCGGCCGGCGCGGGTCTGGCCGACCGGCTGGGGACCGCCGCGCGCGGTGCGGTGACCGGGCTGGTGGCCGCGGTGATCACACGGCTGCCGGCCGCCCAGGCCGCGATGCAGCCCCGCCTGATCCGGCTGAGTTGCGCGGTGGCGGGCGGCCTACTGTTCTGCGCCAGCTTCCCGGCGCTCAACTGGTGGTGGGGTGCCGTGGTGGCCGCCGCGTTGCTGGCGTGGGTGCTGACGCACCCCGCGACCACGCCGGCGGGCGGCCTGGGTTACGCGTTCCTGTTCGGGCTGGCGTTCTACCTGCCGTTGCTGCCGTGGGTCGGGCTGCTGGTCGGCCCCATCCCGTGGATCGCGCTCGCGACCGTGTCGGCGCTGTTTCCCGCCCTCTTCGGCCTGTGTGCCGTCATCGTGCGTCGGCTGCCGGGCTGGCCCATCTGGTTCGCGCTGCTGTGGGCGGCTCAGGAGTGGCTCAAGTCGAGCGTCCCGTTCGGCGGCTTCCCCTGGGGTTCGGCGGCCTTCGGTCAAACACACGGCCCGTTCCTGCCGCTGGTCCAGCTCGGCGGCGTCGCGCTGCTGTCCATGGCGATCATGCTGGTGGGATTCAGCGCGACGGCCATCGCGCTGGAGATCGTGAAGTGGTGGCACTCCGGTCACCCGGCGTCCCGCGCGGCCGGCGACGCCGGCGCGCAGGATACGGCGCACCACGAGCCTGCGCCGCCCGCGGTGGTGCTGCCCGGTGTCTGCATCTGCCTGGTGCTGTTCGCGTCGCTCATCGTCTGGCCGCAGGTGCGGCACGCCGGCACCGGGTCGGGTGGCGAGCCGTCGGTGACCGTCGCGGCGGTGCAGGGCAATGTGCCGCGGCTGGGCTTCGAGTTCAACGAGCAGCGGCGTGCGGTGCTGGACAACCACGTCCGGGAGACCCTGCGGCTGGCCGACGACGTGCGCTCCGGCGCCGCCCCGCAACCGCAGTTCGTGATCTGGCCGGAAGACTCCTCGGATATCGACCCGCTGGTCAACAACGATGCCGCGCTGGCGATCTCGCGGGCCGCGGCGGCGATCGGCGCGCCGATCCTGGTCGGCAGCGTGCTCGAAGTGCCGGGACGCTCGCCGCAGGATCCCAACTACACCAACACCATGATCGTGTGGAACCCGGCCACCGGCCCGGCCGACCGCCACGACAAGGAGATCGTGCAGCCGTTCGGCGAATACCTGCCGATGCCGTGGCTGTTCAAACACCTCTCCAGCTATGCCGGCCGCGCCGGGAGCTTCGTGCCCCGCCCCGGCTCCGATGTGGTGCACATCGCAGGGGTGCCGGTCGGCGTCGCCACCTGTTGGGAAGTGATCTTCGACCGCGTGCCGCGCCAGGCGGTGCTCGGCGGCGCCCAGCTGCTGACGGTGCCGGCCAACAACGCCACCTTCAACAAGACGATGAGCGAGCAGCAGCTGGCATTCGCCAAGGTCAGGGCCGTCGAGCACGACCGCTACGTGGTGGTGGCCGGCACCACCGGAATCAGCGCCGTTGTCGCCCCCGACGGCGGCGAGCTGGCGCGCACCGACTTTTTCCAGCCCGCCTATCTGGACATGCAGGTGCGCCTCAAGACCAGGCTGACGCCGGCGACCCAGTGGGCGCCGCTGCTGCAATGGGTCATGGTCCTGGCGGCCGGAGCGGTCATTCTGGTCGGGATGCGGCACAATGGATGGTTCCCGCGTTCGATTCGCCTCAGGCCCACGCGTCAATCGAAAGGGGCCGGTGCGACCCCGGGCAAACCCCCGCCCGACGAGCACGACTCAGACACTGAGCCCGACACCCGGGACCGCACGCCGGCGACTGACCACACCCCGTCCGAACAGGGCGGCCGACATTCTTTCGGGCGACACAGAGGAGCTACATGACCACCGGCCAGCCGGCGCCCCACGTCCCGGGCAATCGTCCCAGCCAGCGCGTCTTGGTGATCATTCCCACGTACAACGAGCTGGAGAACCTGCCGGTGATCCACCGGCGGCTCAAAGAGGCGTGCCCGCACGTGCACCTGCTCGTGGTGGACGACAGCAGCCCCGACGGCACCGGCCAGCTCGCCGAGGAACTGGCGGCGGCCGACGCCGGCCGCACCCACGTCATGCACCGCACGGCGAAGGACGGCCTGGGCGCGGCGTACCTGGCGGGCTTCGCCTGGGGGCTGAGCCGCGACTACTCGGTGCTCGTCGAAATGGACGCCGACGGCAGCCACGCGCCCGAACAGCTGCATCGCCTGCTGGACGCCGTCGACGCCGGCGCCGATCTGGCCATCGGGTCGCGCTACGTCGAGGGCGGGACGGTGCGCAACTGGCCGTGGCGGCGCTGGGCGCTGTCCTGGACGGCAAACACCTACGCCCGGCTGGCGCTGGGCATCGGCGTGCACGACATCACTGCCGGCTACCGCGCCTACCGCCGCGAAGTGCTCGAGGCGATCGATCTCGACGGCGTCGACTCGAAGGGCTACTGCTTCCAGATCGATCTGACCTGGCGCACGATCTGCACCGGGTTCACCATCGCCGAGGTGCCCATCACCTTCACCGAGCGCGAACTCGGCGTGTCCAAGATGAGCGGCTCCAACATCCGCGAAGCCCTGGTCAAAGTCACCCGCTGGGGTATCCAGGGCCGGCGGTCGGGTGCCCGGGCCGCCAGGGCCGACAACCGCAGCTGAACCGCGCGTCGGCCCGGGCTGACTTCGCGGATCAGCCCCGGCGGCGGGTCTTGATGATCTCGAGGCGCTCCTTGAGCAGCTCTTCGAGCTCCTCGACCGAGCGGCGCTCCAGCAGCATGTCCCAGTGCGTCCGCGGCGGCTTCACCTTTTTCGGCTCGGGCAGGTCGCCCTCGATCAGCGTGCCTTCCTGGCCGTTGCGGCACAGCCAGGTGCCGGGGATCTCGGCGTCGTCGGCGAAGGGAACCTCGAACTCCTCGCCGTTCTCGGTCCGGTACTTCGCGAGCTGGCGGGGCGCCAGGTCGTGGTTACGGTCAGTCTCGTAGCTCACGGCTCCGAGGCGACTGCCTCTCAGTACGCGATCAGCCATGGCTGCTACTCCTTTAGGTCTTTTCGGAGCTCTGCGGCTCCACAAGGCAATTCCTTGCAATCTCTTCATTTAGCAAACGCTGCGGCGATCTGCGCAGTTCCCCGGCTGAGGGCGGCATACGCGACGCGACCATTCATGATACCGGGACCGCCGAGAAATCCCGACTAAAGTCGGCAGGCGTGAGCCGCCGTACCCACCCGCAGCCGTGTCGCTGGTGCGGTCGGGATGTCACCGATGCGGGAATGGGCCGTCGGCGCCAGTACTGCCGGCAGTCGTGCCGGCAGCGGGCGTACGAACAACGGGCATCCCTGAACCGCAACGGCGCGGCCGCCTTGCCCGAGGATGCCGTGGTGCTGTCGGCCGAGGATGCGGCCGACCTGTCGGATCGCGTCTACCAGGTGCGGTGCGCGGCCGAGGACGTCGCCACGGCCGTCGACGAAGGCGCCGGGGCCGCCGAACTCCGGCAGTTGTGCGACGCGCTGATCCAGGCCGCCAGGGCCGCCGACGGCTGGCGCCGAGCGGGTGTATGACCGCATCGTCGGCAACCCGGACCAGGCCGCACCCGACGTTGCACCGAACGCTCCACGACAGGCGCCTGACCACCGGCTATGGCTAGCCGGGTACAGTCGCGCCATGGACTTCGGGCCACGTCTACGGCGCACCGCGACCCAGCGGGCACACCGGGCACCCTGCGGCACGACTTCTTTGCGCGGCGCGGCGCACCTGTCCATGCCGGTCCTCCCGTAGTAGCCGGGAGCAGCGGACGTTTTGAAATCCTGTCGGAGTTGGCCATACTCACCAGCAATATTCTTGGGTCGGAGAGCAGCACGACGCTGGTCGAACCAGAAACGGCGTCGCCTCGTGCAGCAAATTCCGTCACTCGGCGAAAGTCGCGTCCGGCGGTGAATGACGGCCGAACGTCGTTAGGCGAGGGTTAGGCGAGGTTTGTGATGGTTGATCAACTCCAGCATGCGACCGAAGCGCTGCGTAAAGCGCTGGTCCAGGTTGAGCGCCTGAAGCGCACCAACCGTGCGCTGCTGGAGCGGTCCAACGAGCCGATCGCGATCGTCGGTATGTCATGCCGCTTCCCCGGTGGCGTGGACAGCCCGGAGGCACTGTGGCAAATGGTCGCCGACGGCCGCGACGTGATCTCGGAGTTTCCCACCGACCGTGGCTGGGATGTGGCGAGCCTGTACGACCCGGACCCGGACGCGCGCCACAAGTGCTACGTGAACACCGGGGGCTTCGTCGACGGTGTCGCCGACTTCGATCCGGCCTTCTTCGGCATCGCGCCCAGCGAGGCCCTGGCGATGGATCCCCAGCATCGGATGCTGCTCGAGCTGTCGTGGGAAGCGTTGGAGCGCGCGGGGATTGACCCCAGCGGGCTGCGCGGCAGCGCCACCGGCGTGTTCGCCGGGCTCATCGTTCAGGGCTACGGCATGCTCGCTGAGGAGATCGAGGGCTACCGGCTGACCGGTATGACCTCCAGTGTGGCCTCGGGGCGGGTGTCCTATGTGCTGGGGCTGGAGGGTCCGGCGGTGTCGGTGGATACCGCGTGTTCGTCGTCGTTGGTGGCGTTGCACATGGCCGTGCAGTCGCTGCGCTCGGGGGAGTGCGACCTGGCCCTGGCCGGCGGCGCGACCGTGAACGCCACCCCGACGGTTTTCGTGGAGTTCAGCCGCCACCGCGGATTGGCGCCGGACGGCCGGTGCAAGGCCTACGCGGGCGCGGCCGACGGCGTCGGCTGGTCCGAGGGCGGCGCCATGTTGGCGGTGGAGCGCCTCTCGGATGCGCAGCGGCTGGGGCATCCGGTGCTGGCGGTGGTGCGGGGTTCGGCGGTGAACCAGGA
>NZ_LZJP01000102.1:0-117481 GCF_001667865.1 Mycobacterium mantenii | reverse complement strand
CAATCACCACCGCGGCCACACCGCACTCGGCGGCCAACCACCCGCCACGCGCGTACCTAACCTCTCAGGTCAGTACAGCTAGTCGAGGTGCTCGCGGATCTCCGCCTCGGCGACGCCGCTGCCCAGCGCGGCGACCCATCCGGTGATGCGGCGGGCGACGTCCTGGTCGGTCAGCGCCAGTTCGGACAGCAGCTCACCGCGCGAGGCGTGCTCGTAGAACCGTTGCGGCAGCCCGACGTCGCGGCACGGAACGTCGATGTCGGCGCGGCGCAGGGCGGCGGACACCGCCGAGCCCACCCCGCCGTTGACCCCGTTGTCCTCGCAGGTGACGACGAGTTTGTGCTGCGCCGCCAATTCCAGGACGCTCTCCGACACCGGCAGCACCCAGCGGGGGTCGATGACCGTGACCCCGATCCCCTGGTCCTGCAGCCGCCGGGCCACCGCCAGCGCCATCGGCGCGAACGCCCCGACGCCTACCAGCAGCACGTCGTGGTTGCATCCGCCGGCCGGGACCGCGAGCACGTCGACACCCGAGAGTCCCGATCCGCGACGCTTGATCGCCGGGATGTCCTCGCCCACATCGCCTTTGGGGAAGCGCAGCGCGGTGGGGCCGTCGTCGACCCCGAGCGCCTCACCGAGTTCCTCGCGCAACCGGGTGGCGTCGCGCGGTGCGGCCACCCGCATGCCGGGCACGATGCCCAGCATCGACATGTCCCACATGCCGTTGTGGCTGGCGCCGTCCGAGCCGGTGATGCCGGCCCGGTCGAGCACCATGGTGACGGGCAGCTTGTGCAGCGCCACGTCCATCATGATCTGGTCGAACGCCCGGTTGAGGAACGTCGAATAGATGGCCACCACCGGATGCATGCCACCCATGGCCAGGCCGGCCGCCGACGTCATCGCGTGCTGCTCGGCGATGCCGACGTCGAACAGGCGGTCCGGGAACTGCTGCCCGAACGGCGTCAGGCCGGTCGGGCCGGGCATGGCCGCCGTGATCGCCACGATGTCGCGGCGCTTCCTGGCGTAGCCGATGAGCGCGTCGGAGAACGTCGCCGTCCAGCCCGGTCCGGCGACCTTGGTGGCCTGGCCGGTGACCGGGTCGATGACGCCGCAGGAATGCATCTGCTCGGCCTCGTCGTCCTCGGCCGGGGCGTAGCCCATCCCCTTGCGGGTCACCACGTGCACGATCACCGGGCGACCGAAGCCGCGCGCGTGCCGCAGCGCCGCCTCCACCGCGCGTTCGTCGTGACCGTCGACGGGGCCCACGTACTTCAGCCCCAGGTCGGTGAACAGCAGCTGGGGCGACAGCGAGTCCTTGATGCCGGCCTTGACGCTGTGCATGACGCGGTAGGCGATCTTGCCGACCAGCGGCAGCGAGCGCAGCGCGTCGCGGCCCTTCTCCAGGGCCTGCTCGTAGGCCGGCTGCAGCCGCAGGGTGGCCAGATGGTCGGCGACACCGCCGATCGTCGGGGCGTAGCTGCGGCCGTTGTCGTTGACCACGATGATGACCGGGCGGCCGGACGCGGCGATGTTGTTCAGCGCCTCCCAGCACATGCCGCCGGTGAGCGCGCCGTCGCCGACCACGGCGACCACGTGCCGGTTGCGGTGCCCACTCAGCTCGAAGGCCTTGGCCAGGCCGTCGGCGTAGGACAACGAGGCGCTGGCATGGCTGGACTCGACCCAGTCATGCTCGCTCTCGGCGCGCGACGGGTACCCGGACAGCCCGCCCTTCTTGCGCAGGCTCTCGAAGTCCTGGGCCCGCCCCGTCAGCATCTTGTGGACGTAGGCCTGGTGGCCGGTGTCGAAGATGATCGGATCGTGGGGCGAGTCGAACACCCGGTGCAGGGCGAGCGTCAGCTCGACCACGCCCAGATTGGGCCCCAGGTGTCCCCCGGTGGCAGCGACCTTGTGTATCAGGAACTCACGGATCTCGGCGGCGAGGTCGCGAAGTTCATGTTGGGAAAGGTGCTGCAGATCAGCGGGCCCGCGGATCTGTTCCAGCATTCAGTCAGTCTACGCAGCGCGCGCCGAATGGCACGGTGGCGACGCTCACCGGGCCGGCGCCGGGCCGAACAGTTCGGCCAGTGTGTCGTGAAGCTCGGGATCGGCCAGGATGACGACCTCGTCGCCGGCTTCGAGTTCGGTGTCGCCCCGCACCGGCACCAGGCCGGTGGTGCGGACCACGATGCTCACCCAGATGTCACCGACCCGGTCACTGAGACCCTCGACCGTGGACCGCTCGGCCGCGGATCCGGCGGCGACGCTGAAGCGGTGAACCCCCTCCGGTTCGTCGGCGAGCCGCACACCTATCTCCCACGGCTGGGTCTCCACCGTGCGCATGGGCAGGTGCAGCAGCCTGGCGACGCCGGGCACCGAGCTGCCCTGCACGAGCACCGAGAAGACGACGACGATGACCACGATGCCGTACAGGCGTTCGGCGTCGGCGACGTGAGCGGCCCGCAGGAACTCGCCCAGCAGGATCGGCACCGCGCCCTTGAGCCCGGCGAACAGAACGAAGATGCGTTCGTTTCGCTGCAGCGCTACGGGAATCAGGCAGGAGCCCACGCCCAACGGCCGAATCAGCACCGTCAGTGCCACCGCGAGGATGAGGCCGGGAATCCACACGTCGGGATGGCCGAGCACAGTGAGGTCGACGGTCAGACCCAGGACGGCGAACGCGACGATTTCCGCCAGACCGGCCAGCGCGGTGTGGAAGCGTTTTATCTCCGGCTTGTAGGGCGCGCGGGCGTCGCCGATCACGATGCCGGCCACGAACACGGCCAGAAATCCCGAGCCGTGCGCGAGCGTCGCGATGCCGTACAACATCAGGCAGCACACCAGCGTTCGCAGCGGGTAGAGGCCTTCGCTCGGCAATGCCACCCGGCGCATGAACACGAGCAGGGCACGACCGCCGATCACCCCGACGGCCAGGCCGATCGCCATCTGCAGAGCGAATTGTGTTCCCACACTGGCGAATCCGGCCGCGCTGAGGCCACCGGCGGCGACCAGGCTGGACATCAAGGAGATGCCCACCGGATCGTTGGCGCCGGACTCGCCCTCCAGGATGGTGCTGCTGCGACCCCTGATCTCACGTTTGCCCAGCACGGAGAAGACCACGGCCGGATCGGTGGGAGCGACGGCCGTGGCGACGAGCACGGCGGGAAACCAGTCGATTCCGCACACGTAGTGCACCACCAGCGCCGCCCCCGCGGCGGTCAGGGCGGTGCCCACGACGCCCACCGATAGGATCGGGACGGCCGCCGCGCGGAACCGCGCCGGCCCGATGTGCATGCCGCCGTCGAACAACACCAGCACCAGCGCGATGGTGATCACCCGCTCCACGGTCTGCTCGGACGGTGGCTGCACCACGGACACGGAGTGCGCCGCGACGGCGGTGCCGATCAGCACGAGCAGGGGAACCGGGATCTTGACCCGCTCGGTCAGTCGGTTCGCCAACACCGCAACCAAGCCGACGCCGCTGGCGAACGACACGATCAGCGCGTAACGCAGAGTCTCGTTCACGACGGCAGCAATCGGGTGGCGGCGGGCGCGTGCCGCGCACGAAATCGGCATGCCGCGACCATCACGGCCCGTCCTTGGGTGGTGAGCACCTGAGCCTTTCGATCGGTCGACAGTGTTCGTTTAAGACATCGCCGACCAGACTTCCCGGCACACCGCGACGCAGTCTATCCGGTCTGAAGATCCACCCGCGCGGCATTGCGGCGAGGTCCCGGCGGGGCCGTCGCCGCCAGAACTCCCTAACGCGTCAGCAGCGCGACGCATTCGGTGTGATGGGTCAGCGGGAACGCGTCGAACACCCTGATCTTCTCGACGGTGTATCCGTGACCGAGGTATATCCCGATGTCGCGAGCGAAAGATGCTGCCTCACAACCGATGTGCACGACCCGCGGGACGTCCGCGGCGGCCAGCAGATCGATGATCTCCCGCCCGGCCCCCGCCCGGGGCGGATCCAGCACCGCGACGTCGGCGCCACCTCGTTCCGCCGCCAGCGCGCGCCGCACCGAGTCGGTGACGATCCGCACCTGGGTCAGATCGGCCAGGGCGGCCCGAGCGGCCCGGGTCGACCCGCGCGAGGTGTCGACGCTGAGTACCCGCCCCGACCGCCCGACCGCATCGCCGAGCGCCGCAGCGAAAACGCCTGCGCCGCCGTACAAATCCCACGCACGCATCCCGGTGCCGAGCTGCGCCCAGTCGGCGACCAGATCGCTGTAGACGCCCGCCGCATCGCGGTGCGCCTGCCAGAAGGCGGTCACCGGCACCTGCCAGGTGCGCCCGGCCACCCGCTGCACCGCCTCGTAGCGACCCTGGACCACCTTGGTCGCGGTGTGCCTGCCCTGCCGCAGGGTGCGCACCACGTGGCGTGCGCCGTCGTCGTCGACGGCCACGTGCAGTTGCGCGGCCGGGGGCCACTCGCTGTCGGCGATCCCGTCGAGCATGCCGGCGGGCAGCTGGGCACACCGTAGATCGGTCACCAATTCCTCGCTGTGGTACCGGTGGAAGCCCGGGCGACGGTCGCGCCCGACGTCGAGCCGAACGCGGGTGCGCCATCCCGTCGGCGCGGAATCCGCCAGCGGCTCGGCTTCCCCGCTCCAGGCATAGCCGCCGAGGCGCTCCAGCTGATTGGCCACCACGTCGGCCTTGAGCGTGCGGGCCACCTCCGGGGCGGCGAACGCCAGGTCGCAACACCCGGCGGCGTCCACCCCGGCGATCGGGCACAGCGACGCGATACGGCCGGCCGCCGGCTCGATGACCTCGATAACCTCTGCGTGCCAATAGGATCCGCGATCCGCGGTGACCCGAACCCGCACCCGCTCGCCGGGCAGCGCGTACCGGACGAACACCACGCGGCCTTCGTGGTGTGCGACGCAGCTGCCGCCGTTGGCCGGGGCGCCGGTGGTCAGGGTCAGCTCCCCGACCGGGGGCGCCGCCTCGTCCCGTGCGCGTGTCGACTCGCGGGTCAATCGAAGATCCCCCGACGAGCGTCACCCGGCGCCATGTGCGGCTGCAAGGTCTTGCGGCGCTCCGACGAACTCAATTGCCACGGAACCGACGTCACCATGACACCCGGCATGAACAGCAGCCGTCCCTTGAGCCGAAGGGCGCTCTGGTTGTGCAACACCTGCTCCCACCAGTGGCCCACCACGTACTCGGGAATGAACACCGTCACCACCGTGCGCGGCGACTCCTCCCTGGCACGTTTGACATATTCCAAGACGGGACGGGTGACTTCGCGATACGGCGAGGCGATGACCTTGAGCGGGACGCTGATATCGCTTTCTTCCCACTTGTGCACCAGGTCGCGGGTTTCCGCATCGTCGACGCTGACCGTCACGGCCTCGAGGACGTCGGGCCGGGTGGCCCTGGCGTAGGCCAGCGCCCGCAGGGTCGGCAGGTGCAGTTTGGACACCAGCACCACCGCGTGGTTGCGGCTGGGCAACACCACCTGCTCCTGGGCGGCGGCCTGCTCCTCCAACTCGCGGTTCACCGTGTTGTAGTGCCGGTGAATCATTTTCATGATTCCGAACAGCAGGCTCATCGCGAACAGGGCGATCCACGCCCCGGCGAGAAACTTGGTCACCAGGACCACCAGCAGCACCGCACCGGTGGACAGCAACCCGACCGTGTTGACCACGCGCGAACGCATCATCTTGCGCCGCACCCGCGGATCGGTTTCGGTGCGCAGCAACCGGGTCCAGTGCCGGACCATGCCGATCTGGCTCAGCGTGAAGGAAATGAACACGCCCACGATGTACAGCTGGATCAACGCGGTGACCTCACCGCGGAACGCGATGATCGCCAGCAGCGCCGCCCCGGACAGAAACAGGATTCCGTTGGAGAACGCCAATCGGTCTCCGCGGGTGTGCAATTGGCGCGGTAGGTAGCTGTGCTGCGCCAGGATCGAGCCGAGCACCGGGAACCCGTTGAACGCGGTGTTGGCCGCCAGCACCAGGATGAGCGCGGTCACCGTGGCGATCAGCAGGAACCCGATGTGAAAGCTGCCGAACACCGTTTGCGCCAGCTGGGTGACCAGTGTCTTCTGGTAGTAGCCCTTGGGCGCCCCGCCCAGTTGCCGCGCGGGATCCTCGACGAGCTGGACCCCGATCTTCTGCGCCAGCACGATGATCCCCATCAGCAGGGTCACCGCGATTCCGCCCAGCATCAACAGGGTGGTCGCCGCGTTGCGCGACTTGGGTTTCTGAAACGCCGGCACCCCGTTGCTGATCGCCTCGACACCGGTCAGCGCCGCACACCCCGAGGAGAACGACCGCGCCACCAGGAACGCCAAGGCGAACCCGACGACCTGGCCGTGTTCGGCGTGCATCTGGAAACCGGCGGACTCGGCCCGCAGCGGGTTACCCAACACGAAGATCCGGAACAGCCCCCAGCCGATCATCACCAGGACACCGATGATGAACGCGTAGGTCGGGATGGCGAACGCCAAGCCGGACTCGCGGACCCCACGCAGGTTCAGCGCCATCACGAGCAGGATGGACACCACACAGAAGAACACCTTGTGTTCGGCCACGATCGGGATCGCCGAGCCGATGTTGGCCATCGCCGACGCCGTCGAGACCGCAACGGTGAGAACGTAATCCACCATCAGCGCGCTGGCGACGACGAGCCCCGCGGTGTCGCCGAGATTGGTGGTGACCACCTCGTAGTCGCCGCCGCCGGACGGGTAGGCGTGGACGTTCTGGCGGTAGCTGGCCACCACCACGAGCATGACCGCGGCCACCGCGAGCCCGATCCACGGCGTCAGCGCGTACGCCGTCACCCCGGCCACCGACAGCATCAGGAAGACCTCCTCGGGCGCATACGCAACCGAGGACAGCGCGTCGGAGGCGAACACCGGCAAGGCGATCCGCTTGGGCAGCAGCGTGTGACTCAGCCGGTCGCTGCGAAACGGCCGACCGATAAGCAACCGACGGGTGGCGGTTGAAAGTTTGGACACGAGAGCCAAGAGTAAGCCCAGACGGGTTTGGCGGTAGCGTTCGTAGGAGAATGTTCGCCGACCGAAACGGCTGGCCGACGTGGGATGCCGGTGAAGGGCGCAGGACGCGGTCGAGAGGACCTCAAGTTGCGAGTAGTGGTGATGGGCTGCGGCCGGGTCGGTTCCTCGGTCGCCGACGGGCTATCCCGCATCGGTCACGATGTCGCGGTCATCGATCGTGACAGCACCGCTTTCAACCGGCTCAGCCCCGAATACGCCGGCGAGCGGGTGCTGGGGCAGGGCTTCGACCGGGACGTCCTGCTGAGGGCCCGCATCGAGGAGGCGGACGCGTTCGCCGCGGTGTCCTCGGGCGACAACTCCAACATCATCTCGGCGCGGTTGGCGCGGGAGACCTTCGGCGTCAAGCGGGTCGTGGCCCGCATCTACGACGCCAAGCGTGCCGAGGTTTACGAGCGGCTGGGCATTCCGACCATCGCGACCGTGCCCTGGACCACCGACCGGCTGCTGAACGCGTTGCTGCGCGAGACGGAGACGGCCAAGTGGCGCGACCCGACCGGCACCGTCGCGGTGTCCGAGGTGGTCTTGCACGAGGACTGGATCGGGCATCGCGTCACCGATCTCGAGCAGGCCACCGGAGCCCGGGTCGCGTTTCTGATCCGCTTCGGGGCCGGTGTGTTGCCGGAGCCCAAATCGGTGATCCAGGCCGGCGACCAGGTCTACGTCGCCGCCATCTCCGGCCGCGCCGCCGAGGCGGTGGCCATCGCCGCCTTACCACCGAGCGAAGATCTCTAAGGAGCGGCGCACATGAAGGTAGCTGTTGCCGGGGCCGGCGCCGTCGGCCGCTCGGTCACTCGGGAACTCATCGGCAACGGCCACGACGTGACGCTGATCGAACGCAACCCGGATCACGTCGACGTCGACGCGATCCCGGCCGCGCACTGGCGGCTCGGTGACGCCTGCGAACTGAGCCTGCTGGAGTCGGTGCACCTGCAGGAGTTCGACGTGGTGGTGGCCGCGACCGGCGACGACAAGGCCAACGTCGTGTTAAGCCTCTTGGCCAAAACCGAATTCGCGGTGCCGCGCGTGGTCGCCCGGGTCAACGATCCGCGCAACGAATGGCTGTTCACCGACGCCTGGGGGGTCGACGTGGCGGTGTCGACGCCGCGCATGCTGGCGTCGCTCATCGAAGAGGCAGTCGCCGTCGGCGATCTGGTGCGGCTGATGGAATTCCGCAAGGGTCAGGCCAACCTCGTCGAGATCACCCTGCCCGACGACACCCCGTGGGGCGGCAAACCGGTGCGCAAACTGCAGCTGCCGCGGGACACCTCGCTGGTGACGATCCTGCGCGGCCCGCGGGTGATCGTGCCCGAGGAGGACGAGCCGCTCGAAGGCGGCGACGAGCTGTTGTTCGTCGCGGTCGCCGATGCGGAGGAGAACCTGCAGAAGCTGCTACTGGGCAGTCACAGTCCGGCCGCCGACTAGTCAGTCGGTAACGGCGCCGGGTCCCATGTCGACCGCGGGGCCAGTGGTGGCGGCGATGGCCCGCTGCGCCGCCTTGATCGCCGCGTACGTGGCCAACGCGGCCAACACGGTCAGCGGCCAGCCCATCCCGATCCGTGCCACCGCCAGCCAACCCGTCCGGTCGGCGTGGTACAGCAGCCCCTGAACCACGAACCGGGCCGCGAACACCAGCACCCAGGCCACCGACGCGACGTCGAACGCGTAGACGGCGCGGGGCACCCGGCGCCAGCCGTCACCGCGCCCGGTGATCCAGCTCCACGCGTAGCCGACCAGGGGCCGGCGGATCACCACCGACACGGCGACGACCACCGCCCACACCAGCGACATCCAGATGCCCAGTAGGAAATAGCCCTTGGACTCCCCCAACACGTAGGCGATCAGCGCGCACAGGGCGACGCCGAAGAAGCCGGAAATCGCCGGCTGTGCGGAATCGTGCCGAATGAGCCGCCACGCCAGGATCAGCGCGGCGACGGCCAGCGCGGCCACGATCGCGGAAACCAATCCCGACACGCTCGACGCGATGACGAAGACCACCACCGGAAGCGACGAGTAGATGACACCGCCGACCCCGCCTGCCTGTGCCAGCAGACGTTCCGGGGAGATGCGGTTGGTGGTCAATCGTTCCGACGAGCCCGACTCCCGCGGGGTTGCCCCCAGATTGTCGGGATCGGTCACCGCTGAATTTCGTAGTGCGGGTTGTAGATCGCCTTGGTTCCGTTCTCCAGCTTGCCGAGGCGGCCACGCACCCGCAGGGTGCGTCCCGAGTCGATGCCGGGGATGCGGCGCTGTCCCAACCAGACGAGTGTGACGGTGTCGCTACCGTCGAACAGTTCGGCGCGGACTCCGCCGGCGCAGGCCCTGCCGTTGCACTCGACGCTACGCAGCGTGCCCACCATCGTGACCTCCTGGCCACGCTCGCAATCGATGGCGCGTTGCGCGCCGGTGCTTGCGACCTCGTCGGAGAGTTCCTCCGAGTCGAGTTGCTCCGGATCCTCCGTCAACCGACGGGTGAGCCGGCGCAGATACCCTTGGGCCCCCATGGCCACTCCTGACAATGCTGATAAGCCTCGATGCTTCCATTTATGCCAACGGACACCGTAGACCTCTTGGTTCCCCGGCGCCAACCGACTCAAACTTCGTGTTGGAGGGCGAGTAAACGGCGGGGCACTATCGAGAGATGGCGGTCGATCTGCGCGGTGTCGCGACGGTGTTGTTGCCCGGAACCGGCTCCGACGACGACTACGTTCACCGGGCGTTTTCGGGCCCGTTAGCCGAGGTCGGCGCGGTGCCGGTGACCCCGCCGCCGCGGCCCGACCGGTTGGTCGAGGGCTACCTTGCGGCGTTGGACAGCGCGGCGCGCGAGGGGCCGATCGCTGTGGGCGGCGTCTCAATCGGCGCCGCGGTGGCGGTCGCCTGGGCGTTGGCCCATCCCGGTCGGGCGGTCGCAGTGCTGGCCGCCCTGCCGGCCTGGGCGGGCGCGCCCGGAACGGCGCCCGCGGCGCTCGCTGCGCGGTATTCGGCGTCACAGTTGCGTGCCGACGGGCTGGCGTCGACCACGACCCAGATGCGGGCGTCCAGCCCCCCGTGGCTGGCCGACGAGCTGACCCGGTCGTGGGCCGCTCAGTGGCCACATCTGCCCGACGCGATGGACGAAGCCGCCGCCTACATCGCGCCGAGCTGCGACGAGCTGGCCGGCCTGGCCGCGCCGCTGGGGGTGGCGTCCGCGGTCGACGATCCGATCCACCCGTTGCAGGCCGGGGTCGACTGGGTCGCCGCAGCGCCGCGCGCGGCGCTGCGCACCGTGACGCTGGAGCAGATCGGGGCGGATCCCGCCGCCCTCGGTGCGGCCTGCCTGAGCGCGCTGGCCGACCTGTAGCCGGCTCAGCCGCCGGTGGTGGTGCGCAGCTGCTGCATCGCCGACCCGTCGACGCTGCGGCGCGCGGCCGGCTCGCCGGGCGGTGCCTGTTGCCCCTCGGCTTGCTGGGCGTCGTCCTGCTGGGCGCCCTGCTGCGCCGCGGCGGCTTCGCGCAACTGCTGCGCCATCGGCTCGGGCAGCTGCACGGTCAGCGGGGTGCGCACCGGAAGCGGGGTGTCACCGCGCCGAACCACGGTGTCCGCCAAGGCCGCTCGCGCCTCCTGCTCCAGGGCTTCCATTGTTTCGTGCGGACCGTTGATGACGCAGCGGATCATCCAGCGGTAGCCGTCCACGCCGATGAAGCGCACCACGCCGGTGGCGGTGCCCACCACTTCGCGACCCCACGGGCCGTCCTTGATGCTGACCTGGGCCGAGTCGTTGCGCAGCGACTCGGCGAGCTCGCCGGCCACCTCGCGCCACAGGCCGCCCGTCTTGGGCGCGGCGTAGGCGGCGATGGTGAAGCGCCCGTTGGGCGTGACGACCCAGACCGCGCTCGGCACACCGGTTTCGGTCAGCTCGACCTGCAGCTGGCCGGCCTCCGGCATGGGAATCAGCACCGAGCCCAGGTCGAGCCGGGCCAATTCCGCAACGGCGGGGTCGTCGAAGTCCTCGATGTCGAACGGGCCCTCGAGCTCCTCGGGCGCCTGTTCGGAGGCGTCGAGGGCCGCGGCCTGTTCGTCGGCGCCCGCAGACCCGAGGGGGGCGTTTTCGTTGTCGTCTTTGCGTGTGCGTTTACCTAATGCAGCCATCAGCGCCGCTCCTCCTCATCGCCTTGTCCCCCGCAAGCGGGAGGGGCCCCCACTGCATCGTCGCCGGCGCATCACAAACTCGCATGTCCGCCGGAGGAACCGTGACCACCGTCGCCGCGGGATGTTTCGGCCAGCCCGGCCTCGTCGAACGTCGACACCTCGACCAGCTCGACCAATTCGACCCGCTGCACCAGCAACTGGGCGATGCGATCGCCGCGGTGCACGACGATCGGCTCGGTCGGGTCCAGGTTGATCAGCGCAACCTTGATCTCGCCGCGATAGCCCGCGTCGATGGTACCCGGACTGTTGACGATCGAAAGTCCAACGCGCGCAGCCAATCCCGACCGGGGATGCACCAGGCCGACCATCCCGAACGGGATGGCGACCGCCACGCCTGTTCGCACCAGGGCCCGTCGCCCCGGTTCCAGTTTGACGTCTTCGGCGCTGTAGAGATCGATCCCGGCGTCGCCTTCGTGGGCGCGGCTGGGCAGCGGAAGTTCGGGGTCAAGGCGGACGATGGCCAGACTGGTCGACACGGGGCCACAGACTACCCTTGACTGCGTGTCCGATACGCGCGTCGCGCCGCACAACGTGCGGTATCGCGAACGATTGTGGGTTCCGTGGTGGTGGTGGCCACCGGCGTTCGCGCTCGCGGGCATCATCGCTTTCGAGTTCAACATGGGCGTCACCCGCCAGTCGTCCTGGTGGCCGTACGCGACGCTGTTCGCGCTGGCGGCGGCGGCGCTGCTGTGGCTGGGGCGCGTCGAGATCCGGGTGACCGCCGACCCCGCCGCGCCGGGGGAAGTGCAGCTGTGGGCGGGCCAGGCGCATCTGCCGGTCACCGTGATCGCCCGCTCCGCTGAGATAGCGCCCTCGGCCAAGTCCGCCGCCCTGGGCCGCCAACTCGACCCGGCGGCGTATGTGGTGCACCGGGCATGGGTGGGACCGATGGTGTTGGCGGTACTCGACGACCCGGACGATCCGACGCCGTATTGGCTGGTGAGCTGCCGTCACCCCGAGCGGGTGCTGTCGGCATTGCGGAGCTGACCGATCAGGCCGCGCAGTCGGTACAGATCATCACGCCGTTCTTCTCGCTGGCCAGCCTGCTGCGGTGTTGCACCAGGAAGCAGCTCGCGCAGGTGAACTCGTCGGCCTGCTTCGGAATCACGCGCACCGACAGCTCTTCACCGGACAGGTCGGCGCCAGGCAGTTCAAAGTTCTCAGCGGTTTCAGATTCGTCGACATCGACGACGGCCGAAGCCGCCTCGTTCCGTCGCGCCTTGAGCTCCTCCAGCGAGTCTTCCGAAACATCGTCGGTTTCGGTACGCCGTGGAGCGTCGTAGTCGGTAGGCATTGCCCTATCCCCTCACATGCCCTCGTTATCCAAGCATCGCTTTGTACCAGCGTCGAACGCATCCACCAAACGATTCGTGCCCGTATCGCGCCCCATTACTGTGTGATTTGCATCACATGACCATTCTTACCCTTGCGCTCGCCTCTGAACAGTGGGTTTAGCGTGCGGCTAGAGTGCAGCTGTGGTCACGCAAATCACCGAGGGTACAGCTTTTGACAAGCACGGTCGGCCTTTTCGGCGACGCAACCCCCAGCCCGCCATCGTCGTGGTGATTCTTCTCGCAGTGGCCACCGGCGTGATCTGGACGATCGCCCTGACGCGGCCCGCCAAGGTGCACGAGGCCGCGGTGTGCAATCCCCCGCCGCAGGCGACCGGTTCGGCGCCGGCCCAGCTGGGTGAGCAGGTATCGCGCAGCGCCATGATGGATGTCACGCCCGCCAAGCTCGCCGACACCAAAGTCCGCGTCCTCAACGCCAGCGGGCGGGGCGGGCAGGCCGGCGACGTTGCCGGGGCCATGAAGGACCTCGGCTTCGCGCAACCGACCGCCGCCAATGACCCGCTTTATGCGGGCACCCGACTCACCTGCCAGGGCCAGATCCGGTTCGGCACCGCCGGACAGGCCACCGCGGCCGCCGTGTGGCTGGTGGCGCCGTGCACCGAACTCTTCAACGACAACCGCGCCGACGACTCCGTCGACCTGTCCCTGGGCACCGACTTCAGCGCGCTGGCGCACAACGACGACATCGACGCCGTGCTCGCCACCCTGCGTCCCGGCGCCACCGAGCCCTCAGATCCCACGCTGCTGGCCAAGATTCACGCCAGCAGCTGCTGACGCGGGCGGTCAGTCCAGAATCGGATCCAGGCCGTTGAACCGCTCGAGGACGGCCAGCAGCTCGTCGGCGATTCCGGGCGCGGCGGCCAGCGCCAAACCGGCCCCGCCCACCCCGGGTGCGGGCAGCACCACCCGGGCCCCCGCCTCCGCGGCGATCAGCCCACCCGCGGCGCGGTCCCACACCTGCAGGCCGTGCTCGTAGTAGGCATCGAGACGGCCCGAGGCGACCATGCACAGATCCAGTGCGGCCGAGCCGATGCGACGGACATCGCGGACCACCGGCAACAGGCGCGCCAACAGCGCCGCCTGCGCCGCGCGGCGCTGCCGCGAATAGCCGAATCCGGTGCCCAGCAACGCCATCGACAAATCGTCGACGGCGGAACTCTGCAACGGCTGCGTGCCCTCGTCGTCGGTGACATGCGCGCCCAGGCCGAGGGCCGCCGAGTACACCCGGCGCCCGACCACGTCGGCGACGGCCCCGGCCACCGACTCGCCGTTGACCTGAGCGCCGACCGACACGGCGTAGGCGGGGATGCCATAGACGAAATTCACCGTGCCGTCGATGGGATCGAGGACCCAGGTGACCGATCCGGCCGGCGTGGCCGCCGGGTCGGTGGGGCCGCCGCCTTCCTCGCCGAGAATTGGTTCCCCGGGCCGTAATTCGGCCAACCGGTCGCGCAACAGCCGCTCCGTTTCGGTGTCGACCACGGTCACCGGATCGGTCGGGGTGCTCTTCGATCGCACCGCGCCACCGTCCTGGGCGTTCGGGCTGCCCGCGTCGGCGCCGAAAACCTCTGCCCGCCGACGCCTCACGAATGCGGCGGCCTCCGCGGCCAAGGTTTCGGCGACCGAGCGCAGCCCTGCGAGCTCGTCATCGGAAGGGGTCACGGCTCTATCGCATCACAGTCGCCACGGCCGCGTAGACGCCGCGGGCGACACCGTCGCGGCGCTAAGGTGGGCGGACAGCCCAGTCACGCGCAGGAGATTCGATGACCAGCACCGACTCGACCACGGACACGCCCGGCATCGCCGCCGGTGACGGCACGCCACAGCGGCGCGGGTTCGGCATCGACGTCGGTGGCAGTGGCATCAAGGGCGGCATCGTCGACATGGACACCGGGCAGTTGATCGGTGAGCGGGTCAAGCTGCTGACTCCGCAGCCCGCGACGCCCTCGGCGGTGGCCAAGACCATCGCCCAGGTGGTCAACGCGTTCGAGTGGACCGGCCCGCTCGGGGTGACCTATCCCGGGGTCGTCACGCACGGCGTCGTGCAGACGGCGGCCAACGTGGACAAGGCGTGGATCGGCACCAACGCGCGCGACATCATCAGCGCCGAGCTGGACGGTCAGGACGTCATCGTCCTCAACGACGCCGACGCGGCGGGGCTGGCCGAGGAGCATTACGGGGCGGGCAAGGGCCAGTCGGGCCTGGTGGTGTTGCTGACGTTCGGCACCGGGATCGGCTCCGCGGTGATTCACAACGGGACGCTGATCCCGAACACCGAGTTCGGCCATCTCGAGGTCGGGGGCAAGGAGGCCGAGCAGCGCGCGGCGTCCTCGGTGAAGGAGAAGAACGACTGGTCCTACGAAAAGTGGGCCAAGCAGGTGACCAGGGTGCTGGTCAGCATCGAGAATGCGGTATGGCCGGATCTGTTCATCGCCGGCGGCGGAATCAGCCGCAAGGCCGACAAATGGCTGCCGCTGCTGACGAACCGCACCCCGGTGGTGGCCGCGGCCCTGCTCAACACCGCCGGGATCGTCGGCGCGGCCATGGCCGCCACCTCGGACGTGACCCACTGATTTGCCCGGCAGAGCCGTAGGACCCACGCACTGTCGTTACAATGGTCCTCGGCGAACGCCCAACCGATAGCGTGCGACCAGTCACGCTGATACCAACGCCGACATCGACATAGCAGACACTTTCGGTTAACCATGCCCACTACCCACCGAAGGTGAGCCCAAACGAAGGGGTGTAAGTGGCAGCGACCAAAGCAAGCCCGGCAACGGATGGGCCGGTGAAACGCACCGCCACGAAGTCTTCGTCCTCCCCCGCCAAACGGCCGGCGGCCAAGGCCGCGAACGGCTCAGCACCCGCGAAGCGCGCCGCCAAGGCCGCATCGCCGTCCACCAAGTCCGAGGCCGACGCCGCCGAGCCCAAAAAGGGCCGCGCCGCGGCCAAGGGCTCCGACGCCAAGGCGCCGACGGCGCGTGGAGCCAAGGCGGCCAAGGGCGGCCCGGCCGATTCTGAGGCCCTCGATTCCGACGGTGCCGTCGAGGATCTGGACGCCGAACCCGACCTCGAGGGTGAGCCCGGCGACGACATCGAGATCGACACCGACCTCAGCCTCGACGACCTCGAGGACGACGTGGCGTCCGCGGGCGACGACCCCGACGAGGGCGAGGGCGAAGAGTCCGACGAGGCCGACGGCGAGGCAGAGGCCGCGGCCAAGCCCGCCAAAGCCGGCGCGCCCGCCGCGGAGGACGAGGAGGAGATCGCCGAACCCAGCGAAAAGGACAAGGCCTCCGGCGATTTCGTCTGGGACGAGGACGAGTCCGAGGCGCTGCGCCAGGCCCGCAAGGACGCCGAGCTCACCGCCTCCGCCGACTCGGTTCGCGCCTACCTCAAGCAGATCGGTAAGGTCGCGCTGCTCAACGCAGAGGAAGAGGTCGAGCTGGCGAAGCGGATCGAGGCCGGCCTGTACGCCACGCAGCTGATGACCGAGCTGACCGAGCGCGGCGACAAACTGCCCGCCGCGCAGCGCCGCGACATGATGTGGATCTGCCGCGACGGCGACCGCGCGAAGAACCATCTGCTCGAAGCCAACCTGCGTCTGGTGGTGTCGCTGGCCAAGCGCTACACCGGCCGCGGCATGGCGTTCCTGGACCTCATCCAGGAGGGCAACCTGGGCCTGATCCGCGCGGTCGAGAAGTTCGACTACACCAAGGGCTACAAGTTCTCCACCTACGCGACGTGGTGGATCCGCCAGGCCATCACCCGCGCCATGGCCGACCAGGCCCGCACCATCCGCATCCCGGTGCACATGGTCGAGGTCATCAACAAGCTGGGCCGTATCCAGCGCGAGCTGCTGCAGGACCTGGGCCGCGAGCCCACGCCCGAAGAGCTGGCCAAGGAAATGGACATCACGCCCGAAAAGGTGCTGGAGATCCAGCAATACGCCCGCGAGCCGATCTCGCTGGACCAGACCATCGGCGACGAGGGCGACAGCCAGCTGGGTGACTTCATCGAGGACAGCGAGGCCGTGGTGGCCGTCGACGCGGTGTCCTTCACGTTGCTTCAGGATCAGCTGCAGTCGGTGCTGGAAACCCTGTCGGAGCGCGAGGCCGGCGTGGTACGGCTGCGCTTCGGCCTCACCGACGGCCAGCCCCGCACCCTGGACGAAATCGGACAGGTTTACGGCGTGACCCGCGAACGCATCCGTCAGATCGAGTCCAAGACGATGTCGAAGCTGCGCCACCCCAGCCGCTCCCAGGTGTTGCGCGACTACCTCGACTAGGCGAAATTCGGCCATTCACCTCAGAACGGTTGGCGTGCAGGCGTTTTCGATGCACGCCGTGGGACGGTAAGTCAAACAAGCTCGGCCGTCGGGAAATTCGGCTGCGCCGCCGGCGCCGTCGTCGTACCGTGACACCCATGTCCGCGGACCGCACCCTCGTCTCGTCAGAATCCGCCTACGAGTCGGTGGTCGGTTATTCGCGCGCGGTGCGGATAGGTCCGCATGTGTCGGTGGCCGGGACAACCGGAGTCGGGCCGCCCGGCGACATCGCCGCTCAGACACGAGATGCTCTGCGCCGCATCGAGATTGCGTTGCATGAGGCGGGCGCCGCGCTCACCGACGTGGTGCGCACCCGCATCTACGTCACCGACATCTCGCGCTGGCGCGAGGTGGGAGCGGCGCACGAGCGTGTCTTCGGTGCGATACGCCCCGCGGCCACCATGGTCGAAGTCTCGGCGCTGATCGCACCCGAGCTGCTGGTGGAGATCGAAGCCGACGCCTACGTCGACTCCCCGGCCTCGTCGCCGGCGAGCGGCGGAAAGGTGCCGTCGTCGGCCGGCGGGTAGGCGGTGACCCGGACCACAGCGGCCACCGGCAGCGGGCCGTACAGATGCGGGAACAACATCGACGCCGGATCGGTTGCTACCCCCGGCTCCCACCGCACCGGCGCGGTCAGCCGGGCCGGGTCGAGGTGCAACAGGACCAGGTCGCGCCGCCCGCGGTAGAGCCGGTTGGCCGGCAGGTGAACCTGCTCGGGGGCCGACAGATGAATGAAGGCCGCACCGCCGGCGTTTGGGTGGATGCCGCCCTGCTCACGGGCCTGCGCCCACCGCTCGGTTCCGCACAGATGCACCAGGAAGTCGGGAACGAAGGTCACAACTTCGACCCTAGAGACCGCCTAAACCAAACCTGACCAGGCCGTGAGAAACGACACACCCGATAACGATCGGGGAACAAGGCGAAAACGCCATACGTCTGAGAAAGTGAATGTACGAGAACGGAGAAGCCATGAATGCAACTCTGACGAGTCCCGAACTAACCAGAGCCGACCGCTGCGACCGCTGCGGTGCGGCAGCTCGAGTACGCGCCAAGCTGCCTTCCGGACTAGAGCTTCTCTTCTGCCAGCATCACGCGAACGAGCACGAGGCGAAGCTGACCGAGCTGGACGCCGTGCTGGAGTTCAGCGAAAGCTAACCCGGCGCCGAACTCGCCCATCGCCAATGTGGGCGGTGCGAGCAATCTTCGGTAATGCTGGACGGGTATGAGCGAGCAGGTCGCAAAACCGTCGCGCCACCACATTTGGCGAATCACTCGGAGGACTCTTTCCAAGAGTTGGGACGACTCGATTTTCTCGGAGTCGGCCCAGGCCGGTTTTTGGTCGGCGTTGTCCCTGCCGCCGCTGCTGCTCGGGCTGCTGGGCACCTTGGCCTATGTGGCGCCGCTGTTCGGCCCCGACATGCTGCCCAGCATCCTGCGCCAGCTGATCTCGACGGCGCACAGCGTGTTCTCCCGCAGCGTGGTCAACGAGATCATCGAGCCGACGGTGCGCGACATCGCCAACCACGCCCGCGGCGAGGTGGTATCGCTGGGTTTCATCATCTCGTTGTGGGCGGGGTCGTCGGCCATCTCGTCGTTCGTCGACTCCGTGGTGGAGGCGCACGACCAAACGCCGTTGCGCCATCCGGTGCGCCAGCGGCTCTTCGCGCTGTTCCTCTACGTGGTGGGGCTGGTGTTCGTGGTGGCGACGGCGCCGCTGGTGGTCCTGGGGCCGCGCAAGGTGGGTGAGCACATTCCGGTCAGCCTGGCCAACGTGCTGCGCTACGGCTACTACCCCGCGCTGATCCTCGTCCTGCTGTTCGGGGTGGTGATCCTGTACCGCGTGTCGTTGCCCGAGCCGCTGCCGACGCATCGGCTGATCTTCGGCGCGGCGCTGGCCACCGCGGTGTTCGTGATCGCCACCCTGGGCCTGCGGATCTACCTGCAGTGGATCACCAGTACGGGCTACACCTACGGCGCGCTGTCCACACCGATCGCATTCCTGCTGTTCTCGTTCTTCGGGGGCTTCGCGATCATGATCGGCGCCGAACTCAACGCCGCCATCCAGGAGGAATTCCCCGCGCCCCGCACGCATGCGCACCGGCTGCGCAGATGGCTGCTGTCGCGCTCGCCCGCGCTGGCGAAGGCGGCGGACACGCTGTCCAATCCCGTGACGACGAATCCCATCACCGCGCAACGCGACGTTGCAACGGTCGAACCGCCGGGCTGATCAGCCCTTCTTCATGCGGTCGTAGATCTGCTTGCAGTCCGGGCAGACCGGTGAGCCCGGCTTGGCCGCCTTGGTGACGGGAAAGACCTCGCCGCACAAAGCCACGACGTGGTTGCCCATCACCGCGCTCTCGGCGATCTTGTCCTTCTTGACGTAATGAAAGTACTTAGGGGTGTCGCTGCCGGTCCCGTCGTCGACGCGTTCGTCGGTCTCGGTGCGTTCGATCGTTTGGGTCTGCATACCTGACATTGTGCACTGCCCAGCGGCCCCGAAACCGCCCGAGCCGGAATCCGTTAGTTGTGGGACAGTGGAGAAATGAAGCACGGCTCCGACCCGGGTTTCGACGGCAGGTTCGATGACTTTGACGGCAACAAAGGCCGGCCAGTGCTCATCACCGCCGCCGCGACCTCGTACGAGGAGCAGCACCGGGCCCGGGTCCGTAAATACCTGACCCTGATGGCCTTCCGGATTCCGGCGCTCATCCTGGCCGCGGTCGCCTACGGCGCGTGGCACAACGGCCTGATCTCCCTGGCGATCGTGGCGCTGTCGATCCCGTTGCCCTGGATGGCCGTGCTGATCGCCAACGATCGGCCGCCGCGCAGTGCCGACGAGCCGCGCCGGTTCGACAGTGCCCGGCAGCGCACCCCGCTGTTCCCCCGGGCCGAACATCCCGCGATCGAGGCCCCGCGACAGCCGCAGCCGGAGTGGCCTCCCGGCGCGCGCGGCGGAATGGATCACGGCTAGCCGCCGTTGCGGGCGATGGTGCCGCCGCCGGAGACTTCTCAGGACATTCTCAGGTCGGCGGGACATTTCTGCACGTCAAGACGTGTGAGATGGGGAATCGCTGGGAACTCTCAGAGCTGATCTGTCGTTGAAATGCATGACAGAACAAAGCCGAACGGGAGGTCGCTATGGCGAACGCCAGCACGAGCAGATTTGACGGCGATCTGGATGCTCAAAGCCCCGCAGCGGACCTGGTGCGCGTATATCTGAACGGGATCGGTAAGACGGCACTGCTGAACGCTGCCGGCGAGGTCGAACTTGCCAAGCGCATCGAAGCCGGGCTTTACGCCGAACATCTGCTTGCGACGCGTAAGCGCCTCGGGGAGAACCGTAAACGCGATCTGGAGACCGTGGTGCGTGATGGTCAGGCCGCGCGCCGCCACCTGCTGGAAGCGAACCTGCGTCTGGTGGTTTCGCTGGCCAAGCGGTACACGGGTCGGGGCATGCCACTGCTGGACCTGATCCAGGAGGGCAACCTCGGACTGATCCGCGCGATGGAAAAGTTCGACTACACAAAGGGATTCAAGTTCTCGACCTACGCGACGTGGTGGATCCGTCAGGCCATCACACGCGGCATGGCCGACCAGAGCCGCACCATCCGGCTGCCCGTGCACCTGGTGGAGCAGGTCAACAAGCTGGCGCGGATCAAGCGCGAGATGCACCAGAACCTGGGACGCGAGGCCACCGACGAGGAACTGGCCGCCGAGTCCGGCATCCCGGTCGAAAAGATCAACGACCTGCTCGAGCACAGCCGCGACCCGGTAAGTCTGGACATGCCGGTCGGCTCCGAGGAAGAAGCCCCGCTGGGCGACTTCATCGAGGACGCCGAGGCGATGTCGGCCGAGAACGCCGTGATCGCCGAGCTGCTGCACACCGACATCCGCAGCGTGCTGGCCACCCTGGACGAGCGTGAGCACCAGGTGATCCGGTTGCGATTCGGCCTGGACGACGGCCAGCCCCGCACCCTGGACCAGATCGGCAAGCTGTTCGGCCTGTCCCGCGAGCGGGTCCGCCAGATCGAGCGCGACGTGATGTCGAAACTCCGCAACGGCGAGCGTGCCGACCGGCTACGGTCGTACGCGAGCTAACACCTCACTCAAGCTAGGTAGCAAGACGGTATGCCCGCCGCGTCAGCGGCGGGCATACTGCTTGCCTGGGAGGCGTTACAACCATTCGCGCAGCTGGGCAAGTAGACTCAGCGTCGACGGAGGGTGCTGAATGAACGACCTGGTTGACACCACCGAGATGTACTTGCGGACCATCTACGATCTCGAAGAAGAGGGCGTGACGCCCCTGCGTGCCCGAATCGCCGAGCGCCTCGATCAGAGCGGGCCGACTGTCAGCCAAACCGTTTCGCGCATGGAGCGGGACGGTTTACTCCACGTGGCCGGCGACCGCCACCTCGAGCTCACCGACAAGGGCCGCGCGCTGGCCATTTCCGTGATGCGCAAGCATCGCCTCGCCGAACGGCTGCTGGTCGACGTCATCGGGTTGCCCTGGGAAGAGGTCCACGCCGAGGCGTGCCGCTGGGAGCACGTGATGAGCGAGGACGTCGAGCGGCGGCTGGTGAAGGTGCTCAACAACCCGACCACCTCGCCCTTCGGCAACCCGATCCCCGGGCTGCTGGACCTGGGCGTGGGCCCGGAGTCCTGGTCGGAGGACGGCCCTTTGGTCCGGCTGACCGAGCTGCCCGCCGGCGCCCCGGTGGCCGTGGTGGTGCGGCAGTTGACCGAACACGTCCAGGGCGACATCGACCTGATCTCTCGCCTGAAGGACGCCGGCGTCGTCCCCAACGCACGCGTCACCGTGGAGACCAGCTCCGCCGGGGTGACTATCGTCATTCCGGGCCACGAGAACGTCACCCTGCCGCACGAGATGGCGCACGCGGTCAAGGTCGAGAAGGTCTGACGCGAGCCCGTTCCCACCCGCCTATCCCGCCCTGCGGCCGAACGGCCTTCGCGGTGGTAGCCGCACACCGAACCGCTCGGCCAGCCGGTACCCGGTGAGCGCCAGGTCCCGGATGTCCTCGGGCCGCAGACCCGATTGCAGAGCGGTGTCCAGCATGCCCGCCATCCGATGCCCGGGCTCGCAGCGCAGCGCTGCCTCCAGCGACACCCCGGCCAGCGGCCCGTCGCCCCGCGCGTAGGCGCTGAACGCGAGCAACACCAGCGCCTCTGCCCGCCAGGGCGCGGGCAGGGTGCGAGCCAGTAGCGCCCACAACGACTCCGCCTCATCGGCGCGCTCACCGACCGCCAGTGCGTACAGGATGTCGCGCACCTGCGCGTCGCTGAGCGCGCAGCCCAGCTTGGCCAGCTGGGCCGTGGTCAGCGCCTGGCCCGCGGCAACTCGGGACGCGGCCGCCATCGCGTGCTTCACGTCGGCGCGGGCGCAGCGAGCCGGATCCGCCCGGTGGGCGGCCCGGCGCCTGGCCTCCTGCCGTTCGATCACGGCGGTCAATTTCGCGCTGCGCGCCATGTCCTCAACCGCGATGAGAGCCTGCAGGTCGGCCCGGCGCGCGTACAGCCGCCTGCCGTCGAGCACCGCCGCGGCCGCCAACGGTGACGCCGACGGGTCGTCGACGAGCCCGCTCGAACCGCAACCGTCCACGCAGTGCCAGCGCCCACCCAGGGCAACCCGGTCGACCACGTGTGCGGCCCATAGCTCGATGTCGTGCTCGGACAACGACTTTGCGAGCGCGTCGCACACCAGCCGGTAATCCTCGTTGCAGCATGGGCAGTGCGCCCCCTCCGCGTCGACGATCACCGCGATCGCGGCGTCGGGCCGGGCCGCGGCGGCGACCTCCGCGAGGTGTCCGACCCGCGCGGCGAGCTCAGCGGAGAGGTCGACCCGCATCACCGCGCCGAGGTCGCCACCCTCCAAAGACACCAGTACCAATGAATTTTCGGGAACGAAGCCGAGAACGGCTGGCAGCGCGGCGATGAGTGCGCCGGGTCGGTTCAGTTTGAAGTCGGGTCGATGCGTGGTCATGGGCACCACGCTGACGGGCCCCACCGTCAGCCGGTGCGCACGAGAACGGGTGCCGCGGCCGACCTGTGCATGAACCCAGCACTGTGCGTTGTGCTGCCTTACTGTTTAAGCCATGAGTTCGGCGCAAGAGTACGACATGGTGGTCATCGGGTCCGGGCCCGGCGGACAGAAGGCCGCCATCGCCTCGGCCAAGCTCGGTAAGTCGGTCGCCGTCGTCGAACGCGGCCAGATGCTCGGCGGCGTGTGCGTCCAGACCGGCACCATCCCGTCAAAGACGTTGCGCGAGGCGGTCCTCTACCTCACCGGGATGAGCCAGCGCGAACTCTACGGCGCGAGCTACCGCGTCAAGGAGAAGATCACCCCGGCCGATCTGCTGGCCCGCACCCAGCACGTGATCGGCAAGGAGGTCGACGTGGTGCGCAGCCAGCTGATGCGCAACCGCATCGACCTGTTGATCGGCCACGGCCGTTTCGTCGACCCGCACACCATCGAGGTCGAAGACCCGTCGCGGCGCGAAAAGATAACCATCAGTGGCAAATACGTCGTCATCGCCACGGGTACCCGCCCGGCGCGGCCCTCCGGCGTCGAGTTCGACGAACACCGCGTGCTCGACTCCGACGGCATTCTCGATCTCAAGTCGCTGCCTGCCTCGATGGTGGTGGTCGGCGCCGGCGTCATCGGCATCGAGTACGCCTCGATGTTCGCCGCGCTGGGCACCAAGGTCACCGTCGTGGAAAAGCGCAACGACATGCTCGACTTCTGCGACCCCGAGGTCGTCGAGGCGCTGAAGTTCCACCTGCGCGACCTGGCGGTGACGTTCCGGTTCGGCGAGGAGGTGACCGCGGTCGACGTCGGGTCGGCGGGCACCGTCACCACCCTGGCCAGCGGCAAGCAGATTCCCGCCGAGACGGTGATGTATTCGGCAGGGCGGCAGGGCCAGACCGATCACCTCGATCTGCACAACGCCGAGCTGGAAGCCGACAACCGCGGGCGGATCTTTGTCGACGACAATTTCCAGACCAAGGTGCCCCATATCTATGCCGTCGGCGACGTGATCGGCTTCCCCGCGCTGGCCGCGACGTCGATGGAGCAGGGCCGGCTGGCCGCCTACCACGCGTTCGGGGAAGCGTGCGACGGCATTACCGAGCTGCAGCCGATCGGCATCTACTCCATCCCCGAGGTCTCCTACGTCGGAGCCACCGAGGTCGAGCTGACGAAGAACGCGATCCCCTACGAGGTCGGCGTGGCCAGGTACCGGGAACTGGCCCGCGGCCAGATCGCCGGCGACTCCTACGGCATGCTCAAGCTGCTGGTGTCCACCGAGGACCTCAAGGTGCTCGGCGTGCACATCTTCGGCACCAGCGCCACCGAGATGGTGCACATCGGGCAGGCCGTGATGGGCTGCGGCGGCACGGTGGAGTACCTGGTGGACGCGGTGTTCAACTACCCAACGTTCTCCGAGGCCTACAAGGTGGCGGCGCTGGACGTGATGAACAAAGTCCGGGCGCTCAACCAGTTCCGCCACTAACCCGATTGTGGCGACCCGCTGCGCCCGGCTCCGCCGCGCTGGCGATCGCCACTAGCAGGCGTCTTGGAGGTCGCCCGAGACCGGATCGCCGGGCCCGCCGGCCTCGGCACGGATCAGCAGCTCCGCGGTGTGCGCGTCGAACGGTGCCGAATACGACATGTTCGCGGCGCATCCGCCCCGCTCGAGACCGCCGATCAGGCCGATGAGCGTGGTGCCGCTGACCCAGGGCGCGCCGCTGGTGCCGTCCACCATCCCTTCGCACGCCAATGCGGGGAAGCCGGTGTCGGTGACCGACGTGTTGGCCTGACACCCGATGGGCGAGCCGCCCACGCCCGCGGGATAGCCCAGCACGGTGACGCGGCTGCCCGGCGGAGGCGTCACACCCAGCGTCAGCGCCAGGCCGACCCGGGACTCGACGGGAGCGCCGGATTCGTTGCTGACCCGCGCGATCGCGTAGTCGGCGTGCGGGTCCTTGCTGGCCGTCCAGCGTGGATCGAGATAGACCGCGTCGGCCTTCCACACATCGGCGGGGCCGGGTGCGGCGTCCCCGGCGAAACCGGGAACGAAGGTGATCAGCGAGGCTCCAGCCAGGCAGTGCGCGGCGGTCATGATCAGGTTGCCGCCCGTCGAATGCACCACCGATCCGGTGCAGACGTGCAGCGGCCCGCCGTCGATGAAGATCGCGCCGATGCGCCGGTCCGGCTCGACCGGGCCCGCGACGGCCTTCTGCTCGGGCTGGCTGAGCCGCTGCACCGGGCCACCGACGCGCGGAGCGGACACCGGAGCACCCGTCACCTGCTCGATGGGACGGTGACACGACGTCAACGACGTCGCCACCCCCACCACCGAGCACAGCATCAGGATCCGAATGCGCATCGCCTTCATCATGCCTGACCGGCCGCCGGCAAGCCGACTTCCATGCGTCGCGGTGCGCCACCGCGGTGGCCGGCGCACCCGGTGCGGTGATCCCGGATTACGCCCGGGAGTCATCGCGTTTCAGCTAACAGCGTGGGCACGAAATTTGCTGATAGATATTGGTGCCGCCTGATTCGGGGGACACTTGGTAGGGCACCCTGAAGAGATTGCCGAGAGGAGGCGATCGGAGATGGCTCACCATCAAGACCCAGGTGATCAGTACCAGCCGGGGCAGGCTGGCATGTACGAGCTCGAGCTGCCGGCGCCGCAGTTGTCGACGTCCGACGGCCGCGGTCCCGTACTGGTGCATGCCCTCGAGGGGTTTTCCGACGCCGGTCATGCCATCAAGCTGGCGGCCACGCATCTCAAGGCGGTGCTGGACACCGAGCTGGTCGCGTCCTTCGCGATCGACGAATTGCTGGACTACCGCTCGCGGCGCCCGCTGATGACGTTCAAGACCGACCACTTCACGCACTACGAGGATCCCGAGCTGAGCCTGTACGCGATGCGCGACACGGTCGGCACGCCGTTCCTGTTGCTGTCCGGCATGGAACCGGACCTCAAGTGGGAGCGCTTCATCACCGCGGTGCGGCTGCTGGCCGAGCGCCTCGGCGTGCGCCAGACCATCGGCCTGGGCACCGTCCCGATGGCTGTCCCGCACACCCGGCCGACCACCATGACCGCGCACTCGAACAACCCCGAGCTGATCGCTAACTTCCAGCCGTGGATCTCGGAGATCCAAGTCCCGGGCAGCGCGTCCAACCTTTTGGAGTACCGAATGGGCCAGCACGGCCATGAGGTCGTCGGGTATACCGTGCACGTCCCGCACTACCTCACGCAGACCGATTACCCCGCCGCCGCGCAGGCGCTGCTCGAGCAAGTCGCCAAGACCGCGTCGCTGGAGCTGCCGCTGACGGCGCTGACGGAGGCGGCCGAGGTGATTCGGGCCAAGATCGACGAGCAGGTCGAAGCGAGCGCGGAGGTCGCTCAAGTGGTGGCCGCGCTTGAGCGCCAGTACGATGCCTTCATCGACGCTCAGGAGAACAGATCGTTACTAGCTCGCGACGAGGATCTGCCTAGCGGCGACGAGCTAGGCGCAGAGTTTGAGCGATTTCTGGCCCAGCAGGCGGAGAAGAAGTTCGACGACGACGATCATGCCTGACCGACTAAGCAACAGTCCCTAGCCACACCGCCCCTACCCCGGCCCGACACCAAGGTTGGCGATATGACCGAGCGGAAGCGCAAAAACACGCTCCGCCCGGTGCGTGAAGTGACCGCACCCAAACTCGAGTTCCGCACCATCCACGGCTACAAGCGGGCCTACCGCATCGCCGGCTCCGGGCCGGCGATCCTGCTGATCCACGGCATCGGCGACAACTCCACCACGTGGAACACCGTGCAGGCCAAGCTCGCCCAGCGTTTCACGGTGATCGCCCCGGATCTGCTGGGCCACGGGCGATCCGACAAGCCACGCGCCGACTACTCGATCGCGGCCTATGCGAACGGGATGCGTGACCTGCTCAGCGTGCTCGACATCGAGCGGGTCACCCTCATCGGTCACTCGCTGGGCGGCGGCGTGGCCATGCAATTCGCGTACCAATTCCCGCATTTGGTGGAACGGCTGATTTTGGTCGGTGCCGGCGGCGTGACCAAGGACGTCAACTTCGTTCTGCGCTGGGCCTCGCTGCCGATGGGCAGCGAGGCGATCGCCCTGCTGCGGTTGCCGCTGGTGCTGCCCGCGGTTCAGCTCATGGGACGCGTCCTGGGTATGGCGTTGGGTAGCAGCGGGCTGGGCCGCGACCTGCCCAACGTACTGCGGATCCTCGACGATTTGCCCGAACCGACGGCGTCCGCGGCATTCAGCCGGACGCTGCGCGCGGTGGTGGACTGGCGCGGACAAATCGTCACCATGCTCGACCGCTGCTATTTGACCGAGGCCATCCCGGTACAGATCGTCTGGGGCACAAAGGATGTGGTGGTTCCGGTCCGGCACGCGTGGATGGCGCATGCCGCGATGCCCGGCTCCCGCCTCGAAATCTTCGAAGGCTCGGGCCACTTCCCCTTTCACGACGACCCGGCACGCTTCATCGACGTCGTCGAGCGCTTCATCGACTCCACCGATCCCGCCGAATACGACCAGGCCAACCTTCGCGGGTTGCTGCGCACCGGCGGCGGCGAGCGGGCCGTCTCGGGCCCCGCTCCCACTCGCGTCGCCGTGCTGAACGCCATGGGATCCGACGAGCGCAGCGCCACCTGATCACCTCGATCGGGGCAACCGGCTTCGGCGACGTACAGTCGGGCCATGGGGATCGACGTGACGGCGTTGCGGGTGTTCACCGATTCGGACGGCAACTTCGGTAACCCCCTGGGCGTGGTGGACGCCCGCCAGGTCGAGCCGGCGCTCCGACAGCGGCTCGCGACCCAATTGGGCTACAGCGAGACGGTTTTCGTCGACCTGCCGCGGGCCGGCTCCGCCACCGCGCACGCCACCATTTACACGCCGCGAACCGAACTGCCGTTCGCCGGACACCCGACCGTCGGGGCGGCGTGGTGGCTGCGCGAGGTCGGTTCGCCGATCAACACGCTGCAGGTGCCGGCCGGGCTCGTGCAGGTAGGTTACGACGAACACCGCGCCAGCATCAACGCCCGCGCACAGTGGGCACCCGACTTCGCCCTGCACGAATTCGCTTCGCCCGACGAGGTTCTCGCCGCCGACCCGGCGGACTTTCCCGACGATGCCTCCCACTACCTGTGGGCTTGGGCCGACCGCGCGGCCGGGTCGCTGCGGGTGCGCATGTTCGCCGCCAACCTCGGTGTGGTCGAGGACGAGGCGACCGGTTCGGCGGCGATGCGGATCACCGATTACCTGAGCCAGAGCCTGCGGATCACCCAGGGCAGGGGCTCGGTCATCGACACGACGTGGAGCGCCGAAGGCTGGGTCCGGGTGGCCGGGCGGGTCGTCAATGACGGTGTGAGACACCTGGACTGACGGGGTGGCACGCCCTCGCGAGGGCTCAGCGCTGCCGGTGCAGCACCGCGGCGAGGTGGTCCTGCAACGGTTGCCCGACCGCACCCATCTGCACCGTGTAGGAGAGCTCGTCGCCGTCCACGCGGAAGGAACGACCCAGCGCCGTCACCTCTTTGGCGCTGGGAGTCAACCCGACGGTCGTGGTCGACATCTGCATTTCGATGCGATCACCGGTGACCGAGTAGGTGCCGACCTCGATTTCGGTGATGCCGCTGGGGTGCGCCAGAACCAGTTCGACGTGGCCCGGCTGGGGCACCCGAAGGTAGCCGGTTTCGGCGTGCAACGGCTTGCCGTCGGCTACCGCCTTGGTTTTCTGCCCGTACGCCAGAAACGGTTTGCCGACATGGGAGAACACGACTTCTTCGAGGTAGTCGAAGGGCGGGATCGTCGGATACTTACCCGCGCCCTGGCCGGACCAGGTCCCAAGCAGCGGGGCCAGCGCCGCGAGGTCGGGATGCAAGTCAGTGGGCATGGAACCGAGCCTAGCCCGGTGACGATGCGGGCCCGACGGCCCGCTGAGGAGCCGGGCAATTCTGACCTAGCCCGGTGACGATGCGGGCCCGACGGCCCGCTGAGGAGCCGGGCCCGCATTTTCGTCAGCCCGGGGTTGCCACTCCCCGGTGCTCGCGCAGCGCCTGGATCTCGCGCTCGAAATCGTCCGCGGACTCAAAGGACCGATACACCGAGGCGAACCGCAGGTACGCCACCTCGTCCAGGTCGCGCAGCGGCCCCAGAATGGCCAGGCCGACCTCATGGCTGGGGATCTCCGGCGAGCCCGCGGCACGCACGGTGTCTTCGACCTGCTGGGCCAGCAGATTCAGCGCGTCGTCATCGACCTGACGGCCCTGGCAAGCCCGGCGGACGCCGCTGATGACCTTCTCCCTGCTGAACGGTTCGGTGACGCCGCTGCGCTTCACCACCGCCAGGACGGCGGTCTCCACGGTGGTGAAACGTCGTCCGCACTCGGGACAGGATCGGCGGCGCCGGATGGCCTGCCCTTCATCGGTTTCGCGCGAGTCGATCACCCGGGAGTCGGGATGACGGCAGAACGGACAATGCATGACCGCTCCTTACACCGTGACGAGGTACCGCAGGACTCTGAGCGTACCCGCGCGCTGACCTGCACGGCTAATGGAGCCGCCCGGCCCACGGCCTCACCAGTCGCGTCCAGGGGACGCCGGTCCAGAGCCGCTTTCGCACACCGGTTGTCAGCCGACCGGGGCGATCAGCGCCTGACCCGCCAACAGGGTGGGCGAGTGCAAATCGTTGAGTTCACGGATGCGGTCGGCGACCTGAGTGGTCGGCGCGTCGGGCGCCACCCGGTGCGCGAACTCCTGAAGCGACTCCCCCGCGTCGACACGGACGACGGCGAGCCGGTCCGGGACGTGCGCCGCCGACGTCGTGGAGTCGCCGTTGAGCGCCTGGCCGACGTTCGCGACGAGACCCAGCCACAGCGTGATCGCCCCGGCGGCCAGTGCCAACCCGATGGTCGACGCCCAGGTGGCCGAACGCCTGCGGTGGGGAGCGACGGACATTGCCACCCCGGTGCCGTGGTAGCGCGTCGCCGCACCCGCCGGCCGCGCCGGCGCGGGCCTGCGGGGCCGGGTCAGGCCGTCCCGCCCATATCGACCACCCTGGACGGGTCCGTTGATCGGGCGCCGAAGACTGCTGGTACGCGGCGCAGGCGTGTGGATGACTGTCATCTTCGTTCCTCCGGTCAACTAACTCTCGCTCGTGTGTTCGACTCTAATCGCTTGTATGTTCGAAACCCGAACATTTGAGCGAAGCGTGTCGCACGAGCAAACGCTAGATCACACCACCGACAAACTTCGCCGGTCACTGTTGGGCATGCAGCTCAAATACCCGATATCCGCAAAAGTTACACACGTGTGATTCACCGGCTATAGGGTCTTGATCCACCAGCGGCAGGGACTTTCGGCCCTCATGCGCCCCGCGCGACACGCTACTCGAACACATGTTTGATTCTTGTTCGCGGTACCGCTACATTCAGTGCCATGGGCGACAGCAACGACATTTCATCGGCCGACCCCGACGGTCGGTTGCACTCCGTCGATACCTCGCTGACCGAACGGCAGCGCACCATTCTGAATGTCATCCGCGCCTCGGTCACCAGCCGCGGCTACCCGCCGAGCATCAGGGAGATCGGCGACGCCGTCGGTCTGACGTCGACGTCCTCGGTGGCCCACCAGCTGCGCACCCTGGAGCGCAAGGGGTACCTGCGCCGCGACCCGAACCGCCCGCGTGCGGTCGACGTCCGCGGGGCCGACGACGACGTGACGACGCCCGCCACCGAGGTGGCCGGGTCGGACGCCCTGCCGGAACCCACGTTTGTCCCTGTGCTCGGGCGCATCGCGGCCGGCGGCCCCATCCTCGCCGAAGAGGCCGTCGAAGATGTCTTTCCCCTGCCGCGCGAATTGGTCGGCGAGGGAACGCTTTTCCTGCTCAAGGTGGTCGGCGACTCGATGGTCGAGGCCGCGATCTGTGACGGCGACTGGGTGGTGGTGCGTCAGCAGAACGTCGCCGACAACGGCGACATCGTCGCGGCGATGCTCGACGGCGAGGCCACCGTCAAGACGTTCAAACGCGCCGGCGGTCAGGTGTGGCTGATGCCGCACAACCCGGCGTTCGACCCCATCCCCGGCAACGACGCGAGCTTGCTGGGCAAGGTTGTCACGGTCATCCGCAAGGTGTGACGCGCCAGGGCCGAGTCAGTCGGCCCTGGTGAAGCCGTTGGCCAAAGCGACCTCTTCGCTCGACAGCCAGATCTCGGCGAGCGTGTCCTGATACAGGTCGCTGCCCGGCGTGTAATACAGGCCGTAACGAGCGCTGGCCTTGATCGGGTACCCCTCGGGCGCCTGGTACGGGTCGTCGAGCGGCAGGTGAATCGTGGGGCGCCCGTCCGGGCCCGCCAAACCGCTTTCCGAGCCGTCCTCGTCGTCCGCGGCGTGCCGGCCGCCGCGTGCCGGTGTCCCGGCCGCGACCGCACCGGCGGCCACGGCCGCGGCCACGCCGGCTCCCGTCCCGGCGTCCGCGGGGGTCTCCTCCCGGGGCTCGACGTCCTGCTCCGGCGTTGCGAGCTCGAGGTATTCGTCCTCGGGCTCGGCGGTTTCCAGGGCGGCGGTCACCGCTTCGGTGTCCGGCGGGGTGTGGGGAACGGCGACGTCGGCATACTCGTCGTCGGCATACTCCGTGTCCGCGTAGCCGGCGTCGTATTCATCCGCGTCGACGTAAGCGGCGTCGTCGGCCGTCTCGGACTCGGCGACCTCGGGAACGGCGTCGGTGTAGTCGGTGTAGTCGGCTTCGGCATCGGCATAGTCGGCCTCCGACAGCATCTCCTCGGAGACGACCGGGATGGAGTCGGTGTCGATCGCGTCGGGATCATCGTCGGTGAACCCGTAATCACTCTCGGCCGGAGCCTGACGTTGCCAGCTGACCCGCGCGGCCTCCGGTTCCGGCTCGGGCTGCTGCGGCGCGCTCAGCCGGAGCGGCTCGGCGTCGAGGTCGGAATCGTCCCGCCCCCAGGGCCCTTCGGCGTCATAGCCGAAGTCCCCGCCGTGCTCGGGCGCGTAGCCGGCGGCCTCCTCGTGCCCGGGCCGGCGCCGGCGCCAGACGAACAGCACCCACACCAACACCACGAGCAGCGCCAGCACCGGAATCGCGGCCATCAGCCACCACCAGTGCCAGGTGAATTTCTTGGGATGCGCCGGCACGGCCGAAGTGCTCGGCTGATTCTGACCCGACACCTGCAGGCCCGACAGCAACGGCGCCAGGTTGGCCGGTTCCGTGCTGAACGTGTTCTTCGCACGGTTCCACGAAATCTTGCCGCCGGTGAACTGCTGCGAGATCACGTCGCCGTTCACGGCCTGGTCGCCGACCGGCGCACCCAGTTTGCCGGCGGGGGCGCGCAGCTTGTCCCACGCCGCCCTCATCGCCCCGCGCACGACGAACGCGCCGTGGTCGGAGGTCCAGAAGATGACCGGCTTGTCGGCGGCGGAGAAAGTGCAGATCCGGCTGGAGGGCCCGATGCCGCCGTCGGTTTCGTTGGTGGTGGGGAATCCCAGGTCGCTGCCGATCGGTCCGCCGAGCGACTCGTATTTGGCCAGGATGTCGCTCTCGACGGCGTTTGCGCCGGTGGCCGGGGTGAAGAACACCTTGCCGCCGGCGAAGTTCTGGGCGATGCCGTCGCCGCCGACGGGATATTGCCCGCCCTGCTTGGCGCCGAGCGGTCCGGTGGGTCCGCCGGCCGCGCGCCAGGCCGTGTTGATCGCCGCGGTGGGATCTATCGCCACCTGCAGGCCCTTCAACTGGTCGGCCAGCCCCGGAGGTTCGGTGGTGAACTGCTTCGTCTGCCGGTTCCACGACACCTGGCCGCCGCTGAATTTCTGCGAGGACACCTCGCCGGAGTAGGTTTCGTCGCCGACGGGCACCCCGAGCACCCCGCCGGAGCTGCCGAGCTTGTCCCAGGCGGTGTTGAGGGCGCCGCGCACCACGTGCGGGCCGTGCTCGGGCGTCCAGAAAATGACCGGCTTGTCGCTGGCCGAGAAGGTGATTACCCGGCTGTCCGGACCGGAGAGGCCGGGCACCTCGTTGATGGCCGGGAAGCCCAGATCGCTGCCCGCCGGCCCACCGAGCGACTCGTACTTGTCCAGGACGGGCCCGTAGGCGAATTTGGCCCCGGTGGCCGGGGTGAAGAACATCTTGCCGCCGTCGAAGTCCAGGGCGAAACCGTCGCCGACGGGGTAGACATCGCCCTTGCGGGCGCCCAGTGGCGACGTGTCACCGCCGGCCTTGTCCCATGCGGCCATCATCGCCGCCTCGGCGTCGCCGATCGGACTCGCTACCGCCGTGGGGGCCAGCAATACGGCGGCCAGTGCGGTGGTCGTCAAGCTGACCAGCGCGCTTCCGATCAGCCTGCGCATGTGACCTCTCTGCACCTTCACCAAGCCTCCCAGCCGGCGGATATGGCTCTATCTGCGGCTATGCCCTTACCTGCATAGCCGGCGAGCGGGCCGGGTGTGCGCGGGAAAGAGACCCGCACGCGATCAGCCTTATCGCCGGGCTCGCATAACTTTGCTCCAGCCAACAAGAAATGCGAACTCAAATTACAAATTTTACAAAAACGGATACCACACCGATGTCGAAATGATGCCGGGCCACGGCCCAATTGCGACCAACGGTGCCACCGTTCACCCGAGGTTGCGGGTGTCACAGAGAAAGGGGAGGGCAACGCGGGATCGGGGCGCGCCGCCGGACTGCCGACTCGCACAGCAGAATTGCGCCGGTCGCGGTGGCGCGGGGCGCGCACGCCGCCACCGGCGACGCGATCACGGGCCTGACTATGCGCGATGGCGCGGTCGGCACACCCGAAACACATGTGCCGACGGTACGTCAGCGGTCGACGCATTCACGCCCTACCCCGGCGCGACGGACCAATCACGCGCACCGGCCGGTTTGTCGCTCACCGGCAATAGCGCGGCGCCAGTCGACCGCCGAATGTCCGTCGCGCCCTGTGATTGCCGGACATTCCCGTGCCGTTGTCGCCCGCGGGCGTTAGCGGTCGCGGACCGCTGTCCAGCAAACGAAACGCTATACGCCGAGGCTGCGGCCGATGATTTCCTTCATGATCTCGGTCGTGCCGCCGTAGATCGTTTGCACCCGCGCATCCAAATAGGCACGGGCAACGGGGTATTCACGCATGTAGCCGTAGCCACCGTGCAGTTGCAGGCAGCGATCGATCAGGTGCACCTGCTTTTCGGTGCAGTACCACTTGGCCATCGCGGCCTGTTCGGCCGTGAGCTTGTGGTCCAGGTGCAGGCGAACGAACTCGTCGACCATCATCCGCACCACGGTCGCTTCCGTCGCCAGCTCGGCGAGCACGAAGCGGCTGTTCTGGAAGCTGCCGATCGGCTTGCCAAATGCCTTGCGTTCCTTGGTGTATTGCAGGGTCTGCTCGAGCACCTGCTCCATCGCCGCGGCCGCCATGATGGCGATCGAGATCCGTTCCTGCGGCAGGTTCTGCATCAGGTAGATGAAGCCCATACCCTCTTGGCCCAGCAGGTTTTCGGCCGGCACCTTGACGTCGGTGAACGACAGCTCGGCCGTGTCCTGCGCGTCGAGCCCGATCTTGTCCAAGTGGCGCCCGCGCTCGAAGCCCTCCATGCCCCGCTCGACGGCGAGCAGCGAGAAGCCCTGCGCACCCTTCTCCGGGTCGGTCTGCGCGACCACGATCACCAGGTCGGAGTTGATTCCGTTGGTGATGAACGTCTTTGATCCGTTGAGCACATAGTGGTCACCCTGCTTGACCGCGCGGGTCTTGATGCCCTGCAGGTCGCTGCCGGTTCCCGGCTCGGTCATCGCGATCGCCGTAATCAGCTCTCCCGTACAGAATTTCGGCAGCCAGCGCTGTTTCTGCTCCTCGGTGGTCAGGGCCAACAGGTAGGGCGCCACGATGTCGTTGTGCAGGCCGAAGCCGATGCCGCTGTAGCGGCCGGCCGTGGTCTCCTCGGTGATGATCGTGTTGTACCGGAAATCGGGGTTGCCGCCGCCCCCGTACTCCTCGGGCACCGCCATCCCCAAAAAGCCCTGCTTACCCGCCTCCAGCCAGACACCGCGGTCGACGATCTTCGCCTTCTCCCACTCGTCGTGGTACGGCGCGACGTGGCGCTCGAGGAAGCCCCGGTAGGACTCCCGGAACAGGTCGTGCTCTGACTCGAAAAGAGTGCGCTGGTATTTGATGGCGCTGCTCATGGAAGACCTCCGGCGGCTGGGATTTCTGCAGCCCAACATATACCAACCGGACGGTTGGTAGGCAGCTGGCGGGGGTCGGCTACCGTCGTGCTTCGCCGTCGCAAGCGGTCGTGCGCCGCACCGATCCCCCGGTTACGCGGCGCGAATGCCCGTTCAGCGAGCCGCGAACTCGCGCAGCCGACCGGCCAGGGCCACCGGGACCCGAGCCCTGATGCGGGTGCCCTCGGCGTTGTGCTCCTCCTGCTGGACTCGCCCATCGGCGTGCAGGCGGGCCACCAGATCGCCGCGGTGGTATGGGATCACCACATCGACGGCCGTGTCGGCGGGAACGGCGAGCTCGGCGATCCGGCGGCGCAGGGCATCGATACCGTCGCCGGTGCGCGCCGAGACGAACATGGCCCCGGGCAGGGCGTGACGAAGCTTGGCCAGCGTCAGATCGCTTGCGGCGTCGACCTTGTTCACCACCAACAGCTCGGGCGGCGGCGCACCGTCGTGGTCGGCCCCGTAATCGGCGAAGACTTCGGAGACCACCTGGCGGACCGCGTTGATCTGCGCCACGGGATTGACGTCGGAGCCGTCGACTACGTGGACCAACAGGTCGGCGTCGACGACCTCCTCCAGCGTGGAGCGGAAGGCCTCGACCAGCTGGGTGGGCAGGTGCCGGACGAACCCGACGGTGTCGGTGACCACGTACGGCCGGCCGTCCTCGAACTCGGCGCGCCGGGTGGTGGGTTCCAGGGTGGCGAACAACGCGTCCTGCACCAGCACCCCGGCCCCGGTCAGCGCGTTGAGCAGGCTCGACTTGCCGGCGTTGGTGTAGCCGACGATGGCGACCGAGGACAGGTCGCTGTGCAGCCGGCGGCTGCGCTGGGTGTCGCGGCCCTGCTTCATCTCTTTGATCTCGCGGCGCAGCTTGGACATGCGCTCGCGGATGCGCCGCCGGTCGGTCTCGATCTTGGTTTCACCGGGACCGCGCAGGCCCACGCCTCCCCCGCTACCGCCGGCCCGGCCACCGGCCTGCCGCGACATCGACTCACCCCAGCCGCGCAGCCGCGGCAGCATGTATTCCATCTGGGCCAGCGATACCTGCGCCTTGCCTTCCCGGCTGGTGGCGTGCTGGGCGAAGATGTCCAGGATCAGCGCGGTCCGGTCGATGACCTTGACTTTCACCGCCTTTTCCAGTGCGGTCAGCTGCGCCGGGGACAGCTCACCGTCGCAGATGACGGTGTCGGCGCCGGTCGCCAGCACCACTTCGCGCAGTTCCTGGGCTTTACCCGAGCCGATGTAGGTCGACGGGTCGGGCTTGTCGCGGCGCTGGATCAGCCCCTCGAGCACCTGCGAGCCCGCGGTCTCGGCCAGCGCGGCCAGCTCGGCCATGCTGGCTTCGCTGTCCGCGGCGGTGCCGTCGGTCCACACGCCCACCAGGACGACCCGCTCGAGCCGCAGCTGGCGGTATTCGACTTCGGAGACGTCGGTGAGTTCGGTGGAGAGACCGGCGACGCGGCGCAGCGCCGACCGGTCTTCGAGGGCGAGTTCGCCCGTGCTGGGCTCCGGGATTGCCGGAGCGTGGTCGCGAAATTCAGGTTCTGTCATAGGCAATACAAGATGATGCACGGCAAATCGGCGTCGTGCACCTGATTTAACGCTGCTGCTCGCGCCACCATTCCTCGCTGAGTTCTCCTTGGGCCACCAGCACCGACGGTCCGCGCAGGAAGCTGGTGGCGTCGGTGATGGTGACGACGACCTCGCCACCGGGCACGCACACGGTCAGGGTGCCGGTGGCCGCACCGGCGCCGGTCAGCGCGGCGACCGCGGCCGCGACCGTCCCGGTGCCGCACGAGCGTGTCTCGCCGACTCCGCGCTCGTGGACACGCATGTGCACCGTCCCGCCGGCCGGTGCGGTGAGAACCTCGACGTTCACCCCGTCCGGGAATTGGGCGGCATCGAAGCTCACCGGCCCGGCCACGTCCAGCGCCGCCAACGCCTCGACGGTCAGGCGCGGGTCGACACAGGCCAGGTGGGGGTTGCCCACATCGACGGCCAGGCCGGAAAACCGCCGGCCCCCGACGACGGCGTCACCGGGGCCCAGCGTGTTGGCCTTGCCCATGTCGACGCTGACGTCGGCGGTGGTCGCGTCGACGCGATGCACGGCGACCGGCCGCGGACCGGCCAGCGACCCGACCACGAATTCGTCGCGGGACTCCATGCCGCTGACCCGCAAGTAGTGCGCGAAGACCCGCACGCCGTTGCCGCACATCTGGGCGACGGACCCGTCGGCGTTGCGGTAATCCATGTACCAGTCGTCGGCGGCCACACCGTCGGGCGCCCGGTCGAGCACGCCGGCCGCCAGCGCCGCACCGGCGGTGGTCACCCGCAGCACCCCGTCGGCGCCCAGGCCGCGCCGCCGGTCGCAGAGCGCGGCCACCGCCGGCTCGGTCAGACACAGCTCGGCCTGCGGGTCCGGCAGCACCACGAAGTCGTTCTGGGTGCCGTGGCCCTTTGCGAAATGCACCTGCTCAGGATACGTGGCGCCACGCCCGCACGGCGGCGTCGACGACGTCGGCGCCCTCGGCCGGGGTCGCCGCGCCGACGTCGAGCCACTGCACGCGGTGATCGCGGCGGAACCAGGACCGCTGGCGTCGCACATAGCGCCGGGTGCCGAAGAACGTCTGCTCGTGGGCGTCCCGCAGCTGCTCGGCGCTGGGGCCCGCCGGACCGCCCGCGTCCAGCGCCGCGAGCACCTGCGCATAGCCCAGCGCGCGCGAGGCGGTGACGCCGTCACGCAAGCCCTTGTCCAGCAGCGCGATCACCTCACCGACCAGACCCTGCTCGAACATCGCGTCGGTGCGCCGGGCCAGCCGCTCATCGAGAATGGTTGTGTCGCAGTCCAATCCGACGATGGCGGTGTCCCACCTCGGGGCGCCGATCTGTGGTGCGGACGCGGCGAACGGCTGCCCGGTCAGCTCGACCACCTCCAGGGCACGCACCGTGCGCCGGGCGTCGGTGGGCAGGATGGATGCGGCCGCGGCGGGATCGCGACGGGCCAGTTCGGCGTGCAGCTCGCCCACCCCGATCTCGGCGAGTCGACGCTCCCAGCGTGCGCGCACCGCGGGATCGGTGGCGGGAAACGACCAGTCGTCGAGCAGCGACTGGATGTAGAGCATGGAGCCGCCCACGATGATCGGCAGCGCCCCCCGGGCCGCGATCGCTTCGACGTCGGCCGCGGCGGCGCCCTGGTAGCGGGCGACGGTCGCGGTCTCGGTGACCTCGAGGACGTCGAGCTGGTGATGCGGGATGCCGCGGCGGGCCTCGACGGGCAGCTTGGCGGTGCCGATGTCCATGCCGCGGTAGAGCTGCATCGCGTCGGCGTTGACGATCTCGGCGCGGACGCCGAGCCGTTCGACCCGTTCGGCGACGTCGAGGGCCAGCTGCGACTTGCCGGTGCCGGTGGGACCGATGATCGCCAGGGGCCGCACGGCGTCCGTCACGGCTGCCAGGCGCCGGCGAAGTAGCCCACCCCGTAGGGCGCTCCGCGGTACAGCTCCTTGGCCGATCGGGGTCCGGGTCCGGCCAACCCGGCCAGCACCTGAAATGCGACCCGCCCCAGGATCTGGTGTGGCAGGTGGCTCAGCGCGGCGACATCGCCGCCGGCCAGCGCGTCGTCCAGGGCCTCCTGGGCGGCGGCGTTGTCCGGGTCGTATCCGCCCGGCGCGGACGGTGTCAGGGTGTTAGCGCCGTCGGCCACCACCAGCACCCCGACCGGCTCGGGCAGTCGATCGATCTCGGCGCGCAGGTGTCCGCCGCGGCGCAGCGCGGCACCGGCCACGTGGTCGGCGCGGTAGACCCGGACCTGGGCGCTGGCGTCCGGCTGTGCCTGGCCGCGCACCCAGCCGGCCAGCAGCGCGCAGACGGGGAGTGCGGCCGGCGCCGCGGCCTCGTCCGCCTGCGGGGAGAACCGGACGCGGACGTCAGCACCGAAACCCGCGAAGGTGCCCACCACGTCCGGACCGAACACCTGGTCGGCGGAGCCCGTGCCGATCACCACCCAGCGTTCGGGCAGCAGTGCGGCCGCGGCGATGGTGGCCGCGGCCAGGTCGGCCACCTCGGCGGCGGCCGCTCCGGCCAGTTCGGGCACGAGGACCGGTGCCGACGGGACGATCGCAATGGCGCTCAGCACGCCACCAAACTAACCCGGCGGCCCGGCGCTGGTTCGGTGTGCTCGGCGCCCGCGCGCCGGAAGTCACCGGGGGAAGCTGTCCGCCACAGCCAGGCGGCCGCTGAAGGGGCCGAAGTCGTCGTCTTCGGTTATTTCTTGGGCCGGTATTTCTCGCGGGGCACCACCCGGCCCCTGCTCGGCCTGGTCGATCGTGGCGGCCTCGCCGCGGGCCAGCGCTATCGTCGCGACGATGACCACGGCCACCGCCCCGATCAGTACAAACGCCTCGGGGCCGGTGGCGTTCAGCGTCTCACCCAGCACCAGAACCCCGAGCAGGCCGGCGACCACCGGCTTGGCCACCGTCATCGTCGGCAGGGATGCGGTCAGCCCGCCGGCCCGGAACGCCGATTGCTGGAAGATCATCCCGCACAGGGCCACCAGGATCCACGGCACGAACTCCGGCGAGGTCAGCACGGCCACCGGGCCGTACTCGGACATCTCGACGACGCCCTTGGTCAGCACCGCGAACAGCGCCAGCGAGGATCCCGCCACCACGGCGAGCAGCACGGCCGAGAACGGGCTGCCGGCCCGCAGCCGTGCCACCGCCACGCAGGCCACCAGCAGCGGCACGATGATCACGGCCACGACCATCCAGGTTCGCAGCGGCGCGCGCTGATGACCGGCCGCCGGGTCACCGACGATGATGACCACCGCCAGCGCGGCGGCCAGTATGAGCGCCCACATCCACTCGCGGGGCTTGACCCGGTGATGAGCGAGCCGCGCGTAGATGGGCAGGGCGAACAGCAACGCGGTCACCTGCAATGCGGTCACCAGCACCACCGAGCCCCAGGCCAGGGCGGCGGCCTGCAGGCTGTAGTTGGTGATCGCGGCCAGGCCGCCCAGCCACCACCGGGTGTCCCGCAGCGACATGCGGAACAGTTCCAGGTGGCCCACTGGCCGGTCGGTGATCTCGTGCGCGGATCGCTGGCGGATCACATCGCCGACAGCCGATGCCAGCGCGGCGCACACCGCGAGTAACGCTGCGACATCAACCTTCGACATAACGACCCCTCCGCCTCACGCCCGTTCGACCCAGCTTTCCCCGCGGCGCAAGCAAATACACGCACAATTTGCGTTCAGTTCAACTACAAATCTATGACGTTGCACACGTTGCCAATAGCGCCGCTGGTAACCGTTCAAGTACTACGGCAGCAACCTATGTAACGCGTGGGATAACTCTAAGAGAAGTACACACAGCTAGCTGGGGGCGCTGGCGAAGCCCGTCGCGGCCAGCATCTTCCACGTCGGCCACCGCGCTCACTGAGATCAGCGTCACAACCCCGTCCGATCGACCACCGCGCCGCCGGCCTCGGCTACCGATGCGGGCCCACCGCGGGCCGGGCCGACCCCGACGCGGCGACGCGGCGACGCGCCGGTGCTCGTCCGCGCGGACACCGCAACGGCGCCGCCCGGCCGCCGGACCGGTTGGGAATAGCAAGGTGGCGGAGCAAGCTGCTTGAATACTGTTAAAGCAGCTGTTGGCACAACCCGGCCCCGGGGCGTCCGGCAGCGGCAGGAGACGGTGCCGCTTCGCGCGGCAGGCGCGCGGGACACGGACCGCGCGGAGGGCTGGAAAGGGTAGTGACGAGCGCATGACGGCTGACGAGCCTCGCGACGATTCAGCTCGGCCCGCGCCGCGTCCGGGACCGCGGCCCGGTCCCCGGCCGACACCGCGGCCCACCACCGCTCACCCGCTGGTGATGCCGCCGCCCAGCGATCCGCACCAGTTCGGGCGCGTCGACGACGATGGCACCGTATGGCTGATCAGCGCGGCCGGCGAGCGCATCATCGGCTCCTGGCAGGCCGGCGATCGTGAAGCCGCGTTCGCCCATTTCGGCCGGCGCTTCGATGACCTGGCCACCGAGGTCACGCTCATGGAGGAGCGCCTGACGTCCGGGACCGGTGACGCGCGCAAGATCAAGGGGCACGCGGCCGAGCTGGCCGAAGCGTTGCCGACGGCCGCCGTCCTGGGCGATGTCGACGCGCTCGCGGGCCGGTTGACCAGCATCGCCGAACACGCCGAGGCGGCCGTCGCCGCGGAGCGCTCCCGGCGCGACGAACATCGGGCCACCCAGACCGCGCGCAAGGAGGCGCTGGCCGCAGAGGCCGAGGACTTGGCCGCCAACTCGACGCAATGGAAGGCGGCCGGCGACCGCTTCCGCGCGATCCTCGATGAGTGGAAGACGATCAGCGGTGTGGACCGCAAGGTCGACGACGCACTGTGGAAGCGCTACTCCGCGGCCCGCGAGGCGTTCAACCGGCGGCGGGGCGCCCATTTCGCCGAGTTGGACCGGGAGCGATCGGGCATCCGGCAAGCCAAGGAACGCCTGTGCGAGCGGGCCGAAGCGTTGTCCGACTCGACCGACTGGGCCGCGACCAGCGCGGAATTCCGCAAGCTACTCACCGAGTGGAAGGCGGCCGGACGGGCGACCAGGGAGGTCGATGACGCCCTGTGGCGGCGTTTCAAGGCGGCCCAGGACGTGTTCTTCACCGCGCGCAACGCGGTGACGGCGGAAAAGGACGCGGAGTTCCACGCCAACGCGACCGCCAAGGAGGCGCTGCTTGCCGAGGCGGAGAAGCTGGACACCAGCAACCACGACGCCGCCCGCGCGGCGCTGCGCTCGATCACCGAGAAGTGGGATGCGATCGGCAAGGTCCCGCGCGAGCGGTCCGCCGAGTTGGAGCGCCGGCTGCGCGCGGTCGAGAAGAAGGTGCGCGACGCCGGCGACGTGGGCTGGTCGGACCCGCAGGCGCAGGCCCGGGCCGAGCAGTTCCAGGCCCGCGCCGAGCAATACGAACAGCAGGCTCAGAAGGCCGCGGCGGCGGGCCGGACCAAGGAAGCCGAAGAGGCCAAAGCCAACGCCGAGCAGTGGCGGCAGTGGGCGCAGGCGGCCGTCGACGCCCTGACCCGCAAGCCCTAGCCGGATCCCTTGGCGGCGCCCGGCTCGTCGGGGGTGTCCTGCGCGGGCGGGGCGTCCAGGCCGTCCAGCAGCGTGACCGACTGCTGGGCCGCCGCGACGCGGCGACGCTGCTCCTCGGCGGCGAGTTGCACGATGGTGCGCGACCAGACCACGCGGGCCCAGTGGTAGGTGAGTGCGAGCACGGTGAGCCAGGCGACGATCAGGCCCCAGCCCGGCCCCGGGTGCCCGGCCGCGACGGTCTGGCGTGACCAGATTGCCAGCATGCCCGCGGCGCCCGCAATGGCCGTCCCCGCCAACGCAATCCAGGCCAGCGCCCAGCGCCGCGTCACCAACGCCAGCATCGAGAACCCCACGCCGAACACCAGCGCCAGCCAGGCGAACACCCGCGACGGCAGGGCGACGGCGGCCGCGCCCGCGCCGTGGCTGCCGAACAGCACGTCCCAGCCGCGGACGTTGCCGGTGTGGGGCAGGATGAACGACGCGAGCAGGACGAACACCAGGATGGACACGAAGAAGGCCCGGGGGCCGGGATCGATGCCGCGTGCCACCCGGCGTTCGGCGGCCTCGATCTCGGTGCGCAGGGCGCCGAGTTGTACGTCGTCGTTGTTGATCTCTTTTTTCACAGCGCACATCCAAGGGGTTCGGCCGGGCCGGCGGGCGGCCCGACGGCGGGCATGCCAAGACCGATGCCACGCGGGCGCTGCCCGGCGGCCTGCGCATCACCCGCCCGGGTGCGGCGATGGGTGACGATGCCCGCGTCGGCGATGAGGTGGTGGGGTGCGGCCCCGGTGAGCACCGTGGTCACGATGTCCCCGGGCCTGACTTGATCGTTCGCGGCGAAGTGCACCAGCCTGCCGTCGCGGGCCCGCCCGGTCATCCGCGCCGTGCGGTTGTCCTTGCGGCCTTCACCCGTGGCGACCAGCAGTTCGACCGGCTGTCCGATCAGGGCCTGATTGCCCTCCAGCGAGATCGCCTCCTGCAGTTCGACGAGCCGCTCATAGCGTTCCTGCACAACGGCTTTCGGTATCTGCCCGTCGAGTTCGGCGGCCGGCGTGCCGGGCCGCTTGGAGTACTGGAAGGTGAACGCGGCGGAGAAGCGGGCCTGGCGAACCACGTCCAGCGTGGCGGCGAAGTCCTCTTCGGTCTCACCGGGGAATCCGACGATCAGGTCGGTGGTGATGGCGGCGTGCGGCATGGCGGCCCGGACCCGGTCGATGATGCCGAGGTAGCGCTCGGCGCGATAGGACCGCCGCATCGCGCGCAGCACCCGGTCGGATCCGGATTGCAGCGGCATGTGCAGGGCGGGGCAGACATTGGGCGTCTGCGCCATGGCCTCGATGACGTCGTCGGTGAATTCGGCCGGATGCGGTGAGGTGAAACGCACACGTTCCAGCCCGTCGATGTCGCCGCAGGCCCGCAGCAGCCGGGCGAAGGCGCCACGGTCGCGGGGCAGCGCCGGGTCGGCGAAGGACACCCCGTAGGCGTTGACGTTCTGGCCCAGCAGCGTGACCTCGAGCACGCCGTCGTCCACCAGCGACCGGACTTCGGCCAGGATGTCGTCCGGGCTGCGGTCAACCTCTTTGCCCCGCAGCGACGGGACGATGCAGAACGTACAGCTGTTGTTGCATCCAACTGAGATGGAAACCCAAGCGGCATAAGCGGATTCGCGTGCGCTGGGCAGTGACGACGGGAACTCCTGCAGCGCCTCGGCGATTTCCACCTGGGCGACCTTGTTGTGCCGGGCGCGCTCCAGCAGCGCGGGCAGCGATCCGATGTTGTGGGTGCCGAAGATGACGTCGACCCAGGGCGCCTTGCGCAGCAACGAGTCCCGGTCTTTTTGGGCCAGGCAGCCACCGACGGCGATCTGCATCTCGGGATTACCGCGCTTGCGTGGGGCCAGGTGGCTGAGGTTGCCGTACAGCTTGTTGTCGGCGTTCTCCCGGACGGCGCAGGTGTTGAACACCACCACGTCGGCGTCGGCACCCTCGATTGCCCGCCGGTAGCCGGCCGCCTCCAGCAGGCCCGCCAACCGCTCGGAATCGTGCACGTTCATCTGGCAGCCGTAGGTGCGCACCTGGTAGGTACGCGCCCCCGAAACATCTCGGGCCACCATCGAAGTCACGGGGCCATGGTACGGCGAGCGGGGCCCACCGGATTAACCCGCAGCTAGCAGGGTCGCCGCCGGGCGGACTAGACCCGGCGGCGGTCCCGCTCGGCGGCCAACTCGGCGAAAACGACCTCGCACGCCATGTTCTGGCTATAGCCCCGGCGCGCCAGCATCCCCACCAGCCTGCGGGTCACCCGCGCGTCGTCGTCGTTGAGCGTCTCCCGACGCAGCTTGGACCGGACCAACTGCTCGGCCCGGTCCCGCTCGGCGCCGGCGTCGATCCCGGCGAGCGTCGCGGTGATCACGTCGTTGTCGACGCCCTTGGTGTGCAGCTCGGCGGCCAACGCACGCTTGCTCTTGCCGGCGTGCGCCCGGCGGGACTGCACCCACTGCTGGGCGAAGTCGGCGTCGTCGATCAAGCCGACGGTGGCCAGCCGGTCCAGCACCCGCTCACTGACATCGTCGGGATAGCCGCGTTTGGCCAGCCGGCCGTGCAGCTCTGCCCGGGTGCGCGCTCTCGCGGTGAGCAGGCGCAGGCACAGCGCTCGCGCCTGCTCCTCGCGGGAGGGCTCAGAAGTCGACGGGGGCGGGCAGGACGCCGTCATCGGACAAGTCATCGGTCACGACCGCGCCAATGCCGAGCTTTTCCTTGATCTTCTTCTCGATCTCGTTGGCGACTTCGTCGTTTTCCTTCAGGAAGGTGCGGGCGTTCTCCTTGCCCTGGCCGAGCTGCTCGCCCTCATAGGTGAACCAGGAGCCGGACTTGCGGATGAAGCCCTGCTCCACCCCCATGTCGATCAGCGAGCCTTCCCGGCTGACCCCCTGGCCGTAGAGGATGTCGAACTCGGCCTGCTTGAAGGGCGGCGCCACCTTGTTCTTGACGATCTTGACCCGGGTGCGGTTGCCGACCGCGTTGGTGCCGTCCTTGAGCGTCTCGATCCGGCGCACGTCCATGCGCACCGACGCGTAGAACTTCAAAGCCTTTCCACCCGTGGTGGTTTCGGGGCTGCCGAACATCACCCCGATCTTCTCGCGCAGCTGGTTGATGAAGATCGCGGTGGTGCCCGAATTGTTCAGCGCGCCAGTCATTTTCCGCAGGGCCTGGCTCATCAGCCGGGCCTGCAGCCCGACGTGGCTGTCGCCCATCTCGCCTTCGAGCTCGGCGCGCGGAACCAGCGCGGCCACCGAGTCGATGACCAGGATGTCCAGGGCGCCGGAGCGGATCAGCATGTCGGCGATCTCGAGGGCCTGCTCCCCCGTGTCGGGCTGGCTGACCAGCAGGGAATCGGTGTCCACGCCGAGCTTCTTGGCGTACTCCGGGTCCAGAGCGTGCTCGGCGTCGATGAAGGCGGCGACGCCGCCGGCGGCCTGGGCGTTGGCCACCGCGTGCAGGGCGACGGTGGTCTTACCCGAGGATTCCGGGCCGTAGATCTCCACGACCCGGCCGCGGGGCAGCCCGCCGATGCCCAGGGCCACGTCCAGCGCGATGGATCCGGTCGGGATGATCGAGATCGGCTGCCGCGTCTCGTCGCCGAGACGCATCACCGAGCCTTTGCCGTAGCTCTTTTCGATCTGGGCCATCGCCAGTTCGAGAGCCTTCTCGCGGTCGGGGGCTTGCGCCATGGTGTCTCTCCTATAGTCGGTGTTCGTCTGACCGGTATCGGTCGGTTGGCGGTGACACTAGAGAAGGCCACCGACAAGTTGACTGGCCGAACGCCCACCACAGTAGCCGAACAGGTGTTCGATTCAAGTTCGACACGCCGCGAAATGCCAACATCGCGAAAGGCCGGTCCTCAGAACAGATGGACATCTCCGCGGAGCTGTCGGAAATATCGTCCTACGGCGGATTCTTCGCGGTGACCGTCGGCGGCGACCCCGCCGGATGGCATCCGGTCGGCCGGTCCTACGACACCGGCTACACCGATCTGATCGAGGCCACCGTCGCGCGTTATCGCACGTCGGAGCGCCGGATCGGGGCGTCCCTGGTTCAGCTCGGCCACGCCGCCCGGCTGTGGTCCCCCGTCCTGGCCTGCGCCCTGGGACACGGCGTCGTCCCGGACCTGACGCACCTGCAGCGGGCCGACGACGGGGCACAACTGCGGCTGCCCGAACCCGTCGGAGACCCGGTCGAGCGCGACTCGTCGTTGCCGGAGCAGCTGTACCGGGTCGTCGTGCGGCAGCACATGGAACCGCTCGCGGCCGGATTGCGAGTCAAGGTGGCACCCGACCTGCTGGCGGGCAACATCGCGTCCGCCCTCGCCGGAACCGCGCGGGCGTTGCTCGCGATGCGGCCCGACCTACGCGAGCCGATCGTCGCGCTCACCGGTTCGCTGCTGAACACCGGCGCGCTCGCCGGCACGATGACCGGCATCGGTCTCGGATTCCGGCGGCGCAGCTGTTGCCTGCTCTACCGAACACCCGCCGGAGCCAAGTGCGGGGACTGCGGGCTGTGACGCGCCGGCGAGCTCACCACTGATCCCGAGGCACGTCGAAGTCCACACATAACGCGCGCCAGACGTCGCGGGGCTCGATGCCCGCCTCGATGGCTTGGGCGGCCGTGCGTCCGTCGAAGCCGGTCAGCACGTGATCCACCAGGACCGAGGACCCGTAGGTGGTGCCGAAGCGCAGGACCACCCGTTCGTGAAACTCCGTTAGCCGCACGTCAGCCAACATACCCAGACCGCATGGATCGGACACCGGAGCGGGCCGCCCGCCTATCGCCAGCTGGCCGGCAGATCGATGATGTGATTGGGGCAGTCCTCTTGAACCGCAATGGACATCACGTCGCGCGCGCGTTGGGCCGACATGGTGGCGCGCAACTGCATGAAGGCGTATTCGGCCGGCGCGAGTCCCTGTTGGGCGGCGGCCGGATCGTCCATCAACTGGCATGCCTGCTGTTCCTCGGGGCTGTCGGCGTGCGCGACTGCCGCACCGGCCAGCGAGCCCGCCAGCACGGCGCCGGCGGCGATTGTCGTCCTGATCCTCATCGGGTCCCTCCCGCCGAAGCATAAGGGCGCGCAGCGGATCATCCGGCCACCGCCAGCGCGTCGCGGCACACCCGGACCGGATCGGCGACGTCGGCGATGCCGGCGGCCGCCGCCTGCGCCGCCGCCCGGTAGCGGGGCGACGACAGCACCTCGTTGACCGCGGCCACCAGGGCGTCGCGGTTCAGCGGCCGGATCAGCCGCGCGCTGCCCTGGCGCAGCACCCGGTTGGCGATCTCCCATTGGTCGCCGCCGCCGGGAACCACCACCAGCGGCACCCCGGCCAGCAGCGTCTTGGCCACCATGCCGTGGCCGCCGCCGCAGATCACCACATCGGCGTGCGCCAGCAGCTCGTCCTGACGTCCCAGCCCGACGGCCGCCCACGGCGGCACCGTCAGTTCCGGTCCGTCCAGCCGCGACACCAGCAGGCGCGACCCCGCCGGCAGGGTCTCCCCCGGTGTCAAACACCCCAGCGCGACTTCGGCCAGACCTCCGGTCCCGATCAGCGCGGTCGACGGCGCGATGACCACCACCGGCCCGGAACCGGCCGGGACCTCGAGGATCCGATCGGTCGGTTCGAAGTGCAACGGCCCGACCACGACGGCCTCGGCGGGCCAGTCCGGGCGGGGCACTTCCAGCGCGGGCAGCGTCGCGATCAGCCGCCGCAGCGGCCCCGGATCGCGCGCGGGCAGGCCGATCTCGACTCGGGAGTTCGCCCGCTGCTGCAGGCCCGCGCGCCAGGACCGCGCCGTCAGCGCGCGCATCGTGGCATCGCGCAGCCGGCCCCGGATGCCGGTGCCCGGCGCCAGGCCGCTGCCTATCGGCGGCAATCCCTTCGACGGCAGGTACAGCGGATGCGGATTGAGTTCGATCCACGGAATGCCCAACAGCTCGGCGGCCATACCGCCGCCGGCGGTGATGACGTCGGACACCACCAGGTCGGGCGCCAGTTCGCGCAGCGCGGGCACGTTGAGCACGGCCATCCGCGCGGCGCGGCGGTGGATCCTGGCTCCGGCGTCGACGTCGTCGTCGGTGGCCGCCAGCCCGTCCAGGGCGACCGCGTCGATGCCCGCGCCGCGGGCGGTGTCAAGCCATTCGGCCCCGGTGAAAAGCGTGGGCTCATCGCCGGCTTCGGCGAAGCGCCGGCACAGCGCGATCGCCGGGAACGAGTGCCCGGGATCTGGCCCGGCGACCACGGCGACGCGCATCGTGCTTACCCTGCCACAGCGCCCGGTTGCCACGCGCCTACGCTGGCAAGATGACCGAGCTGACTGGGACAACCGTTGCGAACACCCGCACGGTCGAAGGATTCCTGAACGCGCTGCAAGACGCGGATTACGAGGCCGCGGACGCCGCGCTGGCCGACGATCTCGTCTACGAAAACGTCGGCCTGCCCACGATCCATGGCCGGGCCAGGGCCATGAAGCTGTTTCGCCGGATGGAGGGCCGCGCCGCCTTCGAGGTGAAGATCCATCGCATCGCGTCCGACGGCGGCGCGGTGCTCACCGAACGCACCGACGCGCTGATCTTCGGCCCGCTGCGGCTGCAGTTCTGGGTGTGCGGCGTATTCGAAGTCCACAACGGGCGAATCACGTTGTGGCGGGACTACTTCGACTTTTTCGACATGCTCAAGGCCACCGCGCGGGGTCTGGCGGCGCTGGTGGTGCCGTCGCTGAAAGCGACGTTGTAGGGCCGGGGCCGGGGTGGGCGCGGAGACCGGGCGGCTAGCCGGTCCCGCGCAGTCCGCCGAGCTCGTCGAACGCCTGCGCCCAACCGACCAGGCGATCCGTCGCCCCGGCCAGCTCGGCGCGGTAGTGCTGCGACGCGGCCGATCCGTCGCCGTTCGCCGAGGACACCAATTGCGCTGCCGCGGTGACCATTTCGTTGTATTGGCGAACGCCGGCGCTGAGCTGCGCGGTGAACGCGTTGATGGTGGGCACCAGATACGACCGCGATTCCTCGCTGGCCTGCGCCGCCCGCTCCATTGACACCACCTGCGCGGCGGTGGACGCCATGGCGGCCGACGTCCTGGTGGCGGCGGCGGTGACATCGCGGATCTCGGCCGTCGGCAACATCGCACCCCGCTCGATCACGGCCACCAACGAAGAAAATCCGCGCTCCGAGGCGCCCAGCGCGTACATCGCGGGGCGCGCCGCCGAGCCCGGGGGCGGCAGCCTGCGCACGTTGGTGGTCCGGGGCGCCGGCAGTGGCTCGGACCGCAGCCAGCGATAGCGAAGCAGCAACAACGTCGCCGGGATCGCCATGAAAACCGAGACGCCCCCGGTGATTTCCAGCAGCAGCGCGAACCAGCCCCAGGCCGCGAGCAGCATCGTCACCGCGGCCCAGAACACACACCCGGCGCTGAAAATCAGGCCCCAGCGCAGTGCGCGTCGACGGCGGCGCAGCTGACGTGCGCGGGGATCCGCGGCCGCGCTGATCCTGCGGGCCACCAGGTCGGAAAGGTCGGCTGCGGTCGCCAGTCCCCGGTGCAACAATGCGCGCCACGGGCCGGGCTGCGTCGCTTTCACCGCCATGACACTCGGGCTACTGACCAAGCGGCTTCTCGGTGACCGAGCCGCCGGCGCCCTCCGCGGACGCGGGCGTGGCCGGGGTGGTCCCGGCGGCCGGCGTCGCGCCGGTCGGCAGGGCCTCGCCGCGCATCGAGGCGCGGATCTGTTCCAGCCGGGAGTGTCCGGCCATCTGCACCCCGGCCTGCTCGACCTCGAGCATCCTGCCCTGCACCGAACCCTGTGCGAGCTCGGCGGCCCCGATCGCGTTGGCGTACCGTCGCTCGATCTTGTCGCGCACCTCGTCCAGGCTGGGGACGTTGCCCGGGGCGGCGAGATCGCTCATCGATCGCAGCGAGGCGCTCACCTGCTCCTGCATCTTGGCCTGCTCGAGCTGGCTGAGCAGCTTGGTGCGCTCGGCGATCTTCTGCTGCAACACCATGGCGTTCTGCTCGACGGCCTTCTTGGCCTGCGCGGCCGCGCTGAGCGCCTGGTCGTGCAGGGTTTTCAGGTCTTCGACGCTCTGCTCGGCGGTCACCAGCTGCGCGGCGAACGCCTCGGCGGCGTTGTTGTACTCGGTGGCCTTGGCGGCGTCGCCCGACGCGGTGGCCTGGTCGGCCAGCGTCAGCGCCTGACGCACGTTGACCTGCAGCTTTTCGATATCGGCGAGCTGACGGTTAAGCCGCATCTCCAGTTGGCGCTGGTTGCCGATGACCTGCGCGGCCTGTTGGGTCAGCGCCTGATGCGTGCGCTGCGCTTCCTCGATGGCCTGCTGAATCTGCACTTTGGGGTCGGCGTGCTCGTCGATCTTGGCGTTGAACAGCGCCGCAAGGTACTTCCACGCCTTGACGAACGGATTGGCCATGAGTTAGCTCCACCTTCGCTTCTTGAGGATCCGGATGGTCCCCGGACGGGCCTGAACGGGCTCGGCGCCTGTGGCTCAATTTAGTGGGTCGGCGCCGATCGCCCCACCCCTTACGCGGGATCGGTCCCCGATGCTCAGGCCAGCGCCAACGACGCCACCGGCGGGATGACGACCTTGATGCTGGTGCCGCTCCCCCCGTCCGCGGGCGCGCCGACGGCGGCCCGCTCCTCGCTGGCCATCCGCTCGCCGGCGTAAGTGAGAACCGACGATAGCGGGACGTCCAGCGCATCGCAGATCGCGTTCAGCAGCTCGCTGGAGGGCTCCTTGCGGCCGCGCTCCACCTCGGACAGGTATCCGAGGCTGACCCGCGCCGAATCGGACACCTCGCGCAGCGTCCGCCCCTGTGTCGTGCGGGCCTCGCGCAGCACGTCGCCGATGACCTCGCGCACCAATGGCGGCATCCCGCCCTCCTTCGTCCAGTCGGCCCTGCGCGGCACGAACTCAGCTTGCCTCCGGCAGGTGCTCACTAGGTGAACGCCGCCGGCGGTGGTCTGGTTCCCGTTCGGTCTCGGCGGAATCAGCCGGGCGTGCGGCGTACTTCCCGGACGGTCGACACCACGTAGTCGACACCGGTGATCACCGTCAGCACGACCGCGACGCCCATCACGACGGCCGCGAAAACCCGGAACGGCCCGGCCAGCGGCAGCACGAACAACCCGATGGCCAGCACCTGCACGACGGTCTTGAGTTTGCCGCCCCAGCTGGCCGGTATGACGCCGCGGCGGATGACGGCCAACCGGAGCACGGTGACCGCGACTTCGCGGGCCAGGATCAGCAAGGTGACCCACCACGGCAGCTCACCGAGCATCGAGAGGCCGATCAGCGCCGACCCCACCAGCGTCTTGTCCGCGATCGGATCGACGAACGCGCCGAATTCGGTCGCCATGCCGTAGTTGCGGGCCAGCAGGCCGTCCAGCCGATCGGTGATGCAGGCGGCCGCGAAAATGACGAAAGCCACCACGCGGAAGCCGGTTTCGTGGCCGTCGCCGGCGAACAGGGCGAGCAGGAAGATCGGCACCAGCACCAGCCGCAGCAGAGTCAGCGTATTGGCGAGATTGGCGATGTTTGCGCGGCCTGCCACCGGACCCGTCTGCGGCTGCCCCGACACCGCAACAGAATAACGGTTGACCAGCGCAGCCGTCCGGGATGTCGATACTGTTACCCGTGACCCAAAGTCCGCAGCGCCATCGGCCGCTGGTTCGGCGCGCGCGAACGTCCGACGTTCCGGCCATCAAGCATCTGGTCGACACCTACGCGGGGAAGATCCTGCTGGAGAAGAACCTCGTGACGCTTTACGAGGCCGTCCAGGAGTTCTGGGTGGCCGAGCACGAGGGTCAGGTGATCGGTTGCGGCGCGCTGCACGTGATGTGGTCCGACCTCGGTGAGGTTCGTACGGTCGCGGTCAACCCGGCGATGACCGGCCACGGCATCGGCCACGCGATCGTGGATCGGCTGCTCGAGGTCGCCCGCGAACTGCAGTTGAAGCGGCTGTTCGTGCTGACGTTCGAAACCGAGTTCTTCGCCCGGCACGGGTTCACCGAGATCGAGGGCACGCCGGTCACCGCCGAGGTGTTCGAGGAGATGTGCCGCTCCTACGACATCGGTGTCGCCGAATTCCTGGACCTCAGCTACGTCAAGCCGAACATTCTGGGCAATTCGCGGATGCTGCTGAGGTTGTAGCGGCGATCGCAAGCGCGGCGAAGCCGGGCGCGGCGGGTCGCCGCCATCGGTTGTAGCGGCGATCGCAAGCGCGGCGCAGCCGGGCGCGGCGGGTCGCCGCCATCGCCGCCATCGGGCTAGACGCGCCGAGCGTGAACTCATGGAGGGATTCGGGCCGTTTTTCGCCCTGAGTTCACGCTCGGCGCTAGTCCTCGGGGTCCCCCCCGTCGGCGTCGCTGCCACCACGGATCAACGCTAGCGTGCCGGCCAGCTCGTCGGGCTTGATCAGCACTTCGCGCGCCTTGGACCCCTCCGACGGCCCGACGATGCCGCGGGTCTCCATCAGGTCCATCAGCCGGCCGGCCTTGGCGAATCCGACGCGCAGCTTGCGCTGCAGCATCGACGTCGAGCCGAACTGGCTGGACACCACGAGCTCGACGGCCTGCAGGAACACGTCCATGTCGTCGCCGATGTCGGGGTCGACGTCGGTGCGCTCGCCGGTGGGCTTGGCGGTGGTGACGCCTTCGGTGTACTCGGGTTCGGCCTGGTCCTTGCAGGCGCTGACGACGGCGTGGATCTCCTCGTCGGTGATGTAGGCGCCCTGCAGCCGGATCGGCTTGCCCGCACCCATCGGCAGGAACAGGCCGTCGCCCATGCCGATCAGCTTCTCCGCGCCGGCCTGGTCCAGGATGACGCGGCTGTCGGTCAGCGAGGACGTGGCGAACGCCAGCCGGGAGGGCACGTTGGTCTTGATCAGACCGGTGACCACGTCCACCGACGGGCGCTGGGTGGCCAGCACCAGGTGGATGCCCGCGGCGCGGGCCTTCTGGGTGATCCGCACGATGGCGTCCTCGACGTCGCGCGGGGCGGTCATCATCAGGTCGGCCAGCTCGTCGACGATCGCCACCACGTACGGGTAGGGCCGGTATTCGCGCTGGCTGCCCAGCGGCGCGGTGATGGCCCCGGACCGGACCTTCTCGTTGAAGTCGTCGATGTGGCGCACCCGGGACGCCTGCATGTCCTGGTAGCGCTGTTCCATCTCCTCGACCAGCCACGCCAGGGCGGCCGCCGCCTTCTTGGGCTGGGTGATGATCGGGGTGATCAGATGCGGAATGCCTTCATAAGGCGTCAGTTCCACCATCTTCGGGTCGATCAGGATCATCCTGACCTCTTCGGGGGTGGCGCGCGCCAGCAGCGATATCAGCATCGAGTTGACGAAGCTGGACTTACCGGATCCGGTGGAGCCGGCCACCAGCAGGTGCGGCATCTTGGCCAGGTTGGCCGAGATGAAGTCGCCCTCGATGTCCTTGCCGAGCCCGATCACCAGCGGGTGGTGATCGCGCCGGGTCGACGGCGCGGTGAGCACGTCGGCCAGCCGCACCATCTCCCGGTCGGTGTTGGGCACCTCGATGCCCACGGCCGACTTGCCCGGGATCGGGGCCAGCATCCGCACGCTCTCGGTGGCCACCGCGTAGGCGATGTTCTTCTGCAGCGCGGTGATCTTCTCGACCTTGACGCCCGGTCCCAGCTCGACCTCGTACCGGGTGACGGTCGGCCCGCGGGTGCATCCGGTGACGGCGGCGTCCACCTTGAACTGGGTCAGCACCTCGGTGATGGCATCGGCCATGACGTTGTTGGCGGCGCTGCGCTTCTTTGGCGGATCCCCCGGCACCAGCAGGTTCAGCGAGGGCAGCGTGTAGGGGCCCTCGACGACGCGGTCGAGCTGCACGGTGTCGTGCTTGTCCGCCGACCGTCCGCGCTTGCGGCCCCGCGAGGGCTGCACGGCGGGTTCGGGCACGGTGGGAATGTCGTCCTGCAGCGCGGCCTGGGCATCGTCGTCGGGCGACCACGCCGGGGGCTCGTCGGCGGGCACGGAAGGCGCGGCGTCGTAGCGGTTGTCGCGGTCCGCCTCGGGGTCGTCGAATTCGTCGGCGTAGTCGTAGGGCTCGTCGTCGTACACCTCGTCGACGAACCGGGTGTGGAACAGGTTGCGCATCACCACGGGCACCTCGCGGATGGTGGTGCCGGTCAGCAGCAGCAACCCGAACATGAAGCCGATGAACAACAGGGGCGCCGCGATCCAGGGGGTGAGTCCGTCCGAAAGCGGCCCGCCGATCGCGAAGCCGATGAAACCGGCCGCGCGGCGGCGCGCTTCGGGGTCTCCGGGCGAACCGGACCACAGGTGGCGCAGACCGAGCACCGACAGCGAGATCAGGCTGGCGCCCAGGATCAGCCTGGGGCGCACATCGGGGTTGGGCTCGGTGCGCATCAGGGTCACCGCCACGGCGGCGGTGACGACCGGCAGCGCCAGCACACCCGCGCCGATGAAGGTCCGCAGCAGCGTGTCGACCCACGTGCCGACCGGCCCCGCGGCGTGGAACCACGAGCTCGCCGCGACCACCACGGAAAAGCCCAGCAATAGCAGGGCGATTCCGTCGCGGCGGTGTCCGGGATCGATGTCGTGGGCCCGCCCGATCGATCGGGCCGCCCCGCCGGTCCCGCGGGCGGCCATCATCCAGATGGCGCGCATAGCGCGACCGCAGGTCAGCCCGGCTCCGACCAGCGGCGCGTGGTTACGCCGCCTGGCGGGCTTGCTGACCTTCTTGCGGGGCGCCGCCGGGCGCGCGCGCCGGGATCCGTTGGCGCGTGAAGGGGCCTTTGACCTGCTCGTTCGGCTTCCGGAGCGGGCGGCGGTCTTACTGGGCATGACGGCAAGGGTAGTCGCAACGACATCATCTACACCACCCGCCACACTGGTAACGGGCCGGCTTGTCGGGCATGTGGCGAATCGGGCCCCAAATCGCGTGAGTAGGGTGACATTCGGTTGCGAGAAGTCGTGCTCGTCACCCATCCGCTGAGCGCCCAGGAGGCCATCAATGCCCGTTGTCGTCGTCGCCACCATGACCGTCAAACCTGAGTCGGTCGACACCGTTCGCGACATCCTCACGCGGGCGGTCGAAGAGGTGCACGACGAGCCGGGCTGCCAGGTGTATTCGCTGCACCAGTCGGGCGAGACCTTCGTCTTCGTCGAGCAGTGGGCCGACGCCGAGGCGCTCAAGGCGCACAGCACGGCGCCGGCGGTCACCAACATGTTCGCCGCCGCCGGCGAGCACCTGGCCGGGGCGCCGGACATCAAGATGCTGCAGCCGGTTCCCGCGGGCGACCCGGCCAAAGGGCAGTTGCGGCCCTGATGGCCCGCTCGTCGGAAGGCCCGCTTGCGGGCAAGGTCGCCTTCATCACCGGAGCCGCGCGCGGGCAGGGCCGCGCGCACGCGGTGCGGCTGGCCGCCGACGGCGCGGACATCATCGCCGTCGACCTGTGCGATCAGATCGCCAGCGTCCCCTACTCGCTGGCCACGGCCGACGACCTGGCGGCCACGGTGAAGCTGGTGGAAGACACCGGCGCACGCATCGTGGCCTCTCAGGGCGACGTCCGCGACCGCGAATCGCTGTCCGCGGCGTTGCAGGCCGGCCTGGCCGAGTTCGGCCGGCTGGACATCGTGGTGGCCAACGCCGGGATCGCCCCCATGCAATCCGGTGACGACGGCTGGCGCGACGTCATCGACGTCAACCTCACCGGCGTCTACCACACCATCAAGGTCGCGATTCCCACCATGGTCAAGCAGGGCACCGGCGGCTCGATCGTGTTGATCAGTTCGAGCGCGGGGCTGGCCGGTGTCGGCAGCCCGGACGCCGGGTCGGTGGGCTACGCCGCCGCCAAGCACGGGGTGGTCGGGCTGATGCGGGTATACGCGAATCTGCTTGCCGGGCAGATGATTCGGGTCAATTCGATCCATCCGTCCGGCGTCGAGACGCCGATGATCAACAACGAGTTCACCCGGGAGTGGCTGGCCAAGATGGCCGCCGCGACCGACACGCCGGGGGCCATGGGCAACGCGATGCCGGTGGAGGTGCTGGACGTCGAGGACATCGCCAACGCGGTGGCGTGGCTGGTGTCCGACCAGGCGCGCTACATCACCGGGGTGACCCTGCCGGTCGACGCGGGATTCTTGAACAAGTAGCCGTCATGGCACGAAACTCGGTTGCGCAGACGGCATTTGGCCCGATGGTGCTGGCCGCCGTCGAGCAGAACGAGCCGCCCGGACGCCGCCTGGTCGACGACGACTTCGCCGAGCTCTTCTTGCCCGCCCCGCTGCGGTGGCTCGTCGGCGCGACCCGGTTGGCGCCGGTGCGCCGGCTGATGATCCGCGGCTCGGAGTTCACCGGTCCGGGACTGTGGGCGAATCTGGCCTGCCGCAAGCGTTTCATCGCCGACAAGCTCGCCGAGTCGCTCGACGACATCAACGCCGTCGTCATCCTGGGAGCAGGGCTGGACACCCGCGCCTACCAGCTGACCCGGCGCGTCCGCATCCCGGTGTTCGAGGTCGACCTGCCGGTGAACGTCGCCAGGAAATTCAAGACGGTCCGCCGGGTGCTCGGCGAGCTGCCGCTGTCGGTTCGGTTGGTGGCGTTGAACCTCGAGCACGACGACCTGCTCACCTCGCTCGCCGAACACGGATATCGCACCGACTACCGGGTGTTCTTCATCTGCGAAGGCGTCACCCAGTACCTCACCGAGGCGACCGTCCGGCGGACGCTGGACGGGCTGCGCGCGGCCGCGCCCGGCAGTCGTCTGGTATTCACCTACGTCCGTAGGGATTTCATCGATGGCACCAATCGCTACGGCACCCGCACGCTGTATCGCACCGTGCGCCAGCGGCGGCAACTGTGGCATTTCGGCCTGCAGCCCGACGAGGTCGCCGCGTTCCTCGACGAGTACGGCTGGCGGCTGGTGGAGCAGGCCGGCCCCGACGAACTCGTCCATCGTTACGTCGAGCCCACCGGCCGCAAACTCAAGGCCTCGCAACTGGAGTGGTCGGCCTACGCCGAGAAGACCTAGCGGGGTCAGACCTCGATGACGGTCGGCACGATCATCGGCTGCCGGCGGTAGGTTTCGCCCACCCACTTGCCGACCGTGCGCCGCACGCCCTGGGCGATTCGACCCGGATCGGTGATGTTCTCGGCGAGCAGCGCTTCCAGTTCCGCCTCGACCCTGCGCACGGCGGGCTCGAGCGCCTTGGGATCCTCGGAGAAACCGCGCGAATGCAGCTGCGGCGGGGCGACCGGGCGTCCGGTGCCGCGCGCGACCACCACGGTCACCGCCACGAAACCCGACGACAGAATCAGCCGTTCACCCAGGGTGATGTCGCCGACGTCGCCGTTGATCAGGCCGTCGACGAACATCTTGCCGACCGGCACCGCGCCGGCGATGGTGGCCTTACCCGCAACCAGGTCGACGCTCACCCCGTTCTCGGCCAGCAGGATCGACTCCTCCGGTACGCCCGTGCTCGCCGCCAGTTTTGAGTTGGCGCGCAGCATGCGCCACGTCCCGTGCACGGGCATGACGTGGCGCGGCCGAATCCCGTTGTACAGGAACAACAGTTCACCGGCGTAGGCGTGACCCGAAACATGGACGCGCGCTTGGGCATTGGTGACGACGCGGGCCCCGATCTTGGCGAGCTCGTCGATGACGCCGTAGACCGCTTCCTCGTTGCCCGGGATCAGCGACGACGCCAACACCACCAGGTCACCGGAGGTCAGCGTGATACTGCGATGCTCCCCACGCGACATCCGCGACAGCGCCGACATGGGTTCGCCCTGGGTGCCGGTGGTGATCAGCACCACCTTCTCGGCCGGCATCATCTCGGCGGCGCCGATGTCGATCACGTCCGAGTCGGCCACCCGCAGGAAGCCGAGCTCGCGGGCGATCCCCATGTTGCGCACCATGGATCGGCCGACGAACGATACCCGCCGACCCAAAGCGACTGCGGCGTCGATGATTTGCTGCACCCGGTCCACGTTGGAGGCGAAGCACGCGATGATGACGCGCCCGTCGGCGCCGCGGATCAGCCGGTGCAGCGTCGGGCCGACCTCGCTTTCCGACGGCCCCACGCCGGGGTGCTCGGAATTGGTTGAGTCGCATAGGAACAGGTCCACTCCCGCGTCGCCGAGCCGCGACATGCCGGGCAGGTCGGTGGGGCGGCCGTCCAGGGGAAGCTGGTCGAGCTTGATGTCACCGGTGTGCAGGACCGTTCCCGCACCGGTGTGCACGGCGATCGCCAGCGCGTCGGGGATGGAGTGGTTGACGGCGAAGTACTGGCACTCGAACACGCCGTGGCTGCTCTTCTGGCCCTCGGCCACCTCGACGAAAACCGGCTTGAGACGGTGCTCGCGACACTTCGCGGCGACCAGCGCCAGGGTGAACTTCGAACCGACGACCGGGATGTCGGGGCGCAGCTTGAGCAGGAACGGGATGCCGCCGATGTGGTCCTCGTGGGCGTGGGTGAGCACCAGCGCCTCGATGTCTTCGAGCCGGTCTTCGATGTGGCGCAGGTCCGGCAGGATGAGGTCGACGCCGGGCTCGTCGTGGGTGGGGAACATCACCCCGCAGTCGATGATCAGCAGCCGGCCCAGGTGCTCGAAAACCGTCATGTTGCGGCCGATTTCGCTGATGCCGCCAAGAGCGGTGACCCGCAACCCTCCCGTGGCCAAAGGGCCTGGCGGGGCGAGGTCTACATCCACTTCTCGGAAACTCCTCGGGTCAACGCAGCACCGAGGCCGCACGCATGTCCGCGGCCAACGCGTCGAGTTGTTCTGGCGTTGCGGGCATTTGCGGCAACCGTGGATCGCCGACGTCGATGCCCTGCAGGCGCAGGCCGGCCTTGGACATCGTCACCCCGCCCAGGCGGGCCATCGCGTCGCACAGCGGGGCGACGGTGGAATTGATCTTGCGGGCCGTGGCGATGTCCCCGGAGCTGAAGGCGGACAACATCTCCCGCAGCTGCCCCGCCGCCACGTGGGAGATCACGCTGATGAAGCCGATCGCGCCCATCGCCAGCCAGGGCAGGTTCAGCGCGTCGTCGCCGGAGTAGTAGGCCAGGCCGGTCTCGGCGATGATCTGGCCACCGCTGTGCAGGTCGGCCTTCGCATCCTTGATCCCGACGATGTTGGGGTGGGCGGCCAGCGCACGGATGGTCTCGGGCTGGATCGGGATCACCGAACGGGGCGGGATGTCGTAGAGCAGCACCGGCAGCTCGGTCGCGTCGGCGACGGCGGTGAAGTGGGCGATCAGCCCGCTCTGGGGAGGCTTCGAGTAGTACGGCGTGACCACCAGCAGCCCGTGGGCGCCCTCGGCCGCGCAGGCCTTGGCCAGCCGCACGCTGTGGGCGGTGTCATAGGTGCCGGCGCCGGCGATGACGCGGGCCCGGTCGCCGACCGCCTCCAGCACCACGCGCAGCAGCTCTCGCTTCTCATCGTCGGTGGTGGTCGGGGACTCGCCGGTGGTTCCGGAGACCACCAGCCCGTCGCAGCCCGCGTCGATCAGGTGATTGGCCAGTTGGGCGGCCGCGGCGGTGTCGACGGAGCCGTCAGCGCCAAACGGTGTGACCATTGCGGTCAGCACGGTTCCCAACCGCGCTGGGGCGTCGAATCCGACCGTGCTCACGGTGTTCAGGTTACCTGGCGGCGGCAAGGTATTTAGCATCCACGTAAGCGCGCGCCGTTGCCACGACGGGTCAGGCTTCGGTCGCCAGCGGGCTGGTCGCGACCTCGGTGCCGTCGGCCAGGGTGGAGATCTCGAAGTCGGCGAACACCGCGGGCGCCACACCCGCCAGCTGGCGCAGGCATTCGATGGCGAGCCGCCGGATCTCCACGTCGGCGTGCTCGCTGGCGCGCATCGCGATGAAGTGCCGCCACGCCCGGTAGTTGCCGGTCACGACGATGCGGGTCTCGGTCGCGTTGGGCAGCACGGCGCGGGCCGCCTGGCGGGCCTGTTTGCGCCGCAGGATTGCGTTGGGCTGGTCAGCGAACTTGGCTTCCAGCTTGGTCAGCAGCTCGGTGTAGGTGGCGCGGCTGGCGTCGGCGGCCTTGGTGAGGATCTGCTGCAGCTCCGGGTCGTCTTCCATGCCCGGCGGCACGACGACGCGCGAGTCCCGCTCGGGGACGTAGCGCTGCGACAGCTGCGAGTAGGAGAAGTGGCGATGCCGAATCAGCTCGTGGGTGCACGATCGCGAGATGCCGGTGATGTAGAACGACACGCTCGCGTGTTCGAGCACCGAGAAGTGGCCGACGTCGATGATGTGCCTGATGTAGCCGGCGTTGGTCGCGGTCTTGGGATTGGGTTTCGACCAGCTTTGATAGCAGGCCCGGCCGGCGAACTCGACCAACGCGGGGCCGCCGTCGGCGTCGGTGTTCCACGGCACGTCGGGGGGCGCCAAGAAGTCGGTCTTGGCGATCAGTTGCACGCGCAGCGGCGCGATCTCGGCCACGGCGCTCACCTTAGCCCGGCGATGATGCGCGCCACGGAGTGGCGCGAGGTGGAGCCGGGCAATCAGCCTTAAGGCGTGCCGGGCGGATCGATGTCGCAGACCCGCACTTTGCCGCAGACCAGCAACGGCAGCAGCGCGTCCCGGAAGCCCCCCAGCCGCTGGCTTTCGGTGCGGCGCGCGTGACACATCGCACCCAGACCGGTGAGCGTCCGCGCCAGCGCCGGGCTCAGCCGGCGGACGTCGGGCACCGGCACGTCCAGCAGGTCGCGGGGTTGAATCCGCTGATGGCTGCCCGACGTTCCCGCGGCCCTCTGCTGCAGGCGCAGTGCGACATCGGGTTGCCGCAGCGCCGACCACAGGGCCGAGGAATCGATGCCGACCGGCCTCAGCACGACGAACTCGGTGCTGGCCAGGGCCATGTCCGGCGGCGGGCTCGCCACGTTCCAGATCCGTGGGATCCGCGGGTTCAGCTTGGCGAAGAGAACGCACGGCCCGGTCAGGAGCAGCTTGGCGCTGCGCACCGCCGCGGCGTCGACCAGGCGGGGTCTCGCGCCGTCGTCGAACGCCGGCAGGCTGAAGTGGGCGACGCGATCGTCGAACTCGGTCACGTTGCGGGTCACGGTCGACCGGGTCGCCAGGCTGGACAGCCGCACGCGATCCGGCGCCGATGCGGCCAGGGCGACCATCAGGCGTTCGGCCGTCTCGATGACCCGGTCGTTGGCGGCGATCTTGTCGTCTAGGGCGCCGAGCAGTTCGGCGATCCGCCGCCGTTCGTCCGCCGCGACGGTGCACACCGACACGTCGTTCAGGATTTTCTGGTTGAGCAGGGGCTGGCCCGACCCGGATCGGTGGTCGGCCAGCCGGCAGGTCTGCAGGGCGTAGTACCAGTACCGGGTCTCTCCCGGGTCTTTGGCCCGGCACACCAGCGCGTTCTCGGTGACCCAGACATCGGAGTCGCAGTAGCGCAGGCTGCCGCAGTACGAGCCGACGCGGCCGAGCACGATCAACGGTCCGCTGGCGTTGTGTTCGGCGGCATAACCGATCGCGCCGTTGGCGCCGTAGACGGGAAAACGCCCGTCGGATGCCCGCCGCGGCGCGCTGCTTCCGGTGCTGAAGTCGAGGTGCTCGCGCAAGACGGTCTTCACCGCAGCCGCTCCAGCTGCTCACGCACCGATTTCTCGGTGCGCGTCGATTCGTCGAGCGCGGCCAGCAGGTCGTCGGTCAATCGCGCGATCTTGTCGCCGACCGGCTCGTCGTCGTCCCGCTCGGTCGGTGCGTCCACGTAGCGTCCCGGCGTCAGCGGGTAGCCCGCGGCCCTGATGTCGTCCAGCGGCACGGACCGGCAGAATCCCGGAACGTCTTGGTAGGTAAGGCCTTTGGCGAGGGCCGATGCCGCTCCCGACCACGCGTGATAGGTGTCGCCGATCCGGACGATCTCGTCGCGGGTCAGTGCGCGCTCGGCGCGGTCCACCAGGTGGCCCAGGCCACGCGCGTCGATGAACAGCACCTGGCCCGACCGGTGCGCCTTGTCGGTGGCGAAGAACCACACGCACACCGGTATTCCGGTGCTGCGGAACAGCTGGGCGGGCAATGCGACCATGCATGACACCAGGTCCGCATCGACGATCCGGGCCCGGATGTCGCCCTCGCCCAACGCGTTCGACGACATCGAACCGTTGGCCATCACCACGCCGGCCTTGCCGCCGGGCGCCAGCTTGCACAGGATGTGTTGAATCCAGGCGTAATTCGCGTTGGTCGCGGGGGGAACGCCGAAGCGCCAGCGTGGATCGTTCGGGTCGCGGGCCCAATCCTTGATGTTGAAGGGCGGGTTGGCCATCACGTAGTCCATCTGCACGCCGGCGTGCTGGTCGACGACCAGGGTGTCAGCGCACCGCGGGCCCAGGCCCGCGTCGTCGATGCCGTGCACGGCCAGGTTCATCTTCGCCATTCGCCAGGTCTGCTCCACGCTTTCCTGGCCGTAGACGGTCACTTTCGCGGGATCGCCGTGGTGTTCGGCGACGAAGTGCTCGGTCTGCACGAACATCCCGCCCGAGCCGCAGCACGGGTCATACACCCGCCCGCCGGTCGGTTCGAGCACCTCGACGAGCAGCCGCACGACGGTGGGCGGGGTGAAGAATTCGCCGCCCCGCCGCCCTTCCGCGCGAGCGAAATTGCCCAGGAAGTACTCATACACCTCGCCCAGCAGGTCGCCGCCGCGATCGCCAAGGCGTGCGCCGTCGAGCAGGGTCACCAGCTCGGCGAGGCGGCGCCGATCGAGGTTTTCGTACAGCCGGGGCAGCATCCCGGCCAGCGCCGGGTTCGCCGTCATCACGGCATCCATCGCCTCATCCGCCAACCTGCCGAGGTGATCGGAATCTACGTTGTCCGCCAATGCTTTCCAGTGCGATTCGGAGACATGCTCGAGGAACACCAGGCCCAGGATCACGTCCTTGTACTGACTGGCCGACAGGGAGCCGCGCAGCTTCTCGGCCGCCTTCCACAGCGTGGCCTTGAGCTCCTTGGACGTCGACGCCGGCATCAGCTGACCCGCTTGGCCGCCGCGCGTAGCTCGCCGGACAGATCACCGCGCCCGGCGACGCTGAATCCACCCAGGTCCAGCCAGGACGCCATGGACGCAAGTTCGCCGGCCAGGGCCGCGGCGACGGGGGCCTTGGGCACATCGGGCTCGCCGAATGCGCCCAGGACCCGCAGCGAATTCGCGGCCCGGTCGGCCTTGAGGTCGACCCGCGCCACCAGCCGCCCGTCCATCAGCAGCGGCCACACGTAGTAGCCGTACTGACGTTGGGCGGCAGGGGTGTAAATCTCGATGCGGTAATGGAATTCGAATAAGCGCTCGACGCGGGGCCGGAAGAAGATCAGCGGATCGAACGGACACAGTAGCGCGGTGCCGCGGTCTGCGCGGGGGACCGTGCGGCCCGCCCGCAGATAGGCCGGCGCCGACCAGCCGTCGACGTCGACCGGCTCGATGTCACCGGCGGCGACCAGCGCGGCGATCGCAGGCTTGACCTGCTGGGCCGACAGCCGAAAGTAGTCGCGGAGGTCGGCCTCGGTGCCCACGCCCAGCGCGGTGGCGGCCCGCAGCACCAGTTCACGGATCGCCTCGTCGTCGTCGACCTCGCGGGCCAGCACGCCGGCCGGCAGCACCCGCTCCACCAGGTCGTAGTGACGAGCGAAGCCGACCCGGGTGGCCGTGGTGAGCACCCCGGACGAGAACAGCGCCTCGGCCACCCACTTGGTGTCGCTGCGGGTGCCCCACCAGCTCCCTCGGGGCCCGCGCGGTTCGGCCTCGAGATGGGCCTCGATCTGTCCTGCGGTGCTGGGCCCGAGCTCGGCGACGGCCGCGACGATCTTGTCGGCAAGTTCCGGGTTGGCCTTGACGATGTGGGTGCCCCATCGGCCGTGCCGGTACTGGCGCATCCGCCAGCGCAGCAGCGGCCAGTCCTCGACGGCCATCAGCGCGGCCTCGTGCGCCCAGTACTCGGCCAGCAGCCGCGACGAGCGCGGGCCCCAGGCGGCGCGGTCGAGCACGTCGCGCTCGTACGGGCCGAGCCGGCTGAACACCGGAGCGTAGTGCGCGCGGACTGCCACCGAGACCGAATCCAATTGCAGCACTTGGATCCTGGAGATCAGTCGCTTCAGGTGGGCCCGGGTGATCTGGCCACCGGGCCGGGGCTCGCTAAAACCTTGGGCCGCAACGGCTATCCGCCGGGCTTGGGCGGCCGATAGCCTGCGGGTCGACACGGCGCTGAGAATACCGGCCGGGTCCGACGAGTTGCGCTACGACGCTGAGCCGGCGCTGACTTTCTCGTCCGACCGCGCTTTCTCGTCCAGCCGCGCCACGGAATCGGTCTCGGACGCGTTCGTTTGTTCCTCGTAGGCCGCCTCGAGAGCTTTCGGAACGTCGCCGAGGTCGCGGTACACGCCCATCAACTGCTCGAGAATCCGGATCCGTTGCCGACTCGCCTCGTCCACGGCCCTTCGGGCCTCGTCACGATCCCGGTCGGCCCGCTCCTTCGCCTCGGCCAACAGCCGCTCACGCGCCTGCTGGGCGTCTTCGCGCAGGCTGGCCAGCTCGGCCTCGAGCTTTTCCTTGGTCTCCTGATACTCGGCTTCCATGGTTTCCCGCTGCGCGGCCATGTCCGACAGCATCTGCTCGCGCTTCCGCTGGGTTTCCTCGGCCTCGGCCTCGGCCGCCGCGATCAGCGCATCCGCTTCGGCCCGCGCCTCGGCCTGCATCTCGGCCACCTCGTCGACCGCGCGGCTGAGCATCTTCGCCATCCGCTGCTGCACCGCGTGCGGCGACGGCGAGGTGTCGGTGAGCGCGGCCACTTCCTTGCGCAGTGCGGCCGTTTGATCGCCGGATTCCTGCAGCCGGGCCCGCAGGCTCGACACGTCGTCAAGCAGCAGCTGCTGCTTGGTGGTCAGCATCTCGATGTGGGCATCAACCGCGGCCGCGTCGTAGCCCATGAACTTTCGAGAGAACGTCTTCACGGGTTCGGTATTCACTGCCAATTCCCCCTATCTCTCCGAACGCCTGGTTGCCCTGTGCGACCGACCCCCGCGTCCGAGTATGTCAGGTCAGGCGGAGGGCGCGAACGGCAGCGCGGACGGCCGGCGGTAGCTGTGGAAGCGATACCGCAGCCCCGAGCGGCTGGCCAGCCACTCCCCCGTTTCACCCACCCAGGTGTCGTCCAGCGTCGGCGCCAGCGCATCGTCGTCATCGCGGCGCAAATCGATTTCGATCTCGGTGACCTCGCAGCGGGTGGCGTACGGCAGCGCCAGCAAATAGACCTGCTCGCCGCCGATGACCCAGACCTCGGGCTCGGCCGCGCCATCGGCGAGGGCATCCTCCAGGGACCCGACCACCCGCGCCCCCTCGGCGACGAAGCCGGAGGTACGGGTTAGGACGAGGTTGCGGCGGCCCGGCAGGGGCCGCACCTTCGCCGGTAACGAATCCCACGTCCGCCGGCCCATGATCACCGGGTGGCCCAGGGTCACCTCTTTGAACCGGGAGAGATCTTCCGGCACCTTCCAGGGGATGTCGCCACCGCGCCCGATGACGCCCGAGGTCGACTGGGCCCAGACCAGGCCCACCTCCGTGGTCCGCGTCATACCGCGACGGGGGCTTTGATCGCCGGGTGCGGGTCGTAGTTCTTGACGACGACGTCGTCGTAGGTGTAATCGAAAATCGAATCCCTTGCTCCCAGAACGAGTTCCGGATACGGCCGGGGCTCGCGGCTCAGCTGCAGCCGCACCTGTTCGACATGGTTGTCGTAGATGTGGCAGTCCCCGCCGGTCCACACGAATTCGCCGACCGAGAGGCCGGACTGGGCGGCCATCATGTGCGTCAGCAGCGCGTAGCTGGCGATGTTGAACGGCACGCCCAGGAACAGGTCGGCGCTGCGCTGGTAGAGCTGGCAGCTCAGCCGCCCGTCGGCCACGTAGAACTGGAAGAACGCGTGACAAGGCGGCAGCGCCATCTGCGGGATTTCGCCGACGTTCCAGGCCGAGACGATGATCCGCCTCGAGTTGGGGTCGGTGCGCAGCAGGTCCAGGGCCGCGCTGATCTGATCGACGTGCTCACCCGACGGCGTGGGCCAGGACCGCCACTGCACACCGTAGATCGGCCCGAGATCGCCTGTGCTGCTTGCCCATTCGTCCCAGATGGTGACGCCGTGCTCGTGCAGCCAGGCGACGTTGGAATCGCCGCGCAGGAACCAGAGCAATTCGTAGATCACCGACTTCAGGTGCACCTTCTTGGTGGTGAGCAGCGGGAAACCGGCCGACAGGTCATAGCGCAGCTGCTGACCGAACAGGCTGCGGGTCCCCGTGCCGGTGCGGTCGGATTTCGCCGTTCCCCGATCGAGCACCAGGCGGAGCAAGTCCTCGTAGGGCGTCGGGATCGGCACGCCGCAAGAATAGCGTCGATGGCGCGGAGTAGAACGGGTGCCATGCCGAACATCATCGACGTCGTCACCACCCCCGATGGCACCTGCACGGTGCACCTGTTCACCCCCGACGGCCCGGAATCCCAAGTCCCGTGGCCCGGTGTCGTCATGTACCCCGACGCCGGCGGCGTGCGCGACACCTTCCAGCAGATGGCGGCCAAGCTGGCCGGCTACGGCTATGCCGTGCTGCTCCCGGATGTCTACTACCGCACCGCCGACTGGGCGCCGTTCGACATGGCGACCGTCTTCAGCGACAAGAAGGAACGCGGGCGCCTGTTCTCGATGATCGGCAGCGTCACCCCGGACCGGATGGCCGCCGACGCGAGCGCGTTCTTCGACTATCTGGCCGCCCGCCCCGAGGTGGTCGGCGAGCGCTTCGGGGTGTGCGGCTACTGCATGGGCGGGCGGACGGCGCTCATCGTGGCGGGCCGGGTGCCCGAGCGGGTGGCCGCGGCGGCGTCCTTCCACGGCGGTGGCCTGGTGACCGACACCGATGACAGCCCGCACCTGCTGGCCGACCGGATCCGCGCCACCGTGTACATCGGCGGCGCCCAGAACGACGCGTCGTTCACCGCCGATCACGCCGAACAGCTCGACAAGGCGCTGACGGCGGCCGGCGTGCAGCACACCATCGAGTGGTATCCGGCCGGCCACGGATTCGCGGTGCCGGACAACGCGCCGTACGACGCCGCCGCGGCCGAGCGGCATTGGGACGCGATGACGGCGGTGTTCGCTGCCGCGCTACCGCGCTAGCGCGTTCACCAGCAGCTTCGCGGCCACGGTCGCCCCGTCGGCGCGGATGGTGGCGGCCACCGCGCTCGCTCGCGCGCGGGTCGGTTCGGTCAGCGCCGTCTTAAGTACCGCCGAGAGCGACTCGGTGCTCGGAGCGGGACCATCGTGGGCGGCGCCGATGCCCAGGTCTCTCACCCGGGCTGCCCAGTACGGCTGGTCGGCGCCCTGGGGCACCACCACCTGCGGCGCGCCGGCCCGGGCGGCGGCCGTCGTGGTGCCTGCCCCGCCGTGGTGCACGGCGGCGGCGACCCGCCCGAACAGCGCCTGGTGGTTGACGTCGCCGACGGCGAAGCAGTCGTCCCGGTCGTCGATCGGGGCCAGCCCCGCCCAGCCGCATGACACCAGGACACGGCGGCCCTGGGCGCGGACCGCCTCGATGGCCGTCCGGGCGACGTCCGCTGAGGCGCGCATGGGCATGCTCCCGAAACCCACGTAGACCGGCGGTGCGCCGGACTCGAGGAATGTCACCAACTCGGCCGGCAGCGGGCGTTCGTCGCGCAGCAGCCAGGCGCCGGTCTGGACCACGTCGAGGTCGCCGGGCCGCCACGGGTCAAGGATCGGATCCGTCGCCAGCCACGGGCGGTCCGTCAGCGCGTAGTCGCGCAGGTTGTCCAACGGCGGCAGGCCGAGTGACGCCCGGTGACCGTTGAGCGTCTCGCCGAACAGCTCCTGCATGTGCCGGCCATCGAGTTGCCACAGCACCCGGTTGTCGACCGCGCCCGCAGGGAACGGCCCGTTCGCGTACCCCGGCGGCGGGTGGTGCGGCGACGGCAGGATGGTGGGCTGGTAACTCACGTAGACGTACGGGATGCCCAGGCTTTCCGATGCCGACCGAGCGGCGGCCGCGGCCGGCGGGAAGCCGGCCACCACCACGGCATCGCAGCCCTGCGCCGCGGCGGCCACGGTGTCGAATTGCGCGGCGATCAACCCGTCCAGGTGCCGGCGCAAGTCCTCCTCGGAGGGCGTCGCCCCGGTCTTCATCGCGCGCAGTGAGTCGCCGAGGGGCAGCATCCGCACGCCGACACCGGCCAGCAGCTCAACGAATTCGGCATCCGGCGGCGCGCTCACCCGCGCGTCGACGCCGAGCGTCCGCAACTGCACCGCGAGCGCCGCCAGCGGCTCGACGCCCCCGCGCGAGTCGTACGCCGACAGCAACACTCGCATCCGCCGCTCCCACCTGCCCGGTCGGCAAACTCTATCGCCGGCGGTGCGTCTTGGGGCGATGCTCGCGGCGAGATTCGGGCGCCCTGGTCGGCTTTCGCCAGCGCACGCGTAAAAATCACCGCGAGCGCAAGCTTGGCGTCGCGTGCGGCGCCGAGCGTCAAAACGCCGGCAGGTCCACCAATTCGGCCAGGCGGGCGCGGTGCCGGTAAGCGGTGCCGAATGCCAACTGGTCGCTCTTGGCCCGCTTGAGGTATAGGTGCGCGGGATATTCCCAGGTCATGCCGATGCCGCCGTGCATTTGCACGCACTCCTCGGCGGCATGCACGGCGACATCGCTGCAGTAGGCCTGGGCGATGGCCGCCGCGGCGTCCGCGTCTTCCCCGCCCCGGGCGCAGGTGTCGGCAGCATAGCGGGCCGCGGCCGTCGCGGCGCCGACCTCGAACCACAGATCCGCCAACCGGTGCTTGATCGCCTGGTAGGAGCCGATGGTGCGGCCGAATTGCCTGCGTTCCCTGGTGTATTCCAGCGTGGTCTCGAAGCACCATTGGGCGACCCCGAGTTGCTCGGAGGCCAGCAGGGCCGCCCCGGTCCGGATGGCTTCGGTGACCGCCTGGTCGCCGGCCCCGGCCCGCGACGACGGCGTTCCCGAAAACGACACGGCGGCAAGGGTTCTGGTCATATCCAGCGCGAGCAACGGTGAAATCGTCACGCCCGCCGCGGCGCGGGCGACGGTGTGCAGCTCGAGCCCGTCCGGGCCGGCGACCGGGACCACCAGCACGTCGGCAACGTCGGCACCGGCCACGCTGGTGACGGTCCCGCTCAGCCCGTCGGCGTCGCCGCCGACGACCGTGATCGGATCGCCCGGCGCGCTCGCCAGCGGCACCGCCAGGGCCGCCGTCAGTTCGCCCTGGGCCAGCGCCGACACGGTTTCGGTGTCCCCGGCACGCGACAGCGCGATCGTGGCGAGGACCGCGCTGGACAGAAACGGCACCGGTGCGACGGCCCGGCCGATCTCCTCCATGACCACGGCGGCCTCGCGCGCGCTCGCGCCGGCGCCGCCGAGCGACTCCGGAACCAGCAGGCCGGCCACGCCCAGCTCGGTGGCCAGTGTACGCCACACGCCCGAAAAGTCTTGTGGTTCAGCGTCATACACGCGGGCCACCGAATCGGGCGGACACCGCTCGGCGAACAGTTGACGGACACCGGCCCGCAGAGCCTCTTCTGTGTCGGAGTACAACAGGTCGGCGGTGTGCGCGCTCATCGGGGCAGGTCCTTCCAGGCGACGTCCTTGTCGACGCGATGTTCACCGGGCAGGCCGAGAATCCGCTCGGCGATGGTGTTGCGCAGGATCTCCGACGTGCCGCCCTCGATCGAGTTGCCGCGCGCCCGCAGGTAGCGGTAGCCCGGCTCGCGACCGACCAGGTCGACCGTCTCGGGTCTGCGCATGGTCCAGTCGTCGTAGAGCAGCCCCGATTCGCCGTGCAGCTCGATCTCGAAGCCCGAAATCGCTTGTGCCAGCTTGGCGAACGCCACCTTCATGCCGGCACCTTCGGGGCCGGGCTGACCGGTGGCGGCCTGTTGCCGCAGCCGCTCGCCGGCGAGCCGAAGGACCTCCGCCTCGACCCACAGCCGCATCAGCTGGTCGTGCATCGCGGGGTTGCGCAGCTCCGGGTGGTCGCGCCAGGCGTCGGCGACCTTACCGATGTGACCGCCTTCCCGCGGCGCGCCGGCGCGGGAACCGATCGCGACCCGCTCGTTGTTGAGTGTGGTCGTCGCGACTCGCCAGCCGCCGCCCTCCGGTCCGAGCCGATTCGCATCGGGCACGCGGACGTCGGTGAGGAACACCTCGTTGAATTCCGCCTCGCCGGTGATCTGGCGCAACGGCCGGATCTCGACACCGGGCTGGGTCATGTCGCACAGAAAATAAGTCAGGCCATAGTGTTTGGGCACCGTCGGATCGGTGCGCGCGACCAGGATGGCCATCTGCGCGTGCTGCGCCTGCGAGGTCCACACCTTCTGCCCGTTGACAATCCAGTCTTGAGGATTATGCGCGTCGCGGACCGCACGCGTGGATACCCCGGCCAGGTCCGACCCCGCGCCGGGTTCGCTGAACAGCTGACAATAGATCTGTTCGCCGGTGAACAACGGGCGCAGGAACTTTCGCTTCTGCTCGTCGGTGCCGAACGCCGCGATCGTCGGCGCCGCCATGCCCATCCCGATGTAGTTCTTGGGCGTGCCTCCCACCGGCGCACCGGCGGCGGCCAGCTTCGCGTCGACGCGCTCCTGCGCGGTGCGTGGCAGATCCAGTCCGCCGAAACCGTGCGGCAGGTGCACCCAGGCAAGGCCTGAATCGTATTGCGCGCCAAGGAAATCCCGTGGACTGCTGGTCGCCGGATCGTGCTCGTCGAGCAGGGCCTGCACCCGCGCGTCCAGGTCGGCGATGTCGGCGGCGTTCATTGCCCGCCGCCCGGTGCGGACTGGAATCCCTGTGCGGCGCCGAGCAGCAGTCCACCGTCGATCACCATGGTCTCGCCGGTGATCCAGCTCGCCGCGTCGGACACCAAAAAGGCGACGGCCGCGGCCACGTCGATCGGCTCCCCGATGCGCCCGAGCGCAATCGACGAGGCCAGCGGGTCCTCGTGGTCCTTCCACAGCGCCTCGGCCAGCCGGGTGCGCACCACACCCGGGCATATCGCGTTGACCCTGACGCGGGGCGAGAGTTCCAGTGCCAGTTGCTTGGTGACGTGGATCAGCGCGGCCTTGGTGGCGTTGTACATGCCCATCGCCGGCGATTGGTGCATGCCGCCGATCGAGGCCGTGTTGACGATCGTCCCGCCGTGTTCACCCATCCACGACTTGACGACGAGCGAGGTCCACAGCAGCGGAGCCCACAGGTTGACGTCGAAGATCTTGGTGAACCGCGCGTGATCCTGGTCGATCAGGGGTCCGTAGGCCGGGTTGGTTCCGGCGTTGTTGACCAGGATGTCGATGCCGCCGAATCGCTCCAGCGTGAGCTCGATGCAGCGCCGCGCCGCGTCCTCGTCGACCGCGTGGGCACCGACACCGAGGGCCTGCTTTCCCACCTGGGCTGCGGCCTCGTCGGCGGCCTCCTGCTTGCGCGCGGTGAGCACCACATTGGCCCCGGCGGCCGCCAGCTGCTGGGCGATCGCAAGCCCGATTCCGCGCGATGCACCGGTGATGATCGCGGTGCGGCCGGTCAGATCTTGTGAAGTCATGGATTCGGGCCTTCCGTCGCGGTGAGAGCCGCCGCGAGCAGCGGAGACTTCGTTTGCTGTCGAATTTTATTCGCGATGTTTTGGACACATGTGGAGGTGGTATGCCACGCGCATGTTATCGAAATTGACACTCATGAAACCGCTGGTTGTTGCCGGGGCTGTCGCTGCGGCCATCGCCGCCGCGCCCGCGGCCGCCGCTGACGTGTATGTCGCCGGACCAGCCGCCAACTCCCCCGCCCCCACCCACGTCACCTTCAAAGACGACCCGGGCGGCGGCGGCTGCGACGCCAACGGAAACTGCGGCTCGGGCGGCCAGTTCAACGGTCCCGGCGGCGGCCCGGGCGGCCAGGGCTGCGTCCCGGGCGTCGGCTGCGGCTCCGGCGGACAGAACGCGGGACCGGGTGGCATCCCCGGCGGTACCGGATGTCTGCCCGGCGTCGGTTGCGGTTCCGGCCACGCCTGATCACTCGACCCGTCGGCCTTCCGCGAGCCTGGTGATCCAGGCCCGGGAGGCTGCCGGGTCGATGACGTCGTCAAGTTCGAACGTGGTGGCGGCCCGCAGCGCCTTGCCGTGCTCGTAGGCTTTGGCCACCAGACGATCGAATAGGCTTTGCCGTTCGGCGAGGTCGCCTGACTCGTCCGCGGCGGCCAGTTCCTTGCTGTATCCCAGGCGCACCGCGCCTTCCAGGCCCATGCCGCCGATCTCTCCGGTCGGCCAGGCCACGGTGAAGTGGGGTGCGCGGAACGAACCGCCGGCCATCGCCATCGCGCCGAGCCCGTAACCCTTGCGCAAGATGATCATTCCCAGCGGCACCGTCAGCCGCGCGCCGAGCACGAACATCCGGCCGAAACGGCGGACCGCCGCTTGAATCTCCGCGGCCGGCCCGACCATGAAGCCCGGGGTGTCGCACAGCGAGATCACCGGCAGCCCAAACGATTCGCACAAGGCGAGGAAGTCGCCGGTCTTGTCGGCCGCCTCGGCATCGATCGCGCCACCGAGGTGGTGAGTGCTGTTGGCGATCAGCCCGTATGGCACTCCCTCGACGCGCACCAGCGCGGTGACGATCCCCACGCCATAGTCTCCCCGCAGCTCCAGCACCGAGCCGACGTCGACGATCGCCTCGATCGCGCGGTGCACGTCGTAGGCGCGTAACCTGTTCTGCGGCACCACATGCCGGGCCAGCCGCGGGTCGGGCGCCGTCCAGCCGCTCAGGGTGCCCTGGAAGTACGACAGGTATTGCTTGGCCAGTGCGACCGCGTGCGCCTCGTCCCGGGCGACCAGGCCGACCACGCCGTTGCGCCGCTGCACCCCGATCGGCCCGATCGCCTCCGGCGGGTAGACGCCCAGCCCGCCGCCCTCGATCATCGCCGGCCCGCCCATCCCGATGTTGGCGTCCGGTGTCGCGATGATGACGTCGCACACCCCGGCCAGCGCCGCGTTGCCGGCGAAGCAACGCCCCGAGACCACCGACACCAGCGGCACTTCCCCACTGAGTCCGGCCAGCATCCGGAACGTCGGGACGTCCAGCCCGGCGGCGCCGCCGACGTCGGTGTCCCCCGGCCGGCCCCCGCCACCTTCGGCGAACAGCACCACCGGCAACCGTTTTCGCGCGGCCAGATCGAACACCCGGTCGGTCTTGGCGTGGTTGCGCATGCCCTGCGTACCCGCCAGCACGGTGTAGTCGTAGGACACCACGACGGCCTGCGCCGCGTCTCGCCCGAACCGGTCCGCGCCGATGGCGGCCACGCCGGCGACCAGTCCGTCGGCGGGCGTGTTGGCGATCAAGTCCTCTTCCGAGCGACGGCTGCGTTGCGCCGCGATCGCCAGCGCGCCGTATTCGACGAAGCTGCCGGGATCGACGAGATCGGCGATATTCTCCCGCGCGGTGCGGCGACCCTGCTTGTGCCGCTTGGCAACCGCGGCCTCGCGGCCCTCGTCGAGGGTCAGGGCATGGCGGTACATCACCTCGTCGAGATCGGCCCGGGGCCGGTCGAGATCGGTTGCGGCCGGGACGGACTCGCCGTCACCGGCCGCCGCGGTGCGAACGAAGACCAGCAGCGGATCCCCGGTCCCGACCACCTGCCCGGGCGTCACCAGAATCCGGACGGTCCGCAGCGCGTCCGGCGCGACGAGCACGTGCTGCATCTTCATCGCTTCCAGGACCACCAGTTGCCCGCCCGCGGCATATTCGGCGCCCTCGGGCGCGACCTCGACCACGGTGCCGGCCAGCTGCGCGCGCAGCGCATCCTCGCCGGGATAGAGCTCGACCGCCGCCGCCCGTGGTTCCTTCTGGTGAGACAGCGCGGCCCGGGCCAACTCGGGAAGCCGCTCATCGAGGAAACCGGTGCTCACCCAACCGGACTCGACCCGGCCGTCGGACAACAGCTCGCGCAGGAATCCGATGTTCGTCGCGACGCCCTCGATGCTGAATTCGGCCAAAGCGGTGCGCGCCTTGCGCACGGCCGCCTGCCACGACGACCCGTGCACATGCGCGATGACCTTCGCCAGCAGCGAGTCGTACTGGGGGCTGATCACCAGCCCGGCCCGGCCATAGGTGTCGACGCGGACGCCGGGCCCGCTGGGCGGGGAGAACACCGTGAGCGTGCCCGCGGAGGGCACGACGGCGAAGTCGGGCCCAAAGGTCTCCATGTTGACCCTGAGCTGAATCGCGATGCCGCGGCGCGCGGCCGGCTCGCCGATGACTTCCATGCCGTCGGAGGCGATTCCGGATGCCAGCCCCAGCTGGTAAATGGATGCGCCGCCGGCGATGGCCAACTGCACGGCCACCAGGTCGAGCCCGGTGGTTTCCTCGGTGACGGTGTGCTCGACCTGGATTCGCGGGTTCACCTCGAGGAAGACGAATTCCTCTCCGGTGACCAGGAATTCGACGGTGGCCAGCCCGCGCAGTCCCACGCGGGCGCACAACCGCACCGCCGCCTGGTGCAGGGCCCGGCGCAGGCCATCCGAAAGGCCTTGGGCGGGGCCGATTTCGACCAGCTTCTGATAGCGTCGCTGGATGCTGCAGTCGCGGTCGCCGACCGCGTGCGCGTGTGTTTGGTACCCGGCCGGCGCTCCCACGACCTGCACCTCGATGTGGCGGGCGTCGGTGAGCAGCGCCTCGGCGAACAGCGCGGAATCACCGAAGCCCAGCCGCGCTTCGGCGGCACAGCGCTGGTAGGCCTCGTCGATCTGATCGGCGCTGTGCACCTTGCGCATTCCCCGCCCGCCGCCGCCGGCCAGGGCCTTGATCATGATGGCACCGTGGGCCGCAAAGAATTCCTTGACGTCCTCGACGCTGCTCGGTCCCTCGGTGGCGGGCAGCACCGGAACCCCGGCGGCGATCGCGGCGCCGCGGGCCGCCGTCTTGTTGCCCAGCAACTCGAGCACCCCGGGGTCCGGACCCACGAAGGTGTGGCCGCCCGCCGCGCAGGCGCGGGCGAATTCGGCGTTCTCACTGAGGAAGCCGTAACCGGGGTGAACCAGCTCGACGCCGGAGCGTTTGGCCGCCGCCAGCACGGCGGCCTGGTCGAGATAGGCCCGCGGGCCGGTGCCCGGCAGCCCGATCGCCTCGTCTGCCGCGTGCACATGCGGGCTGTCCGCATCGTCTTCGGCGTAGACCGCGATCGTTCGCATGCCCAATTCGGTTGCGGTGCGGATGATTCGAAGAGCAATTTCGCCGCGGTTGGCGACCAGCAGGCTCGGGCTCATCGCAGCGGCTCGCCCCACCGGACCTGCTCACGAAGTCTGGCCTTGAGCAGCTTGCCGCCGGCATTGCGCGGCAGTGCTTGAGCGACCACCGTGACATATTGCGGCACTTTGAAGTCGGCCAACTGGCCGCGGCAGTGGTCGAGCACCGCCGGCACGTTGATCTCGTCGTCACCGCCGAACAACACCGCACCCACCTTCTCACCCATGACGTCGTCGGGAACGGCCAGCACGCAGGCGTCCGCGACGTGGGGCGCCGCCAGCAGCACGGCCTCCACCTCGACGCTGGAGACGTTCTCGCCACCGCGGTTGATGATGTCCTTGAGCCGGTCGACGATGTGCACCCGGCCAGCGTCGTCGACGCGCACCACGTCGCCGGTGTGCAGCCAGCCGTCCACGATGGTGGCCGCGGTGGCCTCCGGCCGGTTCCAATACCCGGCCGTCACGTTGGCGCCGCGCACCACCAACTCACCGACGCCTCGCTCGTCGCCACCGAACGGGATCAGACCCAGGTCGACCGACGGCACCGCGTAACCGACGGAGTCGGCGTGCTCGACGGCCTCGCGGTCGGGCAGCACCGTCATCAGCGACGCCGTCTCGGTCATGCCGTAGCCGTTGAACACCGTGGCGTGGCCGAACGCGTCTTTCACCGACAGCACCAGCGACGGGGCGATCGGAGCCCCGCCGTAGCCCACCCACCGCACGTTCGACACATCGAGCCCAGCAAACCCGCTGTGCCGCAACAACAACGAGTAGACCGCCGGAACGGTGACCATGACCGAGATCCGCTCGGCGGTCAGCGCCGTGAGCAATGCGTCCAGGTTGAGTGCCGGCATGATCACCGATGCTCCCCCAAGCCGGGCCGCGGCCAGAAGCTGTGTGTTGCAACCGGTCACGTGGAACAGCGGAACCGAGATGAGGGTGCGCATCGCCTCACCGAGATCCCGCGGCTGCTGCAGACAGCGGCGGGCGTTTTCGGTGTTGGTGAGGAATGCCTCGTGCGTGGTGGGCACGCCCTTGGGGTGGCCGGTGGTGCCCGAGGTGTAGAACAGGGCGGCCGTGTCGGCGGCGCCGAGTTGCTCGGTGACGTATGGCCGCCCGTCGGGCAGCGGCGAATCGGGCGCCAGGTCGACCCGCGCGCCGGAGTCGGACAGCACGAATTCGACCTCCGGTTGCGCCGATCGCGTGTTGACCGCCACCGCAACGCCACCGGCCATCACGGTGCCCCAGAACGCCAGCGCCCAGTCGATTCCCGCGGGCTTACGCACCGCCACCCGGTCACCGGGTTGCAGGCCGCTCTCGCGCAGGCCGCCGGCCACCCGCGCGGCGCGGTCCCACAGCTGCCGGTAGGTGAGCCGGCCGGCGCCCAGCTCGACCAGGGCTTCCGCGTCCGGACGGGCGTCGACCTGTTCGGCGAGCATGTCCAGCAGGGTGGCGGGCAGGTCGTCATATCGTGGGATGCCGTCGCGGCCGCGGGACACGCCGGTGACCGGGAACGGGTTGTGGCCGCGCGGAATTTCAATCACCGCGCTCGGCTGCGTCACGTCTCGACCTCCGTCACAAGAACGTCCCGGCTGTGAGCGTAGTCGGCAGTCTAGCCATCAAGCTCGAACCGGTGCGTCCGGATCAGTGCGACGGCCCCGCCAGCCGGCCGGACAGGGCGTCGCGGATACCTCGGTCTATGACCTGTTTTTGATCCCCGTCGAAGGCCGAAGGCGGGTCCTGGCTGTTGCAGCTGAGGGTTCCAAACGGGTTGGAGTCGGCGCTCACAGGTGTCCCGACACTGGAGCCCACTGCGAGAACGACGCTGAGCGTCGTCGTGGCGATCACATCACGGCATCTCCTTGACCCGGTCCGGCGCATCCAGGTCCTGTGCGTGGCTGAACGAGAATGCTTACTAGCGGGTTCCACTGATGACACTGCTCCTGCGTTCAACAGCCGCGTCGGCCGCTTCTGACCGCATGATCATTCGGTTGAGCGCCACGAAAGTCAGAACGGCCCCCGATCCGGTCATCATCGGTGGCAACACCAAAAACACAGTTCCGACCAGCTCAATCCGGTCAGTTGGACACCCGCCAGCAAGACGGCTGCGTTGAAGGCGAGCACTCCGGACACGTGGACGACGCACCGCGCCACATACCCGCAGCCCGGTGCCCACTTCCTGATCGAAGACGCTGTGGTCGTTCTCATGACCCCAGATTCCCGTGCTGCGGGGTCTGTGTCTTCAGTGCTGACATCTATCTTGCCGGCCGGCCACCCTGACTACAGCAATACCTGCTAGCTGCAATTACGCTCGGCATTGCCGGGTGCAGATCGTAAGAGAGGATCACTTTCGGGTGGAGGGGGAAGAGGCAGGTGTGCGTGTCGTCATCGCCGATGACGACGTGCTGCTGCGAGAAGGATTAGCCAGCCTGCTGGCCCGGTCCGGTTACCGGGTAGTCGGTCAGGCCGGCGACGCCGCAAGCCTTATGGAACTGGTCCGTCAGGAGAAGCCGGAAGTGGTGATCGTCGACATCCGGATGCCGCCGACGGGCACCACCGAGGGACTCGACGCCGCGATGACCATCCGTGAAGAGTTGCCCTCGGCGGGGCTGGTGATCTTGTCTGCGCACGTGGACGCAGAACATGCGATGCAACTGCTGGCCAGCGGCCGCGGCGTTGGTTACCTGCTGAAGACACGGGTGACTGACGTCAACGACTTCCTAAGCACGCTGGGCCGAATCGCCGACGGGGGGTGTGTGGTCGACCCCGGTCTGGTTCAGGAATTGGTCGAAGCTCGCACCCGCAACGATCCGCTGGCGGAACTGAGCCCACGGGAGAGGGAAGTCCTTGCCCTTATGGCGGAAGGGCGCTCGAACGCTGGTATTGCCCAACGCTTGTGGGTGACCGAGGGCACCGTCGAGAAGCACGTCCGCAGCATCATGACCAAATTGGAGCTACGCGAAACGCCGGACGATCACCGACGGGTTCGTGCCGTCATCACCTTTCTGGAGGCGCGCTGACCTGTGCCAATAGCTAAGCCGCAGAACATTTCTCGCCTGGGCTCGATGCTGCTGTCCCGTGACCCACTACCGGCACCGCTGGGCTTCGCGGTGGCTGTTGTCTGCATCGCGGCGGAAACCTCCGTCATGCTCCTGCTCAAGGCTCTCGCCCCCGACAACTCTTTTGGCGTGCTTTATCTGATCGGTGTTCTCATCGTCGCAACCGGGTGGGGAAGCGGACTGGCCGCCGCGACGGCGGTGCTGAGTGCACTCGCTTTCGACTACTTTCGCAACTGGCCGGACACCACGATGGTGCCGGCTCAGCTTCAGGACTGGACGGCGTTGCTCGTCTTCGTCATCGTGGGGCTGGTTGCCAATATGTTGGCGCGCAATGCGCGAGCACATGCCGCGAACGCCGAACAGCGCAGGCGGGAGGCCGAAGAGAGCCGAGACGAGCTCGGTCTTCTCGCCCAGCAACAAGCCGCGCTACGCCGGGTCGCGACCCTGATCGCGCGGGGAGTTCGGCCATCAGAGATCTTTCCCGCCGTGGTGAATGAGCTGGCGAAATCGCTCGAGGTTGCCAACGTGGCGCTGTGGCGCTACGAAACCGACGGCACCGCAACACTTGTCGCGGCAGTCAACGACCCTGCGCAGACGCTGCAGATGCCCGTCGGCAGCCGCTGGCCCGTGGACGGGGAGAACATCGGTGCCATGGTGGCCAATTCCGGCCGGGCCGCACGGATGGACAGTCACGACATTGCGAGTGGTGATTTGGCGGCGCTGATTCGCCATCTAGGATTACGCAGCGGCGTGGGGGCACCGATCGTGGTCGGGGGCAGGCTATGGGGTGTCACAGTCGTCGGCTCCGCAGCCGGTCCACTGCCGCTCGCCACCGAGCAGAGGATCGGTGATTTCACCGAACTCGTCGCCACTGCCATTGCTAATGCCGAGGCGCACGGAGCGCTCACCGCGTCTCGAGCGCGCATCGTCACCGCCGCCGACGATGCCCGCCGCCGTCTCGAACGTGATCTGCACGACGGGGCACAACAGCGGCTGGTATCGCTTGCACTGCAACTGCGCGCTATCGAGGAAGGCGTGCCGCCAGAACTCGATTGGCTGAAAGACCAAATCTCAGCCGCTGTGACGCACCTTGGCGTGGCATCAGCCGATCTTCAGGAGCTCGCTCGGGGCATTCATCCCGCGATCCTGTCCAGGGGTGGCCTCGATTCAGCGCTCAAGACGCTGGCCCGCCGCTGCCCCATTCCGGTCACTATTCGCCTGGCACTGGACGAACGGATACCTGAATCTGCGAAAGTCGCCGCGTACTACGTTGTGGCGGAGGCGCTTACGAATGCAGCCCGGCACGCGCACGCCGCCGAGATCGACATCGACGCCCGAACTGACGAGTCGAAGTTGATGCTCGCGATCCGCGACGACGGCGTCGGCGGAGCCGACAGCGGCAACGGATCCGGGCTCGTCGGTTTGATAGACCGAGTCGAAGCGCTCGGGGGCCACCTGGATATTGCCAGCCCGCCCGGGGGCGGCACCACCCTGCACGTTGTGATTCCCACCTGTGCATGACGGCGGTGCACGGGTATCTCGGTCCGGTGTCCTATCGTGATAGCGGTGACGATCGAGGATTCCGCCATCATGCCCGAGGCGTTTTTCACTGTAGACGGCGACTCCTATGTTCCGGGCAAGATGACGCAGGGGCCGTGGGGCGCGGCGATGGGCGGCCAGATCGTCGGGGGCCTGTTGGGTTGGGGCATAGAGCAATCCGGCATCGATCCGGACCTGCAGCCCGCCCGCTTCACGGTGGACCTGTTGCGTCCGGCCCTGATGGAGCCGGTGCAGATCCGGACCTCGGTGCAGCGCGAGGGCCGGCGCATCAAGCTGGTCGACGGCAGCCTGGTCCAGAACGGCACGGTCGTCGCGCGGGCCAGCGCGCTGTTCCTGCGCCGCGGTGATCATCCCGACGGGCAGGTGTGGTCGTCCCCCGCGCAGATGCCGCCGCTCCCGACGTCCTCGGACGGCTTTGCGGCGGAGATGCCGTTTCTCATCTGGGGGTACGGCGCCACGTCGGAAGGCAGTCCCGGCATTGCCGCCGGCGAATGGGAACAGACCCACTCCCAGAAGTTCGCCTGGGCCCGGCTGTTTCGCCCGATGGTGCACGGCCACCCGCTCACCCCGTTCACCCGCATGGCGTTCGTCGGTGACATCACCAGTTCGCTGACCCATTGGGGCACCGGCGGATTGCGCTACATCAACGCCGACTACACCGTCACCGCGAGCCGGCTGCCCGACGGCGAATTCCTCGGGCTCGCCGCCCAGAGCCACTACGCCACGGCCGGGGTCGCCACCGGCGCCGCGACCCTGTTCGACAAGCACGGACCGCTGGGCACCAGCTCGGCGCTTGCGCTTGCCCAACCGGCCGACGCCTTCAGGCCGACCCACACCTAGCCGACCGCCCTACCCCAGTGATGATGGCGTCGACGTCAAGGTCTACGCGCTCGGGCCATCGTTACCGTGCAGGCGCAGTCGAACGCGTGCTTGAGGGCCAGGCTATTCATCTCCTTTTGCCCGCCCAGGCATCTAGACTCAGGCTGCCCAGCAAAGCCGCAGGCAGCCATAAGGAAGGCGGAGCCGCGTGACCGAGACAACCGAAGCCGCCGAACGGCAATTGCGTGAAACCACGGTCCTTACCCACTTCGAAGCGGAGAACCAGCACGACATCGCGGCGACGCTTGCGACGTTCAAATCCGGTGCCGCAAGAACGGAACTGCCCGGCGAGGTTGCCGTCGGCCATGACGCGGTCGCGGACGCGTACCGCGAACTCTTCACTGCCTTTCCAGACATGCGCTTCGACATCAAGCCCGGTTCGCTGTGTCATCACGACGACCGGGTGATGGTGGAAACCCGCGTGCTCGGTACGCACCTCGGGACCTATCGCGGGCTTCCCCCGACGGGCCGCTCAGTCGAGCTGCCGCTTGTCGCGATCTTCCAGTTCGACGGAGCCGACCTCGTATGCGAACGCGCCTATTTCGACCGCATCGGCCTGCTCATTCAGCTTGGTGTCGGACGCGATCCGAACAGTACGGCGGGTCGGCTCGCGACTCTCCTCAACCACCCCATCACTGTGGCTCGGGCTGCGCTACGTTCGCGCAGAGTCCGGAACCCCTGGTCCAACAAGACCTGACCGGGTACGGCTAGTCCATCAGCTGCGCGGCGACCGTCGCCCCGAGCTCCCAGCACGCTTGCAGCTCGTCCTTGCCGGGTTTGCCCGAAACCACCACGGTCACTGCGGCTTTCGACCACCCCAGCCCGGTGGTGATGGTGTCGACGGCACGCTCGGCACCCTCGGTGCCCTCGTTGCCGTGCAGGTACAGCCCGAACGGTCGCCCGCGGGTGGAGTCGAGCAGTTGGTAGTAGGAGCAGTCGAACGCGTGCTTGAGCGCTCCCGAGATGTAGCCGAGGTTCGCCGGGCTGCCCAGCACGTACCCGTCGGCGGCCAGCATCTCGGCCGGCGAGACCGTCAGCGCCGGGCGCCGCAGCACCTCCACGCCCTCGATGTCGGGGTCGGTGGCGCCGGAGACCACCGCCTCGAACATCTCGTGGGTGTGCGGCGACGGGGTGTGGTGCACGATCAACAGCGTCTTGCTCATGGGCGCCCCTGCAGGTCTCGGTGTAAGTCCAAGGCGGTCTTCATGGCCTCGCGCGCGCGGCGGCGATCCCCCGCGTAGTCGTAGGCGCGGGCGAGCCGGTACCAGCGCCGCCAGTCGTCGGGGTGGTCCTGCACCTCGGTGCGCACCGTGGCGAACAGTTCGTCGGCCGCGTCGCGCTGGATGCGGCCCGACGGCCGGCGCGGCAGCGCGCTGGTGTCCAGTTCCATCCCGTCGGCAGCGATCAGCCGGGCCAGCTTCTGGTGCGCGAACCCGGCGCGCAGGGTGGCGATCATCGCCCACAGCCCGATCACGGGCAGGACCAACACCGCGAGTCCGAGGCCGACGGCGGCCGCCCGACCGGAGCCGATCATCGCGACGGCCACGCGCCCCAGCAGCACGAAGTACACCACCAGCGCGACGCACATGAAGGCGACGAGCAATTGGGTACGCACGACGCGCGCGGTGTCGCTCATTGCAGATTGAGCAGGGCCTCGAGACCCACCGTCAGGCCGGGGTGTTCCTTGATCCGGCGTACCGCCAGCAGCACACCGGGCACGAACGAGGTCCGGTCGATGCTGTCGTGGCGGATGGTCAGCGTCTCCCCCTCGGTGCCGAACAGGATCTCCTGATGAGCGACCAGCCCGGCCAGTCGCACCGAGTGCACCGGGACGCCGTCGACGTCGGCGCCGCGCGCGCCCGGCAGGCTGGTGCTGGTGGCATCGGGGTTGGGCGGCAAGCCTTTTCGCGACTCAGCGATCAGCTTCGCGGTGCGCGTCGCGGTGCCCGAGGGTGCGTCGGCCTTGTGCGGATGATGCAGCTCGATCACCTCGGCCGACTCGAAGAAGGGCGCGGCCTGCTTGGCGAAGTGCATCGACAGCACCGCCCCGATCGCGAAATTCGGCGCGATCAGCACCGACGTGCCTCCGCTGTCGGCGAGCCAATCCTGTACCTGCTGCAGCCGCTCGGCGGTGAAGCCGGTGGTCCCGACGACGGCGTGAATTCCGTTGCCGATGACGAACTTCAGGTTGTCCATCACCACGTCGGGGTGGGTGAAGTCGATGACGACCTCGGTGTCGCCCTCGATCAGCAGGCTCAGCGAATCGCCGGCGTCCACTTCGGCGGACAAGGTCAGATCCTCGGCGGCCTGCACGCCCGCCAACATCGCCGATCCCACCTTGCCCTTGGCTCCCAGCACTCCTACCCGCATGGTCTTCACCCTAGACCGGGTCAATTCGACGCCGCGGCGCGCTTCGAGATGTCATGACAACTCGAACGTGGGTTCTCACGCCGATCAGGTGTGGACGATCAAGCCCGCTTCGGTGTAAGGCGCAGGGTGCGCGGGATCGTTGATCGTGATGTACAGGTCGCCTGCCGTCGGCATCGCGAAGCCGACGAATCCATGTGCGGTCTGGCCGTCGTGAAGGCCGCCCGTTTGCAGCGCGGGCATCTTGTCGAGCCTCCGGTAGTCGACCGCAAGCGTTGACGGCTGGGGCGCGTCGTCGGGATGGGTCCATGGCTGATTGCCGCCGCCGTATCCGGCAAACATATGGCGCTGGTCGACCTGGAAGAACCGGTGGGACGTCCCGGTGATCGTCATTTCCACCACGTTGCATGCGGAGCCATACGTCGGAGTCGCGAAATGAGTGGTGCACCCCGGCGGAAACCACGTCGCACTGTTGACGGTGATGTCGGCGGTCGCGCCGTCGGCCGCCCGCGCATGCACGGGCACGCCCATCTGACCGATCGGGAACGGTGGACTCTCGGACGCGGGGTCGGCCGAACCGGCGGGGCACGGGCATGCGGCAATCACCACGGCGGCCGCGGCTGCGGCTGCGGCAAATACACATCCCGCGCGCACCACGGGTGGTTACCCGCAGCGCTGCCGCGAAAAACGCGGGACCGTTCGATGCCCGCGTCAAGCCAACCCCGGCTTCGCCCGTTCGCTGAGGTAGGACGAATGTTCAGCGAGACGGCCTGCCGCCGCCGGTGGTGCCGGGTTGGACGTCGAACAGCGAATCCCGTTGCGGCTGAACGTGAATCGCACCAAAGAGTGGATGAGGGCCGGTCAGCTGCCCGGTCCCTAATAGCTCCTCCCGCATGGTCTTCACTCGAGACCGGGGTGCGTTGTCCACAGTTCGGGATTGATCCACAGCCGCGGCTCGGTCCGGCTTCGCCCAGTCCTGCGGCGGAATATCATTCGAACATGCATTCGATCGAGTTGCCGGCCGAGGTGTCCGCCGCGCTGGACGCGCAGGACGCCGCCGCCTCGGCGATCCGCGGCCTGAACCTCGATGTGTTGAGCCCGGCCGTCCGGCTGCGGGTGCTGGAACGGATGGAGGCCACGCGCCGGCGACAGCTTGCGACGAGCCACGACGTGATCGCAAGCCTGGCCAAGGAGGACCCCGCCGACATCGGCGGCCCGGTGCACAAGGTGGTCGCCGACTGGCTGCGGATCAGCTATGCCGAGGCGTGCCGTCGGCTTCGCGACGCCAACGATCTGTCGCCGCGTTTGACCCTCACCGGCCAGGAGCTGCCGCCGCAGTTGCCTGCGACCGCCGTGGCGTGGCGAGACGGGCTGCTCGACGGTCAGCACCTTCGGGTCATTCATACATTTGTCCGGGATCTTCCCGACTCCACACCCCCTGCGACGGTGGAGAATGCCGAGCGATTCCTGGCCGAGCAGGCGCGCACGTTGCGTCCGGACCAATTGCAAAAGCTCGCACACCAGTGCGCAGTGCGGATCAATCCCGACGGAAAGTTCTCCGACGTCGACCGCGCGCGCCAGCGTGGTTTCAGCTGGTACGGCCAACGGCCCGACGGGATGAGCGTCGCGAAGCTGATCGCGTCGCCGGAGCTACGCGCCAACCTCGATGCCTGGCTCGCCCGGTTCGCGGCCCCCGGCATGTGCAATCCCGACGACCAAACACCCTGCGTCGCAGCTGGACCCGACGACGAACGCAGCAAAAGCGATAGCCGCAGCCCCGCCCAGCGCCAGCACGACGCCCTCAACGCCCTGGTGCGCGGCCAGCTGGGCGATCCGAAACTCGGTCAGCACAACGGGTTGCCGGTGACCGTCATCGTGTCGACCACGCTGCAGGAGCTGGCGTCGGGCACCGGGCGGGCGGTCACGGGTGGCGGAACGCTGCTGCCGATGCGCGACGTGATCCGAATGGCCCGCCACGCCTATCACTACCTCGCCGTGTTCGACGAACACTCGGGCCGCCCACTGTATCTCGGCAGGTCGCGGCGCGTCGCGGCACCGGATCAGCGCATCGTCTTGTACGCGCGGGACCGCGGCTGCACCCACCCGGGCTGCGACACGCCCGGCTATTGGTGCGAGGTGCATCATCTCGACGAATGGGCGGCCGGCGGCCCAACGAACGCGAACAACCTTACCTTCGCCTGCGTGCCGCACCACAAGCTAGCCGAAAAGGGCTGGCGGACAAGAAAAACCGCTAGCGGCGACACGGAATGGATACCGCCCCCGCAGCTGGACCGGGGCACGCGCACCAATGACTTTCACCACCCCGAACGCCTATTCGACGACGGTGCGGCGCCATGACCGGTCTATTTCTTGAACCGTCCGGCGAAACCCCGCAGCGGCAGGTCGGCGCTGGTGATGAGCCCCGGCGGCGCAGCGACCACCGACTTGATCGACGCCAGCGCGGGCATGCCGGTGACGGTCATGCCGATGGAGGCGAAGTTGTCCGGGTTGGAGAGGTCGACGCCGGGCTTCGGGAAGATCATGTGCTTGTTGTAGATGCAGGGGTCGCCCTTGATCTGAGTGATGTAGCAGCCCTTGATGTTCCAGTTGGGTTCGGTGTGAGGCGTCATCTGCCATTCCAGGTGTGTCTCGACCCGCGGCACGCCGTCGACCATGCCCTGGTACTTGATGTAGTTGCCGCCCAGCGAACCCTTGGGCAGCGTGTACCAGCCCAGGTCGACGTCCTTGGTGCACGCGCCCAGCTCGTAGCTGAACTTGACCTCGTCAAGCGGCAGGTCGAAGCAGTCGGCCATCATGTACACGCTGTCGGCGAAGACGCGGGTGTACTTCTCGAGCTTCGAGGGGATTTCGGGGTCGTCGACCGGCTGGCCGTAACCCACCTCGATCCAGGTGTCCTTGGAATGGTGGCACGACACGTCGACCGATTCGATGGTGGTGACGTTCTCGATGTCGGCGACGTCGGCCGAGCACACCACGCCCAGGATCTGGTTCAGCCCCGGGTTCATCCCGGTGCCATAGAACGTCGCGCCGCCCTTCTCGCACGCCTCGGCCAACAGCTGGGTCACCGGCTTGCCCGACGGGTGCGGGTGGTTCTTGTCACGGTGCCAGCCGGTGATCCAGTCGGCGGTGGTGACGATATTGATGCCCGCCTCAAGCACTTTGACGTACAGGTCCTCGTCGGGGAACACGCCGTGGAACGTCAGCACGTCCGGCTTGGCGGCGATGATCTCCTCGATCGTGCCGGTGAAGGCCACCCCGTTGGGCGCCAGGCCGGCGAACTCTCCGGTGTCCTTGCCGACCTTCTCCTGCGAATAGCAGTGCACGCCAATGAGTTCGATGTCCGGCTGGGTGGAGATCCGCCTGATCATCTCCGAGCCGACGTTGCCGCTTCCGACCTGAAAGACGCGAACCGGTGCTGTACTCATTGCGCTTTAGCCTTCCTGGGATGCGAACGCGTCGGGGTAGAACTGCTTGGCCCACTGGCGAATTGCGGTGAAGCCTTCGTACTCGTCGGTTGCCAGCGCGGGTGGATCCGAATAGCGCTGATGGCACCAGATCTCGATGTCCTGCTCGAACTGGCGGATCACCTCGCGCCCGAATTCGTCGGCCTTGGCGGCGGCGCGGTCGGGGTCTTTGTGCGGCGTCCGGCCGATGTAGACCATGAAGCGCACATCGGAGGTGAACTCGTCGATGGGCGTGATCGCCGAGATGGTGCGGTTGTCGATCATGCCCCAGCTCTTGGTCACCGCGATGCCCAGACCGCCGTTGATGGCCTGCACGCCGCTGTTGACGTCCTCGATCTTCTGCCCGTCGTCGCCCTCGAAGGTGATGGTGAAGTCGACGTAGGACACCGGCTCGGCGAAGTCGTGCCGGGTGAACACGGGCACGATCGGGGTGTTGTGCACGTACTTGAAGTGCGCGAAGTCCACCCCGTTCTCCAGCACGTACTGCGGGTGCAGTTCCAGGGTCTCGCGGTACAGCCGCTGCTGCGGGTAGTAGTCGTCGACGCCGCTGCCGTCCTCGAAGGCGGCGAACACGTCCGGCGCATCGAAGTAGGGCTCGCGACGGTCCAGGTCGTGCCAGATGTACACCGACGCGTTGCGCTCCACCACCGGGTAGGTGCGGATGCGGCGGCCACGGTTGGGCCGATCCTGGTACGGGATGCAGACGTTGCGGCCTTCCCGGCTCCACTGCCACCCGTGGAACGGGCACTGCAGCACCTCGCCGACGACCTTGCCCCCGTATCCCAGGTGCGCGCCCAGGTGCTCGCAGTAGGCGTTCATCACCGTGAGCTCGCCGGATTCGGCGCGCCAGGCGACCATCTCCTGGTCGAAGTACTTCATTTTGTGCACGTCGCCGACGCCGATCTCGTCGGACCAGGCGACCTGGAACCAGCCGGTCGGTTTCATCGACAACGGTGGCTTAGCCATCGAGCCCTGCCATGCTGCCCTCCCTCGCGTACGAATGATAGGCCCCTCGCCAACAAAATCAAAGTACCCTCTATGAAAACCCCTCGCCGGACCACCGCCTGTGGATAGGATCGGCGAATGACCCCACAGAGCGGCGCGCCCGGAGTCGCGGGCCGGCGCCCGAACCGGCGGGGCCATGCGACTCGCGAAAGCATGCTCGAGGCGGCGTTGCGCTCGCTGGCCTCCGGCGAGCCGGGCTCGGTGTCGGCCAACCGCATCGCCAAAGACATCGGCGCGACCTGGGGCGCGGTGCAGTACCAGTTCGGCGACACCGACGGGTTCTGGGCCGCGGTCCTGCACCGCACCGCGGAGCGGCGCGCGGCGACGTTCTCCACCCTGTCGACACCCGTCTCGGCGGAGGCGCCGCTGCGCGAACGCGTCGGCGCCATCATCGAGACCCTCTACCGTGGCCTGGCGTCGGCGGATTCGCGTGCGATCGAGAATCTGCGGGCCGCGCTGCCGCGTGATCCCGACGAGCTCGAGCGGCTCTACCCGCACACGGCCGCCGAGCTGTTCTCCTGGGGCAAGAGCTGGCTGGAGACCTGTCAGCAGGCGTTCGCCGGTCTGGCCGTCGACCCGGATCGGGTCCGCGAGGTGGCCGCCCTGATCCCCGGCGCGATGCGCGGCCTGGTGTCCGAACGCCAGCTCGGGTCCTACGCCGACCTCGACATGGCGCGCCGGGGGCTGACCAACGCGTTGGCCGCCTACCTCGAGCAGTCCCGGCCGTAATGGCCGACATCACGATTCGCGAGGCCACGCCCGCCGATTTCGCCGATGTGGCCGCGATGCACTATCCGGTCTGGCGGCAATCCTGGTCCGGCGTGCTGCCCGCGGACGTACTGGACACGCTGACCTCGCCAAAGCGGTGGGCCGTGCTGCTCTATCCGCGCGACCTCAGCCGCCCGGGGTGGCGCATGTGGGTCGCCGAGGCCGACGGCCGGCTCCTCGGCATGACGATCTTCGGGCCGGACCCGGACGAGCCCGAGCGACTCGAACTCGATGCGCTCTACATCGCGCCGGCAAGCCAACGGCATGGCGTCGGGCGCCTGCTGCTCGATAAGGCCCTGACCTGCGAACCCGGCGGTGACGTCGTGTTGTGGTGCGCGGAAGCCAATCGCGTGGCGCGCCGCTTCTATGAGAAGAATGACTTTCACCTCGACGGCCGCACCCTGGATTGGGAGCCGGCGCCCGGCGTCAAGGTGCCCCACCTGGGCTACCGCCTCACGCGTCGATGACGACTCGCTCGCCGACGGCCCGCGAGACACACACCAGCATGCCGTCGTCACCCGCCGCGACACGACCGCGGTGATCCACTTGTCCGGCAAGCACTTTGACCTTGCACGTCCCGCAGAATCCCTGCCGGCACGAGTACGGCGTCGTCGGATCCCGATCGAGCATGACGTCCAGTGCGGTCCGATTCGCCGGCACCGCGAGCACCTGGCCTGATCGCGCCAGCTCCAACTCGAACGGAACCCCGTCGACGACGGGGGCCGGGCTGAACCGCTCGTAATGCAGTGGCGCACCGGCATGTTCGTCGCGGGCGATGCGGACGGCCTCGAGCATCGCGCTCGGCCCGCACACGTAGACAGCGGTCGCCGGCCCCGCCCCGGCCAGCAGCTCCGCCACGGTGGCGAAGCGGCCGTGCTCGTCGTCGGCCCACACCGTCACCCGGTCCGGCCCAGCCGACACGACCTCGTCGAGCAGCGGCATGTACTCGCGGCTGCGGCCGGTATAGATCGCGCGCCAATCGATTCCGCGCTGCGCGGCCGCCTGGATCATCGGCAGGATGGGCGTCACCCCGATGCCGCCGATGACGAACAACGCGTCCCGCTCGGCCGTGCCGAGGTAGAACGCATTGCGCGGACCTTCGAACGACAGTGTGTCACCCACGTCGAAGGCCTCGTGCATCTCGATGGATCCGCCTCCGCCGTCGGGGATCCGGCGGACGGCGATGCGGTAGTCGGTGCGCCGCCCGGGCGGACCGCACAACGAGTACTGCCGGCGCCGGCCGGAGGGCAACAGGACATCGATGTGCCCGCCGGGCGTCCAGGACGGGAGCAAGCCACCGTCGGGGTCGGCCAGGGTCAACGCGACGACATCGGGCGCGGCGAGCTCGCGCTTGGTGACCACCGCGGTCAGCTTGCGCTGCACCAGCTTTACCCGCGCGGGCGACCACCGTGACACCGTCGCGAAGCCCTCGAACACCGCCCGCACGCCCCACAGCAGCGACCCGAAGCGGTCGTGGTCGCGCCGTCCGTACAGGTCGGCGGGCCGGCTGGCCCACATGCTCTCCGGCACCGAAGCCCCCTACGTCTGCCGAATGTCCAAGCGCGCGAACAGCCGGATCATGCCCGGGCTGATGCGCCGCATCGCGTAGCCGATCCGCGACTCCGCGGCGATGGGCAACACGGCCGGACCGGTCCTGACTGCCTTGACGATCGCCTTGGCGGTGGCTTCGGGGGTGAAGTTGCGGCGCCGGTAGGCGGCATCGGCCTTCGCCCGCGCCCGCTCCTGCTGCTGCGCGCTCATCCCGGCGTAGATCGTGTTCTTGGCGATGTTGGTGTTCACGAATCCCGGGCACACCGCCGTTACGCTGATGCCCTCGTCGGCGAAGTCGGCCCGCAGGGACTCGCTGAGCGCCAGCACGGCCGCCTTCGTCGTGCTGTAGGCGACCATGGATTTCGATGGCAGGTACGCCGACGCCGACGCCACGTTGATGATTGTTCCGCCCTCGCCGCGCTCGACCATTTGCGCGCCGAACGCCCTGCTGCCCGAGATGACACCGCCGACGTTGACGCCCATGATGTCTTCCCAGTTCGCCGAGCTCGTCTCCAAGAACCGGCCCGCCATCCCGATGCCGGCGTTGTTCACCAGGATGTCGACCACGCCGTGTTCCTTGCGTACTTGCGCCGCAAAGGCGTTCATGGCGGCCTCGTCGCTGACGTCGACCTGGTAGACCGCGGCCCCGGCGCACGCGGCGCGGACGGCGTCGGCGGTTTCGTTGGCGGCGGCGACATCACGATCGGCGAGCACGATCACGCGAGCGCCGTGCCGGGCCAGCTCCACCGCCGTGGCCCGGCCGATTCCGGCGCCGGCCCCGGTGACCAGCGCGAGTTTGCCGCGCACCTCGCGCCGCTCGCCGCGCACCTCGGCCGGTCCGGCGCGGCGCACCTCGGTCGAGCCTGAGCCACCGACGTTGCGGTCGACCCACTCGGCGGTCAGCCGGGCGATGACGTCGGGACGCGACGTCACCACCCAGTGGCCGCCCTCGATCTCAATCACCCTGCCGCCGTCCGGAATTGCGCCGGTGAACCGCTGCAGCGCGGGGGTGACGAAGATGTCCCGGCGCGGAACCACGGTCTGGACCGGAACCGTGGTCTCGGGCAGCCGGCGTCCCGGCGCCACCATGGGCGCCGGCATGTTCTGCCGGTACAGGTTGAGCCCGTGCACATAGTCGGTGACCGAACGCAGGGTGTCGTGGCGCTGGCTGCGCGTGCTCGAGCGGCCGATGCGTTCAAGGGCCTCAACGACTTTCACGCCGACGTGCGAGCGAAACGACAGTTCCGGCACGACAGGGCACAAGAAGAAGCCGATGTAGCCCGACGAGATGAGCTGCCTGATGACCTGGGCCGCGGCCCGCGGCGTGCGGGCCGACCGCAGGAATGCGCCGGCATAGTTCAGGTGGGGGCCCGAGATCGAGGTGAAGGAGCCGACTTTGCCCATCACAGAGTCGTCGGTGACCGCCGCCCACGCCTGAATCGACCCCCAGTCGTGTGCGAGCAGGTGCACCCGCCCGACGCCCAGGCTGTCGATCACCGCAGCGATGTCGGAAACCAGCTGCGGGAAGAGGTATCCGGATCTCGTTGCGGGACGGGCCGATTCACCGGCCCCCCGCACGTCGTAGGCCACGAAGTTGTAGGGCTGGCCGGCCAGCTCCTGGGCCACGCCGTCCCAGACATGGTGGTTGTCCGGAAAACCGTGAATTGCCAGGATGGTTGGGCGCGCCGGGTCGATGTCGGTGTACCGGTGCACGGCCAGCGTGACGCCGTCGCCGGCAGTGATGGTCGAGGTGATGGTCGAGGTGCTGGTCATCGGATCAGTGCGCGGCTCGCGCGGCGGGTGAGATGGCCAGGTAGTCGACGGCCAGCCCCACCCCACCGAGCTGCGACGGGTGAAAGCCCGGCCGGTAGTAGTTGCCGATCGCCCGGACGAAGCGCAGCGGCCCGGGCACCAAACCGCGGCGCGCCGCGGCGAAGTAGTCCCGCCAGCGCGGCTTGGTGCGCGCCGGCAGGTGGGGGTCCCGCGAGTACATGAACCGCACGCCGCGAATCCACAACAGCAGCATGGCGGGCGTCACGACGAGCTGCGCGCGCACCTGCCGCCAGTAGCCGGCCTGCAGGTGCTTCATGGTGTCGAAGGCCACCGCCTTGTGTTCGACCTCTTCGGCGCCGTGCCAGCGCAGCATGTCCAGCATCACCGGGTCGGTGCCGATCCGGTCGTGGGCCGGTGAGTCGAGGATCCACTCCCCCAGGATGGCGGTGTAGTGCTCGATGGCCGAGACGATGCAAACCTGCTCGAGGAGCCAGCTCTGCCGGCGGCGCCGGCTCCAGCCGGGCCGGGGGCCGAGCAGCTTGTCGAACAGCCACTTGATCTGGCCGGTGTAGGGGGTCAGGTCTATGTCGCGCGCGGCGAAGTGGGCGAGCACGTTGGCGTGGGCCTGCGAATGCACGGCCTCCTGGCCGATGAAGCCCTGGACGTCCAGCCGCAGCTGGTCGTCTTTGATCAGGGGCAGCGTCTGCTTGAACACCTCGACGAAGAACTCTTCGCCGGCGGGCAGTAGCAGGTGCAGCACGTTGAGGACGTGGGTGGTGAACGGCTCGCCGGGCACGTAGTGGAACGGCAGTTGCGCCCAGTCGAAGTCCACATCGCGGGCCTCGAGCACCAGTCGCTCGTGGTCCAGCGAGGCGTCGTGCGGACCCGCCGCCTGGTTGTCGACAGTCAGCATCGTGCCCCCTAGCTCGGCGTTTAGCCCTCGATCACACTGTGCGGCGGACGTCGCGCGTCCCAAGTATAGGGACGCGACCCAGATATGCGAAACCGCCGGTACTGGGTTCTTCGGCGGGCATCCTCAGCCGGTTTAGTCAGCCGCCGACCTCAGCCGCAGACCTCAGCCGCCGACCTCAACCCGCCGCAGGTCGTACTGGCCGGGTTCGGGATTGGCCAGCATCCGGCGGTGTTCGGCGGGGGTCAGGGGCCACACCTCGGGCACGCCGTCCTTATTGAGGTACCAGCTGTTGCAGCCGGTGGTCCACACGGTGTCCGGCATCGCGGCGCGCAGCTTGGCGTTGAAACGCTCGGTCGCCGCGGCGGTCGGCTCGATCGTGTCGAATTCGCGGCGGCGCCAGCGCTCGATCCAGCCCACGATGTGGTCGGCCTGCGACTCGGCCACGGTCGTCAGCGCGAGGTTTCCCACCGGGCTGTGCGGCCCCAGCATCATGAAGAAGTTGGGAAAGCCGGACAGCGCCACGGTTTGGTAGGCCCGGGGGCCGTCGCGCCAGACGTCGTTGGCCCGAATGCCTTCCCGGCCGATCAGCTCCATCGGCCGGAAGAACGCGTGCGTGTCGAATCCGGTGGCGAGCACGATGATGTCCACCTCGTGCAGGACGCCGTCGGCGGTGACGATGCCGCGCCGTTCCACATGATCGATGCCCTCGGTGACCAGCTCGACGTCGTCGCGCTGCATCGCCCGGTAGAAACCGTTCGACATCACCAGTCGTTTGCACGCCGGCGTGTAGTCGGGAGTCAACGCCCGCCGCAACTCGGGGTCGCGGATTTCCCAGAGGCTGGCGCGGCACAGCGCCGCCATGATCTTTCGGCGCAGGCCCGGCTTGGTCAGTCCGACCGCGAAGTAGTCGAATCCGAGGCTGTAGAGCCGGTAGGCCAACCCATCCAGCCACGGCATCCTTCGTCGGGTGATCGCGGTGAAGCCGCTGTAGCGTGGGTTCGCCAGCCGCAGCACCCACTGCGCGGTCCGCTGGAACAGCGCGACGTGGCCGGCCACCCCGGCCAGACCGCACACCAGCTGCACGCCCGTCGACCCGTTGCCGATGACCGCGACGCGCCGGCCCCGCACGTCGACGCTGTGATCCCAGCGCGCCGAGTGAAAGACGTTGCCGCCGAAGTCATCCAATCCGGCGATCGATGGCATGCGCGGGTGATGCAGCACTCCGGTGGCCGAGATCAGAAAGTCGACCGTTTGTTCCTCTCCGGCGTCGGTACGCAGCACCCAGCGGCCGTCGTCGAACCGCGCGTGGCGGATCTCGGTGCCGAAGCGGATCCGTTCCCGCAACGCGTAACGGTCGGCGATGTCGCGGAAATAGGCCTGGATTTCGCCGCCGGGTGAGAACAGGTGCGACCAGTTGGGGTTTCTGGCGAAGCTGTACTGGTAGACCCGCGAGGGGATGTCGCAGACCAGACCCGGGTAGGTGTTGTCGCGCCAGGTGCCGCCCACCTCGTCGGCCTTCTCGTAGATGGTGACATCGGTAATACCGTTGCGCAGCAAGGCGATTGCGACGCACAGCCCCGACATGCCGGCTCCGATGACGGCTACGGTGGGATCGCGTCGCGTCATGTCGGACTCCGTGGTGTCGTCGGGCTACTCGGTCTCGGCGCGCTGCTTGAGGCGCTGCAGGGTGAGCCGGATGTGCTCGGTGTTGGCGGCCGCGCGATCGCTGACGCCGGTGGCCTTGCCGGCGACCTTGCGGAACCATCCGGGTCTGCGGTCCCAGGTGCTTTCGGTGACCTCGCACCCGCCGTCGGCTGCGACGATGTCGTATTGCCAGCGGGCGATCGGAAGGATCGTGTGGCTGACGTCGAACGCGAAGCGACGGCCCGGTTCCGCGTCGGTGACCGTGCACCTCGTGCTCCAGCGCCGGCTGCCGCTGCGGTTGTGGCCGGTGAACACCGCGCCCGGGCTCACCGCGTCGCCTTTGCGCCACTCCATCACCACCGCCTCCTCGGCCAGTTCGGCCAGCGTGGGCAGGTCGGTGATGAGCCGGTACACCACGTCAGGGCGGGCGTCGATCCGCACGGTGGCCTTGACGGATGGGTCGGTCATTGGCCGATCATAGCCAGCAAACACCAACCTTTTGCGCCCCCCGCGAACTTTCTTCACACTTGACTGTGAACCGGCAACCAAGGGGCGATCATGCGAGTCGGCGTACCGACCGAGACCAAGACCAATGAGTTTCGGGTGGCCATCACCCCCGCCGGCGTCGCCGAGCTGACCGGCCGCGGCCATGACGTGCTGGTGCAGGCCGGCGCCGGGGATGGATCGGCGATCACCGATTCGGAGTTCAAAGCGGCGGGCGCCCAACTGGCCGATACGGCCGAACAGGTCTGGGCTGAGGCCGACCTGCTGCTCAAGGTCAAAGAGCCGGTGCCGGCCGAATATGACCTGTTGCGGCGCAACCAGATCCTGTTCACCTATCTGCATCTGGCCGCGTCGCGCGCGTGCACCGAAGCGCTGTTGGCGTCCGGAACGACGTCGATCGCCTACGAGACGGTCCAAACCGCCGACGGCACACTGCCGTTGCTGGCGCCGATGAGCGAGGTCGCCGGCCGGCTGTCCGCTCAGGTGGGGGCCTATCACCTGATGCGCACCCACGGTGGGCGCGGCGTGCTGATCAGCGGCGTGCCGGGTGTCAAACCCGCCGACGTCGTGGTGATCGGCGCGGGCACGGCCGGTTACAACGCGGCACGGGTCGCCGGCGGCATGGGGGCGACGGTCACGGTTCTCGACGTCAACATCAACAAGCTGCGGCTGCTCGACGCGGAGTTCGGCGGCCAGGTCCGCACCCGCTACTCATCGGCCTACGACCTGGAGGGCACCGTCAAGCGCGCCGACCTGGTCATCGGCGCGGTGTTGCTGCCCGGCGCCAAAGCGCCCAAATTGATCTCGAATTCCCTTGTCTCGCAGATGAAATCGGGTGCGGTGCTGGTCGACATCTCGATCGACCAGGGTGGCTGCTTCGAGGACTCCCGGCCGACGACGCACGATGACCCCACCTTCGCGGTGCACGACACGGTGTTCTACTGCGTGGCGAACATGCCCAGCGCGGTGCCCAAGACGTCGACGGTGGCGCTGACCAACGCGACCATGCCGTACGTGCTGGCGCTGGCCGATCGTGGCTGGCAGGCGGCGTGCCGGTCGGATCATGCTCTGGCCAAAGGCCTTTCGACGCATGACGGCAGGCTGCTGTCCGAACAGGTGGCCACCGACCTGGGTCTGCCGTTCGCCGACCCGGCCGGCGTGCTGGGCTGACCGGTATGCGCGGGCTAACTGGTTGCCGCGAGACTGGCGATGATGTCGGCCGCGGGGCCCGCGCAGGCGTGCTTGAACGACGTCCCGGCCCATAGCGGCATCCCGTTGGGATCATCGATGGCGGCGGCCGCCTCCCGGATCGGTGAGGTCATCTGGTTCACCTCGGGATAGCCCAGCGGCGCGACGTGATCGAGCGTGCGGGTGAAGTCGTTTTCCAGACCGCGCGCGTAGCGACCCGAGAAGGCCCGTGTCACAACGGTGGTGGCGAACAGCGGGTTCTTCAGGGCGACCCGGTACGCCGAGTTGGTGCCCGCCTCGTCGGCGAGCAGCAGCGCAGTGCCGACCTGGGCCGCCACCGCTCCCCTGCGCAGCACGGCCCCGACTTCGTCGGCGGTGCCCAGTCCGCCCGCCGCGATGATCGGGACGTCGTGGGCGTTGCGGATGCGGTCGATGAGCTGGTGCAGCGATTCGCTGGCGGGTTCCATGTCCGGAGCGAAGGTGCCGCGGTGCCCGCCGGCCGCGGGGCCCTGGACCACCAGGCTGTCCGCGCCGGCCGCGACGGCCACGCCGGCCTCGTAGGCCGATGTCACGGTGACCATCACCAGCAGGCCCAGCGCGCCCAGCCGCCGGATCACGTCGGGCGGTGGCACGCCGAACGTGAAAGACACCAGCTCGGGCCGCACGTCGGCCACCACCTCGAGCTTCTGTTCCCACTCGTCGTCGTCGCCGTGCTGCGGGTGACCGACCTCCACTTGGTAGTGCTCGGCGATTTCTTCGAGCTCCGCCGCGTAGTAGTGCAGCGCCACCCAATCGGCGACGCTGGGTTGGGGCACAAACAAGTTGACGCCGAGCGGGCCGGTGGTGGCCTTGCGCGCCGCGGCGATGTCCTCGGCGAACTGCTCGGCGCTGCGATGCCCGCCGGGGACGAAACCGAGCCCGCCCGCATTGGACACCGCCGCGGCCAACGCCGGAGTCCCGGGCCCGCCGGCCATGGGTGCACCCACGATGGGCACCACGATGTCCCAGAAGCCCAGTACCATTCGGCTAACTTACCATCGCCCGAAGTCGTTGGGGCAGTGACCGTTTGGTGGCGTAGGGACCCAGAACCGCGGCACCGTAGCGCTGGTCGAGCAGCCGGCGGGCCACCGCGTTGACCTCCTCTACAGTCACCCGATCGATTTGCTGCAGGGTGTACTCGATGCTGCGGTGCTTGCCGTAGTTGAGCTCGCTGCGACCGAGCCGGCTCATCCGCGAGCTGGAATCCTCCAGGCCGAGCACCAGGCCGCCCCGCAGCGATCCCTTGGCGATGCGGCATTCCGACTCGGTGATGCCGTCGCGGGCCACCGAATCCAGCACGTCGCCGGTCACCGCCATCACGTCGGCAAACCGTTCGGGCTGGCAGGCGGCATACACGGACAGCGCGCCGCTGTCGGCGAAGACGTCCACCGTCGAGTACACCGAATAGGCCAGCCCGCGCAGCTCTCGAACCTGTTGGAACAACCGGGAGCTCAGGCCGCCGCCCAGCGCGGTGTTGAGCACCGACAAGGCCCAGCGGTGCTCCCAGCCGCGCCCGGGCGTGCGGACGCCCAACGACACGTGAGCCTGCTCGGCGTCCCGGTTGCCCACCAGCAGAGCGGGGCGGCCGCCGACCCGTCCGGCACCCTTGCGCGGCGCGATGGGGTCGCGCCCGCGGACCAGATGCGGCCCAAAGTGCTCGCGCACCAACGCGACCACCTCGTCGTGGTCGACGTTGCCGGCCACCGCCACCACCATCCGCTCGGGTGTGTAGCGCCGGACGTGAAACGAGTGCAGCTGGTTTCGCGTCATCGACGCCACCGACCGCGCGGTGCCGATGACGGGACGGCCCACCGGGTGCTCACCGAAGAGGGCGCTCAGGAACATGTCGCCGAGTGCGTCCTCGGGGTCGTCGTCACGCATCGCGATCTCTTCGAGGACGACGTCGCGTTCCAGCTCGACGTCGTCGGCCGCACAGCGCCCGTTGAGCACCACGTCGGCGACCAGGTCGACGGCCAGCGCCAAATCGCTGTCGAGCACATGCGCGTAGTAGCAGGTGTGTTCCTTGGCGGTGAACGCGTTCAGCTCTCCCCCGACGGCGTCCATCGCCTGCGCGATGTCCACCGCGGTGCGGCTGGGGGTCGACTTGAACAGTAGGTGCTCGAGGAAGTGCGCGGCGCCGGCGACGGTGGCACCCTCGTCGCGCGAGCCGACGCCGACCCAGACCCCCACCGATGCGGAACGCACCGAGGGCAGGTACTCGGTGACCACCCGCAGGCCGCCCGGCAGCGTGGTGCGCCGCAGTGCGGCCTGGGGCCCCGATTCCACCTCATCGGCGGTACTCCGGTGCAGCGCGCCGGCTCGACCGGGACGCGTCCCGGTCGAGGAGTCAGCTGCTCGCCGTCGCGGCATCGGCAGGAGCGGCCGCCGGAGCATCGGCAGGAGCCGAGCTGTCTTCCTCCACCAGAACCAGCGAGATCTTGCCGCGCTTGTCGATGTCGGCGATTTCGACGCGCAGCTTGTCGCCGACGTTCACCACGTCTTCGACCTTGGCGATCCGCTTGCCCTTACCGAGTTTGGAGATGTGCACCAGGCCGTCACGACCGGGCAGCAGCGACACGAACGCACCGAAGTCGGTTGTCTTGACCACGGTTCCGAGGAACCGCTCGCCGACCGTGGGCAGCTGCGGGTTGGCGATGGCGTTGATCCGGTCGATCGCGGCCTGCGCCGAGGGCCCGTCGGTGGCGCCGACGAACACGGTGCCGTCGTCCTCGATGGAGATCTGCGCGCCGGTCTCCTCGGTGATGGCGTTGATCACCTTGCCCTTGGGCCCGATCACCTCACCGATCTTGTCGACCGGAACCTTGATGGTGGTCACCCGCGGCGCGTAGGGGCTCATCTCGTCGGGTGCGTCGATGGCCTCGGCCATGACCTCGAGGATCGTCACGCGTGCATCCTTGGCCTGTGCCAGCGCGCCCGCCAGCACCTGCGACGGGATGCCGTCGAGCTTGGTGTCCAGCTGCAGCGCGGTGACGAAGTCCTTGGTGCCGGCGCACTTGAAGTCCATGTCGCCGAACGCGTCCTCGGCGCCCAGGATGTCGGTCAGGGTGACGAAGCGGCGCTCGGTCTTGCCGTCCACCTCCACGTCATCGGAGACCAGGCCCATCGCGATGCCTGCCACCGGCGCCTTCAGCGGCACACCGGCGTTCAGCAGCGACAGGGTGGACGCGCAGACCGAACCCATCGACGTCGAGCCGTTGGAGCCCAGCGCCTCGGACACCTGCCGGATGGCGTACGGGAACTCCTCGACGCCGGGCAGCACCGGGATCAGGGCGCGCTCGGCGAGCGCGCCGTGCCCGATCTCACGCCGCTTGGGCGAACCCACGCGACCGGTCTCGCCGGTGGAGAACGGCGGGAAGTTGTAGTGGTGCATGTAGCGCTTGGAGGTCTCCGGTCCCAGCGAGTCGATCTGCTGGGCCATCTTGACCATGTCCAGCGTGGTCACGCCCAGGATCTGGGTCTCACCGCGCTGGAACAGCGCGCTGCCGTGCGCCCGCGGCACCACGGCGACCTCGGCCGACAACGCGCGGATGTCGGTGATGCCGCGGCCGTCGATGCGGAAATGGTCGGTGAGGATGCGCTGGCGGACCAGCTTCTTGGTCAGTGACCGGTACGCGGCGCTGACCTCCTTCTCGCGGCCCTCGTAGGTCTCGGCAAGCCGCGCCAGCACCTCGGCCTTGAGCTCGTCGGTCCGCCCGTCGCGCTCGGCCTTATTGCCGATGGTCAGCGCCTTGGCCAGCTCGTCGGTGGCCACCGAGGCCACCGAGTAGTACACGTCCTCCTGGTAGTCGGGGAACGTCGGGTAGTCAGCGGTCGGCTTGGCGGCCGCCCCGGCCAGCTCCTCCTGCGCGGTGCACAGCGCCGCGATGAACGGCTTGGCGGCCTCGAGCCCTTCGGCCACAACGGTTTCCGTCGGCGCCTGGGCGCCGCCCTCGACGAGCTCGATGACGTTTTCGGTGGCCTCGGCCTCGACCATCATGATGGCCACGTCGTCACCGTCGACCTTGCGGCCGGCCACGACCATGTCGAACACGGCCCGCTCGAGCTGCTCGACGGTCGGGAACGCGACCCAGGTGCCGTCGATCAGCGCCACCCGCACGCCCCCGATGGGGCCGGAGAACGGCAGGCCGCTCAGCTGGGTGGAGGCCGAGGCGGCGTTGATCGCCAGAACGTCGTACAGGTCGTTGGGGTCCAGACTCAGGATGGTCACCACGACCTGGATCTCGTTGCGGAGCCCGGAGACGAACGACGGGCGCAGCGGCCGGTCGATGAGCCGGCAGGTCAGGATCGCGTCGGTGGACGGACGGCCCTCCCGGCGGAAGAACGAACCGGGGATGCGGCCGGCGGCATACATCCGCTCCTCGACATCGACGGTCAGCGGGAAGAAGTCGAAATGCTCCTTGGGGCTCTTGCTGGCGGTGGTCGCCGACAACAGCATGTTCTCGTCGTCGAGGTACGCGACCACGGCGCCAGCTGCCTGCTGGGCCAACCGGCCGACCTCGAAACGGATGGTGCGGGTGCCGAAGCTCCCGTTGTCGATAGTGGCGGTCGCCTCGAACACGCCCTCTTCAATTTCAGCGACAGACATAGACGTCCGTACGGCCTCTCTTGTATTCAGCTTTTTCGCGTGGCCACGCGCGAACCGCAGGCCTGACGGCCGCGGGTCACCCGCGGGAGGCGCTGAGTCTGAATACGGCTACGGCCATCGATCGAAGCGGCCGACCTGCCCCAGATCCGGAGAGCCCGGCAGCCACTACCGAAGACCGCCCGATGCAGACTGGCTGCTCCCTCGAACGTGCGTAGTGACACGCTGGAACGGCACACGCGGATCTGCGTGACCGCACCGTTTGCTCGGGCCGAACCGGCCCAGAACGTCCTTACTCTACACGGGCGACCTCTGCCCGCCATATCGCTTCCGAACTTGCGGGGCCGCTAACGCCCCGGTGAGGCGTGCGTCAGCGACGCAGGCCAAGCCGCTCGACCAGCGAGCGGTACCGCTCGACATCGATCTGCGCGACGTACTTGAGCAGCCGCCGGCGGCGTCCGACCAGCAGCAGCAGCCCGCGCCGCGAGTGGTGGTCGTGCTTGTGCACCTTCAGGTGCTCGGTCAGGTCGGCGATCCGCTTGGTCAGCAGCGCGACCTGTGCCTCGGGGGAACCGGTGTCGGTGCCATGCAGGCCGTAGGTGCCCAGGATTTCTTTTTTCTGCTCGGCTGTCAGCGCCACGAACTATCTCCATCAATCGGTCCGCGAAAGGTAACTGTTGAGGGCGCGGCCACCGCGAACCGCAGCACGCGCCGATGTCGTCCGGGAGTTTAGCAGCCGGAAGGCGCCCGGCCCGAATCGTCGGACCCGGCTCGGGCCGATCGTGGCGACCCGCCGCGCCCGGCCACGCCACGCTTGCGATCGCCACTAATCGGTGAGCAGCTGACGCGCCTTGTCGGTGTCCGTGCCCATCGCGTCGATCAGCTCCTTCACCGAATCGAACCTGTGCTGCCCCCGGATGCGCGCGACGAAATCCAGCGCCACGTATTGGCCGTAGAGGTCGGCGGTGGTGTCCAGGACGAAGGCCTCGACGGTGCGCGTGCGCCCGGAGAACGTCGGGTTCGTGCCGACGGACACCGCGGCCTGGTAACGCTCGCCCGGGACGACGGTGCCCGTCACCGGACCGTGGCCGAGCAGCGTGAACCAGGCGGCGTACACGCCGTCGGCCGGGATGGCCGAATACATCGGCGGCGCCACGTTGGCGGTCGGGAACCCCAGCTCCATGCCCCGTCCCTCACCCCGGACCACCACGCCCTCGACGCGATGGGGACGGCCCAGGGCCTCCATGGCCGCCACCACGTCACCCGCGTCCACGCAGGACCGGATGTAGGTGGACGAGAACGTGACGGTCTCGTTGCTGTGGTGCTCGGACAGCAGCGACATCGACTCGACGGCGAACCCGAAGCGGTCCCCGGCGCGCCGCAGGGTCTCGACGTTGCCGCTCGCCTTCTTGCCGAAGGTGAAGTTCTCGCCCACCACGACCTCGACCACGTGCAGGTTCTCCACCAGCAGTTCGTGCACGTAGCGCTCCGGCGTGAGTTTCATGAAATCGGTGGTGAACGGCATCACCAGGAAGACGTCGATGCCCAGCTCCTCGACCAGCTCGGCGCGCCGGGTCAGCGTCGTCAACTGCGCGGGATGACTGCCGGGGTAGACCACTTCCATCGGATGCGGGTCGAACGTCATCAACACCGTCGGGACGTTGCGGGCCCGCGCCGCCTTCACCGCATGCGCGATCAGCTCGGCGTGGCCGCGGTGCACACCATCGAACACACCGATGGTGAGCACACACCTGCCCCAGTCCGTGGGAATCTCGTCTTGGCCGCGCCACCGCTGCACGACCGCAAGCCTACGGCGCCGAGTGGTCCGCCGGGAGATCCGCATCCGCGAGGGTGTCGAGGAGCACACGATCAGGCTTGGGTTGCCTAAACTTGCTCGGTGTGAGGGCTGACGAAGAGCGTGGCGGTATCACCGCGGTCGCCCAGGACTACCTGAAGGTCATCTGGAATGCCCAGGAGTGGTCACTGGAAAAGGTCAGCACCAAGATGCTGGCCGAAAAGATCGGGGTGTCGGCCAGCACGGCCTCGGAGTCCATCCGCAAACTCGCCGAGCAGGGCCTGGTCGATCACGAAAAGTACGGGGCGGTGACGCTGACCGAGGCGGGGCGCCGGGCGGCGCTGGAGATGGTGCGCCGGCATCGGCTGCTGGAGACCTTCCTGGTCAACGAGCTCGGCTACGCCTGGGACGAGGTGCACGACGAGGCCGAGGTGCTCGAGCACGCGGTGTCGGATCGCCTGGTGGCCCGCATCGACGCCAAGCTGGGGTTCCCGCAGCGGGACCCGCACGGTGACCCGATCCCGGCCTCGGACGGGCAGGTGCCCACCCCGCCGGCCCGCCAGCTGTGGGCGTGCGGCGACGGCGACACCGGGACGGTGGCGCGCATTTCCGACTCCGACCCCGAGATGCTGCGCTACTTCACGGACGTCGGCATCAACCTCGACTCCCGGCTGCGGGTCCTGACCCGGCGCGAATTCGCCGGCATGATCTCGGTGGCGATCGACTCCGGCGACGGCGCCGAGACCACGGTCGAGCTGGGCAGCCCCGCCGCCCGGGCGATCTGGGTGGTGGCCTAATTCGGTTTCCGCGAGCGTAAGCCGGCTGCGATCTGCGGCCCGGATTTTCGCAGTGCGGTTACGCTCGCGATCCCCGGTTCAGGCGCCGAGCAGGCCCTTGGCGATGTGGGTGACCTGAACCTCGTTGCTGCCCGCGTAGATCATCAGCGACTTGGCGTCGCGGGCCAGCTGCTCCACCCGGTACTCGGCCATGTATCCGTTGCCGCCGAACAGTTGCACGGCCTCCATCGCCACGTCGGTGGCCGCCTCCGAGGAGTACAGCTTGATCGCCGACGCCTCGGCCAGGGTTAGCGGCTTGCCGGCCTGCTGGCGTTCGATGGTGTGAAACACCATGTTCTGCACGTTCATCCGGGCGATCTCCATCTTGGCCAGCTTGAGCTGGATCAGCTGGAATTGCCCAATGTTCTTGCCCCACAACGTCCGGCTCTTGGCGTAGTCCACACACAGCCGGTGGCATTCGTCGATTATGCCCAGCGCCATCATCGCGATCCCGATCCGCTCGGCGGCGAAGTTGGCGCGGGCGCTGTCGCGGCCGTCACCGTCGGCGTGCTGCTCGCTCTCGCCGAGCAGCCGGTCCGGGCTCAGCCGCACGTTGTCGAAGAACAGCTCTCCGGTCGGCGAGGACATCATGCCCATCTTCTTGAACGGCTTGCCCTGCGTGAGGCCCGGCATGCCCGCGTCGAGCACGAAGACCAGCACCGGCCGGTTCCGCTTGTCCTGTTTGTCCTTGCTCGCATTGCCCTCGTCGAGGCCCTCGTCGAGCTTCGCGTACACGACCAGGACGTCGGCGCAGGGCCCGTTGGTGATGAACGTCTTCTGCCCGTTGAGGATGTAGTCCTGCCCGTCGCGCTTGACGTAGGTCTTCATGCCGCCGAACGCATCCGAGCCGGAGTCCGGCTCTGTGATCGCCCACGCCGCAATCTTTTCCAGCGTCATCAGCTCGGGCAGCCAGCGCTCCTTCTGCGCCAGCGTGCCGCGGCTCATGATGGTCGCCGCGCCCAGGCCGAGGCTGACCGAGGCGGTGCTGAGCAGCCCGATGCTGACCCGGGCGATTTCCGACACCAGCACCGCGATCATCGAACCTTGTGCGCCGCCGCCGAAACCGCCTGACTCATCGGGCTTTTCGTCGCCGTCTTCGGGCGCGGGGGCGCCGTCGAGCTTGGCCCGCTCGCGGTCCAGCATCTTCTTGACCGACTCGGCGGCCATCACGTCGAGGCCGAACTGGCTGAACAGCTTGCGCGCGATCGGATACGGCGACATTTCGCCGGTCTCCAATTCGTCGACGTGCGGACGGATCTCCTTGTCGACGAACTGGCGAACGGCGTCCCGGACCATCAGGTCGGTGTCGGACCACTCGATCATGGCGGCCTTAACGCTCGGCGCGCTGGTAGGCGGTGACGACGGCGGCGCCACCCAATCCGATGTTGTGTTGCAGTGCGGCGCTGACGTTGTCGACCTGACGCTTGTCGGCCGTCCCGCGCAGCTGCCAGGTCAGTTCCGCGCACTGCGCCAGCCCGGTCGCACCCAGCGGATGCCCCTTGGAAATCAGACCCCCGGACGGGTTGACCACCCAGCGCCCGCCGTAGGTGGTGTCGTTGTCATCGATCAGCTTGGGCGCCTCACCGGGCCCGCACAGGCCGAGGGCCTCGTAAAGCAGCAGTTCGTTGGCCGAGAAGCAGTCGTGCAGCTCGATGACCTGGAAGTCGGCCGGTCCGAGCCCGGACTGGTCGTAAACCTGTTGCGCCGCTTGGACATTCATGTCGTATCCGATGAGGTTTTTCGCGCTGCCGTCGAACGTCGACGCGAAGTCGGTGGTCATCGCCTGACCGACGATCTCCACGGCCTGGCCGGCCAGCCTGTGGCTGTCGACGAAGCTTTCCGAGGCCAGGATGGCCGCGCCCGAGCCGTCCGACGTGGGCGAGCACTGCAGCTTGGTCAGCGGGTCGGAAATCATCCGCGCCGCCAGGATGTCGTCGAGCGTGTAGGACTCCTGGAACTGCGCGAAGGGGTTGTTGACCGAGTGTTTGTGGTTCTTGTAGCCGATCTTGGCGAAATGCTCTGCGGTGCTGCCGTATTGCTTCATGTGCTCGCGTCCGGCGGCGCCGAACATCCACGGCGCGACGGGCATCGCGAACTCGTCGATGTCGGCCATCGCCTTGACGTGCTTGGCCATCGGCGATTCGCGGTCCTGGGCGCCGCCGCCCAGCGAGCCGGGCTGCATCTTCTCGAAGCCGAGCGCGATCGCGCAGTCGACGATGCCACCGCGGATGGCCTGCGCCGCCAGGAACAGCGCCGTCGAGCCGGTGGAACAGTTGTTGTTGACGTTGACGACTGGGATGCCGGTCATGCCCAGCTCGTAGAGCGCACGCTGTCCGGACGTCGAATCACCGGCGACATAGCCGACGTAGCCCTGCTGCACCTCGCCGTACTCGATGCCGGCGTCGGCCAGGGCGTTTGTTCCCGACTCCCGGGCCATGTCGGGGTAATCCCAGCCCTCGCGGCGGCCCGGCTTCTCGAACTTCGTCATGCCGACGCCGACGACATAGACCTTGTTGGACATCGTTGTCCCCTTTCGTGGGCCGCCTAGTCATCACAGTGTGCAACGTCGCCCAACCAACCGCTCGGCCGGGACCCGTTAGAGCGTCGCCGGGCGGGGTCGGATGGCCCGACTCCTCCTCAGGACGTTCCGTCCCGCATCGTCGCCGGGCGGGGTCGGATGGCCCGACTCCTCCTCAGGACGTTCCGTCCCGCATCGTCGCCGGGCGGATCACCACCACCGGCTTGGTCCGCGAGCCCTCGTCGCGCAGTAACGCCATCACCCGGCCGTCGGGGTCGCAGGTGGCGTAGATGCCGTCGATCCCGGCCGGCGTCAGGGGCCGGCCGTTGCCGGTCGCCTCGGCCTCCTCGGCGGACAGGTCGCGGCGCGGGAAGATCAGCAGGCAGGCCTCGTCCAGGCTGTAACTGAGCCGCGGCCGCTCTGCCAGGTCATCGAGAAGGTAGGCCTGGTCGAGCCCGAATCGCCCCACCCGGGTGCGCCGCAACGCCGTCAGGTGCCCGCCCACCCCCAGGGCCGCGCCGAGGTCGCGGGCCAGGGCGCGTATGTAGGTTCCCGACGAGCAGTCGACCTCGACATCGACGTCCACGACGTCGTCGCCGGATGGGGAACGGATGTCGCACACCTCGAACCGGTCGATGCGCACCGGGCGGGCCTTGAGCTCGACGGCCTGCCCCTCGCGGGCCAGCCGGTAGGCGCGCTTGCCGTCCACCTTGATGGCGCTGACCGTCGACGGCACCTGTTCGATGTCGCCGCGCAGGGCGTCCACCGCGGATTCGATCTCGTCGCTCGTCAGGTGCCGAGCCGAGACGCTGTGCACCAGTTCGCCCTCGGCGTCGTCGGTGGTCGTGCTTTGGCCCAGGCGGATGGTGGCGGTATACGACTTGGCGGTCGCGGTCAGCAGGCCGAGTATCTTGGTGGCCCGCTCGACGCCGATCACCAGCACGCCGGTGGCCATCGGGTCCAGCGTCCCCGCATGCCCCACCCGGCGGGTGGAAAAGATCCGGCGGCACCGCCCGACCACGTCGTGACTGGTCATCCCGGCCGGCTTGTCGACGACGACTATGCCGGGGCCGCTGGGGCTTTGGCTCATAGCACGATGGCGGTCAGCACCAGCCCGCGCTCGACCGACCACCGGCCCCGCAGCTCGGTCAGCGGCGGTCCGGACAGCGCTTGCGGATCGATCAGGATCCGCGAGACGAAACCACCCGTCGCCGCCCCGGGTCCGTCGGCGTCGAACACGATGTGGGCGTCCTCGAAACCCAGCCACCTTTTGGTCAGCGGGAACCAGGCCTTGTACGTTGCCTCCTTGGCGCAGAACAGCATTCGATCCCAATGCAGATCGCCCGACAGGCTGGCCGGGATCTCGGTGCGTTCGGCCGGCAGGCTGATCGCGTTCAGCACGCCGTCTGGCAGCACGTCGTGTGGTTCGGCGTCGATGCCCACCGAGCGAACCGCGCCGGTGCGGCCCACCACCGCACCCCGATAGCCGGTGCAGTGGGTGAGGCTGCCCACCACGCCGTCGGGCCAGCAGGGTTCTCCCTTCTCGCCCTTGAGGATCGGCACCGGCGGCAGGCCGAGCTCGCCCAGCGCGATCCGGGCGCAGTGCCGGACGGTGATGAACTCGTTGCGGCGCTTGGCCACCGACCTGGCGATCAGCGGCTCCTCCTCGGGCAGCGGCGCGAGGTCGGGCGGATCGGAATACACCTCCGAGTAGGCCAGGCCGTCGGCGGCCGGCAGCACCGAGGAAACCAGTGTGTTCCCCGTCATCGTGATTGCCGCTGCCGCAACCGTTCCCGGAACTGCGCCGCCTGCTGCGCCATCTCGGGAGTGATCTTGAAGTGGCCGCCGAAGTCGTTGAGCTCCCCCGGCGCGTACTGCGGATCCGGCAGCACCTGGCGCAGCCAGCTGGGCGGCTTGCGGCGGCGCCACTCCCGCGGGTAACCCACCGACACTTCCTCGAAGCGCACGTCGTCGTACCAGGTGGTCCGCGGGATGTGCAGGTGGCCGTAGACCGAGCAGACGGCGTTGTAGCGGGTGTGCCAGTCGGCGGTCTTGGTGGTTCCGCACCACAGCGAGAATTCCGGGTAGAACAGCGCGTCGCAGGGGTCGCGGACCAACGGGAAGTGGTTCACCAGAACGGTCGGCGTCATCCAGTCCAGCTCTTCGAGCCGGGCCCGGGTGATCTCCAGGCGCTCGCGGCACCACGCCTCGCGGGTGGGGTACGGCTCCGAGGAGAGCAGGAATTCGTCGGTGGCCACCACGTTGTGCTCGCGCGCGATGGTCAGGCCTTCGGCTTTGCTCGTGGCGCCGTCGGGCAAGAAGCTGTAGTCGTAGAGCAGGAACATCGGCACGATCGTCGCCGGACCACCGCGCTCGGTCCAGACCGGGAACGGATGCTCGGGGGTGACGACACCCATCTCGTCGCACATGTTGACCAGGTACTCGTAGCGCGCCTTGCCGAAGACCTGGACGGGGTCGCGGGTGGTGGTCCACAGCTCGTGGTTGCCCGGCACCCAGATCACCTTGGCGAAGCGCCGTCGCAGCAGGTCAAGGGCCCAACGGATGTCGTCGGTGCGTTCGGCGACATCGCCGGCGACGATCAGCCAGTCGTCCGGATGGGACGGATGCAGCGACTCGGTGACCGGCTTGTTGCCGAGGTGCCCGGTGTGCAGGTCGGACACCGCCCACAGTGTCGGTTGCCCACTGTTGGTCGATCCCTGCCCCGAGGTATGCCCAGCCACGATTAACCACCCTAACGACCCGACCGGGCCAAGCCCCTGTCGTGGGCGTCATTTCGGCCCGCGAGCGGGTGAGTTAGAACAAGTTCAGGTTTGCCTGTGACGTCACGCGCGGGACTTGTACACTCCCCCCAAAGGACCGCTGAGGCGTCAGGGGGGTGTCGTGTTCGCCAATGTTCGTCTGATGGGGGCGCTGGGTGCGCTGCTCACAGCGGCCATCGGGGGCACGGTGGGCTTGGTGTCCGCCCCGGCCGCGCCGGGTGGCGACGACCGGTCCGTCGAGCTGCGGTCGACCGCCCAGCCGATGGAAACCACCATGAAGAGCCCGATCGTGGCGACCACCGATCCACGCCCGTTCGACGCGTGCGAGGACATTCCGTTCGATGTCATCCAGCGGCTCGGGCTGGGTTTCTCACCGCCGGAACACGAAGACGGGTTGCGCTGCCACTTCGACGCCGGGAACTATCAGGTGGCCGTCGAGCCGATCATCTGGCGCACCTACGAGCAGTCGCTGCCCGCCGACGCCGTCGAGACGACGATCGCGGGTCACCGCGCCGCGCAGTACTGGGTGCTCAAGCCGACCTACCACAACAGCTACTGGTTCTACTCCTGCATGGTCGTGTTCAAGACCAGCTACGGCGTGCTGCAGCAGGCGCTGTACTACTCGACCGTGTACTCCAATCCCGAGGTCGATTGCATGCAGACCAACCTGCAACGCGCCAATGACCTCGCGCCGTATTACAAGTTCTGATTTCGGCCCGGGCGCAGTCGCCGCCGGCCGGCCGGGTCTTAGTGTGAGACCGTGAGCACGACCTCGATCCGACCGGCGCAGCCGGCGCTGCACACCCTGCGACACCTGGGCGGCAAGGCCGCCGGCCGGCTGCTCGGTCTCCCGCCGGCGATCACCGACTACACCGTGGAGCGCGTCCGCGTGCCGATGCGCGACGGGGTGCAGCTGGTGGCAGATCACTATGCACCGACCACCGCCTCGGCGCTCGGCACCTTGCTGGTTCGCAGCCCCTATGGACGCGCATTCCCGTTCACGCTGATCTTCGGCGCGTTGTACGCGGCGCGCGGCTACCACGTCGTACTGCAAAGCGTGCGCGGGACATTCGGCTCGGGCGGGGTCTTCGAGCCGATGGCCAACGAGGTCGCCGACGGCGCCGACACCGTCGCCTGGCTGCGCGAACAACCATGGTTCACCGGCCGGTTCGCGACTATCGGAATGTCGTACCTCGGATTCACCCAGTGGGCCCTGTTGCAGGACCCCCCGCCGGAACTGGCCACGGCCGTCATCATGGTCGGGCCGCACGATTTCAACGAATCAACCTGGGGCACAGGAACATTCGCGGTCAACGACTTTCTGGGCTGGAGCGACATGGTGGCGCACCAGGAGGACCCGGTGCGGGTCCGGGCCGCCCTGCGCCAGCTGCAGACTCACCGCAGGGTGGCGCGGGCGGCGGCCTCGGTGCCGCTGGGCGACGCCGCGCGCGGGCTGCTCGGCACGGGGGCACCGTGGTTCGAATCCTGGGTCGAACACAGCGAACCCGACGATCCGTTCTGGAATGCGTTGCGCTGCACCGAAGCCCTGGACCGCGTGCGCGTGCCGGTGCTGCTGGTGGGCGGCTGGCAGGACATCTTCATCAGGCAGACGCTGCAGCAGTACGCGCACCTGCGCGGCCGGGGTGTCGACGTCGCGCTCACCGTCGGCCCGTGGACGCACACCCGGTTGCTCACCACGGGGTTTTCCACGTGTGCCCGGGAGGCACTGGATTGGCTGGGCACGCATCTGGGCGGGGCGGCCGTTTCGCGCCGGCCCAGCCGGGTGCACGTCTACGTCACCGGCGGCGGCGTTGGCGGGGGCTGGCACAACCTGCCCGACTGGCCGCCCGTCACCACCGAACGGGCGCTGTACCTGCGCCCCGGTGGCTACCTGGGTGAGACTGCGCCCACCCTGAAAGGGTTGCGCCCGGCCACATTTCGTTACGATCCGGCCGATCCGACACCGACCATCGGTGGCCCGTTGCTTTCCTCCAGCGGCGGTTACCGCGAAGACAGCCGGCTCGCATCGCGTGACGACGTGCTGGCCTTCACCAGCGCGACCCTGACCGAGGATCTGTATGTCTACGGCAGCCCGGTCGTCGAACTCGCACATGGCGCGGACAATCCGCACGCCGACCTGTTCGTGCGGGTGAGCGAGGTCGACGCCAACGGCCGGTCACGCAATGTCAGCGAGACGTACCGTAGGTTGCGGACCGCAGCGAAACCCAAGTCGGAGAAGATCGTTCGCCTCGACCTCGACGGCATCGCCCACCGCTTCCGGGCCGGCTCACACATCCGGGTGCTGATCGCCGGCAGCTGGTCCCCGCGCTACGCGCACAACCTCGGCTCCGGCGAACCGGTGCTCACCGGTCGGCGGCCGACGCCGGTCACCCACACGGTGCGCTACGGCCGCTCGCGGCTGCGGTTGCCGGTCGGCCCGGCCGAGTTGTCAGCCAACGGCGTCGCGGACCCGGGCGGCGACCGCGGCTAGCGCCGCTTCGTCGTGAACGGGGCCGGCGCACGCGGCCTGCACAGGCAGCTCCACCCAGCTCTTGCAGCCGCCGAATTCCGGTGTCCGGATCAGGCGCACCGGCTCGGCCAGCGGCATCACCGATACCACCAGCACCGCCAGCTTGTGCTTGGGACGAAAGTCGAGCCGGTCGGCGCGCACCGACTCGGCGGTCCAGATGTGCAGGTCCTCGATGGCCGGAAGGCCGTCAGGCCGCTCAACCGGTACCGCCGCAACAACTTTCGCGGCGGCACGGATCACCAGCTCCTCGTCGGTGCTGTCGGCCGCCGCGGGTGTCAGCAGGTCTTGATGCTCGGCGCGCACCCGCTCGGCGTGGCTGTGCGCGACCGTGGGGAACAGCAGGAATTCTTTGGCGGCCAGTTCGAATCGCTTCTCCCCGATGCCGCCCTTGCGCAGCAACACACGCTGGCGACCGTCCAGCAGGGCGTGCACCGCGGCGCTCCACTCCTTGAGCGCGGGCGTCGTCGTAATGACGGTCATGTGGCACCCGCCATCCGCGCCATCACCTCGGGCCGCCGCAACGGCGGGACCGTCTTTGGCGGCTGGCGCCGCGGCGTCAGCTGACCCAGCAACCGCGTCGTCGCCTCGGTGACTTCGGCAACGGCCGCCTCGAACGCTTCGGCGTTGCTCGCCGACGGGTGGGTGATGCCGCTGACCTTGCGCACATACTGCCGGGCGGCCGCCGCGATTTCCTCGGGGGTGGCCGCTGGCTGCAGACCGCGCAGTTCGGTGATATTTCGGCACATCTTTCCCACGATAAGGGCTGCTCGGCGGCGGCGCTTGTCGGCGGCTCAACGGGCGTTAAGGCGGCCAACCGGCCGTGCCGGGCGACTGGCTACCGTGATGGCATGACCGACGAGATCCTGCTGATCGACACCGACGAGCAAGTCCGCACCCTGACCCTGAACCGCCCGCAGTCGCGCAACGCGCTGTCTTCGGCATTGCGGGACCGCTTTTTCTCGGCGCTCGCCGCCGCGGAAACCGACGACGACGTCGACGTCATCATCGTCACCGGCGCCGACCCGGTGTTCTGCGCGGGGCTGGATCTCAAGGAACTGGGTGGTTCCTCGGCGCTTCCGGACATCTCGCCGCGGTGGCCGGCGCTGACCAAGCCGGTGATCGGCGCGATCAACGGGGCCGCGGTGACCGGCGGGCTGGAGCTGGCGCTGTACTGCGACATCCTGATCGCCTCGGAGAACGCCCGATTCGCCGACACGCACGCCCGGGTGGGCCTGCTGCCCACCTGGGGCCTCAGCGTGCGGTTGCCGCAGAAGGTGGGAGTCGGCCTGGCCCGGCGCATGAGCATGACCGGGGATTACCTGTCCGCCGCCGATGCGCTGCGCGCCGGGCTGGTGACCGAGGTGGTGCCGCACGACCAGCTGCTGGGTGCCGCCCGCGGGGTGGCGGCGTCGATCGTCGGGAACAACCAGGACGCGGTGCGGGCGCTGCTGGCGTCGTATCACCGCATCGACGACGCGCAGACCAGCGCGGGACTGTGGCAGGAGGCGACGGCCGCGCGGCAGTTCCGGACCAGCGGCGATGACATCGCCGCCAACCGGGAGGCAGTGCTGCAACGCGGGCGCTCGCAGGTGCGCTGACCGGGCAATTCGCACCGGTTCGTTCCCGCCGGGCCTGCCCACGCCATACGATCAGCTGATGCGCGCGGTCGTCGGTGGCACCTTGAGGATGGTCGGCGGCCTGACGCTGGCCACGGCCTCGGCGATCGCGGTGTCCGCGCCGCACGCGGCGGCGCTCCCGCCGCCGGGATTTCCCAACCTCGACGCGTTCACCGCCGTCCCGGCCGACGGCTACGTCAACACGGGCACGCCGGGAAGCTCGCCGCGGATCAGTTTCTCCGCCGGGCCCGACATGGTCTGCGACTTCTACGGCGGGCCGGCGCCCGCCCCGCAGCCGTCGCAGGACATCAAGTGCAAAGGCGACATGCCGGGAATGGATGACGTCCCCATTCCCGGGGGGCGCTCACGACCGGGCGACTGCATGGTCGGTTCGGTGGATTTCAAGGGACCCGGCTACCAATTGAGCCGCATGTCCTACAGCGGATGCGATGGGAACCAGCCGACGCTGCCGGCCGGCGGCAAATTGCTGGGCTCGGGCCAGAAGCTGACCTATCTCAACGTCACCTGCGCGGTCGGCGCCGACAACCTCGTCGCCTGCCTGGACACCACCAGTGGCGACCACGGATTCGTCGTGCAGCGCTCGGGAAGCTGGGCGTTCTAGTCCAGATGGTGGCGACCCGCCACTAGTCCAGATGGTGGCGACCCGCCGCGCCCGGCTACACCGCGCTTGCGATCGCCACTAGTCCAGATGGTGGCGACCCGCCGCGCCCGGCTACACCGCGCTTGCGATCGCCACTAGTCCAGCGCGGTGCGCAGCGACGCCACCGCGTCGTCGATCGAGCCGGTGGTCGAGTAGCCGGCCGCCAGCCGGTGCCCACCACCGCCGAACCCGGAGGCGACCGCCGCCAGGTCCACCACGGCCTTGGCCCGCATGGACACCGACCACTGCTGCGGCGCGATCTCCTTGAACACCGCGGCCACCTCGGCCTGCTGCGTGGTGCGCACGATGTCGACGATGCTTTCGACTTCCTCCGCGCGTGAACCGACCCAATCCTGGTTGCCGACAACGGCATACACCAACCCCCGGCCACCCGCGGCGTCCGGCAGCAGCTGGGCAGAGGCCAGCACCCGCGACAGCAGCGGCAGCCACGCGAACGGATGGCTGTCCATCAGGGTTCGGCTGATCGCGGCGTTGTCCACACCGCCGTCGACCAGCCGGGCCGCCAGCCGCAGCGCTCGGGCACTGGCCCAGCGGAACGACCCGGTGTCCGTCGTCAAGCCGGCGTAAATGCAGTGCGCGACTTCGGGATCGATGGGTGTGCCCCAGGCGTCGAGAATGTCGGCGACCATCATCGTGGTCGAATCGGCCGACACGTCAACGAAGTTGGCGGTGCCGAACAGATCATTGGAGGCGTGGTGGTCGATGACCAGCACCTCGTCGGCAGCGACGGCCAAGTCGCTCAACACGCCCAGCCGCTTGACGCTCGGAACGTCAACGGTGACAACCAGATCGACGTCGCGGCGCATCGCGTCCGGGCCGACCAGCAACCGGCAGCCGGGCAGCGACGCCAGCGACTCCGGCAGCGTCGCCGGTTCGGCGAAGCTGACCTCGACCTGCTTGCCGCACGCGTCCAGCACCAGCCCCAGTGCCAGCCCGGCACCGATGGTGTCGGCGTCGGGATGCACGTGTGCGATCACCGCGACGGAGCCGGCGTCCGACAGCAACTCGACCGCACCCACGGCGTCGACGCGTGCCCCCACCCTGAGGGTGCCCAGTTCAGTATTCGTGTTGGTCGTCGTCACCGATGCTCCCGTCGAAGCCGGGCTCCGCGCCCGATCCGTTATCCCGGTATGGATCGGCCTCCCCAGCCGGTGTGGCGCCCGAGCGAACCCGCGCCAGATCAGCATCCGCGGCGCGGGCACGCGCCAGCAACTCGTCCATCCGCTGCACGTTGTCCGACGTGGTGTCGCGGGTGAACGTGAGGGTGGGGGTGAAACGCACGCCGGTGCCGGCCCCGACCATGGTCCGCAACGCGCCCTTGGCCCGTTCCAGGGCGGCCGCGGCGGCCCCGTAGTCCGGCTCGTCGTCCAGGGTGCGTCCCATCACCGTGTAGAACACCGTCGCATCGTGCAGATCGGCGGTCACCTTCGCGTCGACGATGGTGACCCCCTCCAGCCCGGGATCCTTGATCTCGAACTCGATCGCCGAGGCGACGATCGTGTTGATCCGCTTGGCCAAACGGCGCGCCCGGGCCGGGTCAGCCATATCGATTCACCGCCTCCTCCTCATCGCTTCGTTCTGCGTCGTCGGCGGTGGTCGATTCACCGCCTCCGCATCAGTTCGTTCTGCCTCGGCGGCGGTGGTCAGGTGCGCTCTTTCTGGACCAACTCGTAGGACTCGATGATGTCGCCTTCCTTGAGGTCGGAATACCCCAGCGTCATACCGCACTCGAAGCCCTCGCGGACCTCGGTCACGTCGTCCTTCTCCCGTCGCAGCGAGGTGATCGAGAGGTTGTCGTTGACCACGATGTTGTCCCGCAGCAACCGCGCCTTGGCGTTGCGGCGCACGATGCCGCTGCTGATCATGCAGCCGGCGATGATCCCGACCTTGGAGGACCGGAAGATCGCCCGGATCTCGGCACGACCCAGCGTGTTCTCCTCGTAGATCGGCTTGAGCATGCCGCGCAGGGCCTTCTCGATCTCGTCGATCGCCTGGTAGATCACCGAGTAGTAGCGGATCTCCACGCCCTCGCGGTTGGCCAGCTCGGTGGCCTTGCCCTCGGCACGCACGTTGAAGCCGATGATCACCGCGTCCGAGGCCGACGCCAGGTTGACGTTGGTTTCGGTGATGCCACCGACACCGCGGTCGATGACGCGCAGCGCCACCTCGTCGTCGATCTCGATGCCCATCAGGGCCTCCTCCAGCGCCTCGACCGTACCGGCGTTGTCGCCCTTGAGGATCAGGTTCAGCTGGCTGGTTTCCTTCAGCGCCGAGTCCAGGTCCTCCAGGCTGATCCGCTTGCGCGAACGCGCCGCCAGCGCGTTGCGCTTACGCGCGCTGCGCTTGTCGGCGATCTGACGGGCGATGCGGTCCTCGTCGACCACGAGCAGGTTGTCCCCGGCGCCGGGCACCGAGGTGAAACCGATGACCTGCACCGGCCGCGACGGCAGCGCCTCCTCGACGTCGTCGCCGTGCTCGTCGACCATGCGGCGGACGCGGCCGTAGGCGTCGCCGGCCACCACCGAGTCGCCGACGCGTAGCGTGCCGCGCTGCACCAGGACGGTGGCGACCGGCCCGCGACCACGGTCCAGGTGCGCCTCGATCGCCACACCCTGGGCTTCCATGTCGGGGTTGGCCCGCAGGTCCAGGGCCGCGTCAGCGGTCAGCAGCACCGCCTCGAGCAGCTGCTCGATGTTGGTGCCCTGCTTGGCGGAGATGTCGACGAACATGGTGTCGCCACCGAAATCCTCGGCCACCAAACCGTATTCGGTGAGCTGCCCGCGGATCTTGGCCGGGTCGGCACCCTCGACGTCAATCTTGTTGACCGCCACCACAATCGGCACGTCGGCCGCCTGAGCGTGGTTGATGGCCTCCACCGTCTGCGGCATGACGCCGTCGTCGGCCGCCACCACCAGGATCGCGATGTCGGTGGCCTTGGCACCACGGGCACGCATGGCGGTGAACGCCTCGTGACCCGGGGTGTCGATGAAGGTGATCGGCCGTTCGACACCGTCGTGCTCCACGGCCACCTGGTAGGCACCGATGTGCTGGGTGATGCCGCCGGCCTCGGCCTCGCGGACGCTGGCATTCCGGATGGTGTCCAGCAGTCGCGTTTTACCGTGGTCGACGTGACCCATCACGGTCACCACCGGCGGCCGGGTCTGCAGGTCTTCCTCGCCGCCCTCGTCCTCGCCGTAGGTCAGGTCGAACGACTCCAGCAGCTCGCGGTCCTCGTCCTCGGGGCTGACGACCTGGACGACGTAGTTCATCTCGCTGCCCAGCAGCTCGAGCGTCTCGTCGCCGACCGACTGGGTGGCCGTGACCATCTCGCCGAGGTTGAACAGCGCCTGCACCAGCGAGGCCGGGTTGGCGTTGATCTTGTCGGCGAAGTCGCTCAGCGACGCGCCGCGGGCCAGCCGGATCGTCTCGCCGTTGCCGTGCGGCAACCGCACACCGCCGACGACGGGGGCCTGCATGTTCTCGTACTCGGCGCGTTTCGCCCGCTTCGACTTGCGGCCGCGTCGCGGCGCACCGCCGGGACGGCCGAACGCGCCGGCGGCACCGCCGCGCTGGCCGGGACGGCCGCCACCACCGGGGCGGCCACGGAAACCGCCGCCACCACCCCCGGGCGGGGCGCCGACGCCACCGCCACCGCCGCCACCGCGGTAGTTGCCGCCGCCTCCGTCACGACCGCCGGGACCGCCGGGACGGCCACCGCCCGGACGCGGGGCGCCGGGGGGGGCCGGGCCCCCCTGCGC
>NZ_LZJP01000101.1:0-5941 GCF_001667865.1 Mycobacterium mantenii | reverse complement strand
GTGGAGCGCCTCTCGGATGCGCAGCGGCTGGGGCATCCGGTGCTGGCGGTGGTGCGGGGTTCGGCGGTGAACCAGGACGGCGCGTCGAACGGGCTGACCGCGCCGAATGGTCCCTCGCAGCAGCGGGTGGTGCGTGCGGCGCTGGCCAATGCCGGGTTGACGACGGCCGATGTGGACGTCGTCGAGGGCCATGGCACCGGAACGACGTTGGGTGACCCGATCGAGGCGCAGGCCCTGCTGGCCACCTACGGGCAGGATCGCAGCGAGCCGCTGTGGCTGGGGTCGATCAAGTCGAACATGGGCCACACGCAGGCCGCCGCCGGGGTGGCCGGGGTGATCAAGATGGTCCTGGCGATGCGCCACGAGACCTTGCCCGCGACGCTGCACGTTGATGAGCCCAGCCCGCACGTCGACTGGTCGACGGGTTCGGTGTCGTTGCTGACCGAATCCCGGCCCTGGAAGCCTAAGCCCGGCAACCGCCGCGCCGCGCGGGGGTGTCGTCGTTCGGCATCAGCGGCACCAACGCGCACGTCATCGTCGAGGGCGTGGCGGCCGAGCCGCCGCGCGCTGTGGACGGTCCCAAGGCGCCGGTGGTTCCGTGGCCGGTGTCGGCGAAATCACCGTCGGCGCTGGCCGCCCAGGCGGGTCGGCTGGCCGAATACATTCGCGCGCACAGCGATCTGGATGTCGCCGACATCGGGTGGTCGTTGGCGGGCCGCGCGACGTTCGACCACCGGGCCGTCGTCGTCGGCGGTGACCGCGAGCGGCTGCTGGCCGGTCTGGACGAGCTGGCCAACGACGACCCGACCGGGTCGGTCATCAGGGGAACGGCGACGCCGGCCGGCAAGACCGTGTTCGTGTTCCCGGGCCAGGGCTCCCAATGGCTGGGTATGGCCGTTGAATTGCTGCACACCGCACCGGTATTCGCACGGCAGATCCAGGAATGCGATGAGGCCTTCGCCGAATTCGTCGACTGGTCGCTGACGGATGTGCTGCGTGGCGCGCCCGATGCGCCGGGACTGGACCGCGTCGACGTCGTGCAGCCGGTGCTCTTCGCGGTGATGGTGTCGCTGGCCGAACTGTGGAAGTCGGTCGGGGTGAATCCCGATGCGGTGATCGGCCATTCGCAAGGTGAAATCGCCGCCGCCTACGTCGCCGGCGCCCTGTCGTTGCACGATGCCGCCCGGGTGGTCACGTTGCGCAGCAAGCTGCTGACGTCACTGGCCGGTCCCGGCGGCATGCTGTCCATCGCCTGCAGCACCGAACGCGCCCGGGAGTTGTTGGCGCCCTACGGCAATCGAGTCAGCATCGCCGCCGTCAACGGCCGGTCGGCCGTCGTGGTGTCGGGTGAGGTCGCCGCGCTCGACGAACTCGTCGGCTTCTGCGCCGACCTCGAGCTGCGGACCCGGCGGATCGACGTCGACTACGCCTCGCACTCGGTTGAGGTCGAGGCGATCCGCGGTGACCTCGCCGAGGTGCTGTCCGGTATCGAGCCGCGCTCCTCGCGCATCGCCTTCTTCTCCACTGTGACCGGAAACCGTTTGGACACGGCCGGATTGGATGCCGAATACTGGTATCGCAACATCCGGCAGACCGTGCAGTTCGACCGGGCGGTGCGCAGCGCCTGCGAGCACGGATATCGGACGTTCATCGAATCCAGTCCCCACCCGGCGTTGGTCGCGGGCATCGAGGACACCGCCAACGACCATGTCAGCAGTGGCGCCGAGGCCGCTGAAGTCATCGTGATCCCCACCCTGGGACGCGACGACGGCGGCCTCGACCGATTCCTGAGCTCGGCGGCGACCGCGTTCGTCGCGGGAGTGAGCGTGCGCTGGCGCGGCGCGGTGGACGGTGCCGGTTTCGTCGAGCTGCCCACGTATGCCTTTGATAGGCGCCGGTTTTGGCTGTCCGGGGAGGGCATCTCGGCGGACGCCTCGGGCCTGGGGCTGGGCAGCAGCGAACATCCACTGCTGAGCGCGGTCGTGGAGCTACCGGCGTCGGGCGGGGTCGTGCTGACGGGCCGCCTGTCGCCGAGCCTGCAGGGCTGGCTGAGCGATCACGCGGTATCCGGCACGGTGGTGTTCCCCGGGTCGGGCTTCGTGGAGTTGGCGATCCGCGCCGGCGACGAAGTCGGATGCTCGACGGTCGAGGAGCTGACGCTGCAGGCGCCGTTGATGTTGGCCGCCAAGGATTCCGGGGCGGCATCGGTGGCCCTGCAGGTAGTGGTCGGTCCCGCCGAAGAATCCGGCCAGCGCCCGGTGTCGATCTTCTCCCGCCCCGACACCGATTCCGGCTGGGTGTGCCACGCCGAAGGAACGCTGAGCACCGGCTCGGTCGAGCCGGGCGCGGATCTGTCGGCATGGCCGCCGGTGGGTGCGGTCAAGGTCGACGCGGCCGACGGGTATGAGCAGTTGGCGACGCGCGGCTACGGCTACGGCCCGGCATTCCAGGGCCTGACCGCGGCGTGGGTGCGCGACGACGAGGTGTTCGCCGAGGTGCGGTTGCCCGACGCCGCCGGCGGCGTCAACGGGTTCGGCGTCCACCCGGCGTTGCTGGATGCGGCCATGCACGCGCTGATCGTCAGCCACCACGTCGCCGGCCGGACCGACGAAGTGGCGCTGCCGTTCTCGTGGCAGGGCGTGTCGTTGCACGCCGCGGGCGCGTCGGCGGTACGCGCGCGCATCGCGCCGGCATCGACGTCGCAGGCCACCCAAGCGGTCACGATCGAGCTGGCCGACGGGCTCGGGCTGCCGGTGCTGTCGGTGCGCGCGATGGTCGCGCGCCCGGTGAGCGAGCGGCAGCTGCGCGCGGCGGTGTCTGCCTCGGGCCCGGACCGGTTGTTCGAGCTGGCGTGGTCGCCGGCCGCGACGACGGCGTCCGGCGCCGAGCCACCCGCCCACGAGGTGTTCGAATCCCTCGCGGGCGAACAGGATCCGGTGTCCGGATCGTACGAGCGCACGCATGCGGCGCTGGCCGCCGTGCAGTCGTGGCTGACCGAACGCGACTCCGGAGTGCTGATCGTCGCGACGAGGGGCGCGATGGGATTGGCGGGGCAGGACGTCCCCGATCTGGCCGGCGCGGCGGTATGGGGGCTGGTGCGCTCGGCGCAGACCGAGCATCCCGGCCGGATCGTACTGGTGGATTCCGATGCGGCGCTGAACGATAGCGAGATAGCGACCGTCTTGGCGGTCGGCGAGCCCGCGGTGTTGCTGCGCGACGGCACGGCCTACACCGCGCGGGTGCGCGGCAGCCGCGCGGTGGACGGCATCATGACGCCGCCGGCCGAGGGCCCCTGGCGGCTGGGCATCAGCAGCGCCGGCACTTTCGAAAACCTGCAGCTCGAGCCGGTTCCCAACGCCGGCGCCGCGCTGGAGCCGGGCCAGGTCCGGGTGGCCCTGCGCGCCATCGCCACCAACTTCCGCGACGTCATGATCACCCTGGGGATGTTCACCCACGACGCGCTGCTCGGTGGCGAAGGCGCCGGCGTGGTGGTCGAGGTCGGGCCGGGAGTCACCGAGTTCGCCGTCGGTGATTCGGTGTACGGCTTCTTCCCCGACGGCAGCGGCACGCTGGTGCCCGGCGACGTGCGCCTGCTGCAGCACAAGCCCGCCGACTGGTCCTACGCCGAAGCGGCCGGCATCTCAGCGGTTTTCACCACCGCCTACATGGCGTTCATACACCTGGCCGACGTCAAGCCGGGGCAGCGGGTGCTGGTGCACGCCGCGGCCGGCGGCGTGGGGATGGCCGCGGTTCAGCTGGGCAGGCACCTGGGCCTGGAGGTGTTCGCGACCGCCAGCCGCGGCAAGTGGGACACGTTGCGGGCCATGGGATTCGACGACGACCACATCGCGGATTCGCGCAGCCTCGAGTTCGAGGACAAGTTCCGCGCCGTCACCGGTGGCCGTGGGATGGACGTGGTGCTGGACTCGCTGGCCGGCGAATTCGTCGACGCCTCGCTGCGGCTCGTCGCTCCCGGCGGCGTGTTCCTGGAGATGGGCAAGACCGACATCCGCGATCCGGGCGTGGTGGCCCAGGAGTACCCGGGCATCCGCTACCGCGCCTTCGACCTGTTCGAGCCCGGCCGTCCCCGGATGCATCAGTGGATGCAGGAGCTCGCCGGACTATTCGACGCCGGGGTGCTGGAACCGTTGCCAGTCACCACTTTTGACGTGCGACGTGCCCGTACCGCGCTGCGGTACCTGAGTCAGGCCCGTCACGTCGGCAAGGTCGTCATGACGGTGCCTTCTGGGCCTGGAGCCGGGCTGGGAGCGGGCACGGTGCTGATCACCGGCGGAACCGGCATGGCCGGCTCGACGTTGGCTCGTCACCTGGTGGCACACCACGGCGTCGAGGACCTGGTGCTGCTGAGCCGGCGCGGTCCGGATGCGCCCGGATCCGCCGAGTTGATCGCGGAGCTGCAGGCCGCGGGAGCCCGGGCTCGCGTGGTGGCGTGCGACGCGGCCGACCGGGCGGCGCTGGCGCAGGTAATCGCCGACCTTTCCGCGCAGCGACCGCTGTCGGGCGTGATTCACGCGACCGGGGTGTTGGACGACGCGATGGTCACCTCGCTGACACCCGAGCGCGTCGACGCGGTATTGCGGGCCAAGATCGACGCGGCCTGGAACCTGCACGAGCTGACCCTCGACCTGAATCTGCATGCGTTCGTGATGTTTTCGTCGATGGCCGGGCTGGTGGGCTCGTCGGGCCAGGGCAACTACGGGGCGGCGAACACGTTCCTGGACGGGCTGGCCGCGCATCGGCGGGCGCTCGGGCTGCCGGCGATCTCGCTCGCCTGGGGGTTGTGGGACCAGGCCAGCGCCATGACCGGCGGGCTGGATGCCGCCGACCGCGCCCGGCTGGGGCGCGACGGGATCTTGGCGCTGTCCTCGGACGAGGCCATGGAACTCTTCGACACCGCCCTGATCGTCGACGAACCGTTCCTGGCGCCTGCCCGCATCGATCTCGGCGCGCTGCGCGCCCATGCGGTCGCGGTGCCGCCGATGTTCACCGATCTGATCAACGCCCCGACCCGCCGCCGCGTCGACGATTCGCTGGCCGCCGCCAAATCGAAATCGGCGCTGGCGCATCGCCTGGAGGGACTGCCCGAGGCGGAGCAGCACGCCGTGCTCCTGGATCTGGTGCGTTCGCACATCGCCACCGTGCTGGGGAACACCAGCGCCGAGGCGATCGACCCCGACAAGGCGTTCCAGGAGTTGGGCTTCGACTCGCTGACTGCGGTCGAGATGCGCAATCGGCTCAAAACCGCTACCGGACTGGCGCTTTCGCCCACCCTGATCTTCGACTACCCGACGCCCAACGGCCTGGCCGGCTACATCCGCACCCAACTCGCCGGCGTCCCGCAAGAGGTCAAGCACGCCCCGGCCGCCCGCGCCACCGACGACGACCCGATCGTGATCGTCGGCATGGCGTGCCGCTACCCGGGCGGGGTGAATTCCCCCGACGACCTGTGGGACATGCTGACCGAGGGCCGCGACGTGCTCTCGGAATTCCCGAGCGATCGCGGCTGGGACCTGGCCGGGGTATATAACCCGGATCCCGACGTCCCGGGCACCTGCTACACCCGCACCGGCGGCTTCGTCGACGGTGTCGCGGACTTCGATCCGGCCTTCTTCGGCATCGCGCCCAGCGAGGCACTCTCCATGGACCCGCAGCAGCGCATGTTCCTCGAGCTGTCGTGGGAAGCGCTGGAGCGGGCGGGAATTGAACCCGGCACCTTGCGCGGCAGCGCCACCGGGATGTTCGCCGGGGTGTACACGCAGGGATACGGCATGGGCGCCGCACCGGCCGCGGAGGGTTTCCGGCTGACCGGCCAGTCGTCGAGTGTGGCCTCGGGGCGGGTGTCCTATGTGCTGGGGCTGGAGGGTCCGGCGGTGTCGGTGGATACCGCGTGTTCGTCGTCGTTGGTGGCGTTGCACATGGC
>NZ_LZJP01000100.1:0-344234 GCF_001667865.1 Mycobacterium mantenii | reverse complement strand
CTACAATGGGCCCCTTCCAAAAGACGGACTAGCGTCAGCTTGCAGTCAGTTCGCGGCGTTCATCCCTTTGCGCCGGCATCTGAAGCCTGCGACCGGAGGCAGGCGGCTGCGCTAAGCAGACGGGCCACTTGCGCAGTTCGAATGAACGCCGCGGGCGACGATCCCCTCTCTACTTGAGAGGGTGCAACTGTTTTGGCGGTGGCGGAGGGATTTGAACCCTCGGACGGTTTTAGCCGTCACACGCTTTCGAGGCGTGCTCCTTAGGCCGCTCGGACACGCCACCGCCGAGCAGCTTACCCAACCGAAGGCCCGTCACCCCAATCGCTGGCGGGCGAAGAATGCCTCCAGTGGCGCAGCGCACTCCTGCGCCAGCACACCACCGCGAACTTCCGGGCGGTGGCAAACCCGCTGGCGGAGGTGGCGGGGCCGCCGGAGGGGGCGCCTGTGCGAGAACGACGCACGTATCCGATGGCGCGTCATAGACGGTCCCGTCGCCACATTCGGCTGCTCTGCCCACCGCCGGCGAAACCCAGGTCGCGCCGACGAGTGGCGCGAAGATGGCCGGGACGATGAGGGCCAAACGATTAGCTGTGCTGACCATCGCAGATCTCCTTGCAGGAGATCCTAACTTCGCCAGCGTTGCTATAGAAGTGACAAAGGGCCCCTTCCAAAAGACGGACTAGCGTCAGCTTGCAGTCAGTTCGCGGCGTTCATCCCTTTGCGCCGGCGCCACGCCTACCGGCGGCAGTGGCTCAACCCTCCGTCACCGCCAAGGCCGCACGGAACGTGAGCTGTCTCAGATTTGTTGGAAGCTGGCTAACATTTGCATGCGCGTACTCTGCGCGGAATCCCCGGCGCGCAGTGCGCGATGGTGCCCAACTCGGCATCGGCCGAAAAGTCGCGGTTTAAAAATCGCGGTTCTGGGCACCCAGCGGCATGATCGCACGTCAGACCCCTCGTCTCCTTGCTCCTGCGGTGCTCGCGGTGTCGTGCGTCGGCGCCTCCGTCCCCGTGTCCGCCATCCCATCCGCTGGCGCCGAGCCGTGCCCGGACGTCCAGGTGGTGTTCGCCCGCGGCACCGACGATCCACCGGGCCTCGGGCCGACCGGACAGGCATTCGTCGACTCTCTCCACTCGCGCGTCGGTGGAAAGTCCTTCGACGTGTATCCGGTCAATTACCCCGCCACCCATGACTGGACGAGCGCGGGCGAGGCCGGCGTCAGAGACGCGGGCGCACACGTCGTTTCGATGGCGCGCGACTGTCCCAACACCAAGATGGTGCTCGGCGGGTATTCGCAAGGTGCGGCCGTGATGGGCTTCGTCACCTCGCCTGTCGTCCCGAATGGGATCGATCCGGCGGCCGTACCCAAACCGCTGGATCCGGCGGTCGCCAACCACGTCTCCTCGGTCGTGCTCTTCGCACTGCCCAGCGAGAAGGCGATGAACTTTTTCGGCGAGCCGCCGGTCGCCATCGGCCCGCTCTATCAGGCCAAGACCATCCAGGTGTGCGCGGCCGAGGACCCGATCTGCTCCGACGGGATGAATTTCGCCGCACACGACACGTATTCGACCAATGTGGCAATGATCGACAAGGGCGCGGCCTTTGCGGCCGGTCTTCTCGGCGGAGGTCCTGCCGGGCGCAGCTCGATGTAAGCGCATCGCCGTCGCTCGGGCCGTCGTCCGATTGGCGCTCGATGCTTGGGAGCCACTAATTTCCCTGGGGTGAACTTCTCAGCTGCAGGTGCGGCCGCGCGGTGGATCGCCCCCTTCCTCACGGTCGCAGCCGTGGCCGGCATGGGTCACGTGGCCGACCCGGTACAGGTCCGCCCCGGCCCGTCGGTGCGGTTGGTCGCCGACGGCGATCCGTTGGCCGGAGCGCCGTTCTACGTCAACCCGACGTCGGCAGCCATGCGCGCCGCGCAGAGCTCCGATCCGCCGAGCGCCGAGCTGACCGCCATCGCCAACACCCCGCAGGCGTACTGGATCGTCCCGGGCGGGTCGGCGGCGACCGTCGGGAAGTACGTCGGCGACGCGAATGCCGCTGGCGCCATCCCGGTGCTGGCGATCTATGGAATCCCCCACCGCGATTGTGGCAGCTTCGCCGCGGGCGGCATGGGATCGGCCGACGACTACCGCTCCTGGATCGCCTCGATCGCATCCGGTGTGGGCACCTCGCGGGTGGCGATCGTCGTCGAACCCGATGCGCTTGCCATGGCCGACTGCCTGTCGGGCGATGCGCGTCAGGAACGCTTCGACCTGATTCGCTACGCCGTCGACACGCTGACCCGCGACCCGAACGCGGCCGTCTATGTCGACGCGGGTCACCTGCGTTGGCACAGCGCCGAGGACATGGCCGCCAGGCTCAACCAGGCCGGCGTCGGCCACGCGCGGGGTTTCAGCGTAAACACCGCGAACTTCTTCACCACCGAAGATGAAATCGGTTACGGCGAGGCGATTTCGGGGCTAACGAATGGTTCGCACTACGTGATCGACACATCGCGCAACGGTGCGGGACCTGCGCCCGACTCGGATCTCAACTGGTGCAACCCAAGCGGCCGAGCACTGGGCACTCCACCGACCGCCAGCACGGCGGGCGCGCACGCCGACGCGTACTTGTGGATCAAGCGTCCCGGTGAGTCCGATGGAACATGCGGCAAGGGTGATCCGCCGGCGGGCAACTTCGTGAGTCAGTACGCCATCGATCTCGCCCACAACGCCGGTCACTAATTGCCGCGCAACGGATTTGCGATTTGTGATCGTTCTTGGTTGAAAATGGGTAACATTTAGATACCGAAAACAGCAAAGCGAGCGCGCGACCAAGAGGCATCATGGCCAAAAATGTCGAGATCATCGCCGTCTTCGCGATCTGTACTGCCCTCATCACGTCACCCAGTGCGCTATCCGGCTTCGTCGCGCACGCAGACGATGCAGCGACCGCGGTGTACAACGGCATCAATCAGCTTCGCGCGGGATGCGGTCCGATCAGCGACGACCCGCGTTTGACCGAAGCGGCCCAGGGGCACGCCGACGACATGCTGCGCAACGGGGTGAACGGACACATCGGTTCGGACGGCTCGTCGCCGCAGGCGCGTATCACGGCGGCGGGCTACAGGAGCAGGTATTCGGGTGAGATCGTGTTCTGGGGCACCGGATCCGCTGCGACTCCCCGTCAAGCCCTCGACATGTGGATGCAAAGTCCGCCACACCGAGACATCATTCTGAACTGCGCGTATAACGCGGGTGGCTTCGCGACCGCGTGGGATGGCAACAAGATGACCGTCGTGGGTGACTTCGCGGCGTCGTAAACCCATTTAGGACAAGCTTTTTCGAATCACGACTCCGGTCGCCCTGTCCGTCAGGTGTCGATGCCGCCACCGTCGGGCGGCAATCACACGTGTGGTAGCCACCCAGATCCTTTCGGCGACAGCATGAAACCGCGGCTTTGAGCGTCTTTGCACGCGGTCGTGCCCGCGTTGTCGTCGCTTCTTTCGGTTCAAGGACTGCAGCTACGAAACTGTGCCCGAGCTAGTTGTTGCCTGTATTGCGTTGGCCGACAACATCTTCTAGTCGTCGAATGATACGTCTCAGGATGAAGCCATCGAGCAAACCGGGCGGTCAATCACACGTGAGGGAGCCAAATGGAGCCGTGCGGTGACAGCACAAAGCCACGTCCCTGCGGGTCTTTGCAAGCTGTCATCCCTGAGTTATCGACGCCGCAGATAACGCCGTCGACGGTGATGGAGTGAAGCGGTGGGAGAGTTCGGATCTGGTGCTCTTGAATCGTCGCGTTGACGTAGGGCGTTGACGTGGCCGGTTCAATTCCAGTGTCGGTGCCCACGTAGGTATAGGGGTTCTTGTTCTCGGGCCCTATTCCGGGAAGGTTGTTGCCTGTACAGCCCGCCGCGGGCGGATTGCCGAAGTCGCAGGTGATGCCATCGGGTGTAAGGAAATACACCATATTGAGCGGAGGGCGACCAGGGTTGGGAAGGGTGATTGTGTAGTCCGAGACCGTGACTGGTGTGTAGCCGCTCAGATCGGGAAATGTCGGCGGGCCAGCGTGAGACTGGGTTCGGCATCCGACGATCAGCAGAGCCATCGCCCCGATTGTGATTGCTATGCGGCGAGCCATTGTGACGCTCCTTCACGGTCGGTTGACGTTGGCGATGACCTCTTGCACGTTGTATGGCGCACCTACGGGCGGAGTCGTCGTGTTCCACTGGCTCACGAACAGGTGCAGGTTGTCGAGAGTTTGGTTTGGCAGCGGCAGTATGTAGCCGCCGTAGGGCTGTGGTGTATCTGTGTGGTTGACGACGGTGGTCTCCACTCCGCGGGTAAAGAGTTGCGTCGGGTCGTTCGCGACTCTGACTTCGACGTTTCCCGTACTGGAATTGAAGCCCGAGAGCACCGGCTTCCCGCCGACTTCCCTGAGGCTGAGTTCACCGAAGTTTTGTCCTTGGCTTACCGATACGGGTGTTCCTCCGGGGGCGCCCCAACCGGTGCCGGTCCAAGGCTGCCAGGTGGAACGATCCATAACCTGGCCGGGGTCGGCGCGGAACATCGTGACGTTTTGTCCTCGGTCGAAGGAATTAGCGGCGATGTAGACTTTGCCGTCCGTACCCTTATAGCCGCTGACCTGGGTGGGCGCGTCGCCGGCGGCACGATATGAACCAGGCACCATTGTCCACCCCTTGCCCGGATCACCGTTGACTTCGACCAGCCACGAGGCCGCTGGCTGCAGGTTGCCCGTGGTTCCGGTCACCATCATGTATGTCTTGTCTCCCAGCGTGATCGTCCCCGCGGGCAGCGTGTCGCTGATTCCTGCCTTTACCGCCTCAGCCGGCATGGTAAACAGCTCGGTCCCGCTGTCTTTTGGCCCCGTCAACGGCGCTCCGAAATGCGGGTGTCCGTCGGCGTCGAAGGTCACTGGTACGGCCACGGATCGATAGTGTTCGCCCTCGCCAACCTTGTCACCGGAGAACGAGTCTCCGAAGATGGCGAGGTACTTCCCGGGCTGCCCGGGTACCTCCACGACTTCTCCCAAGTCCGCCGCGCCGATCCCGGGGATGCCTGGAATACCGCCGGTACCGGCGATGGGGCCCAAATTCCGCACCTCATTTGGTCTCAGCGGACTTTCCATCCACATATCGACGGCTTTCGGAGGATCGTAGCCGTCGGTGTGCAGGGCGTTCATCGACTTTCGCAGCGTGTCCGCGTAGGCGTTTCGAATTGAATTCATCTGCTTGACGGCGTCGCGGACGTCGTCCACGGCTTGGACATGCGCAGCTTTCTTCAGTCTCTCCAGTTTGTCGTGTTCCGCCGCGGGAAGGTCGAGCGTCAGGTCATGGTTTATCGCGCCGATGAGCCTGTCGAGCCCGCGCAGCTCACTGTCCAGCAGGGCGATCTCTTGAGCCCCCTGCTTTTGCGCGTCGGCCAAGGCGGCAGCGATGGACTCCAGCTCGGCACCGATCTTCGGCAACTGCTCGGACTGAGCGCCAAGGGATTTGGTGAGCCGTCGGACCTCCTCGGAGTCGTTGATGGGGTGGCCACCATCCTGGTGGTTCCAGGCCGCGGCGAAGCGTTTCCGCGCGTCCTCGAAGGCATGGTCGGCTTCGGCGGTGTGCCGGCCCGCGCCATGAAAGGCCTCGGCCAGCTGGGATACCTGAAACGGGCTGCCGGCCTGCAGGCTCTGGTTGATCGCCCACGGATCGCCACCGGCCGACGCGATCAGTTCCGCTTCGTTCAGGTTGGTCAGCGTCATGGCACCGCCAGCAGCCGACCAACACCGACGAGCATCGCCGCCCCCTTCTGAGCAGCTACAACCCTACTAGCGGAAGGCCTGTGGCGGATTGGTGTTGTCGATCTTCAGGTTCAGGTCTGGCTGCCGGCCAGCTTGCGCACCGTCAGCGCTTCGATGTCTTGGAACGGCCGTCCCTCGGGCCGGATCAGGTCGTGGAACCACACCTTCGGGACCGAGGTGTAGGGGTGATCCCATGAGTCCCAGGGGAAGTAGGTCTGGGTCTTGCCGGCGACCAGGCCCCAGTTGACGGCGCCGACGTTGTGGCGCTTCGCGACCGGCAGGATCGATTCGACCGTGCTGCCCTGGGGCCGCGCCATGTATTCCGTGCACAGGATCGGCCGGCCCAGCGGGGTGAGCTCGTTGATCCGGTTCTCAAACCCGGAGGGCCCGGCGTAGGAGTGGAAGGTGATCACGTCGGCGTTGGCGAGCTGAATGTCGCTGATCGCGCTGCGGCCCTGCGCTTGTCCCCAATGCCCCTGCCACACACCGCTTGTCAGCGGCTGGCTGGGCTCGACCGCCCGGGCCCAGCGAAAGACCTGGGGGAGCAGGTTGGTGACCAGCTGCTCCTTGTCGCTCCGTTCGACGTTGCGGTATTGGCGTGCGGGGTTGTCCGGCTCGTTCCACAGGTCCCAGCCCAAAACCCGGTCGTCGTTGCGGAATTGGGTCATCACCGCCGTGACGTAGTCGCGCATCACCGGGACGTAGCGCGGGTCGCCGAGGCGTTCGGCGCCCGGGCTCTGCGCCCAGCCCGAGTTGTGCACGCCGGGCCTCGGCGCGCGCTGGCGTCCCGCGCGGGGTTGCGGATCCCAACAGGAGTCGAAGAAGACGAACAGCGGTTTGATGCGGTGACGCGCCGCAATGTCGACGAATTGCCCAAGGCGCGTTTGAAAGCCGCGCTGATCGGCCGCCCAGAGCTGATCGTGCAGGAACACCCGTGCGGTGTTGTGGCCGTAGAACTGGGCCCATCCGAGCTCGGTGTCGATGCGCCGCGGGTCGAACGTGTCGGGCTGGAACATCTCGAGCTGGTTGATGGCGTTCGCCGGAATGTAGTTTGCGCCAACTAGCCAGCCCTGGGCTTGATACCACCGGTTGGCGCGCTCGGGTGACCACCGGCCCGCTTCCTCCGCGGAAGCCCGGGGCATCCGGGCAACTGCGGCCCCTGCCGCCAGTAACAGAGGGAGTTTCAGGGCCGTACGTCGTTCCACGATGTGACGATAAGTTTTCGGGGCGATTTCCCTGGGATTTGCTCAGCGCGTCGCAACAGGTCGAGGCAACAATTGTTACCGGCCGGTAATCGTGACCAATCCGTGACCATTGGCCTCCGGCGAGCCCGGCGGTCACGCGTGCCGGTCAGGTTAAAATCGGCCCCGCCCTACGCCAAACGCATTGTCGGACAACCGATCAAGGGCGTCCGGCGCCGGCTGACTGCTGGGGACTCATCGCAGCTTGCGACCGTGGTTGTCTTTGACGCTGCCGGTGAAGATCAAGATCGCGTCGACGATGGCCCAGACGATGCCGCCGAGCAGGACTGGGAAACCCAGAAAACAGAACAGGCTGAAGAGAACTCCGAACAGACCTAAACACAGCTGCGCCACCGCGATCTGAGTCGAGTCGATGTAGAAGCGGCCGATCCCGAACAACCCGAGGAACAGCTGGAGCAAGCCGGCGGTGGTGGCGGACTTGTCCGACAGCGCCAACCCGGTAGCGGGATCGCGGCCGTAGGGCGCCTGCGGGTCACCGTATCCCGGATAGCCGGGGTACCGCGGATAACCGGAGTACCCGGGGTAGGCCTGCGGGGGCTGATATCCCGGCGGCGGTGGTGGGGTGTGCGGGTTCGGCTGCGATCCGTAACCGGGCGGCTGCCAACCCCAGGGTGGCTCACCGGGGGGATTTCCGGGTTGGTCGGGCGGCGTCGACATCAAACCGAGTTAACACGTCCGACGTCCCGGCGTCCACACCGGCGGTCGACGGTGGCGGTAAGCGAAAAACCCGACGACGCAGTCTGCAAAGGTCTTCAAACTTCACCCCTCGGGGCGCAATACTGAACGGGTGCCTGATCGAAATGTGTTAGGCGGTCCGCTGGAATCGTGTGGCTCAGACCCGCTGACCGGCTTTTACCGCGACGGCTGTTGCTCGACCGGCCCTCAGGACCTTGGGCGGCACACGATCTGCGCGGTGATGACCGCCGAGTTCCTGGAGCACCAGCGTTCCATCGGTAACGACTTGTCGACGCCGGTGCCCGAGTACCGGTTCCCGGGCCTGCTGCCGGGCGACCGCTGGTGCGTGACCGCGCTGAACTGGCTGCGCGCTCACAACGACGGCTGTGCCGCGCCGGTCGTGTTGGCGGCGACGCACGAGAGCACCCTCGAGGTGGTGCCCCTGGAGGCGCTGCAGGAACACAAGGTCGACGTTCCCGACGATCTGGCCAACCTGTAGCGCCGGCCCACCGAGAGGTGGATGCACGATGCCTCCCCACCGCGGCTAGCGTCTGTGTCATATCACCTGACGCGTCGAAGAGGGGTTCGGAGTGGGTCCTGCGGTTGACGACATCGACTTCGACGACTTGACCGCGCCGCAACTGACCGACGTGCAGCGCCAGATCCTGGAATTCACCGAAGCCAGGCCCGTCGACCTCGACATCGACCGGATGCTCGCGGACGCCGTCGAGCAGACCGGTCTGCCGGCCGGAGCGGCCGACCTCGACGACACCGATGGGTACGCCGAGCGCCTGCGGAAACACGTCGCGGCGATCGAGGCCGACGAAGGCCTGCGCCAGCTCACCCGGGGTTCGCTGCGGCAGCGGATCGTGCGCCTGCTGCGCAACCGGTTGTCGCTCACCGAGCTCGTCCGGCGGTATCCCGAGATCGAGTCGATCCCGATCGAAAAGCCATTCATCGTCGTCGGAATGCCGCGCTCCGGCACCACGCATCTGGTGAATCTCATTGCCTCCGACCCGCGCCGGCGCGCCCTGCCGTATTGGGAGAGCCAGGATCCCATCCCCGCGCGCGGGCAGGGCCCCGACATCTTCGGCGTCGACCCCCGCTACGCCCGGGCCAAGGCAGAGCACGACGCGCTGATGGCGAGCGCGCCCGTGGTGGCCGCCATGCACGACCGGTTTCCCGAGGCGATCGAGGAGGAAGTGGAGCTGCTCGACCTCGATCTGGCCTCATACGTGCTGGAATGGCATGCGCGCGTGCCGGACTGGCGCGACTATTACCTGGGGTTGGACCAAAGCCGGCACTACGCCTACATGAAGAGGGTGCTGCAGGCGCTGACCTTCCTGCGTGGGCCGCGGACCTGGGTGCTCAAGAGTCCGCAGCACTGCGAACAGCTCGGCCCGCTCATGACGACCTTCCCCGACGCGACGGTGGCCTTCACCCACCGCGACCCAGTCGCGGTGATTCAGTCGGCGATCACCATGATGGCCTATTCGGATCGGTTGCGCCGCAACAGCATTGACCCGCAGTGGCTGCTGGATTATTGGAGCGACCGCGTATACCGACTGCTCAGCGCATGCGTACGCGACCGCGACCTGGTGCCCGCCGAACGCAGCATCGACATCGACTTCCACGACTTGGGCGGCAACGAGGTGCCGGTGCTCGAACGGCTTTACCGGTGCGCCGGCGTCGACTTGCCGCCCAAGGTGCGCGAACAATTCAAGCGCTACCTGGAGGGCAATCCGCGGGGCAAACACGGCCGTATCCGTTACGAACTGCAACGGCACTTCGGCATCTCCGCCGATGAACTGCGCGGCCGGTTCGGCTTCTACTTCGACAAGTTCGACGTCCGTCCCGAATAAAGGAGCCACCAGCGATGTCCGACCCCGTCTATCGGAGCAGGCCGGGTGCCGATGCGATGTGCCCGGCGTCCGCCGAGAGGGCCGAGGAGATCGCCCCGGGATTATGGTGCTCGCCGGGCTTGTCCAACTCGTATCTGCTCACCACGACCGAGGGCCGGGTGATCGTCAACACCGGCATGGGCTTCGAGGGCCCGGTGCATCGCGCCAACTTCGATGCCGTCGACCCGTCACCGGTGCGCTACATCATCTTCACGCAAGGACACGTGGATCACGTCGGCGGCCTGGACAGTGTGCGCGATCCCGAGACGACCGTTGTCGCGCAAGCGAACTGGAAGGCCTGGCGAGACGACAACGATCGGCTGATCCCGTACCGGGCCAGCCGCAGCGCATTCGCCTTCAAAGACACACTGGCCAGTGGCATCCAAGCCATCCAGCGTCGCCTGGGTACGACGCGGCTGGCCGGTCAGAGTGTGCCCGTCGTCGACCTCGACTTCCAGGACACCCTCCGCCTGGAGGTCGGTGGCCGGCGCCTGGAACTGATTTCCGTGCCCGGCGGTGAGACCACCGACTCGTTGGTGATCTGGCTGCCCGAGGAACGGATCTGTCTGTGCGGAAACACTTTCGGTCCGCTGATCGGACATGTTCCCAATCTCGTCACCATGCGGGGCGATCGGTACCGCGACGCGTTGACGGCCATCGCATCGGTGGACAGGGTGCGCGATCTGCAGGCCGACCTGCTGGTGACCGGTCACTTCGAGCCGGTCAGGGGCGCCGAACGGATCAATGAAGAGCTGACCCGGCTGCGCGACGCCATCGAGTACATCCACGACCAGACCGTCGCCGGGATGAACGCCGGCAAAGACGTCCGCACCTTGATGCGGGAAATCTCTCTGCCCACGGAATGCGAAGTGGGCGAGGGCTACGGCAAAGTCGCCTGGGATGTGCGGGCCGTCTGGGAGAACTATTCGGGCTGGTTCCATCACGAATCGACCACCGAGCTTTACCCGGTCGGATTCGATTCCGTCGCCGCCGATGTGGTCGGGCTGGCCGGCGCCGACGCGCTGCTGGATCGGGCCCGGGCACACCTGGGCGCCGGTCGCGCGGTGCAGGCCATCCACCTGGCCGAGCTCGTTCCGGCGGATCATCCGGGGGTTCGCGACGTGCTGCGAGCAGCCCATGAAAAGCTTCTGGCGGACAGCACGAATTTCTGGGAAAGTGCCTGGCTCCGCGACCAGATAGCGAGGAACTCATGACGGCGTTCGCACTGCGGCCCGAGGACTTCTATCACACCGGCATCATCGTGCCTGACCTCGACGAAGCGATGGCCCGGCTGAGTGCGCTGGCCGGTTACCGGTGGATCACGCCGGTGAGCTACACCTTGCCGTTTCGCACGACAAGCGGGACCCAGGAGGTCACTTCGACTTTCGTCTATTCGCTGCAGGCTCCGCACGTCGAACTGATCAAGGAGGTACCCGGGACGGCCTGGACGGCGGCGCCCGGCAACGCGATTCACCACCTTGGCTACTGGACCGACAACTTGGCCGAGAGCGCGAAGATCTTGGAAGACAACGGCTTCAGCTTCGAAGCAACCGCCGACACCGCACCGCCCGAACTCGCGCTGTTCGCCTACTACCTCGACGCGGCCGGAACCCGCATCGAGATCGTTGACCGCGCGCTGTTCCCGGACTTTCCGGCGTTCCTGCAGTCGGCGGCCGGCCCGGAAGCATAGTCAGGCGAGGCCACAAATGCTGTTAACCGTGCTGCGCTTCAATTTTGCCTCGCCCCAAGGCGATCCGCGCACACAGGGCAAGCTCCTGTCCGCGGCGCTCGAGCTGGGGCAGTGGGGGGAGTCCCACGGCATCACGTCCATCAGCGTCGACGAGCATCACGCGACCGGGCACGGGTGGAGCTGCAATCCGATCATGGCCGCGGCGATGTTCTTGGCCCGGACCTCGACGCTGATCGCGAGCGTCGACTGCGCACTGGGGCCGTTGTGGAACCCGGTGCGGCTCGCCGAAGACATCGCGCTCGTCGACAACATGAGTCGCGGCCGCCTGCACACCACGGTCGGTCTGGGGTATCGCACCGTCGAATATGACGCTCTCGGAGCCGATTTCGGTGGGCGGGGCGCGCTGATGGACAACCTCCTCGAGCGGATGCTGGCGGTCTGGTCCGGCGGCGATCCGGAGAACGGGATCTGCACCGGGACCTGGACGCGACCGCATCCACCGCTGTATGTCGGTGGTGGCGCGCGGGCCACAGCGCGCCGCGCGGCCCGGTTCCGGCTGCCGCTCAGCCTGGCCGACCACCTGCCCGACATCGCCGATTACTACCGCGGGCTGTGTGCCGAGGCCGGCATGTCGCCGTTCATCCTGATGCCGGGGCCCATCAACCGCGGAATGATCTACCTGCACGAGGATCCGGATCGGGCATGGGCGGAGCTGGGTGATCACATCCTTTGGGAGGCGGTCACTTACGGACGATGGTCAACCGACCAGCGCTCGCTCATGCACCTGCCGGGTGTCGAAACACTCGACCAGGTCAGGGCATCGGGACGATACCGCTTCCTCACTCCCGATCAGCTGATCACCGAGGTGCGGGATGCCGAGAACTACGGCCCGCTCGTCATGCATCCCCTGGTCGGCGGCATGCCGGTCGACGAGGCGTGGAAGTCGGTCCAGTTGTTCACCGACAAGGTTTTGCCCGCGCTGACCTGACCACGTCGAATTCTCCACTCCCGATTGCGAATCCGAATTAGGGGTACGCGGCCACAGTCCAAGCTGAACTTATGGAACGGGAGATTCAATGAGATCCGAGGCCAAGAGGGCAATCGCGATACTCGGCGGCAGCGCCGCGCTGGCTTTGGCGGTCGGCTGTGGTGTCGCCCCAGGCGCATCGGCCAGCAACGACCCCGCGGCGCCGCCGTCGCCCACGTCGTCGAACCCCGCACCGCCGCCGCCCTCACCACCGCCGGCCGCGCCTCGAGCGCCGTATTACAACGGCGGCACTGGCGGAACGGGCACGGGTGGCGGAGGCGCCGCAGGCGGAGGAGCTGGCGGCGGCGGCTGAGCGGATCGAACAACGGCTAACCGTCGCGGCGCTGCTCCAGCCAGTCGGCCAGCGAGCGCCCGGCGTCCAGCACGTGACGTTCGGCGATCGTGCGCGCCCGCTCGGCGTCCTTGTCGCCGAGGGCGTCCAGCAGCTCCTGGTGTTCGTCCAGTGAGTGCTTCTCGTGCTCGGGGAACAAGGTGAGGAAATTGCTCGGCACAACCCGGGCGGCCTGCTTGATCTGATTCATCAGCCGGGGCGAGTGAGCGGCCCGGTGAATCATCTGATGGAAGTGCCAGTTGGCCTCGCCGATGCTGTCGTCGCCGGACCGGGCGACGACGTCGGCCGCGAGCTCCCGCAGCGTCTCGAGCTCTTGCGCCTCGATGCGCGCCGCGGCCCACGCCGCTGCCTGCCCGGTCAGCACGCCGAGAATGGTGAAGCTGTCCAGGACGTCTTCGGGGCTGATGCCGATCACCGTCACACCGCTGCGCGGGGCGACTCGGACCAATCCCTCGAAGGACAGCTCCAGCAGCGCCTCCCGCACGGGCGTGCGGCTGGTGGCGAATTCCTCGGTGATGGCATCGAGGTCAACGCGTGATCCGGCGGGCAAGGCGCCGGTGAGAATCCGATCGCGCAGCTCGCGGGCGGCGCGCTCCCGGACCGTCCCGGAGATGTCGATCGCGGCCACCAGCAGACGATACCAAAACCACAGATCTAACGTTTGATATCTGAAATATCAGATGTTAAGTTTCAACCATGCGCACCGACAAAATGGCCCTCGTCGCCTTCATGCAGGCCGGCAGCACCTCGGTCTACGCGGGCTCGTGGCGGCACCCCGCAACCGAGCACCGATACCTCGAAGCGTCCTACTACGCCAAAATCGGCCGTCAGCTCGAAGAGGGCTGCTTCGACCTGATGTTCTTCGACGACCGCCTGGCGATGCCGGGGGTCTACGGCGGATCCGTGGACGACGCCGTCCAGTACGGCGCCCGCCCGGTCAAGCTGGACCTCGGCGTGATCCTCGGGGTACTGGCGCAGGCCACCTCGAAGATCGGGCTGGGCGCCACCTACTCGACGACCTACTACCAGCCGTTCCACGTCGCGAGAACCTTCGCGTCGCTGGATCACCTTTCGGGCGGCCGCGCCGCCTGGAACGTGGTCACCTCGGTCAACGACAGCGAAGCGCAGAACTTCGGCGTCGACGCACACCTCGGCCACGACGAACGCTACGACCGCGCCGACGAATTCATGGATGTGGTGACCGGCCTCTGGGACACCTGGGAGGACGACGCCGTCCTGCACGACAGGGTGTCCGGGCACTACGCGGACCCGAGCAAGGTGCACGAGCTGGGGCACGCCGGCCGGTTCTTCTCCGCGCGCGGCCCGCTGACGGTGCCGCGCACGCCGCAGGGTCGCCCGGTCATCATCCAGGCCGGATCATCGGGTCGCGGGCGCGAATTCGCGTCGCGCTGGGCCGAATTGATCTTCACCGGCGACCCGGGCATCGACGTCGCGCGCAGCCACTACACCGATCAGAAGGGCCGTATCGCCGACGCCGGCCGCGATCCCGCCGCGGTTCGCATCTGCCCCATGGCATACGCTGTCGTCGGCGAGTCGGAAGTCCACGCCAAGGAGCGCGAAGCCATGTTCCTCAACGATCTGGTTCATCCCATGGCATCCCTGACCCTGCTGTCGGAGTTGATGAATTACGACTTCGCGCAACACGATCTCGACGACCCGGTGACCGACGACCTGCTGGACTCGGTGTCCGGCATCCGCGGGCTGGTGCAGAACCTGCGCACGCATATCGGCGGGGACACGGTGACGCTACGGGACCTCGCCAATCATCGCGCCACCCTGCTACAGGGGCCGCGTTTCGTCGGAACCGGTGAACAGGTCGCCGACCAGATGGCGGACTGGTTCGAAAGCGGCGCCTGCGACGGATTCGTCCTGGCCGCAACGCATCTGCCCGGGGCATTCGAAGACGTCGTCCGCATGGTGGTCCCGGAACTGCAGCGCCGCGGGCTGTTCCGCACCGAATACGAATCGTCGACGTTGCGGGGACACCTTGGGCTGCAACGGCCTTCGAACAGCCTGGCGGGCGCCGGTGCGAATGCTTGACGGCCTGCGGGTGCTCGACCTCGCCACCCTGGCCGCCGCCCCGCTGGTGGCGACCTACCTGGGCGAGTTCGGCGCAGACGTCATCAAGGTCGAAGAACCCAGGCATGGCGATCCGATCCGCGGCTGGGGAAATCAGCGCGACGGCGTCGGATTGATGTGGAAGTCGATCTCGCGCAACAAGCGATCGATCACGCTGGACCTGCGCTGCGCCGAAGGCCAGGCGCTGGTGCGCCGCCTGGCGGAGCATGCCGACGTGGCCATCTTCAACACCCGCCCCCAGACCTTGCGCAAGTGGGGCCTGGATTACGAGAGCCTGCGCGCCGTCAACGACCGGATCGTGATGCTGCACATCACCGGTTACGGATTGAGCGGGCCGAAGAGTCAGCGTCCCGGGTTCGGCACGCTGGGGGAGGCGATGAGCGGATTCGCGCACATCACCGGCCAGGCCGGCGGTCCTCCCACGCTGCCGCCGTTCATGCTGGCCGACGGTGTCGCGTCACTGAACGCCGCTTACGCGGTGATGATGGCGCTGTATCACCGCGACGTGCACGGCGGCCCGGGGCAGTTGATCGACGTCAACCTGATCGATCCGCTGGCCCGGCTGCTGGAACAGACGCTGCTGGGTTATGACCAGTTGGGTCTGGTGCCCGAGCGCTCCGGCAACCGGTGGGATATCTCCGCGCCCCGCAACACCTATCGCACCGCAGACGACAAGTGGCTGGCCATGTCTGGCAGTTCACCGGCGCTGGCGTTGCGGGTGTTCCGGGCGATCGGCCGCAATGACTTGCTGGACGACGCGGACTTCTCCGACCCGCAGCGGCGGCTGGCCCGGGCCCGCGAAGTCGACGAGTTGGTCGCCGATTGGGTTGCCACCAAGACGCTTTCGGAAGCGATGGAGGTCTTCGACGCCCATGAGGTGGCTGCGGCCCCGGTCTATGACATCGCCGATCTGGTCGCCGACGAGCAGCTGGTGCACCGTGAGGTGTTCATCTCCGTCGACGACACGCAGCTCGGGGCGATGAGGGTACAGGCCCCCGTTCCGCGTTTCTCATCGGCTTCCGGCACGGTCGGCCAGCTCGGGCCCCGCCTCGGCGAACACAACGCCGAGGTCTATGGCGAGCTACTCGGCTTGACTCCCAACGACATTGACGACCTGCGCGCCCGCGGCGTGTTGTGACAGAAGGAAATCCATGACCGATCTGCTTCGTCGTTCCGAACTCGCGGTCCCCGCGAGCAATGACAACATGTTCGAGAAGGGTGCCCGGTGCGGCGCCGATCTGGTGTTCCTCGATCTCGAGGATGCGGTGCCACCGGCATACAAGGAAGAGTCGCGAGGCAAGGCGATCGCCGCGCTCAACGACATCGACTGGGGTCGCACCGCGCGCGCGATCCGAATCAACGGCCTGGACACCCAGTGGTGTCACGACGACGTCGTCGACGTGGTGAGCAAGGCCGGCCGGAACCTCGACACGATCATCATTCCGAAAGCCCGCCGGGCGCGCGACGTCTGGTGGGTTGACGTGCTGCTCACCCAGCTGGAGGCAAAACTCGGCCTGGGCAAACCGATTCGGCTCGAGGTCCTCATCGAAGAGGTGGAGGGCCTGGCCAACGCCGAAGAGATCGCGGCGGCGAGCCCGCGCCTGGACGCTCTGATCTTCGGGGTGGGCGACTTCTCGCTGTCCCAGGGCGCCCGGGTGGACACCAACTTCGTCCCGCTCGGCGAATATCCGGGCGAATTCTGGGCTTACGCGCGCAATAAGGTGATCGTGGCCGCTCGCATCGCCGGCATCGACGCGATCGACGCGCCGTATCCCGACTACCGCGACCTGTCGGGGTACGAGCGCGACGCGCGGCGGGCGTCGCTACTGGGCTACACCGGCAAGTGGGCCATCCACCCCGACCAGGTGCCCGTCGCCAACGAGGTCTATGCCCCGACCGCCGACGAGATCGCCCGGGCCGAAGCCAATGTCGCCGCGTATCGGGAGGCCGAGGCCAAGGGTCGCGGCGCCGTCGGGGTGAATGGCGTCCTGGTGGACGCGGCCCACGTGAAGCAGGCGGAACAGACGCTCGCACGCGCCGCCCTGATCAAGAGCAGCCGCTAGTCGATCACCACCAGGAGGTCGCCGCCCTCCACCTGCGCGGTCTGTGAGACCGCGATTCGCGCGACCTTGCCGGTCTTCGGGGTGGTGACGGCGGCCTCCATCTTCATCGCTTCGATCGTCGCGATGGTCTGGCCGGCTTCGACTTCCTCACCCACGTCGGCGGTCACCGTCACGACGCCGGCGAAGGGAGCGGCGACGTGATCCGGGTTGGCGCGATCGGCCTTCTCGGCGGCGGGCACATCCGAGGCGATGCTGCGGTCTCGCACCACGACGGGCCGCAGCTGTCCGTTGAGGATGCACATCACGGTGCGCATGCCGCGTTCGTCGGCATCGGAGATGGCCTCCAGCCCGATCAGCAGCTCCACACCACGTTCGAGCTCGACGCGATGTTCGTCCCCTTGACGCAGCCCGTAGAAGAACTGATTGGCGCTCAGCCCAGACGTGTCGCCGTACGTCTCACGGTGTTCCTCGAGTTCTTTGGTGGGCCCGGGGAACAGCAGCCGGTTCAGCGCCGCCTGGCGGTCGGCGCCCGGTATGCCCAGCGTCTTTTCGTCCTCGGCGGACAGCGCTTGCTCCGGCTTCGCCGGACCGCGCCCCTCTAATGCCTTGGTGCGCAACGGTTCAGGCCAGCCGCCCGGCGGGTCGCCGAGTTCGCCGCGCAGGAAGCCGATGACCGAGTCCGGGATGTCGTAACGGGCGGGGTCGTCGGCGAATTCTTGCGCGCTGACGCCCGCGCCCACCAGCGCCAGCGCCAGATCGCCGACCACCTTGCTGGACGGCGTCACCTTGACGAGGTGCCCCAGGATGGCGTCTGCCCCGGCGTAGGCATTTTCGATGTCCTCGAATCGGTCGCCGAGTCCCAGCGCGATGGCCTGCTGGCGCAGGTTCGACAGCTGGCCGCCCGGGATCTCGTGGTGATAGACGCGTCCGGTCGGGGCGGGGAGCCCGGACTCGAAGGGCGCGTACACTTTTCGGAGCGCCTCCCAATACGGCTCGAGGTCGCATACCGCCGGCAGCGACAACCCGGTGTCGTAGGTCGTGTTGGCCGCCGCGGCCACGATCGACGACAGCGCCGGTTGGCTGGTGGTCCCCGCGAGGGGAGCCGCGGCGCCGTCGACGGCGTCGGCTCCGGCGTGCCAGGCCGCCACATAGCTGGCGAGTTGCCCGCCCGGGGTGTCGTGGGTATGCACGTGGACCGGCAGGTCGAACCGGGACTTGAGCGCCGAGACCAGGGTCGCGGCCGCGGGTGCGCGCAGCAGGCCGGCCATGTCCTTGATCGCCAGCACGTGTGCGCCAGCTTCGACGATCTGTTCGGCCAGCTTCAGGTAATAGTCGAGCGTGTACAGCTTTTCGGCCGGATCGCTGAGATCACCGGTGTAGGACATTGCCACCTCGGCCACCGCCGCCCCGGTGTCCCGCACGGCCTCGATAGCCGGTCGCATCGAGTCGACGTTGTTCAACGCATCGAAGATTCGGAAGATGTCGATGCCCGTCGCCGTGGCTTCCTCGACGAACGCCGTCGTCACCGTCGCCGGATACGGGGTGTAGCCCACGGTGTTGCGTCCGCGCAGCAGCATCTGCAAACAGATGTTGGGCAGCGCCTCGCGCAGCGTTGCCAGCCGCTCCCACGGGTCTTCCTTCAGGAACCGCAGCGCCACATCGTAAGTCGCCCCGCCCCAGCATTCGATCGACAGCAGCTGCGGTGTGGTGCGGGCGATGTAGGGCGCCACCTTGATCAGGCCGCTGGTGCGGACCCGCGTGGCCAGCAGGGACTGGTGTGCGTCGCGGAACGTGGTGTCGGTGACGGCGACGCCGCGCGACTCGCGCAGCCAGGCCGCAAAGCGCTCCGGACCGAGCTCGGTCAGACGCTGTTTGGAGCCCGCCGGCGGGGCGGTCGACAGGTCGATGTCGGGCAGCTTGTCGTGTGGGTACACCGCCGACGGACGCTCACCATGCGGCTTGTTGACGGTGACGTCGGCCAGGTAGTTGAGGATCTTGGTGCCGCGGTCGGCGGAGCTGCGCGCGGTGAGCAGCTGGGGGCGTTCCTCGATGAACGACGTCGTGACACGGCCGGCTTGAAAGTCTGGGTCATCCAGAACCGCTTGCAGGAACGGGATATTCGTCGAGACACCACGGATCCGGAATTCCGCGACCGCGCGTCGCGCGCGGCGCACCGCCGTGGCGAAATCGCGGCCCCGGCAGGTCAGCTTGATCAGCATCGAGTCGAAGTGCGCGCTGATGTCGGCGCCCAGCGTCGTGCCGCCGTCCAGCCGGATTCCCGCGCCACCCGGGGTGCGGTAGGCGGTGATCCGGCCGGTGTCCGGGCGGAAGCCGTTCGCCGGATCCTCGGTGGTGATCCGGCACTGCAACGCCGCGCCGTGCGGGACGATCGAATCCTGGCTTAAGCCAATGTCGTCCAAGCTCTGCCCGCCGGCGATCCGCAGTTGCGCCGATACCAGGTCGACGTCGGTGATCTCCTCGGTGACCGTGTGCTCCACCTGGATGCGGGGGTTCATCTCGATGAACACGTGGTTGCCGCGCTCATCGAGCAGGAATTCGACCGTGCCCGCACACGTATAGCCGATGCTCCGCGCGAAAGCAACCGCATCCGCGCAGATCCGCTGGCGCAGTTCAGGATCCAGGTTGGGCGCCGGTGCGATCTCGACCACCTTCTGATGCCGGCGCTGTACACTGCAGTCCCGCTCGTAGAGGTGCATCACGTTGCCCCGGGTGTCGGCCAGGATCTGGACCTCGATGTGCCGTGGATTGATCACCGCCTGCTCGAGAAATACCGACGCATCCCCGAATGCGGATTCGGCCTCGCGGCTGGCCGCCTCGATCGCCTCGGCCAGCGAGGCGGCGTCGGCCACCCGGCGCATCCCGCGTCCACCGCCACCGGCGACCGCCTTGACGAACAGCGGGAAAGTCATCGATTCGGCGGCCGCCAGCAGTTCGTCCGCCGAGGTCGAGGGTGCCGAAGAGGCCAGCACCGGAAGACCCGCTGCCCGCGCCGCGGCGACGGCCCGCGACTTGTTGCCCGTGAGCTCGAGCACCTCCGCGCTCGGGCCGACGAAGGTGATGCCCGCCGCGGCGCACGCCGCCGCCAGGTCCGGATTCTCCGACAGGAACCCGTAGCCGGGGTAAATTGCGTCCGCTCCGCAAGCCCGTGCCGTCGCGACGATGTCGTCGACCGACAGGTACGCGCGGACCGGGTGACCTTCCTCGCCGATCTGGTAGGACTCGTCGGCCTTCAACCGATGCACGGAGTTGCGGTCCTCGTACGGGTAGACCGCGACGGTGGCGAGTTCCAGCTCGTAGGCGGCGCGGAACGCCCGGATCGCGATCTCGCCGCGGTTGGCGACCAGTACTTTCCCGAACATCGCTTTACGATAGCGTGCGTTGCGGAGGCCCCACATATTCGCTCAGCGGGCGGATCAACGCATTGGACGCGGTCTGTTCGATGATGTGGGCCGTCCACCCGGTGATCCGGCTCATCACGAATATCGGTGTGAACATTCCGATGTCGAAGCCCATCAGGTGGTAGGCCGGCCCGGTCGGAAAGTCCAGATTCGGCTTGATTCCGTTGGCCTCGGCCATCCCCTTCTCCAAGACTCCGTAGATGTCGAGCCACTTCTGACCGTTACGGGCGGCCGCGACGCGCTTGAGCGCTTCCTTCATGGTCGGCACTCGGGAGTCGCCGTTCTTGTAGACCCGGTGGCCGAAGCCCATGATCTTCTCTTTGCGAGTGATCTTGCCTTGCAACCATTCCGCCGCCTTGTCCGCGCTGCCGATCTCGATCATGTCGTGCATGACGGCCTCGTTGGCACCGCCGTGCAGCGGACCCTTGAGCGCACCGATGGCGGCCGTGACCGCGCTGTACATGTCGGATCCGGTGGAGGTGACCACCCGCGCGGCGAAGGTCGAGGCGTTGAAGCTGTGCTCGGCATAGAGGACCATCGACTGTTCGAAGGCGTCTACGACCACCTGCTCGGGGACGTCGCCGAAGCACATGTGCAGGAAATTCTGCGCGTAGTTCATGTGGCTGTGCGGGGCGATGGGGTCCAGGCCGCGCCGTCGGCGCATGTCGGCGGCGACGATGGTGGGCAGCACCGCGAACATCCGCAGCGCCTTGGCGTAATTCGCCGCTGGGCTGCTGTCGTCCTCCTCCGGGTCCTCGGCACCCATGGAGCTGATGAAGGTGCGCACCACGTCCATCGGGTGGCAGGTCTCGGGCAGCTTGGACAACAGCGACAGCTGGGATCGGTTCAGCCGGCGGGCCGCCCGTTCCCGCTGGGTGAACAGCGCGAGCTGTTGTTCGTCGGGAAGGTCGCCATGCCAGAGCAAGTAGGCGACCTGTTCGAAGCTGCACTTCGCCGCCAGCTCCTGGACCGGGTATCCGCGGTAGGTCAGGGAGTTGGTCTCCGGCACCACCTTGGAGATGGCGGTGGTGTCGACGATGACACCGGCCAGGCCCTTGTAGATGCGGGATTGATTGTCCTCGACGGTGCTCATTTCGCGACTCCTCGGACGGCGAAGCTTATGTCGGAATCGAATTGGTTGTAGTCGGCGTACCGCAGCAGCTCGTAGAGCCGGCTACGGTGTTGCATGCGGTCTAAAAGACCGGATTGTGTTCCGTTGTCTGCGATTTCACGAAGGCCGACCTCGACCGCATGCATGGCCAACCGCAACGCGGTCACCGGGTAGATCACCACGTTGTAGCCGATGTCGGACAGCTGCCGCACGGTCAGGAGCTCCGACTTGCCGAACTCGGTCATGTTGGCCAGCAACGGCGTGTCCACTGCGGCCCGGAACCGCTCGAATTCGGACGGAGTGTGCAGGGCTTCGGTGAAAATCAGGTCGGCGCCCGCGTCGGCGTAGGCCTTGGCGCGCTCGATCGCCGCGGGCACGCCCTCGACCGCGGCGGCATCGGTGCGGGCGCAGATGATGAAGTTCGGGTCCCTGCGGGCGGCGACGGCGGCCCGCAGGCGTTGGATCATCTCGGTGGCCGGCACCACGGCCTTGCCGTCGAGATGCCCGCACCGCTTGGGGTTTTCCTGGTCCTCCAGGTGGCAGCCGGCCAGGCCGGCGTCCTCGAGCACGGTCACGGTGCGCGCGGCGTTCATCGGCTCACCGAATCCTGTGTCGGCGTCGATCAGGGTGGGCAGGTCGGTGACGGAAGCGATCTGCGCTCCGCGGCCGCTGACTTCGGTCAGGGTGGTCAGGCCGATGTCGGGCAGACCGAGGTCGGCCGACAGCACCGCCCCGGACACATATATCCCGTCGAATTCGAGCTCGGCGATCAGCCTGGCGACCAGGGGTGAGAAGGCGCCCGGAAACCGTTGCAGACGACCAGTTTCCAGCCCGGCGCGGAATTGAGCACGCTTGGTCGCCGCGGCCACGGCGCCGCCGATCAGTGCACTCATCAGAAGATCCCCGGGGGAATCGTGGGCGCGTGAGCCAGCACTGCCGGACCGATCACGATGTTGAGCGCACCCAGCGCGCCGGCCCGCAGGTCCGCAAGGGACTGGGCCGCCGACAGGAAGCGCTGCCGTTCGGTATCGGTGACGACCTCCTCGGCCAGTCCGGTGAACTTTCCGATGTACTGCTCGCGGTCAAATGGGCTGGCCCCCAACGGATGTGCGTCGGCGACAGCGATCTCTTCCACGATGACCTCACCGCTTTTGAGAGTGACTTCGGCGCGGGCGCCGAACGCCTTCTCGCCGGGGTCCGGGGAGTGGTAGCGCCGGGTCCATTCGGGATCTTCGACCGTCGAGACCTTGCGCCACAGCTCGATGGTGTCGGGCCGGTGCGCCCGCTCCGGCGCGTAAGACCGTTCGTGATGCCAGGTTCCGTCCTGCAGCGCGACCGCGAAGATGTACATGACCGAATGGTCCAGTGTTTCGCGCGAGGCATCCGGGTCGAATTTCTGCGGGTCGTTGGCCCCGGTGCCGATCACGTAGTGGGTGTGGTGGCTGGTGTGCAGCTCGATCGTCGCGATCTGGTCCAGATCGCCGATGCTCTCGCGCATCCGGCGGGCCAGGTCGATCAGCGCCTGACTCTGGTATTCGGCCGAGTGCTCCTTGGTGTAGCTGTCCAGGATGGCCCGCTTGGGCTCGCCCGCCTCGGGCAGCGGGACGTGATAGGTGTGCTCCGGGCCCGAGAGCAGCCAGGCGATCACTCCGTCCTCGCCTTCCCAGATCGGGGCGGGCGCGCCCTCGCCGCGCATGGCGCGATCGACGGCCTCGATGGCGACCTTGCCGGCCCACGCCGGCGCGTACGCCTTCCAGCTCGAGATCAGGCCCTTGCGTGACTGCCTGGTGGACGTCGTCAGGTGCAGCGCCTGCCCGATCGCGGAGTAGATGGTCTCCTTGTCCAGACGTAGCATGGCGCCCAGGCCGGCGGCCACCGACGGGCCAAGATGGGCGACGTGGTCAATCTTGTGCTCGTGCAAGCAAATTCCCTTGGCGAGATCGATTTGGATCTCGTAGCCGGTCGCGATGCCCCGGATCAAATCGGCTCCACTGATCCCGAGGTGCTGGCCAATGGCCACCAGGGCCGGGATGTTGTCGCCCGGGTGGGAGTACTCGGCGGCCAAAAAGGTGTCGTGGAAGTCCAATTCGCGCACGGCGACGCCGTTGGCCCAGGCCGCCCATTCCGGGGAGTAGTCGCCCTGGATACCGAAAACCTTGGCTCCCGCGACGGAGTTAGGGTGCGCCTGCGCCTGGGCGCGGGCGGCGGCGACCGGACGGCGGGTTAAGGAGGCGGCCGAGACCGCGGCGTTGTCGATGATGCGGTTGATCACCATTGCCTCGGTGTCCGCGGGTACGGCGACCGGGTCGGCCGCGACCTCGGCGATCTTCCATGCCAGGTGCTCAGCACGAGGGAAGTCCTCGGCGCTGCGCCGCGTTCGAACGTCATGAATCCGCATAAGCCGCACAGTACGCAAACCCGGATGAGAGGTAAATGCCCTGTATAAGCGTAATTGTGTGTCCATATCCGCAGAAGTTTGCGAACCTTGTGAAAGGCGCAGGCGTACTGTGTGACGGGTGGCGAAGACGTTCGCCGGCGCACGGTTACGGCGGTTGCGCGAGGAGCAGGGGCTGACCCAGGTGGCGCTGGCGCGCGCCCTGGGGTTGTCGACCAGCTACGTCAACCAGCTGGAAAACGATCAGCGCCCCATCACCGTTCCGGTGCTGCTCACCCTCACGGAGCGGTTCGACCTGCCGACGCACTACTTCGCGCCAGAATCCGACGCCCGGCTGGTTTCGGATCTGCGAGAGGTGCTGGCCGATACGTCGGTCACGGCCGCACAACTCGAGGAGCTGGTCGCCCGCATGCCGGCGATCGGTCAGACGTTGGTCAATCTGCACCGGCGGCTGCACGACACCACCGCCGACCTCGAAACGCTGCACAGTCGCGCCAATGTCGATGCGTGGGCATTATCGCAGCGGCCCATGCCTTTCGAAGAGGTGCGCGACTTCTTCTACGACCGCAAGAACTACATCGGCGAGCTGGACGTCGCGGCCGAAGCCCTGTTCAACGAGAACCGCTTACGCATCGGCGGTCTCGACGGCCAGCTGGCGGAGCTACTCGCCGACAAGCTGGGCGTCACGGTGGTGATCGACGATGGCCAGGCGTTGAACCCCAACTCCAGACGACTGTTTGCGCCCGAATCAAAAACCTTGTATGTGGCCCGGTGGCTGCATCCCGGCCAGCGTGCCTTTCAGCTCGCCACCCAGATCGCGTTGCTCACCCAGGCCGGCCTGATCACCGGGATCATCGCCGGCGACGACCAGCTCAGCGACGACGCGCGCGGCGTGGCCCGCATCGGTCTGGCCAACTATTTCGCCGGCGCCCTGCTGTTGCCCTACGTTCGATTCCTCGATGCCGCCGAGAGCGTCCGCTACGACATCGACCACCTGGCAAGGAGATTCGAGGTGGGGTTCGAAACCATATGCCATCGGCTGTCTACCCTGCAGCGCCCTAACGCCCGGGGTGTCCCCTTCATCTTCGTTCGCACCGACAGCGCGGGAAACATTTCTAAACGCCAGTCCGCCACGGCATTTCATTTTTCCCGCGTCGGCGGGAACTGTCCTCTATGGGTGGTGCACCACGCGTTTTCCCGGCCCGGGCAGTTTCTTACGCAGGTCGCGCAGATGCCCGACGAGCGCACGTACTTCTGGATCGCCAGGACCACCACGACGGAACCGAGCCGCTACCTCGGTCCGGACAAGAGCTTCGCGATCGGGCTGGGTTGCGATGTCGCCCACGCCGGGAAGCTCATCTACTCCGTCGGCATCGACCCGACCAGCGCCGAATCGATCGTGCCGATCGGCGCCGGCTGCAAGATCTGCGACCGGCCCGCCTGCGCGCAACGCGCGTTCCCGTATCTGGGTCAGCCGGTATACGTCGACCCGCACAGCAGCACCGATCTGCCGTACCCGCCGGCGATTACGTCCTGAGTGCGGTCGGTCTGCGCCCGGTTAGCGACGAACCCGACCCCGGCGACGTCCAAGGATCCGCTCACATTTGGTCGACCGCCGGTACAGTCGATCCAGAGTTTTTCGGCTCCCTCGGTAGGAGTGTGAACTTTGGGCCGTTGGATCGTGAGCAACCTGCCGGCGTGGCTGGTGCTAGTGGGTCTCCTTGTCATTGTTGCCGGCGGAGCGGTCCTCGCCCAGATAATCGTGCGGCGCCGTTACCCCGGACTTGCCGCAGACGCGCACAACGACGCCACCAGATTCGCGTTCGGCGTGATCTGCCTGGTGTATGCGTTCTTTGTCGGTTTCATGGCATCCGGATTGTGGAGCCAGATCAACGCCGAAGACGAGCAGGTGCGGACCGAAGGCGCGGCCGCGGTGCAGCTGGCGCGCGACAGCACCGTGTTCGACAAGCCCGACAGCGATCGAATCCGCCAGGCGTTGCTGGAATACGAACACGCGGCGCTGGCCGAATGGCCGGTCGTCGCCGACGGGCGCGCGGCGTCACCCGAGGCCGATACCGCGCTGCACCGCGTCTATCTCGCATACCAGCAGGTCCAGCCGCACACCGACATCCAAAAGGCGTTTCTGTCCACGTCTTTGGCGAATCTCGATCGGGCCAGCCAAGCGCGCACCGCCCGGGTCATCGAGACCCAAACCAACAGCGGCCCACCATGGTCGATATGGACGGTCATCCTGCTCACCGCCGGGATGGTCGTCGGGTGCTCGGTCATCTACGGTGTCAAGCAACCGCGGATGGACTACATCATGGTCGCGACGGTAGGTGTGCTGGTGGCCGCCGACCTGTTTCTCATCCTGGAACTTGCGCACCCATACCTCGGCGAAGTCGCCACCTCGCCGCAGCCGCTGCGCAACGTCGTCGCGGTCTTGACGGGGCCCGCGACGTAATGTTCCAGTGAGCCATGCACTGGAATGGGGAGACCGTATGCCCAAGGTAGCGATCCTCGATGACTACGCCGGGGTGGCCCTTCAGGTTGCTGACTGGTCGCCCGTGCAAAAACGGGCCGATGTGACCGTTTTCGACCGGCACCTTGCCGAGGGCGAGGCGGCCGACGCGCTGCGGCCATTCGATGTGGTGTGCACCATGCGTGAGCGAATGGCGTTCCCGCGAACCTTGATCGAACGGTTGCCAGACCTGAGGCTGATCACCATCGTCGGCAGAAGCCTGCCGAACCTGGACACGGCCGCGGCCAGCGAACACGGAATCCTGGTGGCGCATTCGGATTTCGCGCATCCCCGATTCAGGTCCATGCGCGACGCCACACCGGAACTCGCCTGGGGACTGATGATTGCAACGGTGCGCCATCTCGCCGAGGAGCATCGAAACATGCGTGGTGGCGGGTGGCAGAGCAGCGCGGGTATGACACTGTCCGGAAAGACTCTCGGACTTGTCGGGCTGGGCAGGGTGGGCAGACGGATGGCCGAATACGCCAACGCCTTTGGCATGGAAGTCGTTGCGTGGAGCCAGAATCTCACAGAGGAAGCCGCCGCGAGCGTGGGCGCACGCCGGGTGGAGAAAGCGTCGCTGTTCGAATCCTCGGACGTGGTCTCGGTGCATCTGGTGCTGTCGGAGCGCACCCGCGGGTTGGTCGGCGCGGCCGAGCTGGCACTGATGAAGCCACACACCTACCTGATCAACACCTCCAGGGGCCCGATCGTCGACGACGCCGCGCTGATCGCCGCGCTGGAAGCCGGGCGCATCGCCGGGGCCGGGCTGGACGTCTACGACACCGAGCCGCTGCCGAAAAAGCATCGGCTGCGGCAACTTCCGACTGTGACCCTGTCGCCCCACCTCGGGTACGTCACTCGCGAAATGCTGGGTGCTTTCTACTCGGACACGGTGGAATCAGTGGTGGCCTGGCTGGACGGGACGCCCATCCGGATCGCCAATCCCGAAGCGGTGCAGCCGCGCTGAAACACTCACCGCCGTTTCCAGTGCGGGCTTTTGACCGCATCTAGGGCGTCGGTGACGTACCGATCCAGCGGCCGAGGCTTGCCGCCTTGCCGCACCCATCGCTGAAAGGCGAAATCCGCAGCGGCGAAGGCGAGTTGGACCAGCAGGCCGGGGCGGATATCGGCATCCGGATCGACGCCCATCCGTTCGGCGATGAGCTTGGTCGCGCGCTCCTTGTCGGCGGGCCGGTGCACGGTCACCTTGTCGAGCAGGTCGGGGACCACCAGCAGGGCCTCGCGCCATTCCTCGGTGTCGGCCTGTTCGAACGAGCGAGTCCGCGTGATGATGGCGTTGATGAGCGCGACATCGGGAGACTCGCCGGCGGGTCGCCCTTCGAGCAGGTTGACGATCGCGGCCCCGCCGTACCGCACGGGTGCAAGGAGAAGTTCTTCCTTCGCCGGTACGTGCCGAAAGAACGTTCGTGGGGAAACGCCCGCGGCCGTGGCGATTTCCTCGGTGGTCACCGCGTCGTACCCGCGCTCGACGAACAGGCGGAACGCCGCACGCCGCAGATCGGCGCGGATCTGTGCGCGCTGCCGGTCGCGGAGCGACTCGCCGGTCATCGGAAGCAGCCGATCCCGCCGTCGACGTGAATGGTCTGTCCGGTGATGAAGGTCGCGTCGCTGCCGAGTAGGAACGCCACCAGCGCGCCCACGTCGGTGCGGACATCGCCGATGCGCTTCATTGGAACACGGCCCACAGCCTTGTCGTACTCCTTGGGCGCGAAGGACTTCCAGAACTTGACGCCGTCGGATTCGGCGAAGGGGCAAATGACGTTGACGCGGATGTTGTCGCGCCCCCATTCCAACGCGGCGACCTTCGACAGCCCGCGGATGCCTTCCTTGGCGGCGGCGTAACCGCCCCACTTGGGCTCGCCGCCGGTGCCCGTCCCGGACCCGAGATTGACGATCGATCCACCGCCGGCCTGGACCATCAACGGGTGCACGGCCTGCATCAACAGGAAGGTCGCCCGGGGGCCGACGTCGTAGCCGAGGGCGAGGTCTTCGGTGGTGATATCGACGAATGCCTTGGGCTCGTTGGTGGCGATGGCGTTGTTGACGAGGCCGTGCACCGTGCCGAAGGCGTCGACCGCGGCGGCGACGATCCGTTGTGCGCTGTCCGGGTCGCGCAGATCGGCGACGAGTTGTTCCGCGCGCCCGAGCGTCCTGAGCTCGGCGGTGGTTTTGTCGAGGACCTCGGCTTGAATGTCGACCAGCAGCACGGCGGCACCACGTTCGAGCAACGCGGTGGCGACACCCTTACCGACGCCTTGGGCGGCACCGGTAACGATCGCGACGTGTCCGCACATCGACTCAGGGTGGCTGTAGCTCATCTGGCCGGTCCCATCTGCAGCTGCACACCGCGGTGCATTTCGTACGTGCTACGCGCTCCGTCGGGAAGTTCGATGAACTCCACCGGTGTCCCGTCTGGGTCCTTGACGAAGAACATTCGCACACCACCGATCTCGAACGGATTTTGATCCGGGGTATAGCCGGCGTTGCTCAGGCGGCGGTGGGTGTCGTCGAGATCGGTCACCGACAGCGACACGTTGTGGATGCCGGTGATGCCGCGCCGCGTCGGCCGCTGGCCCGGTGGATTGGCCCCGATCGACAACAGCTCGATCATCAACCCGCCCAGCAGACCGCCGACCACCCGTCCCTCCTGCTTGCGCGTCGCGTGCAATGCCGCGTCGAAAGGCTCTCCGGAAATGAGGGTTTCGAAGACGACCTCCATGCCCAGCACGTCGCGGTAGAACGCCAGCGCGCGTTCCATGTCCGTGACTCCGACGACAAGGTGACAGAACGACACGTCGTCGAGCACGCTCTTTTGGGTCATGTCCCGTCCGCGGCGAGCCCCGGGGCCGGGCGGCCGGCGAACAACGGTAAGTCGAGGTAGGTCTTGATGCCCGGCTCGGCGGCGCAGACGTCTGGGATGGCGTTGACGCAGTGGTTGGCGGTGACCACGACACCCGGATTCTTCACCAGGCCTTCCGCGATCGTCTCCGGTTGCAGGCCCTTGAAGGTGAGGTTCACGTCGGGGTCGCCGGTGATCTCCACCTCGAAGCGTTCACCCCGCTCGCCGAAATTCCAGGCGGGGTCCAGGTTTTCCTCGCCCATCAGCCAGTTGACCGCCGCGGTGATGACGGGCTCGCCATCGACCAGCGCCTGCCAGCGGAACCGGCGTGCCGCCACGGTGCCGGCCGTGATCGGGAACGGGTCGTAGTCGATGTCGGAGGTCGCCACGGCGACGTCCTGGATGGTCCTGATGTTGGGATCGATGCGGAATCCCATGTGATCGGCGATCATCCGCACCGACTGCTTGAAGCCGGCGTCGAGCAGGCCGGCCATCGGCCCTTGGGTCGCTTCCTCGGGAGTGCCGCCAAAGCCCATGATGTGACGCACCACGTCCGGTGCGTTGTAGGTGCGGATGTCGGAGAACTCCTCGGCACGAACATGCGTGACCGCCGACGACAGCGAGGAGACCATGAGCGGGAATCGCTCGGTGATGCCACCGGGGTGAATGCCCGAACCATGCAACGTCACACCGCTTTCCGTCGCGGCGTCGGCGACTGCCCGGTGGCGCTTGTTGGCCGGATCGGGGTAGACCCAGCCGACCGGTGTGACCACGTTCTTGCCGGACCGCAGGATGGCGATCACTTCGTCGTCGTTGGGTATCAGCGGGCTGTACACGACGCAATCGGCGTCCAGCGCCAGGATCTCGTCGATGTTGGTGGTGGCGGTGACGCCGAGATCCGGCGTCCCGATGATGCGGCCGACGTCGACGCCGTTCTTGTTCGCGCTGTGCACCCAGCAGCCGACCAACTCGAGTTGAGGATGATTCTGCACGCACGCGATGGCGGCTTTACCGACGCCCCCGGTCGCCCACTGGATTACGCGAAGCTTGGACGAACTACTCATCGGTGTCCTCTCGATTGCGCGCCTTTACACGTCAACGACCGAAATGGCACAGTATGACCCGCTGGCAGTGACTGTCAACAACGGCACCGGCTAGGAGGCCTGATCATGAGCGTTCTCGACGGCAAGATCGCGATCGTCACCGGCACAAGTCGCGGGGTGGGTGTTGGCATCGCCCATGAGCTGCTGCGTGCCGGTGCCACCGTGATCGGCTGCTCACGATCACGGCTCGACACCATTCCCGGGATCGAACCGGACTGGGCGGAACGGGCTTCCCAGAAGGTGTGCGATCAGGGTGACTACCGCTCGATCGACGCGTTCGTCGCTGACGTGGCGGCCACCCACGGTCGGGTCGACATTCTGGTGAACAATGCCGGGGGCACCGTTCCGGCGCCGCATGCAGAGAGCATTCCCGAACTGGTGCAACGCATTCAGGGCGCACCCGCCGACGATGACGACTACGCGCGCACCGCCCTGTTTCACGCGTTCGCCGTGCAGATGAATCTGATCAGCCCGCTGTGGTTCGCGATCCGTGCGTATCGGCAGATGCAGACCCAGGACGGCGTCGGCTGCATCATCAACATCTCCAGCGGCGCCGGGCATCCGGCGGGATCGCCAACCCTGGTCTCCTACGGGGCGGCCAAGAGCGGCCTCAACCATCTCACCCGTTCGCTGGCCGAAGAGTGGGGTCCCAGGGTGAGGGTCAACTGCGTCGCCCTGGGACCGACGATGACCGAGAACTTCCGGTCGTTCGTGCTGCCCAAGGACGACCCCGATGGCGCAAAGTATTTCGCCGCCGTCCCGTTGCGCCGCGCCGGCGAACCGGCGGAGGTCGGGCGGGTCTGCGTTTTCCTGGCCGGCGGACAGGCCGACTTCGTCAACGGCACCACCATCGAATGCGACGGCGGGATGCTGCCCGGCGTGCTCTACGACGCGGGCCTCAAGACGATCACCGATCTGCTCTAATCGTCGCCATGAGCAGTTCCTTGGAGCCCACCGCCGAACAGTTCGCGGCCCTGGCCGCGCGGCCCGGCGACGCGCCGGTCGTGATGGTCAACCTGTTGAAGTTCAAAACCTCGGGTGGGGTGGAGTCTTACGGGCGTTATGGGCGTGAGGTCGCACCGCACCTGCAGCGCGTAGGTGCCACCGTCCGGTACATGGGGACCGCACCGGCGTTCGTCATAGGCGATGGCGAACAGCCGTGGTGGGACGCGATTCTCATTGTCGAGTATCCGACGCCGCAGGCATTCATCGACATGGTAAGCACCCCTGAGTACGCGGAGGTTCACCAGCACCGCGCCGCGGGGTTGGAGCGCGGGGACCTGATCGCGACGTCGGTATGGTCGATCGCGGTCGACTGACTCGACCCACTCAGAGTTTGTAACCGATCATGCGCAGCAGATCGTGGCGCTCGGCCACGTCACTATCGCCTTCCACCGCCAAGGGAGGCTGCCCATCGATCACGCCTACGATGCCGCGACCGCGCTTGGACACCGCAACGATGACATCGACCGGATTCGCTGTGGCGCAGTAGATTCCGCAGACTTCCGGCACCGCCTTCACGGGATTGAGGACATTGACCGGAAAGCCCTCGCGCAAGAAGATCACGAAGCTATGTCCGGCCGCGATGGCCAGCGCGGCGCGTGTCGCCAATTCGACCAGATCGGCGTCGTTGCCACTGCGGCGAACCAACCGCGGTCCGGACGCCTCGCAGAAGGCCACACCGAACCGCAGCGACGGGCTCACTCCGGCCAGGGTCTCGTGCAGGTCTTCGACCGTCTTGATGAAGTGCGCCTGGCCGATGACCACGTTGACATCGTCCGGCTTGTCAACGGCCACCACTTCCCATTTCAGCGATGTTGTCGTCACCAACCCATGCTGCCACCCGGCCATGGCCCGAAGGCTAAAGGCTTTCGTCCCTTATGCCGGGCCGAAAGGCATCTTCAACGTAAGCGATCCTCAACCCACGACGGGTAACCGGCGCTCGCGGCCCAGCCGGTCCAGAGCGGTTTGCATCACCGCGCGCACGTGGGCGTCGACCTCGTGGACATCGGCGTCCTTGCCGAACTGCGCGGCGACGTCGATCGGCGGCAGAATCTGATAGATGACCTTGGCGGGTAGCGGGATGTTGGCCGGGAAGAACATCGTCACCCCGAAGGGGATGCCGATGGTAACCGGCAGGATTTCGATCCGGAACCGCTTGAGCCCCAACCGTTTCGCCAGCACGTTGCCCCGAGTGACGAAGAACTGGGTTTCTTGACCCCCGATCGAAACGGCGGGCACAATCGGCACGCCGGCCTTGACGGCGGTGCTGACGTATCCGGTCCGGCCACCGAAATCGACGACGGTCTGCCTCAGGGTCGGCCGGAACGCGTCATAGTCCCCGCCGGGGAAAGCCAGCACGATCGCGTCCGAACGCAACGCTGCGGCCGCGTTCTCCCGGGTGGCGTGAATGACGCCGAGCCGGCTCAGCGCTGCGCGGAACGGTGTGAAGAACACCCCGTAGTGGGCCAGGGTGAACAACGGGCGGTCATAGCCGAACCTGCGGTAAAGCGCGGGGGCGAGCACGTTCCAGTCGGGCGTCAATACACCGCCGGAATGGTTGGACACCAGCAGGGCGCCGCCGTTCGGCGGGAAGGAATCCAAGCCCCTTACCTCCGACCGAAACCATCTCGTGATGACGGGGGTGACCAGGTTGATCATCAGCTCGGTGAAGACCGGATCCCATCTGGCCAGCTCAAGCTGGTCGGCCTCGTTGCCGTTCATGACTGCCCTGCGCTGTCTTCAGGTGAAACGTCTGATCAGCAGTATCTGCGATTGCGCGCCGGCCGGGTGCCGGTCAGTCCAACCTGAGGACCAATGGCCGTCGGGGAGGGTCGAAAGACCCGCTCTAACACCCGCCCGGAGTCGATAGCGTCTTCTCTTCTACGGCACCCTTTCGGTAGGGGAGAGAGCGATGAACGCCCTACCCATTCTCATCGAGAAAGGCGCTCCGCACGCGTGCGCCGCGGGGCCGCAAAATTTGCCCACCGCAACCACTTTGACAACAAAACGACCCGGTAAGGAGTGCAGCCATGACCGTTTTGATGACCGGGTTCCCCGGCTTTCTCGGTAGCGCGTTGCTGCCAGGCATCCTCAAGCGCACTGGCGATTCGGCGATCTGTCTGGTGCAACGGAAATTCGGCGTGCTGGCTCAGCGACGCGTGGCGGAGCTGAGCTCTGCGGAACCCTTCCTCGAGGGGCGGATTCAGCTGGTCGAAGGCGACATCACCCAGCCCGGTCTCGGTGTCGGAGCAGACACCCTGGCCGAAGTCACCGAGGCGTGGCACCTGGCCGCGGCGTATGACTTGGCGGTTCCCCGCGACGTGGCGGTTCGGGTCAACGTCAACGGCACCCGAAACGTCCTGGACGTTCTCCAGCGCTGTCCCTCCCTGACGCGCCTGCACTACTTCAGCACCTGCTACGTCAGCGGCCGCTATGCCGGCCCGTTCAGCGAGGACGCGCTCGAAGTCGGGGCGCCGTTCAACAACCATTACGAAGAGACCAAGCACCTCGCGGAGGCGGACGTGCGTTGGCACATGTCGGCGGGCATGCCCGCGACGATCTATCGCCCGTCGATTGTCGTCGGCGACAGCCGCACCGGGCAGACCCAAAAATTCGACGGACCCTACTTCGTGATGCAGTGGCTGCTGCGACAGCCTCGGCACGCGATCCTCCCGATGGTCGGTGACCCCGCGATGACGCGCGTCAACGTGGTCCCCCGCGACTTCGTCGTCGACGCGGTCGGATATCTGAGCGGCCTGCCCGTTTCCGAGGGACGCACCTATCAGCTGGCGGATCCGCGTCCGCTCACGGTCGATGAGATGACGGATACATTGGCCCAGGCGACGGGCCGCGAACTCATCAAGATCCCGCTGCCCCGGAAATTGACGAAAGCCTCACTGGCGCACGTACCGGGGCTCTACCGCTGGATGCGGATCCCTCCTGAGGCCGTCGATTACTTCGCCCAACCCACCTTCTACTCGACCGATCATTGCCGAGCCGACCTCGCCGGCAGTGGGATCGAACCGCCCGCGTTCCGCAGCTATGTGGATCGGCTCGTGGATTACATGCGCAACCATCCGGACACCGGTTCGGCGGCGATGTTCTGACGAGCGCCGTCGCCCCGGCGTCAGTCGCGGTCTAATGGGTGGATGGAACTGATGATGCCCACCGACGCGATCTTTCTCCTGGGAGAATCCCGCGAACATCCCATGCACGTCGGCGGCTTGCAGTTGTTCGAGCCCCCGCCGGGCGCGGGCCGCGGCTTCGTGCGTGAGCTCTACAAGAGTCTGGCCTCGCAGCGGGATTTCCAGCCCACGTTTCGCAAGCATCCCGCGAGCTTTGTCGGCGGAATCGCAAACCTGGGCTGGACATACGACGACGACGTCGACATCGACTACCACGTCCGGCGCTCGGCGCTGCCCTCGCCCAAACGCGTCCGCGAATTGCTCGAGCTCACGTCGCGGTGGCACAGCAGCCTGCTGGACCGTCACCGACCATTGTGGGAGACGCACATAATCGAAGGCCTGAAGGACGGCCGCTTCGCCATCTACACCAAGGTTCACCACGCACTGATCGACGGCGTCTCCGCGCAAAAGCTGATGCAGCGCGCGTTGTCCACCGACCCCGACGACTCCGAGATCCACGCCCCGTGGACCCTGCGCAAACCCAAGCGCAAAAGCACCCCGTCATCTCCGTTGAGTTCGTTGGCGCGAACGGCGGGATCCATTGCGGCGCTTGCTCCTTCGACATTAGGACTGGCGCGCGCCGCCCTGCTCGAACAGCAACTGACGCTGCCGTTCGGGGCGCCGAAGACCATGCTGAACGTCAAGATCGGTGGCGCTCGCCGCTGCGCCGCGCAGTCCTGGTCGTTGGACCGCATCAAGAGCGTGAAGAAGGCGGCGGGTGTCACGGTGAACGACGTCGTGCTGGCGATGTGCTCGGGCGCTCTGCGTTACTACCTGATCGAGCAAGGCGCGTTGCCGGACACGCCGCTGATCGCGATGGTCCCGGTGAGCCTGCGCACCGAGGAAGAGGCCGACGCGGGCGGCAACCTGGTAGGCGCCATCCTGTGCAACCTCGCGACCGATATCGGTGATCCGGCGCAGCGCCTGCTGACCATCAGCGAATCGATGCGCAGCAACAAGAAGGTGTTCTCGGAGTTGCCGCGGTTCCAGGCCCTGGCGCTGTCCGCCGTCAATACGTCGGCGTTGGCGTTGGCGGCGGTCCCGGGGTGGGTGGCATCGACGTCACCCCCGTTCAACATCATCATTTCGAACGTGCCGGGACCGACGCAGCCGATCTATTACGGGGGCGCCCGGCTCGACGGCAACTACCCGCTGTCCATCGCGCTGGACGGCCAGGCGCTGAACATCACGCTGGCCACCAACGCCGGCAATCTGGACTTCGGTCTGGTGGGTTGCCGGCGCAGCGTGCCGCACCTGCAGCGCCTGCTCGCGCACCTGGAATCCTCCCTCAAGGACCTGGAACACGCTGTGGGAGAATAAAAATCAATGCCAAAGTTGAGTGCGGGTGTGCTGTTGTACCGGACCTGCGATGGCGTCGTCGAGGTCTTGATCGCGCATCCGGGTGGGCCGTTCTGGGCCCGCAAGGACGACGGCGCGTGGTCGATCCCAAAAGGTGAGTACGCCGACGGTGAGGATGTGTGGGCGGCCGCGCAGCGTGAGTTCTCCGAGGAGCTGGGACTATCGGTGCCGGCGGGGCCGCGCATCGACCTTGGTCAGCTGAAACAATCCGGCGGCAAGGTGGTGACCGTTTTCGCCGTGCGGAGCGACCTCGACGTCACTCATGCGCGCAGCAACACTTTTGAACTGGAGTGGCCAAAAAATTCGGGCACGCTGCGGGAGTTCCCCGAGGTCGACCGGGTGGGCTGGTTCGCGGTGGCAACTGCGCGCGTCAAACTACTGAAGAGCCAACACGGTTTTCTCGATCGATTGATGACCGATTTGGGCTCGGCCGGGCTATCGGAAGGGAACTGAATGCAAACGCTGCGGACACCCGACGAGCGGTTCGACGCGATCCCCGATTTCCCTTACACCCCAAGGTATTGCGAGGTGCCCGACGATGAAGGCGGTGTGCTCCGGGTGGCCTGGGTCCAGGGCGGACCGGAAACCGCTGATCCCATCTTGATGCTGCACGGCGAACCGTCATGGTCATATCTGTACCGCAAGATGATCCCGATACTGGTCGCCGCCGGTCATCGAGTCGTCTGCCCCGACCTGGTCGGGTTTGGCCGTTCGGACAAGCCGACCCGACGCGAAGACCACAGCTACGCACGTCATGTCGAGTGGATGCGGGCGGTGGCTTTCGATGTGCTGGACCTGCGCAGGGTCACCCTGGTGTGCCAGGACTGGGGCGGGCTGATCGGATTGCGACTTGCCGCAGAGCATCCCGAGCGGTTCGCCCGGTTGGTCGTCGCCAACACCGGGCTGCCCAATGGCGAGCAGCCCATGGCCGACGTCTGGTGGCGATTCCGTGAGGCCATCACGTCGGCGCCGACGCTGAACATCGGAGCGTTCGTGCAGGGCGGTTGTCGCCGGCCGATGAGCGAGGAGGAACGTGCGGGCTATGACGCGCCGTTCCCCGCCGACGACTACTGCGCCGGGCCGCGCGCCATGCCCGGCCTGGTGCCCACGTCACCCGATGATCCGGCCGCGGCGGCCAATAAGACCGCGTGGACCAAGCTTTCGGTGAGTCCGACCCCCATGCTGGTCGCCTTCAGCGACAGCGACCCGATCACCGGGCCGATGGCGGCCATCTTCCAGCGCGAGATGCGCGGCGCACAGGGAATCGAGCACCCGGTGATCCGCGACGCCGGGCATTTCCTGCAGGAGGACGCGGGGGAGGAACTGGCCGGTCACATCGTGGCGTTCTTACGCCGCTGACCAGGGGTCGCCCGGCGGGGGGCACACTATTGGGATGACGACCGCACCTACCGAGCCCGCGAAGCCCGACGAATTGTTGGTGCACCTGTTGGACCCGGAAGTCCGCGCCGATCCCTACCCGCTGTTCGCTCAGTTTCGCGAACGCGGATCGTTCGCCGTGCCGGCGGGCAACCTCGCGGTGTTCTCGACCTACCGTGACTGTGACGAAGCCTTGCGCCACCCGTCGTCGAGCAGCGACCGGCTCAAGTCGACCGCCGGCCGCGCGCAGATCGAGGCGCAGACCCGGCAGCTCATCGAGGCGGGCGCCGAGGCGCCACCGCAGACCCCGCCTGGGTTCTTGTTTCAGGACCCGCCGGACCACACCCGGCTGCGCAAACTGGTCAGCAAGGCGTTTGCGCCGAAGGTGGTGAACGCGCTGCAACCCGACCTGACCGCACTCGTGGACGGGTTGCTGGACCGGATCGCCGACAAGGGGCGGTTCGAAGTCGTCGAAGACCTCGCCTATCCACTGCCGGTGGCGGTCATTTGCCGACTGCTGGGCGTACCCCTCGAGGACGAGCCGCAATTCAGCCGGGTGTCCGCGCTGCTGGCCCAATCACTGGACCCGTTCGTCGCATTCACCGGAACGCCCTCGGACAACCTCAAAGAGCGGATGGACGCCGGGATGTGGCTGCGGGCGTACCTGCATGGTCTGATCGACCGGCGACGCTCACGACCCGGCGACGATCTCATGTCCGGACTGATCGCCGTGGAAGAGTCGGGCGACCAGCTGACCGCGGAGGAGATCGTCTCCACCTGCGTCCTGCTGCTGGTCGCCGGCCACGAGACCACGGTGAACCTGATCGGCAACGCGGTCCTGGCGATGCTGCGCCAACCGTCCCAATGGACCGCCCTCGGCGCCGACGCCAACCGCGCCCCCGCGGTCATCGAGGAGACCCTGCGTTACGACCCGCCGGTGCAAATGATCGCCCGAACTGCGGGAAACGACATGACAATTGGGGGCATCGACGTGTCCGCGGGCGACATCATGATGCTGCTGACCGCCGCCGCCCAGCGCGATCCCGCCGCATACCTCGATCCCGACGTCTTCGATCCGGATCGAAAGGGTGTGCGGCACTTAGGCTTCGGCCGCGGAGTGCATTACTGCCTGGGCGCGCCACTGGCTCGGCTGGAAGCCGGTGTGGCCCTGTCGGCGGTGACGGCGCGTTTCCCGAACGCCCGGCTGGCCGGTGAGCCGCGGTACAAGGCCAATGTCACGCTACGCGGCCTGTCGCAGCTCATCGTGACGGTCTAGTCCGTCGGCGCTGCGATGTTGCTACGAATTGCCGGTATTTGCAACGCTTTTGCTGTCGCCGGGTCCGCCCTGGACCCTCGGCGACGAAATGAAGGGTCGTCAACGTCGAACTTCATGTCCGAGTCCCGCGCGGCGGCATTCAACAATTCACATGAGGAATGCAACCGTTGATGCCACCGGGGCCCTGAAAGGGCCTACTGGTTTCATCCGTCGCGGGTGCGTCGGGAGCGGCTGTGGAAGGGGGTGCTGGCGTCACGCTGGAAGTCGGAGTCGTCATTGGCTTGCCGGTATCGCTTCCCAATTCGCTGACTCCGGCCAATCCGACCGTTATGCCAAGCGCCAACCCGCCGAACAGTGTGGCCGTTGCTTTGGCTCGAGGCTTCATCGGACCCTCCGTATCCACCGCATGGTCCTGCACTGACAGCTTCGGCTACCCCTACCCCCTAGGGGTAGGGTCTAGGGTCACCCGAACCCCCATTGAGGCCAATGGTCCCTACCCCAGCGGGGTATGGGAGTGGCATCGTTCGGATCATGACGCAGACTCCTGAACCCGCGGCCGGACCGACAAACGTCAGCCGGCAATACGACGGCGATCGATTCAACGGGCACCGGCGGCTCAGTCAACTCCTGGCGTGGGTGCTCGTCGTCGCCGGGAGCGTGTTCGTCGTCGCCGTGGTCTTCTTTTCCGGATTCTTCTTGGGCTGGTCCTCCGGTGACCAACATGGCTTCAGCCGAGGTTCCGGCGGCGGGGATACCGGCACCTGCCCGATGATGGGGCCCGGGGGAATGATGGGGCCGGGAGGAATGATGGGGCCCGGAGGACCGATGGGACCCGGCGGGCCGATGGGTCCTCGGCAATTGCCTTCGGCGACACCGACACCGCCGCGCCCGTAACGGTCTGGTGGTAATGCCTTCATGGTGGCCACATGCCCGCTTCGGGTCCCGGTCAAAAGCGGCCAAAGGGTGGGTTCACGACGGCATACGCGGTAGCGTCAGTGATTGCGGGCTGGGCTGTCGACGGTGATTACCACCCCGAGCGCTCGGCAACGCCCCAGCGGCGCTGTGACGGGAGGCGGCCATGAAGCGGTGCATCGTCGGAGGATTGGCCGCCCTGCTGATGGCCGCGGGGCTGATCGCCGAATCGCCGCCGGCCGGCGCCGGCTGCCAGTACGGAGGGCCCGTCCTCAGCAAGTGCGACGGGCCCGTCCAGCCTGACGGCACCTGGCAGCGTTGCGTGGCGGTCACCCGGTTGGTTCCCAACGGCGCCAGTTCCTACCTCGTGCCGGACAACCACTGCGGCGTGATGGGTCCCGGCCAGAACCCGGATCTCGGCTTCGCCGACCCACCGACGCACATCGACGGCTGAGCGCAAAGGCGCCGACTAGCCAGAGCCAAGTCCCGGCACGATATCGCCGAGGCTGAAAGTCACCGGCTGTTCCAGCTGTTCGTAAGTACACGAGCGCGGGTCGCGGTCCGGACGCCAGCGATTGAACTGCGCGGTATGACGAAACCGCCGGCCCTCCATGTGGTCGTAGCGGACCTCGACCACCCGTTCGGGCCGCAGCGGCACGAACGAGAGATCCTTACCGGCGTTCCAACGCGAGTATTCATTTTTACGAGGCGTCCGCTCGCCGGCTTCATGCGCCGCCCAATTCCACGGGTGGTCCTCAAAATCGGTTACGAGGGACTGTAATTCGTCGAACAGCCGCCTCCGCTCGGCCATGGGAAACGCGCCGATTACACCGACCGACGCGAGCTGGCCATCGTCCTGGTAGAGGCCCAGCAACAGCGAACCGATCGCGTCGGCGCCGGACTTGTGCACCCGGTAGCCGGCGACCACACAGTCGGCGGTCCGCTCGTGCTTGATCTTGAACATGATCCGCTTGTCCGGCTGATAGGTGATGTCCAGCGGCTTGGCGATCACGCCATCGAGGCCGGCCCCCTCGAATTCGCCGAACCAGCGCTGCGCGGTATCCAGATCGGTCGTCGCCGGCGTGGCATGGATCGACGGGCCCGAGCCCGCCAAAGCGTCGAGAAGGGCGGCACGCCGCTCGCTGAAGGGCCGCCGCGTGTAGTCGTCGTCGCCGAGGGCGAGCAAGTCGAACGCGATGAAGGACGCCGGTGTGGTCTCGGCGAGCATCCGTACCCGCGAATCGGCCGGATGAATGCGTTGTTGCAGCGCCTCGAAATCCAGCCCGTGGTCGGTGGCGATCACGATCTCGCCGTCGATCACGCAACGCTCCGGCAGCTCGGCCCTGGCCGCCGCCACCAGCTCGGGGAAATAGCGCGTCATCGGCCGTTCATTGCGACTGCCCAGCTCGACATCGTCGTGGTCGCGGAAACAGATCGACCTGAAACCGTCCCACTTGGGTTCATAGGACGAATCAGGGGGAATCGTGCGTACCGACTTGGCCAGCATCGGCGACACCGGCGGCATGACAGGGAGGTCCATAGCCCGATTGTGCTGGAATCGGAGTCATGGGTGCTGCAGAAGAGCTCGACGTCGACGGCATTGCCGTGCGCCTGACCAGTCCGGACAAGGTGTACTTCCCCAAACTGGGATCGAAAGGCACCAAGCGGACCCTGGTGGACTATTACCGAGCCGTCGCGGGCGGTCCGATGCTCGACGCACTGCGCGACCGCCCCACCCACCTGCAGCGCTTCCCGGACGGCATCGACGGCGAGGAGATCTACCAGAAGCGGATTCCCCAGCACCATCCCGACTATTTGCAGACGTGCCGGGTGACGTTTCCATCAGGGCGGACCGCCGACGCGTTGAAGGTCACCCACCCTTCGGCGATCGTGTGGGCCGCGCAGATGGGCACGGTCACCTTGCACCCGTGGCAGGTGCGGTGCCCGGATACCGACCATCCCGACGAACTGCGGATCGATCTGGATCCGCAGCCCGGCGTCGCCTTCGAGCAGGCGCGCACCGTCGCGGTCGACGTGCTGCGGCCGCTGCTCGACGAGCTCGGTCTGGTGGGATATCCGAAGACGTCGGGTGGCCGCGGGATTCACGTCTTTCTGCGGATCGCCACCGATTGGGATTTCACCGAGGTGCGCCGCGCCGGCATCGCGCTGGCTCGCGAGATAGAGCGGCGCGCACCGGAGGCGGTCACGACGTCGTGGTGGAAGGAGGAGCGTGGCGAGCGCATCTTCATCGACTTCAATCAGAATGCCCGGGACCGCACCATGGCGTCGGCCTACTCGGTGCGGAACACGCCGATCGCGACGGTGTCGATGCCACTGACATGGGACGAGCTGGCCGGCGCCGAACCGGACGACTACACCATGGCGACCGTGCCCGAGCTAGTACGGCGGCGTGAGGATCCCTGGGCCGCAATGGATGACGTGGCGCAGTCGATCGCACCGTTGCTGGAAAAGGCTAAGGCCGACGAAGAGCGCGGCCTGGGCGACATGCCGTATCCGCCGAACTACCCGAAAATGCCCGGTGAGCCCAAACGCGTTCAGCCCAGCCGGGATCGAGATCTCAAGAACGGATCAAACTAGCTCGCGTCGATCAGGCGCTGTGCCCACGTGAGGACCTCAACGTATCACTCGGTGCACCCGCGCGGGAGTGGTGATTCTTCCTGCCGCGCAGTGACTTAGGGCGATTTGTCACAGTGACACCGGGGGCAATCCGCTGTAACCGCGGAATTGCCAACCGGATTCGATCACACGACGCCCCCGCCCGAACCGCCGAGGCGCCGGAGCCAACCGCTTTCAGCGCTTTCGCTGAGGCAATCAAGCTTACCGCCGATGCGGGCAAACGCCAGCAGGTATTTCCGCGAAGGGCGTGCGCACGGCCCGAGGAGTGTGCACGCCCTTGCGTTGCTCGTGTGCCGGCGTCGCAGGATAGCCGGAACAGAGCCGACTGGGTCGGCAAAAGCCTTGGTAACCAGATGTTTTCACACTCAAGTTGACTCGGCTGTTGCCGTCACGGCGTCGGCCGCTACGTCGGCACGCAGGGGCGTAACGCCGTGCGAAAAACTGGCACCCAATGCCAATCAAATGAGCTACTCAATAGGCTCGAATATGAGCCGTACCGAGTAATGGGTGCGAGTAGTGGGGACCCTGCCGGTTGCCCGGCAGGCCTACATCGTGCAGGTCAGGTTGGGTCCGCAGTCAATGGTGATCGGCGTTGTGCAGCCGGAAGCCGTGATGGCGGTGAAGGTGAGGAGTAAACCGAGAACTACTTTGTATTTCAATCCAGACATGACCACTCCGTTCTTGGGAGAAATCTGACGCCCGAGGGAAGTGATATTACGCGGTGACAACTGGGCAAGCTATGGAAATGGAGTAAATTTCGTTCAAATACGTCACCTGACTGAAAGTCGGTAGAGAACGATCTTGAATTTTGAATCCTCGTGGCCGGGTGTTTCCGGATATCTTTGGGGGGAAATCGAGTCCTACTGCGTCGCAAGGCGGGTAATCGGCGCAATCAACACGCGATGTTTTGCTCGAGCGGCCGGGGAATTTGGTGGGAATGACTTACAAAAAATGGTTAAAAGAGGATCCAACTCTGTTGCGCCGGCTTAAACCCGACTTCGGGTACGGAATCCCTTTTTACACCTAACTGCAAGTACGGGGTAGGCGTTCTGGTTGCGCGGCGCTGGCCGCCGGGGCCGCCAAGGACACCGACAAAAGTAGGCTCAGTTGCTATGTCGGTGGCAGCGCGGGTGTGCTCCACGGTATTTGCGTTGCTGCTGTTGTCAATTCCCCGGGCCGGGGCGGCCGGCGCAGAGCCGGCTGCACCCGTCACGACTCAGCCCGGCGAAAGAATAGTCGGGTGGGACACCTACCGTCGCTTGGACCGGTTGCCCTATTTGAACCCCGGCTCGCAGACCCTGCAGGTCTCGAGTTTTGATCGCAGCGGCGGCGATTTCGACATTTCCACCGGCAATCGCAACGGCAGCGGCGGGTGCCTGGCGCCAGGGGGCGCCGGCTGTGTCATCGCGGAGGATCACGGTGCCGGAGAAATCGATTCGATCTGGCTGACCCGCGACGGCGGAAATGTTCGCGCCGTCGGAAACCTCCGCATCGAGCTGGACGGGCAGACCGTCGTAGATACACCGTTGCAGTCGTTGGTCGACGGCGAGCTCGGGGCCCCGTTCGTGTGGCCGCTGGTGGCCAATGCCACTCAGTCGCCGGGAGGCGATTACATCAAAGTGCCGATGCCTTATCGCCGGTCGATGCGCGTCAGCGTCGCATCTCATTTGGAGTATTACCACGTGGATTATCGGCAATTTCCCAACGCCGACGGGGTGAACACGTTCTCGCCAAACGATCCCGCGCTCGATGTGCTGGAGACGCTCGGCTCCGCCGGCACGGTTGACCCCAAACCGGACGCGGCCGGTGCGACGCACAGCAAGCGGGTCATCGACATACCCCCCGGCGAGGAGCGGATCATCGCCGAATCGACTGGCTCGGCGAGCATCTCGGCGTTGCGGCTGCGGCTGCCCGAACCGGCAGTCCGGCAGTTGACCGGGTTGTGGCTGCGGATCGATTTCGACGGCCGAACCTTGGTCGACTCCCCGCTAGGGGAATTCTTCGGCGCCGGACTGGGCGTCAACACCGTGCGATCGCTGATGTTCGCGAGCATCCCGGCACCCGACGGGTCTGTGGTGTTATGCGATTGGTGGCCAATGCCTTTCGCGCACTCGGCCAGTATCACACTGGTCAACGCGAGCACCGAGGGAGTGTCGGGGATAGACGGCGACATCGCCACCACACCCGACGCCCAGTGGGCGCCTGCACTCACCAGCGGACGTGCGGGGTACTTCACTGCGCGCTCCCATGCCGGACCGACGGCGCCGGGTCAGGACTGGTTATTCGCCGACGAACAGGGACGCGGCAAATTCGTCGGTATCAGTCAAACCATTCACGGCTACCGGACCAAAACGGCGTTCAGTGACGATGCCCCTTACTTTCTCGAGGGTGCCGAGCGGGTCTACGCCGACGGAGCCGCGTCGCCGCAGTGGTATGGCACCGGCACCGAGGACCTGTACGAGGGTGGCTGGTACTTCAAGAACGGCACACACTTCAGCGATCCACTCAACGGCCAACCCGATCAACGCACGGCCACGGGCGGATGCGCCGACTATTGCGTCGCCGTCTACCGGATCATGCTGGCCGACGCGATCGGCTATCACTCCGCGCTCCGATTCGGCATCGAGCACGGCAAACGGAACATGGTCCAACCCGACTACAGCTCAACCGCATTCCTCTACACACAGCCGGATGCCGGCGTCACCGGTGGCGACGACGTCAACCCCACCGATCCAATCAATCGAGTGCTGCACGGCTACGCCGACTCCGATGGCATCGATCAACTACTGGTCAGCGAGTACGAGGGCACTCAGGACACCCTGCCCGTCGTCGGCTCGGTCCGTACCGGCCAGGGCGCGATCACGTTTCACGTCCAGATCGATCCGGACAATCACGGCATCGTGCTGCGTCGCACATCGGATCAAGCGACCGGATTCCAATCGGCCGACGTTGCGGTGGACGGCGTGCCCGCGGGGAACTGGCTGCAACCGCGCAGCAACACGTTTCACCGGTGGCTGGACGACAGCTACCTGGTGCCGCCGTCGGCGACCGCCGGCAAAGCGCAGGTGACGATCAGCCTGACGCCTACCGCCGATTCACCGCCCTGGACCGCCGGCCGCTACCACGTCGACACACTGACGGGGCCCTCTGACTAGGGAGCGATTGGTGGCCAGCCCGACAAGCGCACCGGCCAACCCACCGGCGGGTGCCATCAGCGAAGGCCCGGCGAGCAGGAGATAGCCGAAGGTGACACCGACGATGAGCAACGCCTGGTGAATGGGAGTCCAGGAGGCCACCGAGCGCAGCCGCAATGACAATCCGACGCCGAGCAGCAGCGCCACCACGTGGCCGACGGCGGTGAAATCCGCGGCCGCGGCCGCCACGACCGCGGTCCCCAGCCACCAGCCCGCCCAGACGCCGCGCCAGCGCGCCGGGATCGCCGCCGTGAGCGCACCGAGCACGCAAACCGCGCCGTAACTGATTCCCACGTCACTGGCGCGGGCGACCGAGACCGGCAGCATCCCCGTTTCGATGGCCGCGACAAGTCCCACCGCGACGATCAGCGTGGCGCCGATGTGGCCGACCGCGAAGGTGACGAGCAGTCCCCTGCCGCGCCACATGAGCTCCCCCAGAGCCAGGAGGCAGACCAGCCCCGGCAGCCACAAGAACAGATCACCGCCATCGTTGACGAACGCGCTCCCGATCAGGGTGCCCAGCTGTCCCCGCCCGAGGTTGTGGACGTTGGTGCTCATTCGGGTTACGGCGACCGCGTGTGCGTGCGGGCCTAGCGCGGCGAGGATGAGATAGATGACGAGCAAAAGGACCGCGTAGGTGGCCGTGACTCGAACCGACGCCGCGCCGGGCACGGTCCGCAGCTGAGCCCAGCACAGTGTGCCGTCCCGGGCCACGGCCTCAGGCGGCATGGTTCGCCGGCAGCTCGAAGGGCGTCATGGCTCTACGGTGCTGGTCGGGCGGGTGGCGTGCCTCGTTCTTAACGAAGCCTTCACACCCGTGCGAGAAATCTTCACGGATCCGGGCGGCCCCGTGACCTCTATTTAAAGAGAAGCGATCGCGGCGACGGCCTCGTCGGTGGTCACGATGGCCGAAGCGTAGTTGGGCATGTTCACCTCGAGGGCGGCGCGCATCTCGGTGTCCGAGTAGTCGGCCGTGGCATCCCCGACCACTGTGACGTCATAACCGAGCTCGGCGGCGAACCGGACCGTCGCCTCGACGCACGTATGCGCGATCAAACCCATGACGATGACCCGCTCGATCCCATGGCGTTTGAGTTGCAGGTCCAAGTCGGTGTTGGCAAAACCGCTGGAACACCAATGCTCGTGGGCGACGATGTCGCCCGGTCGTGGCTCGAACCCGGCACGGATCTCACCGCCCCAGGTGCCGTATTCGAAGGTCTTGCGCGACCAGGCCGCCCGCTGGACCGGCGCGACGTATTTCCACGTCTCATAGTCGCCCGGCCGGTACCGACGATGCAGCGCATAAAAGACGCGCAGATTCGCGCCGCGGGCGGCGTCCAGCACCTGCTTCATATGGGTAACGCAGTCGTTGCTCTCGATGACGCCTTGCAACCGATCCCACACTTTCCCGCCCGGAGAAATGAAATCGTTGTAGGGATCGATCAGCAGAATCCCGGTCGCCGCCTTGTCATACGCCACCCGACCATCATCTCCCGGATGCCGTCCTGCGCTCTCTTGACGGACTCGTCGGGATGCTGCTAGACATGGCCTGCGCCACACTTTTGGGCGATCGCCCAATGTCGATGAGGTGGAGGATGCCATGGGTCGGATGGACGGCAAGGTCGCATTCGTGACCGGTGCGGCACGGGGGCAGGGCAGAAGTCACGCCGTCCGGCTCGCGCAGGAGGGCGCCGACATCATCGCGGTTGACATCTGCCGCGGATTCGAGGGATCCCCGGCTCCCGCTGCTACGCCGGAAGACCTCGACGTCACCGCCGGCATGGTCAAGGACGCGGGCGCTCGCGTCGTCACCGCCGAAGTCGACGTGCGCGACTACGACGCGTTGAAGGCGGCGGTCGACAGCGGCGTCGAACAGCTGGGACGGCTGGATGTCATCGTCGCCAACGCGGGCATCGGCACGATGACCGGCAAGCTGCACAAGACCGATGAGGCGCTGTGGCAGGAGATGATCGACGTCAACCTCAGCGGAGTGTGGAAGACGGTCAAAGCCGGTGTCCCGCACATGCTGGACGGAGACCGCGGCGGTTCGATCATCTTGACGTCGTCGGTCGCGGGTAGGAAGGCCTACTTACACACCGGTCACTACACGTCGGCCAAGCACGGGGTGATCGGGCTGATGCGCGCGTTCGCGGTTGAATTGGGCCACAAGATGATCCGGGTCAATGCCGTGTTGCCGACCCATGTGAACACGCCGCTGCTGATCAACGAATGCACCTTTCACGCCTTCCGCCCCGATCTGGAGAACCCCGGGCCGGACGACCTCGCGCCGATCTGCCAAACCTTCCACACGCTCCCCATCCCGTGGGTGACAGCCCAGGACATCAGTAACGCTGTGCTGTTCCTGGCGTCCGACGAAGCCCGATACATCACCGGTGTTGCGCTGCCGGTGGATGCCGGCAGCTGCTTGAAGTAAGGAAGGCATCGATGACCGTCGCCAACGACACCGACGTCTACTACGACCCCTACGACGTCAACATCAATGCGAACCCCTATCCGATCTACGCGCGGCTGCGCGAAGAGGCGCCGATCTACTACAACGAGCGTTACGATTTCTGGGCCCTGTCAAGGCATTCCGACGTCGAGCGCGGGCTGGCCAACTGGGAGACCTTCTCCAACAGGCGAAGCGACATCCTCGAGCTCATCCAGTCGAAATTCGACATGCCCGGCGGTGTCATGATGTTTCAGGATCCGCCCGAACACTCAAGGCTGCGTGGCCTGATGTCGCGGGTGTTCACGCCCCGCCGGATGGCGGCCCTCGAGGACCAGATTCGGCAATACTGCGTGCGGTGTCTGGACCCCCTCGTCGGCTCCGGAGGGTTCGACATCATCGCCGAACTCGCCTCGATGATGCCGATGCGGGTGATCGGGATGCTGTTGGGAATCCCCGAGTCCGAACAGGTCTCGGTGCGCGACGCCAATGACGCCAACCTGCGCACCAAGCCCGGCGCGCCGCTGAAGGTCGCGAACGCCGACTCCATCGCCGACGGCCGGATCTACGCCGACTACGTCGAATGGCGATCCAAGAACCCGTCGGACGACCTGATGACCACACTGCTCAACGTCGAATTCGACGACGAGAACGGCGTGCACCGCAAGCTGACCCGCAAAGAGGTGCTGCACTACACACAGGTGGTCGCCGGGGCGGGCAACGAGACCACCGGCCGGCTGATCGGCTGGCTGGCCAAGGTGCTCGCCGAGCATCCCGACCAGCGCCGCGAGGTCTACGAGGACCGGTCACTGTTGACCCGTACCGTCGACGAGACATTGCGATTCGAACCCACCGGCCCACACGTTGCACGTTGGATGGCAACGGATTTCGAGTGCTACGGCACCACCGTCCCGGCGGGTAGCGCCATGCTGCTGCTGTTCGGCGCCGCCAACCGGGATCCCCGCCGTTACGCCGATCCGGACACCTACAACATCCGTCGCGACAACATCTCGCACATCACCTTCGGAAAGGGTGTGCACTACTGCCTGGGTGCCAACCTGGCGCGCCTCGAGGGCCGCGTCGCGCTGGACGAGATCCTCAACCGGTGGCCCGAATGGGACATCGATTACGACACCGCGCAATTGGCGTCGACGTCGACCGTTCGCGGCTGGGAGCGGCTGCGCGTCGTGTTGCCCTGAGCGCCGTCTCAGGTGCTCCGGCGACTCTTCGGGGTGGGCATCTCGAACCGGTCCAGGAATCGGTTGACCAACGCGACGGCCTCGTCGTGTCCACCGTGGGTACCAAGTCCCTGCTCGAGGATCAGGGTGCGGCCGATGGAGGCGATGACGACAGCGAGGGCCGCGGGCGGGAATTCGTCCGTGTCGAGTTCGTGTTCGCGAACGATGAAGTTCAGTGCGGTGATCTGCTGTTCGCGCCAGCGTTCCGACCACGCCGAGATCTCGGCCCGAATCTCCTTGCGATGGTTGGCGAGTCCCATGAACTCCAGCAGCAGTCGGGTGTCTTTGGGCTCGGTGAGCGTGGCCCAGAATGCGTGCAGTGGCCGGTCGGAGGCCAACGCCTTTTGCTGGCGCTCCAGGTAAATCGCGGCGCCGCGGCGAAAGACGGCCAGATACAGGTCGTCCATCGTGGGAAAGTAGTAGTGCACCAACGCCGGCTTGACCCCGGCCTTGGCTGCGACGCGGCGCGACGTGGCCGCGGCATAGCCTTCCTCGAGCATGATCTGACTCGTCGCGGCCACCAGCATGTCGCGCGTCGTGGAGTCGCGCGCTTTCGGTCGCTGGGATGCGGTCACAGTGTGGTCATATCACACGGCCGGTTCGGCGACCATGTCGAAGAACGCGGCACCGGAGTCCGGGATGCGGTTCTGCTTGAACACGTTGACGGCATAGGAGACCAGGATCATCGAATACAGCAGGTGCAGCAGCCTGGTCGCGTCGTCCCGTAAGGCGTTGATGTCGAGCTCATTCAGGTAGGCGATCGCTTGCTCCGCCCTGGGTGCGATGGCGTCGTAGAACTCGACGAGTTCGTCGTAGGGCTTCGACAGCCGCGCCTCGTAGCGTTGCGCCCGGGTCGGCAGCGCCCAATCGGCGACGAACGGTTCGAGGTCGGCGAACCCCTGTGGAAGTGTCATGAGCGCCGCTCCTCAGCATCGCTTCGCTCTGCATCGTCGCCGACGCGGGTCATGACGACTCCCCGGCCCGGTAGGCATCCACCGTGTCGCGGATGACGGTGTGGAACTGGCGGATCAGCAATTCCTGGTCGCTGAGGTGGAAGGTGTTCTGCGCGCGCGTCTTCAGGGCCGAATGCGTGGCCTCGATCGTGTTGACATCCTGCATCGCGAATTCGATCGTGCTGTCGACCACCAGTTCCTGCGCGAGGCGTTCGGCGGCGTTGGCCGGCGGCACAAAGTACATGTCGATCTCGTAGATGTGCGAGTCGACGGTTTCGGGCCAATAGGTGTAGGTGATGTAGTACCCCCGCGCCCAGATCTGGATCGAAATATTTGGGAAGACCCAGAACTGGTCGTTGCCCCACGAGGCGATGTCTCCGCGGTTCAGGAAGCCCGGTTGTGGTCCCTCGAAGCCCAGGTCGGGGACATCGTCGGGCCCGAACAACCCGGCGCGGAACAGCTTGTAGACCCAGCGCTGGTCTTGGCGGGCCGGTTCCGCGGTGCCCGGCTCGCGCGGCGGTAGCGGCGGCGGCCCCGGTACCGAGGTGAGCATGTGCGGCCGGAACAATTCGTAGTGATACGAGTCGACCGGCGGCACCATCTTCTCGGCCTTGGAGACGTCGGGGTCGATGAAGCGGCCGTGCACATACGGTGGGTGATACCACTCGCAGACCGAGTCGACGGCCAGCTTCCAGTTTCCGTTGATGCGGGTGGAAAACCCGTAATGCTGCGTCATCTTCTCGAAGGGGTAGGCCTCGATGCCCAGCAGCCCGTCACCGAGGAAACTGCGCAACGGCACCGCGACCCCGTCCTTTTCCGAGGCGAGGTTGACGAAGATGAAACCCGCCCAGACCTCGCAGTGCACCGGCGGCATCCGCAGCGCGCTCTTGTCGAGGTCGAAAAACTCGTCCTCATTGGTGATGTGGTTGACCTTGCCGTCCAAGCCGTAGCGCCAACCGTGGTACTTGCACGCGAACGCGCGACAGGTGCCCGACGATTCCCGCCCCGGGTGCTCCTGCCAGACAACCTTGTTGCCGCGGTGTGCGCACACATTGTGAAAGGCGTGCACCGTGTCGTCCCGGTCGCGGGCGATCACGATCGAAGCGAGGCCTCCGGGCAGATCGCGGGTGAAGTACGAGCCCTTGCGGGGGAGGCGTTCAATACGTCCGACGCACAACCAGTTTCGCTCGAAGACCGCCTTGCGCTCGGCGGTGAAGAACTCCTCGGAGATCGAGTCCTCGTAGCTGACGGGTCCGGTCCCGAGTTCGGGATAGTCGGTGGTGAACTTGCCCCGCCCGGTCGACAGGCGCTGCTGGATGCCGGTCATGATCGGACTCCGTCGTTCGTCGGTGTCGACCAAGGCTCCGCGTCCCAGGCCCGGTCCAGCGGTGCCATCTCGCCGCCGAACGGGAAGAAGACGCGCTGGGCGTAGGTTTCGCGTCCGAGGCCGTGTCCGAGCTCGTTGACGAAAGCCCGCTTGAGCGGGTTGGTGAACAACTGTCGTGTGTACCGCAGGGTCAGCGGTGGTCGCTTGATCAGTTCGCGGGCATGCTCCCAAGCCCGGTCTAACACCTTGTCCTTGGGCAGCACCTCGTTGACCACGCCCCACTCCTTGGCTTCCTGCGCGCTGAGCTTCTGGCCGGTGAGGAGGAAGTAGCGCGCGCGGTTGTGCCCGGCGAGCACGCTCCAGATCACATGTTGACCGTCGCCGGGCACCTGCCCGCGTGGGAAGTGGGAGGCGTCCTGAAAGTAGGCGTCCTCGGAGGCGAGCACGATGTCGCCCATGATCGGCACTTCGGAGTGCATGTTGCACGGACCGTTGACCGCGCTGATCATGGGCACGTCGACGTCGAGCACATTGAAGATGAGATGGCGTGCGTACCAGGCCTTCTCGTCGAGCTTGTGCGTCCCGCGGTCATTGGGCATGGCCTGGTAGATGGGATGTTCGGGCGGCTCGCCGTTGGGTAGGCGACCCCAGTTGGCGTTGTAGTTCTCGCCCGTTCCGGTGTGGATGAGCACCTTGATCTCGCGGTCCCCGGCGATATCGGCGAACGCGTCCGACATCTCGTCATGCGCTTTCCAGCTCCACACCAGGCTGTCACCGTCGGTATGGCACTGCATGAACAGGATGCCGTCGTCGGTGAGCTCGAACTTGTAGTTGGCATAGCTGTTCTGGTACTCGCCGAATCTGGTGCGCTTTGCCATAGGCCTGTCTCATTCCCTTGAGCGATCGCCCAAATATCCCACCTCCGCTCGCGGTGGTCAAGGTTCACCGGCCGTGCAGGCGGGCCACCACCGGCGCGAAGGATTCGATCTGTCCCTGCTGCACGGTGACGTAGTTGACGCCGAGGGTTTCCCGCCGCGAATGCAGCGTCTCGACAACGCGTTCCGCCGAGCCGATCAGCACATTCGGGTGGTCGCGCAACAGGTCCGCCGCGATGCCCGTCGATTTCTCGAGCATCGCCAGTACGGTCTCGGGATCGTCGGTGATCTCGGTGAAGTACGGGGAGCTTTCGACGTCGAGACTGCCGTAGCGCTCACCGGCGGCGGCCCGCACGAAGCCGATCCGGCGCTCCGCCACCGCCTGTGGGTCAAAGCCCTCGGCGTCACGCTCCACAAACGGCACGCTCGAGATGCTGACGATGTCGGCCTCGCGCCCGGCCAGCGTGAGAACGCGCCGGCCACCCCCGCCGATCATGATCGGCGGATGGGGTTGCTGCACCGGCCGTGGCCGCCCCGCATAACCGTGCACCTCGACGAACTCGCCCGAGTAGTCCAGTTCCCCGCCCCGCCAATGGGCCTTGATGAGCGAGACCACCTCGGCCAGCTTGGCGATTCGCCGACCCGGCCGGTCGAACTCCAGCCCCATCGCCGCGTACTCCACTCCGCTCCAGCCGGCGCCGATGCCGAATTCGAGACGCCCGTCCGAGAGCACATCGAGTGTCGCGGCTTCCTTGGCCAGCACCGCGGGCACGTGGTAGTCGATGCAGAAGACCCGGCAACCGATGCGCAAGGTCTCGGTCCAGGCGGCCGCCGCCGCCATCGCCGCAATGGGTGCCAGGTCTTGGCGTGGGGTGCGCGCTTCGCGTTGCGCGGGCCCCGGGCCCAGGTAGTGATCCGCGAGGAAAAGCGTTGAGTACCCGAGATCTTCGACCCGACGAACGGTGTCGCGCCACGCGCGTGCCCCGGCGGCATTGGTGGCCTGCACTCCGAAACGGAACGGGGGTCTGTCCATCCACGGACCCTAAGCAGGGCGCCTGAGCGGAATCAAGGCGAAATCGCCCACCTCGTGCTTGACCGTGGCCGAGGCCGGGTGATAGGCATGTGAAGCCCATTATTTGGGCGGTCGCTCAGGAAAGTTGGGGTGGTGCGCGCGTGAAGACGGCGGTCGTGACCGGTGGCGCTTCGGGGATCGGCCGTGCCGTCGCCGAGCGATTACGCAGCGACGGATTTCGGGTGGCCGTCGTCGATCTGTCTCCCACCGATGACGGCTTCGGCTATGTCGCCGATGTCACCGACCGCGCCCAGGTCGACACCGCGGTAGCCGAGATCCGCGCGGCGTACGGACCGATTCTGGTGCTGGTCAATGCGGCGGGCGTGGAGGGCTTCAAGAAGTTCTCGGACATGTCCTTCGAGGAATGGTCCAAGGTGATCGACGTGAATCTGAACGGTGTCTTCCACACCGTTCAGGCCGTGCTGCCCGACATGGTCGAGGCCGGATGGGGTCGCATCGTCAACATCTCGTCGTCCAGCACCCACTCCGGTCAGCCGTTCATGGCCCACTACGTGGCCGCGAAGTCCGCGGTGAACGGCCTGACCAAGTCGCTGGCCCTCGAATACGGACCGGCCGGAATCACCGTCAACGCGGTTCCGCCGGGCTTCGTCGACACGCCGATGCTGCGCAGTGCCGAACGGCGGCACCTGCTCGGTGGCACGGTCGAGGATCACATTCAGCGCACCCCGGTACGCCGGGTGGGCAAGCCGGAGGACATCGCCGCGGCATGCGCCTTCTTCGTCTCCGAGGAGGCCGGCTACATCACCGGCCAGATACTCGGAGTCAACGGCGGTCGCAATACCTGACCGCTCAACCCGCAGAGCCCCAAGGAGATTGATGTACGAGAGAGATGAGCTCTTCATCGATGGGGTGTGGACCTCACCGGCTTCTGGACGCGGCGACGTGATCTCGGTGGTGTCGCCGCACAGCGAGGAGGTGATCGGCCACGCGGTGGCCGCGGGACCGGAGGATGTGGACCGTGCCGTCGCCGCGGCGCGTACGGCCTTCGATGCCGGTCCGTGGCCACGCATGGACGCCGCCGACCGGATCGAGGCGATCACCCGCCTGGCCGGCCTCTACAAGGAGCGACGAGCCGACATGGCAGCGCTGATCTCGGCCGAGATCGGCGCACCCATCACGTTCGCCAAAATGGCGCAGGTCCGCCTTCCCCTGACCATGATCTCGGCGTTCTGTGGCATGGCGGCGAATTACCAGTGGGAACAGGATCGGCCGGGCCTGTACGGCAAGAACATTCGGATCCGCAGGCAGCCGGTGGGTGTGGTGGCCGCGGTGGTGCCGTGGAACATGCCGCAGTTTCTCACCATGTGCAAAATCGTGCCGGCGCTGTTGGCCGGCTGTTCGGTGGTGCTCAAGCCCGCCCCCGAATCCGTGCTCGATGCGCAGCTGCTCGCCGAACTCGTTGCGGCAGCGGAGTTTCCGCCGGGCGTACTGAACGTGGTGCCCGGTGGCCGCGACGTCGGTGAATCGCTGGTGGGCCACGCCGGCGTCGACAAGGTCTCGTTCACCGGGTCCACCGGCGCCGGGCGGCAAGTGGCGCTGGCATGCGCTCAGGGGCTGAAACAGGTGAGCCTGGAACTGGGCGGCAAGTCGGCCGCCGTCGTGCTCGACGACGCCGACCCCGCCGCGACCGCCTCCGCGATCCAGATGGCCAGCCTGGCCAACGGCGGCCAGGTATGCAATGCGCTGAGCCGGATCCTGGTGCCGGAAGCGCGCAAGGACGAGTTCACCGAGGCGCTGGCCGCGGGCATGCGCTCGATGACGGTGGGTGACCCGGCCGACCCCAACACCCAGATCGGGCCGCTGGTGGCGCAGCGCCAGCAGGAGCGGGTCCGCGGGTACATCGAAGCGGGCAAAAGCGAAGGGGCGCGCCTGGTGACCGGCGGCAGCGAGATGCCCGACGGACTCGAAACCGGTTGGTACGTAAAGCCGACGCTGTTCGGCGATGCCGGCAACGACATGCGGATTGCCCGCGAGGAGATCTTCGGCCCGGTGCTCACCGTCATCTCCTACCGGGACGACGACGAGGCGATTCGGATCGCCAACGACTCCGAGTACGGCCTGGCGGGATCGGTGTTCACCGCCGACGTCGAGCGCGGTTACGGCGTCGCGGCCAGGGTGCGGTCGGGCACTTTCGGGGTCAACGAGGGCTACATCATGGATCCGGCGGCACCGTTCGGCGGCGTCAAGAACAGCGGGTACGGCCGCGAACTCGGTACCGAAGGAATCGACAGTTACACGGTGAGCCAATCCATCTCGGTCGCGGCCGCAACGAACTGATCAGAGCCGGCTCAGGACACGTTGACACGGCGGGAAGACGCGCGCCTCGGGTGCGCCGGCCGGCTTCTCGCCGCCGCCTTCAGCTCCTTATAGGCCCGCAGCGTGTGGCGGGCCAGTTGCGTTGCGTCATCGATCGCCGCGGCGTTTGCGACGAAGCCGAAGTCCACACTGCCGTGATAGGACGCCAGCGTCGCGTTGAGCCCGATCGAGGCGGCGAGCGCCGAGACCGGGTAGATGCCGAGGAGACGCGCACCGTCGAGATATCGGGTCTCCTTGGCGCCCGCCACGTTCGAGATGACGAGGTTGCACGCCGGGTGCCCGATGCGGTCCAGGTGCGTCGAGGCGCCCAGGCCCGCGAGCGCGACGAGGCCAACCGCGTAGGTCATCGCCGCCTCGCTGGACATGTCGCCGACTTCCTGCTTGGCAGCGGCAACCGAGTGCACCACCTGGCGGATCCGCTCCGGCATGCTCGCGCCGGGCTCGCCGAGTCGTACGAACATCGCCGACACCCGGGTGCCGATCGCCATGTCGTCGGCGGCGCGCAACGAGACCGGACACATCGCGATGAACGGGTGCGCGAACGCGCGGCCGGTTTCGCGCAGGTATGCGTGCAACCCCCCGTCGATGATGGTGGCTGCAACGTCGTTGAGGGTCGCCCCGAAGTGGCGGCCGGTCTCGCGCATCTCGTCGAGCGGCAGCGCGAGCGTCGCGAAGCTTCGCCCGATTTTGAGCGGATCATTGGTGGGCGCGTGCTGCGCCGTGAACGGGAGGCTGCCCTCCAGATGCGATCCGACAAGACCGGCGAACACCTTGCGCAATGCGCCGAACGAAACCTGGTTGAGCGCTTCGACCTGCGTGATGGCCCCGCGCATCGAGTCGACGATCCGCTCTGCGAGCGGCGTCGGCGGGTGCGGTGCGGGTGCCGGAGCGCCGAGCGCGAAGGCGGGCTTGGGGATGGTGTGCTGATCGGACTTGTTCAGGCCCGCGTACAGCAGCTTCAGGCCGGATTCACCGTCGATGATCGAGTGATGGGTCTTGGTGTAGATCGCGAACATTCGGTCCGGCACCCCGTCGATCAGCCAGCAGCGAAACAGTGGCCGGTCGCGATCGAGTTGCGGCTCGTGCAGATCGGCGACGAGCCGCAACAGGTCGTCGTAAGAGGCGCCGGCGGGCAGCGCCAGGTGTCCGACGTGGTAGTGCGGATCCCAGCTCGTCACTTCCCGGAAATGGGGCGCGCCGCGACCGAGGATCTCCGGCACATAGTCGAACGGTGGCGCCGGCTCGCACGCCCGGTACGCCTCGACGATCTCGCGGACGATCGGCCCGCGGCCGGCCGGCTTTTTGAACAACAACATCGCGCCGACGTGCGTCGTGCCGGCCGGTGATTCGATCAGCAGCCATGAAAGGTCAAGCGGCGGAATTGGTTTGGTCATAGCGAATCTCCAATCCGAAGTATGACCGACAGAGGAGATGGGTATCTCGAAAACTCCGGGCCGTTACGGAGATGGTCGCTCCGCAGACCCAGGGCGACGAGGGCATTAGGACCCTGCCGCGGCAGTCGTAAGTCCTCGGCGAGAAGAATCCGCGGGCTGGTAAATCCGGGTGACCCACGCGATGATTGGGAACCTGGCGATTTGGGAATGGATGGGGCAACCATCCACAGATAAGGAACACGCGTGGCCCCCAGCTTCAAGGACGTGATTCAGTCCAAGTACTTGCTGTTGACGACATTCACCAAGGACGGCCGTCCGAAGCCGACACCGATCTGGGGCGTGCCCGACGGCAACGACACGTTGTTGGTGATCACCGACGACGGGTCGTGGAAAACCAAGCGCATCAACAACACTCCCAGGGTGACGATCGCCAAGAGCGGGGCGCTGGGCAAGCCCAAGGGCGAAGAGATCGAAGCCGTCGCCCGGGTGCTACCGAAGTCCGAGACGCGGCGGGTCTACAACGCCGTCCTCAAGCGGTACTGGTACCACGCGCCCTGGTTCTACGTGCACTCGATCGTCCGCGGCGGCATCGACAAGGTGCACGTCGGACTGGAGATCAAACCCGCCGCGTAAGGCGCACCGCGGCTAGCCGCTCTCGGCGCGGATGGCCTCGAAGGTGTCCGCCACGGTTTCCAGCGGATCCCGGTAGGTGATGCCGAGCTCTCGCTCACTCGGCGAATCGTCGGAGGCCGGCATCTGCGTGTAGTACTGCATTCCCGCCCAGGTGAACGGCGTTTCGAAGGGCAGGAAACGGTTGGCTCGATCCAGCACCGCGCCCGCAACGCGCAGGGCGGTGTCCGGGATGGGGACGGCCACCATCGGCGTCTCCGCAACCTGCCCGAGCAGGTTGGCGAGGTCGGCGGCGGGCACCCGATGGCCTCCGGCGGTGTAGCGGCGCGGTCCGCGCCCGGGTTCGAGCAACGCCGCGTGCAACGCCGCCAGGTCGCGGACGTCGACGATCAGCCACGCCGCGCTGCGACCCGGAATCGCGTGCATCTGCAGGGCGGCCCGCACGCCCTCGCCGGCCTCACCGAACTGGTCCCCGACCGGCGGACCGAGCACCATGCCCGGATAGGTGATGTTGACGGGCGCGCCCGCGTCCTGCAGACCCCGGGCATAGATCTCGACCTGCGCCTTGGATGTTCCGTATCCATCCGCGCCGCCCACCACCGGCAGGTCGGCCGTCAGCGTCTCCAGGTCCGGGTGGAACAGCGCGGTGAAGCTCGACACGTGGACGATGGGATCCAGACCTAGCTCGACGGACTGGCCCAGCACGTTCTGGGCGCCCTGCATGTTGGTGGCGAGCATCTCGGCCGTCTGGCGTGGATCGGTGGCGACCAGGGCGGCACTGTGCACGACGGCGTCGCAACCCTGCAACGCCTCACGGACCGCGACCCGATCGGTGATGTCGGCGACGGCGAAGTCCGAGGTGTCGACACCGAGCTTGGCGACCGTGTTCTTCAGCTTGTCGGGGTTTCGGACCAGGAACCTGACGGAGTGCCCCGCATCGGAGATGGCCTTCGCGGTCCACCCGCCGACAAAACCCGTACCGCCCGTGATCAGAACCCGCATGGCCTCATTCTGCAAGACCGCAAATCCTAGAGGTGGCTGGAGGCGAAGTTGGCGGCTTGGTTTGTCATGCCGTTAACCGGATAGGAAGTGTGCGCGGCGAAATCGTTGCCGTTGCCGGTGCCGCAGATCGGGTCGCCCTGCGCGCACAGCTCCAGCGTCTTGGGCTGATACAGCGGCCCGATGGCCAGCGGCGGAGCGTTGTACTTCTGCAGGAACTGACCCGACGGCGTTCCGAACAGCGTCACGGCGGCGACGTGCTTCGCGATGTCCGGCGGCATCGGTGGCGGCACCGCGGACGCGGGCACGCCCGGGGGCACGGCGGCCGAAGTGGTGTAGCCCGCCACCGCGGCCCCCTGCGAATAGCCGCCGAGCACCTCCTTGGTGTTAGGGCAATTCGCCGCCATCGACTCGATGTGCGAACTGGCGTCCCGGATGCCGTCGATGACGGTCAACGGGAAGTCGGGGCTTGAAAAGTCAGTGCTGGCAGGGTAATTGACCGGATACACGGTCAGCGACTTGCCGCCGAGCTGCGAGCGCAATGAATCGACGAACGGCTGGCCGATCCCGCCGACACCGGGCGGCTCCCCGGACCCCCGGGCGAAAACGACTTCGACATCGGGACACGGCTCGGCCGCCGCGGACGGAACCGGCGCGCTCGACAGCAACGAGCCGAACACCGCCGCCGCGGACAGCGCAGAAACCGACAGTCGGCGCGCCGGCGCGACGGCCAACACCTTGCGAATGGTCATTATTTTTTGAAAGCGTCCTTCACCTTCTCGCCGGCATCTTTCAATGCCGACTTCGCCTGATCGGCCCGGCCCTCATCCCTGGTCTCGGCGTTCCCGGTGGCCCTGCCGACGGCTTCCTTGGCCCGGCCCCCGACGTCCTCGATCTTGTTTTTCATCTTGTCTTCGGCGCTCATGGCGTGCTGACTACCCCTCAGCAGGACTTATCAAAACCCCGACCCTGTCATCATGGACTCGTGAGCACCGCAATCGTGGTGGCAGTAGTCGCGGGGTTGATGCTCCTCGGCATCGGCATGGTGGTCAACCAGCTACTGCGGCTGAGGCGATATTTGAGGGACTCACCCCCCGTTCAACCCCCCGACATAAAACCCGAGCCCCCGGAGCAGTCCGGCTGATAGCTTCATCCTCGTGAACGCTCGGGGCGTCGCGACGCAGTGACGCCGTCGACTCTGCTGGTCACCGACGATGGCTTGCCACGCGGTGTGTCCGGTGCTGCCGACCCGCGTTTCGCGAGCGCCGTCAAGGTGTTCTCCCAGCTGTTTCCCGGCCGCCGGTTCGGCGGGGGCGCCCTGAGCGTCTACGTCGACGGGGTGCCCGTCGTGGACGTCTGGACCGGGTGGTCCGACCGGGCCGGCACCCAGCGCTGGACCGCGGACACCGGTGCCATGGTGTTCTCGGCGACCAAGGGCGTCGCGTCGACGGTGATTCACCGGCTGGCCGATCGTGGCCTGCTGTCCTACGACGCGCCCGTCGCCGAATACTGGCCCGAATTCGCCGCCAACGGGAAGGCCGGGATCACGGTCCGCGACGTGTTGCGGCACCGTTCCGGGTTGTCGCACCTGCGGGGCGTCACAAAGACAGAGTTGATGGACCACCTGCTCATGGAGGAGCGGCTGGCGGCGGCCCCGGTCGACCACCTGCGCGGCGTGCAGGCCTACCACGCGCTCACCTTTGGGTGGCTGCTCTCCGGTCTGGCCAGGGCGGTGACCGGCAAAGGCATGCGCGAGCTGATTCGCCAGGAGGTCGCCCGGCCGCTCAACACCGACGGATTGCATCTGGGCCGCCCACCGGAAGGCTCACCGACCACGCCGGCGCAGATCCTGATACCGCAGGGACGGCTGCGCGCGCCGGTGTTCAACTTCATCGCGCCGAGGGTGGCCGGTCTGCCGTTCTCCGGAGCGCTGGGCGCGATGTACTTTCCCGGCGTCGTCTCGCTGATCAAGGGCGACACCCCGTTCCTGGACGGCGAGATCCCCGCCGCCAACGGCGTGGTGACCGGCCGGGCGCTGGCCAAGATGTTCGGCGCGCTGGCCAACGACGGCCGAATGGACGGCAAGAAGTTCCTGTCCGAGGAGCTCGCGCGCGGACTGGCCGGGCAGGCGCGGCGCAAGTGGCCCGACGCGAACATGGTGGTGCCCATGCCTTTTCACCTGGGCTACCACGAGTCGCCGGTTCCCGGTCTGCTGCACGGTTTCGGTCACGTCGGCCTGGGCGGAACGCTCGGCTGGGCCGACCCCGAGACCGGCAGCTCCTTCGGTTTCGTCCACAACCGGCTGCTGACGCCGCTGCTTTTCGACATGGGATCCTTTGCGGGCCTTGCCCGTCCGCTGCGCAACGCCATCGAGGCGGTCCGCGACCAGGGTCCGATCGCGGTGCCGGCGCTGGGCGCCGCCTACGCCAAACCCGCTCGGCGGCGCGCCGCCTTATAGCCGTCCGGCGACCAAGGTGGCGGCCTGGGCGGTCATCCCGGACTGGACGTACGAGCCGTGCGCCATCAGATTGCCGCCGGCGGGGGAGCATGCCGGGTCACCGTCGGCGCACATGTCGATGGTTTTGGCGGCATACGGCGGGCCGATCGGCGAGAAAACGGCGCCGGTGAAATTGCCGGCGAGCTCGCTGGTGGGATTGCCGAAGGTGGCGATCGCCGCCACGTGATCAATGGCCTGCGGCGGCAAGGCCCTGGTGGCCAGATCCATCACGCCCGCCCCTTGCGAGAAGCCGCCGAGCACCAGTCGCGTGCCGGGGCATCGCCCGATCATGTCGTTGACGTGAGCGACCACATCGTCGGCGCCGGCTCGAGCGCTCGACGCGAACGCCGCTGACGCCGGGTAATTCACGGGATAGACGCCCATCGAACGCCCGTTGATCTGCGAGCCCAGCGAGTCGACGAAGCCCTGACCCACGTGGCCGACACCGGCGTCCTGGCCGGTGCCGCGGGCGAACACCACCTCGACGTCCGGGCACGGATCGGCATGCGCCGCAGGGATGCCGAGCGGTCCGCTCACCAACGTCGATGCCGTCGTGGCTGCAACGCCGAGGGTGCGAATGATGCAGCGCGCACTCACCGATCCATGCTGACATACGCGTTGCCGCGCGGCAGTGTCAGCGGAAGATCGGCGTAGGTGGCGATTCCCGGTGCCGCGGCGACGACGGCGGCGATGGCGTTGATGGCCGGCACCGCCGTCATGATGTGGCCGAGGTCCATGAATTCCTCGAGCGTGGTGGCCTCGAAGTACGGCGGCGGCAGGAAGCCGACCTTCGTGGTGACCGTCGGTTGTCCGTCGATCTGGATGACCCAGCCGTCCTGATCGATCTTCCAGTCGGGCTCGAGCGTCTGTCCCTTTTTCCACCGGACGTTGAGATCGATCAGCGTCTTGCCGCCGACGATGCCCTGCCAGCTGATGTAGGTGCCCGCGACGTGGCCGGCGGGGATGGTCCACGACGCCATGACGAGGTCCTCGGTTGTCTGGGCGAACTCGGCCACACACTTCACCTCGTCGAGCTCGACGCCCAGGGCGTCGCCCACCAGCCGCACGGCCTCGCCGAAAATGGCCGTCCCCTTGGCGGCCATCGCCGGCAGGTCGGGGTGGTCGATCGGCTGGCCGAAGCCGACGGGCTTTTCGGTCTCGGGCGAGTCATAGAAGGTGGTGTCGGCGGCCTCGTTGACGGTGACCTTGTCGATCCGGTTGCAGACCATCGCCGACACGATGGCCAGCAGTTCGGCGAAGCCCGGGCTGACGCCGGACCCGAAGATCGTGGAGCCGCCCTTCTCGCAGGCCGCCAAGATGCGGTCGCGGCCGTCGCCCAGGTTGTGTCCGGTGATGAAAGAGGCCGTGGTCACCACGTTGACGCCCGCGGACAGGATGCGGACCAGTTCGTCGACGTTGATCCACATCGGGTTGTAGACCACGCAATCCGGCTTCAGCGCCAGCAGCTCATCGATGTCGTTGGTGGCCGTGACACCGAGCGGCTCGATCCCGACGAGTTCGCCGGCGTCGCGCCCGGCCTTCTCCGCCGACCAGGCGTAGCAGCCGACCAATTCCAGGGTGGGGTTGGTGACGATGGATTTCAGCGAGCTCTTGCCGACGTTTCCGGTGTTCCACTGAACCACGCGATAGGTGTTTGGCACTCGCTCAGCATAGGGAATGGCCGGGGTTCTTAGTAGGCCTAATAGGCAGATTCCGAGGCCAATATTTCGGCGAGGAAGGCGTCGTGCGGCGGCATGTCCAGCCGTGATCGCACCCACCGCCGTACCCGCTGCCGGATCTCGGCGGACTCCGCCGTTTCGACGCCCACGAGCACCGACGTCGTCGACCAGTCGTGGTGCCATGCTCCCGACTCGGTGAGGGGACGGCCCTGACCATCTTCCAGCGGGAAAGTGGCGCGCCCGGTCGCGTCCAGGGTGCCGGTGCCGTCGATGGCCGCGGAACGCAGGCGCACCGCGATGCCCGTCGCCGGGTCCGGGCCGATCACCGCCGCGTGCACGACGGCGACGACGGTCGAGTCGCCGGCCTCCACGCTCCAGTCGACGGTGTTTTCAGCGGCATCGAAGATCGCCGGCGGAACCCCGCTCCATGCGATGGATGTGACGCCCCGGGCGATCGTGCCCGCGCCGCGCGGAACCGCGCCCGCGCCGGCGGCCAGCGCGTAGTCATCGCGGCGATCGCTCGGCAACGTCCGGACCAGACTCGAATCATCCAGAGCCACAATGAGTTCGGGCCACCGATCGTTCTCCGTACCGAGCTCGGTGGCGAGTTCGGCGCCCGCATGCACCAGGTCCACGATCCGCGAATCGTCGCTGCGGACATGGCTTATCAGTGCGGCGGCGTGCGGCTCCAGCAGGTGCGCCACATCGGAGTCCAGCGTGTCGTCGGGAAAGAAGCTCTGCGCCCCGGCGGTCAGCAACGCAACCTCGACGTCGAGCAGCGCACGGTCCAGGCCGACGATGCCGTCCTGTCTGCTGGCCGGCCACCACCGGCGCAGCCAATGGCCGGTAGCCAGCCTGCGCAGCGGGGCGACCGAGCCCGGCACCAGGTCGACGCCGGTGAGCTCGATGCCGGCCGGCCGGCCGGCCGCGCCGTCCACCGCCGCCACCAGGGCGACGTGTCCGCCCTCGCCGAGGATCCGCCACAACCAGTCGGCACGCGACACATCGGTAAACGTGATGTGCGGGGCCGCATCGTCGGGATCGTCGAGCGTCCAGGACAGCACCGCGCCGCTGACTTCCAGCAGCGCGACCAACGGCAGTGCGGCCGTGGGATTTACCGGGCCGGTGCTCCAAAGCCCGGAATCGGCAACCAATCTCATCCGGCCACCTGCAATTCCAGCATCGCTTTGATCCGTTGCCGGTGGTCGAGGCTCACCGACCGCGCCACCCCGTCGAGCAGCGCCCGTACGTCATCGACATCCGCACACGGTTCCTGCCAAACGTCACGCCCGTGCAGCCGCGCCCAGAGCCGGCTCAGGTAGGGCTGCGCGTAGGCGGCGAGGTCGTCGACCACTTGCCGTTGGCGCGGATGGATCGGGCCGTTCTCGGCCAGGTAGCGCCGGGCATGCAACACATAGGCTTCCTTACGGAGCCGCGCCTGAATCTGCGTTGCCAAGTCGTAGCGGCAGGACGCGGACGGATCCAGCGGAGCCAGCTGGACCGCGACCTCGATGCCGGCCACCAGCGTGGCCTGTTTGTCTTCGGCCAGCAACCCCCACGGCGCGCAGGCCCGGTCCACTTCTTCCTCACACAGCAACGGGATTTCGGGCAACGCGTCGCGATCCAGCGCGCGGCGCAGGGTCGCGCGCACCCGGTCCACCACGCTGCGATCCAACGGACGCTCGCCGTCGGCGCTCTGCGCCACCGCCGGGGGGTGTTGCGGCGCAGCCGAACTCAAACCGATTTCGACGATCGACCATGGCAGCCGGGTGGTCTCGGTATGTGCCAGCGCGCCCAGGTTATACGGGGTGGGATCGGTGATCATCGCCGACCAGACGCGCTGGCGTGCCGCCGCGGCGCCATGGCTGCTCACCGTTCCCAACACCGTGCCGAGCTCGGCCCGGAACGGGTCGATGACGACCTCGCCCGCGCGGATGTCACCCCAACTGCGTTCCAATTGCTTGGCCAGCGTGGCAACGACATCGGCATCCGCCACGTATCGATGCAGGGCCTCGATGCCGGTGCGATCGCGGTCCCGGTGGATTTCGCCGAGCACCGCCGCCGCCGTCTGGGAATCCTGCGGCGTCGGTGGGCCTTTCGTCACCGCGAGTTCGAAGCACACCGGAAAATACAGTTCCTGGGCGTTTCCCGTGCGGATCCGCTGCCGGCGGCGCTCCAGCTTGAGTGCCTCGAACCACGCTGCGGCCGAGCGCAATTCGTCACCACTGTTGACGATGAGGTCGTGCATGGCCGCGGCGGTGTCGGGCGTGACCACCGGGGTCGAATACGCGGGGTTGGAGCGTAGGCGCAGCACCAACGGATCGATGATGCGCTTGACGGTCCGGCTCAACGGGCCGCCGTCGTCACCGCTGAGCACCTCCACACCAGGGCCGATGGCCCGCCACGCCGCCTCGATCACCAACCGGCGCGGATGCCCCACCACCTCACCGCCCACGGCGGTCACTACCTGCGGGTCGGCGCTCATCTGGACAGAATAGGGCCAACGCAAAGTTTGTGGCAGCCATAAAGTTGGGTTCGGTAGCCGGTGTCCGGCCGGACCCTGATCGCATGAACAAGCTGTTGCTGCTGGCCGAATGGCTCAGGTCCCGCCGCCACCGGGATGCCCGGAACCGCACCGTCGGGGTCGGCACCGTGCGCAAGGTCAAGCGCCAGGTCTTCATCGAGGTGGTGGCGGTGTCGGGGGAGACGTTCATCGGCAAGCTGGCGCGCTGCGACGGCGGCCCGGACCTATCAGTGCTGCGGCCGGGCCTCGTCGTGCTGGTGGCCTTCGATCCGACGGCCCGCGAAGAGCTTTCGCTGCCCGACGACGTGCTGGCCGTTCACGCGGCCTGGGTGGCCTCCCTGTGAGCGCTACCGCGCGCCGTCCACGGCGAACGTGACCAGGGCGGCCCAATACAGCGGGCTGGCACTGAGATCCCCGTCGCGCCAGCGCCGCATCTGTTCGCGCTGCCACCGATTCACCGCGCAACCGGCGTCCTCGGCGGCATCGTGCGCGGTGTCCACGGCGGCCACCAGAGCGGCCATCGGATCGGGCGGATCTCGGTCGGTCGCACCGGCCCACCCGGTGAACTGCCGGTACGCGGCGGTCGTCGGCAGCGACCACAGGGTGGCCGTCACCAACTGCGCGCCGTTCAGGATCATCGCCGCCACCAGTCCGGTCGCCTCGTCGAATTGATAGTCACCACCCGATCCGCAGGCCAGCAGCGCGACGCGTGGCGGCATCGGCAACCGAAGGCCCATCAGGTCCGAGGCGGTCAACGGGCGGTGATCGCCGATTGCGTTGGCGTCGCCGGGAATATCCGCGGTATCGGCCAGGTGAAGGGCGGCCCGGTCCGCGCGAGGGGCCCGGTCGTGGTGGTCATCGGCCGAACTCGCATGGCCGACGTAGAGCAACCGGCACGGGGTTTGAGCCAGCATCTCGGCCAGCCATGCGCGGTCGGCATCCGGGCGGCGGAACAGGTCGACGACGGTGTCGGCCTGCGGCAGGACGGGACGTCGTTCCATGGCTTCGGCGAAGTGCTGCGCCACGGGCGTGCGGGGGGAGGGCCGGCCCAGCACCGATCCGAGCGCGGAGTCCGGTCGTTGTCCCGGCACCCGAGGATCGAGAACCAGCAGCGGTGGCCCGGCTTGCCGAGCGTCCCATCCTGCGGGTGTTCGCGGCGAGTGCACGATATTGGGCGGCACCGCCATCAGCACGTCGACCAATTCCATCAGCCGATGGCCGTCGGTCAGCACGTCGATATTGTCGAGCTGCCAAGGGATTTGAGCCGCGGAGCGGCCGCTGGCGGTGATCGCGTCCTGGCGAGCACGCACCAGTTCTTCTTTGCTCGGTCCCGATTTCGGAATCGCCAGTAATCCCCAGGGCACCCGGGCCAGCCGTGCGGTGGGCGAGACGAACAGCACGGCCCGCGGCGAGTCCACGCATTCGGCCAGCAGCCGCCACCCGGGCGCACCGATCAGCAACACACCGAGGATGTAGGCGACCGTGAGTTCGGTGCCCGGCTTGGCGAATGGTCCCGTGCTGAGCGCGCGTTCGATGGCGTCACGGCGGCTTTCGGTCCCGTGCGGTTCGGGCAGGGCGGCGGTGAGTTCCTGCAGCGCGGCCAACAGCAGTGGCTCTTCCAGCACCCACGTGACGGTTCGGTCCGGCTCTCCGACGATCCGCAGACTGGCGTAGGTGGCGATCCCGAGGTCGGCGTATCGCAGTACCAGGGTCGGCCGGTCGGTCTCACTCATGGCCACGTCGACCAGGCGGGTTCGGCCGCGGTGACAGCGCGCCCGTAGCGCTGCAAGGCCAGCGCTCGATAGTCGCTCAGGATAGGCGCCGCCCCCGGTTGCATCTGCAACGGCGGCAACGGCCCCAGCCGGGTCAACGACGCCCCGCCCGCTACCGACGGACCCGCGGCCGCCAGCGCGACGGGTTCGGCATCCGCGTCGACGGGAACCGACGCGATGGCCGTCGATGCCCACTCGCCGATCTGCGGCCGCTGCAGACCCTCGAAAGTCCCTCGTGCGCTGTGGTATTCGACCAGCTCGCTGATCAGTGCGGTGTTCTCCCACTCCCAGGCCACGGCAAAGGCGCCAGCCAGGATAGGCGCCGAAATGCCGGTGGCCCAGCGTGCCCTGGCGTCGGCGTCGGCGATCGAATAGCGCACCGAGTCGACCGCGAGCGCGGCCGGCACCTTGAGCTCGGCGGCTTGTTCGAGTTTGGCCATTCCGCGCCAGTACTCCGGCGTGCCGACCTCGCCGCGCAGGATGCCGAGCCCCTCCGCCTGACGAGCTTCGGTCTCCTGCAGCGTCTCGTCGGGATCGCCCGAGCTGTCGAAACCGAGGTCCGCCAAAGCGTCCGCGCGCCAGACCGTTCCCAGATGATTGTCGAGCTGGGCGTACTGCAACCAGCTGCTGCGTGGCGAGGAGTCCAGCAGATCCCGGGCCTGCGCGATCAGCTCGACCGCGTCGGAAAAGCGGCTCCAGAATATGGCGATCCAGCTGCGCTGCAACAGGATGCGGTGCAGGGGCAGCGGCTTTCCCAAGTCGCGCCAGTGTCGTTCGGCATGCTCCCAGCATTCGTCGGCGGCCTCGAGGGCACCGGCCCCCAGCCGGGTGAGTCCCATGTACAGCCAGCACCGGGCGACGTCGTGGGCGCGTTCGTGGCGCGCGATGATGGGATAGGCGCGCCCGACCAACTCTTCGGTGCCGGCATGGTCGTTGGCCGCCCAACGCGCCGCCGCGCGCTCCAATTGTGCTCTGGCCGTCGCCAATTCCCAACCACTGGCTTCCGCGCGCGCCTCGGCGCGGCGCAGCCACGGCTCAGCCTCCGGCAATCGTCCGGTTTCCACACAGAACCTGCCGTACCCGGTCGCGGCGACGACCCACACGTAGTCGGCGTGCTCGGCGCTTCCGCCGGCGGCACCGAGACTGTCAACGACCTTTTCCCACAATGGGACTGACCGCACATGCAGGTCGTCATCGCACAGGGCGGTGGCACACAGGACCTGCGCGTGGGTGCACAGGTGTCGGTGTTCGTCGGCGAGGTCAGCGAATCCGGACCCGGAATCGGTGTCGCACAACAACTCCAGCTCCGCCGCCGCGCCTTCGTGATCACCCATCGCCGCGGCCAGACCCGTCTGCAGGAACCGGGCGCGCCGGGAGTATCGGCAGACCATCCGGGCGATCGCGGTCTCGTCCAGGCGCACCTGTTCGACGCTCGTTCCGGCGGCGATACCGGCGTAGATCGCCAAACACTCTTGTATGCGCCGGACGGATTCCCGGACCCCGTCGCAGGCCCCGCGCACCAGGTAGATCTCGCCAAGCTGCGCAAGGGCTTCGAGCATGAGGTCGTCGCGGTCGTCCCGCTGGATCTGCGGAATCAACGACATCAGCAGATCACGGGCCCCGGTCTCGTCGGCGGCGAACGCCAAACGGCGCGCTTTCTCCAATTCGTCCGGGATCGACACGGCTGCATCATAAGTCCGCCGGCGGTGTCTTATCGGCCAAACCGCGAGCGGCGGACGCGTGAGTGAAGCACGTCCGCCGCTCGAGGGCCACAACCGATCAGCCGCAGGACACCTTGATGCTGAAGTCCTTGGTGATCATCCCGGCCATCGGGTTTTTCATGTCGGCACCCTGCGCCTGGCCGGTGATGGTGTAGGTCTTGCCGTCGACCGCGACGTTGGCCGAGCCCACCTTCGCGCCCATGTTGTCGCTGACCGCCAGGGCGTTGCCGTCGACAACGAGGGCCAGCGACTGGACCTTCGGGGCGGATTCGTCGGTCATCACGACGGCCAGCGCCTGCTGGGCACCGCCCGTGGAGCCGCTGCCGATGTTGATCTTGCCGCCGGTACGTACACAGGTCACCGACGCCGGGTTCACGCCCGCCAGGTCGGTACCGCCCACCTTGACCTGCGCGCTGGTACCCGTGGAGGCGCTGGGCGTCGTGCTCGATGCCGGTGCGGCCGTGTGGCCGCCGCCCGAGCACCCCACCAGGGCCACTGAAGCCGCGGCGCAGCCCAGGGTCCCAATCGCAGCTGCGAGAAGACGTTTCACTTGTGGTTCCTTCCTTCGAGCGCCGCCCCGATGGCGTCGTCCTGGCGCAAGTACAGGCCGCCGCGGTTGCTACCGATCCCAAATTTCGCGGCGCCGAGGCGGTAGGCTGCGTCGATGTCGGAGCCGCCGAGAGGAGTAACGCGATGCTGAGCGTGAAGTGGTTGGAAAAGCCTGAGGCCCATGACTTTCCGGCGGCGGCGGACTATCTGACCATGCTCGCGAGCCGGCAGACCGTGAAGAAGGTGATCAAGAAGCTGAAGTCCCAGACCGTGACGCACCGAAAGGCCAAAGACATTCTGCGGGCGGCGCAGCTGAGCCTGCTGCCGGTGGACAATCCGCACGTCGCGGCCGACCTGACCAAGATCGAGAAGGGCCTACCGCTCTCACCGATCCTGCTGGTGCGGGGTGACTTCACCACCGGGATTCCATTGCAGATCGCCGACGGCTATCACCGCGTCTGCGCGAGTTACCACACCGACGAGAACACGGACATCCCCGTCGTCCTCGCCGCGTCGAGCTGACAGGGGAAGACTGGGACCGTGATCGAAATCCACGCTGCAGGGACAGTGCAGGTGTTGACCATGTCGTCGGGGCGCGTCAATGCCCAAGACGTCGAGCTGCTCGAAGAGCTGGCCACGACGCTGCGCGACATGGCTGGTGCCGGTGCCCACGCGCTGGTCATCACCGGGGCGGGCCGCGTGTTCAGCGCCGGGGTTGACCTCAACCGCGTGGTAGAGGGCGGCGCCGACTACACCGACCGGCTGGTCCCGGCGCTCTCGGCCGCCTTCGAGGCGATGTTCAGTTACCCGGGGCCGACGGTGGCCGCGATCAACGGCGCCGCCATCGCGGGTGGGTGTGTGCTCGCGTGCGCGTGTGACCGCCGGCTGATCAGTCCCGACGCCCAGATCGGCGCCGCCGAGGTGCGCGTCGGGGTGCCGTTTCCGGTGGCCGCGCTCGAGGTCATGCGCCACGCGTGCGGACGCCACGCCGACGGGGTCCTGCTCGGCGGCCGCACCTACCGGGGTCCGGAGGCCGTTGCCGGCGGACTCGCCGACCGGGTCGTCGCTGAGGATCTCCTCGAGGCGGCCGTGGCGGAGGCGTCAGACCTGGGCGACATCCCGGCTGACGCCTACAGCCACACGAAAATCCAGCTGCACGCCCCGACGATGGCGCGGATCCGCGAGGCGGGCATCGCTGACGACGAGGTCCGTCGGATGTGGGGGTCGGATGAGATCCAGCAGCGCATCGCCGCCTATGTGGAGGGTCTGCGCCGCAAAGACTGACGACAGCTAGTCCTCGTCGCCGGATTCGTCCAGGGCCACGCCGGCACCGGTGCTCCTGCGCCGCATCCGGTGCGATCCCTTGCCCGTCGGGCGCCGGTTGCGCAACTTGGCCTTCGGCTCGTCGCCCTGGCCGGCAGGTTCGGCGGTGTCCGCGACGGCCGCCGCCTCGGCTGGGGCGGTTTCGGCGGGTTCCGCCGCCGGTTCAGCCTGCTCGGCTTCCTCGGCTGCTTCGGCCTCCGCCGCGGCGGTCTCAGTCTCTTCGGCCTCGTCCTCGTCGGCCTCGTCGCCGGTGGCCGATTCGGCGTCGTCCTCGTCGGCCTCGTCGCCCTTCTTGCGCCGCACGCGGCGTTTCTTGGGCTTCTTTGCCTTGATCGGCTTGGGCGGTGGCGGGGGCATTTCGGCGACGAAGGAGAGATAGAAGGCGAAAACGCCGAGCAGCGCGATCGCGGCGGCAGCGCCGTAGATCCCGAACAACCACCGGCCGGCGGCGTCCAGGGTCAGCCAGATCTCGCTGATCGCCGCGCCGATGATCAGCACCCCGGCCAGCACGTGGGCGACGATCGACCAGATCCTGATTGATAGGGCCAGCTGCGGGGTCCCCAATTCGGGCTTGCGGGTGCGCAGCAGGGTGAACACCACGGGCAGTGCCGCGAGGGCGACCAGGGCCCCAGTCGCAATGCGCAGCACCGTGCCCAACGTGTGCGCCGTGTCACCCATCAGCTCGGGCCAGCGGGGCAACACAAAGAAGAAGTAGAGGGCGCCGGCAACCAGCGAGAACAGCAGGTGCCATGGCACGGCAATCTTGCGCCCCATACCCCTCCTCATGCTGGTGGGTCCACGCCAGCCTAAAGGCGGCCGACTCGAACCCGTATCAATTCGTACCTGTCCGCGGGGCGGACCAATGGCGGAGGATGCGGGATTTGAACCCGCGAGGGCTGTTAACCCAACCCGCGTTCCAGGCGAGCGCCATAGGCCACTAGGCGAATCCTCCGTGGCCATGGTAACCGAGGGCCATCCGGCCCCCGCCAGTGCTCGTCGTCGACTCGGAGGCAGGTATTAGACTCGTCGCTGGACCCCGCGCGGCGTCTATCCTGTGAACTCCCCCAGGGCCGGAAGGCAGCAAGGGTCAATGGGCTCTGTCGGGTGCGCGGGGTCCCCTATATCCATGAGCGGCGACCCGCTTCGCCCGGCTCCGCCGCGCTTGCGATCGCCACTGATTTCCCGCCTTCGACAGCGAAAGGGTTCATGGTGTCGCTGGAGTCCCTCACCCCGGCCGAGCTTGCGGCCGCGAACGCTCGCCACCAGCAGGATTACGCGGAACTGCAGGCCAAGAAGCTTTCCCTGGACCTGACCCGCGGCAAGCCGGCTCCCGCCCAGCTCGACCTGTCCAACCAGTTGCTGAGCCTGCCCGGAGACGACTACCGCGACAGCGAGGGAACCGACACCCGCAACTATGGCGGCCTGCACGGCCTGCCCGAACTGCGGGCCATCTTCGGCGAGCTGCTCGGCATCCCGGTGCAGAACCTGATCGCGGGCAACAACTCCAGCCTGGAACTGATGCACGACCTGGTCGCCTTCTCGATGCTGTATGGCGGCGTGGACTCGCTGCGGCCCTGGAAGGACGAACCGAGCATCAAGTTCCTCTGCCCGGCGCCCGGCTACGACCGCCACTTCGCGATCACCGAGACGATGGGCATCGAGATGATCCCCGTCCCGATGCTGTCCGAGGGGCCCGATGTCGACCTGATCGAAGAGCTGGTCGCCGCGGACCCTGCCATCAAGGGCATGTGGACGGTGCCGGTGTTCGGCAACCCGACCGGGGTCACCTACTCCTGGGACACGGTCCTGCGGCTCGTCCAGATGCGGACCGCGGCGCCGGACTTCCGGCTGTTCTGGGACAACGCGTACGCGGTGCACACCCTGACGCACGACTTCATCCGGCAGGTCGACGTGCTCGGGTTGGCGTCCGCGGCCGGCAACCCGCATCGGCCCTACGTGTTCGCGTCCACGTCCAAGATCACTTTCGCCGGCGCCGGCGTGAGCTTCTTCGGCGGATCGCTGGGCAACATCGCCTGGTACCTGCAGTACGCGGGAAAGAAGTCGATCGGACCCGACAAGGTCAACCAGCTGCGGCACCTGCGCTTCTTCCGCGACGCCGACGGAGTGCGTCTGCACATGCTGCGTCACCAGCAGATCCTGGCGCCGAAGTTCGCGCTGGCGGCCGAGATCCTGGATCAGCGGCTCAGCGACTCCAAGATCGCGTCGTGGACCGATCCCAAGGGCGGCTACTTCATCAGCCTCGACGTGCTGCCCGGCACGGCCAAACGGACCGTCGCGCTGGCCAAGGACGCCGGGATCGCGGTGACCGAGGCGGGGGCGTCGTTCCCGTACCGCAAGGATCCGAAGGACACCAACATCCGGATCGCGCCCACCTTCCCGTCGCTGCCGGACCTGCGCGACGCCGTCGACGGCCTGGCCACCTGCGCGTTGTTGGCGGCCTCGGAGTCGCTGCTGGCTTCCCAACGAGTTTGAATCCGCGCCGAGTGGCGCTGAGGGCGAAACCACCCCTTGAGTCCGCGCCGCGCGAGTCCACCGCGGGTTCACACTCGAAGCCGCTGTTGCACACTCAATGCCAGCCGCATCGTCGTCGCCGTGCCGATGGTTCGACTCCACAGCGGGACCTGCGGTGCCCGCATCGTCGTCGCCGTGCGCCGGTAGCCTGCTGACCGTGGCCCTCTACCGCAAGTACCGACCGGCAACCTTCGCCGAAGTGGTGGGGCAGGAGCACGTCACCGAACCGCTGTCGATCGCCCTGGAAGCCGGCCGGATCAACCACGCGTATCTGTTCTCCGGTCCGCGCGGCTGCGGGAAGACCTCCTCGGCCCGCATCCTCGCCCGGTCGTTGAACTGCGTTCAGGGCCCGACGGCCACGCCGTGCGGGGTGTGCGACTCGTGCCAGGCGCTGGCGCCCAACGCGCCAGGCAGCATCGACGTCGTCGAGCTCGACGCGGCCAGCCACGGCGGTGTGGACGACACTCGCGAGCTGCGCGACCGCGCCTTCTACGCGCCGGCCCAGTCCCGCTACCGGGTGTTCATCGTCGACGAGGCGCACATGGTGACCACGGCGGGATTCAACGCACTACTCAAGATCGTCGAGGAACCGCCCGAGCACCTGATCTTCATCTTCGCCACCACGGAACCGGAGAAGGTGCTGCCGACGATCCGGTCGCGCACCCATCACTACCCGTTCCGGTTGTTACCGCCCAAGACCATGCGGTCGCTGATCGGGCGGATCTGCGAGCAAGAGGGCGTCGCCGTCGACGACGCCGTCTACCCGCTGGTGATCCGCGCCGGCGGCGGCTCGCCACGCGACACCTTGTCGGTGCTCGATCAGCTGGTGGCCGGCGCCGAAGGCGCCCACGTGACCTACCAGCGGGCATTGGGCCTGCTGGGGGCCACCGACATGGCGCTGATCGACGATGCGGTGGACGCCCTTGCCGCCGCCGACGCCGCGGCGCTGTTCGGTGCGGTGGAGTCGGTGATCGATGCCGGCCACGACCCACGGCGCTTCGCCACCGACCTGCTCGAGCGGTTCCGCGACCTGATCCTGCTCCAGGCCGTTCCGGACGCGGCCAGCCGCGGCGTGGTGGACGCACCGGAGGACGTGCTGGAGCGGATGCGCGAACAGGCCACCCGGATCGGCCCGGCGACCCTGACCCGCTACGCCGAGGTGGTGCAGGCGGGGCTGGGGGAGATGCGCGGTGCCACCGCGCCACGCCTGCTGCTCGAGGTTGTGTGCGCGCGACTGCTGCTGCCCTCGGCCAGCGACACCGAGGCGGCGCTGCTGCAGCGCGTCGAGCGGATCGAGACCCGGCTGGACATGTCCATTCCCGGCTCCGACGCCACCGCCGCGGCGCCCCGCGGCGCGACGGCGCCGGCCGAGCCCGAGCAACCCGTGCGGTTCACCCGGCCGTCCGCGGCGGCCGCCGCCAAGCCCGAACCGAAACCCGCGCCGAAGCCCGAACCCCAGCCGGCCCCGGCCCCCAAACCGGAGCCGGCCCCCGGGCCGGCTCCGGTACCGGCTGCGGCCCCCGCCCCCGAACCAACCGCTGCTCCGGCACCTGCGGCCGAAACAGCTTCTGCGCCAGGCGAACTCAACACCGCCGCGGTACGCAGCATGTGGCCGACGGTGCGCGAAAAGGTGCGTCAGCGCAGCCGTACCACCGAGGTGATGCTGGCCGGCGCGACCGTCCGTGCGCTCGAGGGCAACACATTGGTGCTCAGCCATGAATCGGCGCCGCTGGCCAAGAGGCTCTGTGAACAGCGCAACGCCGACGTCATCGCCGAGGCGCTCAAAGACGCGCTGGGCGTCAACTGGCGGGTGCGGTGTGAGGCCGGCGCGCCGGCGTCGGCCGCGACGCCCCCTCCCGCCGGCGGGGGCAGCGGCCCGGCGATGCCCAATGTGGCCGAGCCCGCACCCGACGTGGAGTCCGCGCGCCGCGACGAAGAGGAACACATGCTCGCCGAGGCGGTCCGCGACGAGCCGTCGGCGCCACGCCGCGACCCCGAAGAGGTCGCGCTCGAACTGCTACAGAATGAGCTCGGCGCCCGCCCCATCGACAACGGCTAGTTGTGATCGCAAGCGCGGCCGTGGCCGGGCGCAGCGGGTCGCCACCTTCGGCTAGCGCGCTATGCCGTCCACCACGGCCGCAGCGGCAGGTCATCATCGCCCCGCGCGTCGGTCTTGGCCGCCAGCACGTGATGCAGCTGAAGGTTGTTCTGCTCGAACGCCACCCGGGATGCCGCCATGTACAGGCCCCACACCTTGGCGGTCGGCAAGCCGACCTCGGCGACCGCCACGTCCCAGTGCTCGACCAGATTGCGGCACCAGTCACGCAGCGTCATCGCGTAGTGGTGGCGGAAGTTCTCGGCGTGCAGCACCTCCAACCCGGCGTCTTGGATCGCGCACGTGATGCGGCCCGAGCCGGTCAGCTCCCCGTCCGGGAAGACGTAGCGATCGGTGAACCCGCCGGCGAACGAGGTCGAGGTGTTGTCGTGCCGGGTGATGCAGTGGTTGAGCAGCAGACCGCCGGTGCGCAGCTTCGACTTCAGGAAGTCGAAGTAGGCAGGGTAGTTCTTGACGCCGATGTGTTCGGTCAGCCCGATCGAGGACACGGCGTCGAATTGCGCCTCGCCCACGTCGCGGTAATCGGTGTGGCGCACCTCGGCCAGCTCGGACAGTCCTTCGTCGGCGATCGCCTGCCGCGCCCACTTCGCCTGCTCGGCCGACAGGGTGGCGCCGATCGCCCGGACGCCGCGGCGGGCCGCGTAGCGCACCATGCCGCCCCACCCGCAGCCGACGTCGAGCAGCCGGTCGCCCGGCTTCAGCCGCAACTTCTCGTAGATCAGCCGGTACTTGTTCTGCTGAGCGTCCTCCAGCGAGGCGTCGGCGTCGGGATACACCGCGCAGGTGTAGGTCATGGACGGACCCAACACGAGTTCGTAGAAGGTGTTGGAGACGTCGTAGTGGTGGTGGATGGCCTCGGCGTCGCGGGTCTTGCTGTGCATCAGCCCGTCGGCGACCCGGCGCCAGCGGGGCGGGGTTTCCTGCGGTGGTGGTGCGACCGGTAACAATCGCTCGAAACCCATCGAACGGACGACGTTGGCCAGCACCCGTGCCGTCGGACGTTTGAATTCGACCCGATCGGTCAGCGTTTTGAGCAGTTGGTACGGATCACCGGGATGCACGCCGTACGCCTGCAGGTCACCCGCCACGTAGGCGCGGGCCAGGCCGAGTTCGCCGGGCGCCGTGGCCAGGTAGGTGGCACCGCGGGGAGTGCGAAGGTCCAGACCCAGTTCGGCGTCTTCGCTCCCGGCCGTGCTGCCGTCGTAGGCGGTGAACTTCAGCGGATGTCGCCCGGTCGCGGCGAACACCTCCAGGATCTCGGCCATGCTGAGTTTGCCGGCCGGCGAGCGGTGGGGTTCTTTGGTCTCCCTGATCGAAGTCATCGCCGTTGCACCGCCTTCGCGTAGAGGTCGAGTAAACGAGAATCGGGGTCGTAGGTTTTCTTGACGGTGTTGTAGGCCTCGCCGCCGTACAACTCGTCGAAGTCCTCGCGGGAGTAGAAGGAGTCGGAATACAGCGACTTGTGGCCGTCGAGCTCGCCCACCTTGGCTTCGATCATCCGGTTGGTGGCGCCGTCGGTGGCGCCGGCCGGCACCGACGACCAGAAGCCGACGTTGACGTACGTGTGATCCGGCCGCATCGGATACAGGGGCCAGCCCTGATGGTCACGTAAACGCAACGGGCACAGCCAGATTGGCGTTATGGGTACTTCGTTGAGGAACCACTCCAGGAAGTCGCAGGTCCGTTCGACCGGCACCTCGACGTCTTGCACCACCCGTTCCCGGACCGGACGGCCCGGCGAACGAATGCTGCGTGTCTCGATGCGGTCGGACAGCGCGAAGCGGCGGTCCACGGCGATCAGCTTCGAGTAGACGCTGCTGCGCCGGTAGCGGCGCGGCCACCAGCGTCGCAGCCGTGGGTTCTGCACACCGAACGCGCGTGAGCACCAGAACCAATCGGTGTCCCAGCGCCAGAAGTAGTCGTTGATGGTCAGCCGGTCATCCTTGGTGGCCTCCACGCCCGGGCCGTCGTGCCGGATGGACTGGTAGTAGATGTTTCTTCCGGTGTAGTCGCTGACCGGGCCGGCGGTGGTGGTCCGTCGGCCCACGCACAGGTAGCTCTCGTCGGCGCTGAAGACGACCCCGTCGAGATAGTCGACCGGAGTCCCGCCCTGCCCGCCGGTGTCGATGATGCGTTCCATGGCCGCGACCAGATCGGGCAGCGACCGGAACCGGACGTGCCGCAGCGCCACGAACGGGGCAACGGATTCCAGCTCGATCCGCAGCCGAGTTGAATACCCAAGCGTGCCATAGGAATTCGGGAACGCGCGGAACAGGTCGGGGTGCTGGGTGGGCGAGGTGGTGAGCAAATCGCCAGCGCCGGTGAGGATGTCCATCTCCAGCACCGATTCATGGGGCAGCCCGTTGCGAAACGACGCCGACTCGATACCCAGTCCGCTGACCGCACCGCCGAGGGTGATGGTCTTCAGCTGTGGCACGACCAGCGGCGAAAGACCGTACGGCAGCGTCGCGGCCACCAGGTCGGCGTACGTGCACATGCCGGCCACGTCGGCGGTGCGGGCCTCGGGATCGACGCTCAAAACGCCCGTCAGCCCGGACGTGTCCAGGCCGGGAGCATCACGTTTGGTGCGGGCGCGGAACAGGTTTGACGTCGGCTTGGCCAGCCGGACGGCGGACGTTGCCGGAATGGATCGATAACTCGCCATTATCCGGTCGACGCCAGACTTGTGGGCCGAGAGTGCAGATCCAAGGACAGGCACCACATATACCCTAGTCTTCGACAACAGCCCGTGCACCCGTCGTGAGCGGCGGCGCCGGGGAAATCACCATGAGGAGGGGTCGCCTTGGGACAGGTGAGCGCCGAGAGCACCATCTTGATCAACGCGGAGCCCGCGGCAACACTTGCCGCCGTCGCGGACTATCAGAACGTCCGCCCGAAGATTCTCTCCCCGCAGTACAGCGACTACCAGGTGCTACAGGGTGGGCAGGGACCGGGCACGGTCGCCAAGTGGAAGCTGCAGGCCACCAAGTCACGCGTGCGCGACGTGCAGGTCAACGTCGACCTGGCCGGGCACACCGTCATCGAGAAGGACGCCAACTCGTCCATGCTGATCAACTGGACCGTGGCGCCCGCCGGACCGGGTTCCAGCGTCACCGTGAAGACCACCTGGACGGGCGCGGGCGGGGTGAAGGGCTTCTTCGAAAAGACCTTTGCGCCGTTGGGGCTGAAGAGGATTCAGGGCGAGGTGCTGGCCAACCTGAAACGGGAACTCGAAAGCTGAGCTAGCGCGCCTGGCCCTGCGAGGCCAGGAAGCCCGCGACACCACGGACCAGCGCGTCGGCATATTTCTGCCGGCCCTCGGCGGACTCCATCAGCGCCGAGTCCGCCGGGTTCTTCATGTTGCCGCACTCGACCAGGATCGACGGGTACTGCGCCAAATTCAGACCGGTCAGGTCCGAGCGGCCGTACAGGCCGTTCTGGCCGATGTAGTTGGCCGGCGGGATTCCCGAGGCCTGCATCTGGTCGCGCATGATCCGCGCGTACTGCACCGACGGCCCCGCCTGCACCTGGTTGAGCGGTGGGGCCGAATAGTTGACGTGGAAGCCGCGGCCGGACGGCGGGCCGCCGTCGGCGTGGATGGACAGGACCGCGTTGGGGCGCAGCGAGTTGGCCGCGTTCGCGCGTTCGTCGACGCACGGCCCCAGGCCGCTGTCGTTGGCGCGGGACAGCGCGGTCCGCACGCCCAGCGCGCTCAACTCGGCGCGGACGCGCAGTGCGGTGTCCCAGGTGAAGGTGTGTTCCTGGAAACCGGTGTTGGTCGCGGTCCCGCTGGTCTGGCAGTCCTTGGTGCCGCCGCGGCCGGTGGGCACCTGGCGGTTGATCGAGCCGTCATTGGAGCCGTTGTGGCCCGGATCGATGAAAACCACCATGCCGGCGATGTTGGAGGGGACCGCCGTCGCGGTCGGCATGATCGCCGTCGAAGCGGCAACGAGCACACCAACCGCCACTTTGATCCCGACACGTCTGCTCAGTCGTAGGTCCACGGCGCAAAGCTAACGCCGCGCGGTCTACGCTGGGTGTTTCGAATCGCCGGAGACTCACGAGCGAAACCAACTCGAGACCAAGATGCGAGGGGATTGTCATGCAACCCGGAGGCGATATGTCGGCGCTGCTGGCCCAGGCGCAGCAGATGCAACAGAAGCTCATGGAAGCCCAGCAACAACTGGCGAACGCCGAGGTGCAGGGTCAGGCCGGTGGGGGTTTGGTCAACGTTGTCGTCAAGGGCAGTGGCGAGGTGGTCGCGGTGAAGATCGATCCGTCCGTCGTCGACCCTTCGGACGTCGAGACGTTGCAGGACCTGATCGTCGGCGCCATGGGCGACGCTTCCAAGCAGGTCACCCGGATGGCCCAGGAGCGGTTGGGGTCGCTGGCCGGCGGCTTCGGCCCGCCGCCCGGACAACCGCCCGCGCCGGCGCCGGGGCTGTAGATTCCGCGGCCGACATGTTCGAAGGACCCGTCCAGGATTTGATCGACGAGCTCGGCAAGCTGCCGGGCATTGGGCCCAAAAGCGCCCAGCGCATCGCCTTCCACCTGTTGTCGGTGGAACCGCCGGATATCGACCGGCTGACCGCGGTGCTGGCGAAGGTCCGCGACGGGGTGCGGTTCTGCGCGGTGTGCGGCAACGTGTCCGACAACGAGCGGTGCCGGATCTGCGCGGATCCCCGCCGCGACGGCTCGCAGGTGTGCGTCGTCGAGGAGCCCAAGGACGTCCAGGCCGTCGAGCGCACCCGCGAATTCCGCGGCCGCTACCACGTGCTGGGTGGTGCGCTCGATCCGCTTTCGGGAGTGGGGCCCGATCAGCTGCGGATCCGCGAGCTGCTGAGCCGGATCGGGGAGCGGGTCGACGACGTCGACATCACCGAGGTGATCATCGCCACCGACCCGAACACCGAAGGCGAGGCGACGGCCACCTACCTGGTGCGGATGCTGCGCGACATCCCCGGCCTGACCGTGACGCGGATCGCGTCGGGGTTGCCGATGGGTGGTGACCTGGAGTTCGCCGACGAACTGACGCTGGGCCGCGCGCTCGCCGGCCGGCGGGCAATGGTCTGACGTTCGTCAGGCCTTGCTCAATTGGAACGTCCTCGTGAAGGTATTGCCCGGCTCTCCGCTGCACGCGTCCGGCGACGCCGTCGTCTGGGCTTCGCCGGCAAGCGACACGGCATCGAAGCTGTAGTTGACGGTCACCGGGGCCGATGCGCCGTTCGGGCACGGCGCCTGGGCCGTGCCGCTGTGCGTCCATCGCCCATTGGCGAGGTGGAATTCCCAGCTGATGACGAACGTGCCGCCGTCTTGTGAGGTCGCCAGGACGCAGTCCGATCCGCACGGCACGAAAAGCCAGGCGGTCGGTTTGTCGCTGCCCTGGTAGAGCACGTTGTACCGGCCGTTCAGGACTTCGGGGTTGGCGTGTGCCGCCGTCGACGACGTGATGAACGCGGCGATCAGCGCGGCGCCCGCGGCCAGTCTCGGCCTGATCTTCGCCGTCTCGGCCCGCATCAGCGCGCCGCCAGACGTTCGCGGCGCAGCAACTCCACTTCGGGCAGCGGCAACGGCGGCAGCTCACCCACCACCTTGCTCAGCAGCAGGTCGGCCAGCTCCGGGTTGCGGGCCAGGCAGGGGCCGTGCATGTAGGTGGCGACGACACTGCCCTGCACCGCGCCGTCGAAGCCGTCGCCGGCCCGGTTGCCCGCGCCCTTGACCACCGCGCCCAGCGGCGTCGCCGCGGACCCCAAAACGGTGCCGCCGCGGTGGTTCTCGAAACCGGTGAGACGCTCGGTCAGGCCGGCCGGCAGCGGCGTGGTCGCCAGCTCGCCGATGGTTCGCGCCCCCTGGGGTGACGTCGTCGCGTCCAGCATGCCCACGCCGTCGACGCGTTCCCCGGCCGACGTTTCGTACCAGTGCCCGAGCACCTGAACGGCCGCGCAGATCGCCAGCACCGGTGCGCCCCGCTCCGCGGCGCGCTGCAGGCCCGGGTGCTTGATCAGGTGCCGGGTGGCCAGCCGCTGCGCGTAATCCTCGGCGCCGCCCAGCGTGTAGAGGTCCAACGAATCGGGCACCGGGTCGGCCAGCGTGATCTCGACGATTTCGGCGGGGATGCCACGCAGCCGCAGCCGCTGCCGCAGGACCAGCGCGTTGCCGCCGTCGCCGTAGGTGCCCATCACGTCGGGCAGCACCAGCCCGATCCGCACCACCGAGTCAGCCATGGCGCGCCAACGCTCGCTGCAGCTGAAGGAACGCGGTGTAGTTGGCGACGACCTCCACCCGCCCGGGTGGGCAGGACGCGATGGCGGCCACGGTGTCGTGCACCAGGGTGTGGTCGACGCCCGCATATCCCAGGCGCACCGCCAGGTCGGTGCCGCGCTCCCCGGCGGCTACGACGGCCGTCTGCTCGAAGTGCTCGAAACGCACGTCCCAGAGCCACGACAGGTCTTCCCCGTCGGGCACCTGGCCGTTGACCGAGATGACCACCCCGGCGGCGTCCTTGTCCACCATCGATAGCGCTTCCTGCCAGCCGGCCGGGTTCTTGGCCAGCAGGATGCGCACCTCGTGCGCACCGACGCGGACCGTCCGATAACGCCCCGCGACCTCGTCGACCGCCGAGACGGCCGCGACCGCCGCCGCGGCATCCGCGCCCAGCGCGACGGCGGCCGCCACGGCCTGCGCGGCGTTGCCCCGGTTGACCGCGCCGGGCAGCGCCAACCGCATCGGCAGGGCCAGGCCGTCGGGCCCGTAGAGGGTGTCGTCGTCGAACCACCATTGCGGGCTGGGGCGTTTGAAGTCGGCGCCGGTGGAATACCAGTGGCCCTTATCGCGGACGATGACCTCGCCGCTGCGCGGGCAGCTGACCGAGTCGTTCGACCACGAACCCCCCGCGGCCACCCACACCACGTCCGGGCTGTCGTAGGCCGCCGACGTCATCAGGACATCGTCACAGTTGGCCACGACGACCGCGCGGGGGTGGCGGGCCAGGCCCGCGCGCAGGGTGCGCTCGATGACGTTGATTTCGCCGACCCGGTCCAGCTGGTCGCGCGACAAATTGAGCAGCACGACGACGCTTGGCTCGACGGCGTCGGAAACGTGCGGGACGTGCATCTCGTCGACTTCCAGGGCCGCCAGCGGGGCATCGCGGTTGGCGGCCAGCGCGGCGACCAGGCCGGCGTCCATGTTGGCGCCCTCGGCGTTGGTGGCCACCGCGCCCAGCGTCGCCAGCGCGGCTGACGTCATCCGGGTGGTGGTGGATTTGCCGTTGGTGCCGGTGACGATGACGGTGCGCCGTCCGGAGGCGAGTTGCCGGAGGACCGAGCGGTCCAGCGTCATCGCGATCAGGCCGCCGATCATCGCCCCGGCCCCGCGTCCGGTCACCCGCGACGCCCAGCGCGCGCTCGCTCCTGCGGCGAGGGCCAGGCGGGCACGGGTGGTGATCACGCGGGTGAGTTTAAATGTGGGCCGTCGCCGCCCTCGAATTCCGGGTCATCGCGAGCTCGGCGCCCTGGGCCGTTGCCCCTCGAATTCCGGGTGATCGCAAGGGCGGCGCTGTGCGCCGGGCGCGGCGGGTCGGCCGCATCGAATTCAGCGCCGACACGGCGCGCAGCGCCCAGGTGTTGTCGGTCTGCCGTGTCATCCTCAGTGCATGAGCGCGGTGTCCTGGGGTCGGCCGGCCAGCGAGCCGGACGCCGGCTGGGCCGTCGTCGATGTCGAGACCTCGGGGTTTCGCCCGGGCCAGGCGCGCATCATCAGCGTCGCGGCGCTCGGCCTGGACGCCGACGGCCAGGTCGAGCAATCGGTCGTCAGCCTGCTCAACCCCGGGGTGGATCCGGGTCCCACCCACGTGCACGGCCTGACCGCCGCCATGCTGGAAGACCAGCCACAGTTCGCCGACATCGTCGGCGACCTGGCCGAGGTGCTGCGCGGCCGCACGCTGGTGGCCCACAACGTGGCGTTCGACTACGCGTTTCTTGCCGCCGAAGCCGAGCTGGCCGAGACCGAACTGCCCGTCGACAGCGTCATGTGCACCGTGGAGCTGGCGCGGCGGCTGGACCTCGGGATCGACAACCTGCGGTTGGAGACGCTCGCGGCGCACTGGGGCGTCACCCAGGAGCGGCCGCACGACGCCTTCGACGACGCGCTGGTGCTGACGGGCGTGCTCGCGTCGGCGCTCAAGCTCGCCCGCGAGGGCGACATCTGGTTGCCGGTGCATCCGGTGACCAGGCGCCGCTGGCCGAATGGCCGGGTCACCCACGACGAGCTGCGACCGCTGAAGGTGCTGGCGTCGCGGATGCCCTGCCCGTACCTCAACCCCGGCCCCTACGTCGGCGGCCGACCGCTGGTGCAGGGCATGCGCGTGGCGCTGGCCGCCGAGGTCGGCCGCACCCACGAGGAACTCGTGGAGCGGATCCTGCATGCCGGGCTGGCCTACACCGACGCCGTTGACCGGGAAACCTCGCTGGTGGTCTGCAACGATCCCGCCGCCGAGCAGGGCAAGGGCTACCTCGCCCGGCAGTTGGGCGTGCCGGTGATCTCCGACGCCCAGTTCATGGCCTGCGTCGGCACCGTCATCGGCGGCACCGGCATGGACGAATTCACCGACGCCAGCACGCTGGACCAGCAGCTCGCACTGTTCTGATCAGGCGCGAGCCGCGCGGTTGACCGCCGACACGAGCGCCCGCAGCGACGCGGAGGTGATGGACGGCGCGATGCCGACCCCCCATACCGTGCGGCCGCCCACCGAGGCCTCCACATACGCCGCGGCCTGAGCTTCCTCGCCGGAGCTCATCGCGTGCTCGGAGTAGTCCAAGACCGAGACGTCGAACCCGACGGTGCCCAGCGCGTCGACGAACGCGGCGAGCGGGCCGTTTCCGGCCCCGATGATCTCGGTCTCGGCCCCGTTGATCTTGACGGTCGCGGTGATGCGGGTGACGCCGCCGTCCTCCTCGGAAGCGTCGACGCGCTGCCTGATCCGCTCCAGCGGCAGGATCGGCGCCAGGTATTCCTCCGAGAAGGCGTCCCACATCTCCTTCGGCGAGATCTCGCCGCCCTCGCCGTCGGTGATCTTCTGCACCACCTGGGAAAACTCGATCTGCAGCCGGCGCGGCAGGGCCAGGCCGTGATCGGCCTTCATGATGTAGGCCACCCCGCCCTTGCCGGACTGCGAGTTGACCCGGATCACCGCCTCGTAGGTGCGCCCGACGTCCTTGGGGTCGATCGGCAGATACGGCACCTGCCAGAGCATGTCCGCGACGTCGCTGTCCGCGGCGTCCGCGTCGAACTTCATCTGGTCCAGGCCCTTGTTGATGGCGTCCTGATGGCTGCCCGAGAACGCGGTGTAGACCAGGTCGCCGCCGTAGGGGTGACGCTCGTGCACCGGCAACTGGTTGCAGTACTCCACCGTGCGGCGGATCTCGTCGATGTTGGAGAAGTCGATCTGCGGGTCAACGCCGCGCGAGAACTGGTTCAGCCCCAACGTCACCAGGCAGACGTTGCCGGTGCGTTCGCCGTTGCCGAACAGGCAGCCCTCGATGCGGTCGGCGCCGGCCTGATAGCCTAATTCCGCTGCGGCGACGGCGGTTCCGCGGTCGTTGTGCGGATGCAGGCTCAGGATGACCGATTCGCGGTTGGCCAGATTGCGGCTCATCCACTCGATCGAGTCGGCGTAGACGTTGGGGGTGGCCATCTCCACCGTCGCGGGCAGGTTGAAGATGATCGGGTTGTCGGGCGTCGGCGCGATGATTTCGCCGACGGCGTCGCACACCTGCTTGGCGTATTCCAGTTCCGTGCCCGTGTAGGACTCCGGTGAATACTCGAAACGCCATTGTGTATCAGGGTATTTGGCCGCTTCCTCGACACATTTGCGGGCGCCCTCGGTCGCGATGGCCTGCACCGCGGCCCGGTCGGCGCGAAAAACGACGCGGCGCTGCAGGATTGACGTCGAGTTGTAGAAGTGCACGATCGCCCGGTGCACGCCCCGGCACGCCTCGAAGGTGCGCTCGATCAGTTCGGGCCGGCATTGGGTCAGCACCTGGATGGTGACGTCATCGGGGACGGCGCCCTCGGTGATGATCTCGCGGACGAAGTCGAAGTCGGTTTGGCTGGCCGACGGGAATCCCACTTCGATTTCCTTGTAGCCCATGCGGACCAGCAGATCGAACATGCGGCGTTTGCGCGCCGGGCTCATCGGGTCGATCAGCGCCTGGTTGCCGTCCCGCAGGTCGACGGCGCACCAAAGCGGCGCTTTGTCGATGACGCGGTCGGGCCAGGTGCGGTGGGACAGCCGGATGGGCTCGACTTCCTCGGTGAAGGGCCGGTACCGGTTGACCGGCATCGACGAGCCGCGCTGCGGGTTCCATGCGGGTTGCCCGGGCCCCGGTGGGCCCGCGGGCGGGACGATGGTTCGTATTGAGCTGAATGCGTCGGGATTGGAAGTCACGGTGATTGCTCCGGGGTGGGAAGGGGATCTTCAAGACCGGCGCATCGCGAACACCCGCGACGGGAAGCCGGTCTGGATCAGACCCCGTCGCGGCGTCCGAGGAGGAGCACCCGCTGCACGTCCTGCACTTTACCGCTTATGGCGCCTGGGTAAAAATGCCCGCGAGACCGTAGCGAATCCGCAGGCCGGGCTACCAGGTATCGCGACGTAAATCACCATGCGGTGGCACGTATTCTGTTGTGGACTTATTTCCGAATTTGAAGTGTCCAGGGCCGGAAAGGCGGGGAAAAACGTGGCGCTCGTCGTGCAAAAGTACGGCGGATCCTCAGTGGCGAACGCCGATCGGATCCGGCGGGTGGCCGAGCGCATCGTCGCAACCAAGAAGCAGGGGAACGATGTGGTCGTCGTCGTTTCCGCGATGGGCGACACCACCGACGACCTGATGGACCTGGCCCAGCAGGTGTGCCCGGCCCCGCCGCCGCGGGAACTGGACATGCTGCTGACCGCCGGTGAGCGAATCTCCAATGCGCTGGTCGCCATGGCGATCGAATCGCTGGGTGCGCAGGCGCGCTCGTTCACGGGTTCGCAGGCCGGCGTCATCACCACCGGCACGCACGGCAACGCCAAGATCATCGACGTCACGCCGGGGCGGCTGCAGACCGCGCTCGACGAGGGGCGCATCGTGCTCGTCGCCGGATTCCAGGGCGTCAGCCAGGACACCCGGGACGTCACCACGCTGGGCCGCGGCGGGTCGGACACCACGGCGGTGGCCCTGGCGGCCGCGCTGCGCGCCGACGTCTGCGAGATCTACACCGACGTGGACGGTATCTTCAGCGCCGACCCGAGGATCGTGCACAACGCCCGCAAGCTGGACACGGTCACCTTCGAAGAGATGCTCGAGATGGCGGCTTGCGGCGCCAAGGTTTTGATGCTGCGCTGCGTGGAATACGCACGCCGCTACAACATTCCGGTGCACGTCCGATCCTCGTATTCGGAGAACCCGGGCACCGTCGTCGTCGGATCGATCAAGGACATAGCCATGGAAGACCCCATCCTGACCGGAGTCGCGCACGACCGCAGCGAGGCCAAGGTCACCGTCGTCGGCATCCCCGACATCCCCGGTTATGCCGCTCGCGTCTTCCGGGCGATCGCCGATGCCGAGGTCAACATCGACATGGTGCTGCAGAACGTCTCCAAGGTCGAGGACGGCAAGACCGACATCACCTTCACCTGCGCGCGGGACAGCGGGCCCACCGCGGTGGCCAAGCTGGACGCGCTCAAAGACGAGATCGGGTTCAGCCAGCTGCTCTACGACGACCACATCGGCAAGGTGTCGCTGATCGGGGCCGGCATGCGCAGCCACCCCGGGGTCACCGCCACCTTCTGTGAGGCCCTGGCCGAGGTGGGCGTCAACATCGAGCTGATCTCCACCTCCGAGATCCGCATTTCGGTGCTGTGCCGCGACACCGAACTAGACAAGGCCGTCGTGGCGTTGCACGAGGCGTTCGGGCTCGGCGGCGAGGAGTCGGCGACGGTGTATGCGGGGACGGGCAGATAAATGGTTTCCATCGGAGTCGTGGGCGCCACCGGCCAGGTGGGCCAGGTGATGCGCAGGTTGCTCGACGAGCGGGACTTCCCCGCGACGTCGGTGCGGTTTTTCGCGTCGTCCCGCTCGCAGGGACGCAAGCTGGAGTTCCGCGGCCAGGAGATCGAGGTCGAGGACGCCGCGACGGCCGACCCGACCGGCCTGGACATCGCGTTGTTCTCCGCGGGCAAGACGATGTCGCTGGTGCAGGCGCCGCGGTTCGCCGCGGCCGGTGTGACGGTGATCGACAACTCGTCGGCGTGGCGCAAGGACCCGGACGTGCCGCTGGTGGTGTCCGAGGTGAACTTCGACAGAGACGCGCACCGCAGGCCAAAGGGCATCATCGCCAACCCGAACTGCACCACGATGGCCGCGATGCCGGTGCTCAAGGTGCTGCACGACGACGCCGAGCTGGTGCGCCTGGTGGTGTCGAGCTATCAGGCGGTGTCCGGCAGCGGGTTGGTCGGCGTCGAGGAGCTGGCGACGCAGGCGCGCTCGGTCATTGACGACGCCGAGCAGCTGGTGCAGGACGGTTCCGCGGTCGAGTTTCCGGCGCCCAAGACCTACGTGGCGCCGATCGCGTTCAACGTGGTGCCGCTGGCCGGCTCGCTCGTGGACGACGGCTCCGGCGAGACCGACGAGGACCAGAAGCTGCGGCATGAGAGCCGCAAAATCCTCGGCATTCCGGACCTGGCCGTGAGCGGCACCTGCGTGCGGGTGCCGGTGTTCACCGGGCACTCGCTGTCGATCAACGCCGAGTTCGCCCGGCCGCTGTCACCCGAGCGTGCGCGCGAGCTGCTCGACGGCGCGCCCGGGGTCAAGGTGGTCGACGTGCCGACCCCCTTGGCCGCCGCCGGCGTCGACGAATCCCTGGTCGGCCGTTTCCGGAACGACCCCGGGGTGCCCGACGGGCGCGGCCTGGCCCTGTTCGTGTCGGGGGACAACCTGCGCAAGGGGGCGGCGCTGAACACCATCCAGATTGCCGAGCTGCTGGCCGCCCAGCTGTAATAGGCGGGTGAGCACCGCCCACACCCGACTGGTCGCGCGGTGTTCGCTTGCTCTGGTCCTCTCTGCGCCGCAATGGTTTTGGGCCGCGCACGCCGACCCGCCGGCGCCGGCCCCCGAGCCGATCGTGCAGCCGCTGGCGCCCGGGCAGGTGCTGCGGATCGGCCCCACCGCCGGCACCGGCACCCCTACCGGCGACTACGGCATCGGCGCGACCGACCTCTGTGAGTTCGTCGAGTTCCCCACCGAGCTGCTCCAAGTCTGCGGCGACAGTTTCGCGGGCCAGGGAGTCGGATTCGGCGGCTGGTACGCGCCGGTGGCGCTGCACGTGGACACCGCTTCCGTCGACGACCCGGCCGGGGTGCGCTATACCGGCGTGACCGGGGTCAGCAATCCGCTGCTGGCCGACGCCGCCCCGCCGGGGACGTCGCAGCTACCCGCCGGGGTGGTGCAGATCAACCGGCGCAACTACCTGCTGGTGACGACGACGAAAAACCTCGAGCCGCAGACCTCCCGGCTGGTGACCGCGGAACCGGCGCGCGCGGGCTGGCAGACCATACCGGGATCGAAACGCCCCGCCTCCTATCAAGGCGGCTCGCAAACGCAGATCAGCGGCTACTACGACCCGATTCCCACCCCGGATTCGCCCACCGGGTGGGTGTACATGGTCGCTGACAGCTTCACCCGCCGCGACCCGGTGGTGCTGTACCGGGCCACGCCGCAGACGTTCACCGACCGGTCGCGGTGGCAGGGCTGGGCGGCCGGCCCGCAAGGCGGCTGGGGCAAGCCGCCGACGCCGCTGTGGCCGGACGCGGTGGGCGAGCTGTGCGTCCGGCAGATCGACGGCAAGGCGGTGCTGTCCTATTTCAACGCCGTCACGGGCAACATGGAGGTCCGGGTGGCCGACGACCCGACGACGCTGGGTGACGCGCCGGTCACCACGGTGGTGCAGCACGACGAGTGGCCCGAGCCGGCGGAAAGCCTGCCGCCGCCCTACGACAACCGGCTCGCGCAACCCTATGGCGGCTACATCTCACCCGGTTCTACGCTCGACGAGCTGCGAATCTTCGTGAGCCAGTGGGACACTCGCGCACGGGTGGCCGCGCCGTACCGGGTGATTCAATTCGCGGTGAATCCGCTGCGACCCGAGTGAAGGCCGGGCTTCGGCTCGCGTTCAGGCGCATCGGGTCCGTGTTCCCGGCGGGGAGGGATTCAGCGGCTGCAGGAGTGGCGTTTTCGTGCGCTGAGCGGGGGCTTTAGCTCACAGCTGCTACATAACTAGCGCATAGCCGTCACTACTGTTAACGGCTTCATCATTTGTCTCATGAGTGAAACATCTGAAACCCCCACTGTGCGGCACTCCACCGCCACTGCACCTGTCGCCGCGGAAGCGGCGGCGGCCTACCGGGCCCCGCGAGTCTTCCAACTCGCCGCGTGGGTCGCCATTGTCGCCGGGATCGTGTTCATCGTCGCGGTCATCTTCTTCACCGGCTTCATCCTCGGCCACCGCGGTGGCCATCACGGGCACCACCACAAGCACCACCACGCGATGGTGCACCACCGCGGTCCCGGCGGCCCGGGTAACTTCGGCGGCCCGGGTGCACCGGGCGGGCAGGGCGGCGGACAGGGCGGACAGACCGGTCCGGGAGCCACCACCGCTCCTCCGGCTCCGTCGAGCGTGCGTCCCAGCGGCATGGCCCCCGGTCAACTCCCGCCGTCGGTCTTCCACTCGGCGGCCACGACGGGTCAGGTCCCGAGCGTCATCGTGCTGACCAACTGAAAAGCCGTTACCAACCAGCGGCCCGGCGCTCCACACGAGCGCCGGGCCACCTGTCTTTCGGCATCACCGGCGTCTAACCGCCGCATCTCGATTCACAACATTTTTGTCGCCCAGACCTGTTAGGGACCAGAAGTGCGGGGCAATATGGCAAGACATGAGCGAGACACCCGAACCACCACGAGTTGAGCCGACCAACGAGGCGTCCCCGGCCGCACCCGTCGCCGCGCCCCCACCGCCACCCCCGCACCGAGTGAAGCCGCCGCGGCTGTACACGGCGGCGGCCTGGGTGGTGATCGTCGCGGGCATCGTCTTCATCCTTACGTCGGTGTTCTTCGTCGGCGCCTTCATCTGGAAGCACAACTACTACTGCCACCATCACCACCACGGCATGTTCCGCCCCGGCGGACCCGGACCGGGCAATGGGCCATGGGGAGGCCCGGGTGGCCCCGGGCCGGGGAACGGGCCCGGGGCGTACGGCGGTCCCGGCGGTTATGGACCGTGGTACGGCGGACCCGGTGGTCCGGGATCCGACAACGGGCCATGGGGATATGGGCCAGGGGGTCCGGGCTTGATCGTTCCGATGCCCCCCAGCGGCCCGGGCGGTCCCGGTGGGCCCGTTGCCGGCCCGGGAGTCAGCGGTCCCGGGCAGCCGCCGCCGGGTGTCAGCCCGACCCCTAGCGCGCCCGCGCCACGCCCCTGACAGCGCCGGCCTAAGTCACGCCCGAAATGGGTACTAGGACATGGTATTGCCGAATTTCTTGACCAGATCAAGATAAGGGGAATACTCGATTGCAGGCCGGACGATCCGGGGCCCCTCACTGCCGTACTGAAAATGCTTGATGCGTAAGCAGTTTCGGTACCGCGGTGTGTGACCTCGGGTGGTGCGGCCTCAGCCCGGTGACGAGGAGAGAGCTAATGACGGAGCGTTTCACGACCACTGACGCCGGTATCGCCGCGCCCAGCGACGATCAGTCGCTGACGATCGGCCCAGACGGCCCGATCTTGCTGCAGGACCACTACCTGATCGAGCAGATGGCCCAGTTCAACCGGGAACGCATCCCGGAGCGGCAGCCACACGCCAAGGGTGGCGGCGCGTTCGGCCATTTCGAGGTGACCAACGATGTCAGCAAATACACCAGGGCCGCGGTGTTCCAGCCCGGCACCAAAACCGACATGCTGGCAAGGTTTTCCACCGTCGCCGGCGAGCGGGGCAGCCCAGACACCTGGCGGGACCCGCGCGGCTTCGCGTTGAAGTTCTATACCAGCGAAGGCAACTTCGACATGGTCGGTAACAACACGCCGGTCTTCTTCATGCGCGACCCGCTGAAGTTCCAGCACTTCATCCGGTCCCAAAAGCGCATGCAGGCAACGAATTTGCGCGACCACAACATGCAGTGGGACTTCTGGAGTCTTTCGCCCGAGTCGGCGCATCAGGTGACCTGGTTGATGGGTGACCGCGGGATCCCCAAGACCTGGCGCAACATGAATGGCTACAGCAGCCACACCTACAGCTGGATCAACGCCGCCGGCGAGATCTTCTGGGTGAAGTACCACTTCATCACCGATCAGGGCATCGAGTTTTTGACCCAGGAGGACGCCGACCAGCTCGCGGGCGAGGATGGGGACTATCACCAGCGCGACCTGTACGAGGCGATCGAGCGTGGGGACCACCCGAGCTGGACGCTGAAGATGCAGATCATGCCGTACGAGGAGGCAAAGACCTACCGCTTCAACCCGTTCGATCTCACCAAGGTGTGGCCGCACAGCGACTACCCGTTGATCGACGTCGGCAAGATGACGCTGAACCGCAACGTCACCGATTACCACACCGAGATCGAGCAGGCCGCGTTCGAGCCGAACAACACGGTGCCGGGCACCGGGTTGAGCCCGGACAAGATGCTGCAGGCGCGTGGCTTCTCCTACTCCGACGCGCATCGTGCGCGGCTCGGGACCAACTATCGGCAGATCCCGGTCAACGAGCCGAAGGTCGAGGTCAACAGCTACTCCAAGGACGGGGCCATGCGGATGAAGAACGTGTCCGACCCCGTCTACGCGCCCAACTCCTACGGCGGCCCACACGCCGATCCGGCCCGCGCCGTCGAGATCCGCTGGCACGCCGACGGCGAGATGGTCCGCTCGGCGTACACGCTGCATGCCGAGGACGACGACTGGGGTCAGGCGGGCACCATGGTCCGCGAAGTCCTTGATAACGCGGCTCGGGATCGGTTGGCGCACAACATCATCGGCCATGTCTCCAAGGGTGTTAAGGAGCCGGTGCTATCTCGGGTGTTCGAGTACTGGCGCAACGTCGATCCCGATCTCGGAAAGAAGGTCGAGGACGGCGTCCGGGGCGACGGGGGCTGACCGCACCGCTGGGCGGTTTGGCATGATCGCTGCATGACCATGCGGGTTGCCCGGAGGTGCGGGGCCGCGATGGCCGTCGGCTTGGTTGTGGTGGGCACGGTCGCGACTCCGGTCGCGGCCGCGCACCCGTCCGAGCCGGGCGTGGTCAACTACGCCGTCCTGGGCAAGGGGTCGGTCGGCAACATCGTCGGCGGGCCGATGGGGTGGGAATCGGTGTTCACCCAGCCCGGGCAGGGCGACTGGGTGGACCTGCCGGACTGCAACAACTGGGCCGACATCGGCCTACCCGAGGTGTACAACGATCCCGACCTGGCCTCGTTCAACGGAGCCGTCACCCAGACATCGGCCACCGACCAGACGCATCTGGTCAAGCAGGCCGTCGGGGTGTTCGCCACCGACGAGGCCGCCGGTCGGGCCTTTCATCGAGTGGTGGATCGAACGGTCGGCTGTTCGGGACAGACGACCGGGCTCCACCTGGACAACGGCAGCACGCAGGTGTGGTCGTTCGACGGCGCACCGGCCGGCCCGGCCGACGCGAACTGGACCAAGCAGGAGGCGGGCACCGATCGGCGCTGTTTCAATCAAACCAGGCTGCGTGAAAACGTGTTGCTGCAGGCGAAAGTGTGCCAGTCCGGCAACGCCGGGCCCGCGGTGAACGTCCTAGCTGGGGCGATGCAGAACGCGCTGGGTCAGTAAGCGAGCGATCGGGTACCCGCTTTCCCGTGCAGCCGAAAGTGCGGGGAGGGGAATATGTCGGGGGCGTCTGATAGATGAAGCACTAGACGAAGTAGTGCCGAATATCGTTCGATTAGCTGCGCAGGGAAGCGGTCCGGGGGTGCACGTCAAGGCGTGCCCGGGCCCGAAGGGATCGTGATATGACGTTCGCGCCGATCACTGCCGCGGCTTCGCGCTCGGAGTCGCGGGTGGCTGGTGCCGACCCCGCCCCGGAGCTGAACATCGCCGAGCTGCCCGACTCGGCGGCCGTCGCGCAATACATCGCCGAGGGATGTCTGGTGGACGCGCCGCTGGGCCGTGTCGGCCTGGAGTTGGAGGCCCATTGCCACGACCCGGCCGACCCGCACCGCAGACCCAGCTGGGACGAAATCGCCGGTGTGCTCGACGCGCTCCCCGCGTTGCCGGGTGGCAGCCGGATCACCGTGGAACCGGGCGGCGCCGTGGAGTTGTCCGGGCCGCCCGCCGACGGCGTGGTTCCCGCGATCGACGCCATGCGCCGGGATCAGGCCCTCCTGCAGCCGGCGTTCGCCGCGGCCGGGTTGGGCCTGGTCTTCCTCGGCGCCGACCCGCTGCGGCCGCCCAAACGCATCAACCCCGGCGCCCGCTACCGGGCCATGGAGCGGTTCTTCGCCACCAGCGACTCGGGGGAGGCGGGCGCGGCGATGATGACGTCCACCGCCTCGATTCAGGTCAACCTCGACGCCGGGCCGCGGGACGGCTGGGCGGCGCGAGTGCGCCTGGCGCATGCCTTGGGACCCACCATGATCGCCATCACCGCCAACTCGCCGATGCTGGTCGGCGACTTCACCGGCTGGGTGTCCAGCCGACAGCGGGTGTGGGGCCGGATGGATTCGGCGCGCTGCGGGCCCATCCTGGGCGCCAGCGGCGACGACCCGGGCACCGACTGGGCCCGGTATGCGCTCAAGGCGCCGGTGATGCTGGTGCACAACCCCGACGCCGAAGCCGTCACGCATTGGGTGCCCTTCGCCGATTGGGTCGACGGCCGGGAACTGCTTGGGGGTCGCCGTCCCAGCGTCGCCGACTTGGAGTACCACTTGACCACGCTGTTCCCGCCGGTGCGCCCCAGGCAGTGGTTGGAGATCCGATACCTGGACAGCGTGCCCGACGCGCTGTGGCCCGCCGTGGCGTTCACGTTGGCGGCGCTGCTCGACGACCCGGCCGCGGCCGACCTGGCGGCCGAGGCCGTCGAGCCGGTGGCCACCGCCTGGGACGCCGCGGCCCGGGTGGGGCTGCGGGACCGGCGCCTGTACACCGCGGCCAACGCGTGCATGGCCATCGCCGCTGCGAAAGCGCCCGCCGAACTCGATGATTCGATGCAGCGATTGGTCAGCCTGGTCGAACAGGGCCGCTGTCCCGGCGACGATTTTTCCGACCGGGTGATCGAGCGCGGCCTCGCGGCCGCGGTCTCGGAGGCGGCGCGTTGCTCACAAGGCGAGCCATGACGACTCCTGATGATTCCGACCCGCTGCGCCCGACTGCGCCGCGCTTGCGGTCGTCGATTCCTGATGATTCCGACCCGTTGCGCCCGGCTGCGCCGCGCTTGCGGTCGTCGGCTCCTGATGATTCCGACCCGCTGCGCCTTGCTGCGCCGCGCTTGCGGTCGTCATGCCGGGACGGGATTGCCGACGACATGGCGCGGACGCGCGAGCGGACGTTGCGCCTGGTCGAGTTTGACGACGCCGAACTCTGCCGGCAGTACGACCCGCTGATGAGCCCGTTGGTGTGGGATCTGGCACACATCGGTCAGCAAGAAGAGCTGTGGCTGCTGCGGGGCGGGGACGCCACCCGGCCCGGTATGTTGCCGGCGGCGGTCGAGGGTCTCTACGACGCCTTCGTGCATTCCCGCGCCAGCCGGGTCGACCTGCCGCTGCTGTCGCCGGACAAGGCGCGCGCATATTGCCGCACCGTGCGCTCCGCCGTGCTCGACGCGCTCGACGCGCTGCCCGACGACCCGGCGGGCGACGAGGCGGCTTTCGTGTACGCGATGGTGGTCAGTCACGAAAACCAGCACGACGAAACCATGCTGCAGGCCTTGAACTTGCGCGGCGGCCCACCGATTCTGCATGAATCGTCGGTGCTGCCGGCCGGCCGGGAGGGCCTGGCCGGCACGTCGGTGCTGGTGCCCGCCGGTGAATTCGTGCTCGGTGTGGACGCGGCGAGCGAACCGTATTCGTTGGACAACGAGCGGCCGGCCCACGTCGTCGACCTGCCCGCGTTCCGGATCGGCCGGGTCCCGGTCACCAACGGCGAATGGCGGCAGTTCATCGACGACGGCGGCTACGACCAGCCGCGCTGGTGGTCGGAGCGCGGTTGGCGGCACCGCCAGGGCGCGGGCCTGACTGGGCCGCAGTTCTGGAGTTCCGACGGGGCGACCCGCACCCGGTTCGGCCACGCCGAGGACATCCCGGCCGACGAACCCGTCCAGCACGTCAGCTATTTCGAGGCCGAGGCCTACGCCGCCTGGGCCGGTGCCCGGCTGCCCACCGAGATGGAATGGGAGAAGGCCTGCACCTGGGACCCGTCCACCAACACGCGGCGAAGGTATCCCTGGGGAGAACGCAGACCGGACGAGTTGCTGGCCAACCTGGGCGGCAGTGCCTTGCGGCCGGCCCCCGTCGGCGCCTACGCCGCCGGCGCTTCGGCGTACGGGGCCGAGCAGATGCTCGGCGAGGTGTGGGAGTGGACCACCTCGCCGCTGCGGCCCTGGCCGGGATTCGTCCCGATGCTGTACGAGCGGTATTCGCAACCGTTCTTCGACGGCGATTACCGGGTGCTGCGCGGCGGTTCGTGGGCCGTGGAGCCGGGAATCATGCGGCCGAGTTTCCGCAACTGGGATCACCCGTACCGGCGCCAGATCTTCTCCGGTGTCCGGTTGGCGTGGGACGTCCCCGGGGATTCCGCCTGATGTGCCGGCACCTGGGCTGGCTGGGGGCTGACGTCACCGTCTCCTCGCTGGTGCTCGACCCGCCGTTCGGGCTGCGGGTGCAGTCGTATGCGCCGCGCCGGCAAAAGCATTGCCTGCTCAACGCCGACGGTTGGGGTGTCGGGTTTTTCGACGCCACCTCGCCAACACCCGCCGAGGGCGGGGTGCCGCGCCGCTGGCGCAGCCAGGCGCCGCTGTGGGGAGACGTGTCGATCGATTCGGTCGCGCCCGCGCTGCGCAGCCACTGCGTGGTGGCCGCGGTGCGCTCGGCCACCGTCGGCATGCCGATCGAAATCAGCGCCACCGCCCCATTCACCGACGGGCAATGGTTGTTGTCGCACAACGGAATCGTCGACCGAGCCGTGTTGCCGACGACATCACGGGCCGAATCAGTCTGTGACAGCGCCATATTGGCATCCGTCATCTTCGAGCGCGGTCTTGACGCGCTGGGGGACACCATCGCCGAGATTGCGGCGGCCGACGCCAACGCCCGATTGAACATCTTGGCGGCCGACGGTTCCCGCATGCTGGCGACGGCCTGGGGGGACACGCTGTCCATCCTGCGCCGCCCGGACGGTGTGGTGCTGGCCAGCGAACCCTACGACAATGACGCCGAGTGGGAGGACGTGCCGGACCGCCATCTTGTCGAAGTCACTGCGAATGGCGTCACGCTGACGCCGCTGGATCAGTCGAGAGGATCTTGATGACGCTGTCGCTGTCGAACCACCTGGCCGCCGACTCGGCGTACCACGCGTTGCGCCGTGACGTGCTGGATGGCCTGCAGAAGACTCCAAAGACGTTGCCACCCAAATGGTTCTACGACTCCGTGGGCAGCGATCTGTTCGACCAGATCACCCGGTTGCCCGAGTACTATCCGACCCGCGCGGAGGCCGAGATCTTGCGCGCGCGTGCGGCCGAAGTCGCATCGGTCAGCGGCGCGGACACCCTGGTGGAATTGGGCAGCGGAACATCGGAGAAGACCCGCCTGCTGCTCGACGCCCTGCGCGCACGGGGTTCGCTGCGCAGGTTCGTCCCATTCGACGTCGACGCCAGCATCCTGTCGAGTGCCGCCGAGGCCATCCAGCGGGAGTACGAGGGCGTCGAAATCAAGGCCGTCTGTGGGGATTTCGAAGAGCACCTGAGCGAGATCCCGGAAGGCGGGCGACGGCTGTTCGTATTTCTGGGGTCGACGATCGGCAACCTCACGCCCGGACCGCGCGCGGAATTCCTCGCGGCGCTGTCCGCGCAGATGCGGCCCGGCGACAGCCTGCTGCTGGGCACGGACCTGGTCAAGGACACCGAGCGGCTGGTGCGCGCCTACGACGACGCCGCCGGGGTGACGGCCGCGTTCAACCGCAATGTGCTGGCGGTGGTCAACCGGGAACTCGACGCGGATTTCGACGTCGACGCCTTTCGGCACGTGGCTCGGTGGAACGCGGCCGAAGAGCGCATCGAGATGTGGCTGCGGTCCGACCGGCGGCAGCGGGTGCGGGTCGGCGCGCTCGAGCTGACCGTCGACTTCGAAGCCGGCGAGGAGATGCTCACCGAGGTGTCGTGTAAGTTCCACTCCGACAAGGTGACCGGCGAATTGGCCGCCGTGGGATTGCGTCGCACCCGGTGGTGGACCGACAAGGCGGGCGACTTCGGGTTGTCGTTGGCCGTGAAGTGATCGTCGGTAACGCGCTGGCCGCTCAATGGCGGTCGGCCCGCCCGCCGATGGCCGGACTGCACCTGGACAACGCCGCCTGTTCACGGCAGAGCCTGGCGGTGATCGAGGCCGCCGCGCAGCACGCCCGCAACGAGTCCGAAGTCGGCGGATACGTCGCGGCGGAGGCCGCCACACCGGTGCTCGACGCCGGCCGCGTCGCATTCGCCGCGCTGACCGGAATGCCCGATGCCGAAATGGTTTTCACCACCGGCTCGCTGAATGCCCTGGATCTTCTGCTGGGCAGCTGGCCGGCGGACCGAAAAAGACTGGCGTGCCTGCCCGGCGAATACGGACCCAACCTGGCCCTGATGGCCGCGCATGGGTTCGACCGGCAGCTGCTGCCGACCCTGGAAGACGGCCGGGTCGCGCTGGACGACGCGGCGCTGACCCTGGATACCGACCCGCCGGATCTGGTGCACCTGACCGCGGTGGCCAGCCATTCCGGTGTGGTGCAACCGGTTTCGATGATCGCCCAGCTGTGCCGGGAACTGGGGCTGCCGCTCGTCGTCGACGCGGCGCAGGCGCTGGGTCAGGTGGACTGCGCGGTGGGCGCCGACGTCACGTATTCGTCGTCACGCAAGTGGATCGCCGGCCCGCGCGGTGTGGGGATGCTCGGGGTGCGCCGGGAGTTGATGGAAAGCCTGCACCCCAGGCTGGCCGCGCCGGACTGGGCCAGGAAAGACGGCTCGCCGACGGTGGCCGAACAGCTGGAATTCGGTGAAGCCAATGTCGCCGCGCGGGTGGGCTTTTCGCTGGCGCTGGGCGAGCACCTTGCGTACGGGCCGCAGGCCGTGTACGCACGCCTGGCCGAGCTGGGCGGTCTGAGCCGCACGGTGCTGGCCGATGTGGCCGGGTGGACGGTGGTCGAAGAGGTCGAAGAGCCCAGTGCCATCACCACTTTGGCGCCGAACGACGGCGCCGACCCGCAGGCGGTGCGGGCCTGGCTGCTCGCCGAGCGGCGGATTCTGACCACCTTCGCCGGGGTGCAGCGCGCGCCCCTGGAGCTGACCGAACCCGTGCTGCGGATCTCGCCGCATGTGGATACCACGGCCGAAGATCTGGAGACCTTCGCCGAAGCGCTCATCGCCGCGACTGCGGCGACCTCGGCCAGCTAGCCGGCCTTGTGCGCGGTCAACAGGTAGGCCGGCATCTTCATGCGGCCCTTCTCGTCGCGATCGTGCTGCGGGCCGTCGGGGATCGGCGGAATGTTGGCGTGGATGAAGGCCGGCCGGATCTCATCGATCTCCCAGTACTTACTCACCGCGTCGCGGAGCTCGTCCTCGTCGACTTCGTTGGGCTTGGCTTCCCATTCGGCGGGGAAGGCGCCCTTGGCGAAGACCAACACGAAGAAACTGGCCCCCGGGGCCGCCGCGCGGTGCACCGAGCTCAGGTAGCCGTCACGGCTCTCGACCGGCAGCGAGTGAAACAGCGTGCTGTCGGCGACGGTGGAGAAGCGGCCGTCGTAGCCACCGAACGAGGTGATGTCGGCCTGGACGAAGGTGGCCGTCGTCAGGCCGCGGTCGGCCGCCGCCTGGGTGGCCGCCGCGACGGCGGTGGGGGTGAGGTCGATGCCCACCACGGTGTAGCCCTGCGCGGCCAGCGTCAACGACAGCTCGGCGACTCCGCAGCCGGCGTCCAACACGTCGCTGCGAAACTTGCCGGCCTCGATCAGGGCGGCCAGTTCGGGTTGCGGCTCACCGATATTCCATGGCGGCGGACCTTCGAATTGAGCCTGCTCGCGGTACGCACCGTCCCAGTCCATCACTTGGTCAGACGACATGCCTTTCAAGCTACTCCCAGGTGTGCACCGGCGCGTTGGCGTGCATCTGCTCGCAATACCGGTGCAGCATCTCGGCCAGCGCCGCGGGCCTGCTCATGCCGCCGTCCTGCAGGGCGCGCACCGTGGACACCTGCCAGCTGGCACCGTTGCGTCCCGTGCGGGCCCGGCCCTCGATGACCCCGAGGAACCGGTCGCGGACCTCGGCGTCGACGCCCCACCGCCGCAAGCCTTCGTCGGCGATCGGCAGCAGCGTGTCGAGCACCAGTTGGCGTGCGGTCACCTCACCCACCCCCGGCCAGCGCTGCCGGGCGTCGATGCCGTAGCGCGCGGCCGCCAGGAAGTTGCCTTCTGCCACAGTGAAATCCGTGCCGCCCCACAACGGCTTGTCGGCTTCGGACAGGCTGCGCAGCACGCCGTAGAAGAAGGCCGAGTTCGCCAGCATGTCGACGACCGTCGGCCCGGCCGGTAACACCCGGTTCTCCAGCCGCAGGTGGGCCCGCCCGTCGACCACGTCGTACACCGGACGGTTCCACCGGTAGACCGTCCCGTTGTGCAGGCGCAGTTCGGAGAGATGCGGGGCGCGCCCGGCGGCCAGCTCGGCTGCCGGGTCTTCGTCGGACACCTCGGGCAGCAGGGACGGAAAGTAGCGGATGTTCTCCCGGTAGAGGTCGACGACCGAGCCGATCCACTGTTCGCCGAACCATACTCGCGGGCGCACGCCTTGGGTTTTCAGCTCCTCGGGCCTGGTGTCCGTGGACTGTGTGAACAGCTCGATGCGGGTTTCGGCCCACAACTGGTGCCCGAAGAAGAACGGCGAGTTGGCGCCCAGCGCCAATTGCGGGCCCGCGACGATCTGCGCCGCATTCCAATTGGCGGCGAACGTCTCGGGCGCCAACTGCAGGTGCAATTGCATGCTGGTGCAGGCGGATTCGGGTGCGATCGTCGCGGTGTGCCAGCTCAGCGGCTCGGGGCCGGAGATGTCGATGGGAATGTCTTCGCCGCGGGCGGTGAAGATCGATTCGTTGAGGGCGGCGTATCGCGTCGATTCGCTCATCCAGCCGTGGTCCAGGTGCTCGGGCATCAGGGTGGGCAGGATGCCGATCATCACGATGTGTGCACCGCCGGCGGCGCCGGCCTTGGTCTCGGCGTCGTTCAGGCTCGTTCGCACCTCGGCCTCGAGGTCCAGCACGGAGTGCCCGGGCAGCGCGTGCGGCGGCACATTGAATTCAATGTTGTACGCGCCCAATTCGGTCTGATACGCCGGATCGCCGATGGCGTCCAGCACATGGCGGTTGGACATGGCCGGCTGGTAGTCGGCGTCGACGAGGTTGCACTCGATCTCCATGCCCGTCAGCGGCTGCTCGGACTCGAAGCACGACCGGGCCAGCATCGTCTCGAAGACGTCCAGGCACAGCTGTACCTTGCGACGGTATTCCCGCCGATGTGCGCTGTCGTACGTGGTGCGCTTGACCTCTTCGCCCACAACGCAGATGCAACAGGGTTACCGCCCGTAACGCAAGCTCCCACGAGTCGTGGTCCCCGCCTCGTCCCTGCGGCGGGTAGACCATGATGGACTTTTGACGCAAACGTGTCCGAGCTCACGGGTGGAGGAGAGCAGTTGGCCGAGTTCGCCGAATTCGTCGCCGCCATCGACCAGGGGACCACCAGCACCCGCTGCATGATCTTCGATCACGAGGGTGCCGAAGTGGCCCGCCATCAACTCGAGCACGAACAGGTGCTGCCCCGGGCCGGCTGGGTGGAGCACGACCCGGTCGAGATCTGGGAGCGCACCTCCTCGGTGTTGACGTCGGTGTTGAACCGGGCCAGCTTGGGTCCGAAAAACCTTGCCGCGCTGGGTATCACGAATCAGCGCGAAACGACACTGGTGTGGAACCGCAAGACCGGACGGCCCTATTACAACGCGATCGTGTGGCAAGACACCCGAACCGACCGGATTGCGTCGGGGCTGGACCGTGACGGCCGCGGCGACGTCATTCGCCGCAAGGCCGGCCTTCCCCCGGCCACCTACTTTTCCGGCGCCAAGCTGCAATGGATCCTGGAGAACGTCGACGGGGTGCGCGAGGCGGCCGAAAGCGGTGACGCGTTGTTCGGAACCGCCGACTCCTGGTTGTTGTGGAACCTGACCGGGGGGACGCGGGGCGGGGTGCACGCCACCGATGTGACCAACGCCAGCCGGACCATGTTGATGAACTTGGAGACGCTGGACTGGGACGACGAGCTGCTGGCGTTCTTCTCCGTCCCTCGTGCGATGCTGCCGAAGATCGGGCCGTCTTCGTCGCCGCGGCCCTTCGGTGTGACGTCGGAGGCCGGGCCGGCCGGCGGCGAGGTGCCGATCACCGGCATGCTCGGCGATCAGCATGCGGCGATGGTGGGCCAGGTGTGTCTGTCCGAGGGGGAAGCCAAAAACACCTACGGCACCGGCAATTTCCTGTTGCTCAACACCGGTGAGACGATCGTGCGGTCCGACAACGGGCTGCTGACGACCGTCTGCTATCAGCTCGGGGACGCCAAACCCGTTTACGCACTTGAGGGTTCGATCGCGGTGACCGGTGCGGCCGTGCAGTGGCTGCGCGATCAGCTGGGCATCATCAGCGGTGCCGCGCAAAGCGAATCGCTGGCACGGCAGGTCGACGACAACGGCGGAGTCTATTTCGTTCCCGCGTTTTCCGGGTTGTTCGCACCCTATTGGCGGTCCGATGCGCGCGGCGCGATCGTCGGGTTGTCGCGGTTCAACACCAACGCGCACCTGGCGCGCGCAACCTTGGAGGCGATCTGCTACCAGAGTCGCGACGTTGTCGACGCCATGGCGGCGGATTCCGGTGTGCGCCTTGAGGTCTTGAAGGTCGACGGCGGCATCACCGGTAACGACCTGTGCATGCAGATTCAGGCCGATGTGCTGGGCGTGGATGTGGTACGGCCGGTGGTCGCCGAGACGACCGCGCTTGGCGCCGCCTACGCGGCCGGCCTGGCGGTCGGGTTCTGGGCCGATCCGGCCGACCTGCGTGCCAACTGGCAAGAGGGCAAGCGCTGGGTGCCGGCCTGGAGCGAAGAACAGCGTGCCGCGGGTTACGCGGGCTGGCGCAAAGCGGTGCAGCGGACCCTGGATTGGGTCTCGGTAACTTGACCTGACCTGATCCAGGGCCCGCCGGAAAACTCAGTCTTCGCCGAGGATGCCGTAGATCTCGCGCCGCGCATTGTTGAGGATGTCGACGATGCGCTGCTGCTGCTCGGCGGAGGCGGTATGGGCGGATTGCCCGACCGCGCCGAACAATTGGCCCACGGCCGCCCGCAGATTCATGTGACCGGGGTCGGCGCCTTCGGTGATCTCGTCCCACGGTGGGGTCTCGATCTTTTCGGCCGCCGCCCGGCCCGGTTCGGTCAGCTCGAAAAGCTTCTTGCTGCCTTCTTTTTCGCTCGCGGTGATCAAACCTTCGTCGTCGAGCAGCTGCAGTGTCGGATACACCGAACCGGGGCTCGGCTTCCAGAGTCCGTTGCTGCGTTCGGCGATCTGCTGGATCATCTCGTAGCCGTGCATCGGCCGCTCGGCCAGCAGCGTCAGGATGGCCGCGCGCACGTCACCGCGCTTGCCGCGACCCGGGCCGCCACGGCGCCATCCGCCGCGCCGACCGCCGGGGCCGAAGCCGAATCCCGGGCCAAAGCCTGGTCCGAAGCCCGGGCCGAAGCCGGGTCCGAAGCCCAGCGGGCCGTCGTGGCGGGCGGCGTGATCGCGCAGATGCTCGCGAAAGTCCCGCCGGGCCTGGCGGCGCGCCTGGTGCAGGGCCAGGCGGTCGACCGGGTCGGAGCCAAGGCCGAATCCGAAGCCGGGCCGGCCGGCGAATGGTCCTTCGGGGGGAGTGAATGGGTTGCTCATTTTCTGTCCTTACGTTTGTGGGTCGCGCACCGGGCGTACGCTACGAAACATCACGATATATCGGAAAGTAACGCGATGCAACGGGATATGTTGATATGTTGCGCGTGAGAGGCCGTGAGCTGCGGAAATCCGGGCCAGGCTCGTCCATGGCGTCGCCGGCGGCGCGGTTTGCCTGCGCCAAACGGCGGGTACGAGCTACGGAGATGGATCCTGACAACAACCTGAAGGTCGATAGCGCCGGAGCGGCCGCGTCCGGGCGGCTGGATGGCGGTCGGCCCCGCAACACCTGGATGTGGGTCAACTGGGGGCTGGCGCTGGCGACGGTGCCCGCCGCCGCGATTGTCATGCTCTTCGCGCTCGGTGCCGTGATGAGCACCGACGGCTGCAGCGATCGCAGCTGCCCCAACCTGGGCCACGGCGGGATCGATTTCGGCGTCGCGTTCTACGGCGCGCCCACGGTCGCCGTCGTCGTCATCATCATCTCGTTTTTCACCGCCAAGCGCCGCGGCGGCATCGCTGTTCCGCTGTGCGGTTGGGGGCTGTTGGTTGCCGACGTCGCCCTCATGGCGGCGAGTGTGGCCGGCTAGCGCCGGTCGCTAGTGAGGTAGCGAAAAACCCTCCGGTGTACCGGTGTCGCCCGGGCCGGGTCGCCTCGATTGCGGGTCCGGCCACCCGGCGGCCGGCGGCTGCGGTACCGGGCCCGGCGGCGGAGTCCAGCCTGGGGGGCCCTGGTACGCCGCGCCGGGCGGTGGCCACGGCGCCGGTCCCATCGGTGGTTGCCCCGGCACGGGCATGGCCGGTCGCAGCCGGGCCAGTTCGCGGCGGTGCCGCTCGGCAAGGACCGCGGCGAGCACCAGTTCCGGCGGGGCGCCGGGCGGCGGTGGCGGCGCGATGCGGGCCACCACGTCACCGGCGATCCGGTATCCCATCTGCAGACGCAACTGGCGGTCGAGCTGTGTTGCCCTGGAAAGGAATTGACGCGCGACCTCGGCCTGACCGGCGGATAGGCCCGACAGTTGCAGCGACGACGCCCACCACGCCAGGGAAGGCGGCATCATCGGCGGGGGCCCGAGTCGGGGCCCCCGCTCGTTGACCACCACCGTGCCGGCGAAGATGTCGCCGATGCGTTTGGCCTTGGGGGACAGGATGCTGCAGATCACGGCCGGGCTGCCGAACAGCATCCAGATTTCCACCAGCGCGGCCAGGGCGCGAAACAGCGCCTGGCGGAAGCGTTCTGGGCCGCCGTCGTCGGAGACCACCCGCAGACCCATCGCGATCTTGCCCACCGAGCGTCCCCGCGTGGCCGTCTCGAGGACCAGGGGATAACCCACAATCACCAGCACCGTGAATATCAGCAGGATCGCGTTACTCAGTGCGGTATCGAATTGGGTCAGGGTGGCAGCCCACAGCATCAGACCGAGCAGGTAACCGATGACCATGACCGTGATATCGATCAGCGCGCTCAACGTCCGCACCGGCAGCTGGGCGATCTGCACGTCGAGCACCACAGCGTCCCCGGTCACCACCTCCGACATAACTCCGAACGGTACAGGTTGGGCGCGTGTGGCCGGCCGCACTTTGCCGGGCCGCGGTTGCGATTAGGCTGCCCAGGGTGGATGTCGATGCATTCGTGCTGGCCCATCGCCCGACCTGGGACCGCCTCGACCGATTGGTCGGGAAGCGCCGGTCGCTGTCCGGCGCGGAAATCGATGAGCTCGTCGAGCTCTACCAGCGGGTCTCCACCCATTTGTCGATGCTGCGCTCGGCCTCGTCGGATTCGGTGTTGGTCGGTCGGCTCTCGAGTCTGGTGGCGCGGGCGCGTTCGGCGGTAACCGGCGCCCACGCGCCGCTCAGTAGTGCGTTCACCCGGTTCTGGACGGTGTCTTTTCCGGTCGTGGCGTACCGCACCTGGCGGTGGTGGCTGGCCACGGCGGCGGCGTTCTTCGCCGTGGTCGTGATCGTCGCGCTATGGGTCGCCGGCAGCCCCGACGTGCAGTCCGCCATCGGAACACCCAGTGACATCCAGCAATTGGTCAATCATGATGTCGAGTCGTACTACAGCGAACATCCCGCCGCAGCGTTCGCGTTGCAGATCTGGGTCAACAACTCCTGGGTGTCGGCCCAGTGCATCGCACTGTCGGTGGTGCTGGGACTGCCGATCCCCTTCGTGTTGTTTCAGAACGCCGCCAACCTGGGAGTCATTGCCGGCCTGATGTTTCCGGCCGGCAAGGGTGCGCTGCTGCTCGGGCTGCTTCTCCCGCACGGACTGCTGGAGCTCACGGCGGTATTCCTCTCGGGCGCAACGGGAATGCGGCTGGGGTGGTCGGTGATCTCGCCCGGAGACCGCCCCCGCGGGCAGGTGCTGGCCGAACAGGGCCGCGCCGTCGTCTCGGTCGCCGTGGGTCTGGTTGCGGTGCTCCTGGTGTCCGGGTTGATCGAAGCGCTGGTGACGCCGTCGCCGTTGCCGACGTTCGTGCGGGTCGCCATCGGCGTACTCGCCGAGGTGGCGTTCCTGTCCTACATCGTCTACTTCGGCCGGCGCGGTGTGAAGGCCGGCGAAAGCGGTGACATGCAAGACGCGCCGGACGTGGTTCCCACGGGCTGAGTGGCGCGAGACTGCAAGTACCGACGGCCGTACTCGGGAAATGCGTCGGCAGTTGCAGTCTCGCGGTGCGAACTACAGCCGGCCCGTCGCCTTCATCGCCAGATAGCGATCGGCAAGGGCGGGTGCCAGTTCGGCGGGCGGGGCGTCGACGACCTCCACGCCGCTGCTGCGCAGCCGGGCGGCGATCGCGCCGCGATCATTGCGGGAGCGTTCGGCGGCCGCCGCGTCGTATACCGCCGCGGCATCCGACCGCCCGGCCGCCATCTGGTCGACGCGGGGGTCGGAGACCGCGGCCAGCAGCAGGTGATGCCTGACCGACAGCTGCGGCAGCACGGGCAGCAGGCCCTCGGCGAGGGCGGGCGCGTTGAGGTCGGTCAGCAGCACCACCAAGGACCGCCGGCGGGCGCGCCGGGTGATGGCGGAAACCATTGCCCGCCAATCAGATTCGAGAAGGGCTGGCTGCAGGGGCGCCATTGCATCGACCAGTTGGGCGAGCAGTTCGGTACGCGAGGCGCCGAACACCCCGGCCCGGCTCACCCGGTCGTGCGCGAGGAAGTCGACATGGTCCCCGGCCCGCGACGCGAGGGCCGCCAGCAGCAGGGCGGCGTCCATCGACCAGTCCAGCCGCGGCCAGCCCGCCGGATCGGAAGCGGTCGGGTCCACGCCCACCCGACCCGCCGCGGTGCGGCCCGTGTCGAGCACGATCACCACCCGCCGGTCGCGTTCGGGTCGCCAGGTGCGCACCACCACATCGGCGCGACGCGCGGTGGCGCGCCAGTCGATCGAGCGCACGTCGTCACCGACGACATACTCGCGCAGCGAATCGAATTCGGTTCCCTGCCCGCGTACCAGCGTGGGCAGCAGGCCGTCGATCTCCCGCAGCTTGGCCAGCCGCGACGGCAGGTGCTTGCGGGCGAGAAATGGGGGCAGCACCCGCAGCTGGCCGGGCACCGGTCGCGAACCTTGCCGTCCCGCCAAGCCCAGCGGGCCGATCGATCGGGCGGTCACCACGGTAGCTCGCTGGTCGCCGCGGCGGACCGGCTGTAGTTGGGTCTGGACGTGCTGGTGTTGCCCGGCGGGGATGTCGATGGGATGGATGCGCGGCCGCGCTCCGGCGCTGGGCGGCCAGGCATCGCGGATCTGGCCGCGGAACCGGCGCGGCCCGTCGTTGTGGATCAGCAGCCCGCAATCCACCTGCTGCCCCAGCCGGGCGGAGCGGTCCGGGGTACGCACGTAGCGCAACCGGGCGGTGCTGGCCGCCAGCACGACGTCGAGGAGGACCGCGATCACCAGTGTTATCAGCAGAGCCGCGAAAGTCGTTGCCGGCGAGGGCGACAGCGCGATGGGCAGGACGCAGATGAGTGCGACCAGCCCGGTGCGCCCGGTCAGGACCACTAGCGTGGCACCGGAACCGACGCCAGGATTCCGTCGAGCACCCCGTCGGGGGTGGCCCCTTCGAGTTCGGCCTCGGGCCGCAGCATCACCCGGTGCCGCAGCGTCGGGCGGGCCATGGCCTTCACGTCGTCGGGAGTGACGTAGTTGCGACCGGACAGCCAGGACCAGGAGCGCGCCGTCGCCAGCAGCGCGGTCGCCCCGCGGGGAGACACCCCCAGTTGCAGCGCGGGCGAGGAGCGGGTGGCCCCGACGATGTCGACGATGTAGCCCAGCACCTCGTCGGCAACCAGCACGTGTTGTACGGCGTCGCGGCCGGCGGCCAGGTCGGCGGCCCCGGCCACCGGCTTGATCGCCGACAGATCGCGCGGATCGAAGCCGTGCGCGTGCCGGTGCAGGATGGCGATCTCGGCGTCCCGCGGCGGCAGCGACACATTCAGCTTGAGCAGAAAGCGGTCCAGCTGGGCCTCGGGTAACTGATAGGTGCCCTCGTATTCGACCGGGTTCTGGGTCGCGGCCACGATGAACGGGTCGGGCAGCGGCTGCGGTTCGCCGTCGACGCTGACCTGGCGCTCTTCCATCGCCTCCAGCAGCGCGGCCTGGGTCTTGGGCGGGGTCCGGTTGATCTCGTCGGCCAGCAGCAGGTTGGTGAACACCGGCCCCGGACGGAACACGAACGCGGCGGTGCGCGCGTCGTACACCAGTGAACCCGTCACGTCACCGGGCATCAGGTCGGGAGTGAACTGGACCCGCTTGAATTCCAGCTGCAGCGCCGCGGCCAGCGCCCGGACCAGTAGCGTCTTCGCCACTCCCGGAACGCCTTCCAGCAGCACATGGCCGCGGCACAGCAGCGCGATCACCAGGCCGCTGACCACGCCCTCCTGTCCGACGACAGCCTTGGCGAGCTCGCCGCGCAATGCCAGCAGCGCCTCGCGTGCCGATTCGGCGGTGGGGGACTGGGCGGTAGAGGGTTGTGTCACGGGTGTGCGACCTGCCTTTCGATGTCGTCGAGCGCACGGGCAAGTTGTAACAGGTCGTGGTCGGTCGTCGGGGGCGGACCGAACAGATGGTAGGAGACGAACGCCGGATCGGATCCGATGCGCTGGGCCGCGGTGGTCACCACCGCCACCGGCGAAGCGCCCGCGCCCAGGCCGAGCCGCGGCAGCAGCCGGTGCAGCGTGGCGGTGCGCAACGCGGCGGCCGCGCGATCGCGTGCCCGTCGGGACCGGTACAGCCGGCCGCGGCCCTCGACGGTCTCCGAGGCGCGCACCACCACGGGTAGCTCCTCGGCCACCAGTGGTCCGGGCCGGCGGCCCTTCCACACGGCGACCAGCAGCACCACCAGCGCCAGTTGCCCGATGATCCAGACGACGTTCGGCGGAATCAGCTGGAAAAGCGTTGCGTTGGCCGAGGATTCACCCTCGACACGGTGTGGCGCGTACCAGATGAGCCGGGGCCGGTCGCCGGCGAGGTTCATCGCCAGCGCGGCGTTGCCCGCCTGCAGCAGGCTGCCGTTGGTCATGAAGTCGGTGCTGCCGACGGCCGTGATGGTGCGTCCGCCGTCGCGGAAGCGGATCAGCGCGCCGTCGTAGCAGCGGGTCATCGCGCGGCCGTCTTCGGAGTCGTAGGTGTTGCTCGCCCCGAACCGGACCGACCCGGCGCGAACGGCTTCGCGCAGAGTGCAATTCGGGTCGAGGTCGAAACCGTTGGCCCCGGAGACCCGTACGCCAGGCAGCAGCGCCTCGCGGGTCCGGGTGGTCGGTTCCACCAGCAGCAGGTCCGATCCGACGTTGCCCAACCGGTCCAGCAGCGTGTCGGTGAGGTACTGGCTCTGGGCCACCAGGATCAGCGAATCTGGGCGCGCCGCGTGTTCGACGTCGGCGATGTTGTTGGCCACGACGACATCGACTCCGCCGTCGCGCAACAGCTCCACCAGCGCGTGGGCACCGTCGGGGCCGGTCGACGCCGGGTCCATGCGGGCGCCGGGCCGCGGCGCGGTCAGATACGCGTCGACGCCGGCGATGACGGCGAGCACCAGCAGTGTGACCAGCACCCAACGCCAGGAGCGCAGGCGGCGCGGTGGCGTTTCGGGGCGGGCACCGGTGGTCGTCGCCATCACCGCACCTGCGCCCACGACTCGTGCGCTGCGGGTTGGCCGGGTTCCGGCGGACCGCCCTGCCAGCGCGAGCGCAGGTGGTCGTCCAGGTCGGCGATCATCTGGTAGGCGGCCTGGGTACCGGGTTGCTCGCCGTACGTAACGTCATTGAAAGCCGTTGCCGCTTGCGTTAATTCGCTGGCCAGGTGTGGTAACGCGGCGCCGGCGTCGCGGGCCAGCTCGTTGGCCGTCCGGCCGGGGGCCGCGGTCAGCACCCCGGTCTCTTCGAGCTGGCGGGCCACGGCGCGCAGCCGGTGGCGAATCGCCGCGGCCCAATTACCGTCGGTCGCATAGTTTTCGGCGGTCGCACGATGCTGGGCGGCAGTCAGTTGGGCGGCTTCGAACAACGAGTAGTCGCCGCCCCGGCGGGTGCGCATGGTGCGCCGCAGGAGATAGACGCCGGCGATCACCGCGATCACGAGCAGGATGAAAAGCACGGTGGCGGTGAGCCATCCGCCCGGTATCGAGGAGGTCTTCTGCAGCAGTCGGTAGATCAGGTCGTTGAGCCAGTCGACGAAATGTTCCCGCGCCGAGCCCTTGGAGTAGATCGGTTTGTCGAGCTCTTCCTGCGCGGCGCGGTGTGCGGCATCGCGGTCGATGTCGATGGAGGGCATTCCTCAGCCAGTCCTCGCTCGGCCTACAGGGGCCGGGTCAGCCAGAGGTTGTCGGTGGACGCGGCCGCGTAGGGCCCGTGGGCGGCCCCGCTCTGCAGCACCAGATCGAACGCCTCGGCGCGCATCCGGCGGTCGGTGTAGAGCAAGACGATGACCCCCGCGTTGAACGGCGCGGTGATGATCTCGCCGATCGCCGCCCCCACCGAGAGGATCGCCGTGCTGACCAGGAACGCCGTGCCCGACGAGGTGATCTGGAAGAACTGGCCGACGAGGCTGAACGGCACCGCGACGGCATTGGCGACGACGGAAGTCACCAGAAACGCGAGCACCCGGATGCCCAGCACCCGCCAGAAGCCGTTGCGCACCAGCTTGAACGATCGGGTGACCGCGTCCATGACGGGCAGCCGCTCCAGCACGATCAGCACCGGGGCGAACAGCACCACCGTGTACAGGTACACCAGCAACGCGAGGACGACGAGCACCAGCGGGATGCCCAGCACCACGGCCGCGGCCGCACTGCCGATCGCCGCCAGCACCCCGATGATCACCGCGACCAGCCCCGCGAGGGCCGCCACCACAACGGCTTCCAGCAGGGCCAGACCGAGCAGGGCCAGCAGTCGCCCGCGGATCTTTTGCCAGGTTTCGCCGATGGTGATCGGGGACCCGAATACCGCCCGCCCGACGATGACGGTGAGCATCCCGGACAGCAGCATGCCGCCCAGCCAGCCGACGAGGATGCCGCCGCCCACCGACGCGGTCCAGGCCCCAAGGGCGCCCGAGCTCAGTTCGCCGGGCCGATCGGAGGTGAACCTGTCGGCGGCGGCGAGCGGCCCGAAGAACGCGACCTTGGTGACGATCTGCATGATCACCACGACGATGGCGGTCAGCCCCAGCGTCGCTTTCGGGTTCGCCCGCACGTAGCCGACCGCGCCGTTGAAGATGTCGCCGAGCGTCAGCGGCCGCAACGGGATGATCCCGGGTTTGACGGCTCCGTAGCCCGGCGGTGTGCCGTAACCCGGCGGGGGCCCGTAACCCGGCGGGGGCCCGTAACCCGGCGGGGGCCCGTAACCCGGCGGGGGCCCGTAGCCGGGTGGTGGCCCGTAGCCCGGCGGGGGGCCATAGCCGGACGGCGGCTGATGGCCGGGCGGCGGGCCATACGCCGGTGGTGGACCGTAGGCCGATGGCGGGCCATACGCCGCGGGTGGACCGTATTCAGGTTGTGGGCCGTATGCCGGTGGCGGACCGGCCGGATAACCAGGCGGCGGCGCGCTCACCGAGTGCAGCGGCCCGTCAAACCAGCCCTGCGGCCGGGCGCGTCGTTCGTCATGGGCTCCATCCTGTCGACGGTCGGGGCATTTCACAATCTTGACCCCGCGCCCGGCGCGTAGCGTCTCACCCATGGCGGAACTCAAATCCCGGCTCCGGGCGGACCTGACCGCGGCGATGAAGGCCCAGGACAAGCTGCGAACGGCCACCCTGCGCATGCTGCTCGCCGCGATCCAGACCGAGGAAGTTTCCGGTAAGCAGGCCAAAGACCTCACCGACGAGGAAGTCATCAAGGTACTGGCCAAGGAATCGCGCAAGCGGAGCGAAGCCGCGGAGATCTACACCCAGAACGGACGCGGAGAGCTCGCCGCAAACGAGCACGCCGAGGGGCGGATCATCGACGAGTACCTGCCCACCCCGCTCACCGAGGCCGAGGTGGCCGACGTCGCCGATACCGCGATCGCCCAGGTCGCCGAGGAAATCGGCGAGCGGCCGGGCATGAAACAGATGGGCATGGTTATGAAGGCCGCCACCGCGATCGCCGCCGGCAAGGCCGACGGCGCTCGCCTCTCGGCCGCCGTCAAAGAGCGGCTGTAACCGCCCCGCTCAGACCAGGACCCGGGTTCCGTCGTCGCCGCGGCGCGTCACACGCCGGGCATCGAGCTGTTCCAGCAGCGGCACCGCCACCCGCCGGGTGGTGTCCAGCGCGCGGCGCGCCTCGCTGACCGTGAACGGTTGCGGCAGCGTCGCCAGCACGCCGGCGGCCCGGTCCAGCGCGTCGGGCCCCAGCACCACCCCGTCCGCGATCCGCGTCAGGCGCCCGGCCCGCACCGCCGCGGCCAGCTCCCGGGGACCCAGCCTCAGCTCGGCGAGCTCGTCGGCCTCGGGCGCCCGGAACGGCTCGGCGGCCAGCCACTCCTCGACCGTGGCCACGGCCTTGTCGACGCGGGCCGGCAGGCCCGCACCGGGCGGGCGGACCAGCCCGTCGGCCAGCACCAGACCGGTGCCTTCGAGCAACGTCGGCACGAGTTCGGCGGCGGGCAACCCGATCCGCTGGCGCAGCGTCTCCAGCGGCATGCCCGCCGCGATGTCGTGATCGCCCGCCCAGCGGTGCACCGCCGCGGTCGCGTCCTCGCGCCGGGCCGCCCACCACTGCGGGTCCACCACCCAGTCGCCCACCCGCTGCCCGCGCGGCGGCAGACCCATGGCGCGCAGGTCGGCGGCGCGCGCGAAGTCCGGCGCCCGCACCTGCCCGGTCGCCAGCTCCGCGGCGCGGACGCGCGCCGCGCCGCGCCGCCGCAACCCGGGCGGGCGGACGTCGAGCACTTCGATTCCCGCCGCGATCCGGTGCTGTCCGGGGTCGCGCAGCAACCCGACGTCTCCCACCCGCAACGGCAGCGGCCTCGCCAGCCGCAGCCGCGCCGACGCGGTCCCTAGCCGGCGCACCTGCACCGGCACGGCAGCCGACCCGATGTGCAGCACGAGCTGGCGGTGCAAAGTCCCCGCCGCGCGCAGGGCGACGTCGATCTCCGCGGTGTCCAGCCAGGCCGCCGGCGTGCGTACGGTGTCCCCGCGACCGATGTCGTGCCGGTCGACCCCGCGCAGGTTCAGCGCGACCCTGGCGACCGCGCCGACCTCGGAATGGTTGCGGCCCAACGATTGCAGCCCGCGCACGGTGACACGCCGCCCGGCGTGCTCGAGTTCGTCGCCCACCCGCACCGTGCCGGCGGCCAGGGTGCCGGTGACGACGGTGCCCGCGCCCCGGACGGTGAAGCTGCGGTCGATCCACAGCCGCACGTCGGCGCCGGGGTCCGGCGCGGGCAGCCGGTCGGTCAGCGCCACCAGCTCGGCGCGCACCCTGTCGAGGTCGGTGCCGATCGCGACGGGCGCGCCGGCAAGCGAGGTGGTGCCAAGCCTTTCCGACGCCTGCGTGACGGCCGGACCCGGATCGGCGAGATCGGCCTTGCTGATCACCAGCAGCCCGTGGCGGACGCCGAGCGCGTCCAGCGCGGCCAGATGTTCCTCCGACTGCGGCATCCAGCCCTCGGTGGCGGCGACGACGAACACCACCGCCGGGACCGCGCCGACGCCGGCCAGCATGTTGGCCACGAACCGCTCATGGCCGGGCACGTCGACGAACGCGACCTGGCGCCCCTCGAGCTCGGCCCAGGCGAAGCCCAGATCGATGGTCAGGCCGCGGCGCTGTTCCTCGGCCAGCCGATCCGGCCACATACCTGTAATGCGTTGCAGCAGAGTCGATTTACCGTGATCGACGTGCCCGGCGGTGGCTAGGACGAACACGCCCGCACCGCCGCGGCCAGCAGCTCGTCGTCCTCGGGCGGCACCGTGCACAGGTCGAGCAGGCACCGGCCGCCCTCCAGGCGTCCGACGACCGGCGGACTGCCCAGACGCAGCGCGGCCGCATAGGACTCGGGCAGGCTCACCGCGGCGCTGGGCAGTTCGACGCCGGGTGCCCCGCCGCCGCCGACGGCCGCGACGCAGTCAACCGCCACGGCCCCGGTGTTCGCGGGCAGCCCGGCGGCCAGCGCCTCGGCCCGGGCGCGCAGCCGGGTGGCGTCGGCGGCCAGCGCCTGCGCGACCGGCGGGGGCGGTCCGAGCAGCGTTGCCTCCAGCGCGGCGAGCGTCAGCTTGTCCACCCGCAGGGCGCGGGCCGCAGGATGGCGGCGAATCCGATCGATCAGCTCCGCCCGACCGAAGAGCAGCCCGGCCTGCGGCCCGCCCAGCAGTTTGTCCCCGCTGGCGGTGACCAGGTCGGCGCCGTCGGCCAGCATCGAGGTCGCGTCCGGCTCGTCGGGCAGCACCGGATGCGGCGACAACAGGCCGGAACCGATGTCGACCACCAGCGGGACGCCGCGCTTGCGCAGGTCCGGCGCCAGCGTGGCGACGTCGACCGCCGAGGTGAATCCGGTGACGTGGAAGTTGGACGGATGCACCTTCAGCACGAAACCGGTCTGCGGTCCGAGCGCCTCGGTGTAGTCGCGCAGGCTGGTGCGGTTGGTGGTGCCGACTTCGCGCAGCCGCGATCCGGTGGATTCCAGTAGCTCGGGGATGCGGAACCCGTCGCCGATTTCGACGAGTTCGCCGCGGCTGAGCACGATCTCCTTGCCGGGGGCCAGCGTCATGGCGGCCAGCAGCAGCGCGGCCGCGTTGTTGTTCACCACGTGCACCCCGCCGGCGGTCGGGACCGCGCCGGCCAGCGCGGCCAGCGCACCCCGGCCGCGCCGCGCGCGCCGCCCGGTCGCCAGGTCGAACTCCACATCCGTGGCGCCGCCCGCGGCGACCACCGCGTCCAGCGCGGCCCGCGACAGCGGGGCGCGACCCAGGTTGGTGTGCACCACCACGCCGGTGGCGTTGATGACCGGACGCAGGCTCGAGGCGGTGGCGGGAAGTGCGGCGACGGCGTGCTCGGCGACCTGCTCGGGTGGAATTTCTCCGGCGCGCGCCCGCTGCTGGGCCACGGAGATCACCGACTTCACCAGTGCGCGGCCCAGCACGCGCTGCGCGGCGGCCAGGCGCGGATCGGCGAGCAGCGTGTCGGTGCCGGGCACCCGTCGGCGCGGGTCGCTCATGCCGGGCCCGAAAGGTCATGGCGGAGGCGGACGGGAATTGAACCCGCCAACGGCAGCGCCTGCCGTTCCACGGTTTTGAAGACCGCGCCGGTCACCAGACCGGACACGCCTCCTTGAGCCATGGCGCCAATTGTCGCAGCCGCCGCGGCGCGGGCACCATGGACGCCGTGACGTACCGACTGACTCAATACGCCCACGGTGGTGGCTGCGCCTGCAAGATCCCGCCCGGCGAGCTCGAGGACGTCGTCCGCGGGCTGGGATCGAACCCGCCGCGCGACGCGATCGGGGAGCTGCTGGTGGGGCTGGACAACGGCGACGACGCGGCGGTGGTGCGGATTCAGGACGGTACGGCGCTGATCGCGACGACGGACTTCTTCACCCCGGTGGTGGACGACGCCTACGACTGGGGCCGGATCGCGGCGACCAACGCGTTGTCCGATGTCTACGCGATGGGCGGGCGCCCGGTGGTTGCGGTGAATCTGCTGGGCTGGCCGCGCGACGTGTTGCCGTTCGAGCTGGCCGCCGAGACGCTGCGCGGCGGGCGCGACGTGTGCGCCCTGGCCGGCTGCCATTTGGCCGGTGGGCACAGCGTCGACGATCCCGAACCGAAGTACGGACTGGCGGTCACCGGGATCGCCGACCCAAACCGCTTGCTGCGCAATGATTCCGGTAAGCCCGGGACGCCGCTGTCGCTGACCAAGCCGCTCGGTGTCGGAGTGCTGAACAACAGGCACAAGGCCACCGGGGAGCGCTTCGAGGAGGCGGTCGCGGTGATGACCACGCTCAACGCCGCCGCGGCCACGGTGGCGCTGGCGGCTGGCGTCGAATGTGCCACCGACGTAACGGGTTTCGGTCTGCTCGGACATCTGCACAAGCTGGCGCGGGCCAGCGGCGTGACGGCGGTGGTCGACTCGGCGGCGGTCCCGTACCTGGACGGCGCGCGCGAGGCGCTGGCCGCCGGCTACCTGTCCGGCGGCACCCGGCGGAACCTGGACTGGGTGGCGCCGCACATCGACCTGTCCGCCGTGGGCTCCGACGACGCCCTGTTGCTGGCCGACGCGCAGACCTCCGGTGGTCTGCTGATCGCCGGCGAGATCCCGGGGGCGCCCGTCATCGGCGAACTGGTACCGCGCGGCGAGCACACGATTGTGGTGCGCTGAACGGGCGGTTTCGGCCGCGCGCACTAGGCTTAGGGGCATGGCCCCGAAAAAGACGATGCGCAAGCTTTTCCTGGAGTGGCCCGTTCTGCGTCAGCTGCGGTCGACGGACAAGCTCGGCCGCGGGTCGGCCGTCACCTCCGAGCACACCCGCACGCTGGCCCCGCGCACCACCACCGCCGACCGCGTCGTGCAGAGCATCTGTCCCTACTGCGCCGTCGGCTGCGGGCAGCGGGTGTACGTCAAGGACGAGCGGGTCGTGCAGATCGAGGGCGACCCCGATTCACCGATCTCACGAGGGCGGTTGTGCCCCAAGGGCGCTGCGAGCGAACAGCTGGTCAACTCGCCAGGCCGGCAAATGCAGGTGCTCTACCGCGCGCCGCGGGCGACCGAATGGCAGCCGCTCGAGCTGGACACCGCCATCGACATGGTGGCCGATCGCTTCGTCGAGGCCCGCCGCCACGCCTGGCAGGACATCGACAAGAAGGGCCACCCACTGCGCCGCACGATGAAGATCGCCGCGCTCGGCGGCGCCACGCTGGACAACGAAGAGAACTACATCATCAAGAAGCTCTTCACCGCCGCCGGCGCCATTCAGATCGAGAACCAAGCTCGTATTTGACACAGCTCCACGGTTCCCGGTCTGGGGACCTCCTTCGGGCGCGGTGGCGCCACCCAATCGCTGCAAGACATGGCCAACGCCGACTGCATCATCATCCAGGGCTCCAACATGGCCGAGTGCCACCCGGTGGGATTCCAGTGGGTCGAGGAGGCGAAAGCGCGCGGCGCCAAGGTGATTCACGTCGACCCGCGTTTCACCCGCACCTCGGCGGTGTGCGACAAGCACGTGGCGATCCGGGCAGGCTCCGACGTGGTGCTGTTGGGCGCGCTCATCAATCACGTCATCTCTGGCGACCTGTGGTTCAAGGACTACGTCGTCGCGTACACCAACGCGGCCACCCTGATCAACGAAAAGTACCGTGATTCAGAGGATTTGGGCGGGCTATTCTCGGGCTTCGATACCGAGACGGGACAGTATGACCTGTCCACCTGGGCGTACGCGGGCCAGGAGGAAGAAGCTGCCGACATCGAGCACGGGTCCAGTGCTTCGGCCCGGGCCGCCGGCGATGTGCACGGCAGCGGTGGCCCGCCGTTACCGCATGCTCGCGTGCAACGCGACGAGTCGTTGCAGCATCCGCGCTCGGTGTTCCAGATCGTCAAGCGCCATTACGCCCGCTATACGCCGGAGATGGTGAAGGACGTCTGCGGCATCAGCCTCGAGGACTTCGACTACCTCGCCCGCACCATCGTCGAAAACTCCGGTCGCGAGCGCACCACCTGTTTTGCCTATGCCGTCGGCTGGACGCAGCACACGTTGGGAGCCCAATTCATCCGCACCGCAACAATTTTGCAGCTGCTGTTGGGTAACGTGGGGCGCCCGGGTAGCGGCATCATGGCGCTGCGCGGACACGCCACCATCCAGGGCTCCACCGATATCCCGACGTTGTTCAACCTGCTGCCCGGCTACCTGTCGATGCCGAAAGCTGGTGTGCACGACACGTTCGGTGACTACATCGAAAGGGTCGGGCCGAAGAACCAGAAGGGTTTCTGGGCAGACGCGGACGCCTACATGGTCAGCCTGCTGAAGGCATGGTGGGGAGATGCCGCCCGCGCGGACAACGACTGGGCCTACGACTACCTGCCGCGGCTGTCCGGGCCGCACGGGACGTATCAGACGGTGATGTCCATGCTCGACGACGAGGTCGACGGGTACTTCCTGCTCGGCCAGAACCCGGCCGTCGGATCGGCACATGGCCGGATGCAACGCATGGGCATGTCGCACCTGAAGTGGTTGGTGGTGCGGGACCTCAACCTCATCGAGTCGGCCACTTTCTGGAAGGACGGACCGGAGATCGCGTCCGGCGAGCTGAAGACCGAGGAGATCGACACCGAGGTGTTCTTCTTCCCGGCCGCGACGCACGTGGAAAAGGCCGGTTCGTTCACCCAGACCCAACGCCTGGTGCAGTGGCGACACAAGGCCGTCGATCCACCCGGCGACTGCCAGAGCGAGCTGCAGTTCTTCGTCGAGCTGGGCAAGCGAATCCGCCAGCGGCTGGCCGGGTCCACCGACGAACGCGACCGGCCACTGCTGGATCTGACGTGGGACTATCCCACCGACGAGCATGGCGAGCCCGATCCCACAGCGGTGCTGGCCGAGATCAGCGGCTGTTATCTGACCGGGCCCCAAGCAGGCAAACCCGTTCCCGGATACACCGAATTGGGTGCCGACGGGTCGACGTCGTGCGGGTGCTGGATCTACTCCGGCGTGTACGGCAACGGTGTCAACCAGGCCGCCCGCCGTGTGCCGCTCGGCGGCCCGTCGCCCAGCCAATCGGAGTGGGGTTGGGCGTGGCCGGCCGACCGACGGATTCTGTACAACCGCGCCTCGGCCGACCCGGACGGCAAGCCTTGGAGCGAGCGCAAGCGCTACATCTGGTGGGACGAACAACAGGCCCGTTGGGTCGGCGATGACGTGCCCGACTTTCCCGTCGATCGCGCCCCGCACGTCCGACCGGACCCGGACGTCGGCGGCCCGGATGCGCTGGCGGGTGACGACCCGTTCATCATGCAGGCCGACGGCAAGGCTTGGCTGTTCGCGCCCAAGGGCATGGTGGACGGTCCGCTGCCCACTCACTACGAGCCGCAGGAGTCGCCGGTCGCCAACGCCCTGTACCCTCAGCAGCAGAATCCGTCACGAATCATGTTCCCGCGCAAGGACAATCTCTGGGCGCCGAGCGCGGGTGCTCCCGGCGTGGACGTCTACCCGTATGTGTTCACCACCTACCGGCTCACCGAGCACCACACCGCCGGCGGGATGAGCCGATGGCTGCCCTACCTGTCCGAACTGCAGCCCGAGATGTTTTGCGAGGTGTCCCCGGAGCTGGCCGCCGAACGCGGGCTCGAGCCCTACGGATGGGCCACGATCATCTCGCCGCGCGCCGCGATCGAGGCGCGGGTGCTGGTCACCGAACGGATGACCCCGCTGGTGGTCGGCGGCCACACGGTGCACCAGATCGGGTTGCCCTACCACTGGGGCGTCGGCAGCGATGCGGTGGTGAGCGGCGATGCCGCCAACGATCTGCTCGGCGTGACCCTCGACCCGAACGTCCAGATCCAGGAGTCCAAGGCCGGGTCATGCGACATCCGTCCGGGCCGCCGCCCGCAGGGCGAGGCGTTGCTGCGGCTGATCGACGAGTACCAGTCCCGGGCTGGGGTGACCGTGGAGACGGACAATATTCGGATCACCGAGCCTCGCGAGGAGGGTTGATGGCGCAGCTGATCGAACCGACTGACCCCGCCGCCGATGCCGGCTGGGCGGAAGGCAAGCCCCGCAAGGGATTTTTCACCGACACGTCGATCTGCATCGGCTGCAAGGCCTGCGAGGTCGCCTGCAAGGAGTGGAACCGCAACCCGCGCGACGGCGACCTCGAGCTGCTGGGGTCCTCGTACGACAACACCGGCGCGCTGGGCGCCAGCACGTGGCGGCACGTGGCCTTCATCGAGCAGGGCCGCGACCGCATCGAAGAGGCCCGTGAATCCGGGCGGGCGCTGATCAATCTCGGCATGCCCGCGCTGCCCGGCGCCGCGAAACATGCCGACCCGGAGCCGGTTTCGCAACCGCTGCACACCCCGGAGTTCCGCTGGCTGATGTCGTCGGACGTGTGCAAGCACTGCACGCACGCAGGTTGCCTGGACGTCTGCCCGACGGGTGCGCTGTTCCGCACCGAGTTCGGCACGGTGGTGGTCCAGCATGACGTCTGCAACGGCTGCGGAACGTGCGTGGCGGGCTGCCCGTTCGGTGTCGTCGAACGCCGCAGCGACGGCACGTATGCGACGCCGGCGGAACGCCCGGGCCGGCCGAAGGAGGAATTCGTCACCGGTGTCGCCCAGAAGTGCACGCTGTGCTACGACCGCCTGATCGAAGATCAGGTGCCGGCGTGCGCCCAGACCTGCCCGACCACGTCGATCAAGTTCGGCAACCACGACGAGCTGGTGGACATCGCGCGCGAGCGAGTCGCGCAGCTGCACGCCGAGGGGCGTACCGAGGCAAGGCTTTACGGCGCCAACGAGCGCGACGGTGTGGGCGGCACGGGTTCGGTGTTCCTGCTGCTCGACGAGCCGGAGGTCTACGGCCTGCCGCCCGATCCGCGGGTGTGCACGGCCGACCTCAAGACCATGTTCAAGCGGGCGAGCATGGCCGCGGCCGGCATGGTCGGTGCCGCCGCGTGGGCTTTCTGGAGCAGCCGGTGAGCACGTCGGAATTCGACAGCTTCCGACCGCCGGAGCCCAGGGGCGGCAGGCGCCGCAAAGGCAAGCGCGCTGGCCGCCGGGGCGGCGGTGACGGCTCACGCGAGATGCCAATGGTCCCCGAAGCCGAGTTCACCTCCTATTACGGGCGTCCGGTGGTCAAGCCCGCGCCGTGGGGACACGAGGTGGCGGCATACCTGTTCCTGGGCGGCGTCGCCGGCGGGTCGGGTCTGCTGGCCGCCGGGGCCCAGCTCACCGGACGAAACACGTTGCGCCGCAACGCCAGGCTGTCCGCCCTGATCGCGGTGGCCCTGGGCGCGGTCGCGCTGGTGAAGGACCTGGGCCGGCCCGAGCGGTTCGTCAACATGCTGCGGACGGTCAAGCTGACCTCGCCGATGAGCATCGGCTCGTGGATCCTCAGCTTCTTTTCCGCCGGCATCGGGGTGGCCGCGGCGTCCGAGGTCGACCGGATGACCGGCGAGCGAATTCCGTTGGGCCCGTTGCGCCCCGTGCTGCGGGCCGTGGAGGGACCGGCCGGACTGGAAGCCGCCGTCTTCGCGGCGCCACTGGCCGTCTACACGGCGGTGCTGCTCACCGACACCGCGACGCCGACCTGGAATGCCGCGTATCGAGACCTGCCGTTCGTGTTCGTCAGCTCGGCCAGCCTGGCCGGCTCGGGCTTGGCGCTGATCACCACCCCGGTCGCCGAGGCGGGGCCCGCCCGCAAGTTGGCCGTCATCGGCGCGATCGGTGACCTGATCTCCGCCAGGTTCACCGAGTACCGGATGGACCCGGTGACCAGGGAACCGCTGCACCACGGCACACCCGGCCGGCTGCTGGCGGCCAGCGAATGGCTAGCCGCCGCAGGCGGTTTGGGCGCGCTGCTGGGCGGGCGTCACCGCGGCGTCGCCGCGTTGTCCGGCCTGACGTTGCTGACGGCCTCGGCCATGCTCAGGTTCGGATTCTTCGAGGCCGGCAAGGAATCGGCCGGCGATCCCCGCTACACGATCGAACCGCAGAAGCGCAGGCTCGCCGCACGCCGGGCCGCAGGCGTCACCGGGGACTCCATCACCACCGCGGAGTAGAAAGCGCTGCTCGTTTGCGCTCGGTGCAGCCGGGTACTCCGTCACGCATGACGAATTTTGGCTACACTTTGATGACCGAGCAGAGTGGACCCAAAGACCTTGTCCGGGATGCCGTTTCGGCTGAAGCGCGCGGCTTCGACTTCCACGTCTGCAGTGACCACTTCTCGCCGTGGCTCACCTCACAAGGGCACGCGCCCAACGCCTGGGCGGTGCTGGGTGCGGTCGCGCAGGCCACCGAACAGGTCGACCTCTACAGCTATGTGACGTGCCCGACGATGCGGTATCACCCCGCCATCGTAGCCCAGCAGGCGGCCACCGTGCAGATCCTGTCCGACGGCAGGTTCACCCTGGGGCTGGGCAGCGGTGAAAACCTGAACGAACACGTCGTCGGCAAGGGCTGGCCGGCCGTCGCGCGGCGGCAAGACATGCTGCGCGAGGCCATCAAAATCATCCGGGAGTTGTTCGGCGGACAATTGGTGGACTTCACCGGCGACTACTTTCAGGTCGATTCGGCGCGGTTGTGGGACGTCCCCGACGTTCCGGTCGGCATCGGGGTGGCGGTCGGGGGCACCAGGGCGGTCGACAAATTCGCCAAGCTCGCCGACCACCTGATCGCGACGGAACCCAAGAAGGAACTGGTCGACGCCTGGCACGGCGCCCGGCAAGCCGCCAATCTGGCCGGCGGCGGACGGGTGGTCGGCCAGATACCGGTGTCCTGGGATCCCGATCGGGACGCCGCCGTCAAGCGTGCGCACGACCAGTTCCGTTGGTTTGCCGGCGGCTGGAAGGTCAATGCCGACCTGCCGACGCCGGCCGGGTTCGCCGGCGCGACCCAGTTCGTGCGGCCCGAAGACGTCGCCGAGACGATTCCGTGCGGTCCTGACCTCGACGCGATCGTCGAGAGCGTCCGGCCCTACTGGGAAGCCGGGTTCACCGATATCGCGCTCGTGCAGATCGGCGGAGAAACCCAGGAAAGGTTTCTCTCCGACGCCGCGGAGCCTTTGCTCGCTGCCCTGCGCGACGCAGCAAACTGATCGCGGGTTTGACCGCAACTCGCTCGGGTATCCGGGTCGCAGTCGTGCGCAGCCAGCCAGATGTCGGGACGTCGTGAGTGCTGGGACCGTGAACGGGCGTGCCGGCGGGCGTTGGCCCCGGCGCTGCTGCCGCGCAGCCGGGCCCGCAGGTATCCGGAATCCGGCAAAGCAGGGGGAGTGAATGATGACCGATCGAACCGGTGACACCACAGGAACACTCGTGAAGGCCCTCAGCGGCGCCAGCTTCGGCCTAGGGGTGAGCGAGCTGGTGGCCCCGGGGAAGGTCGCCGCCATCGCCGGTGTGGACGACACCAGCCGCTCGCGGCGGGTGATCCGCGCGCTCGGGGTGCGTGAATGCGGCCATGGCGCGGCACTGCTGGGCGGGCCCGCCAAGCTGGTGTGGACCCGGGTGGCCGGCGATGTGCTGGACATGGCGCTGTTGATCGCCGGTGTGGCCGCCCGCGGCCCCGGGCGACGGCGCCAGGGCGTCATCTCGGCCACACTCCTCTCCGGCATCGCCGGGCTCGACCTCTACACGGCGCTGCGCACCACCGGCGACGGGGCCGGGCGGGGCGTTCCATAGCTGCGCGCTCTTGATCCGAGGGGAAATCGGCGATCGCGGAAGGGAAGCGACGATGTCAAACGAATTGCAGGGCAAGAAAATAGCGATCCTCGCCGCCGACGGCGTGGAAAAGGTGGAGCTCGAACAGCCGCGTGCGGCGCTGCAGGAGGCCGGCGCCCAGGTGCAGCTGCTGTCTTTGAAGGACGGCGAAATCCAGGCGCGTAACCACGATCTCGAACCGGCCGGAACGTTCCCTGTGGACCGGCAGGTATCCGATGCCTCGGTGGATGAATTCTACGGTCTGGTGTTGCCGGGCGGCACCGTGAATCCGGACAAGCTGCGCATGGACGACTCCGCCGTGTCGTTCGTCCGCGATTTCGTCGGGTCGGGAAAGCCGGTGGCGGCCATCTGTCATGGTCCCTGGACGCTGGTGGAAGCCGGTGTGGCGGTGGGCCGGACGTTGACGTCGTATCCCAGTATCCGCACCGATCTGCGCAACGCGGGCGCCCACGTCGTCGACGAGGAAGTCGTCGTCGACGGCAATCTGATCACCAGCCGCTCGCCGTCGGACCTCCCGGCGTTCTGCGCGACCATCCTCAAGCAGTTCGCCCATGGGACAGCGGGTTAGCCGCAATGACTTTTCGGCTGCTCCGTTTGAATGCGCCGGTTTGCGGGCATTATCCCGCCAGGCCGTGTTCAGCGGCAATTTCCGTAGGGTTCTCGAAAGGCCAACAGTGACGACCACGTATCCCGAGCCCGCTGTCTCGCCCGCTCCCAACGTGTATCAGCCGCAACAAGACTCTCGTCTGCTGGTGGACGTGATGCACGACACCGGGCTCATCCCGGGGCGCAGGGTTCTCGATCTGTGCACCGGTAGCGGGTTCGTCGCTATCGCGGCCGCGGCAATGGGTTGTGCCGGTGCGACGGCCTTCGACGTCTGCCCGCACGCGGTGCGTTGCGCTCGGGAGAACGCCGCGGTTGCCGGGGTCCAGGTCGACGTCCGCGAAGGATCGTGGATCGCCGCGGTGGACTGCGCGCCGTTCGATGTGGTGGTGTCGAATCCGCCTTATGTACCCACTCCGCCCGGCGCCGAGCTGGAGGAGATCTGCCCGACGGCCGGACCGTCGTGGGCGTGGAACGCCGGCGTCGATGGCCGGATGGTCCTCGACCCGCTGTGCGAGTCGGCGCCAAAGCTGTTGCGCGACGGCGGATCCCTGCTACTGGTGCATTCGGCGCTCGCCGGTGTCCAACAGTCGTTGGATTCCCTGAAGTGGGCCGGCATGGACGCGAAAGTGATTGCCTCCAAATGGATCCCCTTCGGCCCGGTGCTGTCGTCCCGGGCGAGGTGGCTGGAAGAGGTCGGCCTGATACCGCGTGGGCGGCGCGAAGAGGAGCTGATCGTGATCCGGGCGGAGAAACGGTGACCGCCACCCGGGTGCAGGTGGTCCCCAACGGGCCCGTGCTGGTCTCGGGCCCGGTGCGGATCGAGATGCCCGGCGGCGAGGTCGTCGAGTCCGATCGGTTCATGGTGGCGATCTGTACCTGCCGCCGTAGCGGCCGCTACCCGTTGTGCGACACCAGCCATCGCCGGTGCCGGCGCGTCAAAATATCGGATGCTCCAGCGGGCTCCGCAACGACGTCCGATTCTGCTGCCACGACGTCATAATCCGTTCCGCCAAGCGGTTTTCGACCGCGGCATGGGCACGGATTCCGAAGATCACATCGTGCTCGAGCTTCGGCTCCTGCGCGACGAGATCGCCCACCACGTCGATACGCACCACGTGTTCGTGCACCGCGTCGGCCTCGACGTGCTCGCTGTAGAACTCGACGCACGGCTCCGGAGCCTGCAGGCGCCGCAGGGCTTTCACCATGCGCTGCGACCCCGGGGGTGAGGTGATCTCCGTCGAGGCGAAGTGCCCGATCGCCGCGCCGCGCAACGAGCGGTGCAGTCCGAACAGCGACATCAGGTTGACCGCCGCCAAAGATTCGGCGGGCACCGCGTCGACGTAACCCCAGTAGGTCGCGTCCAGACCGGCCGCCGCCAGCAGATCGGCGAACAGCTGCTGGTGCAGCCGCGAGCCCCGTCCGGCGCCGTACTCGTCGAATTCGACTGCCACGAATGCCGCCTTGGCCATTCCCGTCAGACGCGGGATGGCCCACGCGTGCGGATCACCCTCTTTGAGGTGATACAGCGAGCGGTGCACGAAGTATTCGCACATCTGCTGCCAGGTTCCGGTATCGCGCAAAAAGTACGATGGACCGGTTCCGTCGACGGGTTCGACCGTGATCGCTTCCATCTCGGCGGCCGCCGTCTGGTCGGGATCGATGTGTCCGACGTCGCGGCGCACGCCGGCCAGAAACACCCGCTCCAGTTCGGCGCGCAGGCCTAGCAGCGCGGGATTCCATTCCCATGCGGGGTCGACACCGGCCAGACCGCGGTAGTGCAGCTCGTAACACATGGACAGCGCCAGTTGCAGATCCAGACCGTAGGGATCGGAATCACGCACGGATGCGCCGATGCGGGCCAGGTGGTCGACCGAAGGTGGACCTGCCAGCGCGCAGCGCACGGCCGTCGACAGCGGCCCGTGTGCCGCTGGCAGGACGGGTTCGGTCGTGGTCGATGTGCGGGTCACGCCGATGTCTACCCGCTGTGCGGGGCGGGCAAACGGCACGCGGTTGCGTACCGCCCTCGATGCGGCTCAGCCGGCCGGCAGGCGGAAGGTGAAATCGGCGGTGGTGCCGGTGGCGGTGGTGTCGAGGTTCATCGAGTCGCTGAGCACCTCCATCAGCGGCAGGCCCCGCCCGCCGTTGCCCGGTGGGGTGGACGGCGCCTTCCACGAGCCGTAATCGGTGATCCGGGTGCGTACTTGCCCGTCAACAAGACTGACGTCGACCAGCATGGTGCCGGCGGCGAATCCGCGATATGCGTGCTCGACGCAGTTGGTGCACGCTTCGCTGACGACCAGCACGATGTCGGCTGCCAACTCGTCCGTTACGCCACCGGCGCGCAGCCAGTTCGCCAGTCGATGCCGAATAAGGACCAATTGGTCTGCGGTGGCGCCGGTTTCGATCCGCAAGGGTGCCTGCTGGTGCCGGTAGATCACCATTGCGACGTCGTCGTCGTACCCCCCTGCCGGGGCCAGTTCACGGAGCACCACATCGGCGACGGTGTCCAACGGCGATGTCGTGGTTTGCGCCAGAACGCCTGCGGCCCGCCCGATTCCGTCGTCAATTGACTCGTGTTTGCGTTCGACGAGCCCATCGGTGAACAGCATGAGCGTCGAGCCGGGCGGCAGCACCTGGGTGGTCTGCGGGCGCGGTTCATGCCGCCGGACCGCGAGCGGCACCGATGCGGCGTCGGTCAACATTTTCGTGGCGCCGGGCTCCGGGCCGACCAGGACGGCCGGCATGTGCCCGGCATTGCTGTACTGCAGCACCCCGGTCTCGGTGTCGAGAATCGCCAGAAACACCGTCGTGCAGTACGCATTCGGTATCAGCGATGCCGCCGAGTCGAGTTGATCGAGCAGCACGGCCGGCTCGGCGCCGTTGATCAGCAGCGCCCGCGCGGAGCTCCGCAGCTGCCCCATGATCGCGGCCGCCGGCAGGCCGCGACCCACGCAGTCTCCGACGACGATGCCGATGTGGTGCTCGCCGATCGGCAACACGTCATACCAGTCGCCGCCGATCTCCAACGGCGGCACCGCGGGTTCGTAGCGGACCGCGAAGCCCGGCGGCGGCTGAACCGGCGGCAGCATGGCACGCTGCAACGTCAGCGACGTCTCCCGCGCGCTCTCGAACTGACGCACGTGCTGCATGGCCAGGCTCAGGTGGCCGATCAGCACGGTGACCAGCAGCCGATCCTCCCCGCTGATCCAGCGTGGCGTGCGCAGCTCGAGCCACAATGTCAGGTCGCCGGTGCCGGAGAGGACGGCGACCAGGCCCTGTGCTTTGCCGGGATTGTCCGGCGCCGCAATCGTTTTCGCCGTCAGCGGCAATTGGTGACGCGCGTCCTGGAAGGTATGGCGCAACCACGGATCCAGCTCGCGCCACGACGAGACCGAGGGCTCGCCCGCCGCCTCGACCGTCGGGTCGCTGTCACCGTTGGGCCACGAGACCGCGATCACCCGTCGCACATCGACCGCCGCGCTGCACTCGTCGAGCGTGATCGACAGCAGCTCGTCCACGCTCTTGGCCACCGCCACCGCGGTGGCCAGGCGCAGCACCGCACTTTCCCGAGCGGCGAAGGCGCGCTCGGCGGTGACGTCGCGGATCGTTCCCACGTAGGCGTCCCGGTCGCTGCCGGTCTCCTTGACCGCGTTGATGCTCACCTTCACCCACGCCAGATGCCCGTCGGCATGGCGGATCGGTGTTTCGTAGTCGGCCCTGCCGTCGCTGAGAACCCGACTGATCTGTTCGCCCGCGGTCTTCGTGTCGACCAGCCAGGGGTGCGGCCATTTGTACGGCAGGCCCTCGCTGGGAAACCCGAGGATCTCGATGAAGGCGCTGTTGACTTCGACCACCGAGCCCTCGTGATCGGCGACGAAGAAACCTTCCTGCAGCGAGTTGACCAGCGCGGTACGGAATTTGTCACGGTCGGCCAGCCCCTCGGCCCGGGCTCGCTGTTCGGCGTAGCGTCGGTTGCCGTCGATGAAGCCGCGCGTCGCGACGTCGAGGGGGACCAGCAGCTGCAGGAGGAACTCCAGCGCGATCGGCGCATCGATGCGCACGTCTTGCGAGATTTCGAAGACCAGCCGGACGTGCTGCTCGATGATTTCGAGCAGGCTGATTTGTTCCTGCAGGGCCCTGCGTCCGAGCTCATTGCCAACCGACAGGCTGGCCTCGTCGTGCGAGTCCAGATAGGCGCGCAACGCGGCCGCGTACTGATCGTGAAAGTCGTTGTCGGCGCTCAAGTTCGCACTCCCCTGTGACGCGCCGCCAGCACCATCGCATCGTCGGTTTCCTTGGCGTCCTTACCGAGGAGTCCTTCCGCGATAGCCACGGCCGGGGCCGAGAATTCGATATGATCCAGGTAGTCTTCGGCTATTCCGTCGGTGCTCATCACCAACAGGTCACCGGGCCGGATGGAAACCACTTGCGCCGGCAGGATTTCCGGTATGCGGTAGCCGACGATGCCGCCGGTGAGTCGTGCACTGGACCGAACCTGAATACCGGTCGGTGCCTTGACCAGCAGATCGGCGGTGACGTTGCCGATGCCGGTCCAGGTCAGCGTGTTTGTGGCGAAATCGATACGCGCCAACGTCATTGCGACACCTCTGGTGCCGTCCAACACGCGGTGGCAGAGCTGGATGAGGACTTCGACCCGCTCGGAACTGGCGCGCGTGATTGCCTCGACGGCGCGCAACGCGGCGTCTGCGGCGGCGGGCCCGTGGCCAAGGCCGTCCACCACCCCGAACAGCGCGGCCGTATCGCCGACCTCGACGGCGATACCCCGGTCGCCGGACGTGTACTCGCTGGGCAAAGGCCTGCCCGCCCTTGCCCACTCGATTGGACCGAAGCGGCCGTTTTCATGCACGAGGGGGCACCCATTTCCACATTTCGATGATGGTCCCCTTGCCGAGGGTGGACTCGACGACCAAGCGGTCCATCAGGCGGCGGGCGCCCGGCAAGCCCATCCCCAGCCCGCGTCCGGTCGTGTATCCGTCCTCCATCGCACGTTCGATGTCGGCGATGCCGGGGCCCTGATCTTCGGCGCGAACCACCAGGGCCCTGCGCCCATCCCGATCGGCGACGGCGACCCGAACGGCACCGCGGCCGGCGTAACTGGTGATGTTCCGCGCTATTTCCGAGATCGCCGTGGCGATCATCGTGACGTCGGTGAGGGAGAATCCCAGGTCGAGTGCGAGTTGATGTCCGGCTTTGCGAGCTTCGACGATGTCGTCAGAATTGTCGATGGCGACGACGATATCAGTCGCCACCGTCGCGTCCGATCGTCGATTTCCCCACTCCGCCTTGGCGATTCAGCAGCGCGAGGCCCTCTTCAAGATCCAGCGCCGTGTTCATGTCATCGAACGCCAGGCCCAGCTGGACCATCGCGAAGGCCACCTCCGGCTGCAGGCCCACGATCACGGTGTCCGCGCCCCGCAGCCGGGTCATGTGGGCAATGGTCCGCAGCGATCGGGCGGCGAACGAGTCCATCACGTCGATGGCGGTGACGTCGACGATGATGCCCTGCGCGCGGAACCTGCTGACCCGTTCCATCAGGTCGAAGCGAAGGCGTTCGGCATCGGAGTCGGTGAGCGCCGACTGCACCGAGGCGATGAGGATCGAGCCCTGTTTCAGAATCGGTACTGGCATGGGGTGCTCGTGCTAATGGTGGCTATCCGGTCTGTTCGCCGGTGCGTGTGACTTCGTAGCCGAGTAGCCGTTCGGCTTCCTCGATACCGCCCTGCAGGTCGCCGACGGCGTTCATCTTCGACAGGTCCAGGCCGATGGTCACCAGCGTCAGCGCGATTTCCGAGGACAAGCCGGTGATGATCACGCTGGCGCCCATCAGGCCCGACGCGTCGACCGTCTGCACCAGGTGGTTCGCCACGGTCGAGTCGATGGTGGGCACACCGGTGATGTCGATGACCACGACTTTCGCGCGGTTCGCGCGGATTGCCCGCAGCAGCTGTTCGGTGACCTGGCGGGCTCGCTGACTGTCGAGGACACCGATGATCGGCAAGATCAGCAGCTGCTCGCGCACCTGCAGCACCGGCGTCGACAGCTCGCGGATGGCCTCCTGCTGCTGGCGGATGATGCGCTCGCGTTCCTGCACGAAGCTGACGGCCACGGTGTTGGCAATACGGTTGGCCGCCGGTTCGTAGGCGTCGAGGACGCGGTTGAGCATCTCGAAGTCGGTCTGGTACTTCTCGAACAGCGACCGCGCCAGCACGTCGCGGAGCAGCAGCACGATGCCGACGACCTCGTCGGTTTCCACGCCGCGGGGAATGATGCGTTCCGACAGGTCACGCGCGTAGTCCTGCAGCGCCTCGACGCTACCGGTCTCGAGCACCTCGACGTAGCTGTCGTACACCGTGGTCGCCTCGGAAAAGATTTCCTCCGGGGTCATCGCGGTGAGCAGCTCGGCCTCGGTGATGCGGCGGGCCCATTCCTCCCGCAGAACGGTTCGGTTCTGCCGGAGGTGCTGGACTAGCTGGGGAAGCAGCCCCTCACTGGAGATGCCGACGGTCTGCGCTGCGGTGCCGGTACTGTTGAACTCCGACGGCGAATCTGACATCTGGCCTCCCGAGTGCCACGTCGCGCCCTGCGGTCTGTCGTTCCCTGCTGCGAGACTAGCCTGGCTAGTCGCGGGGCACGTGTAGAGGGCATATTCTTCCCGCAGTTCGTAACGCAGGCTAGGGTAAGACCACGCCACGGCCCAGGACGAAGGATTGCCATTGTCAGCTCCTGATTCGATTACCACGTTGGTTGAGGACCACGACGGCGTTTCCGTGGTCAGTGTCAGCGGCGAAATCGATTTGGTCACGGCTCCCGCCCTGGAACAGGCGATCGGCGCGGTCGTCGCTGAGGGCCCGGCGGCACTGGTCATCGATCTGTCCGCGGTGGAGTTTCTCGGCTCGGTCGGCCTGAAGATCCTGGCGGCGACCTACGAGAAGCTGGGCAGGGAGACGGGGTTCGGCGTGGTCGCACGGGGCCCGGCGACCCGCAGGCCGATCCACCTGACCGGCCTGGACAAGACCTTCCCGCTGTACCCGACGCTCGACGATGCGTTGACCGGGGTGCGGGACGGCAAACTCAACTAGCGAGTCGCTGCCCCTGGCGCGCAGCAGCGCGTCGCGCCCCGCTGCTCCGCGCCCATGCCCGGGTGAGCCGAGTCCCGACAGGTGTAGTTGTCCGGCAACACCTTTGGCACGATCGCGCCGAGTCTGATTCCGCATTGCCATCGAAGCTGTGTCCACCCGCACCCCGGGTGCGATGATCAGGGCTATGGACGTCGACCATCCGCAATCCGACCAGCGGTGGGATCGCCAAGAGCGGGGCGAAACCGAAGTTCAACGGCTGGACCGCAATTGGAACAGCCTGCTGCAGGAGCTGCGGGTGGTTCAGACCGGGGTGCAGCTGCTGACCGGTTTTCTGCTGACACTGCCGTTCCAGCAGCGCTTCGACGTGTTGGGGCCGCATATGCGCGTCGTCTATCTGGCCACCGTGGTGTCCGCGGTGTGCGCGACCGTCTTGCTGATCGCCCCGGTCGCCATGCACCGGATACTTTTCCGGCGCCATCGCCTTCAAGTCCTCGTGTCGGCCGCACACCGGTGCGCCTATGCCGGGCTGGGCTTGCTCGGCCTGGCACTGATCGGCCTGACCACGATCATTTTCGCTGCGGTGGCCGGACGAAGTGTGGGCCTCATAGCCGGGGCGTGCGCCCTGCCGCTGTTCACCTTCTTCTGGTGGGTACTGCCGCTGCTGCTGCGGAGCCACGGCGAATAGCCGCGACCCCGTCGGTCAACGCCCCGGCGCGAGCGCCGCGATGCGGGTGGATTCCAGGTGCTCAAGCAGGTCGCGTGGATCGGCGAAGACGGGATCGGCGCCCGCCTCCTGCAACTCCGCGCGGGCGATGCCGCCGCTCAGCAGCCCGATGCACGGCAATCCCGCGCCGGCAGCGGCGTGGGCGTCCCACACCGCGTCCCCGACGAACACGGCGTGCTCGGCATCCACGCCGGCGCGGTCCAGGGCCACCCGCACGATGCCGGGTTCGGGTTTGGCGGTGTCGACGTCGCGCGAGGACGTCGTCTCGGAGATGACGTCGTCGCAATCGAGCACCTTGCGCAGGATCTCCAGCTCGTCTTCGGGCGCCGAGCTGGCCAGCACGACCTGTAAACCCAGGTCGGCGACGCGGCGCAGCAGGGTTTGGGCGCCGGGCAGAGGTTGCAGCAGTGGCGTGATCTCCCGGTAGTACTGGCTGTGTTTGTCGCTGAGCCGCTCCTGCACGTCGGCCGGGGCGTCATCGGAGAGCGTTCGCACCAGCCTGGCGCCGTCCATGCCGATGCAGCGATGGATTTGCCAGGACGCCGCCACGATGCCTTCGGCGTCGAACGCGCGCTGCCACGCATGGACGTGCAGGTAGTTGGAATCCACCAGGGTTCCATCGACGTCGAACAACACGGCGGGCGTGCCGCCGTGCGCCGTCAGGGCAGGCTCCCGGCGTCGGTGGCGGCGCATAGGCCCGCCTGCGCTCGTGAAATCATGTGTCCTTCATACCCACGCCGGGCACGGCTGACACAGCGCGCGGTTTCGTTTGCGCCCCGCGATGACGGGTAACCGTCGGTGGTGTTCCGCGATATCGGGGCGGTTTCGCCGTGCCTGCCAGCGGAATTCAGCCGCAACGAATAATACTGGTACACAATACGTTTCGACGAGGGATGACGTTGGATTTCCGCAAGAACGCTCCAGTCGACCATGCCCGTACCACTCGCCAGCACGCCGGCGAATCCATCAGGAACGGTGCCAACGCACCCGGCCTCCTCGGCTCGGCCGCCGCGGTTATCGCCATGACCGTGGGCCTGTTCGCCGTGGCGGCCGGACATCTCGTGGGCGGCGCCATCGCGCTGATCGTGGCCGCCACACTGGGTGCGCTGAGCGCGGCCTGGCTGCTGCGTGCCCACCGCAGAGTCCGCGACGCCGAACTGCGCTGGCACGCCGTGTATTCCGACCACCCCCCGCCGCCGCCAAGCAGCTGAGCGCTCGGGGTTTGCCCCGTCACGCAGCACACCGCCGCCGAAGCCGACGACCGTCGGCACCGCACAGGTGCCGGTGAAGGGCCGCCGATGCCCGCCGACGTTGTGTTGCGATCGGGGTCGGCGCAATTTTTTTGGGCCGCTTCCGTGTAGCGCGCGCCGGAACGGGGTACTGCCTGCGCCACGGGTGAGTACAGCAAGGTGCGTCAACCCGTTCCATAGCAGGAAGGAACCCCGATGGCGACCACCACTGACTACGACGCACGCCGTGTATCCGAGACCGACACCCAGGACAAGTCCTCCCTTCGTGAACTCGCCCCAACCCTGCAGGGGCCTGCGACCACCGTGGTCGACGAGGACCCCAACGATGTGCACTTCTTCGAACTACCGGGCGCCGACCTGTCCGGGGAAGAGCTGTCGGTGACGGTGATTCCCCAACGGGCCGACGAGTTCACCTGCTCGAGCTGCTTTCTGGTGCAGCACCGTAGCCGGATGCGCGGCTCGAGCTCCGGCCTTCCGGTGTGCGCCGACTGCGCCTGACACCGGTGCGCCGCCCCGCGGCCCGCGGCGCGACCGTGCACCTTCGCCGGATTGTCGGTGGCATCCACTAGGTTCATCGAACAAGTCGGCGTCGGCACGTTGAGGAGCCATGGAGAAGGTACTCGGGTCGCTCCTCGTGCTGGGGTTGGCGCTCCCTTGGTATCTCACGCAAAAGAGCACCGGCAGCCTGCCGGCGGGATGCGCGGCGGGACTCGGCGGGCTCGCCGTCGCGGTGGCCATCTTGTGGTGGCTTTCGGTGCAACGGGACCGCTACCAGGCCGACGCCCAGCGACGGCGCGACCTCAAATGCGCGAAATCCGGGCTGCGGACCATCGATCGGATGTCCGGCGTTGAGTTCGAGGAATTCGTTGCGGCGCAGCTACGCATCGCGGGCTACACCGTGACACCCACGGCCAGCACCGGCGACTACGGCGTGGATCTGATCGCCAGAAAAGACGGCGCCCGCATGGCCGTTCAATGCAAGCGGTTGGCGAAGGCCGTGGGCGTGGCCGCGGTCCAGCAGGTCGTAGCCGGGGCGCTGCAGCATGGCTGCAACCGCACGGTCGTGGTGACCAACCAAACGTTCACCAAGGCGGCCCGCCAATTGGCCGTCACCCATCACTGCCGTCTGGTGGGGCGCACTCAGTTGCAGAGCTGGACGCGCATCGCGCCCGTCCACGCGCGGGGTCGGCGGCGCACCCACGGGGTCGCGCCCCACGCCGGGCCGCGGCGGCTGGAACCGGAGTGGGAAAGCTAGCGAGATGCCTTGGGCCACAGCATGTTCGGCCTGAGCCCCGCGACGTCACCGCCCTGTTGCATCCTCGATTACCCGGCGCGCGACGTCGCGCAGCGGGGTGTCCATGCTCTGCGAGAGCTTGATCAGGGTGTTGAAGGCCGTCTGGTCGTCGAGGTCGTAGCGCTCGATGAGGATTCCTTTGGCCTGTCCGATCGTGTCGCGGGTGCTCAGGGCTTCCCGGAACTGTTGGGTGCGCACGACGTTGCTCCACGGGGCGCCGAGCGTCGCGAAGATGGCGGTGATCCGGCGCGAGTCCTCGGAGAAGGCCTGTGGGTGATCGGTGTAGAAGTTCAGCGCGCCCATGCTCAGCTCGTCGGCGAACATCGGCAGCGACAGGCGCGCAGAACGTCGGTGAGCAGGGTGAGATCGTCAAAATTGGTCACTGAATGTCGCCCTCATGCGTCGGGACCGGTGGCAGGCATTACCCCGTGCCGTTTCAGCAGTCTGCGGTCTCGCGAGGCGATCAGTTGTGGTTTTTGACGGCGACGAATGTCAATGCTGTTTGCTCAGCACTACGGTGAGATCCACCATATCGGCCCGGTTTCGGGTGATTGCGCCCGACACCGCCCCGGCGAAAACGCGCTGACGGGCCGCGATCCGTCGCTCGAACAGCCGGTGTGACCGGCGCTGGACGGCAAAGAGCGATCAATGTCTAACTAGTCGGGGTGGCGGGATTCGAACCCACGGCCTCTTCGTCCCGAACGAAGCGCGCTACCAAGCTGCGCCACACCCCGCTTGAAGCTTCGACAGCCTATCGCACCGGCCCATCGAGTGGCCAAACCGCGGTGCGCCGGGTCACTCCCAGGAGCAGGATCGCTCGAATTCGACCAGCGCCTGGGCCGGGCCGGCCGGATCGAGCCCCTGCGCGGCGACCCACTCGTCGCTGAAGTAGGTGTCGCGGTAGCGGTCGCCGCTGTCGGCGAGCAGCGTGACCACCGACCCGCTGCGGCCCTCGGCGACCATCTCGGCGAGCAGGCCGAACGCACCCCACAGGTTGGTGCCCGTCGACGGCCCCACCCGCCGTCCAAGCACGGCGCTGACATGGCGCGCGGCCGCGATCGACGCCGCGTCCGGCACCGCCACCATCCGGTCGACCACGCCGGGCAGGAACGACGGCTCCACCCGCGGCCGGCCGATGCCCTCGATGCGCGACGAGGCGGGCATCACTGAGTCGTTCAGGTCGTTCCGACCTTGGGCGTAGGCGGGGAAGAACGCGGAGTTCTCCGGGTCGACGACGCACAACCGGGTGGCGTGCCGCCGGTAGCGGATGTAGCGCCCGATCGTGGCGCTGGTTCCGCCGGTGCCCGCCCCGACCACGATCCATTCCGGGACGGGGTGGTCCTCCTCGCCCATTTGCTCGAAGATCGACTCGGCGATGTTGTTGTTGCCCCGCCAGTCGGTGGCCCGTTCGGCGTTGGTGAACTGGTCCAGGTAGTGGCCCCCGGTTTCGCGGGCCACCCGCTCGGCCTCGGCGTAGACCTCGCTGGAGCTCTGCACGAAATGGCAACGGCCGCCGTGGGCTTCGATCAGCGCCACCTTCGACGTGCTCGTCGCCGCGGGCATCACGGCGACGAACGGCAGACCCAGCAGGGCCGCGAAATAGGCCTCCGACACCGCCGTCGAACCCGACGACGCCTCGACCACCGTCGTGCCCTCGTCGATCCAGCCGTTGCACAGCGCGTAGAGGAACAACGACCGGGCCAACCGGTGCTTGAGGCTGCCGGTGATGTGCGTGGTCTCGTCCTTGAGGTACAGCGCGACATCGGCGCCCGCGCACCACGCTGCGGGCAGCGGATAGCGAAGCAGATGCGTGTCGGCGCTGCGGCGGGCGTCGGCCTGAATCAGCCGGATCGCGTTGTCTGTCCAGCACCGTGAGCGGCTGCGCACCGCAATCCGGGTCTGGGCGGTCAACGCACCGAAGCTGTTGGCTGCGAACGGCTCAGGTCACTGGCCGCGTCGCGGTCGCCCATCGGGGTGGCGATCAACGTCAACAGGGTCGCCTCCGGCCGGCAGCAGAATCGCACCGGCGCGAACGGCGAGGTGCCCATCCCGGCGGAGACATGCAACCGCATGTGCGCGCCCCAGCGGGACGGCCCCTTGGCGCGAGAGCGGTCCAGCCCGCAGTTGGTCACCAGCGCGCCGTAGAACGGCAGGCACACCTGACCGCCGTGGGTGTGTCCGGCCATCACCAGCTGATAGCCGTCGGCGGCGAACCGGTCCAGCACCCGGGGCTCCGGCGAATGCGTCAGGCCCAGCCGCAGATTCGCCGCCGGGCTGGCCGGGCCCGCGATGGTTTCGTAGCGGTCCCGGTCGATGTGCGGGTCGTCCACGCCTGCGGCGGCGACGTGCAGGCCCGCCACCTCGAACTCGCGCCGGGTGTGAGTGAGGTCGAGCCAGCCGCGCTCGGTGAACGCCGCCCGCAGGTCCTGCCAGGGCAGCGGCTCGCCGCGGACCCGGTGCGACGGGTTGGTCACGTAGTTCAGTGGGTTCTTCAGCCGCGGCCCGAAGTAGTCGTTGCTGCCGAACACGAACACGCCCGGCCGCGACAGCAGATCGCCCAGGGCCTGGATGACCGACGGCACGGCCTTCGGGTGGGCCAGGTTGTCGCCGGTGTTGACCACCAGGTCCGGTTCCCAGCCGGACAGCTCGCGCAGCCACGCCTGTTTGCGGCGCTGGCCGGGCGTCATGTGGAGGTCGCTGATATGCAGGACCCGCAGCGGTGTCGAGCCCGGGGTCAACACGGGCATGGTGATCTCGCGCAGGACGAACGCGTTCCGCTCGATGACCGCGGCGTAACCGAGGCCGGCGACGCTCGTACCGAGCGCGGCGGCGCCGGCACGTATCAGGACGGGCAAAACATCAGCCATGCTGGCAGCCTACTGCCGGTCGCCAGCTGGAAGCTGTATCTCTTGGATTACGGCGCCCGGCCGTACGACGATGCGGGGTGAGGAGGAGTGCGGCAATCACGCCTACGGAGGCGGCTGGCCGGGCGCGGGCGGCGGTGGCGCCAGCAGCGGAATCGTGATCGGCGGCAGCCCCGGAATCTCCACGACCTGCGAGCCGACCGGCGGCGGTGCCCCTTCCGGTGGCGGCGGCGGCGCGGGCGGGATGCCGTTACTGACCTGGATGGTGATGATCGACCCCGGAATCGTTGCGCCGCTGGGGGTTGTCCCGACCACCTCGCCCTGCTTTGCGCTGCTGTTGACGAAGCTGTTCTGGTCGGCGACCTGGAAGCCCGCCTCCTTGATGCGCTGGCGTGCCGCGTCGATGTCCAGGCCGGCCACGCTGGGCACCCGGGACCCGGGTGCCCCGTCGACGTAGCGCGGGTCGGTGGGCGGCAACTGAATCGGCCCGAAATTGGTGGCGATCGGCTTCATCGCGGTAAACCACGTGCGCGCCGGTTCATTACCGCCGTACAGGTCGCCCTCGCCGCAGTGGCGCAGCGGAGAAGAGCACAGATCGGTGGGGTTGGGGGAGTCGTCGTAGATGTAGTTGGCCGCCGCGTAATGGTTGGTGAAGCCCACGAAGCCCGACGAGCGGTGCGCCTCGGTGGTGCCCGTCTTGCCGGACACCGGCAGGTCCCAGCCCGCCGCGCTGGCCGAACCGGCCGCCGTGCCGCCGCCCAGCGCGTCCTTGCTCATCGCGTTGGCGAGCGTGTTCGCCAGACCGTCGGGCACCACCTGGTCGCAGGTCTCGGTGGTCACCGCGACCTCGTTGCCCTTGCGGTCGACCAGCTTGTCGATCGGGTTGGGTGGGCACCAGGTGCCGCCCGAGGCGAGGGTGGCCGCGACGTTGGACAGCTCCAGCGCGTTCACCTCGATCGGGCCCAAGGTGAACGAGCCGATGTTCTGCCGTTTGACGAAGTCGGCCAGGCTCTCGTTGCTGTCGGGGTTGTAGTCGCGGGCCGTGCCGGGGTCGGCATAGGACCGCAGCCCGAGCTTGATCGCCATGTCGACCGTGCGCGTCACGCCGACCTGCTGGATCAGCTTGGCGAACGCGGTGTTGGGCGAGGTGGCCAACGCGTCGGTGACGTTCATCGACCCGCGGTAGTTACCGGCGTTGACCACGCACCAGTTGTCCTTCGGGCAGCCCTTGGCCCCGCCGCTACCCATGCCCTTCGCCTGGAAGCGGCCCGGCACCTCGAGGATGGCGTTGGTGCCCATCCCCATGTCCAGGGCCGCGGCCGTGGTGAAGATCTTGAAGACGGAGCCCGCACCGTCGCCGACCAGCGAGAACGGCTGTGGGCGCATGGTTTGACCGGCGTCGACGTCGAGCCCGTAGGTGCGGTTGCTGGCCATCGCCATCACCTTGTGCGACGTCTTGCCGGGCTGGATCACGCTCATCACGCTCGAAATCCCCGGGAGCGTCGGGCTGGCGAATTTGTCGATGGCCGCCTTGACCGGGATCTGCACGTCGGGGTCCAGCGTCGTCTTGATCAGGTAGCCGCCCCGGGCCACCTGTTCCTTGCTGATCCCGGCCCGGGAGAGATACTCCTGGACGTAGTCGCAGAAGAAGGCGCGATCGCCCGCCGCGATGCAGCCCCGCGGCAGCTCGTTGGGCTGCGGCAGGATTCCCAGGGGCGTGGCCTTGGCCGCGCGCAGCGCGTCCTCCTCCTGCGGAATGTTTTGAATCATGGTGTCCAGCACCAAGTTTCGCCGCGCCAGCGCACCGTCGGGATTGATGTACGGGTTGAGCGCACTGGTCGACTGCACCATGCCTGCCAGCAGCGCCGCCTGCTGCCAGTTCAGGTCGGACGCGTTGATGCCGAAGTAGGTTTGGGCGGCGTCCTGCACGCCGAACGAGCCGTTGCCGAACGAGACCAGGTTCAGATACCGGGTCAGGATCTCGGGCTTGGTGAAGGTTTTGTCCAGCGTCAGCGCCATGCGGATCTCGCGCAGCTTGCGGGCCGGGGTGGTCTCCACCGCCGCGCGCTTCTCGGCGTCGGTTTTCGCGGTCACCAGCAGTTGGTAGTTCTTGATGTACTGCTGCTCGATGGTCGAGCCACCGCGGGTGTCGACGTCACCGCGCGCGTAGCCGGCCAGCCCGGTCAGGGTGCCTTTCCAGTCGACCCCGTTGTGGTCGGCGAACCGCTTGTCCTCGATGGACACGATCGCCAGCTTCATCGTGTTGGCGATCTTGTCGCTGGGCACCTCGAAGCGGCGCTGCGAATACAGCCAGGCGATGGTGTTGCCCTTGGCGTCGACCATCGTCGAGACGGCCGGCACCTCGCCCTCGAGCAGCTGAGCCGAGCCGTTGGCGACCACTTCCGACGCCCGATTGGACACCAGGCCTATTCCGCCGGCGAAGGGAAACAGCAGGGCCGTGGCGACCACACTGGCCAACAAACAGAGCCCCGCAAGCTTGAGGATCGTGAGCGCGGCCGGGGGGCGGTCTGACATGGCTACTACAGTAGCGGCCCTCAGTCACGCCGCCACGCTGCGCGTTCACTCAAAAATTGCGTCGTTTCGCGATCGGGGGCGGCGGGCCCGAATTTGCAGTCGCGTCACAGGTCAGAAGCGCAGCGGAGTGTGCAAGATCACTTCTTCGGCTATCGTTCGGTACGAGACGGCACGCCCGTCCCAAAAAAAGCGTTATCGGACTGTTGCGCAATTGGCACCTGACCACCTAACTTAGACACACGGTGAGATTCAGGTAACACCGATGTACATAGTGTGGCGTAGATCGCTAGGTGAGGATCTGCACCCCAGGAGGGCGGCCGTGACGGGCGGCCGGTAGGGAAGGGAACAGTTCGTGTCACCAATACGGCCGGCGGCGCGTAGGACAAACATTGCAGCCGCACAAGGGATACTCCGCAGTGTTGATGCCGAAGAACGGATCGCTTGGGTCTCCAGGGCGCTATGCCGGACCACCGATCCCGACGAACTGTTCGTCCGCGGAGCGGCCCAGCGTAAGGCGGCAGTGATCTGCCGCCATTGCCCGGTGATGCAGGAGTGCGGAGCAGACGCGCTGGACAACAAGGTCGAGTTCGGGGTCTGGGGCGGCATGACCGAGCGGCAGCGCCGCGCCCTGCTCAAGCAGCACCCCGAGGTGGTGTCCTGGGCGGACTTCTTCGACAAGAAGCGAGGCCGCAGCGTCGGCTGACCCAGCGGTTCGACCGGGCCCCTAGTGCAGGGGCCCGTGGGCCGTTGCCCGGCCCGCCTCGTCACCGACGTGTTCAGATGGGCCGGTTCCCTAGCGGGCCGTTGCCCGGCCCGCCTCGTCACCGACGTGTTCAGATGGGCCGGTTCCTCAGCGGGCCGTTGCCCGGCCCGCCTCGTCACCGACCGAAGTGATCTGATCGGCGAGCGCCCGCAGCGCCTCCAGGTCCGAGACATCGAACGGCAGCGACGGAACGCCGATGACCGGCACATGCGGATGGGCTCCGGTGAACCGCGAAAGCAATCTGATCTCCCGCTTGGCGGTCTGCGCACGGTCGGCGTGAATCTTCAACACCGCCGAGGCCAGCGACGCCGCTTCGGAGTCGGCATCGTGATCCAGCATTTCGCTGCCGTCGATCGCGCGCTCGGCCGGCAGGGAGCACAGCGGCGGGTGGGTGCGGTTCAGAACCAGCCCCGCGAGCGGCATCCCCTCCTGCGACAGCCGGTCGACGAAGAAGGCCGCCTCGCGCAGCGCGTCGGGCTCGGCCGCCGACACCACAACGAACTGCGTCCCACGCCTTTTCAGCAGCGCGTAGGTGCGATCGGCTTTTTCGCGGAACCCGCCGAAGGTGGCGTCCAGCGACTGCACGAACGCTGCGGCATCGCCGAGCATCTGTGAACCCAGGATCGTGGACATCGCCTTCATCGCCAAACCCATTGCGCCGGTGACCAACCGGCCGATGCCCCGGCCCGGCGCCAGCAACAGGCGCCACAATCGGCTGTCCATGAAGCTGCCCAGCCGCTTCGGCGCGTCCAGGAAGTCCAGTGCGTTGCGCGACGGCGGGGTGTCGACGACAACCAGGTCCCAGCGATCCTCGGCCAGCAGCTGGCCCAGCTTCTCCATCGCCATGTACTCCTGCGTGCCGGCGAGCGAACTGGCGACGGTCTGATAAAACTGGTTGTCCAGAATCGCTTGTGCGCGACCGGGTCCCGAGTACTGGACCACCATTTCGTCGAAGGTGCGGCGCATGTCGAGCATCATCGCGTGCAGCTCGCCGGGAACCTCCGCGGCCAGCGGGACCCGTTGCGGCGTGTTCCCGAGGTCGCTGACCCCCAGCGCCTGGGCCAGCCGCTTGGCCGGATCGATGGTCAACACGCAGACATTGCGCCCGTATTCGGCGGCGCGCAGCGCGATCGCGGCCGCGGTAGTGGTCTTGCCCACCCCGCCCGCGCCGCAGCACACCACCACACGATTGGTCGTGTCGGCCAGGATCGCGGCCATATCAAGCTGTGTGGGCGTGATGCTCATCGAACCCCCTGCTGGGCAAGTGATTCCGACAGCTCATAGAGGCTACCGAGGTCGACCCCGTCGGAAATCGCTGGTAGTTCCAGTCGTGACACCTTCAACGCATCGAGCTGCTGGGCGATCTCGGCACGCGTCGCGACGACCGTCGCATGCTCGATGGTCTCCGTCAGCAGGCCCGCGAAGTCCTTGTCGTTCAAGGTGATTCCGGACTTCTCCAGTCCGGCCCGCACCGAGTCCGCGTCGACGTCTCCCTCCGCGGCCTTCGCCAGATCGGCCGGCTGCAGGTACGAGGGAATGTTGCGGTTGACGATCACACTGCCGATCGGCAGCTGCATCTCGGCAAGCTCCTCGATCGCTTCCAGCGTTTCCTGGACCGGCAACGCCTCCAAGAGGGTGACCAAGTGAATGGCCGTCTGCTCGGAGTGCAGCAGCTTCACCACGCCGTCGGCCTGCGAATGCACCGGGCCGCCCTTGGCCAGATCGGACACCGCTTTGGTCACATCGAGGAAGCGCGCAATCCGCCCGGTGGGCGGGGCGTCCACGACGATAGCGTCATAGACCGGAAGCCGATTCTTGTCGACGCGGATCACCGTCTCCTTGATCTTGCCGGTCAGCAGCACGTCACGCAGCCCCGGCGCGATCGTCGTCGCGAACTCGATCGCGCCGATGCGGCGCATCGCCCGGCCCGCGATGCCCAGGTTGTAGAACATGTCGAGGTATTCCAGGAAGGCGGCCTCGATGTCGATCGCCAGGGCGTTGACCTGGCCGCCGCGTTCGGCGGTCGCGATCTTCACCTCTTGATACGGCAGGGGTGGCACATCGAAGAGTTGCGCAATCCCTTGGCGGCCCTCGACTTCCACGAGTAGGACCTTGCGGCCCCCGGCGGCCAGGGTCAGGGCCAGCGCGGCCGCGATGGTCGACTTCCCCGTTCCGCCTTTGCCGGTCACAAAATGTAAACGGGCCTTCGTCAAGCGCGCCGGCCAGCCGACGGCAGCTCCGCCGCTCGATGTGGTTGCCACCTTCGCATGCTAGCCCGACCGGGACTCGGGCTGGCCGGAGCGGTTCACCTCTGAGCGATAAGCTCGCGGCATGAGCCAACCGACCGCATGGGAGTACGTCACGGTCCCGCTGCTGACGCATGCCACCAAACAGATCCTCGACCAATGGGGCGCCGACGGCTGGGAGCTGGTGTCCGTGCTGCAGGGTCCGACCGGCGAGCAGCACGTCGCATATTTGAAGCGCCCCAAGTAAGGGGCCGGTCCGATGAGTGCTTCGGCCCGGCTCGGGCAGCTCGGCCTCGCGCTTCCGGAGGTGGTTGCGCCGCTGGCCGCCTATGTGCCGGCGGTGCGTACCGGCAACCTCGTCTACACCGCGGGCCAGCTCCCGATGGAGGCCGGACAGCTGTTGGGTACCGGCAAGGTCGGTGCCGAGGTCAGCCCGGACCAGGGCAAGGCGATGGCGCGGACCTGTGCGCTCAACGCGTTGGCTGCCGTTAACTCGCTGGTGGGTATCGACGCGGTGACGCGGGTGGTGAAGGTCGTCGGGTTCGTCGCGTCGGCGCCGGGTTTCAACGGTCAGCCAAGCGTCATCAACGGGGCCTCCGAGCTGCTCGCCGAGGTGTTCGGCGAGCAGGGCGCGCACGCACGTTCGGCGGTCGGGGTTTCCGAGCTGCCACTGGATGCGCCGGTGGAAGTGGAGCTGATCGTCGAGGTCGCCTGACGCCCGTGACCCAGGCCGCCGAGTCGCTGACCCATCCCGCATACGCCAAGTTGCGGGCGGTCACCGAGACCGCGTCGGTCCTGTTGGCCGATAACCCCGGTTTGCTGACGCTGGAGGGCACCAACACCTGGGTGTTGCGCGGCCCGCGCAGCGACGAGCTGGTCATCGTGGACCCCGGACCCGACGACGACGAGCACATCGCGCGGATCGCCGCGCTGGGCCGTATCGCCCTGGTCCTGATCAGCCACCGGCACAGCGATCACACCGACGGCATCGACAAGCTGGTCGAGTTGACCGGCGCGACGGTCCGCTCGGCGGGCAGTGGTTTCCTGCGCGGCCTCGGCGGTGAGCTGACCGACGGCGAGGTGATCCATGCCGCGGGCCTCGAGATCAAGGTCATGGCCACTCCCGGGCACACCGCCGATTCGCTGTCGTTCCTGCTCGACGACGCCGTGTTGACCGCCGACACGGTCCTGGGCCGCGGCACGGCCGTGCTCGACAAGGAGGACGGCAGCCTGACCGACTACCTGGAATCGTTGCGGCGGCTGCGCGGCCTGGGCGGGCGGACGGTGTTGCCCGGGCACGGCCCGGACCTGCCCGATCTGGAAAGAGTCGCGCAGGGCTACCTCGCGCACCGGCGGGAGCGCTTGGACCAGGTGCGTTCGGCGTTACGCGAGCTGGGGGAGGACGCCGGCGCGCGCCGGATCGTCGAACACGTTTATGTCGATGTCGACGAGAAGCTCTGGGATGCCGCCGAGTGGTCGGTGCAGGTGCAGCTGAATCACCTGCGCTCGTCACCGGCGTAACTCTGGTCGCACGGGCCGCCCCTGCCCCGGGAGTCCCGGCTCGGGAGACGCACAGTCCTTCTGAAATGCGCTAGCACCGGCGCTAGCGCGTTATGGACTCGCCTAATGGTTCCCTGACGGTGCCCATGTGGCAGGTGTGGCGGCGGGGGCTAACCAGCCGCCCGCATCGTCGTCCAGCTACCTCGCTCGGTCGCGCCCGCGCTCCGCGCGCGCTTACCTCGCTCGGCGTTGGATGTCTCGCTCGGTCGCGCCCGCGCTCCGCGCGCGCTTACCTCGCTCGGCGGGCCAGCCGCTCGGAGTCCGAGATCAGCACGCTCTTGCCCTCCAGGCGGATCCAGCCGCGGTGGGCGAAGTCGGCCAAGGCCTTGTTCACCGTCTCCCGGGACGCCCCGACCAGCTGCGCGATCTCTTCTTGCGTCAGGTCGTGGGTGACCCGCATCGCGCCGCCCTCCTGGGTGCCGAACCGCTGCGCAAGCTGCAGCAGCTGCTTGGCCACCCGGCCGGGCACGTCGGTGAAGATGAGGTCGGCCAGGTTGTTGTTCGTGCGGCGCAGGCGTCGGGCCAGCACCCGCAACAGCTGCTCGGCGATCTCGGGACGATCGGCGATCCACGCCCGCAGCGCGTCGCGGTCCATCGACACCGCGCGCACCTCGGTGATGGTGGTGGCGCTGGATGTCCGCGGGCCCGGGTCGAAGATCGACAATTCGCCGAACATGTCCGACGGGCCCATGATCGTCAACAGGTTCTCGCGTCCATCGGGCGAACGGCGACCGATCTTCACCTTCCCCGAGACGATGATGTACAGCCGATCGCCGGGTTCACCCTCGGCGAAGACCGTGTGTCCACGGGGGAAGTCGACGGGTTGCAGCTGCTTGGTCAGCGCTGTGACTGCGCCGGGTTCAACCCCTTGGAAGATTCCTGCCCTTGCCAGGATCTCGTCCACGTTGCCTCTTCAACTTTCCCAGAAAATTTAGTGTGATACGGGCAGGCTAACCCCTTGCTCGCGTGACGAGTCTAGAGGTACGCCAGTGTGTCTAACGTGCCAACGCTACACACGATTGGCGTGTCGAGGTGCCTTAAACTGCGGATTGACATGCGAATGGCCGTGTATCCGGGTCGGCAATGTCAGCTCGTCGCGGTCAACGAAGCCGATCGCAAACGACGGCGCGGCGTGCCGCGGCCCGCCGCCGCGCCCGTTCGCCGGGGCCTCGGCCAGCTGCTGAATTTCGCGCCGATGCAGGTATTCCAACGCCTCCGGCATGCCTTCGGACGCCAGCGTGTGCATGTCCACACCGCCTGCACGTTCGAGGAACTCGTCGACGTCGGCCACCGCCAAGGCGTCCGGGGCGAGCTCGGATTCGAGCCGCCCAAGACCCAGCGCCGCCAGCATCAGCAGCGCCGGAACACCGGCCACCAGCAACCACGACACCAGAAGAGTAAACATGGCCTTGAATCAACACCGGGTCTCAGCGAGATCACGAAATCAGTACTCTGTCGTACGTGACAGCGGCTAAGTCGTCCGGGCGTTCGAAATCGACTCCGGCCCCGCCCGGCGGCGGTGATGCCCGGCGCTGGTCCGAAGAAACCCGAGTCGGCTTGGTGCGACGTGCGCGGCGGATGAATCGTGCACTGGCACAGGCGTTTCCGGACGCACACTGCGAGCTGGACTTCACCACGCCGCTGGAACTGACCGTCGCCACGATCCTTTCGGCACAGAGCACCGACAAGAGGGTCAATCTGACGACGCCGGCACTGTTCAAGCGGTATCCATCGGCGCTGGATTACGCCCAGGCGGACCGCGACGAGCTGGAAAACCTGATCCGTCCGACCGGTTTTTTCCGGAACAAGGCGTCCTCGCTGATCGGCCTGGGCCAGGCCCTTGTCGAACGGTTCGACGGCGAGGTGCCGTCGACCATGGCGGAACTGGTCACGCTGCCCGGGGTGGGACGCAAGACGGCCAATGTCATCCTGGGCAACGCGTTCGGGATCCCCGGCATCACCGTCGACACTCACTTCGCGCGGCTGGTGCACAGGTGGCGCTGGACCGCGGACACGGATCCGGTGAAGATCGAGCACTCCGTCGGCGAGCTGATCGAACGCGGAGAGTGGACCATGTTGAGCCACCGCGTGATCTTCCACGGCCGTCGCGTATGCCACGCGCGCAAACCGGCATGCGGTGTCTGCCTGATCGCCAAGGACTGCCCCTCCTTCGGCCTGGGCCCCACCGAAGCGGCGCTGGCCGCGCCGCTGGTGAAGGGCCCGGAAACCGAGCACCTGCTCGCCCTGGCCGGCCTGTAAGCCGGCCCGCGACCGACGCGCACAGGGACCGCAATGCCGACGCTGACCCGGAAGGCTCGCTGGCACATTGCGATCCTGGCGGTGGTGGCGGCGCTGGTCGCGGCGCTGGTCGCCCAGCTGCGCGACGACTCAAGCACGACGGGGTCACCCGCGAGCCGGCCGGCGGCCGACCGGGACCACCGCGACGCCGACACGCCCGCCGCGTTGGCGGGTCCGCGGCAACGCGCCAACCTGCCGCCGTGCCCCGGCGCCGGAAGCGGCCCGGGCCCCGAGGCGCTGCGCGGTGTGACGGCGGATTGTGCCGCCGACGGTTCGGTTGTCGACGTCGCCCGCGCGGTGGCCGGGCGCCGGGTGGTCCTCAACCTGTGGGCGTATTGGTGCGCGCCGTGCGCCGCCGAACTGCCCGCCATGGCCGAGTATCAACGTCGGGCCGGTTCGAGCGTGACGGTGGTGACGGTGCATCAAGACGAGAACGAGACGGCCGCCCTGCTGCGGCTGGCCGAGCTGGGCGTGCGCCTGCCGACCCTGCAGGACGGTCGTCGCCGGGTCGCGGCCGCGCTGCGGGTGGCAAATGTGATGCCCGCGACGGTGGTCCTCCGGCCGGACGGTAGCGTTGCCCAGACGCTGCCACGAGCTTTCACCACTGCCGATGAGATCGCGGCCGCGATCGGCAACGACAGGGGATAAGCGGAAAAATTGAACCGACTGGAGGGGCCGTGAGTGCTGGGGGTTCACCCCTGCGGAATGGGGACCCCGCCCCCGCGCGCGGGACCGTTCCGCTGAGGCCTGACGCCGGCCCACCCTGGCTGCGTCCGCTGGTCGACAACGTCGATGACGTTCCCGACGCGGCCCGGCGCCGCCTGCCGGCCGACGTGCTGGCCATGATCACCGGCACGGCCGCATCGGCGGTGACGAAGCTGCGCGGCGGCGCCCGCGAAGCCGCCGTCCTGGTGCTGTTCTCCGGTCCGCAGTCCGGGCCACCCGATGGCGGCATCCCCGACGACGCCGACCTGCTGGTCACCGTGCGCGCGTCGACCCTTCGCCACCACGCCGGTCAGGCGGCGTTTCCCGGCGGCGCCTCCGATCCCACCGACGACGGACCGGTGGACACCGCGCTGCGCGAAGCCCGCGAGGAAACCGGGATCGACGTCAGCAGGCTGCATCCGCTGGCCACGATGGAGCGGATGTTCATCGCGCCGTCGCAGTTTCACGTCGTCCCGGTGCTGGCCTACTCGCCGGATCCCGGCCCGGTGGCCGTCGTCAACGAGGCCGAAACGGCGATCGTGGCCCGAGTTCCGGTGCGCGCCTTCATCAATCCGGCCAACCGGCTGATGGTCTACCGTGGCGACCTCGGGCGCCGGTGGGCCGGGCCGGCGTTTCTGCTCAACGAGATGCTGGTCTGGGGATTCACTGGCCAGGTGATCTCCGCGCTGCTCGACGTCGCCGGCTGGGCCCAGCCGTGGGACACCACCGACGAGCGGGAATTGGACGCGGCGATGGCGCTGGTCGGCGAAGGCGGGTCTCGATGAATTCCATGACCCCGTCGCAGTGGCTGGATGTCGCCGTCCTGGCGGTCGCATTCATCGCGGCGATCTCGGGCTGGCGCTCGGGCGCGTTGGGCTCGTTGCTGTCGTTCGTGGGCGTGCTGCTCGGCGCGATCGCCGGGGTGCTGCTGGCGCCCCACCTGGTCAGCCACATCGCCGCGCCGCGCGCGAAATTGTTTGCCGCACTGTTCTTGATCCTCGCGCTGGTCGTCATCGGCGAGGTCGCCGGTGTGGTGTTGGGACGCGCCGTCCGCGGCGCGATCCGCAGCCGTTCCGTCCGGACGGTCGACTCTGTCATCGGGGTGGCGGTTCAGCTGGTCGTGGTGCTGACCGCGGCGTGGCTGTTGGCGACGCCGCTGACCCAGTCCAAGGACCAGCCCGAACTGGCCGCCGCGGTCCGCGGTTCGCGAGTGTTGGCTCAGGTCAACGAGTTGGCGCCGCCGTGGCTCAAGACGGTGCCCAAGCGACTTTCCGCGCTGCTGAACACCTCCGGTCTGCCCGCGGTGCTGGAGCCGTTCAGCCGCACCCCGGTCATTCCGGTCGCCTCTCCCGATCCCGAGCTGGCCGCCAATCCGGTGGTGCAGTCCACCGCGCCCAGTGTGGTCAAGGTCCGCAGCCTGGCCCCCAGCTGCCAGAAAGTGTTGGAGGGCAGCGGATTCGTGATCGCACCGGACCGGGTGATGACCAATGCGCACGTGGTCGCCGGTTCCAACAGCGTGCAGATCTACGCCAGCGGCAACCCCCTCGACGCCACCGTGGTGTCCTACGATCCGGCGGTCGACATTGCGATCCTGGCCGTCCCCAACTTGCCGCCGCCCCCTTTGACTTTCGCCCGGGCTGACGCGAAAACCGGTGAGAGCGTTGTGGTTCTGGGTTATCCCGGCGGTGGGAACTTTACCGCGACCCCGGCCAGGATCCGCGAACTGATCAAGTTGAGCGGACCCGACATCTATCGGGATCCGGCTCCGGTCACCCGTGACGTCTACACGATCAGAGCCAGTGTGGAGCAAGGCAATTCGGGCGGACCGCTGATCGATCTCGACGGCCATGTGCTCGGTGTGGTGTTCGGCGCCGCGGTCGACGATCCCGACACCGGGTTCGTGTTGACCGCCGACGAGGTCGCCAGTCAGCTTGCCAGGGTTCAAGACAGCCAACTCGTGGGCACGGGGTCCTGCGTCGGCTGAGCCGCCGGGCTTACCTCGCTCGGGTCAGGTGCACCTGCTCGAGAAATTTCGTCAGGTGCCTGTTGATTTCTTCGGGCGCCTCTTCGTGGCTGAAATGCCCTGCGCCCGCGATGGATACGTAGCGGCCCTGCGGCGCGTAGCGCTGCGTACGGTCGACCGGGTCGGCCAGCACATAGGGATCCGCCTCGCCGCGCAGGTGTAGCAGCGGCACGCTGAGCTGCTGGCTCATCGACCTCATGAAGCGTCGGCCTTCATCACGCAGTTGGCTGCGAACGGCCCAGCGCTGGTACTCCAGTGCGCTGTGCGCGGCCGCCGGGATCTGGATCGCCGTGCGCAGATGGCCGATGGTCTCGGAAAAGTCTTCGGAGGCAAGCCATTTGCCGCAACTGCGGCTGCGGACCAGGCGCTCGATCTCGGCGGCGTTGTCCCGGGTCAACATGCGCTCGGGCCACAACGGAATCTGGTATTGCAGCAGCGTCGGCAAAAGGGCATAACCCTGGTCGCGCCGCGTCAACGTCGATCGCCGCAACGCCGCCGGGTGCGGCGAGCTGATCAGCGCGATCGCGGACACCAGCCGCGGATGCAGCAAGGCCGTCGCCCAGCATCCCAGCCCACCGTCGGCGTGGCCCACCAGGGTCGCCGTGGAGTGCCCCAGCGCCCGGATGAGTCCGGCCGTGTCGCCTGCCATCGTCCAGCCGTCGTAGCCGCGGGGCGGCTTATCGCTGCCGCCGTAGCCGCGCAGGTCGACGGCCACCACCCGCGCCCCGCGCAGTCCGCGCAGCTGATGGCGCCAGGACCACCAGAACGATCCGAAACCGTGCAGCAGCATCACCAGCGGGCGTGCCGTCGCAGGTGGGCCGCCGGCATCGCCCAGGGCCTCGACGACGTGGAAGCGGATGCCGTTGGCGTGTACATCGAAATGGCGCCACGGCCCGTCGATGCGGGTTACCGACGGATCGGGCGGCGCCATCTACCAACCCGATGGATCGGCGGCACCGCCGTTGCCGGGCTTCGCGTGCCTGCCGTGCGCCTCGGGGAGCTGCCCGGCGGCCCCGGGGGCCTTGACGTGGCCCGGGGTCAGCGCGGTGCGCGTCTCCTTGACCGATTCGATGGTCTGCCGCGGCCCCCGGATCCGGCGCACCTTGAGGAAGCCCAGCAGCGCCAGCAAGGCGCCGACCACCACCATGATCCCGAACACGACCAGGTACGCCACCCAGCGCCATAGCCAGGTATCGAGCAACTCGGCGACGAAGAAGAAGAAAAAGAAGGTCGAGTAGAACAGCACCACCAGCGCGGCAATGAAGAAGACGCTGCCGGTGAGACCCTTTTTGACGTCCCGGGTGATCTCGGCGCGAGCCAATTCGACTTCGGCGCGGACCAGCGTGGAGACCTGAGTGGTCGCGTCTTTGATGAGATCACCGATCGACGGCTCGGCGGGTTTGGCGTGCGGGTCGGTCAACGGAATCGTGGTCAGGGTGCTGGGCACACCGTTCTTGCCATCGGCTTTGCTCACAGACGGTCCTCTTTCGTCGTCACCCGGCTCGCTTGTCGTCGCGGTTTATGTTGCCATGTGGCGCCCGGATAGAAGAAGCCAGACGAGGCCAGCCGAGCCCGCGACGCCGCGGGAACGGGCGGGCTCTGCGACGCGTACATCGCACCCCGGCCGATTACACTCGGCCAAGCCGGTCTCGATGTCCGGCGGACCGATGGGAGTGGGGCTGTGCGGAGAGCGCACCGGTGCTTCTTGGTGGCGATGGCCGCCCTGCTCGTGACCGCGATGGGTTCGCTTGCCCGCGCCGCTGCGGCCGACGTCCGGATCCCGATCGGCGGTGGTGCGGGCATCGTCATCAACGGCGACACCATGTGCACCCTGACCACCATCGGCGGCGACGCCGCCGGCGAGCTGATCGGTTTCACGTCGGCGCATTGCGGGGGGCCCGGCGCGCAGGTCGCCGCCGAGGGTGCCGAGAACGCAGGCATATTGGGCACCATGGTCGCCGGCAACGACAACCTGGACTACGCGGTGATCAAGTTCGATCCGGCCAAGGTGACACCCGTGGCCAACTTCAACGGCTTCCTGATCAGCGGCATCGGTCCGGATCCGGCCTTCGGTGAGATCGCCTGCAAGCAGGGCCGCACCACCGGCAACTCGTGCGGCGTCACCTGGGGGCCCGGGCAGACGCCGGGCACCATCGTCATGCAGGTCTGCGGTCAACCGGGCGACTCCGGCGCGCCGGTCACCGTCAACAATCAGCTGGTCGGGATGATCCACGGCGCGTTCAGCGACAACCTGCCGACCTGCGTCATCAAATACATCCCGCTGCACACGCCGGCGGTGGTGCAGTCGTTCAACGCGGTCCTGGCCGACATCAACGCCAAACATCGGCCCGGTGCGGGGTTCAGCCCGCTGCCGGGCTGACCGGCACCGGCTACTTCGCCGACTTGATCGCGTCGAAGACGCCCGGATCGAGCAGCGTCGACGTGTCACCCAATTCGCGGTTTTCGGCGATGTCGCGCAACAGCCTGCGCATGATCTTGCCGCTGCGGGTCTTGGGTAGCTCGGGCACCACGTGCACCTCCCGCGGGCGGGCGATGGGGGAGATCTCCCGAGCGACCTCGACGCGCAACTCGTCGACGATCCCGTCGTGCACGTGGAAATCGGCGCACAGCACCACGAACGCGCAGATGGCCTGGCCGGTTGTCTCGTCGGTCGCCCCGACCACCGCCGCCTCGGCGACCGCGACGTGGCCGACCAGCGCCGACTCCACCTCGGCGGTGGACAGGCGGTGCCCCGACACGTTCATGACGTCGTCGATGCGGCCCACCACCCAGATGTCGCCGTCGGCGTCGTAATAGGCGCTGTCGCCCGCGAAATACCAGCCGTGCTCGGCGAACCGCGACCAGTAGGTCTCGACGAATCGCTCCGGATCGCCCCAGATGCCGCGCAGCATCGAAGGCCACGGCTGATCCAACACCAGGTAGCCGGCCACGTGCTCACCCTTGTCGTTGCCCGGCGGCAACTGGTCACCGTGGTCGTCGACAACCTTGGCCGAGATACCCGGTAGCGGCCGCATCGCCGAACCCGGTTTGGCCGCAGCGACTCCGGGCAACGGGGAGATCATTGTGGCGCCGGTCTCGGTCTGCCACCAGGTGTCGACGATCGGCAGGCGGTCCGCCCCGATGACCTTGCGGTACCAGCGCCACGCTTCGGGGTTGATCGGTTCGCCGACCGACCCCAACAGCCTCAGGCTGGACAGGTCGTGGGCGTCGGGAATCTCGCGTCCCCACTTCATGAACGTGCGAATAAGCGTTGGGGCGGTGTAATAGATTGTCACGCCGTACTTTTCGATGATCTCGAAATGCCGGTGCTGGCTGGGTGAGTCGGGGGTGCCCTCGTAGAGGACCTCGGTGACCCCGTTGGCCAGCGGACCGTACACCCCGTAGGTGTGCCCGGTGACCCAGCCGATGTCGGCGGTGCACCAGAAAACGTCGGATTCGGCCTTGATGTCGAAAACGTAGTAGTGCGTGTAGGCCGCATGGGTCAGATAGCCGCCGCTGGTGTGCACGATGCCCTTGGGCTTGCCGGTGGTTCCCGAGGTGTACAGCAGGAACAACGGCTGCTCGGCGGCGAAGGGCTCCGGGGTGTGTTCGGGCGACGCGGCGTCGACGACGTCGTGCCACCACAGGTCGCGGTCGTCGTTCCAGGACACGTCAATCCCGGTGCGCCGCACCACAAGTACGTGCTCGACGGGGCTGTCGCCGTCCTTGACGGCCTCGTCGGCCGCGTCCTTCAACGGCGCCGGCTTGCCGCGGCGGAACTGGCCGTCGCTGGTGATCAGCAGCTTGGCCTGCGCGTCTGCGATCCGCGCCTGTAGGGCCTTGGCGGTGAAGCCGGCGAACACCACGCTGTGCATCAGCCCCAGCCGTGCGCAGGCCAGCATCGCGATCACCGCTTCGGGGATCAACGGCAGATAGATCGCGACCCGGTCGCCGGCGACCAGGCCGAGGTCGGTCAGCGCGTTGGCCGCCTTGCACACCTGCGCCTGCAGATCGGAATAGGTCAGGCTGCGGTGGTCGCCGACGGGTTCGCCCTCCCAATGGATGGCGACCCGATCCCCGAGGCCGGCCTCGACGTGACGGTCCACGCAGTTGTACGCGACGTTGAGCTTGCCGTCGGCGAACCACTTGGCGAACGGAGCCTCCGACCAGTCCAGCACCTCGGTGAACGGCGTCGCCCAAGTCAGCCGATTGGCCTGCTTGGCCCAGAACGCCAGCCGGTCCTGCTCGGCCTCGCGGTACATCTCCTCGCCGGCGTTGGCCTGCTCGACGAACCGCGCCGGCGGCGGATACGACGAGGGGCCTGCGGTGTTGGTGGCTGTCACTGGGTTCTCTCCTGTGTCGAGGCTCGTCAACCGTCAGAGAGCCTAGCCCTACAAGGTGAAATGCGACGCGTGAAATAGAGGTCAAAGCGTGCCCGCATGCCGGATAATCACCGGTGTGCCCGGTCATGGGCGGGGCCTCCGCCGACTAATCCCCAGCTTTGCCGCGGCCGCAACGATTTACGCGGCGGCCACCGCGCTGGGATGGCCGGCATCGGCCGTGCCGATCGAGAGCGGGGACCAGGCCATACCTTGCCGGTCGGAGCAGGTCGCCGTGAACGCCTCCCCGGCCGAAGGCGCAGTGGGGCACCGCGCGCTGACCCTGATGTTCAGCCTCGCCGGCGGGGCCGAGCCGTGCACGCTCACCGGATACGCCGGGGTCGACTCGGGCGCCGGTGGCCCGTTGATTCATGCTCGGCCGACGCTGCGCGGTTACATGGGTGGGCTGCCGGACGGCGTGGATGTCCCGCCCGCCGTGCTGCTGTCGATATCGACGCAGGGGCAGGCGATCGTGGAGGGGATGGCCGTGGACGCCGACGGTGTCCCGTGCCCCACCTACACCGAGCTGAGCGTCAACCCGCCCGACACCGAAATCGTGCTCACCGTAGCGGCGACCATCGACGCCTGCGCGCTGCAGGTGCACCCGATCACCGCGGTCTGACCGGCGTCAGTCGGCCCTGGCCAGGCAGTAAACCCGGGCGGGGTTGGGGTAGGCGATGCCCCTGCTGTCGGACGGGCACCGGGTTTTGTCCGAGCTGCCGTCGATGCGCTGACTGACCTTGACTTGTGCCGGGCTCGGCTTGTCGCAGTCGCCCAACCTGAGCGTCATCGCCTCGCCATCACTGATCATCTGATAGCACTGGCCCTCTTTCAGGTTGACCGCAAAGCACAGGATCGTCGAGTCGTTGGTGAAGCGGTCATAGACGGAGTGCTCTCGTTTTCCGTCGGGGCACGTGTCGCTCGCGCCGCCCCTGGAAGCGAGTTCGTAGGTCGCCGCCGGGTCGGCGCAGCCGACGCCCAGGCTAGAGTTGAAATGCTCTGCCTTGTAGTCGCTTTCGCTGATGCAATCGCCCACCTGCAGGGATGTGCCGCCGACCGCACCGGCGCCGTGCCCGGACAGGACGCGTGCTGCGTTGCCCAGGATGCCCAGCCCGCCCAGGGCAAGCAGCACAGCGCCGATGGTGATGAGCGCGGTGGCCGACTTCGGCGTCCGCGGCCGCGGCGGATAGCCGGGGGCGTAGCCGGGATACGGCGCAGCTGGATAGCCCGGCGGTGGCGGGTAGGGGTAACCGGGGTTGACGGGGAAATTCGGGGGGTACTGCGGCGGGTAGCCGGAAGCCCGTCGACGGTTGCGCGAGCGCTCCACCAGCCCAACGACCAGGCAGACCAATCCAATTGCGGGCATGCCGAGCCAGAACAGCAAATAGCCTGCTCGCACACCCGATTCATGCGAGGCCAGATACGCCACGGACACGACCGGATTCTAAATTGGGAACCCGGACCGGGCACTTCACCGCCGCGGGGCTGCAGGCCCTAGGGTCGGGTGTCATGCGTCGGATGCGGAGCCCGGTGGCCTTGCTGGCCCCGGTTGCCGCCGCGATGCTGGCGGTTGCCTCGCTGGCCGGTTGCGGCGGCGGCGTCCTCAGCCCGGATCTGGTGGTGGTCAACGGCGGGGAACCGCCGAGCCCGCTGATCCCCACCGGCACCAATGACAGCCTCGGCGGGCGGATCCTCGATCGGCTCTTCGCCGGGCTGATGTCCTATGACGCCGCCGGCAATCCGTCGCCGGAGGTCGCCCAGTCGGTCGACACCACCGACAACGTCAACTACCGGATCACCCTCAAACCCGGCTGGACGTTCACCGACGGGTCGCCGGTGACCGCCCATTCCTTCGTCGACGCCTGGAACTTTGGCGCGCTGAGCACCAATGCCCAACTGCAGCAGAGCTTTTTCAGCCCCATCGACGGGTACGACGCCGTCGCCGGGTTGACCGCCGGCGGCAAACCGACCGCCACCACCATGTCCGGCCTGCGGGTGATCAACGACCGGGAGTTCACCGTCCGGCTGAAGGCACCCACCATCGACTTCACGTTGCGGCTCGGGCACAGCGCGTTCTATCCCTTGCCGCAGGCGGCCTTTCGGGACATGAACGCTTTCGGTCAGCACCCGACCGGCAACGGCCCGTACACACTGGCGGACGGTCCCGACGGGCCCGCGTGGGAGCACAACGTCCGAATCGACTTGCGGCCCAACCCCGATTATCACGGCAACCGCAAGCCGCACAACAAGGGGCTGAGGTTCGAGTTCTACTCCAACCTGGACACCGCCTACGCCGATCTGCTGTCCGGCAACCTCGATGTGCTGGACACGATTCCGTCCAGCGCGTTGACGGTCTACCAGCGCGACCTGGGCGGCAACGCCGCCAGCGGACCCGTCGCCGTCAGCCAATCGCTCGACACGCCGCTGCGGCTGCCGCACTTCGGGGGTGAGGAAGGTCGACTGCGCCGGTTGGCGTTGTCGGCGGCCATCAACCGTCCGCAGATCTGTCAGCAGATCTTCAACAACACCCGCAGCCCGGCCCGCGACTTCACCGCCAGCTCGCTGCCGGGATTCGACCCGAATATCCCCGGCAGTGGCGCGTTGGACTTCAATCCCGAACGGGCACGACAACTTTGGGCCCAGGCCAACGCGATCTCACCGTGGAGCGGCCGGTACGCCATCGCCTACAACGCGGACAGCGGCCATCAGGAGTGGGTGGACGCGGTGGCCAACAGCATCAAGAACGTGCTGGGCATCGATGCCGTCGGTGCGCCGCAGCCCACCTTCGCCGGGTTTCGCACCCGGATCACCAACCGGACGATCGACACCGCGTTCCGGGCCGGCTGGATCGGCGACTACCCGTCGATGATCGAGTTCCTCGCCCCGCTGTACGCCACCGGGGCGGGCTCCAATGACGTCGGATACTCCAGTCGCGACTTCGACGCCGGCCTGGCCGCCGCCGAGGCGGCTCCCGACCTGCGGCAGGCCGACGTCCTGGTCAACGTCGCGCAACGAATCCTGTTGCACGACATGCCCGCCGTACCGCTGTGGTACTACATCGCCGTCCTCGGTTGGTCACCGCAGGTCAGCGCCGTCAAGGTCACCTGGAACGGGTTGCCCGACTACGAGAATCTGGTCAAGGGCTAGGACATGGGCTGGTATGTCGCGCGACGGATCGCCGTCATGGTGCCCGTCTTCCTGGGCGCCACGTTGCTGATCTACGGCATGGTCTTCCTGTTGCCCGGCGACCCGCTGGCCGCCATCGCCGGCGATCGGCCGTTGACGCCGGCCGTGGCCGCCGCGCTGCGCGCCCGCTACCACCTCGACGACCCGTTCATCGTGCAGTACCTGCGCTACCTGGGCGGCGTCGTGCGCGGCGACCTTGGCCGCGCCTATTCCGGGTTGCCGGTCAGTGCCGTTCTCGCACATGCATTTCCGGTCACGATCCGGCTCGCGTTGATCGCCCTGGTCGTCGAGGCGGTGCTGGGCATCGGGTTCGGCGTGATTTCCGGGCTTCGCCAGGGGGGACTATTCGACGCCACGGTGCTGATCGCCGGCCTGGTCATCATCGCGACCCCGATCTTCGTGTTGGGCTTTCTGGCCCAATTCCTGTTCGGGGTCAAGCTGGGCATCGCGCCGGTCACCGTCGGCGAACGGGCGACCGTCGCGCGCCTGCTGCTTCCCGGAATCGTCCTGGGCTCAGTCTCATTCGCCTATATCGTCCGGCTGACCAGATCGGCGGTGGCCGCCAACGCGCACGCCGACTATGTCCGCACCGCCACCGCCAAGGGATTGTCGCGGCCCCGGGTGGTGACCGTGCACATCCTGCGCAACTCGCTGATCCCGGTCGTGACGTTTCTGGGCGCCGACCTGGGAGCGCTGATGGGCGGAGCCATCGTGACCGAAGGCATCTTCAACATCCATGGTGTCGGCGGCGTGCTGTACCAGGCGGTCACCCGGCAGGAGGCGCCGACCGTGGTATCGGTCGTGACGGTACTGGTGCTGATCTATCTCGTCACCAATCTGATGGTGGACCTGCTCTACGCCGCCCTGGACCCCAGGATCCGCTATGCCTGAGCACTCCGGATTTTGGGGCGCAACCTGGCGAAAGCTGCACCGCCGCCCGAAGTTCGTCGTCGCCGGCGTGCTGATCGTCCTCATCCTTCTCGTCGCACTGTTTCCCGCGTTGTTCACCCACGCCGACCCCGGCTACGCCGATCCCAGCCAAAGCCTGCGCGGCCCGTCGGCGGCGCACTGGTTCGGCACCGACCTGCAAGGCCACGACATCTACACCCGCACCGTCTACGGGGCGCGGGCGTCGGTGACGGTCGGGTTGGGCGCCACACTGCTGGTGTTCGTCGTCGGCGGGGTGCTGGGCGCGCTGGCCGGCTTCTACGGCGGGTGGCTCGATGCCGTCGTCTCTCGTGTCGCCGACATCTTTTTCGGGCTGCCGCTGCTGCTGGCCGCGATCGTGCTCATGCAGGTTTTGCACCATCGCACGGTGTGGACGGTTATCGCGATCCTCGCCCTGTTCGGCTGGCCGCAGATCGCCAGGATCGCTCGCGGCGCGGTGCTTCAGGTGCGCGGCAGCGACTATGTGCTCGCGGCCAAAGCGTTGGGGATGAGCAGGTTTCAGACGCTGCTGCGGCACGCCTTGCCGAATGCGGTGGGGCCGGTGCTTGCGATGTCGACGATCGCTTTGGGGGCCTTCATCGTCACCGAGGCCACCCTGTCCTACCTCGGTGTCGGCCTGCCGCCGTCGGTGGTGTCGTGGGGCGGCGACATCAACCTCGCCCAGACGCGGCTGCGGGCGGGCTCGCCCATCCTGTTCTATCCCGCCGGCGCATTGGCCACGACCGTGCTCGCCTTCATGATGATGGGTGACGCGCTCCGCGATGCCCTGGATCCGGCGTCGAGGGCGTGGCGGGCATGAGCGGCACGGTCTCGCCGCTGCTGTCGGTCGAGGGCCTGGAGGTCGGCTTCGGTGACCACGCAGCGGTGCGCGGCCTGGATCTGAGCGTGCTGCCCGGCCAGACCGTCGCGGTGGTGGGTGAATCGGGATCGGGCAAGTCCACCACCGCCGCCGCGATCCTCGGGCTCCTTCCGCCCGGCGGGCGAATCACGGCCGGGCGCATCATGTTCGACGGCGTCGACATCTCGGCCGCCGAGCGCCGGGCGCTTCGCTCGATCCGGGGGCGCGAGATCGGCTACATCCCGCAGGACCCGATGACCAACCTCAACCCGGTGTGGAAGGTCGGCTTCCAGATCCGGGAAGCCTTGCGGGCCAACACAACCGATCGACGCACCCGCCAGCGGGCGGTGGAACTGCTCGCGGCGGCGGGCATGCCGGATCCGGCAAGGCAGGCCGGCCGTTACCCCCATCAGCTGTCCGGCGGCATGTGTCAGCGTGCGCTGATCGCGATCGGGCTGGCGGGCCGCCCGCGGCTGCTGATCGCCGACGAGCCGACGTCCGCGCTGGACGTCACCGTGCAGCGGCAGGTCCTCGACCATCTGCAGCGGCTCACCGCCGAACTCGGAACCGCGCTGCTGCTGATCACCCACGATCTCGCGCTGGCCGCCGAGCGCGCCGAGTCCGTGGTCGTCGTTCATCGCGGGGTCGTGGTGGAATCCGGTGCGGCACGGTCGATTCTCCGCAGCCCGCAACACGAGTACACACGGCGGCTGGTGGCCGCGGCGCCGGCGCTGACCATCCCCCCCCCCGCGCGGGCCCGCGCGACCCCGGAAGCCGAACACCCCGGGGACATCCTCGTCGCCTCCGGGCTGACCAAGGTCTACCGGGAAGCCCACGGGGCACCGTGGCGGCGCACCGAATTCCGAGCGGTCGACGCGGTGTCGTTTCGGCTGCGCCGCGCCAGCACACTGGCGATAGTCGGAGAGTCGGGATCCGGGAAATCGACCGTGGCGCGGATGGTGCTCGGACTCCTGCCGCCCACCGCGGGCACGGTGGAATTCGACGGCGTCCGGATCGACGGCGCGATGCCCCGGGCCAAGCAACTGGCATTCCGCCGCCGGGTACAGCCCGTGTTCCAAAACCCCTACAGCAGCCTCGATCCCATGTACTCGGTGTTTCGTGCCATCGAGGAGCCGCTGCGCATTCACCGCGTCGGGGACCGCGGCCAGCGTGCACGAGCGGTGCGCGACCTCATCGAGCAGGTGGCGCTGCCGTCGTCGGTGCTGGACCGGTTGCCCCGGGAGCTCTCGGGTGGGCAACGGCAACGGGTGGCGATCGCTCGGGCGCTGGCGTTGCGGCCCGAGGTGCTGGTCTGCGACGAGGCGGTGTCGGCGCTCGACGTGTTGGTGCAGGCACAGATTCTTGACCTGCTGGCCGAGCTGCAGGCCGAACTCGGCTTGGCCTACCTGTTCATCAGCCATGACCTGGCGGTGATCCGGCAGATCGCCGACGACGTCCTGGTGATGCGGGCGGGCCGGGTCGTCGAGCACGGGCCCACCGGGCAGCTGTTCAGCGACCCCGGGCACGAATACACCCGGCAGTTGCTGGACGCCATCCCGCACCCGCTGGAATCCGGCGGGGATAGGTTGTGAGGTTGTGACGGCTGATCCGCTGGCCCCCCTGATGGAACTGCCCGGCGTCGCCGAGGCCAGTGACCGCGCCCGCGACGCGCTCGGTCGTGCCCACCGCCACCGCGCCAACCTGCGAGGCTGGCCCGTGACCGCCGCCGAGGCGGCGCTGCGGGCTGCGCGCGCGTCGTCGGTTCTGGACGGTGGCCCCGTTCGGCTGGAGGATCTCGCCGATGCCGGGCAGGTCAGTGATCCGGTGTTTGCGGGCGCGCTTCGGGTGGCCCAGGCGCTGGAGGGCGGCGAGGGCCCCGTCGTCGCCATTTGGCGACGGGCACCGCTGCAGGCGCTGGCCCGTCTGCACGTGCTGGCCGCGGCGGAACAGGTCGACGACGAGCGGTTGGGTCGCCCACGGGCCGATGCCGGGGTGGGGCCGCGACTGGAATTATTGGCGGACCTGGTGAACGGACGCACCCGGGTGCCGGCGCCGGTGCTCGCCGCCGTCGCCCACGGCGAGCTGCTGACGCTGAAGCCGTTCGGCAGCTCCGACGGTGTGGTGGCGAGGGCGGTGTCGAGGTTGGTGACCATCGCCAGCGGGCTGGACCCGCACGGGCTGGGTGTTCCCGAAGTCAGCTGGATGCGTCAACCCGCCGCGTACCGCGACGCGGCGCAGGGATTCGCCGAAGGCACACCGGAGGGCGTGGGGGCCTGGCTGGTGCTGTGTTGCCGCGCGATGAAAGCCGGTGCGCAAGAGGCTGTGTCGATCGCCGACTCGATGTCGAACCGATAGCTGAAGCGGTAGCCACAGCCGGGAAAATGTCACCGGGAATGGGCCGCAGAAATGCAGAGCGGGCGGCGTTCCGAATGTTCGGTCCGCCGCCCGCTAGCACGGTACTCGGTTACCAAGCGTGCATTTCGGGGCTGCGTGGGTTGGCCTCGGCGATCTCACGACGCTTGTGGTTGCAACCCCACCCAAAGGGTCGTCGACACCTTCCGCATTTTCGCAATTTCGCAGGCCCGCAACACTTCTGCCATTTTCGCGGCTATGACTCCGCGTGGGTGCCGAGCACCATGCTGGGCGCCCGGGTTGGGAGAACGAACCTTCTCTTCCGGATCGATCTAGGCCTCACCGGGCTTCCGTGGTTCCTTTGTACTACTAGACCCCTAGCACAGCAAGGGTCAAATCGTTAAATGGCGCCAAATTCATTTTGGATTGCGCGTTTAACGAGTTTGCTGTCGCGCGCCGCTGGGCTCAGAATGCGTAGCGGCGCAACAACGAATACGTGACCGCGCCGGCCGCCAGCGCACTGATGCTCACCGCGGCCGTCGTGGCGATCGCGGCACCGGAGGGTGCCGGGATGCGGTCGCGTAAGGACACCGGCCGAGAGAACGAGATCACGGGCCACCCGCGCTCCTGGGCTTCCCTGCGCAACCCGCGGTCGGGATTCACCACGCTCGGGTGGCCGACGGACTCGAGCATCGGCAGATCGGTGATCGAGTCGGAATAGGCGTAGCAGTGTTCCAGTGGGTAGCCCTCGCGCGCGGCCAACTCCCGAATCGCTTGCACCTTGCCCTCGCCGTAGCAGTAGAACGCGATCTCGCCCGTGTACCGACCGTCCTCGACGACCATCCGGGTCGCCATAGCGTGGGTGGCGCCCAGGGCCCGCGCGATGGGGGCGACGATCTCTTCCCCGGAGGCCGACACCACCACGACGTCACGCCCGCACAACTTGTGGGCCGCGATCAGGTCGGCGGCCTCGGCGAACACCAACGGCGTGACGATGTCGTGCAGCGTCTCGTTGACGATCGACTTGACCTGCTCGACGTCCCAGCCGGTGCACATGTTGGTCATGTGGGCGCGCATCCGATCCATTTGGTCATGATCAGCACCGGACAGCAGATAGATGAACTGCGCGTAGCTGGACTTGAGCACGGCACGGCGGTTGAGCAGGCCCTGGTTAAAAAACGGTTTGCTGAACGCCAGGGTGCTGGACTTGGCGATGATCGTCTTGTCCAGGTCGAAGAAGGCCGCGGTGCGGGCGTGGGGACTGGTGGTTGCGGCTGATTGCTCCGGGGCTGACTGCTCCGCGGTGGGGTCGAAGACGGTCACCGACCCAGCATAGGTCGGGTGTCTCGCGAGGCCGCGATCCCGCACCGGAAATGGCCGCTCAGGGCGGTTCGGGGTCCGGATGGAGCAGTATTTACGCGGCTCAAGCTGTTTTTTCAGTAAAAGATCTTCTTGCGTTACTCCGGCTTGTCATGTGTATAGTAAGCATTACTCGGCCTGAGCCGAGGGTGTATCAGCCCGACCCCCCGGGGCTGATACACGACGACCCTCGCCTCCTCCCCCCCTGGCGGGGGTCGTCCCTTTTCTAGGGTCGGTTTTCTTCGCCTCCCGGCGCCGGGCTCGGCTCCCGATGCGTTGCGGGAAAGTGTGTCCGTCGTCGCTGGCGGCGTGGGCCCGCGACGCGTTTGTGCACACTCGCGTCTCTATCCACAAATCCGCATTTGGGACTGTTGTGCCAAGGTCACGGCCCCGCACAGTGGGCGGATGACGATCGGCTCGGGAGTTGATGCGGCGGGTTCGGCGGGTGTGTTGGCGGTGCTGACGGAGCCCGACATGCGCGCCGAGTTGGACCGGGTGGCGGCCGCCGCCGGCGTTCGGGTGGTCCATGCCGGCGATGTGGCTCCGGTCAGCCGCAAGAGTTGGGCGGCGGCCGCGGCCGTCGTGCTCGACGCGCGGGCGGCGGGCCGGTGCGGACGATGGGGGCTGCCGCGCCGCGATCACGTGACCGTGCTGACCGTCGCCGAACCCGAGACCGCGACGTGGGCGGCCGCCGTCGGGGTCGGCGCCGAGCATGTGTTGCGGCTGCCGGGGCAGGAAGCGGACTTGGTCGGCGCCCTGGCCGAAGCCGCCGAATCGGCGCGCGACGACGGTTCCCGTGGCCACGCGGTCGCCGTCATCGGGGGATGCGGCGGAGCCGGCGCCTCCCTGCTCGCCGTCGCCCTGGCCCAGGGCGCCACCGACGCGCTGCTGGTGGACCTCGACCCGTGGGGCGGCGGGCTCGACTTGTTGCTGGGCGGCGAATCCACTCCGGGGCTGCGCTGGCCGGACCTTGCGCTGCAGGGCGGGCGGCTCAACTGGTCGGCGGTACGCGATGCGCTGCCGCGCCACCGCGAAGTCAGCGTGCTGTCCGGCACCCGGCGCGGATACGAGCTGGACGCCGGGCCGGTGCACGCCGTCATCGACGCCGGCCGCCGTGGGGCGGTCACCGTCATCTGCGACCTCCCCCGTCGCCTCACCGACGCGACGCAGGCGGCGCTGAGCGCGGCCGATCTGGTCGTCGTCGTCAGTCGCTGCGATGTGCGCGCGTGCGCGGCGACCGGTGCACTGGCGCCGGCCTTGGCGTCCCTCAATCCCAACGTCGGCCTGGTGGTGCGGGGCCCCTCGCCGGGCGGCTTGCGCGCCGCCGAGATCGCCGAGATCGCCGGATTGCCGCTGCTGGCCACCATCAAAGCCCAGCCGCAACTGGCCGAACAGGCCGACCGGGGCGGCCTGCGGTTGGGGCGGCGCACGGCGCTCGGGGTGGCGGCCCGGCAGGTGCTTGCCGTGCTGCCACCCGGCGCGGCGCGGCGCGCGGGGCAGAACGGCCGGGCGGCGTGAGCGGTTCGCTGATCGAACGCGTCCGCGAGCGACTGGCCGGCGAAGCCGGCCCGCAGGGGTCCCCGTTGTCGGCTTCGGTGGTGGCCGCCGCGATCCGGGCGGAGTCCGGCGGGATGCTCGGTGACACCGAGGTACTGGCCAACCTCCGGGTGCTGCAGACCGAACTCACCGGCGCCGGCATCCTCGATCCGCTGCTCTGCGCCGACGGGACGACCGACGTCTTGGTCACCGCACCGGACGCGGTGTGGGTTGACGACGGCACCGGCCTGCGGCGCACCGAGATTCGTTTTCCCGACGAGGCGTCGGTGCGGCGGTTGGCGCAGCGGCTGGCGCTGGCCGCCGGACGGCGCCTCGACGACGCGCAGCCCTGGGTGGACGGCGAGCTGACCGGCATCGGCGCCGGTGGATTCGCGGTGCGGCTGCACGCGGTGTTGCCGCCCGTGGCCGCCGCGGGCACCTGCCTGTCGCTGCGTGTCCTACGGCCCGCCAGCCAGGATCTGGCGGCCCTGACCGCCGCCGGTGCGATCGAGCCGGCGGCCGCCGCGCTGGTCACCGACATCATCGAGGCGCGGTTGGCGTTCCTGGTCAGCGGCGGCACCGGCGCGGGCAAGACGACACTGCTCGCCGCGATGCTGGGCGCCGTGTCGCCGGCCGAACGGATCGTCTGCGTGGAGGACGCCGCGGAGCTCGCGCCGCGGCATCCGCATCTGGTGAAGCTGGTCGCGCGGTGCGCCAACATCGAGGGCGTCGGCGAGGTTCCGGTGCGCCAACTGGTCCGGCAGGCGCTTCGGATGCGGCCGGACCGCATCGTGGTCGGCGAGGTCAGGGGCGCCGAAGTGGTGGATCTGTTGGCCGCCCTGAACACCGGGCACGACGGCGGCGCGGGCACCGTGCACGCCAACAGCCCCGGGGAGGTTCCCGCCCGCCTGGAGGCGTTGGGTGCACTCGGCGGCCTCGATCGGGCCGCACTGCACAGCCAACTCGCCGCCGCCGTGCGGGTGCTGCTGCACGTCGAGCGTGACCGCGCCGGGCGGCGGCGACTCAGCGAAATCGCTGCGCTGCAACACGATCAAGACCGGGTGCGGGCGGTCACCGTATGGCATGCGGATCGGGGGATGACGGACGCCGCCACGGGGCTGCGGAATCTGCTGCACAGCCGGATGCGGGCGTGACCGGCCCGCTGGCCGGGGCGCTGCTGTTGTCGCTCGCGCTCGTCGTCGGTCGGCCCTCGCCGCGACGACGATTCTCGGCGTCACGACGGTCCCGGGTCTCGCCTGCCACCGGGGCTCGTGGGGCGGCCTGCCTCGCCGCGGGCATCGGCTGCGCCGCCGCCATCGCGCTGCCGCTGACCACTGTCCTGTGCGTCGCGGTCGTGGGCGCGACCGCGGGTCTGCGTTACCGGCGGAGCCGACGTATCCGGCGCGCCGCGGCCGAGGGTCACGCGCTGCACACGGCGCTCGAGGTGCTTGTCGGTGAATTGCGGGCCGGCTCGCATCCGGTGCGCGCGTTCTGCGTCGCCGCCGATGACACCGGCGGCGCGGTAGCGGTGTCGCTGCGTTCGGTGGCGGCGCGGGCGCGGTTGGGTGCCGACGTCGCGGCCGGCCTGGCCACGGCGGGCCACTCCTCGGCGCTGCCCGCTCATTGGGAGCGGCTCGCGCTGTGCTGGCGACTGGCCAGCGACAACGGGCTGGGAATAGCCACCCTGATGCGCGCCGCTCAGCGCGATATCGCCGCGCGGCAACGGTTCTCGGCCCGGGTGTCCTCGAGCATGGCCGGCGCGCGCGCAACCGCGGCGATACTGGCGGCGCTGCCGGTGCTCGGCGTGTTGCTGGGGCAACTGATCGGGGCCCGGCCGCTGGGCTTCTTGCTGAGCGGGCACGCGGGCGGGTGGCTGTTGCTCATCGGCTCGACGTTGGCCTGCGTCGGCCTGCTGTGGTCCGACCGCATCGCCGATCGGGTGGCTTCGTGAGTACGCCGGCGACGATGCAAAGCGCGGCGGTGCTGCTGGCGGTGGCGCTGTGGATCGGTCCCGGTCCTGCGTTGGTGCGAAGCCGCGCCGGGATGCGGGCGCGTGGCGGTCGGCTGCGGCGGAGCGCGGCGCCGGCGCGCGGCCTGGACCCGCTGGCGGTCGCCTCCTGCCTCGACGTGCTGGCCGTGTGCCTTCAGGCGGGTATGGCCGTGTCTGCCGCGGCGGCGGCCGCCGCGCCGTCCGCGCCGCCGAACCTGGCCCGGGTGCTGCGCCGCGCCGCCGGCCTGCTCGCGCTGGGCGCCGATTCCGCTGTCGCATGGTCCATTCCGCCCGGCCCGCAACATCCGGCCGACCCGCAGATCGATGCCTTGCTGCGGTTGGCCCGGCGTTCGGCGTCCTCGGGTGCGGCGCTGGCCGGTGGCGTCGCCGACTTGGCGCAGGAGTCTCGGCAGGACACCGCGCACGCGGCGACGGCGGCCGCCGAACGGGCCGGCGTACTGATCGCCGGGCCGCTGGGCCTGTGCTTTCTGCCGGCGTTCGTCTGCCTGGGCATCGTCCCGGTGGTGGCCGGCTTGGCCGGTGATGTCCTGCAGTCGGGCCTGCTGTGAAACGAGAGGAAGCCATTGATGATCAACATGTTTCGAGAATTCTTTGCGCGGATCGCCGTGCTGGCCGCCGACGAGTCGGGCATGTCGACGGTCGAGTACGCCATCGGCACCATCGCGGCGGCCGCCTTCGGCGCGGTGCTCTACACCGTCGTCACCGGCGATTCCATCGTCTCGGCGCTGACCAACATCATCGGTCGTGCGCTCAACACCAAGGTGTAGCCGGTGCCAGCACCGTCGAGGCGGCCCTGGGCATCGCCGCGCTCGTCGTGGTGCTGGTGCTCTGCCTGGCCGGGATCACCGCGATATCGATGCAGGTGCGCTGTGTCGACGCCGCCCGCGAAGCTGCCCGGCTGGCGGCCCGCGACGACGAGCGCTCCGCGGTGTCCGCCGCCCGCCGGCTCGCGCCCGCCGGTGCACGGGTCGACCTGCGCCGCGACGGGGATTTTGTGGTGGCCACCGTCGTCGCGCATTCGAAGTTATTGCCCACCATCGATATTGCGGCCAAAGCGGTCTCGGCGGCCGAACCATCGAGATGATCGAGGCTCCGCCACTTTGGTCGCGGCCTGGATGGTCGTGGTGCTGCTGACGGCGACCGGAGCCGGCGCGTACCTGGGCTCGGCGGTGGTGGCGCGCCACCGCGCGCAGGCGGTGGCCGACCTGGCCGCCTTGGCGGCCGCGGCCCGGCTGAGCTCTGGGGCGCCGACGGCCTGCGCGGTCGCCGCGGGCGTGGCCCACCGGATGCGGGTCGACGACATCCGTTGTGTCATCGACGGTCTCGATGTCGTCATCACGGCGCGGGTGGCGGTCGCCTTCGGCGGCGCGGCCAGGGCCGCCGCGCGGGCGGGCCCGGCGACCGGGGCAGCCGATTAGGGCGCCGCGTCCGGCGGTGCCGACAAACCCGCGGTGGCCAGTTCCTCGTCGGTGGGTAAGCGCAGCGATACCAGCCCGGCGTACGTGTCCGTTTCCAGCTCGATGCGGTTGACGGTGACATGCACCGGCACCCAATCTCCGTTGTGCCCGGGCAACCGCAACACGCGACTGGTGGCGCCCCCGCTGAATTCCCTTGTCATGGTGGACATCAAGTCCCGGTCATCGGGGTGAACCCGGGGCTTGCCCGCCTCGATGCTGCGCCAGTCGTAAAAGGTGGCGGGCTCGTCGAGCCATTTCAGCAGGGTCCAGGTGTTGAGGTCGATCAGCGCGCGATGAACCCCGGCCTGGGCGAGACCGCTGAGGATCCGTTGCGCCAGATCATCGGTCGACACCTCCGGGCCCTTCAATTCGGACTGCCAGTTGATTGCCCGCGCCACCAAGTGCTCCCGTCCGTCGGGTCCCGGTTCCAGGATCGTGCGCGCGACAAAACCGATCCGGATCGACTCTCCGCGCCAGTCAGTGAGATCCCAAGTGCTGCAGAGTGTTTGGTCAGGCTTGGCCTTGACCGCCATGGCCAGCACTTTGGTTTCGTTCGGGTTGAGTTCACGGGACGGAAGGTCCTCGGCGAAGGCCCTGCCGAAGGTGACTTCGACTTCGGGATTCTTGCCGCTGTTGATCAGCGATTCACGGGTGTCGGTGGCCACACCGAGGGTCAGGTCCCACTTCAGTGGCCCCGGGATGGGCCGCTCGGGCGGTTCGGTGTCGGCGGGGCCGGTCCAGACATGCACGCCGTGGATGAAGCCGTCGGACATCACCACCGGCTCGGTGCGAATGATGCGGTCGCGTTTGGGCGTGATGCTGGTCAACGCCTGGCCGGTCTGCACCGACTCGGCGATGGCCGTGCGAACCGCGGCCAGATAGGGGCTGCGGCGCAGGAACGTGGTGATAGGGACGAGATTTTTGAGTTGGCGGCCCTGCGACACAACGGTGGGATCTCCGCCGAGTGTCTCCACGAGCAACCAGTCGTGGGCCATGGGGCCGATTTTACGGTGAGGGGACGGGTCGTCGACACCCTCACCGCCGGTCGCGGTGGATCGACGGGTCGTCACCCGCGGGGATCGTTCTCCCGTGGCCCCTGCGCCAGCTCCGCGAGAACCAGCTTGAGCACCAGCACCGCGCCCGCCTTGTCGAGCGGGTCGTTGCCGTTGCCGCACTTGGGGGACTGCACGCACGACGGGCACCCCCAGGGACACTCGCACGCCTCGATGGCTGCGGCCGTCGCGCCCAGCCAGGTGCGGGCCTGGCGAAAGCCCCGCTCGGCGAATCCCGCGCCGCCCGGATAGCCGTCGTAGACGAAGACGCTGGGCAGCCCACGCGGATCGGGACCGACGGCGGTGGACAGGCCGCCGATGTCGCCGCGGTCGCAACTGGCCACCAGCGGCAGCAGTCCGATCGCCGCATGCTCGGCGGCGTGCAACGCCCCAGGGATCCTTGTCGCCTCAATACCGTTGCGCTGCAGCGCATCCTCGGTGATGGTGTACATCACCGCCGTGGTGGCCAGCGTGTGTTCCGGCATGTCCAGTTCGATGAAGTCGATCACCTCGCCGGAGAGCCGGCGACGCAGGAAGCCCACCACCTGGTGGGTGACCCTGACCGGCACCAGGCCCAGCGTGACCGGCCCGAACGTCAGGCGTTCACCCGCGCCGGTGACGGCGATATCGGTGATCTCCCGCGCGAACGTCGCGTAACCCGGGTCCTCGGCGTGTACGAAGGCGATGCCTTCCTCGGTGTCCAGCGAGTCCACCACGTAGCTGTCGCCCTGATGCAGGTACACCGCTCCGGGGTGGACGGTGGCCGGCGCCTGACCGGCGCCGGCGCTGCCCAGCAACCTCCCGGTGTCCGCTTCCACGATGACGATCTGGCCGCCCGCCGAGCCCCGGATGTCCACGGCGGCATGCGGTTCCAGTCCGGGCACCGGAAAGTACCTGCCGGCACGCCGCCGCAGCAGTCCGTCGTCGACCAGGCCGTCCGCCACCTCGGTGGCGCCGAGGGTGCGCACCTCCGCCTCGTCCAGCGGCAGTTCGGTTGCCGCGCACAACAGCTGCGGACCCAGGATGTAGGGATTGGCCGGGTCGATGACGACCCGCTCGACCGGCTTGTCCAGCAACGCGGCCGGGTTGTGCACCAGATACGTGTCCAGCGGATCGTCGCGGGCGATCAGCACCACCAGCGCGCCCTGCCCGCGCCGCCCGGACCGGCCGGCCTGCTGCCAGAACGACGCCACCGTGCCGGGGAAACCGGCGAGCACCACCGCGTCCAGTCCGGCGATGTCCACCCCCAACTCCAGCGCATTGGTGGTGGCCAGGCCCCGCAACCGGCCCTCGGCCAGCGCGCGTTCCAGCGCGGTGCGGTCCTCCGCGAGGTAACCGGCCCGATACGACGCCACCGTGCGGGACAGCTCCGGAGCGACGTCGTCCAACCTCGCCGCCGCACCCAGCGCGGTCAACTCCGCGGCCCGGCGCGACCGCACGAACGTCAGCGTTTGGGCGCCCTCGGCGATCAGGTCCGCCATCACGCGTGCCGCCTCCGCACCGGCGGAGCGGCGCACCGGCGCGCCGTTCTCACCGGTCAGGTCGGCCCGCAGCGCGGGCTCCCACAACGCCACGGTCCGGGCGCCCTGGGGTGAACCGTCCTCGGTGACCTCCTCGACCGGCAACCCGATCAGCTCGGCCGCCGTCGCGCCCGGCGAATCCGTTGTCGCGCTGGCGAAGATCACCGTCGGTGAGGACGAATAGCGGGCGCACAACCGCAGCAGGCGGCGCAGCACCATCGCCACGTTGGACCCGAATACCCCACGGTAGTAATGACATTCGTCGACCACCACGAATCGCAGGCCGCGCAACAGGACGGCCCAGCGGGCGTGATTGCGCAATATCGACAGATGGATCATGTCGGGATTGGAGAACAGCCACCGCGAACGTTCCCGCGCGAAGCGTCGGACCTCGGTCGGGCTGTCGCCGTCGTAGGCGGTGGGGGCGACGTCGTGCAACCGGGGAATGGCGTCGGTCAGTGCGTGTGCGGCTCGCAATTGGTCGTGGCCCAACGCTTTCGTCGGCGACAGGTACAGCACCCGTGCCCGCGGATCGGTCGCCAATGCGTTGAGGACCGGGAGCTGATAGGCCAGTGACTTGCCCGACGCGGTACCGGTGCTGAGCACCACGTGACGGCCCGAATACGCCAGGTCGGCGGCCGCGAACTGATGCGACCAGGGTGCGGTGATCCCGCGGCGGGTGAACGCGTCGACGACGTCCGGCTCGGCCCAGGCGGGCCACTCGCGCGGGCGGCCGCTGCGCGGTGGCAATTCGGCGACATGGCGCAGCGGATGCTCGTCTGGCGCGGTTCCGGCGAGTGCGGCGGCGAGCAGGTCACTGCCGAAACTCGCCATCTCACTCCTTCGGTGGATCCGTTGTGAATTCGGCCTTCGCGTCGGCCCCGGAATCAGCCTTCGAATCGGCCGAAGACACAAGTCTGTCGCCGACGCGATGAACATGGTTGACTATTTGCGGTCGCAGCTTCTGTGTTCGTGTCAAACTTTCGCAGGATCGACGTTGCGGCCGCGGTTCCTGCGAGGTTAATCGGTCGGGTGAAGTTCCGGCGACTCAGCGAGGTATGGCGGTCGTACCAGGCCCGGGGCATCGAAAGGCGATGCCCCGCACCCAGAAGAAAAGGAAAGATCGAGAGATGCCACAGGGAACTGTGAAGTGGTTCAACGCGGAGAAGGGCTTCGGGTTCATTGCCCCCGAAGACGGTTCCGCCGATGTGTTTGTCCACTACACGGAGATCCAGGGTTCGGGCTTCCGCACCCTCGAAGAGAACCAGAAGGTCGAGTTTGAGATCGGCCATAGCCCTAAGGGCCCCCAGGCCACCGGAGTCCGCTCGGTGTAGCGAAGAGCAGACCTGAACGGATAACCCCCCGTGCAGACCCGCCCAGCGGGTTGAGCCGGGGGGTTTCCTCTTTTACTGCCGCCACCAGGTCTGCATCCCGGCCGGCCCCGGACGCCGCGCCGGTTGCCTCAAGACGCGGGCGGCCCCCCTGGCCTACTGTCGGGGGCGTGAGCCAGCTTTCCTTCTTTACAGCGGAGTCGGTGCCGCCCGCGGCCACCGATCTTTCCGGGGTGCTGGCGGCGTCCGGGCAGATCGTCACCGTCGGCGCTACCGGTGAAAGTCACGTGGCCGGCGCCCGGCTGTCGGTGGTCGTGGATCAGGCGTGGCGGGCCTCGGCGCTCGCGGAGATGATCCGGGAGGCGGGTCTGGTGGCCGAGATCAGCCGGACCGACGAGGACACCCCGCTGGTGCGGACCGCGGTGGACCCCTCCCTGAGCGCGCTGGCCACCGAATGGACACGCGGGGCGGTCAAGACGGTGCCGCCGCGCTGGCTGCCCGGGCCCCGCGAGTTGCGGGCCTGGACGCTGGCGGCCGGAAACCCGGAGGGCGAGCATTACCTGCTGGCGCTGGACCCGCACGCGCCGGACACGCACTCGCCGCTGGCGTCGGCGTTGATGCGCGTCGGGATCGCGCCCACCCTGATCGGCACCCGGGGCGGTCGGCCGGCGCTGCGGATCAGCGGACGCCGGAGGCTATCGCGCCTGGTAGAGAACGTGGGGGAACCGCCAGACGGCGCCGAGGCGTTGTCGCGGTGGCCGCGAGTTTAGCCAGGAGGTAACGTCCGAAATCGCGTCGGCTTTGCGCCGTTTCCGCGAATGTCAGTTTGCGCAGGCCCGCCCAAGGGTGCGAAATTGTCAGATGCCGCAGGGCGAAGGAACGGTCGCGTACCTGAATTTCACCGGAATTTTCGAAGCCGACCTGTCATTCTTCCTGCAGGTGGTCTCGCAGGGGGGACCAATCAGGGATGGAGCGTAAGGGCAGTTGGCTGACCCGAAACTAAAGGACACCAGCAGCGGCGGGAATGGCAGCCGTCGGCGACTCGTCATTGTCGAGTCGCCCACCAAGGCGCGCAAACTGGCCGGCTACCTGGGCTCCAGGTACATCGTCGAATCGTCGCGCGGCCACATCCGCGACCTGCCCCGGGCCGCCGCCGACGTGCCCGCGAAGTACAAATCCGAGCCCTGGGCCCGGCTTGGGGTCAACGTCGATCACGACTTCGAACCCCTCTACATCATCAGCCCCGAGAAGAAGAGCACCGTCACCGAACTCAAGGGCCTGCTCAAAGACGTCGACGAGCTCTATCTGGCCACGGATGGTGACCGCGAGGGCGAGGCCATCGCCTGGCATCTGCTGGAAACCCTCAAGCCGAACATCCCGGTCAAGCGGATGGTGTTCCACGAGATCACCGAGCCGGCCATCCTCGAGGCCGCCGAGAACCCCCGCGACCTGGACATCGACCTGGTCGACGCGCAGGAGACCCGGCGCATCCTGGACCGGTTGTACGGCTACGAGGTCAGCCCCGTGCTGTGGAAGAAGGTCGCGCCCAAGTTGTCGGCGGGCCGGGTCCAGTCGGTGGCCACCCGGATCATCGTGCAGCGCGAACGCGACCGCATGGCGTTCCGCAGCGCGTCCTACTGGGACATCGTGGCCCAGCTCGATGCGAGCGTGTCCGACCCGCAGGCCTCGCCGCCCACCTTCACCGCCCGCCTGACCGGCGTCGACGGCCTGCGCGTGGCCTCCGGCCGCGACTTCGACTCGCTGGGGAAACTGCGCAAGGCCGACGAGGTGACCGTTCTCGACGAGGCGAGCGCGACCCAGCTGGCCGCGGGCCTGCGCGGCGCCCAGCTCAACGTCGCGTCGGTGGAGGAAAAGCCCTACACCCGGCGCCCGTACGCGCCGTTCATGACCTCGACGCTGCAGCAGGAGGCCGGCCGCAAGCTGCGGTTCTCCTCCGAGCGCACGATGAGCATCGCCCAGCGGCTCTACGAAAACGGCTACATCACCTATATGCGTACCGACTCGACCACGCTGTCGGAGTCGGCGATCAACGCCGCGCGTACCCAGGCCCGCCAGCTCTACGGTGCCGAATACGTCTCGCCATCGCCGCGCCAGTACACCCGCAAGGTCAAGAACGCGCAGGAGGCCCACGAAGCGATCCGCCCCGCGGGGGAGACGTTTGCGACCCCGGACGCGGTGCGTCGCGAACTCGACGGCGACGAATTCCGCATCTACGAGCTGATCTGGCAACGCACGGTGGCCTCGCAGATGGCCGATGCCCGCGGCACCACGCTGAGCCTGCGGATCAACGGCCAATCACGCGGGGCGCAGACCCCAAGAGACGTCGTGTTCTCGGCCAGCGGTCGCACCATCACGTTCGCGGGCTTCCTGAAGGCCTACGTGGAGACGGTGGACGAGCTGGCCGGCGGCGAGGCCGACGACGCCGAGAGCCGGCTGCCGCAGTTGACCCAGGGCCAGCGGCTGGACGCCATCGAGCTCACGCCCGACGGCCACGCCACCAACCCGCCGGCGCGCTACACGGAGGCGTCGCTGGTCAAGGCGCTCGAGGAGCTGGGCATCGGCCGCCCGTCGACGTACTCGTCGATCATCAAGACCATCCAGGACCGCGGCTACGTGCACAAGAAGGGCAGCGCGCTGGTGCCGTCCTGGGTGGCGTTCGCCGTAACCGGTTTGCTGGAACAGCATTTCGGTCGCCTCGTCGACTACGACTTCACCGCCGCGATGGAAGACGAGCTCGACGCGATCGCCTCGGGTCAGGAACGACGCACCGACTGGCTCAACAACTTCTACTTCGGTGGCGAGCACGGGGTGGCCGATTCGGTGGCCCGCTCCGGTGGTCTGAAGAAACTCGTCGGCGTCAACCTGGAAGGCATCGACGCTCGAGAAGTCAACTCCATCAAGCTTTTTGACGACGAGCAGGGTCGGCCGGTCTACGTCCGGGTGGGCAAGAACGGGCCCTACCTGGAACGCATGGTGACCGGCGACGACGGAGAGCCCAAGCCGCAGCGGGCCAACCTCAACGACTCGCTGACCCCCGACGAGCTGACGCTGGAGGTGGCCGAGCAACTGTTCGCCACGCCGCAGGAAGGTCGGGTGCTGGGCGTGGACCCGGCAACCGGGCACGAGATCGTCGCCAAGGACGGCCGGTACGGGCCATACGTTTCCGAGGTGCTGCCGGAGCCGCCACCCGGCGACGACGACGGCAGCGCCGCGCCCGCGAAGAAGGGCAAGAAGCCCACCGGTCCCAAACCGCGCACCGGCTCGCTGCTGCGCACCATGGACCTGCAGACGGTCACGCTCGAGGACGCGCTGCGGCTGCTGTCGCTGCCCCGGGTGGTCGGTGTCGACCCCGCCTCCGGTGAGGAGATCACCGCGCAGAACGGCCGCTACGGTCCATACCTGAAGCGCGGCACCGATTCTCGCTCACTGGCGACCGAGGAGCAGATGTTCGACATCACCCTCGAGGAAGCGCTGAAGATCTACGCCGAGCCCAAACGCCGGGGCCGGCAGGGCGCCGCCGCGCCGCCGCTGCGTGAGCTGGGCAACGATCCGGCGACCGGCAAGCCGATGGTGATCAAGGACGGCCGGTTCGGCCCGTACGTCACCGATGGTGAGACGAACGCCAGCCTGCGCAAGGGCGACGACGTGGCCTCGATCACCGACGAGCGCGCCGCCGAACTGCTGGCCGATCGCCGGGCGCGTGGTCCGGCGAAGCGTCCCGCCAAGAAGGCCGCCCGCAAGGCGCCGGCCAAGAAGGCGGGGGCGAAAAGGGCCACCAAGCGGAGCTAGCCGGGTTCAGTAGCCGGGGCCGATGGCCTCGCCGGACAGTTCTTCGGCCCGCGCCTGGCTGGGCTGGAAATCGGTGGTTCCCGCCAGATGCACCGGGCGGGCCAGCTGGGTCGGCGCCCGGCGGCCGCGCAGCTCCACCACCTCGCCGACATCCCAGCACAGGGCTTCGGCGTCCAGCGCGCCGCTGACCGCGATCGCCGACGCGAGCACGTGGCCGGGTTCGAGCTTGGCCAGCTCGGTCAACCGGGCGGCCTCGTTGACCGGGTCGCCGATCACCGTGTACTCGAAGCGGGCCTGCGCGCCGATGTGGCCGGCGATGGCCCGCCCGGAGGACACCCCGATGCCGAACTCCGCCGACCCGATCACCGGCAGCAGCGCGTCGTGCAGTTCCCGGGCGGCGGCCAGCGCTCCGCCGGGCGAGTCGGGGTGTTCGATCGGCGCGCCGAAGATGGCCAGCGCGGCGTCACCCTGGAACTTGTTGACGAAACCACCATGTTTGCCGACGGTTTCCACGACCACCCGGAAGAACTCGTTGAGCAGGTGGACGACCTCGGCGGGCGGCCGGGTCGAGGCCAGCTGCGTGGAGCCGACCAGGTCCACGAACAGCACCGCGACATCGCGTTCCTGGCCGCCGAGCTCGGTGCCGCGCTCCAGCGCCCGGCGGGCCACGTCTTCGCCGACGTAGCGGCCGAACAGGTCGCGCAGCCGCTGCCGCTCGGACAGGTCGCGGACCATGTCGTTGAATCCCGCCTGCAGCAGGCCGAGCTCGCTGGCGTCGTAGATCTGCATGTGCGCGTTGTAGTTTCCGCGCTGCACCTCCGAGAGCGCCCAGCGCAGCTGGCGCAGCGGGTCGGCGATCGACATGGCCACCAGCAGCGTGCTGATCAGCCCGATGCCCAGCGCCGCCACCGCCAGCAACAGGATCGGGGTGAACAACTTCTCCGGCGTGGCGTGCAGCAGCGAGGTCTTGTCGGCCACCACCGCCAGCACGATCGCCAGCACCGGCACGGCGGTGGACAGCATCCAGGTCAGGATCTGCCGCAGGATGACGCCGGGCGCCTTGACGTTCTCGGGCACCCCGCTGCGCAGGGCGGCCACCGCCACCGGCCGCAGCACCCGCTCGGACTGCAGGTAGCCGATGATCGAGGTGGCCGCGGCGCCGAGCCCGGTGGCCACGGCCACCACGGGCGCGGCGAAGCGGGCCACCGACCAGCTGGCGATGATGAACACCACGCTGCCGATGGCCCAGGCCACGATGCTGATCAGGGTGCGATAGAACGGCATTCGCAGCGCGCGGCTGCGGGCCAGTTCGGTGGCGGCCGGGTCGGCCTCGGCGAGCATGTTGTCGCGGCGCTGCCACCGGAACACCGGCATCAGCAGCCGCAGTGTCACGGCCAGACCGGTGAGGAACACGACGACCAGCGCGGTGGCGAAGATCGCCAGGTTGAGGACCGGTAGGTCCTGCAACTGGATGCGGTCCTCGGGCGGCAGGGCGTAGCGAAGGAAGCCGAGCACGAAGAGCGCGCCGATGATGTCGGCCTGCAGCATGCTGAGCGAGAACAGCGGCCACGGCGTGCGCATCACCCAGCGGACGAATGCGCTGATCCGCCCCGGTAGTGCCGCCGCCGTTGTCACTAACCCACCGTATCGGTCGGCAGTGACGTCTCGGAAACTTAATATCGATCTCGGCAGGTCGCTCGGGGCGCGTCGAGCGCGCCGAAGATAACGGAACGGTCGCGGTACGGTGGCCGTTCGGTATCTGTCGGCGTCGCCACTACTGTTACCGGTGATGTCCGGGGTGTTTACGCGGCTGGTAGGCCAGGACGCGGTGACGGCCGAGCTGCTGGCCGCCGCCAGAGCCGCCCGCGGTGACTCAGGCCACAGCGGGGCCGGCGCCGGGACTATGACACATGCGTGGCTGATCACCGGGCCGCCGGGTTCGGGCCGCTCGGTGGCGGCGTTGTGCTTCGCCGCCGCCTTGCAGTGCACGTCAGACGGGGAGCCGGGCTGCGGACGCTGCCATGCGTGCACGACGACCATGGCCGGCACCCACGCCGACGTGCGGCGCGTGATTCCTGAAGGCCTGTCCATCGGTGTCGACGAGATGCGTTCGATCGTGCAGATCGCGTCGCGGCGCCCGGCCACCGGGCACCGGCAGATCGTGGTGATCGAAGATGCCGACCGGCTGACCGAGGGCGCCGCCAACGCGCTGCTGAAGGTGGTGGAGGAACCGCCGCCGTCGACGGTGTTCCTGCTGTGCGCGCCGTCGGTGGACCCCGAGGACATCGCCATCACGCTGCGGTCGCGGTGCCGGCACGTGGCGCTGGTGACCCCGCCGACCGAGGCGATCGCGCGCGTGCTGGTCGACAGCGACGGCCTTAGCCCCGACACGGCGAACTGGGCCGCGTCGGTCAGCGGCGGCCACGTGGGGCGGGCCCGGCGGCTGGCCACCGACCCCGAGGCCCGGTCGCGCCGGGAGCGGTCGCTGACGCTGGTGCGCGACGCTGCGACCCCGTCGCGGGCCTACGCCGCCGCCGAAGAGCTGGTGGCCGCGGCCGAAGCCGAGGCCGTGGTGCTGACCGCGGACCGCGCCGAGGCCGAGACCGAAGAGCTGCGCACCGCCCTGGGCGCCGGCGGCACCGGCAAGGGCACCGCGGGCGCGATGCGCGGCGCGGCCGGGGCGATGAAGGACCTTGAGCGACGGCAGAAGTCGCGTCAGACCCGGGCCTCGCGCGACGCGCTGGACCGCGCGCTGATCGACCTGGCGACGTATTTCCGGGACGCGCTGATGGTCTCCGCGAATGCCGGGGCGGTGCGGGCCAACCATCCCGACATGGCCGAGCCGGTCGCGGCGCTGGCCGCCCACGCCCCACCCCCGCGGCTGCTGCGCTGCATCGAGGCGGTGCTCGAGTGCCGCGAGGCGCTGGCGATCAACGTCAAGCCCAAGTTCGCCGTCGACGCCATGGTCGCCACCATCGGCCAGGAACTGCGCGACTGAGTTGGGTCTGTCCGTCCGCCTGCCGTAGACTCGTGCCGCCCGGCGTGCGGGTATGCCGCCTTAGCTCAGTCGGTAGAGCGATTCACTCGTAATGAATAGGTCGGGGGTTCGATTCCCCCAGGCGGCTCCATAGTTTCAGGCGGGCGCGACGAAGCCCACCGGGCCCGACGCGAGGCACAGCGCCAGCGCGGTGGTGTTGGCCCGCACCGTGATCGCGTCCCCGGCACCCGGCAACCGGGCGAAGACCCGGTTGAGCCCCGGATGCACCGGCACCTTGACCTCGGGTCCTTGCGTCATCTTCAACGTCATCGAGCCGTCGCTGTTGGCCAGGTAGTTCAGCTCGACGGTCCAGTCGGCGGGCAGCAGCGGGCCGTCGAGGACCAGGCGCGCCGGGTGGTCCGGCTGGGCGAAGTAGCCGCACTGCGGAATCGGGCCGGGCGCGATGGTCCGTACCCAGGTGACGCGCGCCTTGATCAGCCGGCCCGAGCGGTCGAACATGCGCAATTGCGTTGTCGCGGGCGCGAATTCGGGTCGATCCCGCAGCAGGGCGAACAGGTGGCTGGCCAGGTTCTCCGGTGCGGCCACCCGTTGCAGCACGAACGGGTCGACTTCCTGATCCAGCAGCGGCGCATCCGAGGCCGCATGGGCCTCGGCCAGGGCGGCCCGGGCGTTCTGCAGGTAGGGCTGGGCGGGGTTGTCGCGCCAGCTGGTCAAAAACGTGGCCGTCGAATACAGGCTGCTGGCCACGAACAGGACCGCCACGCCGGCGGTCACCGCGGTGCGCTTCGGCGAAGCGTCCAGCCAGCGCCGGCCGGCCCGATTGGGGGCGCTCAGTGCCACGCCCGCCAGCAGCGCCAGCACCACGACGAGATCGGGCAGGTAGCGCAGGGTCTGCGCGAGCTCCAGTGCGGTCTGATTCGACGATCGCATCAGATAGATCGGCACCTGGCAGGCCACGGCGTAGCCGACGGCGACCAGCCACACCGGCCCGATGCGCTCCTTGCGAACCAGCGACACCGCCAGGATTCCGGCCAGCACCAGCCAGCCCAGCGCCATCACCGCCGGCGGGGGCGTCGCCCAGGGTGAGGCCGGCGCCCACCGGTCCCAGTGCCACGGCCCGCCCGCCAGACCCGGCACGATGCCGTGGGTGATCGAGCGCACCAGCAGCCGGCACGTCATCGCCAGGTCGGAACTCCACCGCTGCTGATTGACCACCGCCAGGTACAGCGCGATCCAGGCGGCGGTCAGGGCCAGGGCGCCGATCCACAATCGCAGGCCGGCCCGCCACACCGTGGCCAGCGCCGACCGTAGGCTCCGATCGCCGGCCACGTGGCACAGCAGCGCAGCCACCGCGAACGCGACGAAAGGGATCACCGCGGCTTTCTCGAAGAACAGCAGCCCGCCGAAGTAGACCAGCACCCCGGTCACCGCGTAGCGCTGTTTGCCGGTGCGCACCAGCAGGATGGCGTCGGCGCACACCCAGGTCAGCGCGGCCAGCAGCGGCAGCGAGTTCAGCGCCGCCGCCCACCACGCGAAGCCGGGCACCCCCAACGGCGTGAACAACGCGAACGTGAACGGGATCAGCAGCACCGGCCGCCAGCCGAGGATGACGTACAGCGCGCGCAACAAGGCCAGCGATGCCAGCAGTTGCAGCACCACCAGGCTGACCGCAGGCCAAGTCCAGTCCAGTGGCGCCAGCCGGATGATGGTGCCCGCGACCAGAAATGCGCCGGGCATGACGTGCCCGTCGTGGTCGTCCAACAGGTACGACGGCGCGAGCAGGTTGTGGGTGCCGGCCTTGCCGATGAGGATCAGGTCGTCCCAATAGAAGTAGCCACCGAACGCCAGCACCCCGCGCACCGCCAGCTGCACCGCGATGAGCGCGGCGGCCGCGACCGCTATGTATGGTGGGCCGGTGCGCGCACTGGTCACCGGGGCAGCCGGATTCATCGGGTCGACGCTAGTCGACCGTCTGTTAGCCGACGGTCATGCGGTGGTGGGCCTGGACAACTTCGCGTCGGGCCGCGCGACCAACCTCGAGCATCTGGCCGACAATCCGGCGCACGTCTTCGTCGAGGCCGACATCGTGACCGCGGACCTGGAGACCATCCTCGACGAGCACCGCCCGGAGGTGGTGTTCCACTTGGCCGCCCAGATCGACGTGCGGCACTCGGTGGCCGACCCGCAGTTCGACGCTTCGGTCAACGTCATCGGCACGGTGCGCCTGGCCGAGGCGGCCCGCAAGGCGCAGGTCCGCAAGATCGTGCACACCTCCTCGGGCGGATCCATCTACGGCACCCCACCGCGGTACCCCACCCCCGAGACCGTGCCGACCGACCCCGCGTCGCCGTATGCGGCGGGCAAGGTGGCGGGCGAGATCTACCTGAACACATTCCGCCACCTGTACGGGCTGGACTGCTCGCACATCGCCCCGGCGAATGTCTATGGCCCACGCCAGGACCCGCACGGTGAGGCCGGGGTGGTGGCGATCTTCGCCCAGGCCCTGCTCTCGGGCAAGCCCACCAAGGTGTTCGGGGACGGCGGCAATACCCGCGACTACGTCTTCGTCGACGACGTCGTGGACGCCTTCGTCAAGGCATCCGGTGACGCGGGCGGCGGGCAGCGCTTCAACATCGGCACCGGAATCGAAACGTCGGACCGTCAACTGCATTCGGCCGTGGCCGCCGCGGTCGGGGGACCCGACGACCCGGAGTTCGCGCCGCCGCGGTTGGGCGACCTCAAACGTTCCTGCCTCGACATCGGTTTGGCCGCAGAGGTTTTGGGCTGGCAGCCCAAGGTCGAACTCAGTGACGGGGTGGCCCGCACGGTGGAATACTTCCGTCGAGCACAGGCTGGCTGACCGGCGCCGAGATCGACGTCAGCGTGAGGCCTACTCGAACCTTCCCGCGCCAGCGTCGATTTCGGTGACGCGCTCCTGCGCGTTGTCGGGCGCCTGTGCGGATTCCATCGCCACCGCGCGGGCCAGTCTCGCGTAGCGCAGCTCCAGATCCTTGAACCGCATGTAGGTGCTCAGCGTGGTGAAACAGAACGCCATGATCAGCGCGTAGAGCATCAGGTCGGTGCCGCGGCGCACCCCGAACCACTGCGCCACCACCGTGGTGTCGTCGGGCCGCAGCACGGCATAAATGCCGGCCAGCACGAACACCACATAGCCGACCTTGACCCACGCCTTCGACCGCGAATTGCGGCGCGACCGCAGCAGATACACCAGCAGCGCGACGATCGCCGCGATCAGCAGCACCTGGATCCAGTTCATATTCCAGCCCTTTTCATCTCGGAATCCGACCTCGCAGGAATCCGTCGAAAATGATGTTGACGCCGTTGAGCAGGGGTTGCCCCTTCGACCTCGAGTACGCGGTGTAGAGCACCTCGATCGGTTCTTCGGCGACGCGCCAATGGTTTTCGTCGATCAACATGATGAACTCATTGGCGTGGCTCATGCCGCTCATGGTGATGTCCAGCCCGTCGGCGACCTTCTTGTTGAACACCCGCAGCCCATTGTTGGTGTCGGTCAGGCCAAGTCGGCGGCCGCGCCGGCTCAACCGCGCGGCGGTCTGCAACACGATCCGTTTGACGAACGGTGGCCGGGCACCGTGCTGTGCGCCGAATCGGGTGCCGATCACCACGTCGACGTCACCGGCCAGCAACCGGTCGACCATCGTCACCAGGTCTTTGACGCGGTGCTGGCCGTCGGCGTCGAACGTGGCGAAAACCTCGGCCCCGGGCTGCTTGCGGGCGTACTCCACGCCGGTCTGAATCGCCGCGCCCTGTCCGAGGTTGATCGGATGCCGCACCAGGTGAGCCCCGGCCCGCCGGGCGATCTCCCCGGTGTCGTCGGCGCTGCCGTCGTCCACGCAGACGACATGGTCGAACACCGAGCGCACATCGGCGACCACCTCGCCGATGACAGCTGCTTCGTTGAAGGCGGGAATGACGACCCAGACGACCGAATAATGCGTTTCAGTACCCATCTAAGCCCACAAGGTACACGCCTGTGCAGGTCATATCAGCCGGTAGAGCGCGTGGCGCGGGACAGCGCCAGAAGATGGACGCCGATCCCCACCGCCGGGCCGCACAGCAACCCGACCACGGTCCGGGTCTGCAGGGACAGCGGCAACAGCAGCAACAATCCCGACGCGACCGTGGCGCTCACCCAACCCAGCGAGTAGGCCCGGTGCAGCGCGGCGGCCACCGCCGCGGCGCCGGTCAGCGTCAGCATCGCGATCGCCACGGCGGCCGCGGTCAGCCCCGCCAGCAGCGCGCTGCTGGCGTGGTACTGCGGCCCGAAGGCGACCCGCAACAGCCACGGGCCTATCACGCCCGCGGCCAGCACCCCGACCGCGCCGATCGCCCCGACAATCCCCGCCGGGGCGAGCAGCGCGCGAATCCGATTGCTGCGCTCGTCGACGAAGTGAGCAATCAGGTTGCCCTGCATGGCCGTCAGCGGCACCAGCAGCGGCGCGCGGGTCAGCGTGACCGCCAGGATGATCACCCCGCCCTGCGCGCCGAGCTCGGCGCTGGTCAGCTTCAGCAGCACGGGAAATCCCATCACCAGGATGGCGCTGGCACCGGCTGCGGTGATCGAATGCGCCGCGCCCCGCAGGAAGGTCGCGGTGCCGCCCGGGGTCAGCAGGCGGGCGGTGGCCCGGGTCGCCGGCGAGGCCACCAGCAGGATCAGCCAGGCGACCGCGCCCGCCACCGTTGCCCACAGGAACCCGACCAGGCGCCAGCCGAGCGCGACGGTGGCCGCGGCCACCATCACCCGGATGACGGCGTCGGTCACCATCAGCGCGCCGTAGCGGGTCCACTGGTTGGTGCCGGCCAGCATGCCCAGCAGGGTGGCGTGCACGCAGAAGCCGGCCAGCCCGACGCTGAGCAGGACCACCGACAGCAGGCGCGCCTCGACGAACACCCGCCCACTCCACAACGGCGAGCTGCCCGCGATCAGGACGGCCGCGGCCACCCCGACCAGCATGGCGACGCGCATCGGGTGGGTACGCGGCTCGCCGGCTGCCAGGTCGCTGATGTAAGGCCCACCGACCGAGTAAGAGCGGACTTCCCGGGTGGTTTCCTGCAGCAGGCCGTTGGCCGCGCCGGTGACCAGACCGAAGGCCCCCCAGAACACCCCGAATACCGAAAAGCCGCTCGGCGCCAGGTCACGAGCGGCCAGATAGATGACGGCGTAGCCGCACAGCGCCGTCACCGCGGTGGCGGTGCCGACCCGGGCCATGCTGCCGCGCGCCACCGGCCCCTGTGAGGCACTGATCTCGGTCATCGGGGCGGCGACGCTTTCGGCCGACTGTCCCGATGTATCGCCACAATTTGAAAATTCTATGCGGCCCGCGGCCGGCGCCCCCGGCGGCGACGCGGTTCGCTAGTGTGGGCTGGCCGTCGGGAAGGATCCATGTCCGCTTTGCGTACCTTCGGGATCTCGCTCGTGGTCACCGCGGCGGCGCTCGGCCTGGGATATGCCTACGGCGGTTTCAAAGACCTCTATCTGCTGGTGGTGCTAGCCGCCCTCGAGGTGTCGTTGTCGTTCGACAACGCCATCATCAATGCGGCGGTCCTGAAACGGATGAGCCGGTTCTGGCAGCGGATGTTCCTGACCATCGGGATCCTCGTCGCCGTGTTCGGCATGCGATTGCTCTTCCCGTTGCTCATCGTGTGGGTGACCGCGGGCCTCGACCCGGTGCGGGCGATGGAGCTGGCGCTGCATCCGCCGCCGCACGGCGCACTGGAATTTCCCGACGGCTCGCCCAGCTACGAAAAGCTCGTCATCGTGGCCCACCCCCAGATCGCGTCGTTCGGCGGGATCTTCCTCTTGATGCTGTTTCTGGATTTCGTTTTCTATGACCGAGACATCAAGTGGCTCAAGTGGATTGAGATCCCGTTCGCGCGCATCGGCCGGCTGGGTCAGGTGTCGCTGGTGGTGACCGGTGTGGTGCTGGTCCTGGTGGGCACGCGGTTGACGCACTCGGCCGACGAGGCGGCCACGGTGCTGACCGCCGGACTGCTGGGCTTGGTCACCTATCTGGTGGTCAACGGATTGAGCCGGGCGTTTCGGCCATCCGACCCCGAAGGCGACGCCGAATCCGGGGCCGGCGCGGCGACCGGCTGGGCCGGCCTGACCCTGTTCCTCTACCTCGAAGTTCTCGACGCCGCGTTCTCGTTCGACGGCGTCACCGGCGCGTTCGCCATCACCTCGGATCCCATCGTCATCGCGCTGGGGCTGGGGCTGGTGGGCTCGATGTTCGTCCGGTCGATCACCATCTACCTGGTCCGCCAGGAAGCGCTGGGCCGGTACGTGTATCTGGAACATGGGGCGCACTGGGCGATCGGGGCGCTGGCCGTGATCATGCTGTTGTCCATCGAGCCGCGATTCGCCGTTCCCGAGCCGGTCACCGCCTCGGTTGGGGTGGTGTTCATCGCGGCGGCGCTGGGCTGGAGCATCCTGCGCAACCGCCGCGACGCGCGCCGGGGCGTGACAAGGCCCCGCTAGGCCTCGATCTGCCCGGCGATGCGCCGTTCGATCGCCGCCCGGGCGGGGGCGGGAAGCACGATCAGGCCGTCGAGCTCTTTGGTCGCCCGCGCGTAAGCGTTCTGGCGTTCCTCACGCGTCGCCGCCTCGTCGTGCGCCAGATGAAGCAGGTGCTGGGCGCGCGCCAGCCGCTGCTGATCGTCCGCCGAGAAGTCGCTGCGCCGGCGGCGGATCGCCTCCGCCTCGGCGATCTCGAACGCGCTGAGGTACTCGTGGACGGCGTCGCGGTAGTCCAGCAGCGCATCCCGGTTGCCCACCAGGGCGTCGGGCGGCTCCGGCCGCAGCAGATCGGCGTGGTGCTTCGCCTTGTGAAACGCGATGGTGAGCGGGTCGCGCATGTTCGTCATCATCGGGAAGTCCAACAGCTTGGCGATGTCGAGTTCGTAGTCAAACCACCGGGCGTCGGTACGGTCGTGCGCGGCAACGAGCTTGGCGAGTTCTCGGCGGTCGTGTTCCTCGTTGGCCCGTCCGCGTCCGGTTGCCTCGGCCACCGCGATCTTGGCCTGCTGCTTCAACCGGTACCGCTCCATCCGGCGCTCGGCGCGACGCTCGTTGGCCGCGGCGATGGCCCGAAGGCCCCCGCCGATCGCACCGCCCAGCGGGAACACCAACCACCAGAAGTTGGCGGCGAAATGCAGCACCGGGGTCACATCGCCAGGATGCCACCGAGAATCCCGCGGCGGCGCCGGCGCGGTTACGCCGTAAGCGTCAGTGCCCCTGGGCCTTGAACCGCTCGATCGAACGCTGGATCTCCGCCTCGGCGTCGTCGCGGCCGACCCAGTCCGCGGCCTTGACGAACTTGCCCGGTTCCAGGTCCTTGTAGTGCACGAAGAAGTGCTTGATGACTTCCCGTTCGAATTCCGGAACGTCGTCGAGGTCCTGGATGTGGTCCCAGCGGTGGTCGCCGGCCGGAACGCAGAGCACCTTGTCGTCGCCGCCCTTCTCGTCGGTCATCTGGAACATGCCGACGGGGCGCGCCTCGACGATCACTCCGGGAAACACCGACTGCGGCAGCAGCACCATCGCGTCCAGGGGGTCGCCGTCTGCGCCGAGGGTGTCTTCGATGAAGCCGTAGTCGGCCGGATAAGCCGTCGCCGTGTACAGGTAGCGGTCCAGACGAACCCGCCCGGTGTCGTGGTCGATTTCGTACTTGTTCCGCTGGCCTTTCGGGATCTCGATGGTCACGTCGAATTCCACCGCGTCGGCTCCTTGTCTGTCGAGGAAGGCGTCTGTTTGGGCAGGCCAATTTTGCTCTGCTACACCCTAGTCGAGCGCATCGCCGCCGATTCGGCAGAATGGGTTGGAGACAGTCAGGAGAGTGATGGCCGGTACTCGCTGGCAAAAATCCACCCCAGTGTTCATCGGGTTGGGCGTGCTGGCGTTTGTCGCCGCGGTAGTGGTGGCGGCAACGTTTTTCACCACGACCGGCCACGGCGCCAACAGCGCGCATGCCCCGATCCCGCCCCCGCACGCCCCGGCGGTGAAGCCGGGGATGGTCCCGGTGAGCGATACCGCCGAGCTACCCAGCGGTCCCGGCGTCGGCGCGATGCTGGCGCCGGTGGCGGGCGACCCCAACCTGGGCCGGTTGGGCGGTCGGGTCACCGACGCCATCACCGGGAAAGAGCTGTGGCAGGTGGCGGACGACATGCCGCTGGTGCCTGCGTCGACCAACAAGGTGCTCACGGCGGCCGCGGCGTTGCTGACCCTGGACCGTCAGGCCCGGATCAGCACGCGCGTGGTGGCCGGCAGCCAGAACGCTCAGGGACCCGTCGTGCTGGTGGGGGCCGGGGATCCGGCGCTGTCGGCGGCGCCGCCCGGCGTGGACACCTGGTACCGGGGGTCGGCGCGGATCAGCGACCTCGTCGAACAGATCCGCCGCAGCGGCGTGACGCCCACCGGGGTGCAGGTGGACACCTCGGCGTTCAGCGGGCCGACCATCGCGCAGGGCTGGGACCTGGCCGACATCGACAACGGCGACATCGCGCCGATGGAATCGGTGATGATCGACGCCGGCCGCATCCAGCCCAGCACGGTCAACTCGCGGCGGTCCCACACCCCGGCGCTGGACGCCGGGCGGGAGCTGGCCAAGGCGTTGGGCCTGGACCCGAATGCGGTGACGATCGCCAACGCCCCGTCGGGGGCCCGGCAGCTGGCGGTCGTGCAGTCGGCGCCCTTGGTCCAGCGGTTGTCCGAGATGATGGACCACTCCGACAACGTGCTGGCCGAGAGCATCGCCCGCGAGGTGGCGGCCGCGATCAACCGGCCCCGCAGCTTCGCCGGCGCCGCCGATGCGGTGAGCAATCGGTTGACCACCGCCCACGTCGACACCGCGGGACTGGCGCTGCTGGATTCCAGTGGGCTCTCGGTCGACGACCGGCTGACCGCCAAGACGCTCGACGGCGTGCTGCAGGCCGCGGCGGGCCCCGACCAGCCGTCGCTGCGGGCGCTGCTGGATCTGCTCCCGATCGCCGCCGGCAGCGGGACGCTGGCCGACCGCTTCACCGACGCCTCGACGGCCCAGGGTCCCGCCGGGTGGTTGCGGGCCAAAACCGGCTCGCTGACCGGCATCAATGCCTTGGCGGGGGTGCTCACCGACCGTAGCGGCCGGGTGCTCACCTTCGCGTTCCTCTCCAACAACGCCGGGCCGAACGGCCGGAACGTGATGGACGCGCTGGCGACCCGGCTGTGGTCCTGCGGGTGCTCATGACGTCGACGCCGGACCTGACGCTGGGTACCGCCGTCGACTGGCAGTTCGCGGCCACGGTCGGTCGGCGGCTGGCCCGGCCGGGTCCGCCGTCCAGCGAGTACACCCAGCGCCAGGTGATCGACGAGTTGGCCCGTGCCTCGACCAAAGCCGAGCCGTTGGTGCGCGACGTCACCGGCCTGGTCACCAATGGCTTTGACAAGGGCCATGTGCCGGCCGCCCGCATCGTCGACCGCCCGGATTGGATCGGCGCGGCCACCGAGTCGATGCGGGTGATGATGAACGGCGCCGAGAAGCCGCGCGGGTTTCTCACCGGTCGCGTCACCGGCGCGCAGACGGGCGCGGTCCTGGCCTACGTGTCGGCGGGGATTCTCGGCCAGTACGACCCGTTCGCCACTGCCAACGGCGCCAAGACGGGCTGCCTGCTGCTGGTGTATCCGAACGTCATCGCCGTCGAGCGGCAGCTTCGGGTCGAGCCGTCGGATTTCCGGCTGTGGGTGTGCCTGCACGAGGTCACCCATCGCGTGCAGTTCACCGCCAACCCGTGGCTGCCCGGCTACATGTCGCAGGCGCTGGGCCTGTTGACCCGCGACACCGGTGAGGACATGGGGCAGGTGATCGGCCGGCTCGCCGAATACGCGCGCAACCGCGGTGGGCCGGCACCCGACGCCAACAGCGCGGGGATTCTCGGTTTGGTGCGTGCGGTGCAGTCCGAAGAGCAGCGACGGGCGCTGGACCAGTTGCTGGTGCTGGGCACCCTGCTGGAGGGCCACGCCGACCACGTCATGGATGCCGTCGGGCCGATGGCGGTGCCGTCGGTGGCCACCATCCGCCGCCGGTTCGACGAGCGCCGCCACCGCAAACAGCCGCCGTTGCAGCGGTTGCTGCGCGCGCTGCTGGGGCTCGACGCCAAGCTCAGCCAATACACCCGCGGCAAGGCGTTCGTCGACCACGTGGTCGGCCAAGTGGGCATGGCGCGGTTCAACGCCATCTGGACGGGCCCCGAAACGCTGCCGTTGCCCAGCGAGATCGAAGAACCCCAGCGATGGATCGACAGGGTGCTGTAGGCCGGCTGCGCGCGGCGGTCGAGGCGTTCATCAAGACCCACCTCGCGACCGTCGAACAGTGGTGCGTGGCGCTGTCCGGCGGCCCGGATTCCCTGGCGCTCACCGCGGTTGCGGCCCAGCTGCGGCCCACCACCGCCGTGGTCGTCGATCATGGCCTCCAACCTGGCTCGGCCGCCGTCGCCGACGCTGCCCGGGCGCAGGCCATCTCATTGGGATGCGTTGCGGCTCAAGTTGTTCGGGTTCAGGTGGGCAACCAGGGCGGCCCGGAGGCGGCGGCGCGTTCCGCCCGCTATGCCGCGTTGGGCGCCTATCACAGCGGCCCGGTGTTGTTGGGCCACACGCTCGATGACCAGGCCGAGACGGTGCTGCTCGGGCTGGGCCGGGGGTCCGGGGTGCGCTCGATCGCCGGGATGCGTCCCTACGATCCGCCGTGGTGCCGGCCGCTGCTGGAGGTTCGGCGCGCCGTGACGCACGCCGCCTGCCGGGAGTTGGGCCTGACGCCCTGGCAGGATCCGCACAACGCCGACCGGCGGTTCACCCGGACCCGGCTGCGCACCGAGGTGCTGCCGCTGCTGGAGGACGTGCTCGGCGGCGGCGTGGCCGACGCGCTGGCCCGTACCGCGACGGCGTTGCGGGAGGACTCCGAGTTGATCGACACGTTGGCCGCCCGGGCGCTGCCCGGGGCCGCGGCGGACTCGGGCCTGCGGGTGCCGGCGTTGGAGGTGCTGGACGCGCCCGTCCGGCGCCGGGTGATTCGGGCCTGGCTGCTGGCTGGCGGCGCAACGGGCCTGACCGACAAGCAGATCCGGGGGGTGGACACCCTGGTCACCGGCTGGCACGGGCAGGGCGGGGTGGCGGTGGGGTCCTCGGTGCCGGACGAACGATTGTTCGCGGGCCGCCGCGACGGTGTGCTCACGCTGTGGCGCGAGCCGGTCGGCAAGCCGGGCGGTTAGCCGCAATTTCGGGGCTGCCGTTGGTTATTCGCCCGCCGTCGTGGCACTCTGTGGGCGTGGCCCAGATCTCCTCGGCGATCACCCCAGCCCAACCCGCGGAGCTGTACCCCGGGGATATCAAGTCTGTCCTGCTGACGTCGGCGCAAATTCAGGCGCGAATCGCCGAACTCGGCCGCGAAATCGGGCAGCACTACCGCGACATCGCGACCGAGACCGGACAGGATCTGCTGCTGATCACCGTGCTCAAGGGCGCTGTGATCTTCGTCACCGACCTGGCCCGCGCGATTCCGGTGCCCACCCAGTTCGAATTCATGGCCGTCAGCTCCTACGGGTCATCGACGTCCTCATCCGGCGTGGTGCGGATCCTCAAGGACCTGGACCGCGACATCGAGGGCCGCGATGTGCTGATCGTCGAGGATGTCGTCGATTCGGGCCTGACCCTGTCCTGGCTGCTGCGCAACCTCACCACGCGGCACCCGCGTTCGCTGCGGGTGTGCACGCTGCTGCGCAAGCCCGACGCGCAGGGCGCCCACGTCGACATCGCCTACGTGGGCTTCGACATCCCCAACGACTTCGTCGTCGGCTACGGCCTCGATTACGACGAGCGCTACCGCGACCTGTCCTACATAGGCACCCTGGACCCCAGGGTCTACCAGCAGTAGATCGGGGCCCCGATTCGCCGTCGGGCTAGCGGTGATCGCAAGCGCGGCCAAGCCGGGCGCGGCGGGTCGCCGCCATCGGGCTCAGTCCAACTCCCATACCGCGGTCACCGAGAAGCTCACGGTCTGCTGGCCGGGTTCCAGCGGGACCATGGACGGCATGGCTCGCGGCGCCCCGACCGGCGGCGGGGTGTTGCCGGTGGCCTCCGAAATGGACAGCACCCGGCCCAGCCGCAGCCCGGACAGCTGGGCGTACTGCTCGGCGCGGCTCTTGGCGTCGTTGAACGCGCGCGACCGGGCGTCCTTCACCAGTTGTGAATCGTCGGCGATCGAATAGCGGACGGACTTGATCCGGGTGGCGTCGCCGCCCGTGCCGACGATGAGGGCCAGGAGCCGCGACGCGGCATCGGTCGGGTGGATCTTGACCGCGATGGCGTTGGTGGCGCGATACCCGGTGATGGCGGCGGTGCCGCTGGGCGCGGGGTTGTTGTATTCCGGCGACAGCGTGACTTCGGTGGTGCTGATGTCCTTACGGTCGATGCCGGCGCCCGTCAGCGCGTTGATGACCGCCTGTTGCCGGTCGTTGGTCTGGTTCATCGCCGCGGTGACGTCGGATGCGGTGAATTCGATGCCGACGTCGGCGGTCAGGGTGTCCGGGACGCCTTGAACCTGACCGGTTCCCACAACCGTGACCTGACGGGGGTTGGCTCCGGGCTGCGCCGGGCTGCGCTTGTCGCACGCGGGTAGGGCGGCGATTGTCAGGCCGGCCGCGACTGCGGCGATGAATCGGTGGACGGATCTTTTGATGCTGCGTGTCGGCATGACTGGACACTAGCGTCTACCTTGCCTCGAAACGAGGATGCTTCATCCGTCACGGACTGCCCCTCTTCACGACGGGGTGCTGCTCACAATTGTCCTTGCGTCAGAGCGCAATTGGTGCGCTTCGGTGCCATGCCCGCCGCCGGCCTGCCCTAAAGAAGCGGCAATAGCCCTCCGCCCGGGCCGCCGTCGGGAGGCCCGGTCAGGTCGGACTTCAATCCACGGAATCCGCCATTCTTCGCCCGTTTATCCGCGAGCCGACTCTGGACATCGGCGGGGAGGCGCCCAATGCGGTCAGGTGAATCCCACAGTTCCCAGGTTTGAACCGCCCAGTACAACGCGAACTCGAGGATCACCGCCGATTCCAACCAGATGACCCATGGCTCCCATCCGGGACGCTTGAGATGCACTGCGACAACTGCGATTAACGTCACGATCATCGCTACGGCAATGATCCCGTAGAACCACATGTAGCGGTCCTTGTGCGGTGACTTCTCAGTGTCCTCGTGCGCCACAACGTATGCGGCGCAGAAGACGGTGATGATGAAGGACAAGAGCAGCAAGACGCCGGAGATGCCGTGGATATGCGCGTAGAACCAGTTCGGGAAAAAGACAAGGGCAATAAAGCCGAGCGCCATAATTACCCAGAAAATCAACAGCGCGACGGTTCCCAGCGGGCTTCTCTTATGCCGAGAGTGGTTGCGCCAGTGCAGCACGGCCATAGCCGACCAGCCCACGATCAGCGCGACAACGACCGTCCAGACATTGGGCTGGATTGCGGGCACGAATTGGGGCGGCAGATCATTCTTCCCGCACAGGGGTGCGGGTCGACCCTGCGGCACCATCGCGATCATCAACGCGGCGACCCCGGCCAGGGTCAACAACACATTTTCGGTGTCGTTGCTGCCCTTGTACATGATGAGTAGCGCGCCCAGCGCCAGTAGCGCGGCGATCATGATGCTGTGCGCGGAGGTGTAATAGTAAGCGCTGATGGCGAATTGCCAGCAGGTTGCCGATAACTGTTCGATCAGGATGGCTAAACCGAGCATCAGCGTAATGATCACCATGCCGACTCGTATGTCACGGTATATGGCGAGAGTGATGGGAGTTGATTTCCGGTCGTTCATGCCGCCTACTACTGCCGGATCACGAGCGCTTTCCTTTTATTCGCTTCGGGCGTGCCCGGTTTCTGTGCGCGGAGAATATCGGCCGATCTGGCTGATTGCAGAGTTTTTGGGCAAAATGGAGTAACCCGGTGGTTCTAGAAGGGTGGGTCGTCCGGCAAGGGTTGCAGCACCGGTTCGTCGGGCGTCCAATCCGGCGGCAATTCTTCCGGTTCCCTGGGATCGTTCACCCAAGTGCAATACGGGCTGGTGCTCGGGGTGCCTTTGAACAGGAACAGCATGTCGCGCATGTGATTTCGAAATTTGCGCGATTCGATCTCCTGTTTCCGCGCCTGTTCGAGCCGCACGTGGGCCTCGTTGATCGGCCTTTGCTCGCGATTGTGTTTGCGGGCTCGCGCAATTCGTGCGCTGCGCTGCTGTGATCTGATTCGCCGGTTCGGTTCAGGCGTCACGCAAGCCGGTCGGCGCGGTTGTGCGAAGAGGTCGGTACCGGCGGGCGAGGTGCGATAGGTGCGTCCACTCGGCGATGTCCACACCACGGTTCCGTCGGCAAGTTGCTTGTCCCGCCAGCCACCGAACGTTTTGAGCCGATGATGTTGGCGGCAGAGGCATTTGAGGTTCTCCGCCGTGGTTGGACCGCCCGCCGCCGGATCCTGGTGGTTGAACGGAACGGTGTGGTCGAGGTCGCAGACCACCGCCGGCCGGCTGCATCCCGGGAAGCGGCAGGTCAGATCCCGGCATCGAACGGCCCGCTCCAGTGCCGCGGAAGGTTGATAGCGCAGCGCCTCGACCGGGCTCGTCACTGGATCGGCGATGAGCACGGATGCCGCGGCGGCCAATTGGCGCACCTGCTCGGCATCGATGACGCCATAGCCCTCGAGGTAGCCGGGCTCGGCCCCATTGGCGTGGACGGTTTGCTCGCTGGCCACCACATTGATGACGACACGCGCCAGGGCCTGATCGGTGGCGGGCTCGTGGTCGCCCACGCGGGCGGGGCACTCCGGTCGTCCACAGGCGCAGGCCAATCCACGGCCTTCAGCCAGCGCGGCGAGCGCATCGGCTCGTCGCTGGTCCATGGTTCGCGTGTCCGCCGGGCACACCTGCTTCGCGAGCTGGGATAGTCGCCGGTCGAAGGCGGCGGCGGCCGAGGCCGCGACTGAGCCGTGAATCTCGGCCATCCCATTGTCGGAGGCGCTGATTCCGATGTGGCGGTCGTCCTCGGCGGCGAGGCGGCGCTCGCGGGCGGCGTCGGGGTCGGCGGTCCGCACGGCGGCATCGACGGCGTTGACAATCCGTTGCCTAGACCAGCCGTGCCAGTTGCCGATGCGGTCGGCCAGCGAACGGTCAATCTTGGCGATCAGCCTGTGGTCGGTGACCAGATCGGTACGGCTGATGATCAACCGCACTGTGCGCCAATCTGTTCGGCCCTCGGCCAGCAGGGCCCCGATCTTGGGCAACCTGATGTCGAGCGCCTCGGCATACGACACCAGGTAGCTGGCGCCCGTGGGGGAGAGGTTCATCGCGGCGGCGACCTCGGCGGCCGTCTGCTCGAAGCCGGCGATTTCCGCGTACTCCCGGTCGGGCTGTTCAGCGGTCGCCACGCGGTGCCGAAGCAACGCCGCTACCGCCGAAAGCCGACGGGCCACCAGCATCGATTCCTCCCGATGCGTGGACTCGATCACTCCCACCAGCGCCGCGGGATCCGACGGAGATTCGAACATACATTCGATACTAGCGCCGGGGCCCGACAATCCGGGTGTGCCGAGACGGAACACGGTTTCATGCCGAACTCTGATGCGCCGACGGCCGAGCATCTGTATTTGTTGTGAGCCGTTACGCTGGCGCCCCGGTCTGGGCCGGGTGTATGTGTCTGCTCTCTGCGCAATCTCAGTGCCCCCCAGCGATGCCCCATGCGGCGGGTACGTTGCGGGGCCGCGAGCGGATTTTCGCCTGCCATTGATATGAAGTCGAATTACTCGGTGCATCAACAGGTTTCGTAGTCAAGACTGGTCAACTCACGTCAAAAATCCAGGCCGGTGCCATCAATGGTGACTCAAATCGACTGCTGTCTCGTTCATATCGAACTCGAACCAGGCTTGCAAGGCCGCACACATAGTCCCCGGAAACGCTCAGCAATCTGCCACGAATCATATGAACGCCGATCGAATCGAGGATTAACAGCCCGCTCGTGACATGGCAATACCCAAACGGCCGTGGCTTAACGTGTCCGGTGATTCGCAGCGGTGGCGAAATCGATGCACTGAAAGTTGTTGACGCAAAGAGCAATCAGGGAGGAATGCGAATGTCGATCGTGATCACGGAACCGGGGAAGTTGAGTGCGGCGGCCAGCGAGCTGCACTCGATCAACGCGGCGCTATTCGCCGGAAACGCGGCCGCGGCCGGCCCGACAACATCGGTGGCTCCGGCCGCCGCGGACGTGGTGTCGGCCCTGACGGCCGCCCAGTTCGCCGCGCACGCCCAGCTCTATCAGGCAATCAGCGCACAGGCGGCATGGTTCCAGCAGCAGTTGGCGACGACCCTCGGGATCGCCGCGGGTTCGTACGCGGCTACCGAGGCCGCCAATACCGAGATCGTCGGTTAGGCGACGGGGAGTCATGCTGGATTTCGCGCAAGTGCCGCCGGAGGTCACCTCGGCATTGATCTATGCCGGGCCCGGGTCAGAACCGATGATGGCCGCGGCCGCGGCCTGGGATGCGTTGGCCGCCGAGTTGCTCACGACGGCATCGTCCTATCTGTCCGTGGTCAGCCAGCTCACCGACGGGCCCTGGCTGGGTCCGGCGGCGGCTTCGATGGCCGCTGCCGCGGCCGCTCAGATCGCATGGCTCAACGGCATCGCCGAACGAGCCGAACAGGCCGCCGCTCAGGCCGCGGCGGCTGCGGGTGCTTACGAAACCGCACTCGCCGTGGCGGTGGCGCCGGCGGAAGTCGCTGCCAACCGGGAGTTGCTGACGGTTCTGCTGGCGACGAACGTTCTCGGCCAGAACACAGCGGCAATCGCGGCGACCGAGGCGCAGTACGTCGAGATGTGGGCCCAGGACGCGGCCGCGATGTACGGCTATGCCGGAGCCTCGGCGGCGGCCTCGACGCTGGCGCCCTTCGACCCGGCGGTGCCCGCCACCAATCCGGGTGGGCTTGCCGCCCAGGGTGCCGCGGTCGCGCAAGCGGTCGGGGCCACGGCCACGGACACTCAGGCGCTCGCCACGCTGACGCAGGCGCTTCCAGGTGCGCTGTCAGAGCTCTCCGCACCCCAGGCGATGGCGCAGGCAGTGACGAATCCGCTCGCCGGGGGAACCGTGGAGCTGCCTGGATGGGCGGGCGCGTTGCTGGAGACGCTCACCGGATCGTCGACCTTGCATCCCGGCACGCCCATCGACATGTTCAAAGAGTGGGTGTCCCCGACCAGGCTCTTCGTCACGATCTTCAAAGACATTGAAGGCCTGGGTCAATCGTTGGTGCCGAAGGCCGCGGCGGGTGCTGCGAAGGCGGTGGAAAGTGTCGGAAGGGCCGCCGAGACGGTGCTGCCGGCCACGCTGTCGAGCGCCGGGATGGGAAGCGCGCTGGGCAGGTCGGTGTCGATCGGGGCGCTGTCGGTACCGCAGGCGTGGGCCGCCGCCGCGCCGGCCGCGACGCCCACGATCGCCACGCTCGCGGGCGTCGAGAGCGTGGCCGCCGCACAGCCCGCCACCAACGCCGTAGGCGGGTTGCCGATGTTGGGTAGCGGCGCCGGCCGGGGCCTGGCAGCCCACTTCGCCGCCCCCCGGTACGGGTTCAAGCCCACGATGGTGGCGCATCCACCGGCCGGGGGGTAGTGAGGGAACCCGACGACCGGCAACCGTCAGGGCGTGACGAGGATCTTGCAGTGCCGCTCGGGGTCGGCGAGATCGTCGAACGCCGCGCCGACCCCATCCAGGCCGACCTCGCCGGTGATCAGCGGGCTGACGTCGATCTCGCCCTCGGCCAAACTGCGCAGCGAATCGCCGAACTCGTCGGGGGTGTAGGCCAGTACGAATTGCACGTTGATCTCTTTGGCGATCGCGAAGAACGGATGGACGGTGTCGGGTTGCATGCACACGCCGGCGACCACCAGGCGGGTGCCGGGCCGCGCCCGAAGGAGCACGTCGTCGATGATCCCGGGCACGCCGACCGCCTCGAACACCACCGCGGGCTTGACGGTGTCGAACGGCGAACCCTGGGCCGGGTCCAGCGTCTGGCGGGCCCCCATGGCGGTGGCCAGTTCCCGTCGTTTGGGCGAAAAATCAGATGCCGCAATGGTTTCGACACCACGCGCCCGAAGTGATGCGATGATGGCGATCCCGATCGGGCCGCAGCCGAGCACCAGGGCCGTCTCGCCGGGCGCGATGTTGGACTTGTTGACCGCGTGCAGGCCCACCGCCATGGGTTCGGTGAGGGAGGCATGTTTGAAGTCCAGGCCGTTGGGGACGGGCAGCAGCAGCGGCGCCGAGAGAAGCATCCGTTCGGCATAGCCGCCGATGGTGTTGTTGCTGTAGACGATCGGTTCAACGCCCTTGGCGGACAACAGCACCGGCAACGATGTGACCAGGGTGCCCGGTGGGTGGGTATCGGTGTCGGGGCCGGCTTCGAGTATCTCGGCGCTGAACTCGTGGCCCATGAAGATGTCGTGGTCCAGGTCGACGTGCATGCCGCCCGTGCCGCCGGCCACCCGGTCGCTCATTTCCAGCACCTGCGCGCCGTGCGCGGCGAAATGCAGGTCGGACCCGCAGATTCCGCATGCCCGCACACCCACCAGCACCTGGCCGGCTTCGGGAATCGGGTCGGGCACGTCGTCCCGGTAGACCATGCGGCCATCCCGTAGCACTGCCGCGCGCATCAGTGCACCGCGTCTTTCTGCTCGTCGACGTGCTCGGTGATGGCCTTGACCACCGCCTCGCCCGCGCGGCCGATCAACTGGTCGCGCATGCCTTTCGCCCAATCATGCGACGAGCGAGACGCTTCGAGCTGTCGTTTGAAGTGTGGAATCACCTTGCGCGCCATCAGGTCATAGCTGTGGTACGTCGCCTGCGGCGAGGCCCAGTCGTGGCCCAGCATCAACAGGGTGCCGAAACCGCCGGAGCGGTCGAGCAGGTCTTCGATGTGGGCGATGGCATCCTCGGGCGTGCCGATGCAGCAGTTTCCCTTGGCCGCATAGTCGGCGACGAACTCGTGTGGCGTCTGGGTGCCTTCCACGCTGTTGGCCAGCGGCACGAATCCCGCAGCGCCGAAGTAATTCGCGAAATCCTGCAGCCCGTAAGTGCAGTCGTCGATGGCCTGTTCACGACTGTCCGCGATGTGCATGATGCTCAAGACGCGCCAGTCGGCCCGGTCCGGCTCGTCGCGGCCGGCCTTCGCGGCCTGTTCGCGGACTACGTCCCAGGTGGTTTCCAGCGCCGCGTAGCCGCCGGGCACCGACATCGACAGCGACAGCAGCGAGGTGCCGAGTGCGCCGGCCAATCGCGGTCCTGATGGCGAAATCATTGCCGCCGTGGAGATTTCGGGGTAGGGCCAGGTATATGGCCGGATGTGCAATTGCGCGTCGCGCAGGGTGAACCAGTCGGAGTGGCGGTCTATTCGCTCGGTGGGTGCGGCGCGGAACAGCGCCAGGATCGCCTCGAGGGACTCCTGCATCATCCGGCGCTGCTCGATCGGGTCGATCCCCATCATGTAGGCGTCCGAGGGCAGCGCGCCGGGACCGGTGCCGAACATCACCCGGCCGCGGGTCAAGTGGTCCAGCAGCACCCAGCGGTCGGCCACCATCAGCGGATGGTGGTAGGGCAGCGACACCACCCCGGTGCCCAGCCGGATGTGCTTTGTCCGCTCGGCGGCCGCCGCGATGAACACCTCCGGGCAGGCGATCAGCTCGTAGCCACCGGAGTGGTGCTCGCCGAACCACGCCTCGTCGAATCCGAGCCGATCCAGCGCGACGACGCGTTCCATGTCGTATTCCAGTGCCACCGTTGGAGATTGGCCAACCGGGTGAAACGGGGTGATAAAGACACCGAAACGCAGCGGTGCGCTCATTGCAGCTCCAATCCGTTGAGGAATTCCAGTAAGGCCGCATTCACCTCGTCCGGGCGCTCCTGCTGCAGCCAATGCCCGGCCCCGTCGATCATCACCTGTTGGTACGGGCCGGAGATCGCGTCGGAGGCGCGGTCGGTGCGGGTGAAAGACAGGACGGGATCGGCCGTCCCACCGATGAACAGACACGGCACCGAGATCTTCGCGCCGTCGAGCTCGGGGGTGGTCTCCCAATTGCGGTCGAAGTTGCGATACCAGTTCAGGCCGCCGGTGAAACCGGTGCGGGTGAACTCGGCGATGTAGTGGTCGAGCTCGTCCTGGCTTATCCACTCCGGCAGCCCGTCGGGTTCGGGCAGGCGCTCGATGAAGCCTTCCGGACCGGGGGTGGCCATCCGCACCAGCGCGTCCTTGCCGGATCGCAAACTTCCCATCATGCGTCGCATCACCCGGGCGGGATCGGCGTTCAATTCGGCGTCGGCGACGCCGGGCTCCTGGAAGTACAGGATGTAGAAGAAGTTCTCGCCGAAGGTCTTGCGCCACGCCGTCGTTGGTGCCACGTGTGGGCGCGGCGTCACCGGGACGCTCATCGCGGCGACGGCGGCGACGCGGTCCGGGTGCAGCAACGGGGCGTTCCACACCACGGCGGCGCCCCAGTCGTGCCCGACCCACACGGCGCGCTGCGCGCCGACGTCGTCGAGCAGACCGACCAGGTCGGCGGTCAACTGATGAATGTCATAGGCGTCGACCGCCTCCGGACGGTCCGAACCGCCGTAGCCGCGCTGATCGGGTGCCAGCACGTGGTAGCCGGCTTCGGCGAGGACGGGGATCTGGTGGCGCCAGGAGTAGGCCAGTTCGGGAAAGCCGTGCGCCAGGAGCACCACGGGTGCGCCGCGGTCGCCCGCTTCGGTCACCCGTAGCCGCACACCATTGGTATCTACTAACCGTTCGGTTGGGGGCACCGTCTCACCAAAGCACAACGACTGCGGGCTGAGAAGGCCCCGAATCGGTGTGGCCTACGCGAAATGCGTTTGGTTGCTCACTGAAAGGGCCGGAAGGCGGGAATACTCGAATTGATGCGGCTGGACCATGTGGTGCTCTGGACGAAGGATCCGCGGGTGGCGATGGACTTCTACACGCGCGTCGTCGGGCTGGAACCGGTCCGCTTCGCCGAATTCGAGGCCGGCGACGCGCCGTTTCCGAGCGTGCGGATCTGCGCGGACTCCATCATCGACCTGATGCCCGCCGAAGGCATCTCGGCGACCCAGACTTTGACCCGAACCGAGGGCAGCGCCGGCCACCCGGTGAATCACGTCTGCCTGGCGATGTCCAAGGCCGAATTCGACGCGCTGGACCGGCGGCTGCAGGCCGAAGGGGTGGATACCGGGGCGCGGTTGAACCGGAGCTTCGGCGCGCGCGGGTGGGCGCCGCAGGGGTACTACTTCGCCGATCCGGACGGCAACGTGGTTGAGGCCCGGTACTACGAGTAGTCGGGAACTGCCCGTCGTTAACTACAGAGGGCCCGGCTCCACCGGAGCTGGCGATCGCCACTAGCGGTAGCCTGGACTTTTCCAGCTGCGTGTATATCGGGGAAGGACCTGGCCGGCAAGGCCGATGATTGATGAACCGGAAAAACGTAATTCGCACCATCACGGCAATTGCGGTCGTGGTGCTGCTCGGTTGGTCGTTCTTCTACTTCAGCGACGACACCCGCGGCTACAAGCCCGTCGACACGTCCGTGGCGATGTCCCAGATCAACGGCGACAACGTCAAGAGCGCGCAGATCGACGACCGCGAACAGCAACTGCGATTGACCCTGAAAAAGGGCAACGGTGACACCGACAATTCCGACAAGGTCATCACCAAATACCCGAGCGGCTACGCGGTCGACCTGTTCAACGCGCTGAGCGCCAAGAACGCAAAGGTCAGCACCGTCGTCAACCAGGGCAGCATCCTGGGCGAGCTGCTGGTCTACGTCCTGCCGCTGCTGCTGCTGGTGGGGCTGTTCGTGATGTTCTCGCGCATGCAGGGCGGCGCCCGGATGGGCTTCGGATTCGGCAAGTCGCGCGCCAAACAGCTCTCCAAGGACATGCCCAAGACCACGTTCGCCGACGTCGCCGGCGTCGACGAGGCGGTCGAGGAGCTCTACGAGATCAAGGACTTCCTGCAGAACCCGGGCCGCTATCAGGCGCTGGGTGCCAAGATCCCCAAGGGCGTGCTGCTCTACGGGCCGCCGGGAACCGGTAAGACGCTGCTGGCCCGCGCCGTCGCCGGGGAGGCCGGGGTTCCGTTCTTCACGATCTCCGGCTCCGATTTCGTCGAGATGTTCGTCGGCGTCGGCGCGTCCCGGGTGCGCGACCTGTTCGACCAGGCCAAGCAGAACAACCCGTGCATCATCTTCGTCGACGAGATCGACGCGGTGGGACGCCAGCGCGGCGCGGGCCTGGGCGGCGGTCACGACGAGCGCGAGCAGACGCTGAACCAGCTGCTGGTCGAAATGGACGGGTTCGACCCGCGGGCCGGCGTCATCCTGATCGCCGCCACCAACCGGCCCGACATCCTGGACCCGGCGCTGCTGCGGCCCGGCCGCTTCGACCGGCAGATCCCGGTGTCCAATCCGGACCTGGCGGGTCGCAAAGCGGTGCTCGAAGTGCACTCGAAGGGCAAGCCGATCGGCCCGGACGCCGACCTCGCCGGGCTGGCCAAGCGCACCGTCGGCATGACCGGCGCCGACCTGGCCAACGTCATCAACGAGGCCGCGCTGCTCACCGCCCGCGAGAACGGCACCGTCATCACCAGCGCCGCGCTGGAGGAAGCGGTCGACCGGGTGATCGGTGGGCCGCGCCGCAAGGGACGGATCATCAGCGAGCAGGAAAAGAAGATCACCGCCTATCACGAGGGCGGGCACACCTTGGCGGCCTGGGCGATGCCCGACATCGAGCCGATCTACAAGGTGACAATCCTGGCGCGTGGACGCACCGGCGGGCACGCGGTGGCGGTGCCGGAGGAAGACAAGGGCCTGCGGACCCGCTCAGAGATGATCGCGCAGTTGGTGTTCGCCATGGGCGGACGCGCCGCCGAGGAGCTGGTCTTCCGGGAGCCGACGACGGGCGCGGTGTCGGACATCGAGCAGGCGACCAAGATCGCGCGGGCGATGGTCACCGAATTCGGGATGAGCTCCAAACTCGGTGCCGTCAAATACGGTTCGGAGCACGGCGACCCGTTCCTGGGCCGCACGATGGGAACGCAGGCGGACTACTCGCACGAGGTCGCCCGCGACATCGACGACGAGATCCGCAAACTGATCGAGGCCGCGCACACCGAGGCGTGGGAGATCCTCACCGAATACCGCGACATTCTCGACATCCTCGCCGGCCAGCTGCTGGAAAAGGAAACCCTGCACCGCGCCGAGCTGGAAGGCATCTTCTCCGGTGTCGAAAAACGGCCACGGCTCACGATGTTCGACGACTTCGGCGGCCGTATCCCGTCGGACAAGCCGCCGATCAAGACGCCCGGCGAACTCGCGATCGAGCGCGGCGACCCCTGGCCCCCGCCGACCCCCGAGCCCGCCTTCAAGGCGGCTATCGCGCGGGCCAGCGAAGCCGCTGCCGCCGCACGGGTGGAGGCCGACAGAAACGCCAACGGCGGCAACGGTTCTCATGGTGTTCAAGGCGACGGCAGCCGTCAGGGAGAGCCGCAGGGGCCCACCCAACCCGACTATGGCGCCCCGGCCGGCTGGCGCGCGCCGGGATGGCCGCCGCAGCAACAACAGCCGACGTACTGGCATCCGCCCGCGCAGCCCGGACAGCAGCCCTATTGGCCGCAGCCGGGGCGCGGCTACCCGGGCCCGCAGCAGGGCTATCCCGGACCGCAGGGGCATCCGGGCGGTCAGCAAAGTTATCCCGGTCAGCAGGGCGGCGCGGGTCACCCCGGTCAGGCGCGTCCGGCCTACCCGCCATATCCCCCGTATCCGCCGCCCGGCCAACCCGCCCCGGAGGGTGGTTCGCCGGACCGGCAGGATGAGGACGTGAGCCGGTCCAACCCGCCGGCGCACGGCTGAGCAAACGGAGGATTCGATGGCGCTGCCGGACACTGCGATGACCACGACGCGGCTGTTCGATCAGGATCGCGCCGAGGCCGCGGTCCGCGAGTTGCTGCACGCGATCGGCGAAGACCCCGACCGGGACGGGCTGCGGGAAACGCCGGCCCGCGTCGCCCGCGCCTACCGCGAGATGTTCGCCGGGCTCTACACCGATCCCGACAGCGTGCTGAACACCATGTTCGACGAGGACCACGACGAGTTGGTGCTGGTCAAGGAAATTCCGCTGTACTCCACTTGCGAACACCATTTGGTGTCGTTCCACGGTGTGGCCCATGTCGGCTACATCCCGGGCAACGACGGCCGGGTCACCGGTCTGTCGAAGATCGCGCGGTTGGTCGACCTGTACTCCAAGCGGCCCCAGGTGCAGGAGCGGCTCACCAGCCAGATCGCCGACGCCCTGGTGAAAAAACTCAATCCGCGGGGCGTGATCGTCGTGGTCGAGGCCGAGCACCTGTGCATGGCGATGCGCGGTGTGCGTAAGCCCGGGGCGGTCACCACCACCTCGGCGGTGCGCGGCCTGTTCAAGACCAACGCAGCTTCTCGAGCCGAGGCGCTCGACCTGATCCTGCGTAAGTGAGTTTGGCGCCTGTGCAGGTAATGGGAGTTCTGAACGTCACTGACGATTCGTTCTCCGACGGCGGCCGCTACCTCGATCCCGACAAGGCCGTGGCGCAGGGTCTGGCCCTGGTCGCCGACGGCGCCGACATCGTCGACGTCGGGGGAGAGTCGACCCGGCCCGGCGCCACGCGGATCGATCCACACGTGGAGTCGGCCCGTGTCGTTCCCGTTGTTAAAAATCTTGCGGCACAAGGCATTACGGTAAGCATCGACACCATGCACGCCGATGTCGCGCGGGCGGCGGTGTGCGCCGGAGCGCGGATCGTCAACGACGTGTCCGGTGGCCGCGCCGATCCCGCGATGGCGCCGCTGCTGGCCGACGCGAAAGTGCCCTGGGTGCTGATGCATTGGCGATCGGTGTCGGCCGAGCGTCCGCACGCGGCGCCGCACTACCGCGACGTGGTCGCCGAGGTGCTCGCCGAGCTGCTGGCCAGCGTCGACGCCGCGGTGTCCGCCGGGGTCGACCCCGGTCAGCTGATGATCGACCCCGGACTGGGGTTCGCCAAGACCGGACAACACAATTGGGCGCTGCTGCATGCCCTGCCGCAGTTGGTCGCCACCGGCATCCCGGTACTCCTGGGCGCATCGCGCAAACGGTTCCTCGGTACGTTGTTAGCCGGGGCCGACGGTTCGCCGCGACCGCCCGATGGGCGCGAGACGGCCACCGCGGTGGTTTCCGCGCTGGCCGCATTGCACGGGGCCTGGGGGGTGCGAGTGCACGATGTGCGGGCCACGGTCGATGCCCTCAAGGTCGTAGCGGCCTGGACCGCCGGGTCGCACACGAAGCTGGCTGGAGACAATGGCTGATCGAATCGAGTTGCGCGGGTTGCAGGTTCGCGGACAACACGGAGTTTTCGACCACGAGCGCACCAACGGTCAGGACTTCGTCGTCGACATCACCGTGTGGATCGACCTCGCCGGCGCCGCCACCAGCGACGACCTGGCCGACACCTACGACTACGCCGCGCTGGCCCAGCTCACCGCAGACGTGGTGGCCGGGCCCGCGCGCAACCTGATCGAGACCGTCGGGGCCCAGATCGCCGATCAGGTGATGGACGACGAACGTGTGCATGCCGTCGAGGTGGTGGTGCACAAGCCGCAGGCTCCGATCCCGCAGCAGTTCGCCGACGTCGCGGTGGTGGTGCGGCGGTCGCGCCGCGGCGGCCGCGGTTCGGTGGTTCCGGCGGGCGGGGCGCTATGACGCGCGACCACGACGATGATGCCGGCTCGGCCGGCATTGAGGGGCGCCCATGACGCGCGTCGTCTTGTCCATCGGTTCCAACCTGGGTGACCGACTGGCGCGGTTGCAGTCGGTCGTCGACGGGCTGGGAGAGGCGGTGCAGGCCGTGTCGCCGGTGTACGAGACCGACCCCTGGGGCCGGGTGGATCAGGCGCCGTTCCTCAACGCGGTGCTGATCGCCGACGACCCGGCCCGCGACGGGCAGGGCTGGCTGCGCCGCGCGCAGGAATTCGAGCGGGCCGCGGGCCGGGTGCGCGGCGAGCGCTGGGGCCCGCGCACCCTCGACGTGGACCTGATCGCCTGCTACGGCCCAACGGAGGTGATCTCCCGGGACAACAACCTCACGCTGCCGCATCCGCTGGCCCACCTGCGGGCGTTCGTGCTCATCCCGTGGCTGGACGTCGATCCGGATGCGCGGCTGACGCTGGCCGACGGGCCGCAGCCCGTCGCCGGCCTGCTCGCCCAGCTCGAAGCGGCCGACCGGGACGGCGTCCGGCTGACCGGCCTGAAGCTTGCGCCGAACGGGAAGTCGCCGGTCGATCCCGGGCCGACGACCTGATGGGACCCACCCGCAAGCGTGACCTGACCGCCGCGGTAGTCGGCGCGGCCGTGGTGGGGTACCTGCTGGTCACCGGCCTTTTCCGGTGGTTTCCGCGGATCACGGTGTGGACCGGGCTGTCGCTGTTGGCGATGGCCGTCGTCGAGGCGCTTTGGGCGCGCTACGTGCGGGCCAAGATCAACGAGGGCGAAATCGGGTCCGGGCCGGGTTGGCTGCATCCGCTTGCGGTGGCCCGCAGCCTGGTAGTCGCCAAGGCCTCGGCCTGGGTGGGCGCGTTGATGCTGGGCTGGTGGGTCGGCGTCCTGGTGTACTTCCTGCCGCGCAAGTCCTGGTTGCGGGCCGCCGCCGAGGACACCTCGGGCGCGGTGGTGGCGGCCGTCAGCGCGCTGGCGCTGCTCGTCGCCGCGCTGTGGCTGCAACACTGCTGCAAGTCGCCGCCGGATCAGACCGAGCACGGCGAGGGTGCGGAAACGTAGCCCCGCGCCGGGATTGCCACCGGTCACCGGGCGATCGACGCATCCGCCCCCGCGGACAACCCGCGCGAGAATCGCCGGAGCCGCGCGACACGCGGATTGACCTCGCGCAGGTACTCTCAGGCCATGACCGTTCTGTCCCGCGGCGCCCGAGTACGGCGCGGCGGCCGCAGGCCGGGGTGGGTGCTCTTGACGGCGTTGCTGGTCCTTGCGATAGGGGCCAGTTCCGCATTGGTTTTCACCAATCGGGTGGAACTTCTCAAGCTCGCTGTAATCCTGGCGCTGTGGGCCGCAGTCGCCGGCGCCTTCGTCTCGGTGCTCTATCGCCGTCAAAGCGACGCCGATCAGTCCCGGGTCCGCGACCTCAAGCTGGTCTACGACCTACAGCTGGACCGGGAGATCTCGGCCCGGCGGGAATACGAACTGACCGTCGAGTCCCAGCTGCGCCGCGAGCTGGCCTCCGAGCTGCGCGCTCAGGCCGCCGACGATTTGGCCGAGTTGCGCGCGGAGCTTTCCGCCCTGCGGACCAGCCTGGAAATCCTGTTCGACACCGACCTGGCGCACCGCCCGGCCCTCGGCGGGACACCCGAGGCCGAGCCGCAGCCGGAGCGCGCGTACAGCGAGTGGGATCGCAACGGCGAGAACCCCCGCGACGCCCCGGTCGATTGGGTGCCCAGCGACCGGGTCACGACCGTGCCGCAGGACAACTCCGGCCGCGCCGACGACGCCATCATCGACGTGCCCGAGGAACCGCTGATGCCATCTCGGCAGCAGCCGTCCCGGCGTGAGCGCTACCGGTACGAACCGGCCCAGGATCCGGCCTACGCTGAGGAGCCCTCGTACGCCGAAGAGGCCCCGTATGCGGGACCGGCGGAGCCGCGGTTCGAGCCTCGTCACCAACCGCCACCGGCCCCGGCGGCGGCAGCCCAGTTCCAGCCGGAGCCGCAGCCGGAGCCCGAACCGGAACCGGTGCCAGAACCTCAGCGACACTCCCAGGCGCATTGGCCGGGCCAGGGCTGGCAGCCGGCCGCCGCGGAAGGACAGTGGTTGCCGCCGGGTGCCCCGGGCAGCAATTGGGCCGGCGCCGATTCACCCGCGGAATCGGCCGGTGGGCGGCGGCGTGCCCGGCATTCGGGCGACGACGAGGCCTGGGACGGCCTGCCCGTCGAGCCGGTGCCACCACCGCCGTACGGCGACGCCGGGCGCCGGGCGAGGTCGCGCCACTCGACGGAGTACCGGGACTACGGTGCGCGCAATTTCGCACCCACCAACGAGCCCCCGGCCGCACCCCCTCCGGCCGCGGCGACGCCGCCCCCACCGTCGGCTCCCCCGATGCAGCCGGGCCCGTCCGCGGGTGCGCCGCCACCCCCGCGCCTGGCGCCGCCGCCCGCGCCCGAGCAGGCGCCCCGGCACGGCGGTGACCCGCAGCAGGAGGACCCCGAAGGCGGCGGAGAAGGCGCCTCAACCGGCGGCCAGTCGGTGGCAGACCTGCTGGCCCGCCTGCAGGTGCAGCCCTCAGAGGGCGGCCGTCGCCGTCGCCGCGAAGGCTGAGCTGGGAGCTTCCTCACATTGGGTAATGCCTGGTAATCGACTACAGTCGTAGTGACCGAACGGTACCCACCAAGTGGGACCGGAACGAACGAAGATATCTGTGAGGTCGTCTGCGATGGTGCAGTTCGACGGTCTGCGCCCGGCTCGGCTCAAGGTGGGCATCATCTCGGCCGGCCGGGTGGGCGCCGCGCTCGGTGTCGCGCTGGAGCGCGCGGACCACGTCGTGGTGGCGTGTAGCGCCATCTCCCATGCGTCGCGGCAGCGGGCGCAGCGCCGGCTGCCCGATACGCCGGTGGCGACGCCGCCGGATGTGGCCGCCGGTGCCGAGCTGTTGCTGCTCGCGGTTCCCGACAGCGAACTCGCCGGCCTGGTTTCCGGGTTGGCCGCGACGTCGGCGGTGCGGCCCGGAACCATCGTGGTCCACACGTCGGGCGCCAACGGGATCGGCATTCTCGAGCCGCTGGCCCGGGACGGCTGCATCCCGCTGGCGATTCACCCGGCGATGACGTTCACCGGTGCCGACGAAGACATCAGCCGGCTGTCGGATGCCTGCTTCGGCGTCACCGCGGCCGACGAGGTCGGATACGCGATCGGGCAATCGCTGGTCTTGGAGATGGGCGGCGAGCCCTTCTGCGTCGCCGAGGACGCCCGCGTCCTCTATCACGCCGCGCTGGCCCACGCCGGCAACCACATCGTGACCGTGCTGGCCGACGCGCTCGACGCCTTGCGCGCCGCGCTGCGCGGCAGCGAACTGCTCGGCCAGCAGTCCGTCGACGACCAGCCCGGCGGCATCGCCGAACGCATCATCGGGCCGCTGGCCAGGGCCGCGCTGGAGAACACCCTGCAACGCGGGCAGGCCGCGCTCACCGGCCCGGTGGCGCGCGGCGACGCGGCCGCGGTCGCCGGGCACCTGGCCGCGCTGGGTCAGGTCTCCCCGGAGTTGGCGCAGGCGTACCGGGTGAACGCCCTGCGGACCGCCCAGCGCGCGCACGCCCCCAAGGATGTGCTGGAGGTGCTGGCGCCATGAGACCCGGCAGGTCACCGGCCTTCACCGCCGGCGAACTCAACGTCTACTCCGCCCCGCGCGATGTCACCGACGTCAGCCGCGCGCTGCGCCACACCGGGCGCCGGGTGATGCTGGTGCCCACCATGGGCGCGCTGCACGACGGGCACCTGGCGTTGGTGCGCGCGGCCAAGCGAGTGCCCGGTGCGGTGGTCGTGGTGTCGATCTTCGTCAACCCGCTGCAATTCGGCGCCGGCGAGGACCTCGACGCCTACCCCCGCACCCTGGACGACGACATCGCGTTGCTGCGCCCCGAGGGCGTCGAAATCGTCTTCACCCCAACGGCGGCCGCGATGTATCCCGACGGTCTGCGCACCACCGTGCAGCCCGGTCCGCTGGCCGCCGAACTCGAAGGAGCTGTGCGCCCAACGCATTTCGGTGGCATGTTGACGGTCGTGTGCAAGCTGCTGCAGATCGTGCGCCCGGACCGGATCTTCTTCGGCGAGAAGGACTATCAGCAGCTGGTGATGGTCCGCCAGATGGTCGTCGACCTCAACATCGACGTGCAAGTCGTCGGGGTGCCGACGGTTCGGGAATCCGACGGCCTGGCGATGTCGTCGCGCAACCGCTACCTGGACGACACGCAACGCGAACTGGCCGTGACGCTTTCGGCGGCGTTGACGGCCGGTGCGCACGCCGCGCACCACGGCGCCGCGGCCGCGCTCGCGGCGGCCCGCGCGGTGCTCGACGCCGTGCCCGCGCTCACCGTCGACTACCTCGAGCTACGCGACGCCGGGCTCGGCCCGGCGCCCGCCAACGGTTCGGCCCGGCTGCTGGTTGCGGCCCGGCTGGGCACCACGAGGCTGCTGGACAACATCGAAATGCAGATTGAAACACCCGCCGGCACCGCTGGGCCGGACGGACACCACGATTACGCCCAATCACCTTGGAGGAATTGATGTTAAGGACGATGCTCAGGTCGAAGATCCACCGGGCCACCGTCACGCAGGCCGACCTGCACTACGTCGGCTCGGTGACCATCGACGCCGATCTGATGGACGCCGCGGACCTGCTCGAGGGCGAACAGGTGACCATCGTCGACATCGACAACGGCGCCCGGCTGGTCACCTACGCGATCACCGGCGAACGCGGCAGCGGTGTGATCGGAATCAACGGTGCGGCAGCTCATCTCGTTCACCCGGGCGACCTGGTGATCCTGATCGCCTACGGGACCATGGAAGAGGCGGAGGCGCGGTCCTATGAGCCGCGCATCGTCTTCGTCGACGCCGACAACAAGCCGATCGACCTTGGTCACGACCCGGCGTTCGTGCCCGCCGACGCGGCCGAGCTACTGGATCCCCGGATCGTTGCGCGGTAGCCGTGCTGCTGGCGATCGACGTCCGTAACACCCACACCGTCGTCGGATTGATATCGGGCTCCAAAGAGCACGCAAAAGTCGTGCAGCAGTGGCGCATTCGCACCGAGGCGGAAATCACCGCGGACGAGTTGGCGCTGACCATCGACGGTCTGATCGGCGACGATTCCGAGCGGCTCACCGGCGCCGCGGCGCTGTCCACCGTTCCCTCGGTGCTGCACGAGGTGCGGGTCATGCTCGACCAGTACTGGCCGTCGGTGCCCCACGTGCTGATCGAGCCCGGGGTGCGCACCGGCATCCCGCTGCTCGTCGACAATCCCAAAGAGGTCGGCGCCGACCGGATCGTCAACTGTCTGGCGGCTTTTCACCGATTCAACAGCCCCGCCATCGTCATCGACTTCGGCTCCTCGATCTGTGTGGACGTCGTGTCGGCCAAAGGCGAATTCCTCGGCGGCGCGATCGCGCCCGGATTGCAGGTGTCCTCCGACGCCGCCGCGGCCCGCTCGGCCGCGCTGCGCCGGGTGGAGTTGACCCGTCCCCGTTCGGTGGTCGGCAAGAACACCGTCGAGTGCATGCAGGCGGGCGCGGTGTTCGGCTTCGCCGGACTGGTCGACGGCCTGGTGGGACGCATCCGCGAGGACGTGGACGGCTTTGCAGGCGACGACGTCGCGATCGTCGCCACCGGTCACAACGCGCCGCTGCTGCTGCCCGAGTTGCAGACCGTCAGCCATTACGACCAGCACCTGACCCTGCACGGCCTGCGGCTGATCTTCGAACGCAACCGCGACGCCCAGCGGGGCCGGTTGAAGCCGGCACGCTGACACACCGGCCGCGCACCGCGGCGCGCACACAAAGCCGTCGGCGCAGCCCCAAAGCCCGGTCCTTTAAGCTGGCACGTCGTGAGTGCCGACGATGCAGATATTCCCGAGCAGTACCGGATTCGCCGGGATAAGCGCGCTCGGTTACTCGCCGAGGGACATGACCCCTACCCCGTCGCCGTCGAACGCACCCACACGCTGGCGCAGGTCCGTGCCGCCCATCCCGACCTGCCGGTCGACACCGCGACCGACGACGTCGTCGGGGTCGCCGGCCGGGTCATCTTTGCCCGCAACTCCGGCAAACTCTGCTTCGCCACGCTGCAGGAGGGCGACGGCACCGCGCTGCAGGTGATGATCAGCCTCGACAAGGTCGGCCAGCAATCCCTCGACGCGTGGAAGGCCGACGTCGACCTCGGTGACATCGTCTACGTGCACGGCAACGTGATCAGCTCGCGGCGCGGCGAATTGTCCGTGCTTGCCGACTGCTGGCAGATGGCGTCCAAGTCGCTGCGTCCGCTGCCCGTCGCGCATAAGGACATGAGCGAAGAGACGCGGGTGCGGCAGCGATACGTCGACCTGATCGTCCGCCCGCAGGCGCGCACTGTAGCGCGGCAGCGTATCGCCGTCATCCGCGCGATACGCAACGCATTGGAACGCCGCGGGTTTCTCGAAGTTGAAACCCCAATACTTCAGACGCTGGCCGGTGGCGCGGCCGCGCGGCCCTTCATCACCCATTCCAATGCGCTAGACATCGATCTCTACTTGAGGATCGCACCCGAACTGTTCCTCAAGCGCTGCGTTGTAGGTGGTTTCGACCGGGTTTTCGAACTAAATCGAGTGTTCCGAAACGAGGGTGCGGATTCCACCCATTCTCCGGAATTTTCCATGCTGGAGACCTACCAGGCGTACGGAACCTATGACGATTCGGCAGTAGTGACGCGTGAGCTTATTCAAGAGCTAGCCGACGAAGCGATCGGAACCCGACAACTACCGCTACCCGACGGCAGTGTCTACGACATAGACGGAGAATGGGCTTCCATACAAATGTACCCGTCACTGTCGGGGGCACTCGGTGAAGAGATCACACCGGAGACGACGGTCGAACGATTGCTCGGCATCGCCGATCAGCTCGGTGTCGAGATCCCTAGTGACCGGGGCTACGGACACGGAAAGATCGTCGAGGAACTGTGGGAGCACACGGTGGGCAACGCACTCGACGCGCCCACGTTCGTAAGGGATTTCCCGGTCGAGACAACGCCTTTGACGCGTCAGCACCGCAGCATCGCGGGCGTCACCGAGAAGTGGGACCTGTATCTGCGCGGAGTCGAACTGGCCACCGGGTACTCCGAATTGACCGACCCCGTGGTGCAGCGTGACAGGTTCGCCGCGCAGGCGGCCGCGGCCGCGGCCGGTGACGACGAAGCCATGGTGCTCGACGAAGACTTTCTTGCAGCACTCGAGTATGCGATGCCGCCATGTACCGGAACGGGAATGGGTATCGACCGGCTGTTGATGACTTTGACCGGACTGTCAATTCGAGAGACAGTTTTGTTCCCGATTGTTCGCCCGCAAGCGTAGTTGAAAATCCAACTGTGCGTTGTCCGTACCGATTGAGTATGCTGCGCTGTTATGGCACATTGGTGACCGGGGAGGCCGATCCAATCTGCTCAGTAACTGTTCAGGACGAAATGCGAGGGTAAGCCAATGGCAAAAAAAGTGACCGTCACCTTGGTCGATGATTTCGACGGTGCCGGCGCAGCCGACGAAACGGTGGAATTCGGGCTTGACGGGGTGACCTATGAGATTGACCTTTCGTCCAAGAATGCCGCGAAACTGCGCGGGGATCTGAAGCAATGGGTGGAAGCCGGGCGTCGCGTCGGCGGCCGTCGGCGCGGGCGTTCCGGCTCGGGCCGGGGCCGTGGCGCGATCGATCGTGAGCAGAGCGCAGCCATCCGCGACTGGGCTCGTCGGAACGGCCACAACGTGTCGACGCGCGGCCGCATCCCGGCCGACGTGATCGACGCATTCCACGCGGCGACCTAGCAGTCCTCAGACCGGCGCCCGGGGCTCCACACCCGGGCGCCGGTTTGTCATTTCGCTGGGCGCGAAACAATCGTCGGGCGGCTTGCGGAAACGAATCGGAACCCCACAACGTTTCTTCAGTTACGGGGCGCAACGCCGCAGGCAGTCGCAGGTGAGATTGGCCCCGGAAATGCCGAGCGGGTCAGCAGCGAAGAACCCACGGCAAGGTTAGGCCCGCTGGCAAGCCGACCATTACAGTGGAGGCAGGTACGCGATTCCGGCCACAGAGGACCGGCACTGGGCCGCCAACAGGTTTGTACCGATGTGAGGGAGAGCAGGTAACCCGATGTTTGAAAGATTTACCGACCGTGCCCGCAGGGTCGTCGTCCTGGCGCAAGAAGAGGCCCGGATGCTCAACCACAACTACATCGGCACCGAGCACATCCTGCTGGGTTTGATTCACGAGGGTGAAGGCGTCGCGGCGAAGTCGCTGGAGTCGCTGGGCATCTCACTCGAGGGCGTTCGCAGCCAGGTCGAGGAGATCATCGGCCAGGGCCAGCAGGCGCCGTCGGGACACATTCCGTTCACGCCGCGCGCCAAGAAGGTCCTCGAGCTGAGCCTGCGCGAGGCGCTGCAGTTGGGCCACAACTACATCGGCACCGAGCACATTCTGCTGGGCCTGATCCGCGAGGGTGAGGGCGTGGCCGCGCAGGTGCTGGTGAAGCTGGGCGCCGAGCTGACCCGGGTGCGCCAGCAGGTGATCCAGTTGCTGAGCGGCTACCAGGGCAAGGAGGCCGCGGAGGCCGGCACCGGTGGCCGCGGCGGCGAATCCGGCAGCCCGTCCACCTCGCTGGTGCTCGACCAGTTCGGCCGCAACCTGACCGCCGCGGCGATGGAGGGCAAGCTGGACCCGGTCATCGGCCGCGAGAAGGAAATCGAGCGGGTCATGCAGGTGCTGAGCCGGCGCACCAAGAACAACCCGGTGCTGATCGGCGAGCCCGGCGTCGGTAAGACCGCCGTCGTCGAGGGCCTGGCCCAGGCCATCGTGCACGGGCAGGTTCCCGAGACGCTGAAGGACAAGCAGCTCTACACGCTGGATTTGGGTTCGCTGGTGGCGGGCAGCCGCTACCGCGGTGACTTCGAGGAGCGCCTGAAGAAGGTCCTCAAGGAGATCAACACCCGCGGCGACATCATCCTGTTCATCGACGAGCTGCACACCCTGGTGGGTGCCGGCGCCGCCGAGGGCGCGATCGACGCCGCGAGCATCCTGAAGCCGAAGCTGGCCCGCGGAGAGCTGCAGACCATCGGCGCGACCACGCTCGACGAGTACCGCAAGTACATCGAGAAGGACGCCGCGCTGGAGCGCCGCTTCCAGCCCGTGCAGGTGGGCGAGCCGACGGTGGAGCACACCATCGAAATCCTGAAGGGTCTGCGCGACCGTTACGAGGCGCACCACCGGGTGTCGATCACCGACGGCGCGATGGTCGCCGCGGCCACCCTGGCCGACCGCTACATCAACGACCGGTTCCTGCCCGACAAGGCGATCGACCTGATCGACGAGGCGGGCGCGCGGATGCGGATCCGCCGGATGACCGCGCCGCCAGACCTGCGCGAGTTCGACGAGAAGATCGCCGAGGCGCGCCGGGAGAAGGAATCGGCGATCGACGCCCAGGACTTCGAAAAGGCGGCCAGCCTGCGCGATCGCGAGAAGCAACTGGTGGGCCAGCGTGCCGAGCGCGAAAAGCAGTGGCGCTCAGGCGATCTCGATGTGGTCGCCGAGGTCGACGACGAGCAGATCGCCGAGGTGCTGGGCAACTGGACCGGCATCCCGGTGTTCAAGCTCACCGAGGCCGAGACCACCCGGCTGCTGCGCATGGAGGACGAGCTGCACAAGCGGATCATCGGCCAGGAGGACGCCGTCAAGGCCGTCTCCAAGGCGATCCGCCGTACCCGGGCCGGGTTGAAAGACCCCAAGCGCCCGTCGGGTTCGTTCATCTTCGCCGGACCTTCCGGTGTCGGTAAGACCGAGCTGTCCAAGGCGCTGGCCAACTTCCTGTTCGGCGACGACGACGCGCTGATCCAGATCGACATGGGCGAATTCCACGACCGGTTCACCGCGTCGCGGTTGTTCGGTGCCCCGCCGGGATACGTCGGCTACGAAGAGGGCGGCCAGCTCACCGAGAAGGTGCGGCGCAAGCCGTTCTCGGTGGTGCTGTTCGACGAGATCGAGAAGGCGCACCAGGAGATCTACAACAGCTTGTTGCAGGTCCTCGAGGACGGTCGGCTCACCGACGGTCAGGGTCGCACGGTCGACTTCAAGAACACCGTGCTGATCTTCACGTCGAACCTCGGCACGTCGGACATCTCCAAGCCGGTCGGCCTGGGCTTCACCCAGGGTGGCGGTGAGAACAACTACGAGCGGATGAAGCAGAAGGTCAACGACGAGCTCAAGAAGCACTTCCGGCCGGAGTTCCTCAACCGCATCGACGACATCATCGTCTTCCACCAGCTGACCAAGGACGAGATCATCCGGATGGTCGACCTCATGATCAACCGCGTCGCGACCCAGCTCAAGAGCAAGGACATGGCCCTCGAGCTGACCGACAAGGCCAAGGCCTTGCTGGCCAAGCGCGGCTTCGACCCGGTGCTGGGTGCCCGCCCGCTGCGGCGCACCATCCAGCGCGAGATCGAGGACCAGCTCTCCGAGAAGATCCTCTTCGAGGAGGTCGGTCCGGGACAGGTGGTCACGGTCGACGTCGCCAACTGGGACGGCGAAAGCGCCGGCGAGGACGCGACGTTCACCTTCACCGGAACCCGCAAGCCGCCCGCCGAGCCGGACCTGGCCAAGGCGGGGGCGCACAGCGCCGCCGACCCGGGGCCGGACGCGCAGTAACGACCAGCAAAAGCGGGCGGTCAGTCTCAACCGGGGCTGACCGCCCGTTTTTCGTTGCACGAAGACTGCATCGATCACCGGTTGCTCGGCAAACCACGGGGTTTACACTGACCGTTGTCATCGACGGGTACCGGAATCTGGTGAAAGTCCAGAACGGTCGCGCCACTGTCCAAAGTCAGACCCGGGACTCGTCATACCCCAGCGGGGACGCGTAATCCCCAGAAGGAGTCGATTGTGTCCCACCCACAGCTAACCGGCCGCCGCACCCGATCGGTCGATCTGTCCGCGGCGAGCACCGCACTCTGGCTGGCGGCGACCGTTTTCCTCGCGGTGCTGGCGCTGTACTTCGTCGGCGTCGACCAGGGGGCGGTCTCGCTGTTCGGCAGCGACTCGCACGTGCATGAGTTCGTGCACGACGCGCGGCATCTCCTCGGCTTCCCCTGCCACTGACCCCGTCTCGTGGAGAAACGCCTTATCGCGGGCGGTCTTCTGGCGGGTGCGCTCGGCGCGGTGCTGGCGTTCGTCTTCGCCCGCCTGTGCGCCGAACCCGTCATAGGCCGCGCAATCGCTTTTGAAGAAGGCCGCACCGACGCCGAGAATGCGCATGGCGTGCACGAGCACGGCGCCGAGTTGTTCAGCCGCGGCGTGCAAGCGGGTCCCGGACTGGGATTCGGTGTGCTGATCTTCGGCCTGGCCATGGGCGCGCTGTTCGCCGTGCTGTTCAGCGTCGTATACGCCCGCACGGAAGTCGGCCGACCGCAAGCGCTTTCGCTGCTTTTGGCGGCCGGGGCGTTCGGGGCGGTGTACGTGGTGCCGTTCTTGAAATATCCGCCGAACCCGCCGGCGGTCGGACAGGCCGACACGATCGGCGCGCGCACCGGCTGGTACCTGGCGATGGTGGCGGCGTCGGTGGTGCTGGCGATCGGCGCGGTCTGGCTGGCGCGGCGCCTGGCCGCGCGGTTCGGCGAGTGGAACGCGCGACTGCTGGCGGCCGGTGCGTACCTGGTGGCGGTCGTCGTGGTGGCGGTGCTGCTGCCGGGCGTGGACGAGATCCCCGAACCGCTGCGCGACGGCGCGGGCACGATCATCTATCCGGGTTTCCCCGCCGAGGTCCTCTACGAGTTCAGGCTGCTCTCGCTGGCCACGCAGCTGGTGCTGTGGGCGGGCATCGGGCTGGTCTTCGCGACGATCAGCGGGCGGCTGCTTTCGGAGCGGGCTCAGGGCGGGCGGGCGTCGAGCATCGCGGCGTGACCGAGGTCGTCCGGCTGACCCTGTTCTCGCATGGCATGACGGATGCCATGGCGGACGGGCGTTTTCCCGCCGACGAACCGCTGAACGCGATCGGCCGACGACAGGTCGAGGCGGTCAACGCCGGCGCGGCACCGCGCCAGCTGTGCGGACCCGAACGGCGCACCCGGCAGACCGCGAATCTGCTTGGCCTGCAAGCCGAAACAGAACCGCTGCTGGCCGATCTCGACTGCGGACGGTGGAGCGGGGAGGCGCTCGCGGCCCTGCCGCCCGGGGAACTCGAGGCGTGGCTCGGCCGGCCGGTCGCCGCGCCGCACGGCGGTGAGTCGATCGCCGACCTGATCTCCCGGGCGGCGCGGTGGCTGGAGTCGTTGACCGCCAACCCATTACGCACGGTCGCGGTGACACACCCGGCGGTGGTCCGGGCGGCCATCGTGGCAGCGCTGAACATCGCCCCGGCATCGTTTTGGCGCATCGACGTCGCACCCGTCGGCCGCGTCGTCATGCACTTCCGGGATGGCCGTTGGACGCTGCGCCTGTGAGCCTCAGCGCGGGGCGATCAGCGCGAAGGCCTGTTTGGCGACCTTGAGCATCCAGCTGGTCACGGTCGGGCCGTGATCGCGCGGCCAGTTCAGCTGAAAGCTGACCACCCACGGCTGGCCCGTCTTGTCGACGGCGTACCAGCTGAACGTCAAATCGCCCGGCAGCCCCCCGGCTTTCGCGCCGATGTAGGGCCAGGTGTTGCGGTCGAGCTGGATACCCGCGACCGCGGAGAGTATCTCGCGCACCGGTGCGGCCTTGCCGACCGCGTCGGCCTGCAGCGCCGCGTGGACCCGGCAGATGTCCTCGGCGTTGCCGTACCACTCCGCGCCGTACGAGGACGCCGGCGAGTGGGCCCGCATCGGATCCGGGTCGTATGGCGTCGAATTCGCCTGCTCCAGCAGCTGCCCGCGGACTTGCGGCGATCCGTGCTCCCATTGGCCGCGCAGGTCCGGTCTGCCCCACCCAACGGAGAACAACTCGTACATGGTCGGGAACGGGGTCATGCTGGCCGGGTCGTGATGGCCGGCCGTGGCGAGCGCCTCCTCGATGGCGTGCGTGCCCATCTTCCCGATCAGCAGGTCGGTCGCCATGTTGTCACTGGTGGCGATCATCTTTTCGGCGGCGGTACGCACCGAAACATGCGCCCCGGCGGGCAACGCCAATCCCGACGAGCCGACCGCCCGGCTCTTGTCGGTGACGGTCAGCTGGTCATCCCAGGACACCGTCCCGTCCTTGATCGCGCCCGCCAGCGCATGCAACACGTAGAGCTTGAAAATCGATGCCAGGGGCAAGGATTCGCGCGTGTTGGTGCCCGCCACCGGGTTGCAATGCCCGTCGTCGACCTTGGCGACCTGATAGGAGTAGCGCGCACCGGTCTTGCTCAGCACCGCGTCGATGTCGTGCCACGAGTTGATCGTGGGCGCCTGGGTGTCGAGATCGAACCGATCCACCCACCCGCCGTCGTCGGTGTGAATCCGGATGTTTTGCCGGGCACCGTAGGACGAGGTCAGGTGCAGGGTAGCCACGTTCGCGCCGAGGTCGACGCCGTCAAGGGCGAACGGACGGTCCCACCACAGCGCCTCCATGGTGGTTTCCACCGACTCGACCTCGTCGGGTGCGGCGAGGGTGCGGACCCCGACCGGGCCGATGGGCCAGTCCGAGTTGAGCATGTCCAGCGTCTGTTGGGCCCGGATGCCGGGCGGGGTGCGGGTGTCGATCTGTCGTCCCGGATTCGCCGCGTTCGCCTGCGGGGAGGGGTTGGGGGCGCAACCGGGCGCCGATGCCACTAGCAGTGCGGCGGCCGCGCTCAGCGTCAATGCGCGGCGCCAGGCCGGCAGCCCGCTAGCCAGCCTGCTTGTTGCCGGCAACGTCCATCACAACCTCGAATTCCAGCAGCGAGGCCCCGGTCGCCACCGGCTTCGCCCGCTCGCCGGAGTGCGCTTCGATGGCGGGCCCCTGCGCCCACGCCTGGAATGCCTCCTCGGACTCCCACTGGGTGACCACGAAGTAGCGGTTCTCGCCTTTGATCGGGCGGAGCAGCTGAAAGCCGAGGAAGCCGGGCTGGTTGTCGACGGCGTGCGCCCGGTGGGCGAACCGCTTCTCCAGCTCCGGGCCGGCGTCGGCGGGTACTTCGATTGCGTTGATCTTCACCACTGGCGACATGCCGCTAGGCTACCCCGCCCATCCCCGTGCTCGAGCCGTGGGCGGTGCACGCAAGATGGTGCTATGCCCAGCCAGCTGCTGACTTGCCACGGGGGATCCGGTGAGCCGCTGGTGCTGGTGCACGGCCTGATGGGGCGGGGGACCACCTGGCCGCGGCAGCTGCCCTGGCTGAGCCGGCTGGGCACCGTCTACACCTACGACGCGCCGTGGCACCGCGGCCGCGACGTCGACGATCCGCACCCGATCAGCACCGAACGGTTCGTGGCCGATCTGGCCGACGCCGTGAGCGCGCTGGCGGTGCCGGCCCGGATGGTCGGGCATTCGATGGGTGCCCTGCACTCCTGGTGTCTGGCGGCCGAGCGCCCCGAACTGGTTTCCGCGCTGGTGCTCGAGGACATGGCGCCGGACTTTCGCTGCCGGACCACCGGCCCCTGGGAACCGTGGCTGCACGCCCTTCCAGTCGAATTCGACTCCGCCGAACAGGTTTACGCCGAATTCGGGCCCGTCGCCGGGCAATACTTCCTGGAGGCCTTCGACCGCACCGAAACCGGTTGGCGGCTGCACGGTCACACCGCGCGGTGGATCGAGATCGCCGCGGAGTGGGGCACCCGGGACTATTGGACGCAATGGCGCGACGTGCGCGTGCCCGGACTGCTCATCGAGGCCGGCAATTCGGTCACCCCGCCCGGGCAGATGCAAGAGATGGCCGAAACCGGCTTCACGACAAGGTATTTGAAGGTGCCGGACGCCGGTCACCTGGTTCACGACGAGGCGCCCCAGTTGTACCGCGAGGTGGTCGAGTCGTTCCTGACGACGTTGCCTGCGCGCGACTGAGTCTCGCCGACGACTGCCTGATGTGCCGCCACGCAGCACGATATGATAAATTCTTCAATCGATCGAATATATAAAGCTTGTAGTCTTCAGGAGATTTGTGTTGACGGAGCCGCTGTACAAGCTCAAGGCGGAGTTCTTCAAGACGCTGGGGCACCCGGCGCGGATCAGGATCCTGGAGCTGCTCGTGACGGGCGACAAGTCGGTCGCCGAGCTGCTGCCCGAGGTGGGGCTCGAGGCGTCGAATCTGTCGCAGCAGCTCGGTGTCCTGCGCCGAGCCGGAGTCGTTGACGCGCTGCGGGACGGCAACGCGATGATCTACTCGATCGCCTCCCCGGACATCGCCGAACTGCTGATGGTGGCACGCAAGGTTCTCAGCGGGGTGCTCAGCGACCGTGTGGCGATGCTGGAAGACCTGCGCGCCGGCGGCGCGGAGTAGCGCCCGTGGGTTGGATCAGCAAGGCCTTGCGCGTCGGTCGCATCGCCGAACCGGCACCAGCCGCGCCGGGGCAGACGATCAAGCCGCCCGCCGGTGTGCGTGGTTCGCTTCAGATCCGCCACGTCGACGCGGGTTCGTGCAATGGCTGCGAGGTGGAGATCGCGGGGGCGTTCGGGCCGGTCTATGACGCCGAGCGGTTCGGTGCCCGCTTGGTGGCCTCGCCGCGGCACGCGGACGCGCTTTTGGTGACCGGAGTCGTGACACACAACATGGCCGGCCCGTTGCGCACCACGATCGAGGCCACGCCGCTGCCGCGGCGGGTGATCGCCTGTGGGGACTGCGCCATCAACCGGGGCGTTTTCGCCGACGCCTACGGCGTGGCGGGCGCGGTCGGCGAGGTGGTGCCCGTTGATCTGGAGATCCCGGGCTGCCCGCCGACGCCGGGCCAGATCGTCGCGGCTCTGCGGTCGGTGACCGGCAAGTGACGGCTGGGCTGGCGACCAGAGTGGTACCCGAACCGAGCCTGATGCGCCGCAAGGATTCTGGATACATCTGCGCGGGCGTGCTGACCTCGCTACTGGGTGCGGGCGGGGTATGGGTGGGCGCGCTGGGAATGTTCGGTTCGGTGCGCGTGGTCCGCATCGGATGGTTGCTTCCCCTGGCGGGTATCCAGCTGGGTCTCGACCCGCTGGGCGGATTCTTCATGGCGCTCACGGGCGCGGTCGCGGTGGTGGTCGGGCTATACACGATCGGGTACGCCCGGCGCGAGCAACTGGGAGCCGTCACCCTGACCGTCTTGCCGGCGTTTGTCGCCGCCATGTTGCTGGTGCCCGCCGCGGGGTCGGTCACCACTTTCCTGCTGGCGTGGGAATTGATGGCGGTCGCTTCGTTGGTCTTGGTGCTGACCCACCACACCGAACCGCAGGTTCGCTCCGCCGGATTGGTGTATGCGGTGATGACCCAGTTGGCGTTCGTGGCGATATTGGTCGGCCTGATGGTGTTGTCCGCGGCTGGTGGCGCGGACCGGTTCGCCGACCTGCACCGGGTATCGCAAGGTGCGCGCACCGTCGTGTTCTTGTTGACGCTCGCGGGGTTTGGTTCCAAGGCCGGACTGGTACCGCTGCACGCGTGGTTGCCGCGCGCCCACCCGGAGGCGCCGAGCCCGGTGTCGGCGCTGATGAGCGCGGCGATGATCAACCTTGGGGTGTACGGCATTTGCCGCATCGATCTGCAGCTGCTCGGGCCGGGGCCGCGTTGGTGGGGGCTGGTCTTGATGGCCGTGGGCGCGGTGTCGGCGCTGTACGGCGTGGTGCAGGCCTCGGTGGCCACGGATCTCAAACGGCTGCTTGCCTATTCGTCGACCGAGAACCTCGGGCTGATCACGCTGGCATTGGGGGCCGCCACCCTGTTCGCGGCCGCCGGCGCGCACGGCCCAGCGACGATCGCGGCGGCCGCCGCCATGCTGCACCTCGCCGCGCACGCGGCATTCAAGAGCCTCGGATTCCTCGCCGCGGGATCGGTGCTCGCCGCGACCGGGCTGCGAGACCTCGACCGGCTGGGCGGTCTGGCCCGGCGCATGCCGGTGACGACGACCTTGTTCGGGGTGGCCGCCCTCGGGGCGTCCGGGCTGCCGGTTGGCGCCGGGTTCGTCAGCGAGTGGCTGCTGGTGCAGTCGCTGATCCACACTGCGCGAGAGCATTCCGTTGTGTTGGCGTTGACCACGCCGCTGGCGGTGGGCGCGGTCGCGCTCACCACGGGTCTGGGCGTCGCGGCGATGGTCAAGGCGTTCGGGATCGGATTCTTGGCGCGTCCGCGTTCCGAGCAGGCGGCCCGGGCTGTCGAGGCGCCGCGCAGCATGCTGGCCGGCATGGCGCTGGCCGCGGCGGCCTGTCTGATGCTGGCCGTGGCACCCGCGTTTCTGGCACCCGCGCTGCGCTCGGCGATCTCCGCGCTACCGGTTGCCCGGGCGGTGGAATTCACCAATCTTGGCGCCCTGGTGCGCCTGCCGGGCCTGCAGGGGTCGATCGCACCCGGCGCGATCGCCGCCGGCATCGTGGTGGCCGCGCTGATCGCGGCGATGCTGGGGCGTTGGCGCCGGAGCCGGCGTCCGGCACCCGCATTATTGCCGTTGTGGGCCTGTGGCGCAGACGATCTCACCGCGCGGATGCAGTACACCGCCACGTCGTTCGCCGAGCCGCTGCAACGAGTCTTCGATGACATCCTGCGTCCCGACACCGACATTGAAGTCACTCACACCGCCGAGTCGCGTTATCTCGCTGAAAAGATCAGCTACCGCACCAGAATCTCCGATGCCATCGAGGAACGTTGCTACACGCCGGTGATCCGGGCGGTGGCTGCCGCTGGGGGTTTGGTGCGGCGCGCCCACACCGGCAGCGTGCACCTGTATCTGGCCTACGGTGCGCTAGGCGTGCTGATCGTCCTGGTGGTCGCCCGATGAACGTTCTCTCCTATGTCGCCGGGGCGGCCCAGATCGTCGGCGTGATGGCCGGGGCGCCGCTGGTGGTGGGCCTGACCAAGCAGGTGCGTGCGCGCTGGGAAGGCCGCGTCGGCGGCGGCGTCTTGCAGCCGTGGCGCGATATCGTCAAACAGCTTGGTAAACAACAGATCACCCCGCGCGGGACGACGGTGGTTTTCGCGGCTGCACCAGCCATCGTCGCCGGAACCACGCTGCTGATCGCCGCCATCGCGCCGCTGGTCGCCACCGGATCGCCACTGGATGCCAGTGCCGACCTGTTCGCCGTCGTCGGCCTGCTGTTCGTGGGCACTGCGGCGTTGACCCTGGCCGGCATCGACACCGGCACCTCGTTCGGGGGCATGGGCGCCAGTCGCGAGATCACCATCGCCGCGCTGGTCGAACCCACGATCTTGCTCGCGGTCTTTGCGCTGTCCATGCCGGCAGGATCGGCCAATCTTGGTGCCCTGGTGGCACATACGATCGCCCACCCCGGGCAGGTGGTGTCGCTGGCCGCGGTGCTGGCGTTCGCCGCGCTGGTGATCGTTATCGTCGCCGAGACCGGACGGCTGCCGGTGGACAACCCCGCCACCCATCTCGAGCTCACGATGGTTCACGAGGCGATGATCCTCGAATATGCCGGTCCGCGGCTGGCCCTGGTCGAGTGGGCGGCCGGGATGCGATTGACCTTGCTCTTGGCGCTGTTGGCAAACCTGTTCGCGCCGTGGGGCATTGCGGGGGACCGGCCCGGCGCCGTTGACGTCGTCATCGGAGTCGCGGCGGTGGTGGCCAAGGTCGCGTTGTTGGCGGGGCTGCTGGCCACCGTCGAGGTGTTCGTGGCCAAGCTGCGGCTCTTCCGGGTACCCGAGTTGCTGGCCGGATCGTTCCTCTTGGCGTTGCTCGCGGTCGTCGCCGCCAACTTCTTCGTGGTGCCGGCATGACCTACAGCACCTTTTCGGTACTCGTCGACCTCGCCGCCGGTGGCCTGCTCTTGGCCGCGGTGCTGATCGTCTGGCGCCGCGACCTGGTCGCCGTCATCCGCCTGCTGGCCTGGCAGGGCGTCGCTCTGGCGGCGATCCCCATCCTGCGCGGGGCATACGACCGCGACGGTGCGCTCATCGGTGTCGGTGTGGCGGTGCTGGTCTTGCGGGTCGCTGTGCTGCCGCGGCTACTGGCCCGCGCGGTCGGCGCCGAGGCGCAAACGCGCCGGGAAGCCACCCCATTGGTGAACACCGCCACCTCGCTCCTGATCACCGCGGTGTTGACGCTGGCCGCGTTCGCCGCCACTGGGCCCCTGGTGAATCTGCAGCCCGCAGCGACCACCACCGCAGTGCCGGCCGCTACCGCGGCGGTGCTCATCGCGCTGCTCGTGATGGTCACGCGGCGGCATGCGGTGTCGCAGGCGGCGGGATTTCTCATGCTGGACAACGGAATCGCCGCCACCGCGTTTTTGCTCACCGCGGGAGTGCCGCTGATCGTCGAACTCGGCGCCTCGCTGGACGTGTTGTTCGCGATCATCGTGATCGGCGTCCTGACGGGCCGCCTGTCTCGTGCGTTCGGCGGCGCCGATCTGGACGCGCTACAGGAGCTGCACGACTGATGACCGGTTTACTGCTCGCCGCGATCCTCACCCCGGTTGGTGCCTCGGTGGCCGTCCTGATTGCCGGCTGGCGCCGGGCGAGCGCGACGCTGATCCTGCTCTCGGCGGTGACGGTGCTCGCATGCGCCGTGGCGCTCGCGTTCCGGGTCGGGTCGGGCGCCCGGCTCGCATTCGGCGGGCTGCTGCGAGTCGACGCGCTCACCGTGACCATGCTGATTGTCATCGGAACCGTTGCCACACTGGCCACCTGGGCCAGCATCGGCTACCTGGACGCCGAACTCGCGCACGGCCACACCGACATGCGCGGTGCCCGGGTGTACGGCGCGCTGACGGCGGCCTTCCTGGCGGCGATGGTTGTCGCGGTGTGCGCCAACAACATCGGCGTGATCTGGATTGCGATCGAAGCGACCACGGTAATCACCGCCTTCCTGGTCGGCCACCGCAGAACCCGCACCGCGCTGGAAGCGACCTGGAAGTACGTCGTGATCTGCTCGGTAGGCATCGCGATCGCCTTTCTCGGCACCGTGCTGCTCTACTACGCCGCCGAGCATGCCGGGGCGCCGGCGGCTGCGGCCCTGAACCTCGACGTGCTGACGGCGCATGCCGGCGTGCTGAACCCGGACATCGCTCGACTGGCGGGCGGGCTGCTGCTGATCGGCTACGGCGCGAAAGTCGGGCTGTTTCCGTTCCACACCTGGCTGGCCGACGCCCACAGCCAGGCCCCCGCACCGGTTTCGGCGTTGATGAGCGGGGTGCTGCTGTCGGTGGCCTTCTCGGTGCTGATTCGCCTCAAGCCGATCGTCGACGCGGCCGCCGGGCCCAGCTTCATGCGATCGGGCCTGCTGGTGATCGGGCTCGCGACACTGGTGGTCTCGGCCCTGATGCTGACGGTGACACCGGACCTCAAACGAATGCTCGCCTACTCCTCGATGGAGAACATGGGTCTGATCGCAATCGCCGCGGCGGCCGGAACCACGCTTGCCATCGCTGCGCTGCTGCTGCACGTCCTCGCCCACGGCATCGGCAAGACGGTCCTCTTCCTGGCGAGCGGCCAGTTGCAGGCCGCCCACAACTCCACCGCGATCGCTGACATCAGCGCGGTGCTGCGGCGCTCCCGCCTGATCGGGGTGTCGCTCGCCGTGGGCGTGATCGTGCTGCTCGGCCTGCCGCCGTTCGCGATGTTCGCCAGCGAGCTGGCCATCGTCCGGTCGCTGGCCGACGCCCGGCTCACCTGGGGTCTCGCCGCGGGCATGCTGTTGGTCGCAGTTGCCTTCGCCGCGCTGGCCCGCAACTCCGGCCGCATCCTGTTGGGCGGCCCGGCCGCCGCGCCCGAAATCACCGTCCCGCGAACGGTCGCGGCCGCGCTGCTCGTCGGCATTGCCGCATCGATCGCCCTCGGTGTCACCGCCGGCCCCCTCACCGACTTGTTCACCGCCGCCGCCGGCGAGGTCGGGGGACCGCGGTGAGGTCGCAATGGCAGCGCCACCGCCTTTCTCAGGAGAGGCTGGCCGAGACCACGGAAGACCTGCTGGGCAAGGGTTTTCGCCTGGGTCTGGTGGCCGGGCACGACGACGGCGACGCCTTCCGTGTCGTTTATCTGTTCCTTGCCGGCTGGCCGGATCGGCGTGTCGAGCTCGAATGCGTTGTGCCGAAGGATGATCCGTCGGTTCGATCGCTGTCTTACCTGTCGTTTGCGGCCGGTCGCTTCGAGCGAGAAATGGCCGACCTGTACGGGATCCGGTGCGTCGGGCATCCCAAAGCGCGCCGACTGGTACGCCATGCCCACTGGCCCGAGGATTGGCACCCCATGCGTGGCGACGCGCCGCCCGTACCCCAATTCGATGGTGACGGCCATTTTCCGTTTGTCACCGTCGAGGGGCCCGGGGTGTACGAAATCCCGGTGGGCCCGGTGCACGCGGGGTTGATCGAACCCGGCCATTTCCGCTTCTCGGTCGCCGGCGAAACCGTGCTGCGACTCAAGGCCAGACTGTGGTTCGTCCACCGGGGGCTGGAGAAGCTGTTCGAGGGGCGGGCGCCGGGCGGCGCAGTCGATTTGGCAGAACGCGTCAGCGGCGACACGTCCGTTGCCCACGCGCTCGCCCACTGCCTCGCCGTCGAGGACGCTGTCGGGATGGAACTTCCCGACGAGGTGCACCGGATAAGGGCGCTGCTGGTCGAACTCGAACGGCTCTACAACCACGCCGCCGATCTGGGCGCGCTGGCCAACGACGTCGGCTTCGGGATCGCCCACGCGCACGCCCAGCGCATCCGCGAACAACTGCTGCGGCTCAACGCCGCCGTGACCGGGCACCGCCTGCTGCGGGGCGCGATGCGCCCGGGCGCGGTGGCATTGCAGGCGCTGCCGGATGTCAGCGCGCTGCGACGTATCGCCACCGATGTCGCCGAGGTCGCCGAACTGACCCTGCAGAACACCGTGGTGTACGACCGGTTCGCCGGGACGGCCATCCTGCAGCAGGACGACGCTCGCGCCCTCGGGTGCCTGGGCTATGTCGCGCGGGCCAGCGGAATGCGCACGGACGCCCGGCTCGAACACCCCACCACCGCACTCCCCGTCACCGAGGTCGACGCAGCCGCGGGCGACGTGCTGGGCCGCTACACCGTGCGGCGCGACGAATTCGCCGCGTCGACCGAGCTGGCCTGCCATCTGATTGAATCACACAGTGGCCCAATCGAATACGATGAAAAGCCACCGGCGCCGCGCGCACCCCGCAGCGGCATCGGCATCGTCGAGGGCTGGCGCGGCACCATCGTCCACCGCGTGGAAATCGACGCCGCCAATCGCATCACTCGCGCGAAGATCGTCGACCCGTCATGGTTCAACTGGCCCGCGCTGCCCGTCGCGATGGCCGACACCATCGTCCCCGACTTTCCGTTGGCCAACAAAAGCTTCAACCAGTCCTACGCCGGCAATGACCTCTGATACGCGCTACTCCTCGCCGGCCAGCGCGAACCGGCCGTCGCGCGTCTGCGTCACCAAGCCGTCGGCCAGCAGCGAATACAGCGCCCGGTCGCGCTGCGCGGTATCCGTCAGCCAAGCCACATCCAGCTGAGCGCGCGTCACCGGAGAATCGTTGGCGCGCAACACATCCATCAGCCGTCCGCGGACCTGACGGTCGGTTCCGGCGTAGGTCTGAACGCGGCGGGCCGGACCCTGCGCGGGCGGATGGCCGGCGTCCCGCCACGCGCACCGGCCCAGCGGGCACAGCCCGCAGCGCGGCGCGCGCGCCGTGCACACCGTCGCGCCCAGTTCCATCAGCGCGACGGAAAACTTCGGTGCAGTCCCATCGGCGGGCAGCAGCGCCGACACGTCGGCGTGGTCGCGGGTCTCCGACGGTGCGCCCGCGTCGGCCAGGCCGTGCACCACACGCGCCACCACCCGGCGCACGTTGGTGTCCACCACCGGGACCGGCTGTCCGTAGGCGAAGCAGGCAATGGCGCGGGCGGTGTAGCTGCCGACCCCGGGCAGCGTCAGCAGGGTGTCGACGTCCTCGGGAACCTCGTCGCCGTGATCGCGCGCGATCACGACGGCGCACTCGTGCAGCCGCTTGGCCCGGCGCGGATAGCCCAGCTTGCCCCAGGCGCGCAGCACGTCGGCGGCGCTGGCCGCCGCCGTGGCCGACGGGGTGGGCCAGCGCCGCACCCAATCCGTCCAGATCGGCAGCACCCGAGATACCGGCGTCTGCTGCAGCATGAATTCGCTGACCAGAATCTGCCAGGCGCTGACCCCGGGCTCACGCCACGGCAGATCGCGCCTCGAAGTTTCGTACCAGTGAACAAGATTGGCGGCTGATATGAACTCTGGGCCCGCAACCGGCGGATGCGGCATGATGTCAGCCATGCCTAACACCAGTCCGGTAACCGCGTGGAAATCACTCAAAGAGGGTAACGAGCGATTCGTCGCCGGTAAGCCGCAGCATCCCAGCCAAAGTGTTGAGCACCGAGCGAGCCTGGCCGCGGGTCAGAGTCCCACCGCGGTCGTGTTCGGCTGCGCGGACAGCCGAGTTGCCGCCGAGCTCATCTTCGATCAGGGCTTGGGCGACATGTTCGTGGTGCGCACCGCCGGGCAGGCCATCGATTCGGCGGTGCTGGGCTCCATCGAGTTCGCCGTGGCGGTACTCAACGTGCCGCTGATCGTCGTGCTCGGTCACGACAGCTGCGGCGCCGTCAAGGCGGCGCTGGCCGCGATCGACGAGGGCAACATCCCCGGCGGTTTCGTGCGTGATGTGGTGGAGCGCGTGGCCCCCTCGATCCTGATGGGCCGGCGCGAGGGCCTGAGCCGCGTCGACGAGTTCGAGAAGCGCCACGTCTGCGAAACCGTTGCGCAACTGACGTCTCGCTCGGCGATCATCGCCGAGCGGGTGGCCGCGGGCACGGTAGCGGTGGCGGGGGTCACCTACCACCTTGCGGACGGACGTGCCGAGTTGTGCGATCACGCCGGCGACATAGGTGAATAGCGCCGAATAGGGCGCCCGTGGGGCCGCGTTCCTCACCGCCACTACACGGCGGTCGGCCAGCAAACCTGACGACACGCCGAGGCGGGTCAGCCGAATCGATGTGACCTGGGCCTACGCTGCGAACGTGCTCGATCTGGAACCGCGTGGCCCGCTACCCACGGAGATCTATTGGCGGCGCAGAGGCCTGGCCATCGGCATCGCGGTCGTCGTGATCGGGATCGTGGCCGCCATCGTCATCGCCTTCATGGGGCATAGCGGGGGAGCCAAGCCCGCCAATGCCGACAAGGCCAGCGCCGCGCAGAACAAGCCGGGATCGCCCGCGCCCCAGGCGCCCCCACCGGCGGGACCCGAGGGCCCCGCTCCGGTGGCGCCGCCGGCGCAGGGCCAGAACCCCGAGACCCCCACACCCACCGCCGCGGTGCAGCCGCCGCCGGTGCTGAAGGAGGGCGACGACTGCCCCGATTCGACGCTGGCGGTCAAGGGCCTGACCAACGCTCCCCAGTACTTCATCGGTGACCAGCCGAAGTTCACCATGGTCGTCACCAACATCGGCCTGGTGGCCTGCAAGCGCGACGTCGGCGCCGCGGTGCTGGCGGCCTACGTCTACTCGCTGGACAACAAGCGGTTGTGGTCCAACCTGGATTGCGCGCCGTCCAACGAGACGCTGATCAAGACCTTCACACCGGGCGAGCAGGTGACCACCGCGGTGACGTGGACGGGCATGGGCTCGGCGCCGCACTGCCCGCTGCCGCGGCCGGCGATCGGGCCAGGCACCTACAACCTCGTCGTGCAGCTGGGCAATCTGCGCTCGATGCCGGTCCCGTTCGTCATGAACCAGCCGCCGCCGCCACCGGGCCCGGCACCCGGACCGGGTCAGCCGGGCGCCGTGCCGCAGCCGGAGGCGCCGCCGATGCCCGCGCCGCCGGCCGGCTGACGCCAACGCGGAATCAGCACGCAGCTAGCTCAATGAGTCGGTGATCGTCGACTCGGCCAGCTGCGACAGTCCTTCCCGCACATGGCGTGCCCACATCGCGCCGATGCCGTCGACCGATTGCAGGTCGCTGGCGCTGGCCGCCAGCACGTTCTGCAGCGTCCCGAACGAGCGGACCAACAGGTCGGCGTGGGCGAACTGCAGGCGGGGAATGCCGGCCAGCGCACGGTAGCCGCGCGGGCTGACCGCCGAATCCTGCGCCTCGGTGGTGGTCGGATAGCCGAAAACCTTTGCCAGGATGGTGAAGTCGAGCAACTCGGTGTCCGACAGCGCGTCCAGCTCGTCGAGCGTGGCCGTCATCTGCGCCTCGGACAACGGCTCAGGGCTGGCGTGATAGTCGCGCACGATCAGTTCGCGGGCGTTGTCGTTGCCGCCCAGCAGCTCGTCGAGCTGCAGCCGTAGCTGGCGGCCGTCGGTGCCGAGTTCGACCGCGTCGTTGTCGATCACCTGGCCGATCCGCCGGACCAGCTCGAGCCGCTGCACCACCGACATGACGTCGCGCAGCGTCACGAAGTCCTCGATCTCGGCGCGCGACAGCTGCCGGCTGACCTCGTCGAGCCTGATCTTGTAGCGCTCCAGGGTGGCGATGGCCTGGTTGGCTCGCGACAGGATGGTCGCCGAGTCCGCCACCACGTGGCGCTCCCCGCCCACGTAGACGGTCACGATGTTCATCGAGTGGCTCACCGAAATCACCGGATACCCGGTCTGGATCGCCGCCCGCTCCGCCGAGCGGTGCCGGGTTCCCGACTCGTCGGTGGCGATCGACGGATCGGGAACCAGCTGCACGTTGGCCCGCACGATGCGGCTGCCGTCGGTGGACAGCACGACGGCCCCGTCCATCTTCGCCAGCTCGCGCAGCCGGGTGGGCGCGTAGCGCACGTCGAGGGCGAAGCCGCCGTCGCAGATGGCCTCGACGGCTTCGTCGTTGCCGAGCACGATCAGCGCGCCGGTACGGCCACGCAGGATGCGTTCCAGGCCGTCACGCAGCCCGGTGCCCGGAGCCAGGCGGGCGACAGTCTCACGCAGGGTCGGACGAGTCACAACGTGTCATTCTTCAGGCCCGACGCGTCATGCGTCCAGCCGTCGCGGGCCTGCCGGCGTGCCGCCGCGGTGGTCGGCGATGTCGATCATGTGCTCGAGCGCCGCCACGATGGTGGGCGCCCGGAGCGCCCGCATCCCGCTGGGCACTATCTCGCGCCGGGGGTCGTCGCCGTCCGGGATGAGCGCAATGTTGAACCCTTGGCGCGCGGCTTCGCTCAGCCGCCGCTCCATGCCGCTGACCCGCCGGAGATCTCCGGCCAGTCCCACCTCGCCGATCATCACCGCCGTGGTGGGCAGCGGCAGGCTTGTGAGCGCCGAAGCCAGCGCGACCGCGACCGCCAGATCCGACGACGGATCGGTCAGCCGCATGCCGCCGACCGTGGACAGGTAGATGTCGTTGATGGCGATGGGCAGCCTGGCGTGCTTCTCCAGCACCGCGGTGATCATCGCGGCCCGGGAATGGTCGATGCCGCTGACGGCGCGCCGCGGCGAGCCGCCCGCGGGCGTGGCCAGCAACGCCTGCACCTCGCCGATGAGCGGTCGCTTTCCGTCGAGCGTCACCGTGATCGCGGTGCCGGGGACGGGCGCCGGACGCTGATCCAGGAACAGGTTCGACGGGTCGGCGACGCCGTCGATCCCGTTGTCGTGCAGCAGGAAGCACCCCACCTCGTCGGCCGCACCGAACCGGTTCTTGATCCCCCGGACCATCCGCAGCGAGCCGTTGCGGTCGCCTTCGAAGTGCAGTACGACGTCGACGAGATGCTCCAGCGAGCGCGGCCCGGCGATGGCCCCGTCCTTGGTGACGTGCCCGACCAGGATGAGCGCGACCCCGTTGGTTTTGGCCGCGGCGGTCAGCGCCGACGTCACCGCGCGCACCTGGGTGACACCGCCGGCCACGCCGTCGGCCTCGGTGGTGGACATGGTCTGCACCGAGTCCACGATCACCAGGGCCGGCTTGACCGTGGCGATGTGCTCGAGCACCGTGTGCAGGTCGGATTCGGCGGCCAGGTACAGCTCGTCGCTGCCGCAGCCGATGCGGTCCGCGCGCAGCCGGATCTGGCCGGCGGACTCCTCACCGGAGATGTACAGCGCGCGGCGGCCCGATTCCGCCCAGCGGTGCGCAACCTCGAGCAGCAGCGTCGACTTGCCCACACCCGGATCGCCGGCCAGCAGCGTCACCGAGCCGGGCACCACGCCGCCGCCCAGCACCCGGTCGAGTTCGTCTACGCCCGTCGTGCGGTGCTGGCTCGCGTTGGGGGCGATGGAAGTGATCGGCACGGCCGGGGACGCCGCGGCCAGGCCGGCGCGGCGGCCGGCGACCGCACTGAGAACCGGGACCTCGTCGACGGTGCCCCAGGTGCCGCACTCCAGGCAGCGGCCGACCCACTTCGCCGTGACATGACGGCATTCCGAACAGCGGTATTGGGAGCGCGCAGTTGCCACGTCATGACGGTATCGAGCCGCTACGACAACCCCGCGTCACGACAGGCGGTTAGCCCGCCTGGTTTTGCTGCGGCGGCATCAGGCCGGCCGAAATCGGCACCGCGACCGTGGCCTGCCCGGCCTTCTCGAAATTGAAGGTGAAGTTGTAGGTGAGGCCGTTCGAGATGGGCTTGGCCAAATTGACGGTGGCCTTGGCCGCCGCGGTGTTGGCGCCCACCGGGCCCGGCGCCACCTTCTGGCCGTCCGGCGTGCCGATGAACAGCGATCCGCCGGCGGGCAGCCGGGGGTCGCCGCTGACCGTCACCGTGCCGATGTCGCTGGTGATGCCGACCAGGCGGTCGGCCGAACTCGGCGACTGGTTGATCGCAACCAGCACCAGGTCCACGGTCCGGCCCGGCTGCAGGTAGTCGCCCGTCTGGTTGGCCTGGATCCGGATGTCGCGCAGCGCCACGTTTTTGAACGTGACCTTGTTGCCGTTGATGGCCGGCTCCTGGACCGCCATCTGCGAGACCTGGCCGGCTCCGCAACCGCTGAGCAGAGTGACCAGAACGGCAAGCACGCCGGCGACGGCGAACGCGGGCAGGCCGAGGCGGATCTTGAAGCGGTTCACTCTCTCAGGCCTCCTGCTGAGCCGATTCGACTGATGCAACTATGCACAGTAGTAGGAACGTCTCACGCGCGATACCGCGGGGCGCCAGACCAGCGCAGGAGCGCGAAAATGGGCCTCAAATAGGCCGCCGCCGGGCCGCTTCGATGGCGTTGGTAATGTGCTGCACTGCACGACTTGGTCCCCATGTCAACCCCTAGTCTGCGCGTGTTGTGCCCCTGACCTGCATCGTTGCTTCGCGCGTAGTTAGGCGGCCGTGTTAGGATGAAGTAACGAAAGGGGCTCGAATCAGATGATCTTCAAGGTCGGCGACACCGTTGTTTACCCACATCACGGTGCTGCGTTAGTCGAGGCGATCGAAACCCGGACGATCAAAGGGGAACAAAAAGAATATCTCGTCCTGAAGGTGGCGCAGGGAGACCTGACGGTTCGAGTTCCCGCCGAGAACGCTGAGTACGTCGGTGTGCGCGACGTCGTCGGACAAGAAGGTCTCGACAAGGTTTTCCAGGTGCTGCGCGCCCCGCACACCGAAGAGCCGACGAACTGGTCGCGCCGCTACAAGGCCAATCTCGAAAAGCTTGCTTCCGGCGATGTCAACAAGGTCGCCGAGGTAGTCCGCGACCTGTGGCGTCGCGACCAGGAGCGTGGTTTGTCGGCCGGCGAGAAGCGGATGCTGGCCAAGGCCCGTCAGATTCTGGTCGGTGAATTGGCGCTGGCCGAGAGCACCGACGACGCCAAGGCGGAGACCATCCTCGACGAGGTTCTGGCCGCCGCTTCCTGAAGGCCCTGACACTTCGGTGGCCCCGGAGAAGGGCACCTCAGGCAAAGTAGTCGCAGTCGTCCCCGCCGCAGGGTCGGGCGAACGACTGGCCGCGGGAATCCCCAAAGCATTCTGTGTGGTCGACGGCCGCACGCTGCTGCAGCGTGCGGTCACCGGCCTGCTGGAATCCGGGGCCGTCGATCACGTCGTGGTGGCGGTCCCCGCCGACCGGATCGACGAGGCCACGCAGGTGCTGGGCGACCACGTCGGCGCCGGGCGGGCGGCCGTCGTCGCCGGCGGGCCCGACCGCACCGAATCCGTCAACCTGGCCCTGGCGGCCCTGGCGTCCTTATCGGCGGCGGCGCCCGAGTTCGTGCTGGTGCACGACGCCGCCCGCGCGTTGACGCCCCCGGCGCTGATCACCCGCGTGGTGGACGCGCTGCGGGCCGGCCACCAGGCCGTCGTGCCCGCGCTGCGCCTGCATGACACGATCAAGGCCGTGGACGCCAACGGGGTGGTCCTGGGGACGCCGGAACGCGCCGGGCTGCGCGCCGTGCAGACGCCGCAGGGCTTCGCGACCGATCTGCTGTTGCGCGCCTATCGCGCCGGCGCCGGCATGGCCGGCTTCACCGACGACGCGTCGCTGATCGAGCATGTCGGCGGGCAGGTCCAGGTGGTCGACGGCGACCCGTTGGCCTTCAAGATCACCACCCAGCTCGATTTGTTGCTGGCCGAGACCGTCGTGCGCCGGTGAACGCGCCGCTTCCCCTGCCCCGGGTCGGCCTGGGCGTCGACGTGCACCCCATCGAACCCGGAAGGCCGTGCTGGCTGCTGGGTCTGCTCTTCGCCGACGCCGACGGCTGTGCCGGCCATTCCGACGGGGACGTCGCCGCGCACGCGCTGTGCGACGCGGTGCTGTCGGCGGCCGGGCTGGGTGACGTGGGTGCGGTATTCGGGGTCGACGATCCGCGCTGGAAAGGGGTCAGCGGCGCCGACATGCTGCGCCACGTCGCGGAGCTGACGTCGCACCAGGGCTTCCGGGTCGGCAACGCCGCCGTTCAGGTCGTCGGGAACCGGCCGAAAATCGGTCCACACCGCGATGAGGCGCAGCGGCTGCTCTCGGAATTGCTCGGCGCGCCGGTCTCGGTGTCGGCGACGACGACCGACGGGTTGGGGCTGACCGGACGCGGTGAGGGCCTCGCCGCGATCGCCACCGCGCTGGTGGTCCCCACCGGGTAAGCCCGCGCAGCGCCGGGCGCCGGGGAACTACCCGGTAAGCTGGCACGTCGTGACCGATCACGCCCGTTTGCGGCTACACGACACGGCAGCCGGCGCCGTGCGTGATTTCGTTCCGCTGCGCGAGGGCCAGGTCTCGATCTACCTGTGTGGCGCCACCGTCCAGGGCTTGCCGCACATCGGCCATGTCCGCAGCGGGGTGGCCTTCGACATCCTGCGCCGCTGGCTCATCGCGCGCGGCTGCGACGTCGCGTTCATCCGCAACGTCACCGACATCGACGACAAGATCCTCAACAAGGCCGCCGCGGCGGGCAGGCCGTGGTGGGAATGGGCGGCCACCTACGAGCGCGCCTTCAGCGCCGCCTACGACGCCCTGGACGTCATGCCGCCGTCGGCCGAGCCGCGCGCCACCGGGCACATCACCCAGATGGTCGAATTAATGGGACGGCTGATCGAAACCGAGCACGCGTACGCCGCCGGCGGCGACGTCTACTTCAACGTGCTCAGCTACCCGGAGTACGGGCAGCTGTCCGGTCACAAGATCGACGACGTCCATCAGGGCGAGGGCGTGGCCACCTGCAAGCGCGATCAGCGCGACTTCACCCTGTGGAAGGCCGCCAAACCCGGTGAACCGTCCTGGCCCACCCCGTGGGGCCGGGGACGCCCGGGCTGGCACCTGGAATGCTCCGCGATGGCCCGCACCTATCTGGGTCCCGAGTTCGACATTCATTGCGGCGGAATGGATTTGGTCTTCCCGCACCACGAGAACGAGATCGCCCAGAGCCGCGCCGCCGGCGACGGGTTCGCCCGCTACTGGCTGCACAACGGCTGGGTGACCATGGGCGGCGAGAAGATGAGCAAATCGCTGGGCAACGTGCTGGCCATACCGGCGTTGCTGCAGCGCGTGCGCGCCGCCGAGCTGCGCTACTACCTGGGCAGCGCCCACTACCGGTCGATGCTGGAATTCTCCGACAACGCCCTGCAGGACGCGGTGAAAGCCTATGTCGGCGTTGAGGAATTCCTGCACCGCGTGCGGGTACGGGTCGGTGGCGTCGAGCCCGGGCAATGGACGCCGCGCTTCGCCGAGGCCCTCAACGACGACCTGGCCGTGCCGGCCGCGCTCGCCGAAGTACACCAGGCCCGCGCCGAAGGCAACCGGGCGCTCGACTCCGGCGATCACGAAGGCGCGCTGCAACATGCTCGCGCGATCCGGGCGATGATGGGCATCTTGGGTTGCGACCCCCTCGACGAGCGCTGGGAAACCCGCGACGAGACGTCGGCGGCGCTGGCGGCGGTCGACGTGCTGGTCCGGGCGGAGCTGGAGAATCGGCAGAAGGCCCGCGACGAACGCAATTGGGCGCTCGCCGACGAGATTCGCGACCGGCTCAAGCACGCCGGCATCGAGGTCACCGAGACCGCCGACGGGCCGCAGTGGGAGCTTTTGGCCCACGAAGAAAAACGCGACAAGTAGGGCCGAGTAGATGGCCGGAAACTCGCGTCGCCGTGGGGCGATACGCAAAGAGGGCACCAAGAAGGGCCCGACCGTAGGTTCGGGCGGCCAGCGCCGCCGCGGCCTGGAAGGCCGTGGCCCCACCCCGCCCGCGCATCTGCGCCCCAACCATCCGGCGGCCAAGCGCGCCAAGGCCCAGAGCCGCCGGCCGGCACGGGGCCGCACCGACGAAGCCGAGACGGTGCTGGGCCGCAACCCGGTGCTCGAGTGCCTGCGGGCCGGGGTGCCGGCCACCGCGCTCTATGTGGCGCTGGGCACCGAGGCCGACGAACGGCTCACCGAATCCGTCACCCGCGCCGCGGATTTGGGCATCTCCATCCTGGAGGTACCGCGCACCGACCTGGACCGGATGACCAGCAACCACCTGCATCAGGGGATCGCGTTGCAGGTGCCGCCGTACAACTACGCCCACCCCGACGACCTGCTGGCCGCCGCGATCGCCGCGCCGCCGGCGCTGCTGGTCGCGCTGGACAACATCTCCGATCCCCGCAACCTGGGTGCCATCGTCCGTTCGGTGGCCGCATTCGGCGGCCACGGCGTGGTGATCCCGCAGCGACGGTCGGCGTCGGTGACGGCGGTGGCCTGGCGCACCAGCGCCGGGGCCGCGGCCCGCATCCCGGTGGCGCGCGCCACCAATCTGACCAGGACACTGACGGATTGGGCCGGGCGCGGGCTGCGGGTGATCGGGCTGGATGCCGGCGGTGACACCACGGTCGACGACATAGACGGCACCGATCCGCTGGTGGTCGTGGTGGGGTCCGAAGGCAAGGGGCTGTCGCGGTTGGTGCGGCAGAATTGCGACGAAGTCGTGTCCATCCCGATGGCGGGGGACACCGAATCGCTGAACGCATCGGTGGCCGCCGGGGTGGTACTCGCCGAAATCACGCGCCAGCGCAGGAGTTGACCTCGGTGCCCGGCCGGCCCGCGCGCCTTCGCGTCGCGCTGGCGGTGCTGCTGGCCGTCGCGGTGCTGCCGGTTGGCGTTGCCCGGGCGCAAACGCCCGACTTCGACCTTCAGGCCCACCGCGGTGGACGCGGGGAGACCACCGAGGAATCCCTGCGTGCGTTCGCCAAGGCGCTCGAATTGGGCGTCAGCACACTGGAACTCGACATCGTCCTGACCCGGGACTCCAAACCGCTGGTGTGGCACGACCCGACGATCCAGGCCGAGAAGTGCGCCGACACCGCTCCCGTATTCGCCGGCGACCCGCAGTACCCGTACGTCGGCAAGCTCGTGCACGAGCTCACCCTGGCGCAGCTCGAGACCTTGGACTGTGGCAAGCGGCTCGACGAGTTCCCGAACGCCGAAGTGGTGCGCGGCAACAGGATAGCGACGCTGCCGCAGGTTTTCGCGCTCGCCGACTCCTACCGCGCCGCCACGATGCGCTACAACATCGAAACCAAGGTGGAGGCCGACCGGCCCGGCGAATCGGCCGGGCCGCAAGAGTTCGTCGACGTGATACTGGCCGCGGTCAGGTCCGCGGGCAAGGCCGGCCGGGTGGAGATCCAGAGCTTCGACTGGCGCACCCTGCCGCTGGTGCGGCGCGCCGAACCGTCGATCCCGTTGGTGGCCCTGTACGACGAGCAGACCTGGGTCCCGGACTCGCCATGGCTGGCCGGTGAAAACCCCGCGCTCATCGGCGATCCTCTGGTCGGCGCGCGGATCGTCGGCGCCGACATCGTCTCACCCGAATACCGGCTGGTCACCGGTGAGCCCTACGTCGACCGCGCACATGCCTTGGGGTTCAAGGTGATCCCGTGGACGGTGGACGACGCCGCCGCCATGCGTCGGCAGATCGGCCTCGGGGTCGACGGCATCATCACCGACTACCCGACGCTGTTGCGCGGCGTGCTCGCCGACCTGTCGATGCCGCTGCCGCCCGCGTACCGGCGGCCCTAGCGGGGCACGCTGCCGACCAGGTCGCCGGTCGCGTCGGCCGGCTGCCCGGCGCCGCGTCGCGGCCGGCGGCGGTTGGCCAGGGCGGCCCGCCACATCATGCCCGGGTGCAGCAGCCGGGTGGCGGGATCGATCAGCGCCGTGACCCTGACGAACCGATCGACCGCGACGGGGTCGTATTCGGTCGCGGTGAGTATGCGCTCGATGTATGCGTTGAGCAGTCTGGTGAGCAGCGGCGGCGTGCCCTCGATTTCGGGCAGGCACAGGTCCGGGTTGGCCGACAGCTCCCACGCCTGGCGGATCGGCACCGCGGCGGCACGGAAGAATCGCCGCGCCAGATCCGCTGTGCCGCCGGACAAGCAGTCGCGCAGCGCCAACGCCTCCAGCGCGGCGACCGTCATGCCCTGGCCGTAGATCGGGTTGAAGCTGCAGATCGCGTCGCCCATCACCAGCAGGCCGTCCGGGAAGCGTTGCAACCTGTCGTAGCGGCGCCACTGACTCGACGGCTGACAGTGCCGGGTGGTCTCGCCGATGGGTTCGGCGGCCCGGACCGCGGCCAGCAGATGGGCCGGCGCGCAATCCTCGACGAACTCGCACATCGACGCCAGGTCCGGCCGCGGCCCATGGCCGGCTATGCCGAAGACGGTCAACATGCAGGTGTCGTGCTCCGAGCGCAGCAGCCCAAGCCCGTACGGACGGCCCGGCACCACTCCGACGATGACGCCGAATTCGTGCAGCGCGTCCGGGGCCATCCGCAGGTGTTGGCTCACGTAAGTCAGGTGCACCGGTACGTGAACCTCGGCTGGGCGCTCGTAGCCCAAGGCGGTCAGCCACGCCGGGGTGCGGGCGCCGCGCCCGGTGGCATCGAGCACCAGGTCCGCGCTCAACGTGACGTCCTCGCGGGTGCGGCGGTTGACCGCCCGGGCGCCGGTCACCCGGCGGCGATCCGGTGTCGTGGTCAGGTCCACGATGTCGTGCTCGTCGAGCAACGTGACGTTGGGTATGCGACGGAGTCGCGCCCGGACGTGTTCTTCCAGGAACGGCCGGGTGGCCAGATAGATGTCGAACGAGGGGGCGCCGCCCGAGCGGACCATCAGATGCTCGCCCATGCGGTAGTACAGCTGCGAGAGATCACGGCCATCCAGGTGATGCGCGCCGTCGATCACCAGCTGATCGAGGACGCCGGGGAACAACTGCTCGAGTGCCATGGCGCCGCGGGGCAACAGGCCGTGGAGGTGGCGACCCTGCGGCACGCCCCGGCGGGCGGTGGCGGTTTCGGGAGGGATGTCGGGCAGCGGATCGCGCTCCAGCACCGTGACCGTGCCGAAGAACTCGCTGAGCGATCGCGCGGCCACGAGCCCGGCCATGCTCGCTCCCATTACCAGCGCGTGATTACCGATCTTTGCCATAGCCCACCACCTGTGTTGAGCGCCTACCTGACAAAAACCATGCTCACGGCCCGAAACGGGGGCCGACAGCGTAGTCGACTACGTCATTGCCACGATGCGACCGCACGCCGGGCCACCTAACGCCGCACAAAGCAACCCGAACGACGCTCGCGCAAAGTTATAGTCGCCGAGTGATCGGCGCCGAGCCGCTAGCCGGGCGTGACAGGGAATTGGGAAGCATTCGCCGCGCCCTGAATGCGGGCGGCAACCACACGGGCGTTCTGATCGCCGGACCCGCCGGCGTGGGTAAGACGTGGCTCGCCCACGAAGTGCTGCGGCGCGCCGAGGCGTCGGGCGAGCGGACCCGGTGGATCGTCGGCACCGACTCGGCACAGGCGCTGCCGCTGGGCGCGTTCATCGGCGCGATGACCGAGGCCATGAACGAGGCACGGTCGGATCCTTTGGCCGACGTGCGACGCGTGATCAATTCGTTTGTCGCACAACAACGTCAGCGCCGCGTGCTGGTCGGGGTCGACGACGCGCATCTGCTCGACGGACTCTCCGCGCTGGTCGTCCACCAGCTGGCGCAGTCGGGTGGCATCCGGCTGGTGGTCACCGTGCGTACCGGCAGCGACGAACCGGATGCCGTGACGGCCCTCTGGAAGGACGGGCTGTTGGAAAGGCTTGATCTCGAACCGTTTACGGCCGCCGCGACGCGCGAGGTCATCGAGGGCACGCTGGAGGGTCCGGTCGACGCGCGCAGCGCAACACGGTTTCAGAAGCTGACCGGTGGCAACGCGCTGTTCCTGCGGCAGCTGCTGGCCGACCAGGTGGCCGCCGGGAGGATGCGCAAAACGGCCGGGGTATGGATGTGGGACGGCGATGTCGCGGTCTCGGCGAGCCTGTCCGACACGGTGGGCCGTCAGATGGGTCGACTCAGCCCGGAAATGGCGATGGTGGTCGACACGCTGTCACAGTGTGAGCCGCTGGCCGTAGAGGTGCTGTGCGAGCTGGCCCGGCGCAGCGACCTGGCGGCCGCCGAGCGGATGGGTCTGGTGAGCATCGAACGCACCGGCGCCGGGTTGACGGCCCGGCTGGCCCACCCGCTGTTCGGTGAGCTGCGCCGGGCGAGCGCCGGTGAGCTGTATCTGTCGGAAATCCGGGGCAGGTTGGCGGTGCGCCTGGGCGAGGACGGCGACGCCGACATGCAGGCCACGGTGCGCCGCGCGCTGCTGCGTCTCGAGTCGGACCTCGATCCCGACCCAGCGCTGTACCTGGAAGCGGCGCGGCACGCGATGACGCTGCTGGATCTGGACCTGGCCGACCGGTTCGCCACCGCCGCCACCCAAGCCGGTGCGCCCGGGGCGGCGGGGGTGCGGGCCATGAACCTGGTGCTGCTGGGGCGCGGCGAACCGGCCGAGTCGGCGCTGCGCGCGCTGGCCGGCACCGACCTGCCCGACGGCCACCACTGGGCGACCGTGCGGGCGGCCAACTTGACGTGGAACCTCTTCAACCCCAAGGAAGCGGCCGCGATCCTCGACGGTCTCGCCTCGCTCGATTCCGAAACCCCGGCCCAACGGGCGGAGCGGTTGGCGGTGCAGGCGTGCCTGGATGCGGCGGCGGCGCGCTGCGAGTTGGCGGCCGAAAAGGCCCGGGCCGCATTGGGTTTCCCGGAACTGCCCGGCTTCCACGCGATGATGGCCTCGCTGGCGTTGATCATGGCGATGGGGGCGCTGGGTCGGGTCGACGAGCTCCCCGGCGTGGCCGAGCAGGCGCTGCGGCGCGCTCCGACGTCGTTTCAGGCATCGCACATGCGGTTCTGGTTCGGCGCCGTCTACGGACGCGCCTGCCGGTTGACCGGTCGGATCGATGAATTCGTCGACACGGCCAAACAATTGGCCGACTCGTCCCGTGACATCCCGGGCCTGGCGTATGCGAACCTGGCCTTGCTTTCGGGCAACGCCGAGTTGGCCCGCGGCGCCGTCGCCGAGGCGGCACGGCTGGTGCACGAGGCCGTGGCCGGAGTTGAAAGGCACGCCGTCACAACCGGTTTGCGCCCGGCGAGCTACTTCGCCCTGGCCGAGGCGCACGCCAAGCTCGGAGATGCCGCCGAGGCCAACGAGGCGGTGGTCGGCGCGCGGTCGTGCGTGCCGGCCGAATTTCTGTTCATGCATACCGGCCTGTCACTGGCCGACGGGTGGGCGATGGCGGCCGGCGGCCGGTTGAGTGAGGCCGTGGCCTGCGTCGGGGGAGCGGCGCGGCTTGCCCGCGACCGCGGCCAGCCCACGCACGAGCTGGCCTGCATCCAGGCGGCCGCGCAGTGGGGCGATGCCGCACAGGCGGCGCGGGCGCGGGAGCTCGCCGAGGCGTTGTCGCTGCCGCTGGCCGACGCCGTCGCGTCGCACGCGGAGGCGTTGTCGGCCCGCGACGCCGAGGGCCTGCTGGCGGCCTCGGCGGCGTACCGGCGGATCGGCGATCGGGTCGCCGCCGCCGATGCGGCGGCACAGGCGTCGGTGGTGTTCGACGAACACCAACACCATCGCCGCGGGCTCTACGCCGCGGCGTTGGCCAGGGAGCTGGCCGACGAGTGCGGCGGCCTGCACACGCCGGCGCTGCACACTCCGACGGGCCTGAAGCTGTCCGGCCGGCAGCGCGATGTCGTCGAACTCGTGGTGGCCGGCCTGTCCAACCGCGAGATCGCCGAGAAGTTGGTGATGTCGGTGCGCACCGTGGAGGGCCACGTGTACCGGGCCTGCCAGCGGGTGGGGGCGCAGTCACGCGAGGAGCTGGCCTCGATCATCCGATCGGGCCCCTGCGCGCCCCGCACGCCCTAGAGCCCCAGCATCCGGGCCGAGGCCCACAGCGCGAGCACCGCCACCGTCAGCGAGGCGGGCACGGTGCATACGCCGAGGCGGGTGTATTCGCCGACCCCGGCGTCGACGTCGTGCTGCCGTAACACGCGCCGCCACAACAGGTTCGACAGCGAACCGACGTAGGTGAGGTTGGGGCCGATGTTCACCCCGATCAGCACCGCCAGAATCGCCACCGGCCCGCTCGGCGCGACCAGCGGCAGCAGCACCAGCGTGGCGGGGAGATTGTTGACCACGTTCGCCAGCACGGCGGCTATCGCGGCGATGGCGAGCAGCGCGGGCAGGGCCGAACCCGACGGCAGCACCGCCGACATCGCCCTGTCCATCCCGTTGAGCATGACCGCCTGCACCACGACGCCCAGCGCCAGCACGAACACCAGGAACGACACGTTCACCGACCGCACGATGTCGGACACCGAGGTGTGCCGATGGCGCAGGCTGCGCACCGCCAGCACCGCGGCGCCGCACAGCGCCACCCAGGCCGGTGCGATGCCCGCCGACTGGGCGACGGCGAACCCGGCCAGCGTGAGCGCGACGACCACCAACACGAACACCGGCGGGCGGGGCGGCGCGCCCTGCTGCTCCGGGTCGGGTTGCACGCGCAGGTCCTTGGCGAAGAACCAGCGGAAGATCACGTAGAGGATGGCCACTGCGCCCAGCCACGGCGCTGCCATCACCAACGTGAACTTGGTGAACGAGATGTTGGCGGTGTGAAAGGCCAGCAGGTTGGTCAGGTTCGACACCGGCAGCAACAGCGAGGCGCCGTTGGCCAGATGGGCGGTGGCGTAGGCGTAGGGCCGCACCCGGGTGCGCTCACGGCGGACGGCGGCCAGCACCACCGGGGTCAGCAGCACCACCGCGGCGTCAAGGCTCAGCACCGCGGTGATCACCGAAGAGATGACGAACACCCGCCGCAGCAGCCCGCCCGAGCCGACGCGCCCGCGGGTGATCGCCGCGCCCGCGGCCTCGAACAAGCCCTCGTCGTCGCACAGCTTGGCCAGCACCAGCACCGCGCCCAGGAATGCGACCACCCCGGACAGGTCGGCGACCTGTTTGGCCGCCTGATGGACCGAGATCGCGCCGATCGCGATCAGGATCAGGGCCGCCGGGACCGCCGCCAGCGCCTCGGGCCAGCCCTTGGGGCGCGCGACGGCGAACGCGAGGACAACAGCAAGCAGCAACAGCGCAAGCGTCAGGGCCAACGTCTAGACCGCTTCGCGCGCGTTCATGTGCAAGGGTTCTCGCGGCGCCACACCGTGGGCAGGTGCACCGACACACCGTCCTGTGCGGCCAGCTCGTCGAGGAGACGGATGGAGACATCCAAGTCGTCGCCGGCATAGGGCAACGCGCGCAACGGCTTTGTCAGCGGGCGGAAGAAGTCGTCCCAGTGGATGAGGATCACCCGGCGGGCCCCGACCGCGCGGACGGTCTCCGTCCAATAGTCGACCAGGTATGACCGCGGCTGCAGGCCCAGCTGCCCGACGGACAGGTACACGGCGTCGGCGCGGTGGCCGGAAAGGGCGCCATTGACGAAGCCGGCGCTGCCCTGGATCAGCAGCCGCCGGTCGGTCGGCCGGTGGTGCACCAGCGTCGACCAGGATTCCCCGCAGCGATACGCCGACGCCTTTACGGGCGGCCTCACCGGTTCGTCGATGACGCCGGGAAAGCGGTCGGGCGGGCAGTGGCGCGATTCGATCAGGGTGACGTCGTAGGCGCCCAACCGCATCGGTTCGCCGTCGACCGCGACGACGATCCGCTCCTCCGGCAGCCCGTACCCGCGCCCGACGTTGGCCGCCGACTGCCCGCCGACCAACTGGGCGCCGGTGCGGTCGGCGACCAGCGCGGAGTCCAGGACGTGGTCGATGTGGGTGTGCACCGGAATGACCGCCGCCAGCCGCGAAACCTTGGCCCGGGCAAGGCATCCGTCGACACGTGCGGCCGAGGGCGCCACCTTGCCGGCCGCGACCCTGGCCAGGCTCGGCCGGGAGAAGTAGCCGTCGGTCAGCAGCGCCGACGAGCCGTCGTCGATCAGCAGGGTCGACACGCCCATCCAGGTCACCGAGAGCCCGTCGGGTTCGGCGGCGGGCGCGTCGAACCGGTGCGCGTACCGCGCGATGTCGGGACGCCCGAGCTTGAGGCGCATCAGCAGAAGGGCCTGATCTCGGCGCCGGCCGTGGCGAGTCGCTCGCGAACGGCGGTGGCGATCTGCACCGCACCCGGCGAATCGCCGTGCACGCAAACCGATTCCGCCTTCACGGTGATCTGGGTGCCGTCGATCGCGGTGACCTGCCCCGAGGTGACCATGGCCGCCACCCGATCGGCGATCACCGCCGGGTCGTCCAGTACCGCGCCCGGCTCACCTCGGGACATCAGCAGGCCGTCGGGGTGGTAGGCGCGGTCGGCGAAAGCCTCTGCGACCGTGCGTAAATCGCGGCGGGCGGCTTCATCGAAGAACGCCGAGCCCGCCATGCCCAGCACCGGTAACCCGGCATCCACCAGGCGCACCGCCTCGGCCACGGCGGCGGCCTGTTCGGTGTGCGTCACGATCGCGTTGTACAGCGCGCCATGCGGTTTGACGTAGGACACCGTCGCGCCGGCCGCGCGTGCCATGGCCTGCAGGCCGCCGATCTGATACACCACATCCGCGATGAGGTCCTCGGCGGTGACGTCGATGAAGCGTCTGCCGAACCCGGCCAGGTCGCGATAGCTCACCTGCGCCCCGATGCGGACTCCGCGCTCGGCGGCCGCTCGGCACACCCGCAGCAGGCCCACGGGGTCGCCGGCATGGAAACCGCACGCCACGTTGGCGCTCGTGACGATGCCGAGCATGGCGTCGTCGTCACCCAGGCGCCAGACGCCGAAGCCCTCGCCCAGGTCGGCGTTGAGGTCGATGACGGCCACCCACCCAGCTTATGCGGCAGCCCCGCGCCGGCGCCCGATCAGCCAGCAGACCAGATAGATCAGGAACGAGATGCTCGCGACGAAGACCGACACCGGCACGCCGGGCGCCAGGGACAGCACCAGGCCGCCGACGGCCGACACCTCCGCGAACACCACGGAGGTCACCATGGCCGCCGCCGGCGAGGCGACCACCCGGGCCGCCGCGGCCGCCGGTGTGATCAGCAGCGACATCACCAGCAGCGCCCCGACGATCTGCACCGCCTGGGCCGCGACGACGCCGACCAGCGCGGCGAACACGATGCCCAGCGCGTAGACCGGCACACCGCGGGCCGCGGCGACGTCGGGATCGGCGGTTGCGAACAGCAGCGGGCGGTAACACGTTGCCAGCACGGCGATGACGAGCCCGCAGACCAGCGCCAGCATTGTCAGGCCCGTGTAGCCGACCCCGACGATCTGACCGGTCAGCAGGGCGAAACTGGTCGAGGTGCGGCCCGGGTAGAGATGGATGAACAACACCGCCAGGCCCAACCCGAACGCCAGCACCACGCCGATCACCGAATCGCGCTCCCGGTCGCGCCGCCCGAGGACCCCGAACAGCGCCGCGGCCAGGGCGCTGCCGATCAGCGCGCCCAGACCCACTCCGAACCCGACCAACAGCGCGAATGCAGCTCCGGTCAGCGATAATTCGCTGGAGCCGTGCACGGCGAACGACATCTGACGCATCACGATGAACGGCCCGATCAGCCCGGCGACCAGTCCCAGCAGGGCCGCCGCCGCCAGCGCTTGCTGCACGAAGTCATGGCCGAGCAGGTGCGCGGTGATGTCGAAGGCAAACAGATGGTCCAGCAGGCCGGCGAGCCGATGCTCCATCAGCAGTGCCCGTCATCGCGCACGCCGGCCACCACGTAGCCGTCCTTGACCTTCAACACCTGAATGTCGGATTGGTACAGCGCCGAGAGTGTCTGACTGGTCATCACCTGCTCGACGGTGCCGATCTCGAACCGGCCGTCGACCAGATAGAGCAGCCGGTCCACGTACGGCAGGATCGGGTTGATCTCGTGGGTGACGACGATGACCGTGGTCGCGGCGTCCTGGCGGCGCCGTTCGATCAGCGCCGACACCAGCTTGGCGTTGGCCGGGTCCAGCGTCAGCAGCGGTTCGTCGCACAACAGCAACAGCGGATCGCTGACCAGGGCCTGGGCGATGCGCACCCGCTGCAACTCGCCGCCGGACATCGTTCCGACCCGGACGTCGGCCAGGTGTTCGCCGTTGACCTGCCGCAGCGCCTGCCGCACGGCCGCGCGCCGGCGGGCCCGGTCGGCGGACCGCAGCGGGACGGCGCCCCAGCGCGGCCCGTCGAGGCCCAGCCGAACCAGGTCGCGGCCGCGCAGCATCACGTCGGCGTCCATCGGACGGTGTTGGGGCACATAGCCGATGCGCCCGCTGCCCGAGGTGATCGGCTTGCCGTCCACCAGCCCGGCGCCGGCGCTCAGCGCCAGCTGCCCGAGCAGCACCTTGAGTAGTGACGTCTTGCCGCTGCCGTTGGGGCCCAGCACCGCGATGAACTCGCCGCGCGACACCGACAGGTCGAGGTGGTCCCACAGCACCCGGTCACCGAACGACAGCCGGGCGCCGCGCAGCGAAACGGTTTCTGCGGGGTTTTCGATGGCCGCGACGGGTTCGAGGCTCATGACGGCAGGGGCCGGCTCGAGTGCACGGCGGACTGCAGCTGGTTGACCGTATTGCGTTGCCAAGCAAGGTAATCCGCGCCGTCGGGCAGCGTCTCGGACACGTCGGTGACCGGGACGCCCGCGCGCCGCGCCGCATCGCGCAGGCCGTTGATCGCGGTCGTGGAGGTCTGCGGATTGACCACCACCGCCGCCACCTGACGCCGGTCTACCAGGTCGAGGACCCTCGCCATGTCGGCCGGTGCGGGATCGGTCTCGTTTTCGATGGCCGCCTCGAACGTGGGCGGGGTCAGGTTCACCAGGCCCGACGCCTTCAGCAGGTAGAAGGCGACCGGTTCGGTCGCGACCACCGGGGTGTTGTGATTGGTGGTCGCCATCGCGTGTTCGGCGCCGGCGATGGAGTCGGCGTCGCGGCCGAACGCGGCGGCGTTGGCCCGATAGTCGGCGGCGTTGCCCGGGTCGATCGTCGCGAGGCGCTCGGCGATGGTGGCCGCGACCGACTTGGCGACGCCCAGGTCGTAGAAGACGTGCTCGTTGCGCGTCTGTCCGTCGTTCGCCAGGAACGAGTAGGCATCGACCGGCTTGGCCTCGGGGTGGTGGGCCAGCACGTCGTCGACCCATCCGTCGTACCCGCCGCCGTTGAACACGACCAGCGGGGCGTCGGCGATCGCGGCCGCATCCGCGGGGCTGACCTCGTATGAGTGCGGGTCGACGTCCGCCCCGCTGAGAATGCAATGCACGGCGACGTGGGGGCCCGCGACGGCACGCGCCACGCTGCCCCACACGTCGGTGGAGGCAACGACGGAAAGCGCGCGTGGGTGCGCGGCGCCGTCGCAGCCGGTGAGCACCGTCCCGCCGGCCAACACCAGCGCGGCCGCCAGCCATCGCGTCGCATCGGCAGTTCTGGCCCTAGCCGTTCGATGCCGCGTCGGTGCAGTGCGCACGCCCGATTTCCTCCTGCCGGCCAGTCGGCCGATCCTACATACTAATGAAAATCGTTTCCATTACAAAGCGGCAAGTGGGAAGCGCGTACGCGCGGGCCCCGATCCGCTGTAGCCTCACCGAACGTGAGTCCCACACCACGCCGGCGTGCGACTCTGGCGTCGCTGGCGGACGAGCTCAACGTTTCGCGCACGACGATCTCGAATGCCTTCAACCGGCCCGATCAGCTCTCCCCGGACCTGCGTGAGCGCGTGCTTGCGACGGCCAAGCGGCTGGGGTACGCCGGGCCCGACCCGGTGGCGCGGTCGTTGCGGACCCGCAAGGCCGGCGCGGTGGGTCTGGTGATGGCCGAACCGCTGACCTACTTCTTCAGCGACCCCGCCGCGCGGGACTTCGTCACCGGGGTGGCGCAGTCGTGCGAAGCGCTGGGGCAGGGGCTGCTGCTGGTGGCAGTCGGGCCCAGCCGCAGCCTCAAAGACGGTTCCGCCGCGGTGCTTTCGGCCGGGGTGGACGGCTTCGTGGTGTATTCGGTGTGCGACGAGGATCCCTACCTGCAAGTGGTGCTGCAGCGCCGGCTGCCGGTCGTGGTGGTCGACCAGCCCAAGGGGCTCGCCGGGGTCTCTCGGGTGGGCATCGACGACCGGGCGGCGATGCGCGAGCTCGCCGACTATGTGCTGGGGTTGGGGCATCGCGAGATCGGGCTGCTGACCATGCGGCTGGGCCGCGACCGGCGCCAGGGCCTGGTGGACACCGACCGGCTGCGCTCGCCCGCCTTCGACGTGCAACGCGAACGCATCATCGGCGTGTGGGATGCGATGACGGCCGCCGGCGTCGACCCCGACTCGCTGACCGTGGTGGAAAGCTACGAGCACCTACCCGAATCGGGCGGCGCGGCAGCCAAGGTGGCGCTGGAGGCCAATCCGCGGATCACCGCGCTCATGTGCACCGCGGACATCCTGGCGCTGTCTGCGATGGATTACCTACGGGCACATGGCATTTACGTGCCCGGTCAGATGACCGTCACCGGATTTGACGGCGTGCCCGACGCGATCAACCGCGGCCTGACCACGGTGTCGCAGCCCAGCCTGCAGAAGGGCCGCCGGGCGGGCGAGCTGTTGTTGAAGCCGCCACGGACAGGCCTGCCGGCCGTCGAGCTCCTGGACACCGAGCTCGTCCGGGGCCGCACCGCCGGGCCGCCCGCCTGAGCCGGGCTACGCGGAGTCCTGGTCGCCGATCAGCAACCGCACGGCCAGGTCCAGCCGCTTGCTGACGTCGGTGGCCGAGGCCCGCCTGGTCAGCCACGCCAGCAGGTTCGACAGCCACACGTCCGAGATCACCCGGGCGATGTGGTATTGGTCCTCGGTCGGTTCGCCGTCGGCCATCGCGCGCGCGAACATCGAATCGATGAGCTTCTCGACCTGATCGACCTCGCTGGCCGCCGACGCGTCGGCGAACACGTAGGCACGCGTCATCGCCTCGGTCAGCAGGGGATTGCGTTGCATCGCGCGGTTGAGCTTGCCCACCATGAAGTTGAGCCGCTGGAAGGGCGTGCCCCCGGCCATCGCCGAGCGGTCGGTCTTGGCGTCGATGCGGCTGAACTCGCGGCCCAACGCCGACACCAGCAGGTGCACCTTCGACGGGAAATACCGATACAGCGTCCCGACCGCGACATCGGCGCGATCGGCCACCGCCCGCATCTGAACCGCCTCGTAGCCGCCTTTGGAGGCGATGGCCATGGTGGCATCCAAGATGCGCTTGCGGCGTTCCCGCTGCGCCTCCGACCCCAGTTCGGACTCCGCCAGTACCGCCACGTTTATGACCTCGCGCGGCTGCGAGTCAGAAACTCGGCTCGAATTTGCGTTGGCTGGCATGTGACGGTTTGCTCCTGTTCCGCGCGCTTCGTTTGCAAACGATACGCATTCTGCGTGTTAATTTCCCACCTCCACACCGCCGCGGACAAGCGCATGTGCTGCTGTAATACCGTTCGACTTGACGGTCGATCACTGGCACTATTAGAACACGTTCTAGTCTGCGGGGAGCGGGTTGCGTGCCAATCCGTGGTGGAAGAGGTACCCGCTTGCGGGTGATCGCACAATCAAGACAGGGGTCCACGGGCCCCGTCGAGTCAAGGACGCGGAGGTCCTCTCAGGTGGTAGCGACCGTCACCGACGAGCAGTTTGCCGCGCGCGCCCTGGTGCGCGACTGGGCCCGCAATGCGACGTCGGGGCCGGGCGGCACCGCGGCGATCCGCGACGTGGAGCAGGGCAAGTCCGACGCCTGGCGGCCGGTGTTCTCCCGGCTGGCCGAGCTGGGGATCTTCGGTGTCGCGATCCCGGAAGAGTCAGGCGGGGCGGGCGGCAGCATCGAAGACCTGTGCGCGATGGTCGAGGAGGCGGCCAAAGCGCTGGTTCCCGGCCCGGTCGCCACCACCGCGCTGGCAACGCTGGTTGTCTCCGATCCCGAGTTGTTGGGCTCCCTCGCCTCCGGAGAGCGCTTCGCCGGGCTGGCGCTGCAGGGTGACATCCGGTTCGACGGCGCGACGTCGAAGGCCTCGGGTTGCCTGCCCTTCGCGCTGGGGGTCGCCGACGGCGCCGTCCTGTTGGCGCCGGCCGACGGGAAGTGGCTGCTGATCGACACCGACGGCGAGGGTGCGCAGATCGAACCCCTGCAGGCCACCGACTTCTCCCGGCCGTTGGCCCGGGTGGTGCTGGACTCGGCCCCCGCCACGGTCGTGTCGGACACCCGCGACCGCGTCGAGGAGCTGGCCGCGACGGTGCTGGCGGCCGAGGCGGCCGGCATCACCCGATGGTCGCTTCAGACCGCCGTCGACTATGCCAAGGTCCGCGAGCAGTTCGGCAAGCCGATCGGCAGCTTCCAGGCCATCAAGCACATCTGCGCCGAGATGCTGTGCCGTGCCGAGCAGGCCGAGGTGGCCGCCGCCGATGCCGCGCGTGCCGCCGCCGAGGGCGACGAATCCCAGTTCTCCATCGCCGCGGCCCTGGCCGCGGGTACCGCCATCGCCGCCGTGAAGGCCAACGTCAAGGACTGCATCCAGGTGCTCGGCGGTATTGGCTGCACGTGGGAGCACGACGCGCACCTGTACCTGCGCCGGGCGCACGCCATCGGCCGATTCCTGGGTGGGGCCGAGACCTGGCTGCGCCGCATCACCGCGCTGACTCAGGGCGGGGTGCGACGCCGGTTGGGTATCGACCTGACCGAGGTCGAGGATCAGCGGCCGGAGATCGCCGCCGCCGTCGCCAAGATCGTGGACCTGCCCGAGCAGGAGCGGCAGGCCGCACTGGCTGAGGCGGGCCTGCAGGCGCCGCACTGGCCGGCGCCTTACGGGCGCGGCGCGGGCCCGGCCGAGCAGCTGCTGATCGACCAGGAGCTTGCGGCGGCCGGGGTGGCCCGGCCCGATCTGGTGATCGGCTGGTGGGCGGCGCCGACCATCCTCGAGCACGGCACGCCGGAACAGGTCGAGCGCTTCGTGCCGGGCACCACGCGCGGCGAATTCCTCTGGTGTCAGTTGTTTTCCGAGCCGGGGGCCGGATCGGACCTGGCGTCGCTGCGCACCAAGGCGGTCCGGACCGAGGGCGGCTGGAACCTGACCGGGCAGAAGGTGTGGACGTCGGCGGCGCACAAGGCGCGCTGGGGCGTGTGCCTTGCCCGCACCGATCCGGACGCGCCGAAACACAAAGGCATCACCTACTTCCTGGTGGAGATGAGCTCGCCGGGCATCGAGATCCGCCCGCTGCGCGAGATCACCGGTGACTCCCTGTTCAACGAGGTCTTCCTGGACAACGTGTTCGTTCCCGACGAACTGGTCGTCGGAGAGGTGAACGACGGCTGGCGGCTGGCCCGCACCACGCTGGCCAACGAGCGTGTCGCGATGGCCAACGGAACGGCGTTGGGCAACCCGATGGAGGAGCTGCTCAAGCTGCTGGCCGAGCTCGACCTCGACGCCGCGGAGCAAGACCGGTTGGGGCGGTTGATCATCGCCGCGCAGACCGGCGCGCTGCTGGATCAGCGGATCGCTCAGCTGGCCGTGGGCGGCCAGGATCCCGGGGCGCAGTCCAGCGTGCGCAAGCTCATCGGGGTCCGCTACCGCCAGGCCCTGGCCGAATACACGATGGACGTGTCCGAGGGCGGCGGCCTGGTGCACAACCAGGCGGTGTTCGACTTCCTCAACACCCGCTGCCTCACCATCGCCGGCGGCACCGAGCAGATCCTGCTCACCGTCGCCGCCGAGCGGCTTCTCGGTTTGCCGCGCTAGCCGAGATCCGCTGCAGCAGAACGCAATTCGTGTAGCGCCTCGCATGCCATGGCGCCCAGGTCTCCGCTTTCGCCCGGTTCGGCCCAGCGGGCGTAGGCCGATTTGAAAGCCAGCGCACCGAGCTCGGCGGCCAATAGGGCCGTCGGCTCGGGCACGCCGCGGGCCTGCAGCGCGCCGACCATCGCCTGCGCCAGCCCAATCTGCTTGAGCGCGTTGCGTTCTTGAAGTTCGGCGCTGGCGGCGATCGCGGCCTTGAGCCGGGGTGCGAGCTCCCGGTTGAACGAGGTGAACGCCGACGCCGCCGACTTCAGGCCCGAGCACACGGCGGCCAGGGGCGTCGCGTCGGGGGGCGCCGCGGCGATCCCCTCGCGGAGTAGCTGCGCGATCGCGTCCTGCCCGGCCGCCAGCACGTCCCGTTTGTCTGGGAAGTGCCGAAAGAACGTGCTTTTCGTCAGCCCGGCGCGCTCGACGATCTGCGCGACCGTCGTCTGGTCGTATCCGTGTTCGTTGAACAGGTCGAGTGCCGCGGCGACCAAGCGTGCGCGCGCGTCGGGTTGCCAACGAGCCATGGCCCCACCCTAGTGATGGGACCATAGTCCCGTCACGGGTGTATGGTGATGAGACAATAGTCCCATCACATGAAGGAGCTGCTCGTGCGCGTATTCGTCACCGGCGCCAGCGGAGGTATCGGCTCGGCCGTCGTCTCACAACTGCTCGCCGCGGGTCATCACGTCGTGGGCCTGGCCCGCTCCGAGGCCTCGGCCGCGACCATCAGCGGTCTCGGCGCCGAGCCGCTGCCCGGCGACATCGCCGACTTCGACGTCCTGCAGGAGGCGGCCGAGAAAACGGACGGCGTTGTGTACCTGGCCTTCTCGCACGATTTCACCCGTGCCGGGGACGCGATCGGCGACGAAGCCCGGGCGGTGGCCGCGCTGGGCGCCGCGCTGGTCGGCACCGGCAAGCCGCTGGTGCTCGCGAACGGCACCCCCGCGGTGCCCGGACGGCCGAGCACCGAGGACGATCCGTTCAACGTCGAGGGGCCGATGGCCGGCCGCGGCCGCACCGGACAGGCCGTCGTCGAGCTCGCCGAGCGTGGCGTCCGGTCGGCCGTGGTGCGGCTGCCACGGTCGGTCCATGACGCCGGCGGGCGCTACGGTTTCGCCGGCATGCTGATCCAGGCCGCGCGACAGCGCGGTGTGTCGGGCTATGTCGGCGACGGCGCCCAACGCTGGCCCGCCGTGCATCGGGACGACGCCGCGACGTTGTTCCGGCTCGCCCTCGAACAGGCCCCGCCCGGCTCGGTACTGCACGCGGTGGGCGACGAGGGGGATCCGATGCGGGCGATCGCCGAGGTGATCGGCCGCCGCCTCGGTCTACCCGTCGAGCCCGCCCCGGCCGAGAGCTTCGGTCCGCTCGGCCCCATCTTCGCCGCCGACCAGCCCTCGTCCAGCGCGCTGACTCGCCAACGATTCAACTGGAAGCCGACCGGTCCACGCCTGCTCGAAGACCTGGAGACCGGCGACTACCCCGAGTGAGGGGTCAGGAGAACGTGGTCACCGCGCAGGTGCTCGGGGACGTGATGTTGACCCCGGAGTAGACCACCTGGATGTGGGTGCACGCGATGACGTTGTTGTCCGTCTTGGGCTGGCCCGTCTGCCAATCGGTGGAGTCGATGCGCCCGTGGGTCTGGTACTTCTCCGGCGGGCCCTCGCCCATGTAGATCGTGGTGATCTCGTCGGAACCCATCGACTTGTGCACCCGCTCGTACTGGCCGTCGGCGTGCGCGTCGAGGTAGGCCAACCGGTTCGAGGACCGGATCTCGGTGGTTTGCCGGGCCCACAGTCCGGGCGGGAAGCCGGTCACCCCGTCGGGCGTCAGCATGTCGGCCCCGGCGGTGAAGTCGCAATGCCCGTCGGCCTTGAAGCAGTTGAGGATGGCCCGCGTCTCCAGCTGGTTGGGTCCGTCCAAGGGGAATAGCGTGGTGGCGGTGTTGCTCGCCGCCGCGCACACAGCGGCCGGCAGGAACATCGGCAGCACTGCGACGACCGCGAATCCCGATACCAGCCGCATCATCGATGCTCCCCTTCGCTCTGACCCCAGGGTGAACTTAACCCCGCGACTACTCGTCGTAGGTGACTTCTACCGAATCAGATTCGGGGTGAGATTGACAGGCCAGGATCAGGCCCTCGTCCAGATCCTGCTGCTCGAGCACGTCGTTGACCTCCATGCTCACCTTGCCGCCGCGCAGCGTGCAGGCACACGCGCCGCAGTGACCCTCGCGGCAGGAGAAGGGCGCGTCGAGGCCCTTGGCCAGCAGCACGTCGAGCAACTTGGCGTTGCGCGGCCACGACACGGTGTGGGTTTCGCCGTCGAGTTCGACCACCGCGGTCGCCGGCGGTTCGTCACCCTCGGGGGTGTCCTCGATCTTCACCGCCGCGAACGGATCGGACTCCAGCGACTTGAACACTTCGATATGTACCTGCGGCGCAGGAACTTTCAGCGTTTCCAGCGCTTCTTTGGCCGAATCCATGAAGGCGCCGGGGCCGCAGATGTAGACGGGCCGATCGGTGTAGGGGGCGGCCAGCTTGGCCAGCGCGGTCACGCTGGGCAGGCCCTGCAGCGATTCCAGCCAGTGCAGCACCGTCAGCCGGTCGGGATATTTGGCGGACAGCTCGCGCAGGGCGTCGGCGAAGATCACCGAGCGGTCGTCGCGGTTGGCGTAGACCAGCGTCACCTGCCCGCCGCCCTCGGCCAGGGCGGACTTGCAAATCGACATGATCGGGGTGATCCCGCTGCCGGCGGCCATCAGCAGGAAGTCATCGCCCAGCGTTTTGGGCACGAAGTTGCCGGAGGGGGCCAGCACGTGGATCCGCATGCCCTTGTGCGCGTGGTCGCACAGCCAGTTGGACGCGTAACCGTCCGCCGTGCGTTTGACCGTGACCGTGAGCGCATCGCCGGTGAACGGCGAGCTGCACAACGAATAGCAGCGGGCCACCGACCCGGTGCGCTCGCTGGGAACGCGCAGCGTCAAGAACTGGCCCGGCGCGTACCGGAGCCGCTCGGGCGGGATGTCGGGGTCCCCCGCGTCGTCCGGTACCGCGAACACCAGCGACCGCGCGTCGTCGGTCTCGTCGATGACCTCGGCGACCTGCAGTTCAAGGACGTGGTCACCGAGTGGCTCGTCGGGAATCGCCTCGGTCAAGGCCCGTCCCTTCCTTTCGTCGCAACTAGAACATGTTACAGAAAAGTGGATTCGTATCGCTACCAGCCGCAGGAATACCCTGCTCGACACGAATCGGAACGTGTTCTAGTCTCTGGTGTAAGTCCGCTGAGTAAGTCTGGCGCAGGAGGCAAACGTAAGTGACGTCCATTCAACAGCGTGATGCGCAGTCGGTTTTGGCTGGCATCGATGATCTGCTCCCGCGGATCCGGGAACGCGCTCAGGCGACGGAAGATCTGCGACGGCTCCCCGACGAGACCGTCCAGGATCTGCAGGAGGTGGGCTTCTTCACCCTGTTGCAGCCCGAGCAGTGGGGCGGGCTGCAGTGCGACCCGGCGCTGTTCTACGAAGCGGTGCGGCGGCTGGCCAGCGCGTGCGGATCCACCGGCTGGGTGAGCTCGATCATCGGCGTGCACAACTGGCACCTGGCCCTGTTCGACCAGCAGGCGCAGGAGGAGGTCTGGGGCGAGGACCCCGCCACCCGGGTCTCGTCGTCCTACGCCCCGATGGGCGCGGGCGTGGTGACCGACGGCGGCTACCTGGTCAACGGATCGTGGAACTGGTCATCGGGCTGCGACCACGCCACGTGGGCGTTCCTCGGCGGACCGGTGATCAAGGACGGCCGCCCGGTCGACTTCGGCTCATTCCTGATCCCGCGCAACGAGTACCGCATCGACGACGTGTGGCATGTCGTCGGCCTGCGGGGCACCGGCAGCAACACCGTCGTCGTCAAGGACGTCTTCGTGCCGCGGCACCGGTTCTTGTCCTACAAGGCGATGAACGACGGCACCGCGGGCGGATATCAGACCAACACCGCCGCCGTTTACAAGATGCCCTGGGGCACAATGCATCCCACCACCATCTCGGCGCCGATCGTGGGCATGGCCTACGGGGCATACGACGCGCACGTCGAGCATCAGGGCAAGCGGGTGCGGGCGGCGTTCGCCGGTGAGAAGGCCAAGGACGACCCGTTCGCCAAGGTTCGCATCGCCGAGGCGGCCAGCGACATCGACGCGGCGTGGCGCCAGCTGAGCGGCAACGTCGCCGACGAGTACGCGCTGCTGTCCGCCGGCAAGGAGATTCCGTTCGAGCTGCGTGCCCGCGCCCGCCGCGACCAGGTGCGCGCCACCGGGCGTGCGATCGCCTCCATCGACCGGCTGTTCGAGGCCTCCGGTGCCACCGCACTGGGCAATGACCAACCGGTGCAACGGTTCTGGCGCGACGCCCACGCCGGCCGGGTGCACGCCGCCAATGACCCCGAGCGGGCCTACCAGATCTTCGGGAACAACGAGTTCGGGTTGCCCCCGGGCGACACGATGGTCTGATGACCTCGGCAACCGAAGAGATCACCTTCGAATCGACTTCGCGGTACGCCGAGGTTGACGTCGACGGTCCGCTCAAGCTGCACTACCACGAGGCGGGCGAAGGTAACGAGCAGACGGTGGTGCTGCTGCACGGCGGCGGCCCGGGCGCGGCGAGTTGGACGAACTTCTCGCGCAACATCCCGGTGCTGGCCAAGCAGTTCCATGTGCTGGCCGTCGACCAGCCCGGGTACGGCCACTCCGACAAGCGCGCCGAGCACGGCCAGTTCAACCACTACGCGGCGCGGGCGCTCAAGGCTCTCTTCGACCAGCTGGGACTGGGACGTGTTCCGCTGGTAGGCAATTCTCTCGGGGGTGGCACCGCGGTGCGGTTCGCCCTCGACTACCCCGACCACGCCGGACGCCTGGTGCTGATGGGGCCCGGCGGGGTGAGCGTCAACCTGTTCGCGCCCGACCCGACCGAGGGCGTCAAACGGCTGGGCAAGTTCTCCGCCGAACCCACCCGCGAAAACCTCGAGGCGTTTCTGCGGGTGATGGTCTACGACCAGAAACTGATTACCGACGAATTGATCGACCAGCGTTTCGAACTGGCCAGCACGCCCGAATCGCTGACCGCGACGCGGGCGATGGGAATGTCGTTCGCCGGAGCCGATTTCGAGCTCGGCATGATGTGGCGCGAGGTGCACCGGCTGCGTCAGCCGGTGCTGCTGATCTGGGGCCGCGAGGACCGGGTCAACCCGCTGGACGGTGCGTTGGTCGCACTGAAAACCATTCCGCGCGCACAGCTTCACGTTTTCGGGCAATGTGGGCACTGGGCGCAGGTGGAGAAATTCGACGAGTTCAACAGGCTCACCATCGATTTCCTGGGAGGTGCGCGATGAGCATCCGTTCTCTGGGCTATCTGCGTATCGAGGCCACCGACATGGCGGCCTGGCGCGAGTACGGCCTGAAGGTCCTCGGCATGGTCGAGGGCAAGGGTTCAGAAGAGGGCGCGCTGTATCTGCGGATGGACGACTTTCCCGCCCGGCTGGTGATCGTGCCCGGCGAGCAGGACCGGCTCATCGAGGCCGGCTGGGAATGCGCGAACGCCGCTGGGCTGCAAGAGATCCGGAACCGGCTCGACATCGAGGGCACGCCTTACAAGGAGGCCACCGCCGCCGAGCTGGCCGATCGCCGGGTGGACGAGATGATCCGGTTCGCCGACCCGTCCGGCAACTGCCTGGAGGTCTTCCACGGCGCGGCCCTCGAACACCGCCGGGTGGTCAGCCCGTACGGGCACAAGTTCGTCACCGAGGAGCAGGGTCTGGGGCACGTGGTGCTGACCACCCGCGACGACGAGGAGACGCTGCACTTCTACCGCGACGTGCTGGACTTCAAGCTGCGTGACTCGATGCGGCTGCCGCCCCAGGTGGTCGGGCGTCCCGCCGACGGACCGCCGGCCTGGCTGCGGTTCCTGGGCTGCAACCCTCGCCACCACAGCCTGGCCTTCATGCCCGGACAGACCCCAAGCGGCATCGTCCACCTGATGGTCGAGGTCGAGAATTCCGACGATGTCGGGCTGTGCCTGGACCGGGCGCTGCGTAAGAAGGTGCCGATGTCGGCGACCCTGGGTCGCCACGTCAACGACCTGATGCTGTCCTTCTACATGAAGACGCCAAGTGGATTTGACGTCGAATTCGGTTGTGAGGGAAGAAAAGTCGCAGACGACGACTGGATCGCCCGGGAGAGCACCGCGATCAGCCTGTGGGGCCATGACTTCAGCGTCGGCTTCAAGGGCTAAATTCGGGGTATGACTGCCGCGCCGATCGATCCGCGCACGTTCCGCAGCGTGCTCGGCCAGTTCTGCACCGGGATCACCATCATCACCACCGTGCACCAGGACGTTCCGGTCGGCTTCGCCTGCCAATCCTTCGCGGCGCTGTCGCTCGATCCGCCGCTGGTGCTGTTCTGCCCCACCAAGGTGTCGCGGTCGTGGAAGGCCATCGAGGCCAGCGGCCGGTTCTGCGTCAACATGCTGACCGAGGGGCAGAAACACGTCTCGGCCCGGTTCGGCTCCAAGGAGCCCGACAAGTTCGCCGGGATCGACTGGCACCCTTCCGAACTCGGATCACCGATCATCGACGGTTCGCTGGCCTACATCGACTGCACGGTCGCTTCCGCGCATGACGGCGGCGATCATTTCGTCGTTTTCGGTGCGGTGCAATCGCTTTCGGAGGCCCCCAAGATCAAACCGCGGCCGCTGTTGTTCTATCGCGGTGAGTACACCGGCATCGAACCGGACAAGACGACACCGGCGCAGTGGCGCGACGACCTGGAAGCGTTCCTGACGACCACCACCCAGGACACCTGGCTGTAGCGGCTCGCTATGTGGTCGCGCCGCGCTGGGTCCCGGCGTCGCGGTGTTTGCCCGACAGGTTCACCGTGGGGGAGTTGTCCGGGGTCGGCTGCTCCTGGCTCCATGCGGCGTCGCGGTCGGTGCCGGCGTCGCCGGCAGCCGCGTCCTTTTCGGCCTTTACCCTCGGGTCGAGGCTGTCGGCACGTTGCCACTGCTCGTCCAGCTCTTCGCGCGAGGACGCCGCTTCCGTCTGATGCGCCGACGCCCGATCCTGTAGCCGGGCGGCTTCTGCCGCCTTGGCCTCGGCTTCCGCCTGCGCGGCACGGGCTTTCGCGGCCGTCTCCGCGGCCAGCGCCTCGCGGCGCTCGACCTTGGCGGTTTCCAGCTTGGCCTGTTCGCGAAGTTTCTCGGCCTCCCGCTGGCGGCGGCGCCTGGTCGCGGCGCGGGCCGCGATGACGACCGCGGCGATCACGAGGACGGCCACAACTGCGGCGATGACGATCCAGACGGTGTTCATGATGGGCTCCGTTGTCGGTAGGGGGGCACTAAGCCCCATTTCGGCGGGTTGCCGCATTCGGCGGGATTGAAACCCTCGCCGACTCGCTTACTTCGGCCCGACACCGCGGGCCAGAATGGTTGCATGACGCTGGACCTCAACGCGTACTTCGACCGCATCAACTACCGCGGGGCCGCCGAGCCGACCCTAGAGGTGCTGCAGGATCTGATGACCGCGCACACCGGCTCGATCCCGTTCGAGAACCTCGATCCGCTGATGGGAGTGCCGGTCCACGACCTGAGCCCGGAAGCCCTGACCGACAAGCTGGTCCACCGGCGCCGTGGGGGATACTGCTACGAGCAGAACGGGCTGATGGGGTACGCGCTCGCGGAGATCGGGTTCCGGGTGCGGCGGTTGGCCGGCCGGGTGGTGTGGATGCTGCCGCCCGACACGCCGCCGGGAGCCCAGACGCACACGGTGCTGGCGGTGACCTTCCCGGGCTCGCTGGGCTCGTTCCTGGTCGACGTCGGCTTCGGTGGCCAGACGCTGACCTCTCCCATTCGCCTGCAGACCGGGAACGCCCAGCAGACCACCCACGAGCCGTACCGGCTCAACGACCGCGGTGACGGCCTGATCCTGCAAGCGCTGGTCCGGGGCGAATGGCAACCGCTGTACGTGTTCGGCATCCAGACCGTGCCGCAGGTCGATCTGAAGGTGGGCAGCTGGTACGTCTCCACGCACCCGTCGTCGATGTTCGTGACCGGCCTGATGGTGGCGCGGACCACCGGAGACGCCCGCTACAACCTGGCCGGCCGGACCCTGACCATCCACCGCGCCGACGGCAGCGAGAAGATCCGCCTCGACGACGCGGCGGCGGTCGTCGACGTCCTCGGTGAGCGGTTCGGCATCGACGTCGCGGGCATCGGCGACCGCGGTGCGCTCGAGGCGCACATCGAGCGGGTGCTCGACGCGTAGGCGTGCCGTCCGCCGTCGCTAGCGGGACGAAAGCCAGGGACCGAGGCGGCGCACCGCCTCCTCGATGTCGTTCGTCGGGCCCGCGAACGAAAGCCGCACGAACGAATTTCCGCGCGTGGTGTCGAAGTCGATTCCCGGTGCGATCGCAACGCCGGTCTGTTCCAACAACTTCGAACAGAACTCGAAAGAGTCGTCGGTGAAATCCGAGACGTCGGCATACACATAGAACGCGCCGTCGGTCGGGGCCAGCCGCTCGACGCCGATGCCGCGCAGGCCGTCCAGCACCAAGGAGCGGTTGGTCGCGTAGTGGTGCAGGTGGCCGTCGGCCTCGGCGGTCGCCTCCGGGGTGAAGGCCGCCACCGCGGCGAGTTGCGACAGCACCGGCGGACAGATGGTGAAGTTCCCGGTGAGGCATTCCACCGCGCGGCGCAACTCGGATGGCACCAGCAGCCAGCCCAGCCGCCAGCCGGTCATCGCGTAGTACTTCGAAAAGCTGTTGACCACCACGGCGTTTCGCGATGTCTGCCACGCGCAGCTGGTCTTTGGGGCCCCCTCGTAGACCAAACCGTGGTAGACCTCATCGCTGATCAGCCGCGCCCCGGACGCGTCGCACCAGGACGCGATGGCGGCCAGCTCGGCCGGCTCGATGACCGTGCCGGTGGGATTGGCCGGGCTGGCGACGATGACACCCTGCACCGGGGGATCGAGTTCGGCGAGCATCTGCGCGGTCGGCTGAAAGCGGGTCTCTGGTCCGCACGGAATTTCCACCACCTCGCATCCCAACGCCGACAGGATGTTTCGGTAACACGGGTAGCCGGGGCTGGCCAGCGCCACCCGATCACCGACGTCGAAGCAGGCCAGAAAGGTGAGCAGGAAGCCACCCGAGGATCCCGTGGTGATCACCACCGCGTCGGGTTCGACGTCGAGCCCGTGTTGGCGCTGGTAATCCGCGGCGATCGCGGCACGCAGCTCGGGGGTGCCCAACGACACCGAGTAGCCCAACTCGTTGGAACGCACGGCGGCGGCCGCGGCCGCCCGCACCGGCTCGGGCGCTCCCACGCTGGGCTGGCCCGCCGACAGGTTGACCAGGTCGCCGTGGCTGCGCTGCCGTTCCGCGGCCGCCAGCCAGACATCCATCACATAAAACGGTGGGATGCCGGCGCGCAGCGAGACACGGTCGGTCACGGCGTGTTGAGTACCTCGGATTCCAGTCGCTTAAGCAGTTCTTGCGACGAATCGAGCAGGTGTGCGCTGCCGTGGGCACGCTTGAAGTACAGGTGCATGTCGTGTTCCCAGGTGATCGCGATGCCGCCGTGCAGCTGGATGCCTTCGGCGGCCACGGTGTTCAGCGCCTCGGTGGCCGCCAGCCGGGCGGCGGCGGCGTTGGTGGGAGTGGGGTCAGCGCAGGCATCCGCGACGACGGCCTTCGCCGCGGCGACGGTGACGTACAGGTCGGCCATCCGGTGCTTGAGCGCCTGGAAACTGCCGATCGGCCGGCCGAATTGCACTCGCTCCTTGGCGTATTCGACGGTCAGTTCCAGGCAGCGTTCGGCGGCGCCGATCTGCTCGGCAGCCAGCAGGACGGCCGCCTTGTCCGCCAGGCCCGGGTCGGTGCCGATCGGCTGGGTCTCCTCGGCTGCCAGGCGTGCCAGGCGCCGGGTCGGGTCCATGGTGGTGACGGGCTGCGCGGCGAATCGGGTCCACCTGCTCAGCTGTCCGTCGTCGACGGCGACCACGACGTCGGCGATGTCACCGTTGACCACGTAGGCGGCGTCGAGCACCAGCGCGCCGATCGAGGTGCCCTCGGCCAGGCCTTCCAGCGTCGCGGCGTCCGGCTCGGTCGCGCTCAGCAGCGCCAGCTCGGCCAGCGTGGTGCCCAGCAGCGGGGAGGGCACCAGGGCGCGGCCGAGCTCCTGCAAAACGGCTGCGGCATCGGCCAATTCGCCGCCCGCGCCGCCCAACTCCTCGGGTATCACCAGCGCCGCTGCGCCGACCTGTTCGCACAGCAGCTGCCACAGCGATTCGTCGTAGCCGCGGTCGGATTCCATGGCCGCGCGCACCGCCGCCGGTCCGGCGTGCTTGGCGACCAGGGCGGCGACGGTCTCGCGGAGCAGCTCGCGTTCTTCGGTAGTACTCACAAAGCCTCCAGCACTCGCCGCCGATGTTCCTCCGGCGTTCCCCACGCGGATCGCAGTGCCTGCACCCGTAGCAGCAACAGCGACAGGTCGTGCTCCTGGGTGAAACCGATTGCGCCGTGGGTCTGCAGCGCCGAGCGCGCCGCCAGCAGGCCCGCCTCGGACGCCGCCGCCTTGGCCGCGCTGACGTCGCGCGGGTCCATCGTCAGCGCCGCGCCGTACACCAGCGGCCGGGCCAGCTCGACGGCGATGTGCACGTCGGCGAGCTTGTGCTTGATCGCCTGGTACGAGCCGATCACCCGGCCGAACTGGGTGCGTTGCTTGGCGTAGTCGACCGCGCCGTCGCGCAGCGCCTCGGCCGCCCCGATCAGCTGCGCCGCGGTCGCCAATGCGCCGAACTGGCAGGCGCGCTTGACTATTCCTTCCGGAACCTGCCAGCTTCTGCCGGTCGCGGTCACGTCGGAGAGCTTGCGGCTGGGGTCGACGGACTCGTGGACGTCACCCGGTGTCGCCTCGGTGATGCCCTCCTCGGTGGCCAGCAGCACCAGACCGGCCACCTCGGCGGAGACGGCGCGCGGTGTCTGCGGCGGCAGCGCGACGGTCGCGATCAGCTCACCGGACGCCAATGCGGCGCACCGCTCGGCATGATCGTCGGAGGCGAGCAACACCGGTGCCACAGCGATGGATTCGGCCACCGGGCCCGGCACGCACCAGCGCCCGAGGCGTTCGACGGCCACGACCAGGTCGACCGGATCGGCCCCGATGCCGTCGAATTTCTCCGGCACGGCCAGGGCGGTGACGCCGAGGTTGGCCAACTGCTCCCACACCTTGCGGCCCGGTGCGGTATCGCCGGCGGACCAGGCGCGCACCGCGTTCGGCAGATCCGCCGCGCCGAGCGCCGCGTCGATGCTGGCCGCGAAGTCGCGCTGCTGTTCGTCTAGCGCAAATTTCACTTCTTGCCCCCGGACTTTTCGCGCGGCAGTCCCAGCAGCCGCTCGGAGATGATGTTGCGCTGAATCTCGTTGGTGCCGGCGTAGATCGGGCCGCCGAGCGCGAACAGCAGACCCTCGGTCCACCGGCTCGCGAGCTCGCCGTCGGCGGCGAGCAGATCGAGGGCGGTCTGGTGCAATTCGACGTCGAGGTCGGACCAGAACACCTTGGTCACCGACGATTCGGCGCCCAACTCGCCGCCCAGGGCCAGCCGGGTCACCGTCCCGAAGGTCTGCAGCCGGTAGGCCTGCGCCTTGATCCAGCCGTCGGCGACCCGGTCGGCGAATGCGTCCGGCGAGCCGCTGTCCTTCCACAGCTGCACCAGCCGCTCGGCGGTGGCCAGGAAACGGGCCGGGCTGCGCAGCGACATGCCGCGCTCGTTGCTCGACGTGCTCATGGCCGCCCGCCAGCCCTCATGCGGGGTGCCGATCACGTCCTCGTCGGGCACGAAGACGTCGTCGAGGAAGATCTCGCCGAAGCCGGTGTCGCCGCCCAGTTGGACGATGGGCCGGACCGTGACGCCGTTGGCCTTCATATCGAACATGAAATACGTCAGGCCGTTGTGCCGCTCGGCGCCGGGGTCGGAGCGAAAGAGCCCAAAACCGCGCTCGGCGAACGGCGCTCGCGAGCTCCAGATCTTCTGCCCGTTGAGCAGCCAGCCGCCGTCGGTCTGGGTGGCGGTGGACCGCAGCGACGCCAGGTCGCTGCCGGATTCGGGCTCCGACCACGCCTGTGCCCAGATCTCCTCCCCGCTGGCCATTTTCGGCAGGATCCGGTCGCGCTGTTCTTCGGTGCCGTGCGCGAAGAGCGTCGGCGCCAGCATCGAGGTGCCGTTGGCGCTGGCCCGGCCCGGCGCCCCGGCCCGGAAGTACTCCTCCTCGAACACCACCCAGTGCAGCAGGGGCGCGTCGCGGCCCCCGTACTTCTTCGGCCAGGTGATCACCGACAGGCCGGCGTCGAACAACACGCGGTCCCAATGCCGGTGCTGGTCAAAGCCTTCGGCGTTGTCATACGACTTCGTCGGGATCGAATCGGCGTTGGCCGACAGGAATTCCCGCACCTCCGCCTGGAAGGCCAAGGTGTCTTCGTCCAGTTCCAGGTCCATCAGCCTTGCTCTCGCAGTTGTGGTTTGAGCACCTTGCCGCCCGCATTGCGCGGCAACGCGTCGACGAACCGCACCGACCGAGGTGCCTTGAAGTTCGCCAAGTGCTCACGGGTGTAATCGATCACGGATTGTTCGTCGAGTTCGGCGCCGGGCCGGGTGACCAGGTACGCCCGACCGACTTCGCCGAGCCGTTCGTCGGGCACCCCGATCACCGCGGCGTCGGCCACGCCGTCCATCCGGGTCAGTACCTGCTCGACCTCGGCGGGGTAGACGTTGAAGCCACCGCAGATGTACATGTCTTTCAGCCGGTCGGTGATGCGCAGGTTGCCGGCGGCGTCGACGGCGCCGATGTCCCCCGTGTGCAGCCACCCGTCGGTGTCGATGGCGGCCGCGGTGGCCTCCGGGTCTTCGAGGTAGCCCAGCATCACGTTCGGCCCACGCAGCAGGACCTCACCTTCTTCGCCGGGAGTGCTTGCGTCGATGCGTAATTCGAAGTCGGCGAACGGGCGTCCGCAGGTGGTGGCGACGGTGACCGCGTCGTCGTCGGCGCGGCACATGGTTCCCATGCCGTTGGCCTCGGTCAGCCCGTAGGCCGTCAGGACGATGTCGATGTCGAGTTCGGATTGCATGCGTTCGACCAGCACGACCGGCACGGTCGCGGCCCCGGTCACCGCGAATCGCAGCGAGCTCAGGTCGTAGTCGTTGCGTGCCGGGTGGTCCAGCAGGGTCTGGTAGATGGTGGGCGGCCCGGGCAGCACGGTGATGCGGTGCTGCTCGATGGCCTGTAGCGCGCGCAGCGGGTCGAAGGTCAGGTGGGGGATCAGCGTCGCACCGGTCTGCAGACAGGCCAGGATGCCGGCCTTGTAGCCGAAGTTGTGGAAGAACGGGTTGATGCACAGGTAGCGGTCGTCGCTGGTGATCTTGCCGTTCGCCGCCCACGCCGCCGAGGCCGACAGCGACTGCCGGTGCGCGCACAGCACGCCTTTGCTGCGGCCGGTGGTACCGGACGTGAACAGGATGTCGCTGACATCGTCGGGTTCGACGGCCGACGCACGGGCGGCGACCGCGTCGAGGTCGCCGCCGCGGGCGATGAATTCGTCCCAACTTCCGGCGCCGCTGTCAGTGGCGTCGACCGGGATCCGCACGATGTGCCGCAGCGCGGGCAGCGCCGCACGGTTCAGGTCGGCGACGCGGTCGTGGCCCAGGAATCGACCCATCCCGAACAGCGCCGGCGCGGCGGTGCGGGCCAGGATGTCGCTGGCTTCGTCGGCGGTGTAGCGCGTGTTCAGCGGCACCATCGCGGCCCCGGCGTGGTGGATTGCCAGGCAGGCCACCACCCAGTGCCAGGTGTTAGGGGACCAGATGGCCACCCGGTCGCCCGCACGCACGCCGAGGTCGATGAGGGCGGCGGCGGCCCGGTGCACCTCGTCGCGCAGCGCGGCGGCGGTGAAGGACCGGTCGTCGGTGATCAACGCGTCGTGGTCGGGGAGTTGGCCCGCAAAACGATCCAGCGCCGCGGGCACCGTGCGCGGATCGTCGGTCATCGGATGCTCCTCGAACTTCGGTCCGCGGCCTGCAGTCGGCGACGGCCTAACAAAGCAAGTGCTTGGTAGGTTAGCCTACAGGGCATGCAGGACGTCGAGGAGTTCCGGGCGGAGGTCCGGCAGTGGCTCGCCGACAATCTGGTCGGCGAATTCGCAGCTCTCAAGGGTCTCGGTGGGCCCGGACGCGAGCACGAGGCGTTCGAAGAGCGCCGGGCATGGAATCAGCACCTGGCCAAGGCCGGCCTGACCTGCCTGGGCTGGCCGGTGGAGCACGGCGGACGGGGTCTGTCGACCGCGCACCGGGTGGCCTTCTACGAGGAGTACGCCAAGGCCGACGCCCCGGACAAGGTCAACCACTTCGGCGAGGAGCTGCTCGGCCCGACGCTGATCGCCTTCGGAACGCCCGAGCAGCAGCGGCGTTTCCTGCCGAAGATCCTCGATGTCACCGAGCTGTGGTGCCAAGGCTATTCGGAGCCCGGCGCCGGGAGCGACCTGGCCAACGTGGCGACCACCGCCGAACTCGACGGCGACGAGTGGGTCATCAACGGCCAGAAGGTGTGGACGTCGCTGGCGCACTGGGCGCAGTGGTGCTTCGTCGTCGCGCGCACCGAGAAGGGCTCCAAGCGGCACGCCGGCCTGTCGTATCTGTTGGTGCCGCTGGACCAACCGGGCGTCGAAGTGCGACCGATCATCCAGCTGACCGGCGACTCGGAATTCAACGAGGTGTTCTTCGACGACGCCCGCACCGCGGCCGACCTGGTGGTCGGCGAGCCCGGGGACGGTTGGCGGGTTGCCATGGGCACGCTGACCTTCGAGCGTGGCGTGTCGACACTCGGGCAGCAGATCCGTTACGCGCGTGAGCTTTCCGACCTGGCCGAGCTCGCCCAGCGCACCGGTGCCGCCGACGACCCGTTCATCCGCGAGCGGCTGACCCGGGCGTGGACCGGCCTGCGAGCCATGCGCAGCTACGCGTTGGCCACCATGGACGTCGAGCAGCCTGGCCAGGACAACGTGTCGAAGTTGTTGTGGGCCAACTGGCATCGCGATCTGGGCGAGCTGGCCATGGACGTGATCGGCAAGCCGGGACTGACGCTGTCCGACGGCGAATTCGACGAATGGCAGCGGCTGTTCCTGTTCACCCGCGCCGACACCATCTACGGCGGGTCCAACGAGATCCAGCGCAACATCATCGCCGAGCGGGTGCTCGGCCTACCTCGAGAGGTCAAAGGATGAGTCTGTCCGTAGCCCCCAAAGAGATTGCCGGACACGGACTTCTGCAGGGCAAGGTGGTGGTTGTGACCGCTGCCGCGGGCACCGGCATCGGCGCGTCGACGGCGCGGCGGATGCTGGCCGAGGGGGCCGACGTGGTGATCTCGGATCACCACGAACGCCGGCTGGGGGAGACCGCCCAAGAGCTCGCCGCACTCGGGCAGGGCCGGGTCGAAAGCGTGCTGTGCGACGTGACGTCCACCGCGCAGATCGACGCGCTGTTCGCGTCCGCCACCGCGCGGATGGGACGCATCGACGTCCTGGTCAACAACGCCGGGCTGGGCGGACAGACGCCGGTGGTCGACATGACCGACGAGGAATGGGACCGCGTCCTGGACGTCACCCTCACGTCGGTGTTTCGTGCCACCCGCGCGGCCCTGCGCTACTTCCGCGACGCGCCGCACGGCGGGGTGATCGTCAACAACGCCAGCGTCCTGGGCTGGCGTGCCCAGCACTCGCAGTCGCACTATGCCGCCGCCAAAGCCGGGGTGATGGCGCTGACCCGTTGCAGCGCAATCGAAGCCGCCGAGTACGACGTCCGGATCAACGCGGTGTCGCCGAGCATCGCGCGGCACAAGTTCCTGGAGAAGACGTCGTCGTCGGAGTTGCTCGACCGGCTGTCGGCCGGCGAAGCCTTCGGGCGGGCCGCCGAGCCGTGGGAGGTGGCGGCCACCATCGCGTTCCTCGCCAGCGACTACTCCAGCTACCTCACCGGCGAGGTCATCTCGGTCTCCAGCCAACACCCGTGAGCTGCGATCTCGCTGACTAGCGCACGGCCGCGACGTGTTTACAATTGTCGACCAACGCGGTTGAGGCAGGTGGGAGGGCGCTGTGAGCGAAGGACCGGGTCACCGGCCGTGGGGTGAGAACCCGACTCCCGCAAGCACACCCGGCCAGCCTCCGGGCGCCCCCTGGCAATCCGACGCGGGATGGCCGCAGCAGTGGGGGCAACCAGGCCAGGCCACCCCGTTCGAGCAGCCCGCGTACGGGCCGTGGTCCTCGCCGCCGCCGGTCACCGTCGCCCACTTCAACGGGCCGCACGGTGGTCCCGGTCGGCGCAATCGCAAGCCGTTGATCATCGGGCTGAGCGTGGCCGCCGCCGTGCTCGTCGTGATCGTCATCACCGTGATCGCGGTCAGCAGCGGCGGCGGATCGGGTAGCGCCGGTGACGCCGCCAAGGGCTACCTGGAAGCGCTCGCCCGCGGGGACGCGCAGGCCGCGCTGACCTACAGCACCGACCAGCCGGCGTCGAAAGAGTTTCTGACCGACGACATCCTCAAACGGCAGATCGCGCGGTGGCCGATCACCGACATCAAGATCCTCGACGACAATTCCGCTCACAGCTTTGGTTTCGGGCAGGTGCACGTTTCGGCGAAGTTCGGCGACAACACCTCCGACGTGACCATGTCGATCAAGAAGGCCGGCCACGACTGGAAGCTCGACCACGCCGCGATCAAGGTGGACACGCTGAACGCGGGCATCGAGCAGGCCGCCGTCAAAACCGCGACGTTCTTCGGCAAGCCCGTCGGCACCGCGCCGGTGTACGTCTTTCCCGGCTGGCTGGACGTCGGCAGCAGCAACCCGAATTTGGCCGTCAACCCCAAAAAGCCCTTCCTGCTTGACAATCTGACGGCATCGGGGGCGTACTTCAACGACCTGGACTTCAAACTCAGCGACAAGGGGTTGTCGGCGACCAGCTCCGCGATCTCGGCGGCGCTGGCGAATTGCGCGAATTCGAACCAACTTCGACCGGCCGACTGCCCCCAGCACGCCTTCGACTACGACCTGGTGGACGGGACCGCGGCGTGGGGCAACCCGGACATCGGTGGCCTCAAGATCAACCTCTTCGACCCCTTCCGTCTCGAGGCGTCCTTCTCCGGTTCGGTCAACTTCCCGCTGACGGCCCAGACCCGGTCGGGCGGCACCAAGACGAGCGTGGTGAACGCGTTCGTGTCCGGCAACGCCGACGAGTCGCAGAACCCACCGGCGGTCTCGCTGCGCTGACGCTTGTGGCGACGCCCGGGGCGGAAAACCCCGCCTCAGTGGCCAAGCAAGCGCTTGGTTGATACTCTGATCGGGTGGACCGAGTGCCCGGTCAGGCCAACAGCCGGCGAGACGAGCTACTGGAGCTTGCCGCGACCATGTTCGCCGAGCGCGGATTGCGCGCCACCACGGTGCGCGACATCGCCGACAGCGCCGGCATCCTGTCCGGCAGCCTGTATCACCACTTCTCCTCCAAAGAGGAGATGGTCGACGAGTTGTTGCGCAGTTTCCTGGACTGGTTGTTCGCGCGCTACCGCGAGATCGTGGACAGCGAGGCCAACCCGCTGGAACGGCTCAAGGGACTGTTCATGGCGTCGTTCGAGGCGATCGAGCACCGGCACGCGCAGGTTGTCATCTACCAGGACGAAGCCCAACGGCTGTTGTCCCAGCCCCGGTTCTCCTACATCGAGGACATGAACCGGCAACAGCGCAAGATGTGGCTCGAGTTGCTGAATCAGGGCGTCGAGCAGGGCTGCTTTCGGCCCGACCTCGATGTCGACCTGATCTATCGCTTCATCCGGGACACCACGTGGGTGTCGGTGCGCTGGTATCAGCCGGGCGGGCCGCTCACCGCCGAGCAAGTCGGTCAGCAATACCTCGCCATCGTCCTTGGCGGGATTACTGCGGAATCAAAGAAGATCGAAGAAGGAGTCTGAAAATGCCTGAGGCGTACGTCATCGACGCTGTGCGTACCGCGGTCGGCAAGCGCGGCGGGTCGCTGTCCGGAATTCATCCGGTCGATCTGGGCGCTCTGGGTTGGCGCGGACTGCTCGACCGGGTTGACGTCGATCCCGCCGCCGTCGAGGACGTGATCGCCGGCTGTGTCGACGCCATCGGCGCGCAGGCGGGCAACATCGCCCGGCTCTCGTGGCTGGCCGCCGGTTATCCCGAAGAGGTTCCCGGCGTGACCGTCGACCGGCAGTGCGGTTCCAGTCAGCAGGCCATTTCCTTTGGCGCCCAAGCGGTCTTGTCCGGTACGGCCGATCTGATCGTCGCCGGTGGCGTGCAGAACATGAGCCAGATCCCGATTTCGTCGGCCATGACGGTGGGCGAACAATTCGGATTCACCTCACCGACCAACGAATCCAAGCAGTGGCTGCACCGCTACGGCGACCAGGAGATCTCGCAGTTCCGCGGTTCGGAGCTGATCGCCGAGAAGTGGAACCTGTCGCGCGAGGAGATGGAGCGCTACGCGCTGACCAGTCACGAGCGCGCGTTCGCGGCCATCCGGGGTGGCCATTTCGACAACGAGATCATCACCGTCGAAACGGAATCCGGGCCGTTCCGGGTTGACGAGGGGCCGCGCGAGTCGTCGCTGGAGAAGATGGCCGGACTCAAGCCGCTGGTCGAGGGTGGCCGGCTGACGGCGGCCATGGCCAGCCAGATTTCCGACGGCGCCAGTGCCGTGCTGCTCGCGTCCGAAAAGGCCGTCAAGGAGCACAATCTGACGCCGCGGGCCCGCATCCACCACATCAGCGCGCGCGCCGCCGACCCGGTCTTCATGCTGACCGGTCCCATCCCGGCGACGCGCTACGCGCTGGACAAGACCGGGCTGTCCATCGACGACATCGACACCGTCGAGATCAACGAGGCGTTCGCGCCGGTAGTGTTGGCCTGGCTCAAGGAAATCAAGGCGGACCCGGAGAAGGTCAACCCCAACGGTGGCGCGATCGCGCTGGGCCATCCGCTGGGTGCCACCGGCGCCAAGCTGTTCACCACCATGCTCAACGAGCTGGAGCGCATCGGCGGCCGCTACGGCCTGCAGACGATGTGCGAAGGCGGCGGCACGGCCAACGTCACGATCATCGAGCGGCTGTAACCCGTTGCACCGGTTAGCGGGTCGCCACAACGAGACCGATGCCGCCCAGGGCGATCAGCCAGCTGGTGAAGCTGCCGACTAGGAAGTACTCGGTCACCTCGTCGATGCCGACGTCGCCGTTGCGGTTCGTTTGAGCGTTCAATTCCGGAAACCGGATGATGCCCTTGGCGGCGACGACGGCGCTGGCCGCGGCGACCTGTCCGCCGACGCCCAGGCTCAGGATCAACAGGCGTTCCATCGGTCCGAGCAGCCTGCCGCCCTTGAGTCGGTCCGACGGCTGTGGCTCACCGGCCGGACGCACCGCGCCCACGGAGCCAAGCACCAGGCGCACCAATTGATTTGCGGTCGCGAACTGGACCAGGACCACACCGACGAGCATCAGCAGCTGGGTCGGCGTGACGTGGCTGAGCGGCAGGTGAACCCAGGCCGACCACCGCGCGACGAGGCCACCGGCCGGCGAGGACCAGCCGGACGACACCCCCAGCAGCGCCAGCGCGGAGCCGACGACGGCCAAGGGCGCGGCTTGCCGGCTGCCGCTGCGCTCGCTGCGCGCGCACAGCCATTCCCAGGCGGCTACCGCCGCGGCCGACAGCATCAGCAGCGGGATGTCGCGGGCGTGCCACAGGGCGCCCAGCCCCGCACACGCCAGTACCACGAGGGGTCCGATCAGCAGTGGCGGCCAGAACGCGCGGGTCGCCCGCCGGCAGAGGTCGGCGACTCCGAGTGCGATGAGCAACGCGGCGATGGCGCTCACGGCAGGCTCCGAAGATATTGGCTGGCAAGCACAATCAGATCCAGGCCGTCACGACTCGCGCGCTGCGACACCGCCGACGGGCTGATGCCCTCGTCGGCGGCCAACTCCTTTTTGGTCCGGCCCGTCATCAACCCCCTCACAATGCGCAACGATCTCTCATCGAGCGATCCAAGCAGATGGTCCCGACAGATCAGGGCCGCGTTGACCGCGGCGGCGTCGCTGCGTGTGTCGCCGTCCGCCCGGAACGTCGTGCGTACCAGCGTGAAGCCGGGCTGCCGCTGCGCCTCGGCGGTGTGCTGGATGGCCTCTCGTGCGCTCCACCAGCCCGGCCCGTCCTGGATTCCCGCGTCGGCATCGAGGATGGTGACCGCGCCCCAGCCGATGCCGAACCGGACATCGACTTCGGAGCCCACGGCAAGCCGCAGCGACAGGGCGGCATCGATCGCGGCGCCCACGGTCGGATAGCTGCCCTGAAACTCGTCGCCGACGGTGAACCCCGGCGGGTCGATCGCACCCTCGGCGATCTGGCGCAGGGCGGCGGCGACGTGCCGATGCAAGGCCGGCCGGTCGCCGACGCGCCGGGAGCCCACCACGTCCCCGATCACTGTCGCACGCAGTGAAGACTGGGGCTTCACCTTAGCCATATGAAGATTATAGCTTCATCCATGCCGAATTCAGCAAATGACTTAATGCGCGCGCCCGGGCGGTGCTTACCGGTCAGACCTTGACCTTGAGGTACTGCTCGATGCCGACCCGCTCGAATGTGCGTCGCCGTCGGGCCGACAGCAACGGCAGGGCTGACCCGGAATCGATGATCTCGGGCTGCGCCACCTCGTAGTCGTCGCCCTCGGACCGGATGACCGCTCGCCCCGCCGCAAGGACGTTCCGCAGCCAATCGACGCCGGCGCCGTAGGGCAGTGGTATCAGGAAGCCGTCAGCGATGCGCTCGGCCACGACCGGTGTGCTGTACTGCTTGCCCGACCGCCGCCCGGTGTGCTGAATCGCCGCCGCGTACCAGTTCCTGCGGCCGGCCAGCCGCAACATCAGCGGGTTGAGCAAATATCTGTTGGAAGTGCGAATCGCGTTCAACAGCGGAGTGGGCCAAGATCCCGGAGCCAGCTTCATCATCCATCCAGGGTGACGCCGAGCCACCGGCCACCGCCAGGGCCGTTAGTCCACCGCTGGCGGTTCTTCCATCAGTGCCGCCGCGGCCTTCAACTTCCTGTCGCAGACCACACTCCGGCCCCGCACGGTGAAGCGCACCTTGGAAGTCCGTAGTCCGATTCGTGGTCGCCCGCCGAGTCTCTTGGTCCGCCGCATGTGCCGCGTGGCTCTTCGAAGAGTTCTCTGGCGCCGGGATGAATTTGCGCTGACTCATCCGTTCTTGCCGCTGGACAGCTGTCGTCAATCGAGAGGCTGCCCGGTCATCACCGCAGGAGGCCGGCTGACGCGGGCCGCCACGCAATCTAGGAGGGCTGACCGTGAGAATCGTCGTAATCGGAGGAACCGGCCTGGTGGGCTCAAAGTTGTTGCACGACTTGACCGAACGTGGCCATGACGCGGTCGCCGCGGCTCCCTCGACAGGTGTGAACACCGTTACCGGCGAAGGCTTGTCCGACGTCGTGGCAGGCGCCGCCGTGGTGGTCGACGTGTCGAACTCGCCTTCGTTCGAGGAAGCTTCCGCGACCGAATTCTTCACGAAGGCGACGACGAATTTGCTGATAGCCGAGGCCGATGCGGGTGTCGGCCACCATGTCGCGCTGTCGGTCGTGGGCACCGACCGGCTGGCCCCGCAGAGCGGCTATTTTCGCGCAAAGTTGGCGCAGGAGAACCTGATCAGTGCGGGACCAATTCCGTATTCGATAGTCCACGCAACGCAGTTCTTCGAGTTCCTCAATTTCATTGCCGACTCCGCGACCGAGGGCAACACAGTGCGTCTGCCGTCGGCACTTATCCAACCGATGGCTTCTGCTGACGTGGCTGAAGGGGTGGCCATCGCGACGGTCGGCGCGCCGGTCAACGGCATCACGGAAGTGGGCGGGCCCCAGGCCTATCAGCTTCCCGACCTCATCCGGACGGCGCTGACCGCGCGCGGTGATTCCCGCGAAGTTCTCGCCGACGCCGCCGCCCGGTACTGGGGCGCCGAAATCGAAGAGCGGACCCTCGTTCCGGAGGAAGGCGCGACTCTGTTCGCAACTCGGTTTGAAGACTGGATTCTCGAAACGGCAGCCAAGTCCTAGGTTGTCGTCGAGACACCGAGCGCGGTGATAGCCGGGGTCATGCGGGCTTCACGAGCTGCGCGACAAGCGGGGGGTGCCTGCGCACGTATGAGAAGGGAGGTAGGCGGTAATGGATGTCTATGAGGCGGTTACCAGTCGGCGGGCGGTGCGCGGATTCACCGACAAGCCGGTCCGCAGGGAGGTGTTGGAGCGGGTGCTGTCCGCCGCGGCGTGGTCGCCGTCCGGATCCAACGTTCAGCCGTGGAACACCTATGTCCTCACCGGCACGCCGCTGGCCGAACTCAAGACACGCGCAGTCGAACGCGTGGCCCACGGCGACCCGTGGGACACGCGGCAGTATGAAATGTATCCGCCCGAGATGAAGTCGCCGTACGGCGAACGCCGATCCGCCTTCGGCAAGGAACGCTACAGCGCGCTCGGCATTGCGCGCGATGACTGGGAGGCGCGCCAGCGGGCAGCTATCGCGAACTGGAACTGTTTCGGCGCGCCTGCCGCGCTGTTCTGCTACATCGACGGCGACCTCGGCCGCCCCCAATGGGCCGACGTCGGGATGTACCTGCAGACCGTGATGCTGTTGTTGCGCGCCGAAGGGCTGCACAGCTGCCCGCAGATGGCGTGGTCGCAGGTTCGCCAGACGGTTGCGGAGGTCCTGTCGCCCCCGGACGGGCTGATCCTGTTCTGCGGCATGTCGATCGGGTACGAAGACGCCGCGGTGAAATACGCGCGTACGGGCCGCGCGCCGCTCGACGAAACCGTCACGTTCGTCCAGGACTAGGCCCGGCACGCCATCTGTGCGTGAGTCGTCCTGGTTAATCAGCGCTGGCGGATGCGACGCGGCAAACCCCGCCCAATCCGGCCTATCGTGCCCGCGCTGCAGGGGTGAAGGTGCTCAGCTACGATCCAAGTCGGATCAGGTGCCATCCGCGCACACCAAACCGCTGAGAACCACTGGACAGACGACGAAGTGTCTATGTCGATGCAGGGTCGTGGTAAAGGTCTGCGCGGCCGCGCCGGCGAATGCGAAACGCTGCGCGGGCTGATTTCGACGGTCCAGTCGGGTACCTGTCAGGTCTTGGTGCTCCGTGGGGAGCCAGGTGTCGGCAAGACTGCCCTACTTGGGTACGCGTCAGAGCTGGCTTCTGGTTTCCGCTGCATCCAGGTCGCCGGCGTGGAGTCGGACATGGAGCTGGCATTCGCCGGGCTGCAGCAGCTGTGCGCGCCGCTGATGGATCACTTTGATCAACTGCCGGTACCTCAGCGCGAGGCGCTGAATGTAGCCTTTGGCCGCGGTGTCGGACCGACACCCGATCGTTTCCTTGTCGGATTGGCAGTGCTGAGCCTGATGGCCGCAGCCGCTCAGGAGCAACCACTGCTTTTCGTCATCGATGACGCGCAGTGGCTCGACCAGGTGTCGGTGCAGACACTTGCCTTCGTAGCGCGGCGTCTCTTAGCCGAGCCCGTCGCGTTGGTCTTCGCGGCGCGCGACAGCGGCGCCGACGCGCTAGGCGGGCTGCCGGAACTGATGGTCACTGGGCTATCGGACGGCGACGCCCGCGAATTGTTGAGCTCGGTCCTGTTGGGGCGCATCGACGAGCGGGTGCGTGATCGCATCATCGCCGAGACGCGCGGCATTCCACTGGCGTTGCTGGAAGTACCTCGAAACATTTCCGCTGCCGAGCTTGTCAGCGGATTCGGGAATTCGGGTGTGCGCTCATCGGCGGGACAGCTCGAAGACAGCTTCGTGCGTCGCATCAGGTCGCTTCCGGCCGACACTCAATTGTTGTTGCTTGTCGCGGCCGCCGAGCCGGTCGGTGATGCCGCACTGTTCCTGCGCGCCGCTGCGCGGCTGGGCATCGCGGTCGATGCTCTGGCGCCCGCGGAGGCTGATGGAGTGATCGAATTCGGGCCACGCATGCGCTTCCACCATCCGTTGATGCGCTCGGCCGCCTATCGCGCCGCGGATCTGGCCGACCGGAGGGCAATACATCAGGCCCTGGCCGACGCAACCGATCCGCAATCGGATCCCGACCGTCGGGCGTGGCACGCCGCCAACGCCGCAGCGGGACCCGACGAGGCGGTGGCCGCGGAGCTGGAAGTCTCGGCGGTCCGTGCCCAGAACCGGGGCGGTATTGCCGCGGCGGCGGCTTTCTTGGAGCGCGCGACCGCTTTGACATCGGACCCTGCCCGGCGCGGCTCCAGGGCGATCGCTGCCGCACATGCAAAAGGAGATGCGGCAGCCCCTGAGGCTGCATACAAACTCCTCGCGATCGCCGAACTGGGCCCGCTATCAGACCTTCAGCGCGCGCAAGTGGCCCGATTGCGCGCCCAGATGGACTTTGCGCGCAGCCGTGGCGGTGATACCAGCGCGCCCCGGCTTGCCAAGCCCGCCTCGCAGCTGCTCAGCGCCGCCAAGTGTCTGGAAAGCCTCGACAGCCGGTTAGCGGGAGAGACCTATCTTGAGGCGGTCGCGGCGGCCATGTCCGTTGGACGACTCGACGAACCCGACGCACTTGTGAATGCTGCCGAAGCTGCGTGCGGTGCGGTCGGCCGGGTACCGAAGCCGCAGCGGCAGACTCATGACCTCTTGAGCGGCATAGCCGACCGGATCATCGATTATGCGAACGGCGGCCACGACGTCCTGCGGACGGCACTGCAGCGCGTCTGCGACGAGATGAAACGAAATGACAGCCAGGTGCTGAGTTCGATATCGATGGCCTTTCCGATCGTGCACGAATCCGCCGCCGCCGAACTCTGGGACGACGCAATGTACCTTCAGTTGGCCTCCGACATCGTCCGTCACGCGCGTGACGCCGGTGCACTGGCAGTCCTGCCACGAGCGCTCGCCTACCAGGCCAGGGCGCATGTGCTGGCAGGCGAATTCGCCGCGGCGGCAACACTTGTCGAGGAGGCAGCCTCGATCACGGCAGCGACGGGCCACACGCCACTGAAATACGACGCATTGCTACTGGCTGCCTGGCGCGGGATTCCTGCCGACGCGGTCGGGTTGATCGAGGCAGCCGCCGCGGAAGGAACAGCCAGAGGCGAAGGCCGGCTCCTCGGCCTGGCTGGATATGCCAAAGCTGTGCTCAACAACGGTCTCGGCCGATACGAGGAGGCTTTCGCAGCCGCTCGCGAGGCGTGTGAACACATGGATCTCGGTTTCTACGGGTGGTGCCTGATCGAACTGATCGAAGGTGCGACACACCTTGGCGAGCAGGAAACCGCCGCAATCGCTCTGCGGCGACTCGAAGAACGCGTTGGCGCTAGCGCCAGCGACTGGGGCCTCGGTGTGCTGGCGAGTGCGCGAGCTCTATTGGCCGACAACGATCTTGCCGAAAGCCTCTTCATCGAAAGCATCGAACGCTTAGAGAGGACCCGCATCGTCGTACACCTGGCCCGCGCCCATCTGCGGTACGGCGAGTGGCTTCGCCGGGTGAACCGGCGACTCGATGCGCGTCGGCAGATCACCGAGGCGCACTCAATGTTCACCCGCATGGGTGCACAGGCATTCGCGGAGCGTGCTCGTCGAGAACTCGTGGCCGCGGGGAAAAAGGTGCGCAAACAATCGGATGGCTCGGGGGATCGGCTGACCAGCCAAGAGGCGCAGATCGCACGCCTGGCCGCGGAAGGACTGACGAATCAAGAGATCGGCGCGCAGCTGTTCATCAGCGTGCATACCGTCGAATGGCATCTCAGAAAGGTCTTCGTCAAGCTCGGCATCACCTCGCGTAGGCAGCTGCGCGCCGTGTCGTGGGCCAGCTAGCCGTTGCGCCTCCCTGATACCACCAACTGCGGACTACGGACTTCCAAGGGTTCGCTCTGCCTTCGCAGCCGCCAGTCTGATTTAGGCAGCCCGCTGCGGGCGGTATCACCGGCGATCGAGGGACTTTGATCATGGCAATCACTTCCGAACGGTGCACGTCCGAGCCGGACGAGAATCTCGCCGCGCGTTTCGGCCGTGAAACGACGCCTTTGTTGGATGTTCTCTCCCGCGGAGCGCGGCGCCTGACGCGCTGCGACGCCGACGCGGAAGATCTGCTGCAAGACACCCTCCTCTACGCATACGCGGGATTTCATACTTTCCAGGAGGGCACCAATCTCAAGGCCTGGATTTTCCGGATTCTCTACAACCGCTGGGTCAGCACGTACCGCTGTAGACAGCGCCGCCCCTCGGAGGTTTCAGTCGACGACATCACTGAGCGGGAGCTGGCCTTGAGTGCGGCACGCGTTCCCGCGGGGCTGCGCTCCGCTGAGGAGGAGGCCCTGGATGCGTTGCCCGACAACGAAGTCAAGGCCGCAATGGAGTCTTTGCCGGACGGCTTCCGGACAGCGGTGTACTACGCCGATGTCGAGGGATACACCTACGCGGAGACCGCCGCGATCCTGGATATCCCATTTGGAACTGTGATGTCGCGGGTGTCACGGGGCAGGCATCGGCTGCGCACTGCATTGGCGCATGTCGCCGACCATCGAGCGGATGGGTCCTCGGTCGAACAACGCATCGCATAAAACCGGTCCCAGCACTTCGGCCGAAGCTCATCCACGTCGACGAAGCGGAACCTGTTGGTGCGCCAGCGATTACGTGTCTCGGTGGAATCAGGCGCCCAAACGCATTGGGCCTTGGTCAGTCCTCCACCAATGCGACCGCCGACTGCAGGTGCTTGACGGCGTCGCGCACGATCGAGTCGATCAGCTCGGCGCACGACGGCAGGTCCTCGAGGATGCCTGCCACCTGACCCGAGGCCAGCACCCCGGCATCGGTGTTGCCGTCAACCAGCCCCGCCTTCAACAGCATCGGGGTGTTGGCCGCCATGACCACCTGCGACCAGGTCAGCTCCTTGCCGTGGCGCATCGCCAGGCCGTCGCTGATCATCGACCGCCAGGTCATCTGCGACATGTGCTTGAACTTGGCGGCGTTGCGCACGGCCGCGGTCAGACCCCGTACCGGCGAACCGCCCTCGAGCTTCTCGACCAGGCCGGTGCGCAGCACCCGGTGGGGCATGCCGTCGACACGCGTCGTGACGACGGTGCCGTCCAGCGCCGCCTCCAGGTAGCGCCGCTTGACCGCGTCGGGCACGGTCGAATCCGAGGTCAGCAGGAAGCGTGTGCCCATCGCCACGCCGGCGGCACCGTAGCTCAGCGCGGCCGCGAGCCCGCGCCCGTCGAAGAATCCCCCCGCCGCGATCACCGGGATTCCGGTCCCCCGCACGGCGTCCAGCACCGACGGCAGCAGCAGGGTCGTGGCGACCGGTCCGGTGTGGCCGCCGCCCTCGCCGCCCTGCACGATCATCGCGTCGGCGCCCCAGGCCGCGACCTTGCGCGCGTGCTTGGCCGCACCGATCGACGGAATCACCACGGCGCCGGCGTCTTTCAGGCGAGCGATCAGCTCCTGCTTGGGCGCCAACGCGAACGACGCCACCTTCACGCCCTCGCGGATCATCAGGTCGACGCGGTCGCCGGCGTCGGCGGCGTCGGCGCGGATGTTCACCCCGAACGGTTTGTCGGTGGCGGACTTGACCTTGCTGATGGCCGTCGCCAGCTCGTCGAGCGTCATGGTGGCCGAAGCCAGGATGCCCAGCCCGCCCGCGTTGGCCGTGGCGGCGACCAGCCGGGCGCCGGCCACCCATCCCATCCCGGTCTGCACCACCGGGTGCTCGACACCGACCAGCTCGGTCAGCGGCGTGCGCAACTTCATGAACGTATCTCTCGGTCGCGCAGGGACTTCGGGTCGATCACCTCGCGGATGATGCGGAGCTCTTCGTCGGTCGGCAGCCTGGTCTCGCCGGCCTCGTCAACGCCGTGCACCTCGAATGACGTGGCCTCGCGGACGTCGTCGGGCGACACCCCGGGATGCAGGGACACGGCACGCATGGTGCGCTCGGGCCCGCCGAAGTCGAACACCCCGAGGTTGGAGACGACCCGGTACGTGTTGGCGAACCGGAACGCCGGGTTGTCGGGGTCCACGTTGTCCCAGCCGACTCCGCATACGATGTCGACCTTTTCGCAGAACACCCGCTTGGAGTGGTTGCCCACCCAGTAGCTGGTCGCGTGATTGATCGCGTTGCCCGGCGCACCCCGCAGGCCGAACATCTGCCTGGTCGGGTGTTGCAGCGGACCGAACGCCGAGATGTTCTGATTGCCAAAGCGGTCAACCTGATTGGCGCCCATCACCACGTGCCGCCGCCCCCAGGCCAGCGTTTCGAAGACCCGGCCGAACGGCATCCAGCCCTCGATCCTCTTTGGGTCCCCGGCTTGCCCCAGGGCCGGGGTGTCGGCCAGCAGCTGCGCCTCGCCGTCGGTCAACAGGATGTCCGGCGAGAAGGTCAACCGCGCCAGTCGCGCACCGACCGACGCCATGTTCGTCATCGGGCTGACCATGATCTCGCCCGCATCCCGGAACAGTTCGGCGCAGGCGACTGCGCACACTTCGGCGCGGGTGCTGCTCACTTGGCGGCCTCCTCTGCGAACGCGCGAACCGCGGCCTGGTAGTCGTCCTCGGTGCCCGACAAATAGGTCGCGACGAACCGCTGCCACCCCTGTTCGGTCGAGGCGGCCTCGGCGTAATGCCGCTGGAATTTCTCGTCGCGGCCGTAATCCGGTGCGGCGGTGGTGAAGTGGGCGCCTCCCGGCGCCTCCACCACGGAGTCGACCATCATCCGGTTCACCAGCAGCGCCTGCGGGGGAACCGCCTTGACCAACTCCTCGGTGGAGACGATGCGCTCCAGCGACAGGAAGCGCTTGTCGGCGGCCATCAGGAACAGGTCGTCGAAGTAGGGGTCGATCCCGGTGTAGGCCGCATTGCCTTGCGCGTCACCGAGATTGAGGTGTGCGAACGCGGCGTCCAGGCGCAGCGCCGGCATCGCGATCAGCGTCTCGTACCCGCCTCCGGGTGCCGGATACGGGCTGGTCACCGTCTGCAGCTCGCCCTCCCAGAAGTCCGGGACCGAACTGCCCAGCCCGGCCCGGATCGGCAGGAACGGCAGGCGTTGCGCGGCGGCCTGCAGGCCACAGCGCAGCATGCCCTCGTCCATCTCCCGGGCCTCGATGGCGCCGCCGGTGCGCGCCTTGGCGAACCAGGGGTCGTAGAAGGGTGGGGAGTCCAGCGAGACGAAGCCGTAGTAGACGCGCTTGACCTTGCCGGCCGAGCACAGCAGCCCCAGATCCGGTCCGCCGTAGGTGACCACCGTCAGGTCGGTGATGTCGGTGCGCAGCAGGGCGCGCACGAACGCCATGGGTTTGCGCCGCGATCCCCAGCCGCCGATGCCGATCGTCATGCCGCTGCGCAACTGCGCCACGGCCTCGTCCAGAGTGGTTCTCTTGTCGCTCACGAGTTCTCGCCCTTCGTCGTGCCGGCGAAGGCGTCGCGGTGCTCGTCGGCGACCCCGGCCAGATTGAGCTCGAACGTAAACCCTTGCTCCATGCGGTAACTCGAGTTGACGCGTTGCACGTCGATCAGGTTAAGCGCCTCTTTTGCCGCGCGGATGACGCGGGTGTCCTTGACGGCGATGTCGCGGGCGACCCGCAGCGCGGCCTCGTCCAGTTCGTCACGCGGCACCACCTCGTGCACCGAACCGAAGTGGTGCAGGGTGGCGGCGTCCACGGTGGCCGCGGTGAAGAACAGCCGCCGCATCAGGTGCTGCGGAACGAGTCGCGACAGGTGCGTCGCCGCGCCGAGCGCGCCGCGTTCCACCTCCGGCAGCCCGAAGGTGGCGTCGTCGGAGGCCACGATGACGTCGGAGTTGCCGACCAGCCCGATGCCGCCGCCGACGCAGAACCCGTTCACGGCGGCGACGACGGGCACCGCGCACTCGTAGACCGCGCGGAACGCGGCGAAGCAGCCGCGGTTTGCATCGATCAGCGCGGTGAATCCCTCGGTGCGCTGCATCTCCTTGATGTCGACCCCGGCGTTGAAGCCGCGGCCCTCGGCGCGCAGGATCACCACGTGGGTCTCGGGATCATGGCCGGCCGCGGTGATGGTGTCGGCCAGCTCGAACCAGCCGCGCGACGGGATGGCGTTCACGGGCGGGAAGTCGACGGTAACCGCGACGATGCCCGGTTCGGTGATTGTGGATGTGATGGGCAAGGTGCCACTTCCTTGTGGGGCTTGGGGGGGTAACTACCTAAGCAAGCACTTGCTTGGTACGCTAGCACAGTGACTCGCGCCGAAGCATCCGACGCCATCAACTTGGGGCTGGCCGGGCGGGTGGTTCTCGTCACCGGCGGTGTCCGCGGGGTGGGGGCCGGGATCAGCTCCGTTTTCGCCGGGCAGGGCGCCACCGTCGTCACCTGCGCGCGGCGCGAGGTCGAGGGCCTGCCCTATGAATTCCACTCCTGCGATATCCGCGACGACGACGCCGTCAAGGGATTGATCGACACCATCGTGGACCGGCACGGCCGGCTCGACGTCGTCGTCAACAACGCCGGGGGATCGCCCTACGTGCTGACCGCGGAGTCCAGCGCCAAGTTCAACCGCAAGATCATCGAACTCAATCTGATTGGCGCGCTGTCGGTTTCGCAGCACGCGAACGCTCACATGCAAAGCCAGCAGCGGGGTGGTTCGATCATCAACATCTGCAGCCTGTCCGGCCGGCGGCCGAGCCCGGGCACCGGCGCCTACGGGGCAGCCAAGGCGGGCCTGGAAAGCCTCACCCAGACGCTGGCGGTGGAGTGGGGTCCGAAGGTCCGGGTGAACGCCTGCGTGGTCGGCATGGTGGAAACCGAGCAGTCCGAACTGTTCTACGGCGATGCCGACTCCATCGCCGCGATCTCGAAGAACGTGCCGCTCGGGCGGCTGGCCAAACCTGACGACATCGGGTGGGCCGCAGCATTTCTGGCGTCCGACACGGCGTCCTACATCAGCGGAGCCTCGTTAGAGGTGCACGGCGGCGGCGAGCCGCCGCACTATCTGGCCACCACGAACGCCAGCGCGATCCAGTAGAGGAGACAAGGACTATGGGAGTGGTTGACGGCCGCGTCGTCATCGTCACCGGAGCGGGCGGCGGCATCGGTCGCGCGCACGCGCTGGCCTTCGCCGAAGAGGGCGCGCGCGTGGTGGTCAACGACATCGGGGTGGGCCTGGACGGCTCACCGGCCGGCGGCGGCAGCGCCGCCCAGAGCGTCGTCGACGAAATCACCGCCGCCGGTGGCGAAGCCGTCGCCAACGGATCCAACATCGCGGATTGGGACCAGGCGGCGAGCCTGATCCAGACCGCCGTCGAAAACTTCGGCGGGCTGGACGTGTTGGTGAACAACGCCGGCATCGTGCGCGACCGGATGATGGCCAACACCAGCGAAGAGGAGTTCGACGCCGTCATCGCCGTGCACCTCAAGGGGCACTTCGCCACGATGCGCCACGCCGCATCGTACTGGCGCGGGCTGTCCAAGGAGGGCAAAACCGTTGACGCCCGGATCATCAACACGAGTTCGGGTGCCGGCCTGCAGGGCAGCGTCGGGCAGGGCAACTACAGCGCCGCCAAGGCCGGCATCGCGGCGCTGACCTTGGTCGCCGCCGCCGAGATGGGACGCTACGGCGTCACCGTCAACGCCATCGCGCCCTCGGCGCGCACCCGGATGACCGAGACCGTGTTCGCCGAGATGATGGCGACGCAGGACCAGGACTTCGACGCCATGGCCCCGGAAAACATTTCCCCGCTGGTGGTTTGGCTGGGCAGCGCCGAATCGCGCGACGTCACCGGCAAGGTGTTCGAACTCGAGGGCGGCAAGATCCGGGTCGCCGAGGGCTGGGCGCACGGGCCGGAGATCGACAAGGGCGCGAGGTGGGATCCCGCCGAACTGGGTCGTGTCGTCGCCGACCTGCTCGCCAAGGCGCGACGGCCGGTCCCGGTCTACGGCGCCTAGACTGCGTGCGCCGCTGCCGGTTTAGGCCACGGGGTCGCAGATGACGACGGGGATGACCCGATCGGTCCACGCCCGGTAGTCGTCGAACGAGGGATACATGGCGTCCAACTTCGGCCAGTACTCGGCGCGTTCCGCCTCGGTGGCATCGCGCGCCTGCAGCTGCAGCACCTCGTCCTTGATCTGGACGGAGACTTCTGGATTGGCCTTGAGGTTGAGGTACCACAGCGGGTTTTTGTCGCTGCCACCCTTGGAGGCGACCAGGATGACGCGGTTTCCCTCGCGCAGGTAGAGCAGCGGGCTCACCCGCGGTTCGCCGGTCTTGCGGCCCGTGGTGGTGAGCAGCGCGACGGGGGCCTTCTGGAAGGTGCCACCCCATTTTCCGTTGCTGCGCTTATAGATCCACGCATTGCCCTTGGCCATCCATTTGATGATGAAGCCGACCCAGGGGGCGTTCAGTGAGCGTGGCTTCGGTTTGGGCATGATGCTCCTCTGTGCTCGATCTGGCCGGCTCCTCCGCAGCCCGGTTGGGCGGGCTGCGTCGTTACCGGCGCCGCTGGATAAAAGGATGGAAGCGAACCGTGATGTGGTGGATTTCGGCTTTCGCGCTTGCGCTTTCGGCCGGAATCACGAAGGTCTCGTTGACGTGCGCGGCGAGTCGCCGGCCGCCGAAGGCCGCCTTGGTCAGCACGGTGTACACCGCGCGCACCCGGTCGCCGTCGATGCGGTAGTGCGGTGGCGTCGTGCCCGCGAGTAACCGGTACTGGAGCCCGCGATTGAGGCTGCGCCGCAGGTGATTCCCGGAGAAACCGTTCTTGATTCCCTGCTCGATGCGGATGCAGTGGGCAGCGAACGGAACGGTGTCACCGTCATGGTTGACCAACGCGTCGATGTAGGACTGCGCCGCAGCGATGCGGCTTTCGTCGGAGACGCTCACCGGGAAGCTGACAAGGACCGCGCTAGATGCGCTCGATGATGGTGCCGGTCGACAGGGCGCCGCCCGCGCACATGGTGATCAGCGCGGTGCTCTGGTCGGTGCGCTCCAGTTCGTGCAGCGCGGTGGTGATCAGCCGGCTGCCGGTGCTGCCCACCGGGTGGCCCAGCGCGATGGCCCCGCCGTTGACGTTGACCTTGGCCATGTCCGGGTTGTGCACCCGTGCCCAAGACAGCACCACCGACGCGAATGCCTCGTTGATTTCGGTGATGTCGATGTCGCCCATCTTCATCCCGGCCTTCTCCAGCACCTTCGCCGTCGACTGCACCGGCCCGTCCAGGTGGTAGTACGGTTCGGCCCCGACCAGCGCCTGGCTGACGATGCGGGCGCGTGGCTTCAGGCCGAGCGCCTTGGCCTTGTCCTCGTCCATCCACAGCACGGCCGCGGCGCCGTCGGAGATCTGCGATGACGTTCCCGCCGTGTGGATTCCGCCCTCGAGGACCGGCTTCAGCGCGGACAGGCCCGACAGCGTGGTTTCGCGCAGGCCCTGGTCGCGGCTGATTGTGACCCGCTCGGACGTCGGTTGCTTGTTCTCGTCGAGCGCCGGCGCTTCGATGGGGGAGATCTCGCGGTCGAAGCGGCCTTCTTCCCAGGCCTGCTTGGCCTTGTTCTGGGACGCCAGGCCGAACTCGTCGATGTCGTCACGGGTGATGCCGCGCCGCTTGGCAATCCGCTCGGCCGCGGTGAACTGGTCGGGCAGATCGATGTCCCACGACGCGGGCCGCAGGATGGTGCGGTCGGGACCGGCGTTGGCGCCGAGCCCGACGCGGCTCATGGCCTCGATTCCGCACGCGATGCCGATGTCGATGGCACCCGCCGCGATCAGACCGGCGACCAGGCCGTTGGCCTGCTGGCCGCTGCCGCACTGGCAGTCCACGGTCATCGCGCCGACGTGTTCCGGCAGCCCGGCCACCAGCCAGCTGACCCGGCTGATGTTGTTGGACTGCTCGCCGTACTGTGTCACGCAGCCGCCGATTACCTGCTCAACGTCGCCGGCGTCGATGCCGGCCTTCTCGACCAGCGCCTTCTGGACCGCGCCCAACAGTTCGGTGGCGTGCAGACCGGACAGCCATCCGTTCCGCTTACCGATGGGGCTACGAGTGGCTTCAACGATGACAGGGTTACCCATTCCGTCAGGCTAGAACACGTTTCATTACTCTGACAAGCGAGGATGGTGACCTGCCTTTTATCTGCGCAGGAGCCGTGTTTTACTGGCACTAGAACACGTTGCAATTGAGGAGCGCATACACATGGCACCCCCCAACATTCCCGCCGACTTCGACTTTCTCGACCCGGACGTCAACCTTGCAGGGTTGCCGGTCGAGGAACTCGCCCAGCTGCGCAAGGCAGAGCCGATCCACTGGGTCGACATCCCGGATGGCGCGGGTGGGTTCGAGGACCACGGATATTGGATCGTCACCAAGCACGCCGACGTCAAGGAGGTGTCGAAGCGCAGCGACATCTTCTCGAGCTGGATGAACGGCGCCATTCCCACCTGGCCGCCGGAGATGAAGCGTGAGCAGGTCGAGCTGCAGCGCAGCGTCATGCTCAACATGGACGCTCCGCACCACACCCGGCTGCGCAAGATCATCTCCCGCGGGTTCACGCCGCGGGCCATCGGACGGCTGGAAGCCGAACTGGCCCAGCGTGCCCAGAACATCGCCGAGACCGCCGCGAAGGAGGGCAGCGGCGACTTCGTCGAGCAGGTCTCGTGCGAGTTGCCGCTGCAAGCCATCGCGGGTCTGCTGGGCGTTCCCCAGGAGGATCGCGACAAGCTGTTCCGCTGGTCGAATGAGATGACCGGTGGCACCGACCCCGAGTACGCCCACGTCGATCCCGCGCAGTCGTCCATGGAGCTGATCACCTACGCCATGGCGATGGCGGCCGAGCGCAACAAGAACCCCACCGACGACATCGTCACCACGCTGATCCAGGCCGACATCGACGGGGAGAAGCTCTCCGACGACGAGTTCGGTTTCTTCGTGGTCATGCTGGCCGTGGCGGGCAACGAGACGACGCGTAACTCGATCACCCACGGCATGATCGCGATGGCGAACAACCCCGATCAGTGGGAGCTCTTCAAGAAGGAGCGCCCGGTGACCACGGCCGACGAGATCATCCGGTGGGCCACCCCGGTCTCGGCCTTCCAGCGCACCGCCAACGAGGACACCGAGCTGGGCGGCGTGCAGATCAAAAAGGGTCAGCGGGTGGTGATGTCGTACCGGTCGGCCAACTTCGACGAAGAGGTCTTCGACGACCCGCACAGCTTCAACATCCTGCGCGACCCGAACCCGCACGTCGGATTCGGCGGCACCGGGGCCCACTACTGCATCGGTGCGAACCTGGCGCGCATGACGATCAACCTGATCTTCAACGCGGTCGCCGACCACATGCCCGATCTCAGGCCGATCGGTGAGCCCGAGCGGCTGCGGTCCGGCTGGCTCAACGGCATCAAGCATTGGCAGGTCGATTACGCCGGGAAGCCCGCGGTGACGTCCTGATGGACTTCGATCTCACCGCGACGCAACAGGCCGTCGCCGATGTGGTGACGTCGGTCTTCGAGCGTGACTTGAGTTGGGACGCTTTGGTCAGCGGCGGCGTGACGGCGCTGCCGGTGCCCGAACGTCTCGGCGGCGACGGCGTGGGTCTGCCCGAGGTCGCCACCGTGCTGACCGAGATCGGTCGCCACGGTGCCATCACCCCGGCTTTGGCCACACTGGGTTTCGGTGTGCTGCCGCTGCTGGACCTGGCCTCCGAGGAACAGCAGGACCGGTATCTGGCGGCCGTCCCCAAGGGCGGTGTGCTGACCGCGGCGCTCAACGAGCCCGGTACGGCGCTGCCCGACCGGCCCGCCACCACGTTCGCCAACGGCAAATTGTCGGGCACCAAAGTCGGTGTGGCGTATGCCGCGTCGGCGGATTGGATCCTCGTCACCGCCGACAGCGCGGTGGTGGTGGTGTCGTCGAAGGCAACCGGGGTTGAGGTGGTTCGGACCCCGACCTCGAACGACTCCGAGGAGTACACGGTCACGTTCGCCGACGTCACGATCGAAGAATCGGCCGTTTTGGCGGGTGCCGGGGCGCCCCGGGTCAACCAGTTGGTGCTGGCGGCCATCGGCGCCTACGCCGACGGGCTGGTGGCCGGGGCGCTGCGTCTGACCGCCGACTACGTGGCCAACCGCAAGCAGTTCGGCAAGCCGCTGTCGACGTTCCAGACCGTGGCCGCCCAGCTCGCCGAGGTCTACATCGTCTCGCGCACCATCGATTTGGTGGCCAAGTCGGTCGCCTGGGGGCTGTCCGAAAGGGGCGGATCCGCCCCTCAAGTACAAGACGACCTGGACGTCCTCGGCTACTGGATCACCTCGCAGGCGCCGCCGGTGATGCAGATCTGCCATCACCTGCACGGCGGGATGGGGATGGACATCACCTATCCGATGCACCGGTACTACTCCACGATCAAGGACCTGTCCCGGCTGCTGGGCGGTCCTTCTCATCGTCTCGATCTGGTGGGAGCGCAATGTTCATAGACCTGACTCCGGAGCAGCGACAGCTCCAAGCGGAACTGCGGGAATACTTTTCGAACCTGATCTCGTCCGACGAGATGAAGGCGATGGAGCAGGACCGGCACAACGCGGCCTACCGTGCGGTGATCCGGCGGATGGGTCAGGACGGCAAGCTCGGGGTCGGATGGCCAAAGGAGTTCGGCGGCTTGGGTTTCGGCCCGATCGAGCAGTCGATCTTCGTCAACGAGGCGCACCGTGCCGACGTGCCGCTGCCCGCGGTGACGTTGCAGACGGTCGGCCCGGTCCTGCAGCAGTTCGGCAGCGAGGCGCAGAAGAAGAAGTTCCTGCCGGCGATCCTGGCCGGGGAGGTGCACTTCGCGATCGGCTACACCGAGCCCGAGGCGGGGACCGACCTGGCGTCCCTGCGGACCACCGCCGTTCGTCAGGGCGACGAGTACATCGTCAACGGTCAGAAGATCTTCACCACCGGTGCCCATGACGCGGACTACATCTGGCTGGCCTGCCGCACCGACCCGGAAGCCGTGAAGCACAAGGGCATTTCGATCCTGATCGTCGACACCAAGGATCCCGGCTACTCCTGGACGCCGATCATCCTGTCCGACGGCGCCCACCACACCAACGCCACGTACTACAACGATGTGCGGGTGCCCGCCGACATGCTGGTCGGCGAGGAGAACGGCGGGTGGCGGCTGATCACCACCCAGCTCAACAACGAGCGGGTCATGCTGGGCCCTGCGGGCCGCACCGCCGGCATCTACGATCGGGTGCACGCCTGGGCGTCCAAGCCGGGCAGCGACGGCGTCACGCCGATCGACCACCAGGACGTCAAACGGGCCCTCGGTGAGATCCATGCGATGTGGCGGATCAACGAGCTGCTCAACTGGCAGGTGGCCGCCGCGGGTGAGGACATCAACGTCGCCGATGCGGCGTCGACGAAAGTCTTTGGCACGGAGCGTATCCAGTACATCGGCCGACTGGCCGAGGAGATCGTCGGCAAGTACGGCAACCCCGCCGACTCGGATACCGCCGACCTGCTCAACTGGCTGGACTCCCAAACCAAGCGCAACCTCGTCATCACCTTCGGTGGCGGCGTCAACGAAGTCATGCGCGAGATGATCGCCGCCGCCGGCCTCAAGGTGCCGAGGGTGCCTCGATGACCGATATCAAGGAAGCGGTCGCGGAGATCACCGCCACCGTCGTCGCTGCGCCGCGCGATGCCCGGGATCCGGTGAACCAGCCGACGATCAACAACTGGGTCGAGGCGCTCGGCGACCGCAACCCGATCTACGTCGACGAGGCCGCCGCCCGTGCGGCGGGACACCCGGGGATTGTCGCGCCGCCGGCCATGATTCAGGTGTGGACGATGTTCGGTCTGGGTGGGGAGCGCCCGACCGACGACCCCATGGGCCCGATCATGCAGCTGTTCGACGAGGCCGGCTACATCGGGGTGGTTGCGACCAACTGCGAGCAGACCTACCACCGGTACCTGCGTCCGGGCGAGCAGGTCACCGTCCACTCCGAGATGCGCGACGTGGTCGGCCCCAAGCAGACCGGGCTCGGTGAGGGCTGGTTCATCAACCAGCACATCACCTGGCGCGTCGGTGACGAGGACGTCGCCGAGATGGCCTGGCGCATCCTGAAATTCAGACCTCGCGAGGATTCCGGCGCCACCGGCTCCGTCCCGCAGGACCTGGACGCCGACGCCATGATGCGTCCGGCGGTGTCGCGCGACACCGCCTTTTTCTGGGAGGGCGTCAAGGCGCACGAGCTGCGCATCCAGCGTCTTGCCGATGGCACCCTGCAGCATCCGCCGGTGCCGGCGGTGTGGCAGGACAAGGCCGAGCCCATCGACTATGCGGTGGCCAGCGGACGCGGCACGGTGTTCAGTTTCGTGGTGCACCACGCGCCGAAGGTGCCCGGCCGCACGCTGCCGTTCGTGATCGCACTGATCGAACTGGAAGAGGGTGTTCGGATGCTCGGCGAGCTGCGCAACGTCGACCACGCCGAGATCAAGATCGGAATGCCGGTGCGCGCAACCTATATCGACTTCCCGGCCGGCGAGTCCGGCCCGGAATGGAGCCTCTACGCCTGGGAACCCTTGGGAGATCAAGCATGAGCGCACCCGTCGTCGAAGTGGGCACCACCCTGCCCGAACTCAAGCTGCACGGGACGCCGACGTTCATCATCTCAACGGCCTTGGCCACCAGGGACTTCCAGGACGTGCACCACGACCGCGACCTGGCTCAGGCCAAGGGTTCCAAGGACATCTTCGTCAACATCCTCACCGACACCGGCCTGGTGCAGCGCTACGTCACCGACTGGGCGGGTCCGACGGCGCTCATCAAATCGATCGGGCTGCGGCTCGGCGTGCCGTGGTACGCCTATGACACCGTCACGTTCTCCGGTGAGGTGACTGCTGTTGATGACGGCCTGATCACGCTGAAGGTGTTCGGCCGCAACAGCCTTGGCGACCACGTCATCGCGAACGTGACGCTGACGATCGGGGGTGCCTGATGTTATCGGGTAAAGCCGCGATCGTCGGTATCGGCGCCACCGACTTCTCCAAGGACTCCGGGCGCAGCGAGCTGCGGCTGGCGGCTGAGGCGGTTCTGGATGCGTTGGACGACGCGGGTCTTTCGCCGTCCGATGTCGACGGGCTGACCACCTTCACGATGGACACCAACAACGAGACCGCCGTCGCGCGCGCGGCCGGTATCGGTGACCTGAAGTTCTTCTCGCAGATCGGTTACGGCGGTGGCGCCGCGTGCGCGACCGTTCAGCAGGCGGCGATCGCCGTGGCCACCGGGGTGGCCGACGTCGTCGTCGCATACCGGGCGTTCAACGAGCGCTCGGGCATGCGGTTCGGTCAGGTGCAGACCCGGCTGGTGGGAAATGCCGGGGTGCAAGCGGATTCGACAGCAGCCGACAACTCCTTCTCGTATCCGCATGGGTTGTCGACCCCGGCCGCGCAGGTCGCGATGATCGCCCAGCGCTACATGCACCTGTCCGGTGCGACCAGCCGCGACTTCGGTGCGATCTCGGTGGCCGACCGCAAACACGCGGCCAAGAATCCGAAGGCGTATTTCTACGAGAAGCCGATAACCATTGAGGACCACCAGAATTCGCGGTGGATCGCCGAGCCGCTGCGGCTGCTGGACTGCTGCCAGGAGACCGACGGAGCGGTCGCGATCGTGGTGACGTCGCCGGAGCGTGCGAAGGACCTCAAGCAGCGACCGGCGATCATCGAGGCGGCGGCGCAGGGCTCCAGCCCCGACCAGTACACGATGGTCAGCTACTACCGGCCCGAGCTCGGCCTGCCCGAGATGGGTGTGGTGGGTCGGCAGCTGTGGCAGCAATCCGGTCTCAAGCCAACCGACATCCAGACCGCGGTGCTCTACGACCACTTCACCCCCTTCACGCTGATTCAGTTGGAAGAGTTGGGATTCTGTGGCAAGGGCGAGGCGAAGGACTTCATCGCCGACGGCGCCATCGAAATCGGCGGCCGGCTGCCGATCAATACGCATGGCGGTCAGCTAGGTGAGGCCTACATCCACGGCATGAACGGCATCGCCGAGGGTGTGCGGCAACTGCGGGGCACCTCGGTGAACCCGGTGCCCGACGTCGAGCACGTCCTGGTCACCGCGGGCACGGGTGTTCCCACGTCGGGCCTCATCCTGGGCTAGCGGGCCTTCTCTTGCGCCCCTTTCCCGCCGAGCGTGCGGCTGGCCGCACACTCGGCGTCCAACGTGCGGCTGGCCGCACACTCGGCGGCTGAAGTGACGCCCGCGGCTCCCCATGCGACGCTGCGTGGTCATGGGTGGGCCTTTGATAGGCAGCGAAGCCATCGCTGCAGGGGTATTGACCAAGTCACAATTGGCTACGCGGTTTCGCCGCCTATTTCCGGACGTCTATCTGGAGCGTGACGTCGACGTCACTGCCGAACTACGCGCGAAGGCGGGGTGGCTCTGGACCGGACGTCGAGGTGTGGTCGCCGGGTTCGCCGCGGCAGGGCTGCACGGAAGCAAGTGGGTCGATGATTGGCAGGTAGTGGACTTGGTGCATGACAATCGGCGGGGTCCACCGGGAATTCAGACCCATCGAGACCGCATCGAGGACGACGAGATCGAGCTGGTGGCCGGCATGCCAGTCACTTCGCCGATCAGGACGGCGCTGGACCTGGGTTGTTGGTATCCCGTCGTGTCGGCGGTAGCGGCGATTGACGCACTCGCCAGGGCTACGGAGATCAAAGCCGCCGATGTTGAGTTGCTGGCTCGCAGATACCTGGGGCGCCGTGGCGTTGCTCAAGCACGCCAGGCCGTGGACCTGTTCGATGCCGGGGCCCAGTCGCCCAAGGAGTCGTGGCTGCGCGTCGTATTAATCCAGGCCGGGTTGCCGAAACCGCAAACACAAATGCCGGTGCTCGACGAATTCGGCAATGCGGTCGCATATCTGGACATGGGTTGGGAGAACGTCAAGGTGGCCGTCGAATACGACGGTGAGCAGCACCGCAGCGATCGACGGCAATACACCTGGGATGTGCGGCGGCTGGAGATGGTTGAACGGCTCGGCTGGATCGTCGTGCGGGTAGTCGCAGGGGACCGGCCCGCCGAGATCATTCGCCGTGTGCGTAACGCCTTGACCCGCCGAATGTGCGGCTAGCCGCACATTCGGCATCCAGTGTGCGGCTGGCCGCACACTCGGCGAAGAACGGGCGAAAAGGCTCCTTACGCGGGCACCAGTTCGACGCCGGAGAGCACGACGGCGTTGTCGCGCGAGGGCGCGACAACGCTGGCCAGGAAGCGGCCTTCAGAAGACGTCGAGTCCTTCCAGATGCCGACCTTGAGCGTCTCGCCGGGGAAGGCCACCCCGGCGAAACGCGCGCCGTACGCCCCCACCGCGCCGGCGTCGCCGTCGAGCAGTGCATCGGTGATCGCCTTGCAGGTCATGCCGTAGGTGCACAGCCCGTGCAGGATGGGCTGCGAAAAGCCTGCGGCAGCGGCGAATTCGGGATCGGAGTGCAACGGGTTGCGGTCGCCGCACAGCCGGTAGAGCAGCGCCTGCTGCGGCAGGATCGGCACGTCGACCTCGAGATCGGGAGCACGGTCCGGCGCGCCGTCCGAGGTCGACGGGCCACGCTCGCCGCCGAAGCCGCCCTCGCCGCGGGCGAAGATCGACCGGCGCTGGGTCCACAACAGCGTGCCGTCGGGTGCGGTCACCGTCGTCTCGCTCCAGATGACCGCGGCCTTGCCCTTGTCCCAGATGTCGGTGAACCGCGTGACGGCCTTGGCCGAGCCGGACGGCGGGAGCGGAGCGGGCACCTCGACCCGCTCGCTGGCGTGCAACACCTTGCCCAGTTCGATGTCGATGCCGGGGAACTTCACGGTCGGCGGTTTGGTGGCGTGGAAGGTAGCGGCCACATTGCCGAACGTCGGTAGCACCTGCGGGCTGTCATCGATCAGGTAGCGCAGCTCACGCGGGTCCATTGGATCGGCGCCCGCGCCCAGGCCGAGGTGGTAGAGCTGGACATCGCTGCTGTTCCAGGAGAATTCGATGGGATCCAGCTCAGCGCTCAGCGCAACGCCTACGTCGATGGGCATCTCAGCACTCCTCCGCGATGTGCAACGCCGCCAGGTAGCCGAACGTCATGGCCGGACCGATGGTGCCGCCCGGGCCGGGGTACGTGTGGCCCATTACCGGAGCGCTGACATTGCCCGCGGCATAAAGGCCCTCGATGATACTGCCGTCATCGCGCAGCGCCCGGGCGTGCACGTCAGTGCGGATACCGCCCTTGGTGCCCAGGTCCCCGGGCACCATCTTGGCCGCGTAATACGGCGCGTGACTGATCTCGCCGAGGTTGGGGTTTGGCTTGTTGGTCGGGTCACCGTAGTACTTGTCGTAGGCGCTCTCGCCGCGCTGGAAGTCGGCGTCGATGCCGGAGCGCGCGAATCCGTTGAAACGTTCCACGGTCGCGCTGAATTCGTCTACCGGGAGCCCGGCCTTCTGCGCCAGTTCCGCCAGGGTGTCGGCCTGGATGATGACGCCGGACTCCAACCACTTACGCGGAATGCGCTGTCCGGGTTGCAATCCCGCGAAGATGTAGCGGTCCCGGTACTGCTGGTCGAACACCAGCCAGGCGGGAATGTTCTCGCCGGGTCCCGGTCCTTGACCGTATTCGCCGCCGTACATGTGATGGCACGCTTCGACGTAGGGCATCGATTCATTCATGAACCGCTTGCCCGACATGTTGACGATGATCGACCCCGGCGAGTTGCGCTCGGACAACGCGAACCACGGTGCACCCACCAGCGGAACGGTCGGCCCCCACCAGGCGTCTTCCATGATATCCAGTGCGGCGCCGAGCTTTTCGCCCGCCAGAATTCCGTCGCCGGTGTTGGCCACCGCGCCGACGGTCCACTCGGTGGTGATCGGCGCGCGCTGGTACTTCACCCGCATCTGTTCGTTGTGCTCGAACCCACCCGAGGCCAGGATCACGCCGCGCCGGGCCCGGATCAGCCGGGGCTCACCCGATTCGGCGTCCTCGGCACCACGCACGTAGACACCGCGCACCACACCGTCTTCGACGTAGAGGTCGGTGAGCGCGGTGTTGAGCACCACCGGAACCCCGGCCTGCTGCAACCCGATCCGCAGCGGCCCGATCAGCGCCCGGCCCATGCCGACCAGGTTCTTGCCGGTCGCCTTGGCCCACATGGTGCGGGCACCGACCTTCAGGCTGCGCAGCACGCCGCGGGGGTGGCGCTTCAGCTGGTTCAGCCGCACGTAATCCTGTTGCATCACCACGACGTTCAGCGGAACCTTGCCGTACGCCGGCTCCAGACCCGATTCGTCGGCGCCGAGCTTGCGGGCGTTGAACGGTTTCGGTTCGATCGATCGGCCCTCCGCGCGCCCGCCCGGCGACTCGGGGTAGTAGTCGGAGTACTTCGGCACCCAGCACATCTTCAGCGGTGTGTGCTTCAGCACGAAGGACAGCATTTCGGGTCCGCGCTCGAGGTAGGTGTCGATGCGTTCCGGCTCGACGACGCTGCCGACGATCCCGTGCAGATAGGTGCGGGCGGCCTCGGCGGTATCGCGGACCCCGTCACGCTTGAGCACTTCGTTATTTGGGATCCAAACGCCGCCGCCCGACCGTGCTGTCGAGCCGCCGAAATGCGGGGCCTTCTCGATGACTATGGTGGAAAGACCCCGGTGAGCGGCGGTAAGGGCGGCTACCATCCCGGCTGCGCCGCTCCCGACCACGACGACGTCGTACTCCTGCGCTGACATGTAGAACACGTTATAGAATTGCCCGGGGCGACCGCTACTGGCCCGGTCGACCGTACGAGGAGACTTGGAAAAATGCTCAGTGTTGCAACCCGCGACGAGCTGGCTGCCGACTTGGCGCAAGCCGAGCGGAGCGGAGAGCCGATCGCGCCGCTAACCGCGGCCTACCCGGACATCGACGTCGTCGACGCCTACGAGATTCAGCTGATCAATATCCGCCAGAGAGTCGCGGAGGGTGCCCGGGTGCTGGGCCACAAGGTCGGCCTGTCGTCGTTGGCAATCCAGCAAATGATGGGCGTCGACGAGCCGGACTACGGACATCTGCTCGACGAGATGCAGCTGTTCGAAAACACCCCGGTCAAGGCGAACCGCTATCTGTACCCACGGGTCGAGGTGGAAGTCGGTTTCATCCTGAACGCGGACCTGCCGGGTGCGCGCTGCACCGAGGACGACGTGCTGGCGGCGACCGAGGCGCTGGTGCCGTCCATCGAGTTGATCGATACCCGGATCACCGACTGGAAGATCGGGTTGTGCGACACCATCGCCGACAACGCTTCGTCGGCGGGCTTCGTGCTCGGTGAGGCCCGCGTTTCCCCGAGCGACATCGACATCAAGGGGATCGACGCCGTGTTGCGCTGCAACGATGCGGTCGTCGCCGAAGGCCGCACCGACGCCGTCCTGGGCAACCCGGTCACCGCGGTGGCCTGGCTGGCCCGCAAGGTGGACGGGTTCGGCGTGCGGCTGCGCAAGGGCGACGTGGTGCTGCCCGGATCCTGCACGCGAGCGATCGACGCACACCCCGGCGACAACTTCGTCGCCGACTTCGCGGGCCTCGGTTCGGTGCGATTATCGTTCGAATAGGCTCCAATTAAATCGTTTAACTTAAATCTCGAACGCTTCGAAAAGGGGCATCATGCCGACTAAGGCGACCGTGGCCATTGTCGGGTCGGGGAACATCAGCACTGACCTGCTCTACAAGCTGTTGCGATCGGAGTGGCTGGAACCGCGCTGGATGGTGGGTATCGACCCGGAAAGCGAGGGCTTGGCCCGGGCCCGCAAGCTGGGTTTGGAGACCACCCACGAGGGGGTGGACTGGCTGTTGGCGCAGTCCGAGAAGCCCGATCTGGTGTTCGAGGCGACCAGTGCCTACGTGCACCGCGACGCCGCACCCAAGTACGAGGCCGCCGGGATCCGGGCCATCGATCTGACGCCGGCAGCGGTGGGTCCGGCGGTGATCCCGCCGGCCAACCTGCGCCAGCACCTGGACGCACCCAACGTCAACATGATCACCTGCGGCGGGCAGGCGACCATTCCGATCGTGTATGCGGTGTCGCGTGCGGTCGCCGACCTCGGTGGCGTGCCGTATGCCGAAATCGTCGCCTCGGTCGCCTCGCTGTCGGCCGGGCCGGGCACCCGGGCCAACATCGACGAGTTCACCAAGACGACCAGCAGGGGTGTGGAGACCATCGGCGGCGCCAAGCGCGGCAAGGCGATCATCATCCTCAACCCGGCCGACCCGCCGATGATCATGCGCGACACGATCTTTTGCGCCATCCCCGAGGACGCCGATCGGGATGCGATCGCCAAGTCGATCCACGACGTGGTGGCCGAGGTCCAGACGTACGTGCCGGGCTACCGGCTGCTCAACGAGCCCCAGTTCGACGACCCGTCGATCAATTCCGGGGGCCAGGCGCTGGTCACCACGTTCGTTGAGGTCGAGGGCGCCGGCGATTACCTGCCGCCCTATGCGGGCAACCTGGACATCATGACCGCCGCGGCGACCAAGGTCGGCGAGGAGATCGCCAAGGAGTCCTTGAGCGCGACGGCCGGAGGAGCGCAATCATGAGCACGCGCGCCGTCGACGATGCAGAGCGAAGCGATGAGGAGGAGCGGCGCCATGACCGGTGAGATTTTCTTCAACCCGATCTGGGACGTCCGGATGACCGACACGTCGTTGCGGGACGGCTCGCACCACAAGCGTCACCAGTTCACGGCCGACGAAGTGCAAGCGATCGTGGCCGCCCTGGACGCCGCGGGCGTGCCCGTCATCGAGGTCACCCACGGCGACGGCCTGGGTGGGTCGAGCTTCAACTACGGGTTCTCCAAGACCCCCGAGCAGGAGCTGATCAAGCTCGCCGCCGAGACCGCCAAAGAGGCCAAGATCGCCTTTTTGATGCTGCCCGGCGTGGGCACCAAAGAAGACATCAAAGAGGCCCAGAACAACGGCGGGTCGATCTGCCGGATCGCCACCCACTGCACCGAGGCCGACGTGTCGATCCAGCACTTCGGGTTGGCCCGCGAACTGGGCCTGGAAACCGTCGGGTTCCTGATGATGAGCCACACCATCGCGCCCGAGAAACTGGCCGCCCAGGCCCGCATCATGGCCGACGCCGGCTGCCAGTGCGTCTACGTGGTCGACTCGGCCGGAGCGCTGGTCCTCGAAGGCGTGCGCGACCGGGTCGCCGCGCTGGTCGACGAACTCGGCGACGACGCCCAGGTCGGTTTCCACGGCCACGAGAACCTCGGGCTGGGCGTGGCCAACAGCGTTGAGGCCGTCCGCGCGGGCGCCAAGCAGATCGACGGTTCCTGTCGCCGGTTTGGAGCCGGGGCGGGTAACGCGCCCGTGGAGGCGCTGATCGGGGTGTTCGACAAGATCGGCGTCAAGACCGGGATCGACTTCTTCGACATCGCCGACGCCGCCGAAGAGGTGGTCGCCCCAGCCATGCCCGCCGAGTGCCTGCTCGACCGCAACGCGCTGATCATGGGCTACTCCGGCGTCTATTCGAGCTTCCTCAAGCACGCCATCCGGCAGGGTGAGCGCTACGGCGTCCCACCGCATGAGCTGTTGCACCGCGCCGGCCAGCGCAAACTCATCGGCGGTCAGGAGGACCAACTGATCGACATCGCGCTGGAAATCAAGCGCGAACGAGAAAGCGGCGCCGCGGCTACTACATAGCCTGCGGTTTTGGCGGCACGCCACACAGGTCCCGCATAGCGATCGCGAGTACGCTGAGGTGGCATGAGCACGACATCGAAGAAAGTCGGCCTGCTCGCCGGGGGGCTGCTAACCGCTACCGCTGCGACCATGATCGCGCTGCCAGTGGCTAATGCCCAACCGTGCAATCAGGACGTGGGTTCATCCATCAACTCGTACCTGGAGCGGCATCCCGACCTCCACCAGCAACTGCAGGCCAAGTCGCAGGCAGAGGGCGGCAACGGCAACGTCATCGACTACCTCAATCGGCATCCCGACGTCCGCCAGCACCTGATCGACCTTTCCCACGCGTGCCCTCCCTAGTGAGTCGGCCTCGTCCTTGAACGCCGCGGACGACGCGCGGGAATGTTCGCCATTGACGAAAAAGTAGAACACGTTCTAGCGTCTATGCGTGTTCTCTGATCCCCTCACCGCCGCGATCGCAGAGGCCGAGCAGTTGGTGGCCGATGCACCGTTCATCGAGACAGACGCCGACCTGCTCGAAGGGTTGCAGTATCTCGCCGGCTGTATCTCGGGCTGCATCCATCTAGCCGTGGACTACGACCGAGACCATCCCTTCCTGCAGTCGGGCACCGGGCCGTTCACCAAGATGGGCCTAGACAATCCCGACACCCTCTATTTCGGCACCCGGGTGCACGCCGATCACGACTACGTGGTCACCGGCCGGCGCGGCACCACCACCGACCTGAGTTTCCAGCTACTCGGCGGGGAGTACACCGACGACTTCGTGCCCGTCAGTCAGGCCGCTTTCGACGACCGCGAGCTCGAGATCGCCCCCGACGGCAGCTTCGAGTGGCGGGTGCGCCCGACGAGTCCGGGGCAACTGGTGATCCGCGAGGTGTACGGCGACTGGTCGGCGCAGCGCGGCACGCTGGCCATCTCCCGGCTCGACACCGCGGGCACCGCGCCGCCGCCGTTGACCCGCGAGCTCATCGAAAAGCGTTACGCCACAGCTGGAAAGCAGCTTGTCCAGCGGGTGAAGACCTGGCTGCAATTCCCGCAATGGTTTTATCTCGACCTGCCGGTTAACACCATGGTGCCGCCGAGACTGACTCCGGGCGGCCTGGCCACTCAATACTCGTCGGTCGGGCACTTCGACCTGCGGCCGGACCAGGCGATGGTGATCACCATTCCGGTCACCGACGCGCCCTACCTTGGTTTCCAACTGGGCAGCCTCTGGTACATCTCGCTGGACTACATCAACCACCAGACCTCCCTGAACAACACTCAGGCGCAAGCGGATCCGGACGGCAAGGTGCGCATCGTCGTCGCCGAGCAGAACCCGGGGGTGACGAACTGGGCCGAGACGGTCGGCCACCGGCGCGGCTTCCTACAGTTCCGCTGGCAGCGGGTGTCACGTCAGCTCACCGACGCAGACGGTCCGACCGTCGAGGTGGTCGACATCGACAAGGTTCCGGCCGCGTTGCCGTACTTCGAGCACAACAAGATTTCAGAGGACGACTGGCGCGCCCGAATTGCGCTGCGTCACCAACAGATTCAGGCGAGGATGCTGGGATGACGAAGTTGCTCGACGGCAAGGTAGTGGTGATCAGCGGCGTCGGCCCGGGTCTGGGCACGACGCTGGCGCACCGATGCACGCGAGAGGGCGCCGACCTGGTGCTGGCGGCCCGCACGGTCGAACGCCTGGACGACGTCGCCAAGCAGATCGCCGACCTCGGAGGCCGTGCGACAACGGTGCGCACCGACATCACCGAGGACGACCAGGTGAGCAACCTGGTCGATGCCACCCTTGAGGCCTACGGCAAGGTCGACGTGCTGATCAACAACGCGTTCCGGGTGCCGTCGCTGAAACCGTTCTCGGGTACCAGCTTCCAGCATATCCGCGACGCCATCGAACTCAGCGCGCTCGGCGCACTGCGGCTCATCCAGGGGTTCACGCCGGCGCTGGCCGAGTCGAAGGGCTCGATCGTCAATGTCAACTCCATGGTGCTGCGGCACTCGCAGGCGAAGTACGGTGCCTACAAGATGGCCAAGTCCGCGCTGCTGTCCATGTCGCACTCCCTGGCCACAGAGCTTGGCGAGCAGGGGATCCGGGTCAATTCCGTTGCACCCGGCTATATCTGGGGCGAGACACTGCAGGGCTACTTCAACCACCAGGCCGGCAAGTACGGCACCACCGCCGAGCAGATCTACGAGGCCACCGCGGCCGGCTCCGACCTGAAGCGGCTGCCGACCGAGGACGAGGTGGCCTCGGCGATCCTGTTCATGGCCAGCGACCTGTCCAGCGGCATCACCGGGCAGACCCTGGACGTCAATTGCGGGGAGTACCACACCTAATGCCGGCGCTGACGATGCAGAGCGAAGCGATGAGGAGGCGGCGCGACGATGAGTGAGCGCACCGATGTCGGCACCGTTGACGACCTGAAGGCGTCGGCCAGCAAGATGATCGGGCTGAACGATTTCGGTAGCAACGACGACAACTACCTCGAGGCGCTGGAAGTGCTGCTGGACTCCTACCGACGCGACGCCGACTTGACGCCGTTGGGCAGCAAGATGAATCGGTTCTTCCTGCGCGGTGCGCTGGTGGCGCGACTGCTGTCCGAGGCCGCCTGGAAGCAGTACCCGCAGTACGCCGACGTCGCCATCGAACGCCCCATCTTCGTCACCGGTCTGGTGCGCACCGGCACCACTGCCTTGCACCGGCTTCTTGGCGCCGATCCCGCGCACCAGGGCCTGCATCTGTGGTTGGCCGAATTTCCGCAGCCACGCCCGCCGCGTGAAACCTGGGAATCCAACCCGTTTTACAGCCAACTGAACGAGCAGTTCAACAAGCACCATGCCGAAAACCCCGACTACACGGGTCTGCATTTCATGGCCGCATACGAGCTGGAGGAGTGCTGGCAGCTGCTGCGGCAGTCGCTGCATTCGGCGTCCTACGAAACCCTGGCGCACCTGCCCACCTACTCGCAGTGGCTGTCCCGGCAGGACTGGACGCCGTCGTATCAGCGGCACCGCCGCAACCTCCAGCTGATCGGCCTCAACGACGCCGACAAGCGGTGGGTGCTCAAGAATCCCAGCCACCTGTTCGCGCTGGACGCATTGATGGCGACCTATCCCGACGCGTTGGTGATTCAGACTCATCGTCCCGTCGAAACGATCATGGCCTCGATGTGCTCGCTGGCGCAGCACACCGCCGAGGGATGGTCGACGTCGTTCACCGGTGCCCAAATCGGCGCTGACGCAATGGAAACCTGGTCGCGGGGGCTGGAGCGGTTCAACACCGCGCGGGCCAAATACAGCCCCTCCCAGTTCTACGACGTCGACTACAAAGAATTGATCGCCGACCCGATGGGCACGGTCGCCGACATCTACCGGCACTTCGGCTTGACGTTGACCGAAGAGGCCAAGGCGGCGATGGAGAAGACGCACGCCGACAGCCAGTCCGGAGCGCGAGCGCCGAAGCACACCTATTCGCTGGCCGACTACGGCCTCAGCACTGAGACGGTCAAGGAGCGATTCGCCGGGCTGTGACCCGTCGCGAGACTGCAACTGGAGACACATTTCCCGAGTGTCGCCGTTGGTAGTTGCAGTCTCGCGGAGTCAGTCCTCGTCCGGGTCGTCGTCGGCGTCGAGGTAGCCCTCGGCGACCGCATGCTCAATGCTGTCAGCCAATTTGGGACACGACCGGGTGCGCGCGGTGTTGCCGCCGGACTCGCGTATCTCGGTGAAGTGCGCACAGCGCTGCCAGGCCTCGGTGTTCCATTGCACCGCGGTGTGCCCCGGCCCGAGCCTGCGGACGGTGACCCGCACGTGGCAGAACCGGCAGTCCACCGGCAACAGACCCGAGTTGAGGTACCGCTCGCGGTCGGCGCGACTGGACTCGGCAACGGCCGCGGCGCGCTGCGGGTCATCGGCGAAATCTCTTGATTTCGACGCTAAACCGGAACGCGCACCGCCCTTGCGTTCCGGGCGGGCCGGATGCTGCTCATCGTGATCATGATGATCGCCGTGCAGCAACAACATCGACCGCGCAAGCTGATCGACGTCAGGTACCGCCGGCTGATCGTCGCCCATGATTTTTAGTGTTGCTTGGCCGGCACGTCGTCGGGAACCGCCTCGTCCGCGTCGGGGTCCTTGGCGGCCTTCAGGTTTTCCTCGACCTCGGCATTCCAGTACTCGTTGGCGCGGGTGGTGTCCACCTCGATCTCGAAGCGCTCCACCATTTCCGGCTCGATGTCGGCGACGTCGACGTAGAACTGCTGATACCAACGGCGCAACTGGTAGACCGCACCGTCCTCTTCGACCAGCAGCGGGTTGTCGATGCGGGTCTTGTGCTTCCAGATCTCGACGTCCTGCAGGAAGCCCTTGCTGACGCCCTCGGTGAACACCTTCGAAAGCTTGTCGGTCATCTTTTCGTCCATGCCCTTGGGCTTTTCGACGATGACGCCCCACTGCAGCACGAAGGAGTTCTGGGTCACCGGGTAGTGGCAGTTGATCAGGATCGACTCGGCTTTATAGCCGCCATAGCTGTTGTGCAGCCAGTTGATCATGAACGACGGCCCGAAGTAGGACGCCTCGGAATCCAGATGCGCCTCACCGTAGGACGTGCCCAGATCATTGACGTCGGGCCGGCCCACGTTGTGCAGGTACTGCGACGCGATGTGACCCTCGAAGACGTTCTTGAAGTACGTCGGCAACCCGAAATGGATGTAGAAGAAGTGCGCCATGTCGGTGACGTTGTCGATGATGTCGCGGCAGTTGGACCCCTCGATGAGGATGCGGTTCCACCGCCACTCCGTCCACTCGTCGCTGTGCGACTCCGGGATGTCGGGAATGCGCACGGCGGGGTCCGGCGGGTTGTTTTCGTGGTCGTGCCAGACGAACAGCAGGCCGCCGCGCACGTCCGTCGTCCACGACCGGGTGCGGGCCGTCTTGGGGGTGCGCTTGGCGTAGGGGACCAGCTTGCAGCGGCCGTCACCGCCCCAGCGCCAGTCGTGGAACGGGCAGGCGACCTCGTCGCCCTTGATGGTGCCCTCCGACAGGTCGCCGCCCATGTGGCGGCAGTAGCCGTCGAGGACCTTCAGGTCGCCCTGCGAGTCGGCAAAAACCACCAGCTTGGTGCCGAAAGCCTCGATCGCATGCGGCTTGCCGTCCTGGAAGTCCTTTGCGACGCCCAGGCAGTGCCAACCGCGGGCGTACCTGGTCGGCAATGCGCCGGGATCGATTTCCCGGATGCCGACCGCCTTGGTGTCGGTACTCACCCTGTCACCTCCAACTCACTACGCCTCTAACTAGAACACGTTACAGTTTTGCGACGGGGGCGCGCAACGAAGGCGAGCCTGGCCGGGGCACCGGGCGATGCATGCGGGAGCGGGGTATATCTAAACGATGCCGCTGTTTGCGTTCGAGGGCCGCGCGCCACGGGTCGATCCCACCGCTTTTGTGGCCCCGACGGCCACCCTGATCGGCGAGGTCGTGGTTGAGGCCGGGGCGTCGGTCTGGTTCAACGCCGTATTGCGCGGCGACTACGGGCCCGTCGTGGTGCGCGAGGGCGCCAATGTCCAGGACGGATCGGTGTTGCACGCGCCGCCCGGTATCCCGGTCGACATCGGTCCGGGCGCGACGGTCGCGCATCTGTGCGTCATTCACGGGGTCCACGTCGGGCCCGAGGCGCTGATCGCGAACCACGCCACGGTTCTGGACGGCGCCGTGATCGGCGCGCGCAGCCTGGTCGCCGCGCACTCACTGGTGACGGCCGGTACCCAGATTCCGGCCGGGATGCTGGCGGTCGGCGCGCCCGCTCAAATCCGGGGCCCGGTCGCCGGGACCGGCGCCGAGATGTGGGTCAAGGCCAATCCGCAGGCCTACCGCGACCTCGCCCAACGGCATCTGGCCGGGCTGGAACCGCTTTAGATCTTGCGCGTGTTGGCCGCCGCGCGCTCCATCTCCCAATAAGCGCGCAGGGCCACCATCTTGCCCTCGGCGTCGACTTTGTACGTGAACACGCCTTCGGCGGTCGTCTGGTACTCACCCGTCGTGATGAGAATGTGCCCGACGTTGGCTTCCTCGTTGCCGCACTGGTAGGTGTCGCGGAAGAAGAACTCGATCTTCGTGGTGGGGGCAATCGCCTTGTCCCAGAAGGCCGAGATCGCGTCGCGGCCGCGGTGCCCGACGCCCTCGGGGTCGAACACCGACGGCCCGATCGGGTCTTCGACGATGGCGTCGTCGGCGAACACCGCCAGCCAGGCGTCCTTGTCCCGGGCCGCCACCGCCTCGCGGGAGCGGCGGCCGGCTTCGTGCGCGGGATGCTCAGTCACGCATCTACCTTCTGGGCCGCGGGCTTGTCGGCGCCCACCACCCACATCGAGTAGTACTGCGAGCCGCCGCCGTAGGCGTGCCCCAAGGCCTTTCGCGCATTCGGCACCTGGTGGTCGCCGCCCTTGCCCATCACCTGGATGGCCGCTTCGGCAAAGCGGATCAGGCCCGAGGCGCCGATCGGGTTCGACGACAGCACGCCGCCCGACGGGTTCACCGGCAACCGGCCGCCGATCTTGGTCTCGCCGGCTTCGGTGAGTTTCCAGCCTTCGCCCTCGGCGGCAAACCCGAGGTTTTCCAACCACATCGGCTCGAACCAGGAGAACGGCACGTAGATTTCCGCGGCGTCGATCTCGTCGATGGGGCTTTCGATGCCGGCGGCCTTCCATAGCGCCGCGGCCGCGTCGCGGCCGGCCTGCGGGCTGACCTGGTCGCGACCGGCGAACTGCAGCGGCTCGGTGCGCAACGCCGTGGCATGGATCCAGGCGACCGGATGTCCTTGCGCCAAGCGGGCTTCCGCGGCTTCCTCATTGCCGATCACGACGGCGGCGGCACCGTCGGAGGAGGGGCAGGTCTCGTCGTACCGGATCGGATCCCACAGCATCGGGGATTCCATCACCTTCTCGACGGTGATGTCCGGCTGATGCAGATGCGCCAACGGATTACGGGCGCCGTTGAGCCGGTCCTTGACCGCCACCATGGCGCCGATGTTCAACGGTGCCCCCGAGCGGCGGATGTACGACCGCACGTGCGGCGCGAAGTACCCGCCCGCGCCGGCGCCGACCGGCTTGATGAAGGGGATCGGAATCGACAACGCCCACATGGCGTTTGACTCGGATTGTTTCTCCCAGGCCATCGCGAGCACCCGCCGGTACTTGCCCGACTGCACCAGGCTGGCGGCCACCACCGCGGTGGATCCGCCGACCGAACCCGCTGTGTGCACCCGGATCATCGGCTTGCCGGTGGCGCCCATGGCGTCGGCCATGAACAGCTCGGGCATCATGACGCCCTCGAAGAAGTCCGGTGCCTTGCCGACGACGACGGCGTCGATGTCGTCGAAGGTGGACCCGGAGTCTTCCAGAGCGCGGTCGATCGCCTCGCGCACCAGGCCGTTCATCGAAACGTCTTTGCGCTTGGCGACGTACTTCGTCTGCCCGGTACCTAGTACCGCAGCAACGTTCGGCCCTGCACCGGCCATCAGTTCTTTCCTTCCATCACCGCGACCAGGTTCTGTTGTAGCGCAGGCCCGCTGGTGGCGTGCGCCAGCACCCGCTCAGCCGAGCCGTTCCAGATGTGTTGTGCCGCAAAGCCGATGCGTTCGAGGCCGGCGACGAACATGGGGTTGGCCGCCAGCGCGCCGCCGGACGGGTTGACCTTGGTCGGGCCCGGTATCCGGATGGCTTCCTCGATGATCAGGTGCTGGTGGGTGAACGGGGCGCAGATCTCGGCCACGTCGAGGTTGTCGGTCCTGCCGCCCGTGGCCACGTGGGCCGCGGCCTTGGTCGACGGGGACTCGGTGAGGTCGCGCGCGCCCAGTGACGGGGTTTCGATGCGATGTTCGATTCCGGTTATCCAGGCGGGGTTTTCGCGCAGTTCGCGTGCCCGGTCACCGGCCGCGAGCACGATCGCCGCGGCGCCGTCGGTGATCGGAGCGATGTCGTGACGGCGTAGCGGTTCGGCGAAGAACGGCCGCTCGAGGAGTTCGGCGACGGTGATCGACCCCTCCACGTTGTCCACCCGGCGCGCGTTGGCGAAGGAGTCGAAGGCCACGCGCGCCATCTGCTCCTCGTTCCACTTGCCGCTGTCGAGCCCGAGGCGCGCCTGCAGCCCGGCCATGGAGATCGAATCCGGCCACAAGGGCGCGACGGTGTACGGGTCGGTCTGCCGCGTCAGGATCTGGCGCAGAATGCCGGCCGAGGACTTGCCGAAGCCGTACACCAGCGCGGTGTCGACCTCGCCGGTGAGGATTTTGATGTAGGCCTCGTAAAGTGCCCAGGCCGCGTCCATCTCGACGTGCGATTCGTTGATCGGCGGGACGGCACCGATCGAGTCGATCGCCGAGATGAACGAAAATGCCCGTCCGGCAAGGTAATCGGATGACCCGGAACACCAGAAGCCGATGTCGGTCCTGCTGATGCCCAGCTCCGCGTACAGCTCGGCGAAGCACGGGATCAACATCTCGACACCGTTGGTGGTGCCGTCGGTGCGGCGGACATGCGGCGCGTGGGCAAAGCCGACCACCGCAACGTTGCGAGCGCTCATGTGCAGGTAAGCCCTTTACAGGTGGTGCTTGTAGGTGTCGTACTCGGCGTCGGGTTCCCCGGTCGGCCGGAAGTACTCGATGTTGTCGATGCCAAATCCCCACTCCTCGCGGGGTTTCCACACCGCCTCGACGCGCATGCCCATCCGTACTTCGTGGGCGTCGATGTCGGCGACCAGGTGCAGGAAGGGGATGTCGGCTCCGTCGAGCAGAACGTAGGCCGCCACATAGGGCGGTTTGATTCGCTGACCCTGGAACGGGATGTTGATGATCGCGAACGTCGTGACGGTGCCCTTGTCCGGCAACTCGACGAACTCGGTCGTCGGCTGGCCGGTGGCCGGGTCGGCGCCGTGCGGGGGGAAGTAGACCTTGCCGCTCTCGCCCGTGCGCGCGCCCAGCAGCTTGCCCTGCGCGATGGCGCGCAGGTAGGCGCTCTCCTCGTGGGAGGCGGTGTGCTGAATGGTCAGCGAGATCGGGGTGACGATCATGGTCACCGGTTCTTTGTCGCCGTCCGGTTCCTCCGTCACGGCTTCGGCTGGCTCTTCTTCGTCGCCCGGCTTGAAATACGCGATGTCGGTGATGGCGCCCACCGGCTCGTCGACCCAGTGCACGTGCACCCGGGCGCCGGTCTTGATGGCCTTGGGCTCGCCCGCGTCCACGGCGTGGATCATCGGGGTGTCGGCGCCGTCGAGCTTGATCAGCGCCCACGCGAACGGCCGGTCCAGTGGCTGGCCCTCGATGGGGTCGGGCTGCCACGTCCACGAGACCACGGTGCCGACACTGGACACCGGTACCATCTCGCCCAGCGGCTCATAGGTGACCGGGTCATACTCCGCCGGCGGAACGTGCACCCGGCCATCCGATCCGCGCACACCCAGGATGTGGCGGTCACGCAGTGCGGTGAAGAACTTGCTCAGCGTGGGGCCGACTGAACGGGTGTAGTCGAAGGACAACGTCAGTGGCGCGGAGAGCGGTGGCTCAGGGTGATCCATCAGGGGCGGGCTACTCGAGCTGGCTGTCACGCCATCGAGTAGAACAGGTTCTAAGAACGGATTCAACATCGGGTCGGCCGGAAGGGTTGAGTGACTATGAAGCTGGGATTGCAGCTGGGGTATTGGGGCGCTCAGCCGCCGCAGAACCACGGCGAGCTCGTCGCCGCGGCCGAGGAGGCCGGGTACGACGCCGTCTTCACCGCCGAGGCGTGGGGATCGGATGCCTACACACCGCTGGCGTGGTTGGGTTCGTCGACGTCGCGGGTGCGGCTGGGTACCTCGGTGGTCCAGCTGTCCGCCCGCACCCCGACGGCCTGCGCGATGGCGGCCCTGACGCTCGACCACCTGTCCGGCGGCAGGCACGTCCTCGGCCTCGGCGTCTCCGGCCCGCAGGTGGTCGAGGGCTGGTACGGCCAGTCGTTCCCCAAGCCGCTGGCCCGCACCCGCGAATACATCGACATCATCCGCCAGGTGTGGGCGCGCGAGGCGCCGGTGACCAGCGACGGCCCGCACTATCCGCTGCCGCGCACCGGAGAGGGCACCACGGGCCTGGGCAAGCCGCTCAAGCCCATCACCCATCCGCTGCGGGCCGACATCCCGATCATGCTGGGCGCCGAGGGGCCGAAAAACGTCGCGCTGGCCGCCGAGATCTGCGACGGCTGGCTGCCGATCTTCTACACGCCGCGGATGGCCGACACCTACAACGAGTGGTTGGACGAGGGCTTCGCCCGCCCGGGCGCACGCCGTAGCCGCGAGGACTTCGAGATCTGCGCGACGGCCAACATCGTCATCACCGAGGATCGCAGCGCCGCGTTCGCGGCCATGAAGCCCTACATCGCGCTCTACATGGGCGGGATGGGCGCCGAGGACACCAACTTCCACGCCGACGTGTACCGCCGGATGGGTTACGCCGAAGTGGTGGACGACGTGACCAAGCTGTTCCGCAGCAACCAGAAGGACAAGGCCGCGGAAATCATCCCCGACGAGGTGATCGACGACGCGGCGATCGTCGGCGACATGGACTACGTGCGTAAGCAGATCAAGGCCTGGGAGGCCGCCGGAGTGACCATGATGGTGGTGTCCGGCCGCAGTACGGAGCAGGTCCGCGAGCTGGCGACCCTGATCTGACACCCGCGCACAACAAACTAGAACGCGTTCTAGTTTTCTTGCCAGGGGTCTAGAACGCGTTCTAGATTGTCCGGATGACCCGCCCGACGACGATGCGGAGCGCGCGGCGCGAGAAGGAGCAGCCGGGCACTCGACACCGGCCCGGCCGGTCAGCCGAGCGGGTGGGCGTCGCCGAAGGTCATCTCGACGTGGCCGACAGATCCAGAGACCATCGCGCGCTTCGGCAGGCCCAGCGACGCGAGCTCCTTGGCGTAGGCGTGATCGCCCAGTCGCAACGTCGCCCCGCCGGGCTGACCGCGCAGCCCGCGCACCCGCATCTCCCAGGGCACTTCCCGGGTGGTGCCGTCGGCAAAGGTGTAGGTCTTCAGAACCTGCGGCCGGGACGTGAACATCGAGGGCACCGGCAACCCGCGGGCGAAGTCGATGCCGGCGATGTGCGCGCCGTCCGCGCTGACGTCGAATCCGAACCGGCCGTGCTCGCGAACGGTGAACTCCGCCATGATCTTCGGGAATCCCCAGATCGACCGTCCGGCCTCCAGGGTGAAGCTCTGGTCGACGGGCAGATGATGGATGAACGCGGCCGCATCACCGAGTGCCCGCCAGCCGCGCGCCGTCGAGCCGGGCGGGTTGACCATGACGCAGGTGCCGAATTCGTTGTACTGCCCCAAATCGCCGTCGATATAGCGCGCCAGCATCAGGTTCACCACCGCCCGGCCGGGGCGGTGCCGGCAGACTTGCAGGCCGCTGTAGTCGATAAGGCGTTGTGCGGCTTGCGCATCCACCGAAAACATCGCGGTGTGCACATCGGCTTTTCGTATCCGCACCGGCATGGTGAGGACTGTCCCCGCAACTACGTGTTGTGACTCAGGCATGCCGGTTACTGTAATCCGTTCGTCAACATATGGAGGCTGTAGATGACTTCGACCATCCCGGAAGCAATCTCGAACATCGACCTGACCGACGGCAACTTCTACGCCGACCGTCACACGTCGCGCGAGGCCTACCGCTGGATGCGGGCCAACCAGCCGGTGTTTCGTGATCGCAATGGATTGGCCGGTGCCACCACCTATCAAGCCATCCTCGACGCCGAGCGCAACCCGGAACTGTTCTCCAGCACGGGCGGCATCCGTCCCGATCAGCCCGGCATGCCCTACATGATCGACATGGACGATCCGGCACACCTGGTGCGGCGCAAGCTGGTCAACGCCGGCTTCACCCGCAAGCGGGTGAAGGAGAAGGAGCCGTCCATCGCCAAGCTGTGCGACACCCTGATCGACGCGGTGTGTGAGCGCGGCGAGTGTGACTTCGTCCGCGACATCGCCGCCCCGCTGCCGATGGCCGTGATCGGCGACATGCTGGGCGTGCTGCCCTCCGAACGCGGCATGCTGCTGAAGTGGTCCGACGACCTGGTGTGCGGGCTGAGCTCGCACATCGACCCGGAATCGGAGGTCGCCCAGAGCGTGATGAACGCTTTCGCCGCCTACACCGCGTTCACCATGGACATCATCGCCAAGCGGCGCGCCGAGCCCAACGACGACCTGTTCTCCATCCTGGTGAACGCCGAGGTGGAGGGCCAGCGGATGTCGGACGACGAGATCGTCATGGAGACGCTGCTCATCCTCATCGGCGGCGACGAAACCACGAGGCACACGCTCAGCGGCGGTACCGAGCAGCTGGTGCGCCACCGTGACCAGTGGGACGCCCTGGTGCGCGACCCCTCGTTGCTGCCGGGCGCCATCGAGGAGATGCTGCGCTGGACCTCGCCGGTGAAGAACATGTGCCGAATCTTGACGGCCGACAACGAATTCCACGGCACCTCGCTGCGTGAGGGCGAGAAGATCATGCTGCTGTTCGAGTCGGGCAACTTCGACGAGTCGGTGTTCGATGAGCCGGACACGTTCGACATCCGACGTAACCCCAACAGCCACATGGCTTTCGGCTTCGGGACGCATTTCTGCCTGGGGAACCAGCTCGCCCGGCTGGAGCTGTCGATGATGACCGAGCGGGTGCTCAAGCGGCTGCCGGATCTCCGGCTGGCCGAGGATGACTCGACCCTGCCGTTGCGGCCGGCGAACTTCGTCAGCGGCCTGGAGGCGATGCCGGTGGTGTTCACCCCGAGCGCACCGCTGCTCGGCTGATTCGTGCGCCCGGGCGCGAGCGTTGCGCCGAGCGTTCGCGAGCGTAAGCCCACTGCGGAAAATCGCGGAAGATTTCGCAGTGGGCTTACGCTCGCCGAAAAAGACGCCTAGCGGTTCTTGAAGTTGGGCTTGCGCTTCTCGGCGAACGCCCGGGGGCCTTCCTTGGAGTCCTCGGAGAGGAACACCGGGATGCCGTTGGCGGTGTCGGGCTTGAAGGCCTCTTCCTCGTGCATGCCCTCGGTCTCGCGGATCGTCTTGAGGATCGCCTGCACGGCCAATGGCCCGTTGTTCTCGATGACCTCCGCGATCTCGAGCGCCTTCGTCAGCGCCTGCCCGTCGGGAACGACGTGGCCGATCAGGCCGATCTCCTTGGCCTCGGCGGCGGTGATGTGCCGCCCGGTCAGCAGCAGGTCGCAGGCCACGGTGTAGGGAATCTGGCGCACCAGCCGGACCGCGGATCCGCCCATCGGGTACAGGCTCCACTTGGCCTCGGAGATGCCGAATTTGGCGCTCTCACCGGCGACCCGGATGTCGGTGCCCTGCAGGATCTCGGTGCCCCCGGCGATCGCCGGGCCCTCGACGGCGGCGATCAGCGGCTTTTTGAGCCGGCGGCCCTTGAGCAAGGCATCGATTCGCGACGGGTCGTAGCTGCCGTCCTTGAAGGACTCACCCGGCGGCTTCTGGGTTGCTGTCTTGAGGTCCATGCCCGCGCAGAAGTAGCCACCAGCACCGGTCAGGATGCAGCAGCGGATGTCGTCGTCGTTGTCGACGCGGTCCCAGGCTTGGACCATGATTTCCATCATTTCCGTGCTCAACGCGTTGCGGCGGTGCGGCCGGTTCATGGTCACGATGAGAGTGTGACCACGCTGTTCGATCAGCGCGTCGGCTTCAGTGGGGCCGGTTTCCCCGTTCTCGGTGTTTGCTGGGGTTCCGGCATTCTCCACGGTCACGGCTACCGCCTTTCCCTCGACAATGGGCACGAGCTTGCCTCGAAATGTAACACGTTCTAATTTGGTGGCCGTGGCCTTGAATATTGCCGACCTTGCAGAGCACGCCATCGACGCTGTGCCCGAGCGTGTCGCCCTGATCTGCGGCGACGAGAAGTTGACCTATGCCCAGCTAGAGGAGAAGGCCAATCGCCTGGCTCACTACCTGATTGAGCAGGGGGTGAAAAAGGACGACAAGGTCGGGCTGTACTGCCGCAATCGCATCGAGATCGTCATCGCGATGCTCGGCATCATCAAGGCGGGCGCCATCCTGGTGAACGTCAACTACCGCTACGTCGAGGGCGAGCTGCGCTACTTGTTCGACAACTCCGACATGGTCGCGCTGGTACATGAACGCCAGTACTCCGACCGGGTGGCCAACGTGCTGCCCGAGACGCCCAACGTCAAGACGATCCTGGTCGTCGAGGACGGCAGCGACAACGACTTCGGCCGCTACGGCGGCGTCGAGTTCTACTCGGCGATCGCGAACAGCTCACCCGAACGCGACTTCGGCGAGCGGAGCGCCGACGACATCTACCTGCTGTACACCGGCGGCACCACCGGGTTCCCGAAGGGCGTGATGTGGCGCCACGAGGACATCTACCGGGTGCTATTCGGCGGAACCGACTTCGCCACAGGCGAATTCGTCAAGGACGAGCACGACCTGGCCAAGGCCGCCGCGGAGAACCCGCCGATGGTCCGCCACCCGATTCCGCCGATGATCCACGGCGCCACCCAGTCGGCCACCTGGATGTCGCTCTTCTCGGGCCAAACCACCGTGCTCGCACCGGAATTCAACGCCGACGAGGTGTGGCGCACGATTCACGAGCACAAGGTGAACCTGCTGTTCTTCACCGGTGACGCGATGGCGCGGCCGCTGCTGGACGCGCTGCTGGCCGCGCAGGAGCAGGGCAACGAGTACGACCTGTCGTCGCTGTTCCTGCTCGCCTCCACCGCGGCGCTGTTCTCGCCGAGCATCAAGGAGAAGTTTCTCGAGCTGCTGCCCAACCGGGTGATCACCGACTCCATCGGCTCCTCGGAGACCGGATTCGGGGGCACCAGCATCGTCGCCAAGGACGCGCCGCACAGCGGCGGCCCGCGCGTGACCATCGACCACCGCACCGTCGTCCTCGACGAGGAGGGCAACGAGGTCAAGCCCGGCTCCGGGGTGCGCGGCTTCATCGCGAAGAAGGGCAACATCCCGGTCGGCTACTACAAGGACGAGAAGAAGACCGCCGAGACGTTCAAGACCATCAACGGCGTGCGCTACGCGATCCCCGGCGACTACGCGACGGTCGAGGAGGACGGCACCGTCACGATGCTGGGCCGTGGCTCGGTGTCGATCAACAGCGGCGGCGAGAAGATCTACCCCGAGGAGGTCGAGGCCGCGCTCAAGGGTCACCCCGACGTCTTCGACGCCCTGGTGGTCGGTGTGCCGGACGCCCGGTACGGCCAGCACGTCGCCGCCGTCGTACAGCCCCGTCCGGGAACCCGGCCCGCGCTGTCGGAGCTGGACAGCTTCGTGCGCTCCGAGATCGCGGGATACAAGGTGCCGCGCAGCCTGTGGTTGGTCGACGAGGTGAAGCGGTCGCCCGCGGGGAAACCCGACTACCGCTGGGCCAAGGAGCAGACCGAGGCCCGCCCGGCCGACGACGTGCACGCGGCACACGCGACCGCCTGATGCGTTTCCAGCGCTAGCCGCGCGCGGTGTGACCGACTTCGTCAAGCACCGGGCGGGCGCGCCCGCCGGTTTCTTCGCGGCCGAAGCCGCGGGGCTGCAATGGCTTTCCGCCGTCGACGGTGGCGTGCCGTGTGCGGAGGTCGTCTCCGTCGACGAGGCTGCCCTGACCCTGCGGCGCCTCGAATCGGTGAGCCCGACCCCCGAGGCGGCGCGCGAGTTCGGCGGCCGACTGGCGATCACGCATGACGCCGGCGCCCCGGCATTCGGCGCGGGGCCGGACGGCTGGGACGGGCCCGGCTTTTTCGGGCCGCTGTCGCAGCCCTTGCCGATGTCGCTGCGGCGGCACCGGCGCTGGGGGAGTTCTACGCCGAGGAACGGCTGGTCCCGATGGCCGATCTCGCGGCCCCGCGGCTCGATGCCGCCACGCGCGACGCCGTCGACTCCGTCGCGGCTCGTTGCCGCGCGGGCGATTTCGACGACGACGATCGGCCGGCGCGGTTGCACGGCGATTTGTGGAGCGGGAACGTGATGTGGACGCCCGGCGGTGTGGTGCTGATCGACCCGGCCGCGCACGCCGGTCACCGCGAGACCGATCTGGCGATGCTCGCGCTGTTCGGTTGTCCGCACTACGACGCCGTGATCGACGGCTACCAGCGGGTGCGGCCGCTACGGCCCGGCTGGCGCGACCGTACCGGCCTGCATCAGCTCTTTCCGCTGCTGGCGCACGTCGTCCTGTTCGGCAGCGGATACGCGCAGCAGACGCACGCCTGTGCCCGCGCCGCGCTGAGCAGCTGACCTCGGCGGGCAACCGGCCCCGGTCTAGAGTCGAATCGCATGACGATCGATGTGTGGATGCAGCATCCGACTGTGCGGTTCCTGCGCAGCGACATGCTGGCATCCCTGCGCCGGTGGACGGGCGGGTCCATCCCCGACACCGACATCCCGATCGAGGCGACCCTGGCGTCGATGGACGCCGCCGGCGTCGAATTGGGTTTGCTCAGCGCCTGGTGCGGGCCGGGTGGCGTGGACCTGGTCTCCAACGACGAGGTGGCGCAATGGGTTGCCGCACACCCGAACCGGCTCGCCGCCCTGGCCGCCGTCGACCTGGATCGCCCGATGGAGGCCGTCCGGGAGCTGCGGCGCCGGGTAACCGACGGCGGATTCGTCGGCCTGCGGGTGGTGCCGTGGCTCTGGAATGCCCCGCCCACCGATCGCCGCTACTATCCGCTGTTCGCGCAGTGCGTGGAGTCCGGGGTGCCGTTCTGCACCCAGGTCGGTCATACCGGCCCGTTGCGCCCCTCGGAGACCGGCCGGCCGATTCCCTACATCGATCAGGTGGCGCTCGATTTCCCGGAGCTGGTGATCGTCTGCGGCCACGTCGGCTACCCGTGGACCGAAGAGATGGTCGCGGTGGCGCGCAAGCATGAGAACGTCTACATCGACACCTCGGCGTACACGATCCAGCGGTTGCCGGAAGAACTCGTCAGATTCATGAAGACCGGTACCGGGCAGCGAAAGGTGTTGTTCGGCACCAATTATCCGATGATCACCCACGAGCACGCGTTGGCGGGGCTGGACGAACTCGGGCTGTCCGAAGAGGCTCGCCGAGATTTCCTGCGCGGCAACGCAAAGCGAGTTTTCCGACTGGAGGCAGTGCAGTGAACGGTGCCCAGGCCCTGATCAACACCCTGGTCGACGGCGGCGTCGACGTGTGTTTCGCCAACCCGGGCACGTCGGAGATGCATTTCGTCGCGGCGTTGGACACCGTCCCGCGGATGCGCGGCGTGCTGGCGTTGTTCGAGGGCGTCGCCACGGGCGCGGCCGACGGTTATGCCCGCATCGCCGATCGCCCGGCGGCCGTGCTGCTGCACCTGGGGCCCGGGCTGGGCAACGGCCTGGCCAACCTGCACAACGCGCGCCGCGCGCGGGTGCCGATGGTGGTGGTGGTCGGCGACCACGCCACGTACCACAAAAAGTACGACGCCCCACTGGAATCCGACATCGACGCGCTCGCCGGCACCGTCTCGGGATGGGTGCGGCGAACCGGTGACGCCTCCCAGGTTTCGGCCGACGCCGTCGAGGGCATCGCGGCCAGCCGATGGGGTTCGCAGATCTCGACATTGATCCTGCCCGCCGACGTGTCCTGGTCCGACGGCGCCCAGCTGTTCTCCAACCTGGAGGCACAACCGGCCGGTGCCGATCCGCTGCTGGCGCCCGAGGTGCTCGAGGTGCTCGAGTCCGGAGAGCCGACCGTGATCATGGTGGGCGGCGACGCCACCTGCCATGCCGGGCTGGCGGCGGCCACCCGCATCGCGGCGGCGACGGGCGCCCGCGTGCTGTGCGAAACGTTCCCCACCCGGCTGGAGCGAGGCGCCGGCGTCCCCGCGGTCGACCGGCTCGCATATTTCGCCGAAGCCGCCACCGCTCAGTTGGACGGCGCCAAGCATCTGGTGCTGGCCGGCGCTAAGTCGCCGGTGTCGTTCTTCGCCTACCCCGGCATGCCCAGCGACCTGGTACCGGCCGGCTGCGAGGTGCATGTGCTCGCCGAATACAGCGGTGCGGCAGACGCTTTGATCGCCCTGGCCGATCGGGTGGCGCCCGGCACCGAGGCGCCGGTGGCGGCCGCATCGCGTCCTGCGCTGCCGACGGGTGCGCTGACCTCCGCGTCGGCCGCCGACGTGATCGGGGCGCTGCTGCCCGAGGGGGCGATCGTGGTCGACGAGTCGAACACCTCGGGCGTGCTGCTCGCCCAGGCAACCGCCGGGGCGCCGGCGCACGACTGGCTGACCCTGACCGGTGGGGCGATCGGCTACGGCATCCCGGCGGCCGTCGGCGCCGCGGTGGCCGCCCCGAATCGTCCGGTGCTGTGTCTGGAATCCGATGGCTCGGCGATGTACACGATCTCGGGATTGTGGACCCAGGCGCGGGAGAACCTCAACGTGACCACCGTGCTGTACAACAACAGCGCCTACGACATCCTCCGGATTGAGCTGCAACGCGTCGGTGCCGGGTCGACGCCCGGCCCCGAAGCGCTCTCCCTGCTCGATTTATCCGATCCGGCAATGGATTTCGTCAAGATCAGCGAGGGCATGGGAGTGCCCGCCCGGCGCGTGACCACGGCCGAGGAACTGGTCGATGCGCTGCGCGCGGCGTTCGCCGAAGCCGGGCCGCATTTGATCGAAGCCGTGGTGCCGTCAATAACGGGCTAGGGTCGGCAGCCGGCTCAGCAGCCAGTCCGTCAGCGTATTGATCACGTCGACGCCCGTTTCGAACGCGCCGTCGTTCGCATCCGCCGCCAGTGCCACACCCCACTGCCCGGAGGGCGTGGGGACGATGCCGAATTGGCGGACCAGGTACTCGCCGCGCACACCGGGCCCCCAACCACCCTTCGCCGCAAGGCCTTTGGCGGCAAGCCCCCACTGGTCACCGGCGACCAGCCGCTGCATCAGGTCAATCACTTCGACGGCGTCGGGGATTGTCGACAGCTCTGCGGCGAACCTTGCCTGGCGCTGCAGACTCCACTCGGTTTGACCGAAAGCGGTGAAACCACGCCGAAGCCGGCGTGACTCGACCACGGTCGCGGTGTCACCGCCCTCGGCCACCACGACCTGAACCCGCCGCGCCGCTTCCACCGGCTCGCCCAGTTGCGACCACAACTGTTCGGACGCTCGATTGTCGGATTCGGTGATGGCTTTCACGACGAGATCGCGTGCGCCCAGCCAATCGCTGCGCAATGCCGCAATCGCCAACGGCACCTTGATCGTCGACCATGCCACGCCCGACCACCAGCTGCCCAGGGAGAACGTCCTGTCCGGCCGGGCGATCGCGACGCCGATGTTGGCCGGGACGGCGGCGGCGAGCTGGTCAAAGCTCGCTTCCAGCGCGAGTTCGAGAGGCCGTGCGGTCATGCGCCGGTCTCGCCGTCGGCGCGCGTGACGATGGCGCCGAAGTGGGCGACCGGCGCATCAAGCATCGCGTCTCCTTGCGTTCGGGTAGCCAAAACGTGTGCCGGGCAAAATCATCAGCCCGACGGCGGGAGCGGTGGCAGCGGCAACCCCGGGTCCTGCGGGGGCGGCGCTTCCCACGGTTGGGTATCCGGCGTCGGCGGTGACCACACCAGCGGCGGCGGCGGTGGAGGCGGCGGAGGCGGAGGCGGCGGGGCCGGCTCGGCGGCGGCGAATCCGGCGCCCAGCCCGAGCGCGCCGCCACCCAGCGACCCGACCAGGATCGAGCCGGCGATCACTTCACGGATTTTCATCAAGCGCCGAGTTTACTGCTACGACGGCGCATCCGGCGGCAACGACCGCCCGGGGCGGGCTAGCGGCGGATCTTCCAGACCGGGTCGCCGCAGTCGACACCCTGAGCGGCCAACTGTCGTTTCAGCACTTTGAAGGTCACCGTCCGCGGGAGCTCGGCGCTGATCCGCACGTACGACGGCCACTGCTTGGGTCCCAGGTCCGGTTGCTCGGAAAGGAAGGCGCGGAACTCCTCGTCGTCGAATTCGGTGCCCGGGGCCAGCACCAACGCCGCCATCACCTGGTCGCCGACGATCGCGTCCGGCACCGGGTATACCGCGACCTCGGCGACGTCGGGGTGGCGCAGCAACACCCGCTCGATCGGCGCGGCGCCCAGGTTTTCGCCGTCGACCCGCATCCAATCGCCCAGCCGCCCAGCGAAGTACGCGAAGCCGGCGTCATCGCGGTAGGCGAGATCGCCGCTGTGATACACCCCGCCGGCCATCCGTTCGGCTTCGGCGGCCTCGTCGTTGTAGTAACCCTCGAAGCGGCCCGGCCCCGCGGTGTTGACCAGTTCGCCGACCGCGCCCGGCGGGCATGACGCGCCGGTGTCGGGATCGATGATGTCGATTCCCTGCGGGAGCGGGCCCAACGAACCTGCCGGTGTCTCGGGGGTGCGCGCGATGGCCACGCCACCCTCGGTGGAACCGAACCCGTCCTGCACGACGCATCCGAACCTGCGTGCGAACCGCTCGATGTCGTCGGGCACGCCCTCGTTGCCGTAGACCGCCCGCAGCGGGTTGTCCGCATCGTCGGGCTGCTCCGGCGTGGCCAGCACGTACGACAGCGGCTTGCCCACGTAATTCGCGTAGGTGGCGCCGTACCGACGCACATCGACGATGAAATTCGAGGCGGAGAACTTGCGCCGCAGGACCATTGAGCCCTCGCAGGCCGCCGCCACCGCCCAGCCGACCAGCACCGCGTTGGAATGGAACAGCGGCATCGACACGTAGCAGACGTCGCCGCTGCCGAGGCCGAAGCGCTGTGACATCGTCACGCCCGCGATCGCGACCTTGCCGTGGCTGCACTTGACCGCCTTGGGCTCACCGCTGGTGCCCGACGTGAAGATCAACATGAACAGATCCGCCGGCGAGGCGGATTGAAAAGACAGCGGCGCGTCGCGGTGCGCGGCGACCTCGGCGGCCCATTCCGGGGAGTCGGCGTTCAGATGCTCGATGTCGCCCAGCGGCTCACACGATTTCGAATCCGCCAGCACCAATTGGCAATCGGCGTGGGCGATGTCGCGCTGCAGCGCCTCACCGCGGCGTACCGGGTTCAGCCCCACCGGCACGATGCCCGACATTCCCGCCGCCACCAGCATCGCCGAGAAGAAGGGAGTGTTCTCCAACAGCACGCCGACGTGCGGCGGCCGGGCGGGGTCGAGCCGCGCACGCAGCGCCGCGGCGATCGCGGCACCATGCCGCAGGTGCTCGCGCCAGCTGGTGAACGAGTCCTCGAAGTAGACACCCCGATCGTCGATCTCGGTCAGCGGCTCCAGCAGCCTGGTGACCGTCAGGTCATCGGTGAGTTCCATTGCGCCTAAGCGGGTGTCTCGGCCAGCTCCCGGCCGATCCGGCGCAGCTGTCCGGTGGCGCCGCCGAGGGCGAACTCGATCTCTTTGGCGGCCAGGAAGTAGCGGTGCGCGGGGTGATCGGTGTCGACGCCGACGCCGCCGTGCACGTGCACGATGGTGTGCGCCACCCGGTGACCGGCATCCGCCGCCCAGAACGCCGCACTGGCGACGTCGATTTCGGCCGGAATGTCCTCCGAGACTCGCCAGGCCGCCTGGGTGAGCGTGAGCCGCAGCCCCTTGACGTCGATGTAGCCGTCGGCCAGTCGCTGCGACACCGCTTGAAAGCTGCCGATCGGACGGTCGAACTGCTCACGTTCGCGCGCGTATTCGGCCGTCATCTGCAGACCCCGCTCGAGCACCCCGAGCTGGAAAGCGCTGCGGCCCAAGGTGCCGAGCGTGCCGAGCCACGCCACGACCTCGGCGCCGCCGACCTTGCGGCTGTCGTCCACCTCGGTCCCCTCCAGTGCGAGGTGCCCGATGCTGCCCAGGCCGGTGGTTTCCAGTGCGGTCACCGTGACGCCGGGCGCGTCGGCGGCGACCAGGAAAACCGCGGTGCCGGAATCCGTTTCGGCGGGGACCAGGAACGCGTCGGCCACTGGGCCGAACCCGACCTGGGTGCGGGTTCCGGTCAGCCGGTAGCCGGAGCCGGCGGCGGTCGCCTGCACCGGGCCCTCGCCCATCTCACCGTCGAGGGCGACGCTCAGCGTCTTCTCGCCGTTGACCGCCGGCACGCCCCAACTCTGTTGCAGCTCTTCGGAACCGAACCGGGCCAGCGCTCCGGCGCCCAGCACCACCGACTCCAGGTAGGGCACCGCGGCGAGCTGGTGCCCCAGCGCGACCAGGATCGCGATCTGCTCGAGCGCGCCGAAGCCGTCGCCGCCCAGCGACGAAGCCGACGCGCTGGACAGGATGCCCGCGTCGATCAGCTTGCGCCACAGGTCGCGGTCGAACCGCTGATCGAGCCCGTCGAGCTCACGTTGGTGTTCGGGGGTGCATACCGAGTCCACGATGGTGTCGACCAGGTTGCCGAGGTCGTGCGCCGCTTCGGTTGTGGTGAAATCCATGAACGTCCGTCCTTCTATTCCGTAGCGGCTCAGCGGTTTCGGGGCAGGCCGAGGGCGACCATGCCGATGATGTCGCGCTGCACCTCGTTGGTGCCGCCGCCGAAGGTGAGGATCAGGCAGGCCCGGTGCATCCGCTCGACCCGGCCGCGCAGCAACGAGCCCGGCGAGTTCTGACGCACCGTCGCCGCGGTACCCAGCACCTCCATCAGCAGCCGGTAGGCCTCGGTGGCCAGTTCGGTGCCGTACACCTTGGCCGCCGACGCGTCGGCCGGCGACAGGGCTTCGTTCGCCGCCGACGCCAACTCCCAGTTGATCAGCTTGAGAACCTCGGCCTTGGCGTGCACTCGGGCCAGGTTGATCTGCACCCACTCGGAATCGATCAGCCGGGCGCCGCCGGCATCCTTGGTGTTTTGCGCCCATTCGCGAACCTCGCGCAGGGCCAGGAAGATCGGTTGCGGCGAGACCAGGGCGACCCGCTCATGGTTGAGCTGGTTGGTCACCAGTTTCCAGCCGCCGTTCTCCTCGCCGACCAGGTTGGTCACCGGCACGCGCACGTCGGAGTAATAGGTGGCGCTGGTGTCCACCCCGGCCATGGTGTGCACCGGCGTCCAGGAGAAGCCCTCGGCCGTGGTCGGCACGGCCAGCATCGAGATGCCGCGGTGCTTCTTGGCCTCGGGGTTGGTGCGCACCGCCAGCCAGACCCAGTCCGCGTAGGCGATCAGGCTGGTCCACATCTTCTGCCCGTTGATGACGTAGTCGTCACCGTCGCGGACCGCGGTGGTGCGCAGGTTCGCCAGGTCGGTGCCGGCGCCGGGCTCCGAATAGCCGATGGAGAAGTGCAGTTCACCGGCCGCGATCTTGGGCAGGAAGAACTTCTTCTGTTCCTCGGTGCCGAACGCCATGATGGTCGGCGCCACGCTGTTGATGGTCAGGAACGGCACCGGCACGCCGGCGATGGCGGCCTCGTCGGTGAAGATCAGCGAGTCCATCGGGGAGCGGTCCTGGCCGCCGTACTCCTTGGGCCAGTTCAGGGTGAGCCACCCGTCCTTGCCCATCTGCGCGACGGTGTCGCGGTACGCGGTGCCCGTCCCGACCTCGCCGCCGCCCGACGAGGTCAGCGCCTCGCGGCGCTCCGGGGTCATCAGCGCGGTGAAGTACGACCGCAGCTCGCGACGCAGCTCCTCTTGTTCCGGGGTGTAACTGATGCGCATTTCGGCCGTCCTTGAAGTTAACGACGTTTGGAGGAACCAGCCTCGTCACAGGCTGCAGCTCGACCAACGGCTACCCGTTCGTCTTCCCGGTTGTAACACGTTCTAGTCTGGGAATCCAGCGACCGTTTCCCCAGAGGTGTCAGGGTCCTATGGTGGACCTACATACTGATGAGGCGTGTACTCAGCTGAAGGCCAGGTTCAAGGAGGGTGCTGTGCGGGTGATCGTGGACCGTGACCGGTGCGAAGGTAACGCAGTGTGCTTGGGAATTGCCCCAGATATCTTCGACCTGGACGACGAGGACTACGCGGTGGTGAAGCTCGACCCGATTCCCGCCGATCAGGAGCAGTTGGCCGAGCAGGCGATCGCCGAGTGCCCGCGCGCCGCACTCCTGCGCGGCGACTAATCCGAGCCCCGAGCGCGTAACCCGAAACTAGAGGTATTCATAAATTGACTAGCAGCACGAACGCGACCGATCTCTCCGGAAAGGTCGCGGTGGTGACCGGTGCGGCCGCGGGCCTGGGACGCGCCGAGGCGCTCGGCCTGGCGCGCCAAGGCGCAACCGTCGTCGTCAACGACATCGCCGCGGCGTTGGATGCCTCCGACGTCATCGACGAAATCAACTCCGCCGGCTCGAAGGCCGTCGCCGTGGCCGGCGACATCAGCGAACGCGCCACCGCCGACGAATTGGTTGCCCAGGCCGACTCGCTGGGTGGCCTCGACGTCGTGGTCAACAACGCCGGGATCACCCGCGACCGGATGCTGTTCAACATGTCCGACGAGGAATGGGATCTGGTCATCGCCGTGCACCTGCGCGGACATTTCCTGCTGACCCGCAACGCGGCGACCTACTGGCGCTCTAAGGCCAAGGACGCCGGCGGCCAGATCTTCGGTCGGATCGTCAACACCGCATCGGAGGCCGGCCTGGTCGGTCCGGTCGGGCAGGCCAACTACGGCGCGGCCAAGGCGGGCATCATCTCGCTGACCCTGACGGCCGCACGGGCGCTGGGCCGGTACGGCGTGTGCGCCAACGCCATTTGCCCCCGCGCCCGCACCGCCATGACGGCCGACGTTTTCGGCGAGGCACCGGAGGTCGAGGCGGGTGGCGTCGACCCGCTGTCGCCCGAGCATGTGGTCAATCTGGTCAAGTTCCTGGCGTCGCCGGCGGCCGCCGAGGTGAACGGTCAGGTGTTCATCGTCTACGGTCCACAGGTGACGTTGGTCGCTGCGCCGACCGTGGAGCACAAATTCAGCGCCGAGGGTGCCGCTTGGGACCCTGCACAGCTGAGTTCAACGCTCCAGGATTACTTTGCTGGCCGTGATCCTGAGCACAATTTTTCGGCTGGCGCACTGATGGAGCAATAGCCACTGACGGCTGGTTGATTAGGGGGAAATCGCCAGGTAGAACGTGTGTCAGTTTGACACGTGCCAAGTGCTTCTGACCTGCCGAATTAACGGTTTGGATAAAGAAGTGCTGTTCATTGACATGGTGAAGTTGTTCTGGGTTAATATGATCCGGCTCACACCGAGCCCCGTGCGACCTTAGACGACGTAAAGGCCAGACATAGACTTCGCCGAGACCAATCGAGGGGGGAACCGGAGTTGATTGAGCAACTTGCGGTCCCCGCCCGCGCCGTCGGCGGATTTTTCGAAATGATGATGGACACCGGCCGGGCAGCATTTCGCCGGCCGTTTCAATTCGGGGAGTTTCTCGATCAGACGTGGATGATCGCGCGCGTGTCGCTGGTCCCTACGCTGCTGGTGTCCATCCCCTTCACCGTCCTGGTGGCCTTCACCCTCAACATCCTGTTGCGTGAGATCGGTGCCGCCGACTTGTCCGGTGCCGGGACGGCCTTCGGCACCATCACGCAGCTGGGTCCGGTGGTGACCGTGCTCGTCGTCGCGGGCGCCGGCGCCACCGCGATCTGTGCCGACCTCGGCGCCCGCACCATCCGCGAGGAGATCGACGCGATGCGGGTGCTCGGCATCGACCCGATCCAGCGGCTCGTCGTGCCCCGCGTGCTGGCATCCACGGTGGTGGCCCTGCTGCTCAACGGATTGGTCTGCGCCATCGGCCTTTCCGGCGGCTACGTGTTCTCCGTCTTTTTGCAGGGAGTCAACCCCGGCGCGTTCATCAACGGCCTGACGGTGCTGACCGGGCTGCGCGAGCTGGTGTTGGCCGAAGTCAAGGCGCTGCTGTTCGGCGTGATGGCCGGCATGGTGGGCTGCTATCGCGGCCTGACCGTCAAGGGCGGGCCCAAGGGCGTCGGCAACGCCGTCAACGAAACCGTGGTCTACGCCTTCATCTGTCTGTTCGTGATCAACGTGGTCATGACGGCCATCGGCGTGCGAATCTCGGCGAAGTGACGGGACGGGTGAGCACGCGATGAGTTACGACGCCACACTGCGATTCCGTCGGCTCTTCTCCCGGCTGCAGGAGCCGGTCGACGACTTCGGCGAGCAGGCGCTGTTCTACGGGCAGACCATGCGCTACGTCCCCAACGCGCTCACCCGCTACCGCAAGGAGACGGTCCGGCTGATCGCCGAGATGACGATGGGCGCGGGAGCCCTCGTCATGATCGGCGGCACGGTCGGGGTGGCGGCCTTTTTGACCCTGGCCTCCGGCGGTGTCATTGCCGTGCAGGGGTATTCGTCGCTGGGCAACATCGGCATCGAGGCGCTGACGGGGTTCCTGTCGGCGTTCCTGAATGTCCGGGTCGTCGCGCCGGTGATCGCCGGCATCGCACTGGCGGCCACCATCGGTGCCGGCGCGACCGCCCAATTGGGAGCAATGCGGGTGTCCGAGGAGATCGACGCCGTCGAATGTATGGCGGTGCACTCGGTGTCCTACCTGGTATCGACCCGCCTCATCGCCGGCCTCATCGCGATCATCCCGCTGTACTCGCTGTCGGTGCTGGCCGCGTTCTTCGCCGCCCGCTTCACCACGGTGTACATCAATGGGCAGTCAAAGGGTCTCTACGACCACTACTTCAACACGTTCCTGATTCCGTCCGACCTGCTGTGGTCGTTCCTTCAGGCGATCGTGATGTCGATCGCGGTGATGCTCGTCCATACCTATTACGGCTACAACGCCCACGGCGGTCCGGTCGGGGTCGGCATCGCGGTCGGCCAGGCCGTGCGGACCTCGCTGATCGTCGTGGTCGTCATCACTTTGTTCATCTCGCTCGCGGTGTACGGGGCGTCCGGTAACTTCAACCTCTCCGGATAAGAGGATCGCTTAAAAGGGACATGGCAGAAACAGACTCGCGACGCACCACCGTCCGGCTGGCAGCAGCAGTGCTGGCCAGCCTGATGGTGGCTTTCGCTGTGCTGACCTATCTTTCCTACACGGCGGCCTTCGCATCGATCGACACCGTCACGGTGTCGGCGCCGCGGGCGGGGCTGGTGATGGAGCAGGGCGCCAAGGTCAAGTACCGGGGCATCCAGATCGGCAAGGTCGAGGCCATCGACTATTCCGGCGACCAGGCCCGGCTGACCCTGGGCATCAACAGCGACGACATGCATTTCATCCCGTCCAATGCGACGGTGCACATCGCGGGCAACACCATTTTCGGTGCCAAGGCGGTGGAATTCATTCCCCCGCAAGCGCCTTCGCCCACGTCCCTACGTCCCGACGCGCACGTCGCGGCCTCTTCGGTGCAGCTGGAAGTCAATACCTTGTTCCAGTCGCTGATGGACCTGCTGCACAAGATCGACCCCGTCGAACTCAACGGGACGCTCAGCGCGTTCGCGGAAGGCCTGCGCGGTCACGGCGACGACCTGGGCGGCATCCTGTCCGGCTTGAATACGCTGACGCGCCAGGCAAACCCAAAGCTGCCCGCGCTGCAGGAGGACTTCCGCAAAACCGCCGTCGTCGCCAACACCTACGCCGACGCCGCGCCCGACCTGACCACGGTGATCGACAACCTGCCGACGATCAACAAGACGGTCGTGGACCAGCAGAAGAACCTGAACGACACGCTGCTGGCCACCATCGGCCTGTCGAACAACGCCTACGAAACGTTGGCGCCGGCCGAACAGGACTTCATCGACACCATCAACCGGTTGCGGGCCCCGCTGAAGGTGGCCGCCGATTATTCGCCGGAGCTCGGCTGCCTGTTCGCCGGCGTCGAGCGCGGTATCAAGGAATTCGCCCCGCTGCTCGGTGTTCGCAAGGCGGGCTTGTTCACGTCGTCGAGCTTCGTGCTGGGTGCGCCGTCGTACACCTATCCGGAATCGCTGCCGATCGTGAATGCCTCCGGCGGCCCGAACTGCCGTGGATTGCCGGACATCCCGACCAAGCAGACCGGCGGATCGTTCTTCCGGTCCCCGTTCCTGGTGACCGACAACGCCAACATCCCGTACGAGCCGTTCACCGAACTGCAGTTCGATGCGCCCTCGACGCTGCAGTTCCTGTTCCACGGCGCCTTCGCGGAACGGGACGACTTCTGATGCCGGAGAGTTCGGGAATGCCGTCGCACCGGGAGATGATGATCAAGGTCAGCATCTTCGCGGTGGTCATGCTGCTGGTGTCGGCGGGGCTGGTGGTGGTCTTCGGTGACTTCCGGTTCGGTCCCGAAAGCACCTACCACGCAACGTTTACCAACGTGTCCCGGCTGAAGTCGGGACAGAAGGTGCGCATCGCCGGGGTGCCGGTCGGCGCGGTGTCGGGCATCAAGCTCAACCCCGACAACACCATCGACGTGAAGTTCGGGGTGGACAAGCGCTACACGCTCTATTCGTCCACGCGCGCGGTGATCCGCTACGAAAACCTGGTCGGTGACCGATACCTGGAGATCACCTCGGGCCCCGGTGAGCTGCGCAAGCTGCCGGCCGGCGCGACGATCAACAGCCAACACACCCAGCCCGCACTGGATCTCGACGCCCTGCTGGGCGGACTGCGACCGGTCCTCAAGGGCCTTGACGCCGACAAGGTCAACACGATCAGCAGCGCGGTCATCCAGCTGCTGCAGGGCCAGGGCGGAGCGTTGTCGAACGTGCTGGCCGACACCAGCGCGTTCTCCTCGGCGCTGGGTCAGCGTGACCAGCTCATCGGCGACGTGATCAACAACCTCAACACGGTGCTCACCACCGTGGATCAACGCAGCGCACAGTTTTCGGCCAGCGTCGACCAGTTGCAGCAGCTCATCACCGGGCTTGCCGAGCACAAGGACGACATCGCCGGTGCCATCCCGCCGCTGGCGTCGACGACGACGGATTTGACTCAGCTGCTGAAGAATTCGCGCCGTCCGCTGCAGGGCATCCTGGAGAACACCCGGCCGCTGGCCACCGAGCTGGACAACCGCAAGGCCGAGGTGAACAACGACGTCGAGCAGCTGGGCGAGGACTACCTGCGGCTGGCCGCGCTCGGCGCCTACGGCTCGTTCTTCAACATCTACTTCTGCTCCGTGACGATCAAGATCAACGGCCCGGCCGGTAGCGACATCCTGCTGCCGCTCGGTGGCCAGGTGGATCCCAGCAAGGGGAGGTGCGCTTTTGCCAAGTAACGCAAGGCGTGAGCGCGATCCACTGCGCACCGGAATCTTCGGCGTGGTGCTGGTGGTGTGTGTCGTGCTCATCGCGTTCGGCTACGCCGGATTGCCGTTCTGGCCGCAGGGCAAGATCTACGACGCCTACTTCACCGACGCCGGAGGCATCAATCCCGGTAACGCCGTTTACGTTTCGGGTTTCAAGGTCGGCAAGGTGACCTCGGTGGGGCTGGCCGGCGACAGCGCCAAGATCAGCTTCAGCGTCGACCGCCACGTCGGCGTCGGGGACCAGTCGCTGGCCGCGATCCGCACCGACACCATCCTCGGTGAGCGTTCCATCTCGGTGACCCCGGCCGGTGGCGGCAAGGCGACCACCATCCCGCTCAGCCGTACGACGACGCCGTACACGCTCGCCGGCGCGCTCGAGGATTTGGGTCAGAACGCCAACAACCTGGACAAGCCTCAGTTCGAGAAGGCGTTGAACGTGCTCACCGACACCCTGCACGACGCCAACCCGCAGCTGCGCGGCGCGCTGGACGGCGTGACGTCGCTGTCGCGCACCCTGGACCGCCGCGACGAGGCGCTGCAAAGCCTGCTGGCGCATGCGAAGTCGGTCACCGGTGTGCTGTCGCAGCGGGCCGATCAGGTCAACAAACTGGTCGACGACGGTAACGAGTTGTTCGCCGCCCTCGACGAACGGCGCGGCGCCCTGGCCCAGCTGATCTCGGGGATTCAGGACCTCTCTTCGCAGATTTCCGGCTTTGTCGCGGACAACCGCAAGGAATTCGGTCCGGCCCTGAACAAGCTCAACGACGTGCTGTCCAACCTCAACGAGCGCCGCGACTACATCACCGAGGCCCTCAAGCGCCTGCCCACCTACGCCACCGAGCTCGGTGAGGTGGTCGGTTCCGGTCCGGGCTTCAACGTCAACGTCTACGGCGTGATCCCGGCGCCCCTGCTGGCCACCATGTTCGACTTCTTCTACCAGCCCGGCAAGATGCCTGCCAGCCTCGCCGACTACCTGCGCGGGCTGATTCAGGAACGCTGGATCATCAGGCCGAAGTCACCATGATGCAGCGGATCCGTGGCAGCAGGGGGCTGCGCTACGCCACCGTCATCGCGCTGGTCGCGGTGTTGGTGGGTGGCGTGTATGTTCTTTCGTCGCAAGCGAATAACAAAAAGATCGTCGGCTATTTCACCTCTGCGGTCGGACTGTATCCCGGTGATCAGGTGCGCATCCTCGGTGTCCCGGTCGGCACCATCGACACGATCGACCCGCGCCCGTCCGACGTCAAGATCACCATGTCGGTGTCCAAGGACGTGAAGATCCCGAAGGACGCCAAGGCCATCATCATGTCGCCAAACCTGGTGGCGGCCAGGTTCATTCAGTTGACGCCAGCGTACACCGGCGGGCCGGAGATGGCCGACGGCGCCAGCATCGGCCCGGGCCGCACCGCCGTTCCGGTGGAATGGGACGAGGTCAAGGAGTCGCTGACCCAGCTGGCCGTCCAACTCGGCCCGACGGCCGGATCGATGCAGGGACCGCTGGGCGCGGCGATCAACCAGGCCGCGGACACCTTCGACGGCAAGGGTGAGTCCTTCCACAACGCCTTGCGTGAGCTCTCGCAAGCCGCTGGGCGACTGGGGGATTCGCGCGGCGACATCTTCGGCACGGTGAAGAACCTGCAGGTATTGGTCAACGCGTTGTCGTCGAGCAACGAGCAGATCGTCCAGTTCGCCGGGAACGTCGCCTCGGTGTCGCAGGTGCTCGCCGACAGCTCGCGCCACCTGGACACCACGCTGGGCACCCTGAACAAAGCACTGTCCGACATCCGTGGGTTCCTGCACGAGAACAACTCGACGATCGTCGACACGGTCAACAACCTCAACGATTTCGCGAAGACGTTGAGCGACCAGAGCGACAACATCGAGCAGGTGCTGCACGTGGCGGGTCCGGGTATCGCCAACTTCTACAACATCTACGACCCGGCGCAGGGCACGCTCAACGGTCTGCTGTCGATACCGGAATTCGCCAACCCCGTGCAGTTCATCTGCGGCGGATCCTTCGAAACCGCCGGCGGACCCCGGGCGCCGGATTACTTCAAGCGCGCCGAACTCTGCCGTGAGCGGCTGGGCCCGGTGCTGCGCCGGCTCACCGTGAACTATCCGCCGCTGATGTTCCACCCGCTCAACACGATTACGGCGTACAAGGGCCAGATCATCTACGACACCCCGGAAACCCAGGCCAAGTCGGCCACCCCGGTGCCGCAGCTGACCTGGATCCCGGCCAAGGGCGCCCAAACGCCGCCCGCCGCGCAGAACCCGGCGGATCTGCAGGCGCTGCTGGTCCCGACGGCACCGCAGGCCGGTCCCGCACCGGGCCCGGCGCCGGCCGGCGCCGCCCCCGCACCGGGTCCCGCTCCCGGAAGTGCGTTCGGTCCGCTGCCGGGGCCGCCTCCCGGCCAGGCGCCCGGCGGGCTGACGGCCGACCTGGGCGGTGGCGGATGAACCGATTGTGGTTGCGCGCCGGCGGATTGGCGACGGGCGGCATGCTGCTGGCCGGCTGCCAATTCAACGGGCTGAACTCGGTGGCGATGCCCGGCACCGCCGGTCACGGCAGCGGCGCCTACTCGATCACCGTCGAGCTGCCCGACGTCGCGACCCTGCCGCAGAACTCCCCGGTCATGGTCGACGACGTCACCGTCGGCAGTGTCGCCGGCATCACGGCCGAACAACGGGCCGACGGATCGTTCTATGCCGCAGTGAAATTGGCGTTGGACCGCAACGTCTTGCTGCCCGCCAACTCGACCGCGACGGTCGCCCAGACGTCGCTGCTCGGCTCGATGCACATCGACTTGGCCCGCCCGAAGGACAAGCCGGCCGTCGGCAAGCTCAAGGACGGGTCGAAGATCGCGGAGGCCAACACGGGTCGCTACCCCACCACCGAAGAAGTGCTTTCGGCGCTCGGCGTGGTGGTCAACAAGGGCAATGTCGGTGCCCTGGAAGAGATCACCGACGAGACCTACCGGGCCGTCGCCGGCCGGCAGGACCAGTTCGTCGACCTGATCCCCAGGCTCGCCGAGCTCACGTCGGGACTCAACCGGCAGGTCAACGACATCATCGATGCCGTCGACGGACTGAACCGGTTCTCGGCGACCCTGGCGCACGACAAGGACAACCTGGGCCGAGCGCTGGACACGCTGCCCGAGGCGATTGGGGTGCTCAACAAGAACCGCGGGCACATCGTCGAGGCCTTCGCCGCGCTGCACAAGCTGGCGAATGTCACCTCGCACATCCTTTCCAAGACCAAGGTGGACTTCGCCGCCGACATGAAGGACCTGTACTCGGTCGTCAAGGCGCTCAACGACAACCGGCGGAACTTCGTCACCTCGCTGCAGCTGTTGCTGACGTTCCCGTTCCCCAACTTCGGTATCAAGCAGGCGGTGCGCGGCGACTACCTCAACGTGTTCACCACCTTCGACCTCACCCTGCGCCGCCTCGGTGAAACGTTCTTCACCACGGCCTATTTCGACCCGAACATGGCCCACATGAACGAGATCCTCAACCCGCCGGACTTCTTGACCGGCGAGATGGCCAACCTGTCCGGACAGGCCGCGGATCCGTTCAAGATTCCGCCCGGCACAGCTTCGGGACAGTAGGGGGCGGACGCATGCATGACAGACTGACCAAGATCCAGCTGTGGATCTTCGCCGTGATCACTGCCATCACCCTGACCGTGATGGCGATCTTCTACCTGCGGCTGCCCGCGACGTTCGGTATCGGAACCTACGGCGTGAGTGCCGATTTCGTTGCCGGCGGCGGGCTGTACAAGAACGCCAACGTCACCTACCGCGGTGTCGCCGTCGGCCGCGTCGAGTCGGTGGGGCTGAGCCCCAACGGGGTCATCGCCGGCATGCGGCTCAACAGCGGGACCGCCATCCCGTCGAACGTCACCGCCACCGTCAAGAGTGTGTCGGCGGTCGGCGAGCAGTACATAGATTTGGTTCCGCCGAGCTCGCCGGCATCGACCAAGTTGAGCAACGGATCTCGCATCGAGCGGAAGAACACCCGGATCGGCCAGGACGTCGCCGACCTGTTGAAGCGCTCGGAGACGTTGGTCAACAGCCTGGGCGATACCCGGCTGCGTGAGCTGCTGCACGAGACGTTCCTCGCGGCAAACGGTTCCGGGCCCGAGCTGGCCCGGCTGTTCGAGTCCGCGCGGCTGCTGGTGGACGAGGCCAACGCGAACTATCCGCAAGTCTCGCAATTGATCGACCAGGCCGGCCCGTTCCTGCAGGCGCAGATTCGCGCCGGCGGTGACATCAAGTCGTTGTCCGACGGGCTGGCGCGGTTCACCTCCGAGGTGCGGCAGGCCGATCCGCAGCTGCGCGACACCCTGGCCACCGCCCCCGGCGCCACCGACGAGGCGAGCACCGCGTTCTCCGGCATCCGTCCCTCTTTCCCGGCCCTGGCCGCCAGCCTGGCCAACCTCGGGCGGGTCGGCGTGATCTACCACAAGTCGATCGAGCAGCTGCTGGTCGTCCTGCCGGCGTTGTTCGCCGCGATCACCACCGCCGCGGGGGGTGGGCCGCAAGACGAGGGCGCCAAGCTGGACTTCAAGCTCGACCTCAACGACCCGCCGCCGTGCGCGGTCGGCTTCCTGCCGCCGCCGTTGATGCGCACCCCGGCCGACGAGACGGTGCGTGAGCTGCCGAAGGACATGTACTGCAAGACCGCGCAAAACGACCCCAGCACCGTGCGCGGCGCCCGCAACTACCCGTGCCAGGAGTTCCCCGGAAAGCGCGCCCCGACGATCCAATTGTGTCGCGACCCGAAGGGCTATGTGCCGATCGGGCGCAACCCGTGGCGCGGCCCGCCGGTGCCGTACGACACCCCGGTGACCAACGGCCTGAACGTGTTGCCGCCCAACCACTTCCCGTACATTCCGCCGGGCGCCGAGCCCGATCCGGGTACACCCATCGTCGGCCCGCCGCCCCCGGGCGTGGTGCCCGGGCCGGGGCCGCTGCCCAACAAGCAGCCGGCGTTCGATCCGCCGCCGCCCAATGACAACGGGCCGCCGCCGCCGTTCACGTCGTGGCAGCCGCCCGGCGTACCGCCGGTGCCGCCCCAGCTTCCCTACCCGAAGTGGCTGCCCCCGCCGGCACCGCCGGAGGGGATCAATCCTCCGCCGGCGGGCCCGGGACCGGAGAAGCCGTGGGGTCCGCCGCCCGGAGGGCAGCCGCAGGCCAGCGGCCCGGCCTACGCCACCTATGACCAGAAGACCGGCGCGTTTGTTGATCCGGCCGGTGGCACTGGTATCTTCGCGGCCGGCGCCACTGGCACATCCGGCGCCGAGAACTGGGTGGACCTCATGCTTGATCCAAGGCCGATGTAATGGAACCTGCCGTGGCAGACGAACCGACAATCACGCCGCGCGTTCGTCGGCGAGCCTCGCGCGCGGCGGGTCCGGCCAAGGGGGAGCCGCCCCGGGACGTCACTGTCCAGACCGATGTTCCGGCCGCGCCGCAGCGCCCGGCCAAACCCGTCAAGACCCTCAAGTCCATCAAGCCGCCGCCACGACGGCAGCCGCACCGCGTGCGGGTCGCGTGGATTTCCTTCGCGGCCGCACTGTTGGCGGTTGGGGCGCTGGCCGGTTGTGTGGCGGCGCTGCTCGTTTCGCAGCGCCACGCCACCGCCACCCAGGCGCGCGATCAGCGTTTCGTCGACACCGCCACGCAGACGGTGGTCAACATGTTCAGCTACAAGCAGGACAACATCGACGAAAGCGTGAACCGGTTCGTCAACGGCACCAGCGGCCCGCTGCGCGGCATGCTCGGCGCCAACAACAACGTCGAGAACCTCAAGGGCCTGTTCCGCTCCACCAATGCGACGTCGGAGGCCGTCATCAACGGCGCCGCGCTGGAAGGCATTGACGCCGTTACCGATAACGCGTCGGTGCTGGTGTCGGTGCGCGTCACGGTCGCCGACATCGACGGGGTCAACAAGCCGTCCATGCCCTATCGCCTGCGTGTCATCGTGCACGAGGACGACGCGGGGAAGATGACCGGCTACGACCTGAAATATCCCGACGGAGGCAATTGATGCGATGGCGGCGTTGGCTGCTGATCGTCGCGGGTTACCTCCTGGCCGTGGCGTTCGTCGGGCTGTCCGCGGTGGCCGGCTGGATGTACTGGGACAGGGTGCAGACCCGCGGCGAGCAGGCGGCGCGTGCGGTGTTGCCGGGGTTGGCGGCCAAGGAGGTTCCCGAGGTTTTCGCGTACGACTACCAAACCGTCGAGCGGAGCCTGTCGGCGGCGTATCCGCTGTTGACCCCCGACTATCGCGCGGAGTTCCAGAAGAGCGCAAACAACCAGATCATCCCCGAGGCCAAGAAGCGCGAAGTCGTGGTGCAGGCCAATGTCGTTGGCGTAGGGGTGATGTCGGCCAAGCGGGAATCGGCATCGGTGATGGTCTTCATGAACCGGACCGTGACCGACAAGTCGCGCCAGCCGCTGTATGACGGCAGCCGGTTGCGGGTGGACTTCAAAAAGATCGGCAAGCAGTGGCTGATCGCCTACATCACGCCGATCTAGCCCGCCGGCATCGACCGTTAGGTCAGTAGCACATCGCAATGCCGTTGCAGTACAACGGGTAACGATTTATCGGGCTGGGCGGCGGCCCCGTCATCGCCAGCGAGAACGGTTCCTTCTTCATTCCCGGCTGCATCCCACACACGGCGCCGTGCAACGTGGTGTGGGTGCCGCTCATCGTCTCGTCGCTGAACGCGAAGGTGTCCGTCGACGGCGCGCTGCCGCCGCCCGGGCAGGCCACACCGTCGGGCTTGTCGACTTTGAAAGTCCACAGCATGCTGGACATCCGGGCTCGGCCACTGAAGTTCTGCTGCTTGTCCGCGGCGCTGATCTGCTCGGGCGTCGAACTCACGATGTTCAGCGCGCAGTTCATCGCGAACACGATCGGGTCGGAATAGTCGTTCATGTTCCGGGTGCCCGAGGGCTGATCGCACAGCGCCGAGATGGTCCAGGTGACCCCGGAGACGCCCGCCTCGTTGAAGTTGTACGTTCCGTCCGCCGGTGGCCCGACGGCCTTGGCCGGTTCACCGGATTGCAGCGCGATCCCCACCGCGACGGCCGTGACTATGCCGGCACCCGCGGCCATGCCGTGACGGAGCTTCATCCGGTTCCCCTCCTTCACGTTCGACGCTGCATCTGAGTATCACAGCGTTCGGGCGCCAACACCATGGGGTCGTGCGCGTGCGCGCTAATCGGCGTCACCGGGCCGGGATTCGGCGAGCGCATCGAGGAACGACCTCGCCCAGCGGTCGACGTCGTGGGCGAGTACCTGGCGGCGCAGGGACCGCATCCGGCGGCGGCCCTCGTCGACGGATTGGTTCAGCGCGGCCTCGATCGTGTCCTTGACGCCTTCGAGGTCGTGCGGGTTGACCAGATACGCCTGCCGGAGTTCGGCGGCGGCGCCGGTGAATTCGGACAGGACGAGCGCGCCGCCGAGATCGCTGCGGCACGCGACGTACTCCTTGGCGACCAGGTTCATCCCGTCGCGCAGCGGGGTGACCAGCATGACGTCGGCGGCCACGAAGAACGCGATGAGCTCGTTGCGGGGGACCGGCCGGTGCAGGTAGTGCACCACCGGATGCCCGACTTCGCCGTATTCACCGTTGATGTGGCCGACCTGGCGTTCGATGTCGTTGCGCAGCTGCTGATAACTGTCCACCCGTTCGCGGCTCGGTGTCGCGAGCTGGACCAGCACCGTGTCGTCGCGCTTGGCGCGGCCCTCGGCCAACAGCTCCGAAAAGGCTTTCAGCCGAACGTCGATGCCCTTGGTGTAGTCGAGCCGGTCGACGCCGAGCAGCACCTTGCGGGGGTTGCCCAGCTCGGCGCGGATCTCGCGGGCGCGGCGCTTGATGTCGCGGTGGCGGGCCGCCTGGTCCAGCGAGCTGGAGTCGATGGAGATCGGAAACGCACCCACCCGGACGACGCGGGAGTCGAGCTCTACCTCGCCGTAGCGCGACCGCACGCCCACCGCGCCGCGCGAGGTGTTGGCACCGGTCAGCCGCCGGGCCAGGAACAGGAAGTTCTGCGCACCGCCGGCCAGATGGAAGCCGACGAGGTCGGCACCGAGCAGGCCCTCGACGATCTCGGTCCGCCACGGCATCTGCATGAACAGCTCGACGGGCGGGAACGGGATGTGCAGGAAGAAGCCGATGGTCAGGTCGGGGCGCAGTTCGCGCAGCATTTTGGGGACCAGCTGCAGCTGGTAGTCCTGCACCCAGACCGTCGCGCCTTTTGCGGCGGCACGGGAGGTGGCTTCGGCGAAGCGGCGGTTGACGTCGACGTACCGGTCCCACCATTCGCGGTGGTACATCGGTTTGACGATGACGTCGTGGTACAGCGGCCACAGCGTGGCGTTGGAAAAGCCCTCGTAGTATTCGGCGACGTCGTCGGCGCTCAGCCTGACCGGCCGAATCTCCAAATCATCCTGGAGGATGGGCTCGTCCTCGCCGTCGGTGTCCTCGGCGACGACCCCGGGCCAGCCCACCCACGCGCCGCGGCGGCGGCGCAGCAGTGGCTCGAGGGCCGTGACCAGTCCCCCGGGGCTGCGCTTCCACGCCGTGGTGCCGTCGGGAAGCTGCTCCTGGTCCACCGGCAGCCGGTTGGCGACTACGACGAAGTCGGAGTTCCCGTACTTGGCTGCCTTCGAGCTGCGCCCTCCCCCGGGAGACATTTACGCGTCGAGTTTCGCCGGCCCAATACCCAGCATGGACAGAAACACCCGGCATTCGTCGGCGTCGTTCGCGTACGCCGCGACGACCCGCCTGGCCTGGCTCGCGGTGCTGTCCGCCACCGGCTCGACGTCGCCGATTTCGCCAGGATCAGATTTCGTAGGCATGACTTAACTGTAGGCGACGTTCGTGACCGCTCGCAGGCCGTCTCACCAGCTAACGGGTGCCGACCGCATTTATGGCTGGTTTGCAGCGGTTCGCCGCGCCGCTCGCGAAGACGCGATCGCCCGTCGACACGGTGGTGCAGGATAAGCAGGTGGTCGATGAGAACGCCGACGAGACGGTGTTCGAGTTCTTCGATGTCGTCGTCGAGCGGCAAGGAAGGCGGGCCCTGGACGGGCTGACGGCCGCCATTCCGGGTCACGGTGTGACGGCGGTGTTCGGACCGTCGGGCTCGGGCAAATCGACCCTGCTTCGGTTGTGCAACCGCCTGGAGCTGCCGACCAGCGGGCGGGCGACCTTCCATGGGTCGGACATCGCCGGCCTCGATCCGCTGTGGCTGCGGCGCAGGGTGGGCATGTGCTTCCAGCGTCCGACGCCATTTCCGGGCACGGTCGCCGACAACTTGCGCGCCGCGGACCCGGACGCGTCCGACGCGCGGATGCGGGAAACGCTGGCCCGGGTGGCGCTGACCGGATCGTGGTTGGACCGCGACGTGGCCGGGCTTTCGGGTGGCGAGGCGCAGCGCGTGTGCCTGGCCCGCACCCTGATGGCCCAGCCTCAGGTGCTGCTGCTGGACGAACCCACCTCCGCCGTCGACACCAAGGCGGCCGAAGTCATCGAGCGCGCGGTGCGCGACCTGGCCGCCGACGGCACCCCCGCCCTGTGGGTCACCCACGACTCGGCGCAGGTGGAGAGGGCCGCCGACCGGGTCCTGCGCCTGGAGTGCGGCCGCAGCCTGGGGCTGGGCCCGGTCGGCGCCCAGCCCGGCGACGGCCCGGGGGCATGATGCACGGTCAAGTCGGCTGGGCGGGCCTGGCGACGTCGCTGATTTTGGTGGCGTTCGCGGCCGGGATCTCGCTGTGGCGGCGATTGGGTCTGGAGCGGCAGCTGCTGTGGGCCGCGGCCCGCGCGCTGGTGCAGTTGCTGCTCGTGGGGGGTGCGCTGACTCTGCTCTTCGAGCCGGGCCGGTCGCTGTGGTGGTCGTGGGCGTGGGTCGCCGGGATGGTGGCCTACGCCGGGGATGTCGCACGCCGCAGGGCGCCGGAGGTGCCGCGGTTTGCACCGCTGGCCGTGGCCGCGTTCGCCGGCGCGGCGGTGGTGACGCTGGGGGTGATCTTCGGCCTGCGGGTGTTCCCGTTGCAGGGGCGCACCCTGGTTCCCGTCGCCGGGATGATGATCGGCAACTCGATGACCGCCATGGTGCTGGTGGCTCGGCGGTTGGTCGACGAGCTGCGCGACAAGCGGGACGAGGTCGAAGCCCGTCTCGCCCTGGGGCAACCGTCGCGGCAGGCCGCGTCGCCGTATCTGCGAATCGCCTTGCGCTCGGCGATATCTCCACAGATTGAGACGACCAAAGCCACCGGGCTGGTGTTCCTGCCGGGCGCCATGACCGGCCTCATCCTCGCCGGGGTGCCGCCGTTGCAGGCGGTGTTGGTGCAGGCCGTGGTGATGTTCTTGATCCTGGGTTCGGTCGCGGCCACCACCGTGGTCGTCGCGCTGGGCATCATCCGGCTGGTGTTCACCCGCGACCATCGGCTGCTGCCGCTGGGCCGGCGGCCCGAGAACGCCGGGTGAGGACCCGTCGGGCGGCCGATCACCCCAGCGCGGACCCGGTTACACACTGGCCGTAATCTGTAAAGAAGGCCAATTCAACGACGAACGAGGTAGGCGGAATGACAGTCTCCCAGCAAGCCGACGCCGGGGCGGCCGACGCCAACTCCCCGGAGCTGGTGGCTTACGAAACCCTCGACGAGGGCCGCATCGCCCGCATCTGGCTGAACCGGCCCGAAGCCCACAACGCGCAGAGCCGCGGCCTGCTGGTCCAGCTCGACGAGGCCTTCGGCCGGGCCGAGGCCGACGACGCGGTCCGCGTGGTGATCCTCGCGGCGCGCGGTAGGAACTTCTCCGCCGGCCACGACCTGGGTTCCGAGCAGGCCCTGGCCGAGCGCGCACCGGGGCCCGGGCAGCATCCGAGCTTCCGCTCACGCGGGGCGACGCTCGAACCGATCATGGAGAAGCTGTACCACCAGGAGTGGCACTATTTCTTCGAAAACACCTGCCGCTGGCGCGATCTGCGCAAGATCACCATCGCCCAGGTGCAGGGGAACGCGATCTCGGCCGGTCTGATGCTGATCTGGGCGTGCGACCTGATCGTCGCGGCCGACAACGCGAAGTTCAGCGACGTCGTCGCGGTTCGGCTGGGCATGCCGGGCGTCGAATACTATGCGCACCCTTGGGAATTCGGGCCGCGTAAGGCCAAAGAGCTTTTGTTGACCGGGGATTCGATCGACGCGGACGAGGCGCATCGGCTGGGGATGGTGTCCAAGGTCTTCGCTGTCGACGAATTAGAAGAAAAGACACTCGAATTCGCGCGACGCATCGCCGAACGGCCCACGATGGCGTCGCTGCTGATCAAGGATTCGGTCAACGCCGCCTCCGACGCGATGGGTTACACCGAGGCGCTGCGGCACGCGTTCCACGTGCACCTGCTGGGGCATGCCCACTGGGCGGCGTTCAACGAGAACCGGTGGCCGGTCGGCCAGCCTCCGCACGTCGAGGATTGGCGCGACGCGAAGCCGACAAAGGTGGCGCGCCGCGACACCCCGTAGGCCGCGCAGCAGCGGGCCTAACGAGACCGGGGGTAGCGATATTCACCCCGAGGGGACATGCTTCTATAGCTAGAACTTGTTCCAGTTTGAAAGGGTCTCGCGTGCAGCTTTCGTTCGAAGACCGGACCTATCTGATCACCGGCGGCGGCAGCGGGATCGGCAAGGGCGTGGCCGCCGGGCTGGTCGCGGCCGGCGCCTCCGTCATGATTGTCGGCCGCAACGCCGATCGGCTCGCCGACGCCGTCAAGGAGATCGAAGCCCTCCCCGGCGACGGCTCGATTCGTTACGAGCCCGCCGACATCACCAACGAAGACGAGGCGGCGCGCGCCGTCGACGCCGTGACGGCCTGGCATGGCCGGCTGCACGGGGTGGTGCACTGCGCCGGCGGGTCGGAGACCATCGGACCGATCACCCAGATCGACTCGGAGTTGTGGCGTCGGACCATCGACCTCAACGTCAACGGAACCATGTACGTGCTCAAGCACTCCGCGCGCGAAATGGTGCGCGGCGGCGGCGGATCGTTCGTCGGCATCTCATCGATCGCGGCCAGCAACACCCACCGCTGGTTCGGCGCCTACGGCGTCGGCAAATCGGCGCTGGACCACTTGATGCAGCTGGCCGCCGACGAACTCGGAGCGTCCTGGGTGCGGGTCAACAGCATTCGTCCCGGCCTGATCCGCACCGAGCTGGTTGCTCCCATCCTCGATTCGCCCGAGCTGAGCGCGGACTACCGCGCCATCACGCCGCTGCCCCGACCCGGCGAGGTCGAAGACATCGCGAATGTGGCGATGTTTCTGCTCAGCGATGCTTCCAGCTATGTGACCGGGCAGATCATCAACGTCGACGGCGGGGTGCTGTTGCGTCGCGGCCCGGATTTCTCGGCGATGCTGGAACCGGCCTTCGGTGCCGACGCGCTACGCGGAGTGGTCTGATCCGGGGAGAAGTAGATGAAAAGGCTTGAGGGCAAACGGATCCTGGTCACCGGCGCCGCGTCGGGGATCGGGCAGGCCACCGCATTGCGGTTATTGAGCGAGGGCGCCGGTGTGGTGGCCGCCGACGTATCGACTGACGGTCTGAGCACCACGCAACGCCATGCCGACGAGGCCGGTACCGCCGACCGGCTCACCACGTTGCCGATGGACGTCGGCAACGAGGACTCGGTGATCGACGGCGTGGGCTCGGCCGTCGAGAAGCTCGGCGGTCTGGATTCGCTGGTCAACGCGGCGGGCATCCTGCGCGCCTGGCACACCCACGAGACCACCCTCGAGCAGTGGAATCGGATCATCGCCGTCAACCTGACCGGCACCTTCCTGGTGGTCCGGGAAGCGCTACCGTCGCTGCTGACCAATCCCCGCAGCGCGATCGTGAACTTCAGCTCCACGTCGGCCTCGTTCGCCCATCCCTATATGGCCGCCTACGCCGCCAGCAAGGGCGGCATCCAGGCCTTCACCCACTCGCTGGCGCTCGAATACGCCAAGGAGGGTCTGCGCGCCGCGTGCGTCGCCCCGGGCAGCATCAAGTCCGGGATCACCGATGCCACCGGCGGATACATCCCCAAGGACGCCGACTGGTCGCTGTTTCCCCGGCTGATGCCGATCCTGCCGACCACGACGGAATCCAGCGGCGCGGGAATGGCCGGGCCCGAGGCGGTCGCCGGTGTGATCGCCATGCTGGTCTCCGACGATGGCGCCTGGATCACGGGCACTGAAATTCGGATGGACGGCGGCACGCACGCTTGATGGCGGCGACCCGCTGCGCTTGATGGCTAGTTGACGCAGGGCACGCCGCCGCCGTCGATCGGCTTGCCCTGATCGGGTGTCGGGTAGGTCGTCGTCGTGCCGTTGTAGTAGTAGCTCTTGGCCTTGGTCGACGTGGTGCTGGAGCTGGTGCTCGTCGTGTCGTCCATCTGGGTCTCGTCGGTTGTGGGCATCGTGAAATTGGTGTCCACGGTGACCCGGATGTGCCCGGCCGCGACGCTGGCGCTGGGCTGCTTGGGCGCGTCCACGCCGAGCAGGTTGGCCAGGTTGAGCGCATCGGTTTGTGCGCCGGCGCCATACTCCACCGAGGTGGTCGTCGGGTCGCCGGATTCGCGGTCGCGGACCTGACCCGGGGTGTAGCCCTTCTTCTTGAGCGCGCGCGACACCTCGGTGGCCAGACCGCTCATGCTGCCGGAATTCACAACGTCGACCACCGTGGACGGATCGGGCTTCACGGCGGTGGTGGTCGGCGCGGTCGTCGGTGTGTCCGAGCCGATGGCCTGCGCCACCTCGGACTTGATGGCTGCCGGATCGACGATGTTGACGTCCTGGCCGTCGATGGTGTCGTAGCGCACCACCGGCAGCGTCCGGAACTCGACATTGCCGCCGGCCAGGCCGCCGAGCCGCTGGATCATGTCGTCGTTCCAGCCCGCCGAGAGCACCACGTCCTTGCGCGCCACCGCCATCAGGTTCTTGAGCTTGTCGATGTTGGTGAAGGTGCCCGAGGCCTGCAGCTCCTGCATGACCGACGAGATGAACGCCTGTTGCCGGTGGGTGCGGTCCAGGTCCCCGTTCTCCAGGCCGTGCCGCTGCCTGACGAACGACAGCGCCTCCGACGCGTCCAGCCGCTGGCGGCCGGCCGGGAAGTCGGCGCCGGAATACGAGTCGTAGACGGCGTGATTGAGGCACACGTCGACGCCTCCGAGGGTCTGCGCCAGGTCGAAGAAACCCGCCAGATTGACCTCGGCGAAGTAGTCGATGGGAACACCGGTCAGGCTTCGCACCGCCCGCAGCGTCGCCGCCCGGCCGGCTTCGCGGCCCTTGGTCTCGAGTTCCTTTTGAGTGCTGTTGCCCTGGTTGGCCAGCTTTTGGGCGACGTACTGTTTGGTCAGGCCGTAGGCCTCTTTGATCTTGATGTGGTTGTATCCCGGGACCCCGGTGAAGGGCACCCAGTCGTCGCGGGGGATCGAGAAGGCGACGACTTTGTTGTCGGCGCTGACGTGCACCAGGATCATCGTGTTGGTGTTGTAGCCACCGTCGTCGGAATCGCCGGCGTGCAGATGCTTCAGGATCGAGTTGGGCAGGTCGTTGCCGTCCTGATCCTTCCGCGAATCCAGCCCGATCAGCAGGATGTTCATGTTGTCGCCGCTGGACCGTGGATCGTCGGGCTGCAAGGCGTTCGACACGGTTATGCCGCCCAGCGCGCCGTGCGCGACGTAGTAGCCCGCCCCGGTCAGGCCCACAGCGGCCACGGAGACGAGCGCGCCCAGGGTGCGCGTCAGCCCCTTACGGAAACGGGAGGGTTGACGGACGGCTCGATGACGGCGATGCGCGCCGCCCGAGCGGGCCATCACAAACCTCTGCCCACGCCCAGCACATCACCAGGCACCGCAACGGTGCTTTGCGGCGATGTCGCTTCAAGCATGGTGACAAGTATGCGTTAGCTTGCTGTGAAGCCCCCAATCGAGAGCACCCGTCACACGGTCGGTGGGAGCGTATTCGCGGGACCGACCACACACTAATCTTGCATGCCATCCGTGCTCTACCAGCATGTTTTTCCCTGTGTCGCCCGCAATGGTCTCCGTCAGGTCTCGGGCCGGCCGCACCGCCGCCCGGATCGAGCCGAACTTGTTATCGGGCGGATACGGCCCGGCGGGCCGTCACCGCATCAAATCGGCCAGCAAACCACCATCGTCGGCTATCGGGCTCTGACCAGGTCCTCGCCCGAGGTGTAAAAGAGCGTGATGTTGGTGCCGGTGACGACCTCAGCGAGGTAGACGCCGACCGGCTCGACTTCGTAGTAGTAGTGGATGTTGCCGCCGGTGTCCACCGTCGATGCGCACGAAAAGCCCGGCGCACCACATCGTTGCTTGATGGGTATAGCGAGGATGGCCAGCAGCACGACGGCAATGCCGACCAATAGCGGGATCCAGTGCAGCGCCGACCGTTGTTGCGCCGGAAGTATCACGGTTGGAGTGTATGCGGCTGATCCAGCGATTTTGGCGCGCGGCGCAGTAGGGTTCTTCAGCTGTGGCCACCGCACTCCCGCACGACCGATCCCCCGTGCACACGCGTGTCGAGGTACTCGGCAACATCGGACCCAACTGGTTCGCCTCGGTGATGGGCACCGGGATCGTCGCGACCGCCGGCGCAACCCTGCCCGTCCACATCGTGGGGTTGCGGGCGTTCGCCCAAGTGGTTTGGGTGATCGCGGCCGCGCTGCTGGTGGCGCTGATCGTGCTGGTGGGTGGCCATTGGTTGCGCCATCCGACCGTGGCGCGCACCCACGCCCGCAATCCGCAGATGGCGCACTTCTACGGCGCCGCCCCGATGGCCCTGATGACCGTCGGTGGGGGAGCCGTGCTGGTCGGCAGAGACCTGCTCGGCGAGCGCATCGCCGTCGACCTGGATTGGGTGCTGTGGACCGCCGGCACGCTCGGCGGGCTGTTCACCGCCGTCAGCATCCCGTTCCTCATGTTCACCCAGCACGACGTCGAGCCGGACGCGGCGTTCGGTGGATGGCTGATGCCGGTCGTTCCGCCTATGGTGACCGCGGCGACGGGGGCGCTACTGCTTCCGCATATCTCGGCCGGCGCCGGGCGGGCGACCATGCTGTACGGCTGCTACGCGATGTTCGGGTTGTCGTTGGTGGCCTCGTTGAACATCATCGCCATGATCTGGAGCCGCCTGACCCTGTACGGCACCTCGGGTACCGCGCGGGTGCCGACGCTGTGGATCGTGTTGGGCCCGCTTGGCCAATCCATTACGGCCGCGGGGCTTTTGGGAGCCAACGCGGCCTTGGCCGTCGACCCGGAACTGGCCGAGGACCTGAACGCGTTCGCGATCCTCTACGGGGTGCCGGTGTGGGGTTTCGCGGTGTTGTGGATCGCGCTTGCCACCGCGTTGACGGTTCGCACGCTGCGCCGGGGGATGCCGTTCGCCCTGACCTGGTGGAGCCTGACCTTCCCGGTCGGGACCTTCGTGACCGGGACCTCCCAGCTCGCCGGGCACACCCATCTGCCGGCATTCAGGCTGGCGGCGGCCATCGCCTACGCGGGGCTGCTGTTCACCTGGCTGCTGGTGACGGTTCGCACCGCGCGGGGCAGCCTGCGGGGCAACCTGCTCAAGTTGCCGCCGAGCGCGGCGCCGATCAAGGCGCACAAGGACCCGGCCCGCCGCTAGTTGTACCCGGCAGGGACGTTGTTGACGATTCGGCTGTGAGAAGGGAGGACCTCCGGGCTTAGTGGAGATGTCTGACGT
>NZ_LZJP01000099.1:0-580 GCF_001667865.1 Mycobacterium mantenii | reverse complement strand
TGCACCACGTCGTCCTGCGGGACCATCCCGATCCTGCTTCGCATGGACGCGTACTCGGTGTGGATGTTGTGGCCCTCGAAGGTCACATTGCCCGACGTCGGGCTGGTATAGCCGACGATCAGGCGCGACAGCGTGGTCTTGCCGGCACCCGAGCCACCGATGATGGCGGTCAGCGTCCCGGGCCTGGCGGTCAGCGAGATGTGGTCGAGCAGCTGCTTGCCGTGGTCGACGGTGTAGCAGACGGAGTTGACCTCCAGCCCGCCGGTCCGCGACGCCGCCTCGGTCCGCCGCACCAGGCTGTCGCCGGTGAACACCAGGTCGACGTTGCCGATGGTGACCACGTCACCCTCGGTCAGCACCGCCGAGCCGACCCGGACGCCGTTGACGAAGGTTCCGTTCACGCTGTGCGCGTCGCGGATCTCGGTGCCCAGCGGCGTCTGGAGCAGGAAGGCGTGATGGCGCGAGGCCAGGACGTCCTGGATGACGATGTCGTTGTCGGTGGCCCGGCCGATGGTTTGCGACCCGGCCGGCTTCTGAATCGAACCGGAGCGCGACGGCAACAGCGCCTGGAACATCTTGG
>NZ_LZJP01000098.1:0-1045 GCF_001667865.1 Mycobacterium mantenii | reverse complement strand
GCGATCCCCAGATCACGCACCAACGGCCCCAACGACCAACCATCAGCCGCGATATGGTGCACCACCACCACCAACACATGCTCACCGTCGGAGATACGGAAAAGCGTTGCGTGAAGCGGGATCTCGGCAGCAAGATCAAACGTGTAGCGCGCCGCGGCGTTAACGGCCTCGCTCAGCTGACTTACCGCACAGCCGGTGCTATCAACAACGCACCCGAAATCGGCCAACTCGACAGGAGCAGCCACCTGCTGCGGAACCCCTTCGACCGCAGGGAATATCGTGCGCAGGCTCTCGTGGCGAGCCACCACATCGGCCAACGCCGCACGCAACGCGTCGGCGTTCAGGCGTCCGTCCAGCCGCAAGGCCGCCACGATGTTGTAGACCGGCGACGGCCCTTGGAACTGGTCGATGAACCACAACCGGTTCTGGGCAAACGACAACGGAACCACGGCGGGCCGTTCATGCGCTACCAGTGGTGCAAGCGGTCCCGTGTCCTCACCGATACGGGGCGCCAGCTGGGCCACCGTGGGTGCCTCGAACACCGCACGCACCGAAAGGCCCTCATCCACAGTGGTATTGATGGCCGCGATCAGCCGCATCGCCGACAGCGAGTCACCACCCAATTCGAAGAAGGAGTCGTCCACCCCGACCCGCTCGACCCCCAGCACCTGGGCATAGATCCCGGCCAGGATCTCCTCGACCGCACTGCCCGGAGCCCGATACGCGTCCGCGCTGTATTCCGGTGCCGGCAGGGCGCGCTTGTCGAGTTTGCCGTTGATGGTCATCGGCAGCGCGGCCAATGCCACCACCGCCGCCGGGACCATATAGGCCGGAAGCCGCTCAGCCAACTGCGCGCGCACTTTGGCCGGGTCGGCAGTCCCGGTCACATAGGCCACCAGACGCTTGCCGCCGGGCCTGTCTTCACGGTCGACCACCACCGCCTGCTCTACCGCGTCGAGGTCGGCAAGTGCCGCTTGGACCTCGCCCAACTCGATGCGATACCCACGGATCTTGACCTGCTCATCAGCACGCCCCAGATACCGCA
>NZ_LZJP01000097.1:0-22416 GCF_001667865.1 Mycobacterium mantenii | reverse complement strand
TAGACAGCTCGCACTTCACTCGGAGGTCTTCGTCATGTCACCACGCCACGCCGTCACCAACGTCCGTGGTCAGTACAGCTAGCCCAGGATCTTGGTGATCAGCGGGGGCAGTTGATCGGCGATGACGGGGTAGCTCAGCGGCGACGCGAACGCGATCGCGCCGGCCTGGTCCTTGGTGGTGAAGATGTGGCGGTTCTGTGCGGTGGTGAGCGACCCGGCGACCTCGGGGTCGGCCAGTATCGCCTTCTGATCGTCCGGGCTCTGGGTCGTCCAGATCACCACGTCGGCGGAGTCGAGCACGGATCTGATGTGATCGCGCGGGATGACGGCGCGCTGATCCGTGCCGAAGGGTTTGATGGTGTCGGAGATGACCAGCCCCATCTGATTCAGGAAGTCCGTCCGCCAGCCCGCCATGGTGGCGACGACGGTGCCTTGCCACAGCGCGCCGTGCATCAGCAGTGCCTTCTTGCCGGTCCATTGCTGATTCTTCTTGCCGACGTCGGTGAATTTCTGGTCGACGCCGTCGATCAACGACTTCATCTGGTCGGCCTGGAAGACCGCCTGACCGACGGTGCCGGCCTGCTCTTTCCACGGTTCGAAGAAGGCGTCGCCGTCCGATTGCGCCACGGTCGGGGCGATCGCGGACAGCTTCTGATACGTGTCGGCGTCCAGGCCGGCGTTGACGGCCACGATCAGGTCGGGTTTGAGGCCGGCGATCTGGTCGACGGGAATCCCGTTGTCCAGGTTCAACACCGTCGGCTGCGCGCCGTTGAGCTTGGGTGCGGCCCACGGCCAGACCGCGAAGGGCTGATCACCGAACCAGTTGGTCACCGCGATCGGCACCACGCCGACCGCGAGCAGGTCGTCCTGCTCGGTGTAGCCGGCGCTGACGACGCGCTTGGGTGGTTCCTTGACGACGGTTTGACCGAACAGGTGGGTGACCGTCACCGATCCCGGCGCGGCTCCCGGAGCGGGCTTGTCTGACGAGCACCCCGCCAAAAGCTCCGAGAACGCGGTCGCACCGCCGATCGCGGTTACCCCGGCAGCCCCTGCGAGCTGCAAGAATCCCCGTCGATTCCATCCCTGTCGCATCGCGTGAGAGTATCGCGTTCCGCCCTCTGACATGCGTCGCCGCGCTGTTGAGGCAGTTCAGCCCAGCGGCATGCCGGCGTCCATGAAATCCAGGGCGCGATAGATCGTCTCGGCGGTCTTCGGCGCGCTGTCGAACGCCGCCATCATGGCGCCCGTCAACGCTCCGGCGAACACTCGGACCTCGAAATCGTCGGGGGCGCGGCCGATCCGGTGCGCGATCGCCTCGGCGGCCACCGTCACGGTGCGGTAGTACTCGTCGTACATCGCCGCCTTGAGCTCGGGTATCGAGAACATCAGGCGCTGCCGGGTGCTCTCGAACTCCAGCTGGTCGTCGGGCAGCTGGGCCATGACGGCCGCATAGGCGCCGCGGAAGGCCCGCGCCGGGGACAGGTCGCGCGGCTGGGCCTTCAGCGCCTCGAGGATCAGCGGGTCGAGGTCGTCGGCGAGCAGCAGCGATTCCTTGGACGGGAAATAACGGAAGAAGGTGCTCGGCGACACGTCGGCCGCCTCGGCGATCTGTTCGACGGTGGTCGCGGCGAAGCCGTTCTCCTCGATCAGGCGAAACGCCTCGCGCCTGATGGCGCGGCGGGTCTTGATCTTCTTGCGCTCCCGCAGGCCCAGGGGAGCCTCAGTCACCTGCATGCGCCGATTGTCGCGCATCGACGCCTCGCCGTGGGCCCGCGACGTCTTCTCGTTGCAGAGTTCTGACAAACGGGGACAGGCCGTTGCGATTTCTGCGTATCGCCCACGTAACTGTGCACACCCAGACCGGTAACAGTGCGTCTTTAACGTCGAGAGGTCCTTGCCCGCGCCGCATCCAACCCAGGAGTCCCACCAGAATGACCACGACCATCAGGCCGGTAACGCAGCCCGCGCCGCCGCGCGAGCGTCATACGGGACGGCACTGGATCGATGACTGGCGGCCCGAAGACCCCGAATTCTGGGAGACCACCGGCAAGCCGATCGCTCGCCGGAACCTGGTCTTCTCGATCTTCGCCGAACACGTCGGCTTCAGCGTGTGGATGTTGTGGAGCATCGTGGTGGTGCACATGACGGCGGGGGCGCACGGGCACCCCGCCGCGTCCGGGTGGGCGCTGACCGCCAGCCAGGCCCTGTGCCTGGTCGCCGTGCCCAGCGGTGTCGGGGCGTTCCTGCGATTGCCCTACACGTTCGCGGTCCCGCTGTTCGGCGGCCGCAACTGGACGACCATCTCGGCGGCGCTGCTGCTCATCCCATGCCTGCTGCTGGCGTGGGCTGTCAGCCATCCCGGCATCCCGTTCGGCGTCCTGGTGGCGATCGCCGCGACCGCCGGCTTCGGCGGCGGCAACTTCGCCTCGTCGATGGCCAACATCTCGTTCTTCTACCCGGAGAAGGACAAGGGCTGGGCGCTGGGCCTGAACGCGGCCGGCGGCAACATCGGCGTGGCGGTGGTGCAAAAGATCATCCCGCCCATCGTGATCGCCGGCGGCGGGATGGCGCTGTCGCGGGCCGGACTGTTCTACGTGCCGCTGGCCGTGGTGGCCGCGCTCTGCGCGTTCCTGTTCATGAACAACCTCACCGAGGCCAAGGCCGACGTGAAGCCGGTGCTCGAGTCGCTGCGGCACCCGGACACCTGGATCATGTCGCTGCTGTACATCGGCACCTTCGGATCGTTCATCGGCTACTCGGCGGCGTTCCCGACCCTGCTCAAGACGGTGTTCGGGCGCGGTGACATCGCGCTGGCGTGGGCCTTCCTGGGCGCCGGCATCGGCTCGGTCATCCGGCCCCTCGGCGGCAAGCTGGCCGACCGGATCGGCGGCGCCCGCATCACCGCCGCCAGCTTCGTCATGCTGGCGATCGGGGCGGCGGCGGCGCTGTGGTCGGTGACGGCGGTCAACCTGCCGGGCTTCTTCGCCAGCTTCATGTTCCTGTTCGTCGCCACCGGCATCGGCAACGGCTCGACCTACCGGATGATCTCGCGGATCTTCAAGATCAAGGGCGAGCTGGCCGGGGGCGACCGCGACACCATGGTGGCCATGCGCCGGCAGGCCGCCGGTGCGCTGGGCGTCATCTCCGCGGTGGGTGCCTTCGGCGGCTTCGTGGTCCCGCTGGCGTACGCGTGGTCGAAGTCGGAGTTCGGCAGCATCGAACCGGCGCTGCGGTTCTACATCGTGTTCTTCCTCGGCCTGCTCGGCGTCACCTGGTACTGCTACCTGCGCAGGCACAACGCGATAACGCGGGTGGGGATCTGATCCGAAGTCAGCTCGACGGCTGCTGTTTTCCGCCGTACCCGTCCCAGGGGCTGTAGTCGGCGATCAGCTCTTCCTGGGGTGGCCGTTCGTCCTCGGGAACGTGCTGCAGGTTGATCCGGATCCGGTACCAGATCGAACTGGGGCCGCGCATCCCGTCGACCAGGACGTCGACCGGCTGCAGCCGGCCGGCCACAGCGGGATAGCGGTCGCGCCAGACGTCCAGCGCCGCCATCGCCTCGTCCTTGGTCTTGGTGCGGGCGATCTCGATCAGCGGCATGGAGGACTGCCGCCTGCCGTCGGGCCGTTTCCCCGACCCTTTCGGCGCGCGTTCGGGCGGGCCCATTTCCTCGGCCAGCACCAGTAGCCGGTCGAGCTCGCCGACGGCGTCGTCCATTCCCGCCCAGGGGTCACCGATGTCGGCGAACCGGGCGGGCACGGTCTCGATGGTGAACGCCTCGGGCCGGCAGTCGGCGACCTCGTCCCACCGCAGCGGTGTCGAGACCCGGGCATCCGGGGTCGCGCGCACCGAGTACGCCGATGCGACGGTGCGGTCCTTCGCGTTCTGGTTGAAGTCGACGAACACCCCTTCGCGTTCTTCCTTCCACCAACGGCTGGTCGCCGCCTCGGGCACGCGCCGCTCGACCTCCCGGGCGACGGTCTGCGCGGCCAGCCGCACCTGGCGGAACTCCCAGCGCGGCGCGATGCGGGCATAAACGTGAAAGCCGCGCGACCCCGACGTCTTCGGCCAGGCGGTCAGGCCGTAGTCCTCGAGCACCTCGCGGGCCACCAACGCGACGTCCACGATGCGCCGCCACGAGACCCCGGGCATCGGATCCAAATCGACCCGCAGTTCGTCGGGGTGTTCGAGGTCGTCGGCCAGCACCGGATGTGGGTTGAGGTCGACGCATCCCAGGTTGATCGCCCAGGCCAGTCCCGCGGCATCGTGGATCACCGCCTCGGCCGCCGAAGTGCCCCGCGCATAACGCAGTTCGGCAACGTCGACCCAGTCCGGCCGTTTGGCCGGGGCGCGCTTCTGAAACACCGCTTCTTCCGTGATGCCCTTGACGAAGCGCTTCAGGATCATCGGGCGACCGGCCACGCCGCGCAGCGCGCCGTCGGCCACGGACAGGTAATAGCGGACCAGATCGAGCTTGGTGTAGGGACCCGAAAAAGAGCTGGTGGTTTCGCGGCCGCTCACGCGGGGGAACACCACCTTGTCCGGATGGGTGATGGCCACCTGGCGCCCGGCCACCTCCAGCGAAACCGGACGGGTCATGCGGTTCATGCTAATTCGCCAGAATTTCTGGCCGTACTGAGACGGACGTCACATAAGGTGGATTTCATGCCTAACCTCCTCGGTCTGCCCGCTCAGGCCGCCGCAAAAGTTCAGCAGTACGTCGAACGCGGCTCCGCCGAGCTGCACTACGTACGCAAGATTTTCGAATCGGGCGCGTTCCGGATCGAGCCGCCGCAGAACTACGCCGCGATGGCCGCCGACATCTACAAGTGGGGCGAGTTCGGCATGCTGCCGGCGCTGAACGCCAGGCGCCAACCCGACCGCGCCGCGTGCATCGACGACGAGGGCGAATTCAGCTTCAAGGAACTTGACGAGGCCGCGCACGCGGTGGCCAACGGGCTGATCAAGATGGGCGTCAAGGGCGGCGACGGCGTCGCCATCCTGGCCCGCAACAGTCGGTGGTTCCTGATCGCCAATTACGGTGCCGCCCGCGTCGGCGCCCGCATCATCCTGCTCAACAGCGAATTCTCCGGCCCGCAGATCAAGGAGGTGTCGGAGCGCGAGGGCGCCAAGCTGATCATCTACGACGACGAATACACCAAGGCGGTCAGCAAAGCCTCACCGGAGCTGGGCAAACTGCGGGCGCTCGGGACCAACCCGGACAGTGACGAGCCGTCGGGCAGCAAGGACGACACCCTCGCCGACCTGATCGAGCGCAGCAGCTCCGAGCCCGCCCCCAAGGCGTCGAAGCACGCGTCGATCATCATCCTGACCAGCGGGACCACCGGGACCCCGAAGGGCGCGAACCGCAGCACCCCGCCGACCCTGGCACCGGTCGGCGGCATCCTGTCGCACGTTCCGTTCAAGGCCGGCGAGGTGACCTCGCTGCCGGCGCCGATGTTCCACGCGCTGGGTTATCTGCACGGCACGATCGCGATGTTCCTGGGCTCGACGCTGGTGCTGCGCCGCAAATTCAAGCCGGCGCTGGTGCTGGAGGACATCGAGAAGCACAAGGTGACCGCGATGGTCGTCGTCCCGGTGATGTTGTCCCGCATCCTCGAAGCGGTCGAGAAGATGGACTCCAAGCCCGACCTCTCCAGCCTGAAGATCGTGTTCGTGTCGGGATCGGCGCTGGGTGCCGACCTGGCCGAACGAGCGCTCAAGGACCTCGGCCCGGTCATCTACAACATGTACGGCTCGACCGAGATCGCCTTCGCGACCATCGCCGAGCCCAAGCACCTGGAGTACAACTCGTCGACCGTCGGCCCGGTCGTCAAGGGTGTGCGCGTCAAGATCTATGACGACAACGGCAAGGAGCTGCCGCAGGGCGAGGTCGGCCGCATCTTCGTCGGCAACGCCTTCCCGTTCGAGGGTTACACCGGCGGCGGCAAGAAGCAGATCATCAACGGGCTGTTGTCCTCGGGTGACGTCGGGTATTTCGACGAGAACGGCTTGCTGTTCATCAGCGGGCGCGACGACGAGATGATCGTCTCCGGCGGCGAGAACGTGTTCCCGGCTGAGGTCGAAGACCTCATCACCGGGCACCCGGACGTCCTCGAGGCCACCGCGATCGGGGTCGAAGACAAGGAATGGGGACACCGGCTGCGCGCCTTCGTGGTGAAGAAGGACGGCGCCGACCTCGACGAGGACACCGTCAAGCACTACGTGCGCGACCACCTGGCCCGCTACAAGGTGCCGCGCGAGGTCGTCTTCCTCGACGAGTTACCGCGCAACCCGACGGGCAAGGTCCTCAAGCGCGAGCTGCGCGAAATGGACGTCGACTAGCCCGTTCCGCTCCGAGGTGAGCGGGTCAGCGGGTCAGCGGCGATCTTTGATGGCGCGGGTGATCTGAGCGGTGAGCTTGGGGTCCACCAGCAGCTGGTCGATCAGCGCGGTGAGGACCTCCTGCCCGGTCACCCGGGCGACTCCTAGCCGGTCGGCCGCTTCACGCTGCCAGATGTCGAGGGCCCGGTGCGTGGGAGCCGGCAGGTCGACCGTTCGGCGTGTCCGCTGCGTGCGTCCCGGTTGGGCGGCCGCCGGTTGGCTGGCGATCCGCTGGCCGCCCGGCTGCCCGAGGCTGGTGAGACGCTCGGTCGGCGCGGCGTCTCCGGAGGGCCCGGCGGCCGAGTTGGGGGCGCGAAAGGCTCCGACGCTGGGTCCGCTGTGGCTGCTGTTGAAGTTCACTTCGGTGTCTTCCTCCGTGAGTGCCAATCAGTAAATCAGCGCTCGGTGCCGGTGTGTCATTACTGATTCTGTCACCGTCGCCAGCGTAAGTCGCGTCGCCGGGCCGTCGGCGACCCGGTCGGCGACCGCACGAGCGGGCACGCAGCTGCGCGGCGCATCGGCGGCTGGCACCGCAGATCGCGTCGCAAATGGATATAGGTAGCTGCATTCCCGGTCTACAACGCACAGGGCGCGGTAAAGATCCCGGTCGATCTCGCGGGAGATCAGTTAATGCGGAAATGCGCAAAGCCTGACGTCAGTATATACGACTTCCGCAACGCAGTACATCAGTAGATGGCCCAAGAGCTGGTTATATTGGCGAATTCGGGCGAGTGCGTCAGTATTTGCGAAGAAATGAATTGCACAAATACGCATTGATGATTGCGCCCATTCTTGATGACTCGAGACCCCATTGTTATCCAATTCACAAGCGAAAAATGCGAATTCCACTTGTTTGCTCAGAAATGTCCCACTAACGTTTTTGGCAGTGGTGGCAACGGGTTGGAAGGACTCACTTTGATGATCTCGCGATCATTACGCGGCGCGGCCGCAGGTGTCATAGGTGCCGGAGCCGTGGCCGGCGCGCTGCTGATCGGCGGCGCTCCCATGGCTCAGGCCGCTCCTGCGCCCGCAGCCACCACGAGCTTCGCCAGTGCTGGGCCGCACAGCGGACCGGGCTTCATCCCCGATCGCCCCGGCGGTCGCGGATGGGGCGGCCATGATGGTCGGGGAAATGGCAATTGGGGGCACGGCAACTGGGGCCGTGGCGGTGGCTACTGGGGCCCCCAGCACTGGTGGAACTGGTGGTGGTGATCACCATCTCCGCGCGGTAGGGCCATCGCCGACACGCCAACCCTCGGGATGGCCCACCGCGCATGGGGGGAACCATGCCGGCCTGACTCAGTCAGGTCGGCATGGCCCTTTTCCGGGGCTTTTCGCGCCGTCTTACGGGTCGCGGGGCAGGCCGAGCAGCCGCTCGGCGATGATGTTCAGCTGCACCTCGGAGGTACCGCCGTAAATGGTGGTGGCACGGCTGGCCAACAGGTATTCGCCCCATTTGCCCGGCAATTGGTCGGTGTCGCCGATCGCGGCATCGGTGCCGAACGACGAGACCGCGAATTCGGCGTATCCCTGTCCGGTGCGCATCGACAGCAGCTTGGAGATGGCCGCCGACGGCATGGCGTCCCCACCGGCCAGCGTCAACAGCGTCGAGCGCAGGTTGAGCACCTTGGCCGCGTGACCCTCGGCGATCAACTGGCCCGCCCGGTGCTGGGCGATCTGATCGAAGTGGCCGTCGCGAACGAACTCGACGAACTGCGCCAGCGTCGCCAGGAAGTTCGCCTCGCTGCTGCCGATCGACACCCGCTCCGCGGTGAGGGTGTTGCGGCTGACCTCCCAACCCCGGTTGACCTCCCCGAGCACGCACTCGTCGGGGACGAACACGTCATCGATGTAGACGGTGTTGAACATGGCGTTGCCGGTGAGCTCCCGCAACGGCTTGACGTCGACGCCCTCGCTCTTCATGTCCAACAGGAAGTAGGTGATGCCGGCGTGCTTCGGGGCGCTTGGGTCCGTCCTGGCCAACAGCGCGCCCCACTGCGACAACTGCGCGGCGGTGGTCCAGATCTTCTGGCCGGTGATGCGCCAGCCGCCGTCGGTCCGAACGGCCTTGGTGGTCAGGCTGGCCAGATCCGATCCGGCGCCGGGTTCGGAAAACAGCTGGCACCAGATCATCTCGCCGCGGAACGTCGGTGGCAGGAACCGCTGCTTTTGCTCCTCGGTTCCGAACGCCACGATCGACGGGACGATCCAGGTGGCGATCCCCGTCTGCGGCCGCCTGACCCGCCCGGAGGTGAACTCCTGGGCGATGATGATCTGCTCGATCGGGCTGGCGGCCCGGCCCCATGGCTTCGGAAGATACGGCAGTACCCAGCCACCCTCGGCGATGGCGACCTTGCGTTGCTCCCGCTCGATCTCCTTGAGCGCGGTGACCTCGGCCCGGATCTCGGCCCGCAATTTTTCGGTGTCGGGGTCGAGGTCGATGTCCACCGGGCGCAAGCCGGTGGTGGTCGCGGTGTCGACGACCTTCTGCGGGTAGTCCGAACTGCGACCGAAGGAGGCGGCCAGCAGCAGTGCCCGGCGGTAGTACACGCCTGCGTCGTGCTCCCAGGTGAAGCCGATCCCGCCGTGCACCTGAATGCAGTCCTGCGCGCAGCGCTGGGCGGCCGCCGGCGCCAGGGTCGCCGCCACGGCGGCCGCGAATTCGACATGCGAAGCCGCTGTGTCCCAACTGTTTTCGCGCGCTTCGTCGATCGCGCGGGCGGCATCCCACACGGCCGCGGTGGCCCGCTCGGTGTCGGCGATCATCTCGGCACACTTGTGCTTGATGGCCTGGAACTGGCCGATCGGCCGGCCGAACTGCTCTCGGATCTTGGCGTACTGCGCGGCGGTGTCGGTCGCCCAGCGCGCCACCCCGATGGCTTCGGCGGACAGCAGCGTGGTCATCAGCGCGTGCGCCGTCGCCATGCTCAGGTTCGTCAGCACGACGTCCTCGCCGACCTCGACGGCATTGGCTCGCACATCGGCGATGGGGCGCAGCGGGTCCAGGCTTTTCACCGGTTCGATCTCGAGCTGGTCGGCGCGCAGCACCGCCCACGCCTCGCCGCTGTCGATCGCGACGGGCAGCACCAGCAGCGTGGCCTGCGCCGCAGCGGGGACCGCACGGACTTCGCCGCGGATCACCAGCGAATTGCCCTGCCGGGTGGCGGTCAGCGCGCAGCAATTCAAGCCGTAGGAGGCGATTTCGGCGCCGGACGCCAGGGCGGAGAGCACCTTCGCGTCCGGGTCGTGCGCCGAGATCAGGGCACTGGCGATCGCCGACGGCGCGAACGGGCCCGGCACCGCCCCGTATCCGAACTCGGCCAGCACGATGGCCAACTCGAGGATGCCGAAGCCCTGCCCTCCGACGGATTCGGCCAGATGGACGCCGTGCAGCCCCTGCTCCGCGGCGGCCTGCCAGTACGGCGGGGGATTCTCGACCGGAGTTTCCATGGCCGCGTGCAGCGTCTCGGACGGCGCGATGCGCGCCACCAGCGATCGCACGGAATCGGCCAGTTCTTGATGCTCGGGATTTATCGCGATCGGCATTGGTCGCCTTCCGTTGCTGCAGGACGCCGGTTCGGCCGGGTTCCCTCCAAGCTAACAACCAGTCGGTTGGTTGACGACATGGGCTGTCGGCCGCCGGTCACGCGGGACGCGCCCGCCGTGGCGCCGGGAACGAATTCGGCGAGAACTGTCAGCGCCACCGCCTGCTGATCCATGCGGTGATGATGTCCGCCTGCTCGCTGCGCGCCCCGGGAGTGGTGAAGTAGTGATCGGTGTCCACCGAAGCCTGCGTTTTGTCGGTGCCGGCGAGTGCGCCGAAAATGCGTTGGGCGTCAGAGGGAAACACCCCGGTATCGGCCTCGGCGTTGATCACCAGGGCGGGGCAGGCGATCCGGGCCAGGTGCGGTTCGGCGCGGGTCTGCGCCACCCGCAGGCTCCACATGCCCAGCCAGTTGCGCAGCGTGCAGGCCGCCGCGATCCCGTGCGCCGAGCGGTTCGCCTTCGCCGGCACGCCCGCATAGCACAGGTTGGGCTGTCGCGTGGTGGGCTCGATGCTGGCGTCGACCATGCGGGGATCCGCCCAGGTTCGCATCACGCTGAAGGGGCGATCGGAAAACCCCGCCGCGCGAACGCGTTTGAGCTCGGTCTCGGCCCAGTCGGTGATGGCGTGGTTGCGGGCGGTCTGCGCGCTGCGGTACCGGGCCAGAAACTCCGGCGAGTAGGGCGGGCCGTTGCGCTCGTCGAACAGGTCGAGGTCGGCGTCGGTGGCGACGGGATCGTCCTCGTCGACGACGGCGGCGTCCATCCACGCGGTGAGTACCTCCGGGCGCCCGGGATGGGCGGCGGTGGCCACGTAGCCGTCGGCGGATGGCAATTCGGTCAGCCCGGCCGCCGGCCGCATCCCGTCCGGCGGAGTGACGTTCGGCTCGACGGCCTGGGACTGGTAGGCGGCCATCAATGAGCCGCCTCCCGAATTGCCCAACAGCACAACGGTATCCACTCCCTGGACCTCGCGCAGCCAGCGCACCCCGACGCCGATGTCGACCAGAGCGTGATCGAGCAGGAAGCTGCTTTCGAAGCCGCGAAACCTGGTGTTCCAGCCGAGAAAACCGATGCCGCGGGTGGCCATGTAGTCGGCGAGATAGTGCTCGGAGAAGTCGATCTGGTAGTGCGTGGCGATCATCGCCACCTTGGGTTTGCGTCCCACCCCCCGGTGATACAGCCCCTGACACGGATGCCCCCCCGCGCCCGCGCGCCCCGCGGTGGGCGACGGCAGCCCGACGAATTCGCGGACGACTCCAGCACCGGTACGACGAGTCAACTCAGCGGTCCTCCTCACGCATAGATGGCTCGGTAGTAGATGTTGGCCAGGGTTTGGATGCAGGCCTGGTCGTCGGGCTCCTCCGGACGCGCCCCACCGAGCTGGATGTAGCAGAACTGGTTGAACATCGCCACGATCGCCTCGGCGATCAGCCGCGGATCGTCGTCGCGGCAATGGCCCCGGGCCTGGGCGCGCCGGACCGAGTCGGCGATGAAAGAGATTGGGATCTCACAAATCTCGGCCCAATACTGCGCGAAGTCGTCGTTGATCATCGCCAGCTGCGACACGCTGATCACCTCGGCGAGCCGGTGGCGGTAGGTGTGCCAGTGCGCCGCGGCGGCGGCGTGCGCGCGCTCACGGTCGGACAACCCATGTTCGGTCACCGCCAGTGCGCGCTCGTTGGCCTCATCGCGGAAGCGCAGCGCCCACTGGCGCACCATCGCCTCTTTGGAGTCGTAGTAGTTGTAAAAGGACGCCGCCGACCGACCCGCTTCGGCGGCGATGTCGGCGATGGTCGTGGCCAGGACGCCTTTGCGCGCGATGACGGTTCGGGCGGCCGTATCGATGGCGGCCTGCGTCCGCCTGCCGCGCAGGGTGGGGAGCTCGGCGCGCTGGTCGTCCCGGTCAGCAGGGGACGCCGCGGTCGACACCTGACGCACCTCCCTGGGCCAAAACTGAAACTGATGTTAGATTCAGATTCGGATCTTGGCCAGGACCGGCAAGCCGGGGACCGAGGGGAGCCACCAGATGATCAAGCCGCACTACACCAACACGGAATTCGAACTCGGCGGGATCAACCACGTCGCCCTGGTGTGTTCGGACATGGCGAAAACCGTGGACTTCTATAGCAATGTCCTCGGCATGCCGCTGATCAAATCGCTCGACCTGCCCGGTGGCGCCGGCCAGCACTTCTTCTTCGACGCCGGCAACGGCGACTGCGTCGCCTTCTTCTGGTTCGCCGACGCCCCCGACCGGGTACCGGGGATCTCGTCGCCGGGCGCCATCCCAGGCATCGGCGACATCACCAGCGCCGTCAGCACCATGAACCACCTGGCATTCCACGTGCCGGCCGAGAAGTTCGACAGCTACCGTCAGCTGCTCAAAGACAAAGGGGTGCGGGTCGGGCCGGTGCTCAATCACGACGAAAGCGCCATGCAGGTGTCCGCGACCGTGCATCCCGGCGTCTACGTGCGCTCGTTCTATTTCCAGGACCCCGATGGCATCACCCTCGAATTCGCCTGTTGGGTACGGGAATTCGACAGCGGCGATGCCCAGGCTGTGCCCAAGACCGCGGCCGACCGCCGGCCCCCGGTGGGCGCCGCCCACTGATTCACCCGCCCCGAGCCGGAGGATGTTTTCATGACCGACGGCATTCTTACCGACGCACAGATCGCGGCGCTGACTCCCGAGCAACGCCGGGAACTGATCACCCGGCTGGAGCAGCCGCTGGGTGAGGTGATCGACCCGGAGTTCCTGGCCCGGGTGCGGCGCATCCGGTTGAGCCTGATGGTCGGTGGCTCCATGGCGATGGTTCCCTGGCTGGGGTATCTGTCGGTGACGCTGCCGGAGAACTACGTCGCCCACAACTGGCCGCTCACCTGGGTCGGTTTCGACGTGCTGCTGGTCGCATTCATGCTGACGACGGCGGTGCTCGGGTACCTGCGCCGTCAGCTGCTGGTGCTCGCCGCCTTCACCACCGGGGTGCTGCTGATCTGCGACGCGTGGTTCGACCTCATGACCGCCGGGCCCAAGGACATCTGGCTGTCGGTGATCACCGCGCTGCTGATCGAGGTGCCGCTGGCGATTTTCATGATCACCAGCGCGGCGCGCATCATACGGCTCACCATGATGCGGCTGTGGCTGCTGCATCCCGGCATGCGGCTCTGGGATCTGCCGCTGTTCCCCTGAGGGGGTGCAGGTTTGGCTCGAGCCGCCCGGGTTCCAGGCGATGCCGGCTCGGCGAACGGGCCAAACAATTCTATCCCGAGTTCTAGGCGCGGGCTGGCGAATGAGCAACATACCGCCCGTGATTGGATACTTTTTGGTACGCATGCGCCACTCACCGGGCCGGGATTGTGACCGTTAAGCGAAACAGGTTACCGCCGCGGAGACGATCTCGCGGGAGAATGCGAGTCTTCGCAAAACCGCGAAATCATCGCCCCCGTCAGCTAGCGTCCAGAGCAGCGACATGTCAGCGACGCGGTGGGTCAGCCCAACTTACCGCGGAATGCGTCGCGAAATTCCGCGGGAACCAAATGGACGATGCGTCAAAAGCCTGGCGCTAAACCTACTTTCACCACCCCCCAGATCGCAACAGATGTCGGTATCTCACAGCACAAGGACTCGACGAAATGGTCGCACTCGGCAACATCAACGAATGGCAACCGCCACACGGCCCGGTTACCCTTTGGATGGCCGCACCCACGGCACTCGAAGCCGCACGCGCCGCGCGGCGAAGCGATCTAGCCCCGAGTTATCAACAGAATCAACATCTCTGGTCCGCTTATCACGGCAAGAACATGAACCGGCAGGTGCCGCGTCTGATGATCGTGGCGTGGGACATTCCCGGCACCTGCGACATCGAGGCGATGACCGCGACGATCACTGCCCATGTGCGTCGCCAGGACACCTATCACTATTGGTTCGAATTCGACAGCGGAACCTTCGTCCGCCGTGAAATCGAGGACCCCGCGGCCATCGAATTCGTTCCCGTCGCGCTCGGGGAGATGACCCAGGACCAGGTGCGCAACCACGTCTTGACCACCACTCCGGAAACCTTGGAATGGGGCTGCTTCACCTACGGAATCGTCCAGCACGCCGACTATTTCACGTTCTACGCCAGTGTCGACCACCTGCACATCGACGGCCTGTCCGCCGCCCTCATCTTCCTGGACATCCACCTGATGTATCAGGAACTGGCGCAAAGTGGGCATCGACCGACCGCACTGCCTGAGATACGCAGCTATCGCGACTACGTTGCGCGACAGCGCGAAAAGGTTGCGAACCTGGATCTGTCGTCGCCCGAGATCAACGACTGGATCGCATTCGCGCGTGACACGGACGGCGACTGGCCCAGTTTCCCGCTGCCGCTCGGTGACATCTGGGCCAGCACCAAGGGCGATCTGCTGACCGTCGAATTGATGAACGGCGCCGAGACCGAGGCCTTCGACGCCGCCTGCGTCGCCGCCGGCGCCCGGTTCATCGGCGGAGTGCTGGCGTGCGCCGGCTTTGCCGAGCACGAATTGACCGGCAAAGACACATATCACGGCTTCACGGCGAAGGACACCCGGACCGCGGGTATCGACTCGATGACCGTGGGTTGGTTCGCCAGTCTGATTCCGGTCACCGCGCCGATCGCCGGTGAGACGTTCGCCCAGGCGGCCAGGGCGGCGCAGAAGTCGTTCGACGACGCCCAGCGCCTCGCCGACGTGCCCGTCGAGCGGGTCCTGGAGTTGGCGACCCCCGATGATCTGGAGATCAAGCTGCCCACTCAGCTGCCGATGATGCTGTCCTTCCTGGACTTTCGCAAGATCCCGCTCAACGGGTTGTGGGCGGAGACGAAGTTCGGCACCTACGGCGACAGTCTGTCCCATGGCGGGATCAACATGTGGATCAATCGGCAAGTCGAGAACACCACGGTGACGATGTCCTTCCCCGACAACGCGATAGCCCGCGAGTCGGTGCTGCGCTACATCGCGACGCTGACCAAGGCGTTCCTGCGCGCCGCCAAGCCCACCTCGGACGAGCCGATTGTGGTCGCACCCCAGGTGAATTCGGAAGAGACCTACCCGCACGCGCCGAACGCGGACGACAACGAAGCGGCATGACATGAGCAACGTGCTGGACCTGGCCGACCAGACCCTCTTTCTCGGCGAACGGGCGACGGGAGCCACCAGCCTGCTGCAATGCGTCTGGGTGTACGACCACGCCATCGACATCGGCGGGCTGCGCAGGTTCCACCACCATCTGGGGAAGGGTCGGTTGTCCCGCCGGATCGAGCGGTCGCCGTTGCCGTTCGGCCGCCATCGCTGGGTATCACCGAACGACCGGTGCACCCTCGAGATTGTCGGGACGCCGCGGCCCCGTGACGAGATCGACGCCTGGCTGGATGATCAGGCCACCGCACGCCCGGACGCGGAGCACGGACCCGGATGGCACCTGGCGGTGCTCCCGTGCACCGACGGCGGCGCGGCGGTCAGCTTGGTCACCACGCATTGCCTCACCGACGGCATGGGGCTGTGCGAGGCGCTGGCGGATGCGGCTTCCGGTCGTGACGACGCGATCCGCTGGCCCGCCGCGGCGACACGGCGGCGGTGGCTGGCCGTGCGCGAGGACGCGCGCCAAACCGCTCGCGACACGGGCGATATCGGCCGCGCCATCGGCGCGGCGGTTCGAATGCTCCGCCACGGTCGCGACGCCGTGCAGTCCGCGTCCGCCGAGAAGCCGCCGGTGCCGCGCACCGCAGCAGGCGACCCCGTCACCATGCCGATGCTGACGTTGTTCGTCAGCGCCGATGAGTGGGATGCCCGCGCCCACGCCCTCGGCGGCACCAGCAACGCGCTGCTTGCGGGACTGGCGGCCCGCCTGGCCCAGCGGGTGGGACGGGTCGCGGCCGACGGCTCGGTGAACGTGGGGATGCCCGTCAACGAGCGCACTCCGGGCGATACCCGCGCGAACGCGGTCATGAACGTCGACGTCACGCTCAGCCCCTCGGCGATCGGCACCGACCTGCGCGAGATACGCGCCGTGACCAAGAGCGCCCTGATTCGCCACCAGGATGTGCCCGACGAGCGATGGGCTTTGCTGCCGCTGGTTCCGCTGATCCCCGAGCGGCTCTTCAAGCGGTTGATCAGCATGGTCACCGGCGGCGCCACCACCGTCGTGTCGTCCAACCTCGGCGCCATGGACCCGGCCGTGAATAAGCCGGACGGTCGTGATGCCGACTATTTCGCGATCAGGTCGGTATACCCGGGCGTGACGACCGCGACGATGCAGCGCACCAACGGGGCGCTGGCGTTGGTGTCGGGACGGGTCCACGGCCAGGTCTTCGTCTCGATCCTCGGCTATCAGCTGGATCGCCCGAACTCGAATGACGAGTTACGGCACGCCATCTCCGGCGTGATGAGCGACTTCTCGCTGACCGCCACGACGGGCTGGCCCGCCTTCAGCCGAGTGTGAGCTCACGGTCCGTCACCAGGCGCCGGCACGGGTCTCGTTGAAGCGGTACAGGTTTTAGCTCGGCGAGCACGTCGAGCGGCGCCGCCAGTCGATTGACGAGCGCTATCGTCAATTGCAGGGCGCAACCAGCAAATTCGGCAACGGCCCATCCTCGAACCCCGAATGACGCAAAAACGGGAAGTTGTTGCCTTTGACGCCGGCGTCAGCTACCGTCAACGCCAGCGTTCACAGGGGGTGCAAAGCGACGTCATAGGTTCGATCCCGAAATTTGGGAAACACCTCGCAAGATTTCAGCTCAAAGGGACTCGTGCTGCGCGAAAAAGCTTATGCGCGAGCGGCCTTGCGCCCCCTCCTGCGCGCAATAAATGTCGGCATCAACGGGAGGGACGACTTAAGCAAATGGTCGCACTCGGCAACATCCAGGAATGGCAACCACCGAACGGTCCGCTGACGATGTGGACGCTCGCGCCCACCGCGCATGACGCGGCTCGCGCCGCGCGCCCATCCCGACTATCTCCGAGTTATCAACAGAGTCAACATCTTTGGGCCGCCAACATCGGCAAAGCGATGAACAGGCAGTTACCCCGCCTGATGGTCGTGGCGTGGGACATCCCGGGCGTATGTGACGTTCCGTCGATGACGGCAACGATCAATGCGCACGTGCGCCGTCACGACACCTACCACAACTGGTTCGAATTCGAGGACGGCACCATCGTGCGTCGCACGATCGACGACCCCGCCGCCATCGATTTGGTTGCGGTGCCGTTAGGGCACATGAGTGCCGAGCAGGCGCGTACCCACGTCCTGACGACCACCCCGGGAACGCTCGAATGGGGTTGCTACACCTTCGGTATCGTCCAGCACGCCGATTATTTCACCTTCTATGCCAGTGTCGACCACCTGCACATCGACGGCTTGTCCGCCGGCCTGATCTTCGTCGACATCCACATGACCTATCAGGAACTCTCTCAGGGCGCGCATCAGCAGGAGTCCCGTCTTCCCGAGGTCAGGAGTTACTGCGACTATGCCGTCCGGCAGCGCGAGAACGCCACCAGCCTGACCCTGTCATCGCCCCAGATCAGGGATTGGATCGCGTTCGCCCGCGAAACCGACGGCGCGTGGCCGAGTTTCCCGCTGCCGCTGGGTGACACATGGTCGAGCAGCAAGGGAGAGCTGGTCACGGTCCAACTGCTGGATGCGGACGGGACCGAGTCCTTCGATGCCGCTTGCATTGTGGCCGGCGCCCGGTTCATCGGGGGAGTTCTGGCCTGCACGGCTTTGGCCCAGCACGAGCTGACCGGCGAAAAGACCTACTACGGGTTCACGGCCAGGGACACCCGGATCGCGGGCATCGACACGATGACGGTGGGCTGGTTTGCCAGCCTGATCCCGGTCACCGTGCCGGCCGATGTCTCATTCCGGGAGGCAGCCCAGGCGGCCCAGAAGTCTTTCGACGACGCGAAGGGCCTCGCCGATGTGCCGTTCGAACGAGTGTTGGAATTGGCAACACCCGATGAGCTGGGGATCAAGCTACCCGGGCAGTTGCCAATGATGTTGTCCTTCCTCGATTTCCGCAAGATACCTCTCGCCGGACTGTGGGCGGAAACCAACTTCGGTACATACGGCGACAACCTGTCCGCGGGCGGCATCAACATGTGGATCAACCGGCATGCCGAAAAGACCACGGTGACAATCTCTTTCCCCGACAATGAGGTCGCTCGCGAGTCGGTGCGTCGCTACCTCGCAACCTTGAGCGGGGTTTTCGTGCGGGTCGCCGAACGCGCTTGGACGGCTCCCGGTCCTGTTGCACCCCAGCCGCATTCGGGTGAACCGCAGGAGCTTGCGGACGAAGACGACACCGAGGCGGCCTAGCAATGAGCAACGTGCTGGATCTGGCCGATCAGACCCTCTTTCTCGGGGAGCGAGCGACGGGCACCACCAGTCTGGTGCAATGCATCTGGGTGTACGACCGGCCCGTCGACGTCGACGGCTTGAGACGGTTTCATGACCGTTTGGGAAGGGGGCGGTTGGCCCGCCGCATCGAACGGTCCCCCTTGCCGTTCGGCCGCCACCGCTGGGTATCGCCCGGAGAGCAGGCCGGTCTCGAGATCGTCGCGGCGCCCCGGCCGCGAGAGGAACTCGACACCTGGTGCGGTGAGCAAGCAAGCACGCGACCGGACGCCGAGTACGGACCCGGCTGGCGCCTTGCGGTGCTCCCGTTCACCGACGGTGGGTCGGCGGTGAGCTTGGTCATCACGCATTGCATCAGCGACGGCGTCGGGCTGTGCGAGGCGTTGGCGGATGCGGCGTCCGGTCGTGACGACGCGGTTAGTTGGCCCGCCCCGGCGGCGCGGCGGCGGTGGCGGGCGGTACGCGAAGATGCACGCCAAACCCTCAGCGACACACCGGATATCGGCCGCGCCATCAGCGCGGCGGTCCGATTGGCCCGGGAGGGTCGTCGCAAGGTTGGTCCGGGCGCCGCCGCGGTGCCGACGAGGTCCGCCGCGCGCACTGCCGGACCGGACGAAAGTGTCACTCTTCCCATGGCGACGATCTTCATCGACGCAGACGAGTGGGACGCTCGCTCCGAATCCCTCGGGGGAACCGGCAACGCGCTGCTGGCGGGATTGGCGGCCCGCCTCGCCCAGCGGCTGGGACGCGTCGCCACGGATGGCTCGGTGAATGTGGGGATGCCGGTCAACGAGCGCACTCCGGGCGATACTCGTGCCAACGCCGTCACGAATGTCGACATCACGGTCGATCCCGCACGGGCGACGGACCTGCGCGAGATCCGCGCCGCAATCAGGCAGGCGCTGGTTCGCCATCAGCAGGTGCCCGACGAGCGGTGGGCATTGTTGCCCCTGGTTCCGCTCATTCCCAAGCGGCTGTTCAGGCGACTGATCAGTGTGGCCACCGGCAGTGCAACCGCCGTCGTGTCATCCAACCTCGGTGCAATCGACTCGGCCGCCAACCGGCCGGACGGCACGGATGCCGACTATTTCGCCATGAAGTCGTTGTACCCGGGGGTGACCCGCGCGACGATGCAGCGCACCAACGGTGTGCTGGCCCTGTTGTCGGGAAGAGCGCACGGACGAGTCTTCGTCTCGGTCCTTGCCTACCGGCCGGAACAGCCCAACTCGAATGATGGCTTGAAGGAGCATATTTCGAACACGCTGAGCGACTTTGCGCTGACCGCCACGGCGGGCTGGCGCACGTTCAGCCCGGTGTGACCCCGCGGTGGGACGTTAGGCGTCCGCGCGGGTTTCGTTGAGGCGGTACAGGTTTGGTTCGGCGAGCTCGTCGAGCAACGCCGCCAGCTGGTCGACGAGCTGATCCGGTTCGAGGTGGACGTCGCCGGCGAGCCAGGCGCTGATGGTTTGTCCGACCCCGCCGACGACGAAATGCGCTGCGGCGTTGATGCGTTCGTTCGCCGGGACCTGCAGCGCGTGGCCGACGTGCTGGCCGGACAGCATGGCGAACAGCGCGCTGGACTCGGCACGTTTGCGTACGATCACCGGATCGGCCAGTTGCGTGCTGAACACCAGGCGTCCCACCCGGGGGTCGTCGGTGATGGTCCGCACGATGTTGGCCATGCACGCGCGAGTTTGCTCGGCGGCGGGCACCGCGGCCACCGCCGCCTGTGTGGTGGTGGCCAGCTCGGCAATGACCCAGTCGAACACGGCCGCGACGAACTCGTCCTTGTCGGCGAAGCTCTCGTAGAAGTACCGGGCGGCCAGGTTGGCGCCGCGGCACACACCCCGGACGGTGACCGCCGAGATGTTCTGCCGCTCCGCCCCGAGCAGGTCCAGGCCCGTGGCCAGTAGCCGGTTACGGCGGGTGGCCAGGCGCTCGGCGGCCTCGACGCCGCGGTACGGCCGCGCGCGGGACGTATCGCTCATGCAAACCATCTTGACACTAACCGCCGGCCACGACAATATCAGGAAACGAGCGTTCGCACATTAGCGGACAGGCGCTGCGGGAGGAACCTGACGATGGCAATTCACGAGCCGGTGCACCAGGCGATGGGGCACGTCGAGCGCAGGGTGACCGACCCGCCCCGGTCGCAGCGGCGCAGGCGGCGCCGGGCGCTGGGCATAGACGAGGGCTTGATGGGTGTCGCATTGCTGGCCGGCCCGGCGAACGTGATCATGCAATTGGCGCAGCCCGGCGTCGGATACGGCGTGATGGAGAGCCGCGTCGAAAGCGGCCGCGTCGACCTGCACCCGATCAAGCGCGCCCGCACCACCTTCACCTACCTGGCCGTGGCGACCAACGGCAGCGATGCCCAGAAGGACGCCTTCCGCCGCGCGGTGAATCGTGCTCACGCACAGGTGTACTCGACCCCGGAAAGCCCGGTGTCCTACAACGCTTTCGACCCCGCGCTGCAGCTGTGGGTGGGCGCCTGTCTGTACAAGGGCGGGGTCGACATCTACCGCATGTTCATCGGTGAGCTCGACGGTGAGGACGCCGACCGGCATTATCGCGAGGGCATGACGCTGGCCACGACCCTGCAGGTGCCGCCGGCGATGTGGCCCGCGGACCGCGCGGCGTTCGACCGGTACTGGGAAGAATCGCTGGCCAAGGTGCACATCGACGACGCCGTGCGCGAGTACCTGTTTCCCATTGCCGCCAACCGCATTCGGGGTGTGGTACTGCCGCGGCCGCTGCAGCGCCTGTCCGACAGCTTCGCGCTGCTGATCACCACGGGGTTCCTGCCGCAGCGGTTCCGCGACGAGATGCGGTTGCCCTGGGACGCAACCAAGCAACGCCGCTTCGACAGGCTGATCGCCGTCCTGGCCACGGTGAACGGGTGTCTACCGCGGTTCATCCGGCAGTTCCCCTTCAATGTCTTGCTGCATGACCTGGACCGCAGGATCAAGAAGGGCCGCCCGCTGGTGTAGCGCCCGGCTTCTGGTTGAAAATGATAATCGTATTCATTAAGCTCCCAGGCTGGTAACCCTTCCAGCCTGAGGAGTGCCCATGACGGCGCCAATTTGGATGGCCTCGCCGCCCGAATTGCATTCCGCGCTGCTCAGCAGCGGCCCGGGACCCGGACCACTGCTGGCGGCGGCCGGCGCCTGGTCGCAGTTGAGTACCGAATATGCCTCTGCCGCTGAGGAATTGAGCACATTGCTGGCGGGGGTGCAGACCGGGGCGTGGCAGGGACCCAGCGGGGAGTCCTATGCCGTCGCGCACGCGCCGTACCTGGCGTGGTTGGCGAAGGCGAGCGCCGACAGCGCGGCGGTCGCCGGCCAGCACGAGGTGGCCGCGGCGGCGTACAGCGCGGCGCTGACCGCCATGCCCACGCTGCCGGAACTGGCCACCAACCACGTCGTGCACGGAGCGCTGGTGGCGACGAATTTCTTCGGGGTCAACACGGTGCCGATCGCGGTCAACGAGGCCGACTATGCGCGGATGTGGACTCAGGCGGCCGCCACCATGTCGACCTACCAAGCCGTGTCGGGCACCGCGGTCGCGTCGACACCGCAACCCGAGCCGGCGCCGCCCATCGTGAAATCGGCTGCCTCAGCGGATCATTCATCGGACCCCGACCACGACCCGACAATCGACAATCCGCTCGATGACTTCATCGCGAACATCCTGAGGAACTTGGGGATCGACTGGGATCCGGCCCAGGGCACGGTGAACGGACTGCCCTACGACGCCTACACGAATGCGGGCGACCCGCTCTTCTGGGTTGTCCGGGCCCTCGAGCTGCTCGAGGATTTTCAGCAGTTCGGCTATTACCTGGTGCACAATCCGGCGTTGGCCTTTCAGTATCTGGTCCAGCTCGCACTGTTCGACTGGCCGACGCACATCCTCGAAATCTTCATCAGCCAGCCGGAATTGTTGGCACCCGCCCTGCTGCTGGCGGCGGCTCCCTTCGCCGCCGTCGGCGGCTTCGCCGGGTTGGCCGGCCTGGCGGTCGTACCGCACCCCGCGGCCGCCCCCGCGCCCGGGCCGGATCCCAGTCGATCCCCAAGTTCCTCAGGATGTTCGCGATGAAGTCATCGAGCGGATTGTCGATT
>NZ_LZJP01000096.1:0-158752 GCF_001667865.1 Mycobacterium mantenii | reverse complement strand
GCGACCGCCAAAGCCCTTGCACGAGCTGGATTGTCGATGTCTGACATCGGCACCTTCGAGGTCAACGAGGCGTTCGCCTCGGTGCCACTGGCTTGGACCGCCCAACTGGGCGCGGACCCGGCCCGGGTCAATCCGCTGGGCGGGGCCATCGCAGTGGGCCACCCATTGGGTGCCTCAGGCGCGATCTTGATGACCCGAATGTTGCACCACATGCGTGAGCGCGACCTGCAATATGGGCTGCAGACCATGTGCGAAGGCGGCGGCACCGCCAACGCCACCATTCTCGAGCTGATCGGCTGACCCAGATGCGTCGAACCCTGTTTCAAGCCGAGCACGACGAGTTTCGGTCCAACGTGCGGGAATTCCTAGCTCGCAGAGTAGTTCCTGACTACTCCAGCTGGGTCGACAAACACACCGTGCCGCGCAGGTTCTTCACCGACATCGCTGCCATTGGTGTGCAGGGCATGCCCTTCGACGCGGCTTACGGCGGCGCCGGGCTCCCCGACTACCGCTACAACATGGTGGTGCAGGAGGAAGCTGCCCGCGCCTTGGTGACGCTCGGCACGTTGCGCACCCAAACCGACGTTATCGCACCCTATTTCCTGAAGTACTGCAACACCGAACAGCGAAACCGCTGGTTCCCAGGCCTGGTTTCCGGAGAACTGTTGACGGCGATCGCGATGACCGAACCGGGCACCGGTTCGGATCTGGCCGGGGTGCGCACCCGAGCGGTGCGTGACGGCGACAGCTATGTGATCAACGGTGCGAAGACTTTCATCACTGGTGGGGGATTAGCCGATCTGGTGATCGTCCTGGTGCGCACCGGAGCCGACGAGTCCAACCGCCGGTCCGGGTTGAGCCTGGTGGTGGTCGAGGCGGGCGCCCCAGGCTTTGAGAAGGGCCGCCGGCTGCCGAAACTCGGCCTGCACGTTCAGGACACCGTCGAATTGTCCTTCAGTGACGTCCGGGTCCCGGTGGCCAACCTGCTTGGTGAGGAGGACGCCGCCTTCTCGTATCTCGGACACAATCTCGCCCAGGAGCGGCTGGCGATCGCCGTCGGGGCGATGGCCCAGGCCCGCGCGACGGTAGATCTCACCGTCGACTATGTCAACAGCCGCGAGGTGTTCGGCACTACGGTCGGACACTTCCAAAACACCAAGTTCGAACTGGCCGCAATGAGTGCGGAAGTCGAAGCGGCGCAGACGATGATCGACCGGGCCGTGCTCGACCTTGTCGACGGGCAGCTGAGCTCACCCGACGCCGCCCGGGTCAAATTGTTCGTCACCGAGATGCAAGGCCGGGTGGTCGACCGCTGCCTGCAACTTTTTGGCGGTTACGGCTACATCACCGAACTGCCCATCGCCCGGCTCTACGCCGACGCCCGGGTATCCCGCATCTATGGCGGCACCAGCGAGGTCATGAAGTCCATCATTGCGAAATCCATGGGGCTGCGGTAGCGGCCAGGCCGCAAGAAGAAGGGAAAATTAATGCGTATCAACGGAATATCGACCCTGGTCACCGGGGCCTCCTCAGGCCTTGGCCGGGCCACCGCCATCCGGCTGGTCAAGGAGGGCGCCTCAGTGGTGCTCGTCGACCTGCCCACCTCCGACGGCGCGCGGGTGGCCGAGGAACTCGGCGAATTGGCCACCTTCATGCCTGCCGATGTGACCGACGGCGAGGCCGTGAAGGCCGCGTTGGATGCCGCGGCATCGCGCGGACCGCTGCGCGCCGTGGTGCATTGCGCTGGACGCGGTGGGGACCGGCTGCGGATTCTGGACAAACAACGCCGCCCCGCCGACGTCGACAGCTTCGCCGAAGTGGTGCGGGTCAACCTCTTCGGCACCTACAACGTTCTGACGTTGTCGGCCGCAAGGATGGCCGACAACGAGCTCCTCGACGGCGACCGCGGGGCAATCGTGATGACGGCGTCGGTCGCCGCCTTCGATGGTCAGATCGGCCAGACTTCTTACACCGCATCCAAGGCCGGGGTGCATGGTATCACTTTGGTTGCGGCGAGAGACCTTGCCTCGTACCAGATTCGCGTGAACACCATCGCGCCCGGAACGTTCGATACCGCGATGCTGGCCCGGCTGCGTGACGACATACGTCAGGGCCTGGCCGAGGCGATCCCTCATCCGAAACGTTTGGGTGATGCCGGCGACTACGCGCACTTGGCGGTCAGCTTGATTGAGAACCCGTTCGTCAACGGTGAGACGATCCGCCTGGACGGGGCCTTAAGGATGGCGCCCCGCTGAGGACACCGGGCGATTCGCTCATCGCTTCGAATGCGGTTGGCGTATGGGCAGCCCGCCGTTCGGGGGTGTGAACGCCACGCTCGGCTCGTTTCCCTCGCTCCGGTTGGTAAGCGCGCGCGATCTAATCGGCCTAGAGATCGCGATAAGAGTCTGAGCTATTCAGACTTCGCTCTCAGTCTCAATCGAATAGCCAACTCTGCCATGTGATTTCGGCGTGATGGGAGCTGCCACGCCAACAACGGCTGGCCCTACTGCGATTGACTCTTTATACCAAACAGTGTATTCAGTATACTTTAGCGAGGCATACAGGTGTGTATGGTCTGCGCCTCTGTTCACAAGACAGAGCCGTTGCGCCAGAAGGGAATGGCTGTGTGATGACGACGAAGAATTCCCCGGAGATCTTGGTAGAAGACGAGGGGGGTCATAATTTCGCCCAACCGATCGGCACCGATTCACCGCGCGTGGTATGGCTCGCCAGGCTGGGTGCGGTCTTTCTGGTGTTCGAGCTCTACCTTTTTGGACGGTGGGTTAGCTCTGACAAGTTCCAGCGAGTGATGCCGGGTTCGGACGATGGCACCAACATGCTGTGGATTCGTTTTTGGGACGTGCTCAGCATCGGTGGGAGTGTGGTGTTCGTCGCCTGGATCGTGCGCAAGCGACTGCGGGAGGGCGAGCTGCCGCCAGTGTCGATCGTCGCGATGGCATGGATGCTGACCGCCTGGCAGGACCCGCTAGTCAACGCTATTCGCCCGGTCTTTTCTTACAACTCCCACTTTCTCAACTTCGGCAGTTGGGGAGAGTTCATTCCGGGATGGATCGACAACGGTGGCGTGAACCCGCAGCCGATCTTTTGGTGGATCGGCATCTACCTGTTCTTCGTGCCGCTCAACATGTTGGGGGTCGATGCGTATCTGAAATGGGTACGGCGCCATCGGCCGAGGATCAATCGCGCCGGACTGATCGCCTTCCTCATGATTGTGATGTTCGCCCAGGACGTCATCGGTGAGTTGATCACCCTCCTTCAGGGTGTGGATCGCTACCTATGGGTCGGCAAAAGCATCTCGTTGTGGCCGGGCACGAACTATCAATTCCCGCTCTATGAGGGAGTTTTCTGGGGCTGTGGAATGGTCGGTTTGAGCGCCATGATCTATTGCTTCCGTGACGGGCGCGGCCACATGTTCACCGACCGTGGTCTTGATCGACTCAAGATCAGCAGGGGGCGTACCTTCGTCCGTGCCCTTGCGCTGGGGGCAGTCTTCAACGTGGCGATGATCGTATTCAACCTCGGCTTCGCCGCCATCAACCAGCACGCGGACACCACACAACCGACAGTGCCGAGCTACCTCCGGAACAACATGTGCGGACTCGGTGGTAACCCGCCCTGCGAGAAGGGTTGATGCCTGACAGGCAGACCTTGAGCCTTCGAAAAACTGTGAAAGACGAAAGCGGCTCGAATCGTGACGGGTTCACCGAACGGGAGGCACTCGGCGACGGACTACTTCGTCGAGGCGATCGCTGTTCTGCAAGAGTCAGGGTTTCTCGATCTGACCGCGGTCGGGCTCTGCGCCAGGATGGGTGTAACCCGTGGCTCGTTTTACCATCACTTCGAGAGCTTTGATGATTTCATCGAGAAGCTCATGGCGTATTGGGAGGAACGCTACAGTCGTGACCTGATATCAAGATCACTGTCAGGTGACCTCAGGTCCCAGATCCGGAATCAAGTTGATTTCGCAATAGGCTTGCCCCACACCGCTGAGGCTGCTCTGCGCGCATGGGGGACGATCAACTCCTGTGTGGCTGCTGCTCAACAAAGGGTCGATCAGTTGCGGCATCAGGGTCTTGCGGAATCCCTTCGGCGCCACAGCGTGTCGAAGGAGAAGGCGGATGCCTTCGCCACGGTCGCCATCGCGATACTGGCCGGCATGCAGCTGACACAGCACCCGATCGATCCCAGCGCGTTGCGAACCCTTTACGACGAACTTGCGAACGCACTGGGCACGGATATCCTGCCCAACCGACGTTGTGACACTGATGGGATCTGGTAACAAATCATCTTGCGGCCCAGAGAGGTCGGCGCTTCTCGGCGAAGGCCTGGGTTCCTTCCTTTGCGTCGGCGGTCTGTTTGAGCGCTGCGTACTCGCGAGCTGTCCTTTCCCATTTGGGTTCTTCGGCCAGGATGGTGCCGCTGTCGAAGCCCGAGGCAACGCGTTTGCTTGCCTGGACCGACAGTGGCGCGTTCACCGCGATCCGTTCGGCCAACCGTAGTGCAGCGTCTAGCGCGGTGCCGTCAGGAACCACGGTATTGAGCAGTCCGAATTCGGCTGCTTCGGCCGCCGAGATCGCCTCGCCGGTGAACAGTAGGGCCATGGCTCGCTTACGGGGCAGTTGATCGACGATGCGGAAGACGCCGCCGGCCGCGGCCATCAGCCCGCGCTTGACCTCGGGCAGGCCGAATGTCGCGTTCTGGTCGGACACCGCGAGGTCACTGGCGAGCACCAGCTCGGTGCCGCCACCCAGTGCGGTGCCGTTGACCGCTGCGATCGTCGGCTTGTCGATGAAGTGGCGGGCATATCCGGCGAAACCCCACTCCGGGTGGGCGGGGTGATAGAGGCTTTCGCCCCGCGAGATCGCCTTGAGATCTGCTCCGGCACAGAACGATTTGTCTCCGGCGCCGGTCAGGATCACCACCCGTACCTCGGGGTTGTCCTGGGCGGCGGCCATGGCTTCGCCCACCGCGACGCTCACCGAGGCATTGACCGCGTTACGGGCTTCGGGTCGGTTCAGGGTGATCACCAGAGTGTGCCCGATCTGTTCGCTCAGCGCAGCGGGGGCTGTACTGGTGGTCATGCGGACTTCTCCAGGATATGGATACCGCAAGTAGAGCCCAGCCCGATGACGTGCGCTAAACCGACACGGGCGCCGTCGATTTGGCGCTGACCAGCTTCACCGCGCAGATGCTGGCACACCTCCCAGACGTTGGCGATGCCGGTGGCCGCGATCGGATGTCCCTTGGACTGCAACCCGCCCGAGACGTTGACCGGAAGCTTCCCGTCGCGCCATGGTGTGCCACTCTCGAAGAAGTCGACCGCGCCGCCCGGCTCACACAAGCCGAGATTGTCGTAGTGCACCAACTCGGCGGTGGCGAAGCAGTCGTGCAACTCCACCAGGTCGAGATCACCGGGCCCCAGGCCGGCCTGCTCGTAGGCCTGGGTGGCGGCGTTGCGGGTGACTGTGTTGACATTGGGCAGTACCTGACAGGCCTGCTCCCAAGGGTCGGTGGTGAGTACCGAGGCACTGATCTTGACCGCGCGACGGCGTTGCTCGGGCGAAAGAGACTGCAGCCGTTCGCCGCTGACCAGTACCGCAGCGGCCGCACCATCGCAGTTGGCCGAGCACATCGGACGCGTGTTGGGATAGGCGATCATCACATCAGCCATGATCTGCTCGGCGGACATGGCTTTGGTGTGCGCGGCGAGCGGGTTCAGCGTCGAGTGGGAATGGTTTTTCTCGCTGATCCGGGCGAACAGATCCAGTGGTGTCCCCGCGTAAGCGTGGCGATGCAGGTATTGCATGCCAATCTGGGCGAACACGCCTGGCATCAGGTCGGTGCCGATCCGTCCCTCCAGGCCGGTGACGGCGTCCAGTCGACCGTTGGGTTGCCAGGTCTTAGGTCCGCTGCGGGGCTTGCCTGAGGCGCCGAGCATCCCGGCGCCGGCGAGCTTCTCAGCGCCCACGGCCAATCCGAGGTGGGCCTCACCGGCCTTGATGGCCAAAATTGCGGTCCGCAGCGCGGTCGCGCCGGTCGCGCACGCATTGGCAACGTTGAATACCGGAATGCCGGTTTGGCCCAGTTGTTTTTGTACCGCCTGCCCGTAGCCTGGGGCGCCCAGCAGGTTGCCCGCCGCGATGACGTCGATGTCAGCAACGCTGACGCCGGCGTCCGTCAGGGCCGCCGTGGCCGCATCGACGCCGAGCCCGACGGCGTCACGGTCGGGCCGCTTGCCGAACTTGGTCATCGAGATACCAAGAATCCAGATATCGCTGTTCACCGAGGTGCCTCGCTTTCGCCCGCGGGCTCGAATCCGAATCCGATCGCGGTCCGGCCCTCGTCGTCGGTACCGATCGGGAAGGTGGTCAGCTGTAGCCGCATGCCGAGACGGATCGAATCCACTGTGGGATCGACGCCAACAATGTTGCTTCGCACCGAGATTCCGTCACAGTCGACTACGCCGGCCACATAGGGTACCGGTATTCCGGGCGCGGCCACCTCGACCACCGTGAAGGTCTCCAAAGCACCAACTGATGCAACCGGTGTGGTGGTGAAGTGGTTTCCGAAGCAGGATGCACAGGCATCGCGGTGATCGAAATAATAGGCACCGCAGCCGGTACAGACGGTGGCGGTCAGGTGCGGGGGATCGGCCAGGTTCAGATAGCCGACGATCGGAATGGGATCAGCGGGGGGGGCGGTTGAGTCGGTCATGATGATGTTGTCGGCTCCTTGGGGAATTTTGATCAGACCTGCCGGCCGGCTTCGGCCCAGTAGGCGTCGCGGATCTGGCGTTTGACGAGCTTGCCGGTTTCGGTTCTGGGCAAGGCGGATTCGAAGTCGACCGAGCGTGGGCACTTGAACCCGGCCAACTGAGCACGGCAGTGGGCGATGATTTCGTCGGCCAACTCTGCCGATGGTTCAGCGTTGTCGACCAGCTCGACTACCGCCTTGACCTGCTCGCCCCATTCCGGGTCGGGGATTCCGATGACGGCGGCGTCGGCGACCGCGGGGTGTGTGCTGAGTACCCCTTCGACCTCGGCCGGATAGATGTTGACCCCGCCGCTGATGATCATGTCTTTGGCCCGGTCACAGATGAACAGATATCCGTCGTCGTCGAGGTAGCCGACGTCGCCGATGGTGAAGGCAGGACCGCGGTGCACCGACGCGGTGAGTTCGGCGTCATTGCGGTACTCGAATCGTGTGCCGTCCAGGCGCTCAATGTAGACGTTGCCGATCGCGTTGGGTGGCAGTGGGTTTCCCTCGTCATCGAGGATTTTGACATTCATGCCACGCACCGGGCGACCTACGGTTCCGGGCTTCTGCAGCCAGCGGTGCGGTTTGGCGATGGTGGCGGCACCCTCGGTCCCGCCGTAAGTTTCCCAGATGACCGGACCCCACCAGTCCAGCATGTCCTTTTTGACTTGCAGCGGGCAGGGGGCGGCCGAATGGACCACGGTACGCAGGCTGGACAGGTGGTACTTGTCGCGGACCTGCTGGGGCAGCTTGAGCATGCGGACGAACTGGGTGGGAACCATGTAGGCGGTGGTCACCGCGTGCCGGTCGATCGCGGCGAGTGTCTGCTCGGCATCGAACCGACCCAGGATCGCAAGGGCCTGACCGACATTGAGGGCGCCCAGATAGAAGCTCTGGCACCCGCCATGGTGCATGCCAGTGGAGACCAGGTGCGCCCCATCGAAGGGCCGGAAGTCGAAGGCGTGCCCGAAGATTGACATCGCGTTGGCCGCGATGGACGGGTCGCGAGCGTCAAGTGGGCGGATGATGCCCTTGGGTTTGCCGGTGGTTCCCGAGGAGTACCGGATGGCATCACCCTGTTTGCGTTCGGTGGGGGCGTTCGTCGGATGCCCGTGCAGAAAATCGGCCTCCTTCATAAACCCCGCCGGTGCACGCGTTTCGGCGCCGACGACGATCCTCAGTCGCGTTCCATCGGGAACCGAGGTGAACCGGTCCAGGTATTCGGCGTGGGTGACGACGACAGCGGCGCCCGAATGGTCGAGAATCGAGGCGAACTCGTCGGCCGAGAGTGCGGTGTTGAGAGCGACATAGCGCAGCCCGATTTCGAGGGTGGCCAACTGCCAGATGACCGCATCCACATCGTTGGGTAGGGCATAGGCCACCACCGCTCCGTCATGTAGTGCGTGCGCGCACAAGGCGTTTGCCACCTGGTGTGCGGCCGCGACCAATTCGCCAAAGGTCAGGGTCCGGCCGCTGGGCGAGTCGACGATCGCCGGCGCATTGGGGTGGTCCTCAGCGATCCACCACACACCCAGACGTTGATCCCACGGATGCTGCATCCATACTCCCTACTGCTAATTAGATAGAACAGTATCCTTAACTGCGGGCGGTGGGAAGTGTCTGTGAGCCAGCTCGCGGTGATCGTCCGGTCAGGGAGTGGGGGATGAGGTCTCGGTCATGTGGGCACGCATCCGCATAACGGCCAGCTCGGTGTCTCCGGCAATGAGTGCGTTGACGATGTTGCGGTGAGCAGGTTCGATCTTTGACGGGCGGGACATCGCCCCCACTCGCGGATCGTCCTCGGAGAACTGTGCGAAGAACTGCCAACCCAGCCGCATCGTGACCCGGTGGAACAACTGCAGTGCCCGGTTATCAGTGAGTGCGCCGAGCATCGAGTGAAAGTCTTCGCCATGGGCGAAGGCGAGTGCAAAACCTTGTTCGGATTCGCATTGCAGGGACCGCTCGAGAGCCTCCGCATGTTCGGGATGGGCATGCAGGTCTGCGGCGGCGCGTTCGACCACCGCCAATTCCAGACCGGTGCGCAGGTCCATGATGTCGCGCAGCCGGACGCCGCGTCGGCGCAGATAGATGGTGATGGTATCCGCCAGCGCCGAAATATTTGGTTCCGCGACGAACAGCCCCCCACCCGGCCCTCGGCGGGCGAGCGCAATCTGGTGGTACTCAAGGATCCGGATCGCCTCTCGCACCACGGCCCGACTGGCACGGTGTTTCTCCATCAAAGACGTCTCGGACCCGATGAAGCTGCCCGGGCCGGCGCCCGAATTGACTGCTTCGGTGAACAATTGGCGGGCCAGCACCTCGCCCCGCTTGTCGCCGAGCGTTCCGGCCAAGCTCACCGCAGGGTCGAGCCGATGCAACGTGGCGGGCTGCGCCCGGATGAATTCGGCCTCGGCCCGCAAGTGCCGGCCCATCCGGTCGCGGGCCAGGCCCGGGTTGTTACTGAGGACCGCTTTCGCGATGCCGTCGTGGGCCCGCGCGATCTCCTGATCGATATCGGCGGGCAAGGCGGCGGTGTCGCTGAAGTAGAAATTGGTCAGCCGGCTGAATGTCTCGACGAACAGTTCCAGCACCGGATTGGCTGTCAGCGCTGCTATTTGCGAGTGCAGAAGTCGATAGTTGGAGATATTGCCGGCCGATTCCAGCTCGATCGTCTGGCGGATTGCGGCGATACCGGATTCCTTGATCCGCTGCGAGGCGATCTCGGCGGCCAGCTCCTCCAGCAGGATGCGGGTGTCGAAGACCTCGTCGAGCGTGGCGTCCACGCGCAAGAGGTAGATGACGGCCGGGCCGATCACGGTATCGATATCCGGCTCGTCGATGACCAGGCCGCCTCCGGTGCCCCGCCGCATCCGCGCCACGTGTTGGTGTTCGACCAGCCGGATCGCCTCTCGCAGCACCGCGCGGCTTACCCCGTACCGTTCCAACAGCTCGGTTTCCGAGCCCAGCACGTGGCCCACCGGCCAACCCAACTCGATCACGTCGGCGACGATCTGCTCCGCCGCGCGGCCGGCGAGTTTGGCGCGACGCGAATCGACGCGCGACGCGATCACTTCGGGGTTCACGTCATCACCGGTATGAGGCGGGTCCGTTACGCCGCGGAGCTGCCCGTCGCTCGGCCAACGGCGGGTTTCCGATATGCGTGTAGGCCATCCCGTTCTGAAGTGCGGTGGACCGGGTCATATCTAAAGATTCCCATATCGCGCGGATGGTGCCTTGGATTGCCTGCGGGCTGCGCGCCGCGATCGACGCGGCGATCTCGTGCGCGCGGTCCCACAAGTCCGCGCGGTTGACCACCTCGGACACCAGCCCTATCCGCAGGGCGGTATCCGCCGAGATCCGCTCCTCGGTGCCCATCAGCGCCCAGCGCAGCACCTCCCCGAGCGGAATCCCGCGGTGCAGCATGCCGATCGGTTCCAGTGCGGAGACGATCGACGCGTTGGCGTGGGGGTCGAAGAATGCGGCGTCCTGCGAGCAAATGATGATGTCTGACTCGTTCAGCAGATACTGGGCGCCGCCAGCTGCCAGTCCATGAACGGCGGTGATCACCGGCTTCCAGCAGCGATGGGTGATCTTCGGCGAGACCACGGTGCCCGGGTCAAAGGTGTTCCAGACATTGCTTCGGAAGAACCAGTTGGAATCGCCTTTGACATCGACCCCGGTGCAGAATGCTCGGTCGCCTGCCGCCCGTAGCACGACGGCGTGAATGTCGTCGTTATCGCGCACCGTCTGCCATGCCCACGCCAACTCGCCAGCCATCTGGGCCGAAATTGCGTTCATCGCGTCGGGACGGTTCAGGGTGATCGTGGCGACGTGCTCGTTGACGTCGAACTCGATGTGCGCGAGCGCGATTGCTTCGTGGGGTCTGTCGTTGGTGTCAGGCTGAGGGGTAGCGGAAATCATAGAAATCAGTGTACTAATAAACCGGAGCGCTGAATACGAGATATGGGGAAGTCGATATGGGCAGTCTGGAGGGGCGTGTCGTCGTGGTGACGGGCGCCGGGCGCGGCATCGGGCGCGAGCACGCTTTGTTGTTTGCCGCTGAAGGCGCCAAGGTCGTGGTGAACGACCTCGGGGGCGCTATCGATGGCAGCGGTGGCGACCGTACGCCGGCCGAAGAAGTCGTGGTCGAGATCCGCGACCGCGGCGGTGATGCGGTGGCCAACCATGATGACGTCGCGACCTGGGCGGGTGCCGAGGCCCTCATCCGCACCGCCGTCGACCACTTCAGCGACTTGCACGTCCTTGTCAACAATGCCGGCATCCTGCGTGACCGAACCTTGGTCAACATGTCCGAGGCGGAGTTCGACGACGTGATCCGGGTCCACCTCAAAGGCCACTTCGGACCGCTGCGTCACGCTGCGGAGTACTGGCGCGAACAGGCCAAGAGCGGTGCTACCGCCGACCGGTCGGTGATCAACACCTCCTCGACCTCTGGGTTGTTCGGTCAGCCGGGGCAGACCAACTATGGCGCGGCTAAATCCGGTATCGCGATGATGACCATGATCACTGCCGGCGAGTTGGCTCGGTACGGCGTGCGGGTCAATGCCATTGCTCCGGCCGCCCTGACTCGCCTCACGGCCGGACTGCCTGGCGTGCCCGACCCGGGGCGCGGAGATGCCGTGGGCGCCATGGATCCAGCCAATGTCTCACCGTTTGTGGCCTACCTGGGTACCGCCGATTGCCCGATCACAGGACGGGTCTTCTTCGTGATGGGGGGATCGGTGCAGCTGTTCCAGCCGTGGTCGATCATCGACCGGATCGACACAGCTGACGGGCGTCGTTGGACCGTCGCGGACCTGCAGACTAAAGCGGCCCATTTCGCCGAGGTTCCGTTTGAGCTCAACCATCCGATGCGGGGTTGAGATGGGCATCAATCGATTCCCTGTCGAGGCCGGACACGTGCTGACGTTCGCGCGTGCGATCGGAGACACCAGCGCGTCCTATTCTGATGAGGCGTTCAGCCGGAGCGGGCTGGCCGGTGTGGCAGTGCCGCCGACATTCATTCAGGCCTCCGCGCAGTTCGACCCGGACTATGTGTTGCGTCCGCAGCCGGGAAAGCCTTGGGTGACAGACAAATCGGAGTCCGAGCCCGGTATCGGAAGCGACAAACCGCAGGGCACCGTCCTGCATGCCGAGCAGCGCTTTGAATTTCGTCGTCCGGTGCGGGTCGGCGACATCTTGAGTGCCACCCAGCGGATCGGTCGCAGCTGGGAAAAGCAGCGCCGCAGCGGGGGCCGACTGAGCTTCACCGAGACGATCACCGAGTACCGCGACGGCGATGCGGAGCTGGTGGTGGTCGCCACGGCGGTGGCGGTCCGAGTGCCGCCAGCTAGTGCGGGGGGCGAGCAGTGACTGCAGTGCAGGCGGGCGATGCCCGCGAGACCCGGCTCGTCGAGGGGCTGAGCCGGACGCAGATCGTTCAGTATGCCGGCGCATCCGGGGATTTCAACCCGCTGCACCACGACGAACCATTTACGCGGGAAAAGTTAGGTATGCCAGGTGTTTTCGCGCATGGCATGCTGACTATGGGGATGACCGGGCGAGTGCTGACCGACTGGTTCGGGGCCGAGTCCATTGTCGAGTACGGCGCGAGGTTCGCCGCGCAGGTGTGGCCGGGTGACACCCTGACTGCGACCGCGCGGATCGACGCGGTGCGACCGGAAGGCGCCGCCGGACAGCAAGAAATGGACATCACCCTGACGACCCACAACCAACACGGAGCGATCGTGCTCGCGGGCACTGCCAAGGTGCGACCGGATTCGCAGGAGTAGGCACGGATGGGAGTAGCGATGTCCAAAGCCAGTGGCGCATTGGAGAAGACAGAGCTGGGAAGTCGCGAGATGCTAGACCGCCCTCATACCCGGTTCGCGCACTTGCGTGAGAACGCACCAGTCTCTTGGGCGACAGCACCGGGGCTGTTGTACGGTCACGGCGGGTTTTTGCTGACCCGCTATGAAGACGTTGTTGAGGTGCACAGCGACGAACGGTTCTCCACCGACGTCATCCGGAACACGTCGGTGGGGAAGTTCGCGTGGCTGTTGCCGCCGACCATTCGGATGCTGACGCAGACGATGGTGTTCAAGGACGACCCCGACCACAAGCGGCTGCGCACCTTGGTGCACAAGGCATTCACCCCGAAGCTGGTGGCGACCATGGCGCCTGACATCGCCAAGATCGCGGAACGGCTTGCCGACGAGGTGGAGGCCAAACGGGACGTGGACCTGGTCCACCAGTTCGCGGTACGTCTCCCGCTTGCGGTCATCGCCACCATGCTGGGGGTTGCCGACGAGGACCGGGACAAGTTTCATTTGCTGGTCGAGAAGATCGGCTCTGATTCGGGCAAGCGCGGTGGCATGCTGCGTGAACTGCCTAGTGCCCGCAGGCTGGTCAAGCTGTTCGAGGCCTTGATCGAGGATCGCAGGCTGCGGCCCGACGAGGGCCTGATCTCCGAGCTGGTCCGCGCCAACGAGGACGGTGACCGGCTCAGCCACAAGGAAACCGTCGCCATGGTCTTCTTGTTGCTGTTGGCCGGGCATGACACCACGGCCAACCTGATCGGCAGCAGCGTGCTCGCCTTGATCGAGCATCCAGGCCAACAGTCGCTGCTGCGTGAACAGCCGGAACTGCTCGAGACCACCGGGATCGAAGAACTGCTGCGGTTCACCTCGCCGGTCGCCGATGGTGCCCCTCGGTTGGCATTGCAAGACATGGAGATTCGCGGTATCCCGATCCCTCGAGGGTCTCAATTGCTGGGTTCGATCACTTCGGCCAACCGCGACGAAGCGGTGTTCGACAACGCCCAGGCGCTGGACCTGACCCGCAAACCCAACAAACACTTGGCGTTCGCCTTCGGGATCCACTACTGCCTGGGTCACCAATTGGCGCGACTGGAGGGCCGCACCGCGCTGGCGACGCTGTTGGAACGCTTTCCCAATTGGGAGTTGGCGACACCTCGGGATCACTTGCGCTACAAGCCGACGGTTTCGCTTCGAGGACTGACCACACTACCGATACGGATGTACTGACATGACTCAGACAGAGCAGGCCAACGAATTCGATTACGCCATCAAAGACGAGGACATCGAGCGCGCCAAATTGCTGTTGGGCGTGGACGCCCCGACCAGCATCGACGAGTACTACCATCAACTGAGCGCCGATGGGATCCGCAACTTCGCCCGCGCCTACGGAGATGACAACCCGCTGTTCGCCGACCCGGAGTACGCGGCGAGCACCCGCTGGGGTGGCCCGATCGCACCGCCGATGATTCATATCGCGATGTCGCGCAAGATGCTCGGTGACCCGATCCCCGATGACATCCGCAAGGCCACCAAGGGGTTGTTCTCCGGTGTGCACATGTTTGTCTCGGGTCAGGACACCGAGTGGTTCGCGCCGGTCCATCCGGGTGACACGCTCTATGGCTTCGGCGGCCTGGAGTCCATCGAGGAGAAGGTCAGCGAGTACGCCGGCCGTTCGGTCATCCGGATCATCCGCTCGGTGCGGGTGAACCAGCGGGCCGAGGTGGTAGCGGTGACCCGGATGATTTTGATCGCGACCGAGCGCAAGAAGTCGCGGGAGCGCGGCAAATACATGGATCTCAAGCCGGCGACCTATACCGACGCCGAGATTGCCGAGATCGACGAGATCTACGCCGCCGAGGGTCCCCGGGGGGCCGAACCGCGCTACTACGAGGACGTCAACGTCGGCGAAGTGCTGCCGAAGATGGTCAAGGGCCCGTTCACGCTGACCGACATGATCTGCTTCCACACCGGTGGATACGGCCTGGCCCCGTACGGCATCGGGCCCGGCCGGGTCGGTTACAGGAACCGGCAGCGCGCGCCCAAGTTCTACATCAAGAACGCAGCGGGCATTCCCGACGTCGCCCAGCGCCTGCATTGGGAGAACGAGTGGTCACAGTCCATCGGCAACCCGATGGCCTACGACTACGGCGTGATGCGGGAATGCTGGCTGACCCACTTCCTCACCGATTGGATGGGCGACGACGGCTGGCTGGTGCGCCAGTACGACGAGATGCGCAAGTTCAACTTCATCGGCGACACGCAGGTGATCACCGGCGAGGTCGTCGGCAAGCGTGTCGAGAGCGGTAATGCGCTGGTGGATCTGGAGTTCCGGGCCACCAGCCAGCGTGGCGAGGTGACCGCTCCGGCGAAGGCCACCGTGGCGCTCCCGAGCCGCGAACTCGGCCCGGTGCTCCTGCCGCAGCCCAGCGAGGACCTGCGCCGCAAGGGCGCGGCGATGATGCAGCGGCACAACGAACTGGCACGGGGAACCACACGGTGATCGAGACCGGCACCGAAATGGTGCTGGCACAGGTCGTCGACGGGGTCGGGCTCATCACCTTCAACCGGCCGCATCGGCGTAATGCCCTGCACCACGAGATGTATGTGGCGGTACCGGCCCTGCTGGACCGCTTCGCCGCTGATGACGCCGTCGGCGCGGTGCTGATCACCGGCAGCGGCACCGCCTTTTGCGCCGGCGGCGATGTCCGCGACGGTGGGTCGGCCCGCGAGGCTCGAGGCATGGATCCCGAGTCTGGTCAGGAGGCGCAGGTCAAGGAGCGTGGCGCGATGTTGGCCGACAACGCCCGGATGGTGACACTGCTGCACGAGATGCCGAAGATCACCATCGCCGCATTGCCCGGCGCTGCGGTCGGGGCCGGCATGAGCATTGCGCTGTCCACCGATCTGCGGATCGCGGCGCGCTCGGCCACGTTGGTGCCGGGGTGGTCGAAGCTGGCGTTCTCCGGGGACTTCGGCGGCGCCTGGTTCCTCACGCACCTGCTCGGACCGTCCATTGCGCTGGAGTTGCTGATCACCGATCGGCCGATCGACAGCGAAACCGCTTCGACGCTAGGCCTTTTCAATCGTGTGGTTGATGACGAGGAGCTGCCCGCCGCGGCCTTGGCCTGGGCCGCCGAGATCGCCTCCGGCCCGACCGCGGCATTTGCCGGCACCAAGGCCAATGTGCTTGACGCACAACGCCTGCCGCTCACCGAGGCGGTACTGGCCGAAAGCGAACGGATGGTTCGCAGTTCTCTGACCGCTGAACACCGGGCGGCGGTGCGGGCGTGGATGGCCACGGCGGCGCAGAAGTCAGGTGCGAAAGCATGAGCGAACCACAGGTCAGCGATGAACTTCGGCAGTGGATCGCCGAGGCCACCGGTGCCGATCGTGTCGAGCTCAAGCAGGTCTCCGGCGGCGCGAGCCGGCAGGCCTGGTTCGTCGACGCGGTGTCCGGGGAGGTAACTCAAGAGCTGTTCCTGCGGTATGACCCGAAGACCCATGAACCCGGCGGGGCCTTCCATCCGCTGCAGGTGGAGGCCGAGATCATGGCCGAGCTGTATCGCCACGGTGTGACGGTGCCCAGGGTGATCGCCGCACATCCGGTGCAGCAGGCCGTGCTGCTGGAGCGGGTGCGCGGCGAAACCTGGTTCCGGTTGATCAAGGATCCCGACGAGCAGGTGCGCACCGCCCAGGATTTCATCGCCAAACTGGCTGCGCTGCACCGTATCGACGGGCGCGATATGAAGATCGAAGCCCTAGGGCCAGCCGGTCCGGTCGCCGAACACGTCCGTGCCGAGATCGCGGCGATGCGCGCGAGGGTGGCACGCCACGGCAAACCGGCACCGCTGCTGGGATTCTGCATCGACTGGCTGGACCGCAATGTGCCCGACTACGACGGGCCGACCGTGCTGGTGCAAGGGGACACCGGGCCGGGAAACTTCATGTATGCCGACGGCGCCGTCACCGCCGTGGTCGACTGGGAGCTGGCACATTTCGGTGACCCGATGGATGACATCGCCTGGCTGTCACTGCGTACGGTGCAGGACACCTTCACGGTCTTTCCGGACCGGTTGGCCGAGTACGAAATGCTGTCCGGCCACCGCATCGACGAGAACCGGGTCTGGTACTACCGGCTGTTCGCCGAGACCCGGCTGACGTCGATCAGCCCGGGCACGGTGGACATCCGGGCCTCCGCTCCGGCCGGCTCATCCGATGCCGGCAACAGCCTGATCTATGGCATGCTGCACCGGCGAATGCTGGTGGAGGCGTTGGCCAAGGTGGTGGGCATCCCCGAGGTGCAGGTCGACCTGCCCGACGAGGCCGGACGCTCGGAGTTCACGGGGGTGTATGAAGCGGCTGCCGGATCGATGTCGGGGGCTGCTGCGCGTATCACCGACGCCCTGGCACTGCGCTATGTCAAAGGTGCTGCCCGACTAATGAAATACCTCGCCGAGGTCGACCGGGTCGGGGCGCAGGTCGATGCGGCTGAGACGGCCGAACTGGCCGAGCTGCTGGGGCACGCCCCGGCCTCGGTATCGGCTGGCCGGGCCGCCCTGGCCGTGGCCGTCGGTCGCGGTGCGATCAGCGAACACGACTATGTCGCGCAGCTATGGCGCGGCATCAAACGAGATGACTATCTGACCCGCACGGCCTCCGGCGCGCTGGCGCGCCGGACTTGGCCGCCGCTGAGTCATTCGATCGAACAATAGGCAAGGAGCGCAGGACCGTTGGGTATCGCAATCACCGAAGACCACCGGGAACTGGCGGGCGTTGCCCGGTCGTTCCTGGAAGCACGCAAGGCACGGGACGCCGCCCGGACGCTGCTCGATGCCAAAGATGAAGCGCAGCCCTCGTTTTGGAGTGAGCTGGCCGGATTGGGCTGGCTGGGTTTGCATATCGACGAGGAATACGGTGGCGCCGGTTGCGGTCTGCTGGAACTGGTCACGGTCGTGGAAGAATTCGGCCGCGCCAATGCCCCCGGGTCTTTCGTCCCGACGGTGACCGCATCGGCGGTTATCTCCGCAGCCGGTAACCAGACCCAGCGGGCGCGTTGGCTTCCCGGTCTGGTCGACGGGTCGGTGACCGCCGCGGTCGGCGTCGGGTCGTCGGTGACCGTCGACGGCAACCGTTTCTCCGGTGATGCCGGCCTGGTGGTGGGAGCCGGACTGGCGGATCTACTGCTGCTGACGGTGGGCGAAGACATCATCGCGGTCAGGCCGAGCACCGGCGGGGTAACTGTCGAGGTCCCGGCCAATCTCGATCCCACCCGCCGGGCGGGGCGGGTCGTACTCGCCGATGTCGAGTTGACCGGCGACGAGGTCCTGCCCGGTGCCGCCGCGGTGGCCAGATCGCTGGCCCGCACCATCTTCGCCGCCGAAGCGGTTGGGGGAGCACAGGACTGCGTGGACCGCGCGGTGGACTATGCCAAGGTGCGTGAGCAGTTCGGCCGCACCATCGGAACGTTCCAGGCCGTCAAACACCACGCGGCGAACATGCTCGTCGCCGCCGAATCGGCCACCGCCACGGTGTGGGATGCCGCCCGCGCTGCCGGCGACGGTGACGATGAGTTCGCGCTAATGGCCACATGTGCTGCCACCCTTGCCTTTTCGGCCTACGTGCACAATGCCGAGCTGAACATCCAGCTCCACGGCGGCATCGGATTCACCTGGGAGCACGACGCGCATCTGCACCTGCGCCGGTCGCTGGTGCTGCGCGGGTTGTTCGGCGGTCGCGATGCACCGACCGGGGTGTACGAGCTGACCGCTAAGGGCGTGATCCGGGAGAATTCGATCGACCTGCCACCGGAGGCCGAGGCGCTGCGCACCGAGGTGCGCGCCGAGCTCGCGTCCTGGTCCGGTCTGGACGAGGCCGCGCTGACCGATCGGATGATCGAGACCGGATATGTGATGCCGCACTGGCCCAAACCGTGGGGCCGTGCCGCGGATGCGGTGGAACAGTTGGTGATCGAACAGGAGATGGCCGAGGCTGCGGTCAAGCGCCCGGATTACGGCATCACCGGCTGGGTGATCCTGACGCTGATCCAGCACGGCAGCCCTGAGCAGATCGAGCGCTACGTCAACCCCGCGCTGCGCAAGGAGGAGGTGTGGTGCCAGCTGTTCTCCGAGCCGGGCGCCGGTTCGGATGCCGCGGCGGTGAGCACCAAGGCCGTCCGTACCGACGGTGGTTGGATCATCAACGGGCAGAAAGTCTGGACCAGCGGTGCCCAGCACTGCAAGCTCGGTCTGGCGACGGTGCGCACCAATCCGGACGCGGCCAAGCACAAGGGTATCACCACGGTGATCATCGATATGACCGCCGACGGTGTCGAGGTTCGGCCGCTGCGGCAGATCACCGGTGGTTCGGAGTTCAACGAGGTGTTCTTCACCGACGTGTTCGTCCCGGACTCCGATGTGGTCGGGCAACCCAATGAGGGGTGGACCGTGGCCCGGGCGACACTGGGCAATGAGCGCGTCAGCATCGGTGGCGGGGCGGCCGGCGCGCAGGGGGCGGCCAGTGTGATCGTGGATCTGACCCAGCGCTACCCCGAGGGGGTGGCCGGCGCACCGGAGCGGGCCGGCAGGTTCATCGCCGAGGACCATGCGTTGCGTCTGCTCAACCTGCGGCGGGCCGCGCGCAGTGTGGCCGGGGCCGAGCCGGGCCCGGAGGGCAACGTCACCAAGCTCCTGATCGCCGAGCACGTGGTCAAACGGGCTGGGCTGTCGGCGGAGTTGTTCGGGCCAGATATCGCGGTGCTGACGGCGCCGGCCAAGGTGACCGGCCTGCTGGTGCTGGGTTCACGCGGCATGACGATCGCCGGTGGCACCTCCGAGGTCACCCGCAACCAGATCGCCGAGCGCATCCTCGGTCTGCCGCGGGACCCGCTGATCAAATGAGGCGTGCGGCGGGGTGTTCAGGCCGGTGCGAACACCGGCACGAACGTCTCGCCGTGCTCCTCGAACCGAACCCGAAGCGCCATACCGGATTTCAACGAGTCGGGATCACAGTCGACCAGATTGGCGACCAGGCGCAGGCCGGGCTGCTCCACGAGCTCGACCAAAGCGATGACGAAGGGTGTTGGTACTGCTGGATGGAACTGCTGATGCGCCACGGTATAGCTGAACAGGGTGGCTTCCCCGCTGACCGCGACAAAGGTCAGATCCTGGCCACAGTGCGCGCAATTGCGCTGCGGCGGGTAGACATACCGCCGGCACGCCTCGCACCGCGCGATGTGCAGCTCCCCGTCGGCACCGCCGGCCCAGTAGGGCCGGGTTTCATCGGTGATCTCGGGCAGGATCCGGGGCGCGAAAGGGCGCACAGTAGTCATTGCTAAATAGTACACTCATTTAATACATTGTCGTTGGAGGAACTGATGGTTGAGCCAGCGGGATCCGCTCCGGTGATCTCGGGGACCGGGATCTCCCAGATCGGACGGCGCACCGGCATCGCTGCCGCGGACCTCACGGTGCAGGCCGCCGCCGCAGCAATCGCCGATGCGGGGCTGACCGCTGCCGACATCGACGGCATCATCACTCTCGGCGACACCCCGGCGGCCGAGGCCGCTGCACTGCTGGGCGTCGCAAGCCCAGGGGATTTCGGGGCAGCGCTGGGATCAGCGGGACTGCTCACGCCGGTAGCGCAGGCCGCGGCGACGGTAGCGCAGGGCCGGGCCCGCCACATCTTGGTCTACCGGACCGTGCAGATGATGGGCGGTACCGTCGATAAACCGAACAAGGGACAGATCGTTCCGCCGGCCATGGCCGACGTCGGATATCTACTTGCCGCACATGCCTATTCGGCCGCCAATTGGCTGGCAATGCACTGCCGCAGGCACATGGATCTGTACGGCACCACCAAGGAACAGCTCGGCTGGGTGGCGATCAACGCGCGCCGCAATGCGGCCCGCAATCCGTTGGCCGTGTACCGCGACCCGATCACCATGGACGATTATCTGAACGCGAGGCCGGTCTCCACCCCGCTCGGTCTGCTGGACTGCGATGTGCCGGTCGACGGATCCATCGCCGTGGTGATCTCGGCCGGACGGTACCGTGACGATGCCCCCAACGGTGCCGTCGCCATCGAGTCGACCGGCGGTTCCCCGGGCGCCGGCGGGTGGTTCGGCCGCGCGGATTATCCGCAGATGGCCGCTACGGATGCTGCCGCGGACATGTGGTCGAAGACGACGCTCAAACCTGGTGATGTCGACCTGGTCGAGCTCTACGACGGGTTCAGCTTCTTGACCTTGGCGTGGCTGGAGGCGCTCGGGTTCTGTGGACCCGGTGAATCCGGACCGTTCGTCGACGGTGGCCGACGCATCGCGCCCGACGGCGAGCTTCCGCTCAACACCTATGGTGGACAACTGTCGGCCGGCCGGATGCACGGTTACTGGGTGCTGCACGAGGCCTGTCAGCAGCTGCGGGGACATGCCGGACCGACAGCATTGGCGAAACGCCCTGAGGTGGCGGTGGTTTCGGCCGGCGGCGGTCCGATCGCGGGATGTGTGCTGCTGTCATGCTGACCCAGACCAGCCCCGACACATTGGTCGGGATACCCGTCGAGATCGTCCGGACCGCCGCCGCGCATGCGGACACCGCGGTGCAGGTGCACAGCGAGGTCAACCCGTACGCCGGCACGCTCGGGGATCTTTTCGAGGAAAGTCGAAGGGTGGCGTCATCGCTGGTGGCGCTGGGCATCCGGCCCGGTGATGTGGTGGCCATCCAATTGCCTAACTGGCGGGAGTGCTTCACCGCGCATGCCGCGATCTGGCTCGCCGGTGCGGTGGCATTGCCCATCGTGCCGATCTACGGTCCCGCCGAAGTCGCTTTCATCGCAGGCCAATCCGGTGCGCGGGCGCTGATTGTGGCCCGCGAACTGCGCAAGCGGGATGCCGCAACCACGCTGTCGGCGCTGGCCGATGTGCCCGGCTTGCAACACCACATCGTGGTCGGGCCCGCGCTGCCGGGAACGCTGTCCTATGCAGAGCTTGCTGCTGCCGCGGCACCGGGATTCACCCCGATCACCGGCGACGACCCGAACCAGCGCTGCCTGCTGGTGTACACCTCCGGCACTACTGCCGAGCCGAAGGGTGTCCAGCACACTCATGCCAGCCTGTTGGGTGAGATCGCTGCGATGGATGAAATGCGTTCGGCGGGACCGGATCGCACCACACTTTCGGTTTTTCCGTCAGGGCATATCGCGGGCACGCTCGGCATTCTGCGGATGTTGTGCCGGGGCGACACCACCATCGCGATGGACGCCTGGAACGCCGAACAGGCCGCCAAGCTCATCGACCGGCACGCGGTGAGTTCCTCCGGGGGTGCGCCGATCCACCTCAACGGCATCCTGGATATCGCCGCACGCGATGGGCTCGATCTGTCCAGCCTGCGTGAATACGTCACGGGCGCCGCGGGAGTGGCCGGCACCCTGATTCGTCGGGCCTACGAATTCGGCGTCGGCGCGTTCCGCTGCTATGGCTCCTCGGAACACCCGACGATCAGCTCGGGGCGGCCGGAGGATCCGCTGGACAAGCGGGCCGACACCGATGGCGGCATCTGCCCGGGTACCGAGATCAGGATCGTCGGCGACGACGGACGTGAGGTGGCCCCCGGCGAGCCCGGTGAGATCCTGACCCGCGGTCCCGAAATGTTCACCAGCTACACCAATGCCGAGTACACCCGGGCCAGCATGGTCGACGGCTGGTTCCACACCGGTGACGTCGGGCGGCTGGATCCCGATGGATATCTCACGATCACCGACCGCAAGAAGGACATCATCGTCCGGGGTGGGGAGAACATCTCCTCCAAGGAGGTGGAGGATGTGCTCAGCGCACATCCGGCGATTGCCGAGGCCGCTGCGATCGGCGCACCCGACGAAACCTATGGCGAACGGGTCTGCGCGTTCGTGGTCGTCAACGCCGGGACTAGCTTCGACATCTCCGATGCCGCAGCGCATTTCGCCGAGTGTGGGCTGGCGCGCCAGAAGACCCCGGAGCGCATCGTGGTGGTCTCCGAGCTGCCGCGTACTGCGAGCGGAAAAGTTCAAAAGCACGTTCTGCGAAACCAATTGAAATAGCGGGAAGGAACCGAAATGGGCAGAGTTGACGGCAAGGTGGCCCTGGTCACCGGTGGGGCGCGCGGTCAGGGCCGGCGGCACGCGGTGCGGTTGGCCGAGGAAGGTGCCGATGTCATTCTGTTCGATATCTGCGCCGACATCGAACACAACGACTACCCGATGGCCACCACCCATGACCTCGACGAGGCGACCCGGGAGGTCGAGAAGTCGGGCCACCGCGTCGTCTCGGCCGCCGTCGACGTCCGGGATCGCGCCGCGCTGGAGACCGCGCTGGCCTCGGCGGTCACCGAACTGGGCAAGCTCGACGTCGTGGTCGCCAACGCCGGTATCTGTCCACTTGGCATTGACCAGCCGATCGGCGCTTTTGTCAACGCTTTTGACGTCGACTTCGGCGGTGTGATCAACACCGTGCACGCAGCGCTGCGATATCTGACCGCCGGTGCATCAGTGATCACCGTCGGCTCGGTTGCCGGACTGCTGGCCGAGAAGGCAGGACCGGGTTCGGCCATGGGCCCGCAAGGTGCCGGTGGCGCCGGGTATAACCTGGCCAAACAGTTCATCGACAAGTACACCTTGGCGCTGGCTGGCCAACTGTCACCGTTATCCATCCGCGCCAACGTGATTCACCCGACCAACGTCAACACTGCGATGCTGCACAACGAGCCGATGTACAAGATGTTCCGGCCCGATCTGGAACACCCGGGCATCGACGATGCGCTGCCGGTCTTCCCGCTGATGCAGGGCATGCCGATTCCCTACGTGGAGCCCGAGGACATCTCCCATGCGGTGTGCTACTTGGCCTCCGACGAGTCGCGGTATGTCACCGGCGTGCAGCTCAAGGTCGACGCCGGCGCGACCCTGAAATTCTGAGAGGACCGCGATGAAGTGGGGAATGCCCTGGCCCGGAGCTGAACTCGCGCAGCAGTGCGAGAGCGCCGGCGCAGTGGCATTCTGCTCCGGAGAATTCGCGGACACCGGCGCGTACGTGACGGCCACCGAGATGGCGCGCATGACAACCACTGCCAGGTCGGGGCCCGGCATCGCCTATGCGTTCGCCCGGTCCCCGTTCGTGCACGCGTCCTCGGTCCGAAGTCTCAACAAGATCGCGCCGGGCCGGGTGTTCCTGGGCCTCGGGGCGGGCACGGCCCGGATGAACCGGGATTGGTTCGGGGTGGACTCCAGCCATCCGGCCCGACGGATGGCCGAACTCGTCACCTGTATCCGCGCCTTCCTGGAGGCCGAGAACGATGAGAAGATCACCTTCGACGGTGAATTTTACTCGCTCAACGCCCATATCCGCGCACCGGTATTGGGCCGAATCGATGTTCCGATTGTGTTGGGCGCCTTTAACAAGCACATGATCCGTACCGCCGGGCGGGTCGCCGACGGAGTGCTGGGCCATCCGCTGTTCACCGACCGCTGGTGGACCGAGATGATCGAGCCCCAGCTCGCCGTCGGCGCGGCTGACCGCGGCCGTGACGTCACCGACCTGCACCGCTGGGGCTGGATCACCACCGCGATCGACGATGACGATCCTGAGCGCGCGATCGCGGATGCCAAGCGCCAGATCGCCTTCGAATTGACTGCCAGGACCTATGACTCCCTGGTGGCCCTGCACGGCTGGGACGACGAGGTCGCCGCCATTCGCACCGAGTTTGCCGGTGGAGGTCTCCGTCAACTCGGCAAGCACGTATCCGACGACATGCTGTGGTCGATCGCGGTGTGTGGTGACACCGCGCAAGCCACCGAGATGCTGGCGGCGCGCGAACGACTGCCCGACATCGGGTTCCTGTCTTCCCCGGGCTTTCTCGTGAGTCCACGGCGCCGCAGACAGTACGGCGCGCACATTGGCGAACTTTTCGGACGGATTGGAGCTGTGCAGTGACCGCAGATCAGGTGAGCAGGACCGCCTCCGAGAATTTGGACCGCCTTTGGGTGGGTGCCAAAGATTCACCCCCGATCGTCTGGCTGGCCCGACTCGGCGCGGTGTTCGTGGTCTTCCAGACGTATGTGTACCTGCGCTGGATCTTCTCGGACAAGTTCGCGCCCGCACCGAACGGGCCCGACCGGATACCCGGTTCGACGATGGCCTGGATCCGGTTCTGGGAGATCGGCTGCCTGGTGCTCGGGGTCGGTCTGTTCTGGTGGATCATCCGAAAGTTCCGCCGCGACCGGCAATTTCCCACGCTCGGGGTGTTCGTCTTCGCCTGGCTGCTGGCCGCCTGGCAGGATGTCGGCGTCAACGCCGTGCGGCCGGTGTTCGGCTATAACGGCGGCTTCTTCAACATGGGTACCTGGGGAGAGTTCATTCCCGGCTGGGTGGAGAAGGGGCCGGAGAACCCGCAGCCCCTCATCTATTTCCTTGCCAGCTATATCGTGCTCACCCCGCTGTCCATCATGGGTATCGACAAATTGATCGAGACCGTGCGCAAGCGGTTCCCCCGTATCAACAAGGCCGGCGTGATCGTGTTCATGATCGGGCTGTTCACCGTGCTGTGCATGGGGTGCGAGCAGTTCTTCCTCCGGATCGGCGCGTGGCACTACCTGCGCGTCGACTCCGACTGGTCGATATTCCCCGGCACCATGCACCAGTTCCCGCTCTACGAGGGCATCTTTTTCGGCGGTGTGGTCACCGTGCTATCCATCGGCGTCTACTGCTTCCGGGATAACGACGGAATGATGTTGACCGACAAGGGTAGCGAGCAGCTCAGCAAAACACGGTGGTTGCCGCTGGTGCGGATCCTGGCCCTGACCGCGGTGTTCAACCTGATCATGATGGTGTTCATGTTGGGCTTTAACTTCGTCAACGCGCATGCCGATGTGCAACCAACAGAGCACGTTCCGAGCTACGTGCATCACGGGATGTGCGGAATCGATCCCAACCCGTCGTGCCCGCCGTTACCGTGACAGCGGGGGCAGTCGGTAGTCAATCGAGCCGATTGAGGCCGCCGGCGAGCAGGCCCGATGAGGCGAACTTCAGTCCGCTGCGCAGCTCGTCGAGTCGGATCGGGTCGTCGGCTTCGATGTAGCGCAGGGTGGTTGCCACCGCCATGTTGAAGAACAACCAGGCCAGCGCTTTTGGAGTGAGTTCGTCGCGGTACTGGTCGCGGTAGTGGTTCATGTGCAGGGTCGACATCGCCACTAGGGTGGCGTTCAAGCCGGAGATGTTCTCTATCGTCCGGACGTGATGTGGACGTTCCGCCAAGTATCTGATCAGGCTGCGATTGGCGATTGTCAGGTCGATGAGAATATCGATGGAAGCCGCCATCGCGGCCGCCGGTTGGTCCAGCGTGACGGTACGCAACATCTCCTCAACGGCCGGTGCCTGCTCGGCGGCCAGGCGTTCGACGGCGGCGTCGAGGATGTCGTGTTTGTCGGAAAAGTATTGGTAGATCGACCCTTTGCTGATGCCGGCCTTTTCGGCGATCAGGTTGGTGGTGATCTGAGCGGGCTCGGTGGTCCGTAGTAAGGCCGCCGTCGTCCCCACTATTTTTGCGACCATGTCGCGGGAGCGTTGCTGTTGCGGTGGCTTGCGCCGCCCTGAGCTGCGGTTACTCATGTTCAAACAGCATCCCTTCGCGACTTGAATGCGACCTGATGGTCAGATTACCGTCGCGGTCATCCCCTCGACAGGAGGCGCTCGAAACTCATGACCGCAACTTCGCACATCGACGTCCAGGCCCCGACCGATGCTGTCGCCGATCCTGACACACCCGAACTCGTCCCACCGGACTCGCTGACCGCAGAGCACACCGGACGGTGGACCTTCCTCATCGTCGAAGGTGCGGCATTCATGATGCAGGCGATGCACCCCGTCATCGCCGAGGTGACCGGCCGCTATTCGGCTGCGTTCCAGGGTGATTCGGGGGGCCGTGCAATACGTTCCATCGATTCGGTGTTGCGCTGGACCTATGGCGGCACCGAGGCAGTGGCCGAGGGCAACCGGGTCCGCGCCATGCACAAGCCCATGACGATGAAGAGCGAGGCGACCGGCAAGCAGATCAGCGCGCTGAATCCGGAGGCGTACCAATGGGTGATCGTCACCGGCTATCTGGTGAACGCGCAAGGCGGCCGGTTGTTGATCGGGCGCGAGTTCACCGACGCGGAGAAGGCCGAACTCGTCCGGGACAACCGCAGGCTGGCACGACTGCTCCACGTGCCGATGCGCGGCTATCCCGAGACCGATCAGGAGATGACCGAGTACTTCGAGGCCATGATCGACACGCTGCAACCGACTCCGCAGGCGATGCGGCTGATGGACGACCTCGTCACCGGGCAGCTGGAGTTGGGGCCGTCGGTGCCCAGGGTGCTCTACAGGCTGGTCCGGGCGCTGTTGCGACCCGCCATGCGGCTCAACTATCTGTCGATCGTCGGCTTGCTGGACCCGCGCCTTCGGGCAAAGCTCGGTGTCAACTGGAGTGCGGCGGAGGAACGTCAACTGCAGCGCATCTACCGCGGGATCCGCATCGCGTACCGCGTGCTCCCAGACCGGCTCACCTACTTCCCGCTGGCGTATCACGCACGCAAACATCACCAATGCATGGAGAGGATGAAGGAACGTCAGAAGAAGTCGTACGCCTACCGGGTTCCGGGCGCGATCGCTCCCTAGCCCGGCAATCGAGTCGAGCCCGGCTCGGACATCGACAGCGCGACGAAAGTCGTGAGGAGTCGGCTTAATTCGTCGATGAAGACATCCCGCTCGATCGGGGGTTGGTCGAGCACGTAGCGGGCGGTGATCTGCTGTAGCGCCTGGATCGACATCCATTCCGTTGCAGAGCGTTGCGCGAACGGTATGGCGTCGGTGAGGGCGGCCCGATAACCGAGTGCCATGTCCATGGCCCGTCGCTCAATGCTCCTGATCTCGGCCGACCCGCCCAGGCGTGGCATTTGTTCGACGAGCACGCGGGCGAGCTCACGGTTGCGCTCGGTGGCGTCGAGCACTGCGCCGACGACGTAACGGATCTGAGTGCTCGGCTCGCCGCGGGGCATCTCGGCGAGGGCGGCCGCGAGTTCGCCGGCCACCTTTTCGATCATGCGTTCCACCGCCGCGGCGATGATGGCGTCCTTGTTCGGAAAATACTGATACAGGCTGCCCGGACTGATGTCCGCCTCGGTGGCAATGCGATAGGTCGACACGCCGTCGTAGCCCGACACGGACAGTATGCGAGCGCACGCGTCCAAGATCTTCTCGACCATCTGCCTGGAGCGTTCCTGGCGGGGTATTTTGCGTGGTAGCTGACGTGCCACGGGACACCTCCGGACGGGATTAAACGCGACTATTTTGCGAGTAACTACTCGCGTTAACGTGGGGTCATGGTAACCGCTTCCGCCGCTACCGCCGCGCAGAAGGTCAGTTTCGGTGCGCGCATGCTGGACCGGATGTTCGAACCGACCCGGCGGGAGTTCTTCAAGACCGTGCAATTCACCGAACCGGCGGGCGACCCTGGCTGGTTCGGTCCGGACAGCGCGGTCTGGTACGTGTACTCGCATCTGCCTACGGTGCAGATCGCCATGGCCGCGGCGGCGATGATGGAGACGCTGCACCCCACGCAGGCCTGGATGGCCTACGAGCACACCAGGGCCATCGAACGAGACGCCGACGGTGTGCCGACCGGCAACATTGACGACGAGGCGATCGTCTCGCGGGGCGGCCACACGCTGTCGTTCTTCTACGGCACCGCGATGGGGCCGACAGCGGTCGCCGAAAAGGTGAGTAAAACCGTCTACGGGATCCACGAACATATCTACGGAACCCGGCCCGACGGTGTCTCGTACCGGGCCAATGATCCGGATCTGCTGTGCTGGAATTACTGCACCCAGGCGTGGGCGCTGGCCGAGTCGCATACCCGGTTCCACCCGAATCCGCTGAAAGGGGAGCGGCTGGAACAGTTCTTCTCCGAATACGCCCGGATGGCGATCGAAATCGGCTCGGCGCCGCCACCGACCACCAAGTCCGGGGTGGACGAATACCTGGCGGACTCGGTGCCTCGACTCGGGGTGACCATGCCGACGGTCGAACTCCTCAATCCGTTGGCGCCGTGGCGTTATCCGCGCCATCAGCGTCCGCTGTACTCGGTGATCTATTGGGCCGTGCAGGACATGCATCCGGAGTGGGCACAAAAGCTGATGAACACCCCGAAGCTCACGCCGTTGGGACGGGTGGCCCGCCGGGCCGCACTCAAGGCGATGCTCAACTCCGCCGGTGAGGACCCGGCCATCCTGGAAGTCCGGCAGGCCCGCGCCCGGGCCGCCGCGCGTCAACCCGTCACCGCCGAAAACTAAGGATTGTGATGCGCACTGCCGACAACGCTCACATGACGGACTACACATTTCAGAGTGGACCCGTTCCGCCCTGTGCGAACTTCGCCAAACTCGACGGACTGCAAAAGCAGCACCGGCCCTACCTGCAGACCGAGGAGGCCGGCGGTTATTGGGTGATCACCGATCACGATGCGATCCGAGAAGGGCTGCAGCACCCGGAGTTGTTCTCGAACCGGGTGATGGTGCCCACCGAGCCCAACCCGGCCTACAAGTGGATTCCGTTGATGCTCGATCCCCCGGAGCATTCGGTGTGGCGCCGACTGCTGGCTGAGTACTTCTCGCCGGGCCGAGTCAAAAGGCTTGAGCAAGAGCAACGTTCGTTTGCCAGCGAACTCATCGAAGGGTTCCGGGCGACGGGAAGTTGCGATTTCTATCGCGACTTCGCGGCGATCTTCCCCACCACGATCTTCTTGCAGATCATGGGCCTGCCCATCCATCGGTTACCGGACTTCATGGTGTGGGAGGACGCCATCTTGCGGGCCAACGCCGACAGCGACCCGGACGGGTCGAAGGCCGGAGCTGCGATGGTCGAGGTGATGGGTTACTTCGCCGGCCTAATCGCCGAGAAGCGGACCAATCCCGACAGCTGGGAAGACGATATCGTCAGCCACGCCCTGGAGTGGCGTATCGACGGTGAACCACCTGCCGACCAAGATCTGTTGTCCTGCTTTTTGTTGCTGTTCATGGCGGGCCTGGACACAGTGACCTCGCAGCTCTGCTACGCCATGCATCACCTGGCCAGCCACCAAGCCGGCCGTGCCAAACTTGTTGCCGATCCGGACCGCGTGCCCGACGCCGTCGAAGAGCTGGTGCGCGCCTACTCGATCGTGCAGACCGCACGGATCGCCATGCAGGACATCGACTTTCACGGCTGTCCGATCAAAGAGGGTGACATGGTGGCCTTTCCGCTTGCCATGGCCAACCGCGACCCGAAGGAACACGAGCGCGGTGGAGAGGTCGACTTCGATGCCGGCGCGCCGCGTCATATCGGATTCGGCGCCGGTCCGCACCGCTGCCTCGGTTCGCATCTGGCCCGCCAGGAGATGGTGGTCGCCCTGCAGGAATGGCACCGCCTGATTCCCGACTACCAGCTGGCCCACGACGGCGAACTCGGTGCGGTGTCGGAGCACGCCGGCGGTGTCTTCGGTATCGATCGGCTGCCCTTGCGGTGGGACATCTGACGCCGAAGGCAGTTCTGATGCGTCTGCGCCGGACGGCTGACACCCAGCTCGGGCTGCGGGTTGACGGGGCTCGGCGTCAGGTCAACTGTTCAAGCTTGCGACGATCTCGCGGCGCAGCACCTTGCCGGTCGTGGTGGTGGGTAGTTCGTCACGAAACACAATGCGGTCGGGAGTCCTGGATCCGCGCAGCCGATCTCGCACGAATGATCGCAACTCATCCGGGTCTGGTGTGCTGCCGGGCTCCGGAACCACGGCGGCCACGATGATCTGGCCCCACTGGGCATCCTCGGCGCCCACCACGGCCACCTCGCGCACCTGGGGGTGCTCCACCAACACATCTTCCAGTTCGGCCGGGGCGATGTTCTCCCCGCCGCGGATGATGGTGTCATCGGCGCGGCCGGCGATGAACAAATAGCCCTCTTCGTCGAATTCGGCCAGATCCCGGGTGGGGAACCAGCCGTCCTCGTCGAGCGCCGAGTCCAGTCCGGCATAGCGCCCGGACACCTGCTCACCGCGGACGAACAATTCGCCCGGCTCGCCCGCCCCGAGAACCCGGCCGTTCTCGGCGCGGATCTGGATCTGGATTCCAGGTAGCGGCCGTCCGACCGAACACAACCGCCGCGCGATGGCGGGTTCTGTTGCACGGTGGGCGATCCGGTGCTCATCGGGGCCCAGCACGGCGATGGTCGAGCTGGTCTCGGTCAGCCCGTAAGCGTTGACGAATCCGGTGTCGGGCAGCAGGTCCAGCGCGCGGCGCAGCAGCGGCTGCGCCACCTTGGCGCCTCCGTAGGCCAGTGTGCGTAACGACGGCAGTGGCTGAGGGTCCTCCTGCAGTTCGGTGACGATGCGGTCGAGCATGGTGGGCACCACGGTCGCGGTAGTGATCTTTTCGGCACGGACGGTGCGCACCCAATTGCCGGCATCGAATCGAGGAAGATACACCATCCTGCGCCCCGCATAGAGGTTCGACAAGGCCGCCGTGACCCCGGCGACGTGGTACGGCGGCACCGCGATCAGCACCGCGTCTTCGGCTGCCGCGGAGGCGAATTCGACGCTAGCCAGCACGTAGCTGGACAGGTTGGCGTGAGTCAGTTCAACCGCCTTGGGCCTGGCGGTGGTGCCCGAGGTGAACAGCAGGACCGCGATGTCATCAGGATCGACAGGTGTGTCCTCGCCCGGCTCGGCGACAGTGGCGGACGTCAGGAACTCCGCGGTGTCGATCACCCGGTGAGTAGTGCCAATTGCGTCGCGATAATCGGGATCGACGATCACCAGCGGACCGGGCAGCCGGGCGATCAGCTCATCGAGCGCGGCCGGGCTGAGGCGATAATTGAGTGGGGCGAACGGCAACCCGCTACGGGCGGCGGCGAATATCAGCAGCGGCATCATCGACCCTCCCAGCCCGATGTAGGCGACGCTTGCGGCCTGGTAGCCGGACAGCGCGGCGGCCCCTCGCCGGGAAAGTGTGTTGATTTCGCCAGAGGTCCAGCGCTGCTCATCGCACACCACGGCCTCCCGATTGGGGTCGGCCGAGGCGGCCATCTCCAGCAGCACTGAGATCCCGTGCACGGTGGTCTCCCTTGTCTTGTCCGAGCTACTACGATTAACTAGATCAGTATCCTATTAAGGAGGTGTGATGTCACTCAAGCCGGGGATGCGGCTGTCGACGCCCGCATCCGCTTGTGAGGTGTTGGTGGTGCGACCGCCGGGAAATGCAGATGAGGGCGTATTGACTTGCGCCGGAGCCGAAATGGCAGCCAAGGGTGCCAAGGGGCTCGATGGCGCATCGGTCGACATCCAGCTTGGCAAGCGCTATTTAGATGAGTCCTCTGGGCTGGAGGTGCTGTGCGTAAAGGCGGGGTCTGGCCCGTTGCAGTTCGCTGGACGTGAACTCGTCGTTCGTTGGGCGAAGCCCTTGCCGGCATCGGATTAGTCGATGCAAATTCGGCAGTGGGTGGACTGCGAGCGGGCCGCGCTGATCGTGCATCCGGCGGGCGTAGAGATCAGCTTCGCGCAGCTTGAGGCGCGCGCGAACCGGTTGGCCCATTACCTACGCGGCGTGGGCTTGCGCGAAGGCGACACGGTGGCCGTGGTGATGGAGAACAACGAACACATGCACGCCGTGATGTGGGGAGTGCGGCGCTGCGGTCTGTACTACGCGACCATCAGTACCCACCTCACCGCGCCGGAGGCCGCGTACATCGTCGAAAATAGTGGCGCCCGGGCGATCATTGGCTCGCGGGCCACTCGTGCCCTATGTGCGGGGTTGGGCGAGCAGCTCCCCGGGGGCCTTCCGGGGGTGCGCCTGCTCGCTGATGACGATCTGGATGGTTGGGAGCGCTATCCCGAGTGCGTCGCGTCGTGCCCGGATACCCCGATCGCCGATGAGTCCGAGGGTGATTTGCTGCAATATTCATCCGGAACCACCGGGCGACCCAAAGGGATTCGTCGTGCCCTTCCGCAGACGTCACCACAACAGTCGGGTGTGATGCTGGCGCCTCTGCTTAGTGCAGTCGGAATCGACCAGCATGCGGTGTATCTCAGCCCTGCGCCGCTGTACCACACGGCGCCGTCGTTTTGGTCGATGTCGACCCAGGCCCTCGGAGCCACGGTGGTGATGCTGGAAAGATTTGATGCGCAGGACGCGCTGGAGGCGATCGCCCGTTATCAGGTCACTCACGGCCAGTTCGTGCCAACCATGTTCGTTCGGATGCTCAAGCTTCCCGCATCGGTGCGCAGCGCTTATGACACGTCGAGCCTGCGCCGCGTGGTGCATGCGGCCGCACCGTGTCCGCCCGAGATCAAGCGGCAGATGATCGATTGGTGGGGGCCGATTGTCGACGAGTACTACGGCTCCTCAGAGGGCGCCGGTGCGTCCTATATTCGGGCCGAGGAGTGGCTGACGCATCCGGGGTCGGTGGGCCGACCGATGGTCGGGTGTGCCCACGTTCTCGGCGACGACGGCGTTGAGCTACCGCCGGGGCAGCCGGGCGAGATCTACTTCGAAGGCGGATTGTCCTTCTCGTACCTCAACGATGACGCCAAGACCGCCGTGGCGCGCAACGACCGCGGCTGGGTCAGTGTGGGAGACATTGGCTATCTGGATGAGGACGGTTACTTGTATCTGACCGATCGTCGGCACCACATGATCATCTCGGGAGGGGTCAACATTTATCCGCAGGAGACCGAGGATCTCCTGATATGTCACCCTAAGGTGCTCGACGCGGCGGTCTTCGGAACCCCCGACGCGGCCATGGGTCAGTCGGTGAAAGCCGCTGTGCAGACAGTGGACCCGGCCGACGCGACCGACGAGTTCGCCGGTGAGTTGTTAGACTGGCTACGGGATCGGCTCGCTCGATACAAGTGCCCGCGATCGATCTCTTTCGAGGCTCAACTGCCCCGTACTGATGCCGGCAAGATCTATAAAAGCGCACTGGCCCGCAAGTACGGAGCGGACGAGTCTGGTTAGGGTTAGCCATTTTTCAGGGATGGAACACCCTATCGCCACCACGGCACGGCGCTGTCTGGATGAGTAGCGAGTCTATATCCGATATCACACGCCTCATCACCTATGCTGCTGACAGCCGATTTCAGGTGCGGTACCAGTCGGAGGGGAACATATCGCTGTGGCAGTGCCTCGGTTTCGTAGATACTGGGGGTCGGATCGTAATGGCTTCCCTAATGGTGCCCCGACGCGGCCGACTGATCTGGTTACGGCGAGGGCCTTCTGGGCGTGAACCACTCGACCTTGGTGTGCCAGGATCGCGCGGACCCGTATGCGAAGCCGACCGCTGCCAGGCACGCGCACAGCCATACCGGCAGAGTGATATCGATTCCCGCCTCGGCGGTAGTCACTTGGATCACCGTGGCTGCCCCACCAAAGGCGGCCGATACGAGGTAGAGGTTAGCGGTCGCTCTCGAGCGGGGATCCTCTCGCAGGATCAGCAGCACTCTGCCCGCATAGCTGAACAAATAGACCAGCAAGCCGCCCAACACCAGCCAGTAAGCACCGAACCAGACTGTGCTGACATGAGCCGGGAACAGATCCGCGTGATAACCCTCGTCGGCGAGGATGAACACCAGCACGAGCACTGGAATACCCAGCAGGAGAGGGCTTTTGACGTGCCGACGGAAGAGTCCGCGGAGTTGGCGTTCGTCATCGAGTCGGGCCAGTCCATGATAGATGATCGCGGTTACCGCGGCGATGAGGCAGATGTGGCCTAAGAGATCTTCAAAGTTCCACCGCCCGAGAATGCGATGCAAGCGTGGCCCCAAGGTCGCCGATGCCCACGGTGACATCAGCAGCACCGCGCACCCTTGCAGTGCGATGTTCAAACTCGCGCCGGCTTCCCACCGTGAACGCCAACTATGACGTCGCACCCACAAACTGGCGACGACCGCGACCAGCGTGAAAACGATGAGCGCGAATCTGATTGTCAAACCGGACCTCGCAGCCGATGTCAGATAGGTGGTTTGGTGGGATCCGGGCGCAAATCGCGCAGCCGCGGGGTGGCGGGTAACGATTCCACATATTCAGCGACCGCATCGCGGGAGACCAAGCCGAAGCGGACCTGTAAGTCGACGGGATTGAGCCCGAAGTACTTGGCGACCCGGATCAGATTGTCGGCGTTGATAAGCCTGCCTTCGCGAGCTGCCTTGTAGTAGGCCGACTTACGGTAGCCAAACGCTTCGTAGACCTCGGTTGCGGCGAGAGATCTGCCCACAAGGTAGGGCAGAACCACCGCTGGGTCTTTGTCGCGGTCGTCCATGCCCATCAGGGTACCTGCCAGGTGGACATAGAGCGCAATCGCTGGAGAAAAGGTTTCCAGAGGCTACTGTTGTCTACTGTAATAGACTATCGTATCCGACGGAGGACTTGGCCCATGAGAGGAGAGCGGTTGCTTGCCCGCCTTATCGCTGGAATTCACCCGACGGATCCGACCTCGGAGCCCAACGCGGTGCGCGGTCGGCGTGGTCGCCGCGGCTTTCGTGGTCGCTGGCATCGCGCCGTCCCTCGGGCGGCATGACGGCACGGGACGTGAAAAGGCCGAAGCAGTGGGTGTTTTGACGACGTCCGATCATCGCGAGGGCCCGGAAGGTGCGGTTTCGGTCGAGAGGGGGAGTCGGGCCAATCCTGGCGGCGCGCCCTCGCGGGTAGGCGGGGCCCCGATCCACCACGGTGTGCTCGCCCAGTGCATTGCCGGGCTCAACTGCTAGTAGCCGCCGCCAGAGGCTATGCCACCGGATGAAGTCGAGCGACGGCAATGTGACGACCGAGGCTTCCCCCGTGATTATTACCGCGCGGCGAAAGCGTGGATCTGGGCCCCGCTCAGCAGCGCTACGCCATGCTCCGGTTGCGCGGTTCTTTGAGGCGGGTACCGCAGTCGACCTGGAACCCGAACTCGACGAAAGCGGACGGCTCCGTCCTGCGGGCTGACGCGGAGGGAGCACAAAATGCCCGGCGAGGTTTTATCTGCCGCCTTGATGCGGCAGCACCGCGAAGTCAACGCTGAAATCGAGCTTTTCATCGAGAAGCTCGGTGCCGACGGTTTGCAACCCGAACTAGTGACGTCGATGTTGGAAGTGTTGCGTCGGCACATCTACCTGGAGGAGGTCTTCGTGTTCCCGCCAATCCGGGAGACCGGGATTGTGATGCCGATCTTCGTGATGATGCGCGAACACGGCCAACTGTGGAGGACGATGGATGCACTCACGGATCTGCTCGCTGACGGAAACGACAGCTTGCGGCTGAGGGATACGTGCGTTCAGTTGCTGGATCAGCTGCACCGGCACAACTTCAAAGAGGAGCCGCCCGTCTATCTCCACGCCGACTACCATTTGCCGGCGCCGACGAGCGCGGAACTGAGCCGGTTCCTCGTTACTGGGCGCATACCCGATGGATGGGTTTGCCAGCACGCAGGCACCAAACGCTCACCGTGACTAGGCAACGCGCGCTCCCAATCCCGCGGGGCGGCTCCGCTGAAGGCCGCTGTGGTCGAACCTCCCTTCGGTCTGGCGATCGGACTTAATCGGGCGACTACCGGGACGACGGCACGGTATCAGTCACGACGCCTGCCGGAAAGCCCCTGCCGCATTCCCCGACGGATCTGTTGCTTTCGGGTCGCGCCGTCGGTCGGGGCGCTCGGGCCGCAGCTACAGCTGAGGTTGCCGAAAGGGTTGAGGTTAGAGCCACCGGGGCTCGGATCGGCAACCGCCGGCGCCGGCCGCACGGCGCAGAACACCACGATCAGGGCAACACAGGTCAGCGTTTTGATGTTGAAAGCCAACGGGGTTCGGGCGACCAGCGAGGGCCGCCCTGGCTGGGGTGGCTTGGCTATGGCCATGCGACTTCCTTTCGAGTTGATGCGCTTGTACACCCTTGGACGATGTGGTGACTGATTCGGTGCACTACCCGGCCACCGGCGAATGCGGAATGAGCGAGACGCGCATGCCGACGCGCTGAACCGCACCCTCGGACTCGCGGCCGACCATGCCGCCCAACGGCAGCTTGGACACCGCGGTGCCGGGTGATGCGCCGGGCGCGACGGCCCACCCGCCCGGCGCCGCCCCGCCGTTGAGCGCCGGCAGCGGGGCGACCGACGACACCGTCGTCGCCCAGCTCGGGGGTACGGACAAGGTGCTGAGCGAACTGGCTTGGCCCACGCTCGCCGACGCGCCTTGACCCAGTCCTGCCAGCGGCCCGAGGTTTTCCAAACCGGTGGCGGCGCCCGCACCTCCCATGCCCGCGATCCCGGCGCCACCCTCGGCCCCCAAAATGGATCCGGCGCCCGCTTCATCGAGCGCTAAGCCCTGGTAATCCAGATCGAGGCCATAGAGGTCTATGCCGATGCCACCGCCGTCGGCGATCAAACCGGCGCCGTCGGCGCCGTACCCGGCCGCCTCGGATGCCAGCCCGGCGGCGGCTCCGTCCGCCGCGGGTGCGGCAGCGAACGCCGACGCCAATCCCGAGGCCGCGCCCGCACCGGTGCTCGCGGTCTTTGTCGCGCTTTTACCCGAGGCGCCGGTCAGGCTCGACAGTGAACTGAGTGGGGCGGAGGCTCCCGACGATCCCAGCGACGCACCGGTGCCCATCGCCGCCTGCGACAGACCGGCGCTCGAGGAGGAGCTGGGGGTTGAGAGACTTTGCAGGGTCTGGGGCACCGAGGAGATCACCTGCGTCGCCGATGTGTGTGCGGTACTGCCGGCGTGGGCTGCCGCGTGGGTGAGGGCGGCGAGGTGGCCGGCGGCCGACGGGTTGGTCGTTTGCGGCGGCGACGGCACGGGCGAAAGTGTCGATGCCGAAGCGGAATTGGCGGCGTAGCTGTACATCGCGGTGGCGTCCTGGGCCCACATCTCGCTGTACTCGGCCTCGGTCGCCATGATGGCCGGCGTGTTCTGCCCGAAGATGTTGGTCTGAATCAACGCCAGCAGGCGCACCCGGTTGGCCGCCACCAGGGGAGGCGGCACCGTCATCGCGTATGCGGTTTCGAACGCTGCCGCGGCGGCCGTCGCCTGCGCCGCCGCCTGCCCGCACTGCTCGGCGGTCGTCGTCATCCACGCTATGTAGGGCATGACCGCCGCCGCCATCGACATCGACGCCGGCCCCGACCAGGACTCGTCGGTGAGGCTCGCGACCACCGCGTGATAGCTGCCGGCGCCGTCGGTCAGCTCGGCGGCCAGCGCCTCCCACCCCGCGGCGGCAGCCAGCAAGGTGGCGGGCCCGGGCCCCACGTACATTCGACCAGAGTTGATCTCCGGTGGTAAAGCGCCAAAATCCATGTCTATCCCTAATTTCTTGGTTGTTCGTCTGGGCTGACCTTGCTCGCGCCGTCGCCTCGGGGTGACGTGGAGGCTTCGCGCGCACGACATCTGGTCAGCGGTAGAAGCAAGTCGTGACGAAATGAAAATCGCCAAGGCGTCGCGCAATGGCGGCGTGGTGAGCTACGTCGCGGACGGTTCGCCGCTTGACGTTCGAATTTTGCGGAACTGGCGCGCCGTGTCGCCGTCGACAGCGTCGAGCACACCTATGAAACAGCCGCGACGATCGGATCAGCCGATGCCGAGGACGCGGAAGCTATTGGTGTCTAACGTTTAACCTGCCGCGACAGTGGTGGGCGCCGACGAAGAGCCGCCCTCGGTCAGCAGCGGGCGATGCAGAATCGAATCAACAGATTTTCGTTGACGGACCTCAATGCCGGCGCACGAGCGGGTGCGTCAACCCACTGCTGAAACCGCGCAACCCCCACCGTTGGGGGTACCGCGGATCCCGACGGGCGGGGCGTGGAGAGCGCCACACTGGTCGACCGAAAGCGCTTCAGCCCTGCGCTTTTGAACGCCTGGTCGTCGTTCACGGTCGACCCCACTCCAACACGACGGACCGGGACCGACCCGTTGGTCAACGCCGTCGGGCCAGAAACCGGACCGATCGATGAGCTCACTACGTTGGGCTGCAACGCATCGGTTGTCGTCTCGGCGCGCAAAGCCCCGCAACTGAGCACAGCTGCGAGGAGGGCTAGCGCAGCAACGATGGCTGACGCAGATTGCTGTCGTGGCCACCGTGACGGTATTACAACTCCGAAACTCACAGTGCTACCAACGCTACCAGCCGCGATGCCGCGCCTGCCACAGAGCGCACCATCGGCTCCTGGCTGGCGCCAAACACTTTGGCCAGGCGGGGGCGCGGCGCAAGACGTACGAAGGGAATGCGGTTGATGCGCTCACTCGGGCGAGCCGGGCTAAGCCGCTTGCGGCGGGAGATATTTTAATGAATAATATCCGTTAAATAGATGGTTGGGCAACTTGCGAGAGGGCACTTGGGCGGATGGTCAGGATGGTTCCAAGCCCGTCGGAGCGCATGCATCTAGGCGCTAACCGACAGTGCCAAAACATCTTTCGCCCCATGCCTGAGAGTGCTGGGGCAGATTTCCGCGCTGTTACCCGGCCGCTCGGCTTGGGGACTTTTGGCCCTGCTGTCGCGCCCGCAGCGCAGGCGAAAATGGTGTTACTACTAGTTGCATATAAAGTTGGGAGGTGTGGTCGTGGATCAATTGACAACCCTTGATGCGGGCTTTCTCAAAGCGGAAGACGCTGACCGGCACGTGAGTTTGGCGATCGGTGGCCTGGCGGTCATCGCGGGGCCGATCCCGGACCGTGATTCGTTGATGGCGACACTTGCTCGGCGGGTGCGCGCGTGCCCCCGGTTCGGCCAGCGGCTGCGAACGCGCCCGTTTGACCTCGGCGCACCGGAATGGGTGGACGATCCGGACTTTGATCTCGGCCGTCACATACGACACGTTGCCCTACCACGGCCCGGAGACGACCGAGAGCTATTCCAGCTGGCCGCCGATGCGCTGTCTCGGCGTCTCGACAGGGATCGGCCGCTGTGGGAAATCTGGATCATCGAAGGCCTGAGTGACAATCGGTGGGCAATGCTCACCAAGATCCACCATTGCATGGCCGACGGAATTGCCGCCACCCACATGCTCGCCGGCCTATGCGACGACGGAATCGGCGAGAGCTTCGCAACCGATATCCGCGCCACCAAAGAGCCTAAAGCGCAAGGTCTCTCGCTGAGTTTCTGGGATCTAAGTCCACTGAGCGTGCTGGGAGGCCTTTGGAACGCATCGGCTGCCATCACGGCGGCCGCCACCCGCACGGCATTGGGTGCTGCAGAAATTGCCGCCGGTATGCTGCGCCCCACCACGACGTCGCTGAACGGGCCGATAACAACTTTGCGTCGCTACAGCGTCGCGCGGGTCCCTCTCGCCGACATCGCGCAGATATGTCGGACTTTCGATGTCACCATCAACGACGTTGCGCTCGCCGCTATCACGGAGAGTTACCGCGACGTCCTCCTCCAACGGGGGGAAGAACCTCTGCCGGATGCGCTTCGCGCGTTGGTGCCGGTGTCGATGCGGACTGCCGACGCGTTCGATAAGACGGACAACCGCGTGTCCGTGATGCTTCCGTACCTACCGGTCGACGAGGAGCACCCGGTGGAGCGGCTGCGGACCGTCCATTCCCGCCTGAACCGCACGAAGTCTCACGGTCAGCGCCAGGCGGGTCACGCTTTCGTGTCGATGGCCAACCGCATTCCATTTCCCTTGACCGCATGGGCAGTCCGATTGTTGACCCAACTGCCGCAACGCGGCGTTACCACGTTGGCGACGAATGTTCCGGGCCCTCGTCAGCCACTGCAGCTCATGGGCCAACGAGTGCTCAGTGTGTTTCCGGTACCGCCGATCGCGATGCAATTGCGCACCGGGGTGGCAATGCTCAGCTATGCCGAGGACCTCTTTTTCGGTGTCCTCGCCGACTACGATGCCGTGGCAGATATCGACGCACTGGCCCGCGGAATCGAGTTGGCGGTGGCACGTCTGGTAGCAATCAGTAAGCAACCTAAGAAAATACGCGGTCGTCGAGGACTGTCACTCGTTGTCAGTGTCTAGCCAGAGGCGCTTCCCGGGCCGCTTCAGCGCAACCATCGTGCCGACGAACCCGAGCACTACCGAGACACCGTGCATTCGGTCAGCCTCGCCGTCTTGATCGGCGCAGGCAGGTCGAGCGGCACCAGCGCCGAATCGAGTCCGGCCAAAGCGCGAACCCGCCGGGAACCAGCAGTATTGCCCGGGCTGGAACCCGCCGGTCAATCACCATGTCGCACAGCGGGATCGGGCAGGAACAGCCGGCAGGCGCCGGGTTCGGCGAACGGAATGAGATCGAGGCCCCGTTCATTGGGGGCGCCCAACCGCTCCAGCATTCCCGCGACGATTCCAAGGTGGACCTGACAAACGACAGTCGGGTAGCGGCTGGCCGCGTCCAGCAACGGGCACCGACGCAACGCGATGCCCCGTCGGACGCCCAGGGTGCCTTCTCCGTCGTCCGGCGCGAAGCCGAGACGGGTGAGCGCCTCGAGCACGGACTGCCGCGGATCGCTGCCGCCCTCATTCCCCTCGTCGATGAGCTCGCGCCCCCACTCGATGCCGGCCGCCCGCGCATCGCGCTCGGGGTGGACGCTGTTGCGAGCCAGATGACCGGCCAGCGCGGTCGCCAGACCCGCGTAATCGCGGACCGCGACGGCGGGGTCGGCGGCCGACACGCGATACAACGCCGCCGGACGTCCGCGTCCGAATGCGGTTGCCGTGGAGCGCTCCGCGAGCCCGAGCCCAACGACCGCGTCGAGGTGTTCGCGAACGGTGTTGGGGTGCAGCTCAAGAGCGGTGGCGGCGTCAGCGACCCGGACGGGGGAGTGCGCGCGCACATACTCGAGCACCCGCAGTCGCTGCCCGGACAGCGCCACCGGCGACCGGAGCACCGGCGTCGGTTCGGGCCCCAGGGCGGCCACGCCTTTTTTCACGGAATTTAGTGTAGTAAATTAGGAGGCAATGCACATAGGGCAAATGAGTCACCATTCGCTCAGCGGAGCTTCTGGACTCGACGGGAAGGAACCAACATGCCGGCCAACGATGTGATCGTCGCGTCCACAGCAGCTGACGCCGAGGCGGTCGAAGCCATCAAGGGTCATCACGCTCAGCTCGCCGGACAGCTTGCGGTGCTCACCGATGCGATGCTGTGGGCGGTCGAGCGTGGTGCGGACTTCGAGCCGGCGCGCGCCGCGGCCCTGGCCTTCCTGACCGGCGAGCTGCTGCCGCACGCCGCCGCTGAAGAGGGCCGCCTGTACCCGGCTGCCACCCGGACCGAGGGCGCGCGGCCGCTGGTCGAATCGATGATTGCGGTGCACCGCATCATCGGCTCACTCGTCGAGCGCATCCGCATCGAGCCACCGCTGCGTGCGGCCGCGTCCGGCCACGCCCTGCGGGTGGTGTTCGACGCCCACCTGACCGACGAGAACGAGCGGATCCTGCCGATCGTGGCCGGCGATCCAGAGGTCTCCCTCGTCGAGGTGACCCGCGGGATGCATGAACTCCTCGGCCATGCCCACCCAGCCAACGGCGCCGAGCCATCGCACACTTGCGGTTGTGGCGAAGCCGATACCGACACTCCCGTGCTCGACGTTCGCGACGTGCCGCACTCGATCCGGCATGCCACCGTGTTCGGCGCGTTCGACGCCGTTCCGGCCGGCGGCGCGCTGGTGCTGGTGGCTCCACATGATCCAATCCCGCTCCTGCACCAACTCGACCACCGCGCCTCGGGCCGGCTCGAAATTCAGTACGAGCTGCGCGGGCCGGAGGCCTGGCGGCTGCGCCTGATTAAGCGGTAGGCAACCGCTACTTCAGACAGGCGGCTCGAAATCCGTTGTGACGCAGCATACTGAGCAGCCTCAGCGTCAGCCGAATGCTAGTCTGCGCGCGATAACGCCGCGCGAGGGCAGGCTTCGATCGCCTGCTCGACCAGCGTCTCCTGCTCGACGGGGACGGGGTCGGTGATGACCACGGCGTACTCGTCGTCATCGAGTTGGAACACCTCCAGCGCGATATTCACACAGAACGCGTTGCCCTCACAGCGATCACGGTCTACCACGACGCGCATGTGAATCCTCCTTTAGTCCGACTCCGGCTGTCGGATGGGCTGGGAGAGCACAACAGTCGAACCTCACCCACCCGCTTGCTGGCATACCCATCCATCCGGGGCGCGGCCGGTCTCGATGAACCGGCGCAGTTCCGCGCTCGTTTGTGGTGGTACGCCGGTGTCGGCGTTGGGATAGATGACCGGCTCCTCTTTTGAGTTGTGCTGGTGAAGTTGGTCCAGCAGCTGCACGCACGTATCCCTCAGCCGCAAGTTGTCGTTTCCGTCAGCGAGCAGATCCGTGAGTGCATCCATGGTGCGCCACAGCTGACCATGCTCGCGCATCATCACGAAGATCGGCATCACGATCCCCGCATCCCGGAGCGGAGGGAACAGGAACACCTCTTCGAGGTAGATGTGCCGGCGCAGCGCTTCCAATGTCTCGGTTAGGACTTCGTACTGGATGCCGCCGCAATCGAGCGTCTCCATGAAAGTCTCTATCGCAGCGTCGATCTCGCGGTGTTCCCTCGTCAGCTCGACAGCCAAGGCCAGGCTGGGCATCGCGTGCTCCTCTGCGTCAACCCGCGGAGCGGGCGGATTCGCTCTCGTCGAGCTCGGCGTCGACACTGATCGTGGCGCCGGCGAACAATCGCGATACCGGACACAGGGCAGCGGCCTGGCCCACCACGGTGGCGAACGCTTCGTCGTCCAGGCCCGCGACCTGCGCCCGGACTTTCAACCGCGACGTGGTGATCGTCGGGATTCCGTCGACCGCGTCCAGGATGACGGTGGCAGTGACATCGAGTCGCTGTGGCGGCGTGTGGTTTTCGCCCAACTTCAACGCCAGTGCCATCGCGAAACACGACGAGTGTGCCGCCGCCGCCAGCTCCTCGGGGCTGGTCTTGCCGCCCGGCTGCTCAGTCCGGGAGGCCCAGGTCAACGGCAGGCCATCCAGAGCCGCGCTGCTGCCCTGCGACAGCATTCCCTGGCCAGACGCCAGCGGGCCCTCCCACTGGGTCTGCGTGCTCCGTTCGGCAATGCTCATACTCCGCGACTCCCTTATCGGCGACCCAAGGGGCCAGTTTTTACAAGCGTGACTGTGTAAACGCTAGACCATGGCGGCGCGTGTTGGCTAGAGGGTTGTGCGGCTTGTCGACTGAGCAAGCGTTTGATGCATTGAAGCCGCGCAATGTCGCGCCGGCACGCCGCATTTCGTGCAGAGGCGTCAGGATGGACTGCTCGCTGGGTGGTCGGTCGGTCACTCATCCGATGCTGGCTAATTGTTGGGGCACGTTCGTCCATTCCACCACGCGGGAAAGCCTCCGCCGCGGCGTCGGCGGCAATGGATCGACGTTGACCGGCGCCCAGCCCACCCGGAGCAGCATCTGGGGATATGCATCGATGCCAAACACGTTGGAGCGGAGTGCGTCTCGGGTTGTCGGGATCTCCAGTGGTTCGGTGATCGGGCAACTCGCCAGTCCCAGCATCGTCGCGGTCAGCAGTATCGCGCTGGCTGCTTCGCCGGCGCGGAGTTGATCCAGACGGTCGTCGGCCTCGGTGCCCAGCACCAGCATGACGGCGTTGTCCGCGGCGGGTGAGGCTCCCGGCGGCTGCGCCAGCGCAGGTCCCGCGAAGATGCGGCCGGGTATCCGCGCACTGCAATCATGCTGGGGGGTGTTACGGGACGGGACGCCCGCCCTGGCGCTGTATCGCCCGCTCCACATGGTGAGCTCGCCGAGGTAATCGCGATTGGTTGCGTGATCCCGGGCGGCTTGCTTCACGATCTTGGTCAGCTTGTCCATGGCGTCGACTTGGCGCACGATGACCGCCATCCGGGTGGCGAGATCAACCATCGCGGCGATGTCACCGGCCGGCACCGGAGAAGCGCTGTAAGTCCGCCGATCAGACTGGCGCCGCGAGATCGCTTCCGCCAGCGCGACATCCGTGTGATCGGGGGCGTGGGGGGACACCTCGATGGCCGCGAGGTGGCTGGGGTCGTCCGGATCGGGTAGGCGATGCACCCCGGCGCGCCAACCCGTCGCCGCCAAAGCGACCACGCAATGGTTCAGCGTCGCACCGCAACTCAGCATCGCGTCACGGCCGTCGGGGTCGGTGTTGGGTAGCTGTACGCGCGGGTCGGAGTAGAGGTGCAGGCTCGTTCGATCCACCCGCCACCGCCAGGGTTGCGTGTTGTAGATGGAAGGCGCCCGGGTGGCCAGTGTGAGGACCGCGCAAAGCGTCTCGGTGTCTGGAAACTGAGTGCTCATGGCAGGGGCCTTTCGCTGCTCTCTCGTCGACGATCGGGTAACCACGCCGCCGAGAGCCTGATCGGATTACTCGTGCCCGCGCGACGACTTAGCGCCGTTGACCACATGTTATTATTAATGAATAATATCCTTTAAATAGCTCCCAGGCAAGTGTAGCCAGTACGGAGCTCAATTGACGTATAACGCCGGCGATGCGGGTGTAGCGCCCTCGAGGTCAGTCCAGCGGGCATCACGATCACCGACAACGAAATGAAGGAACGCGTCTGCGGCCGACGCTACGATCCGGCAGTGTGGCTGGGCAACAAGCTATTCCGTCGGTAGCGGCCGAAGTAATCGTCGGCACATGCTCGATCAATGGTGCAATGGTGAATTCTGTTCGGACTCCGGCCAGGCCGGTAATACCCCGGCTCCGTGCGATTCGGACTTGGTGACGCGAACGTGCAACGGAAATGACGGTCAAGGCAGTTGCGGAGTCAGGCTACGAGCGGTGACTTCGTGGACTCGGTGCCCGCCCGGGTGGCTGCGTCGGCGGAGGGACCTTCACGGATACGGGGGGAATCGCAAGAGTGATTGGCTTACTGGCGGGGACGGTGATCGGCTGGCCATGGTGGGCCAGGTGCAGTGGTCCACCCGAACGCAGGGCATACGTTGCGCATGATGCCGTGACCTCGACGGCGAGGCACCGCCCGTGCAACGTGATGGTGAAGGCGAGCCGAGTCAACGCGTCGGGCAGACGCGGGGCGAAGGTGAGGGCTCCGTTTTGGTCTCGCATGCCCGCCAGCCCGGCGATCAGGGCGATCCAGCTGCCGGCGAGGGCGGCCATGTGCAGCCCGTCGCGGGTGTTGTGTTCCAGGTCGTCGAGGTCCATCAGAGCGGCCTCGCCAAGGTAGTCGTAAGCCAGTGCGGTGTGCCCGACCTCGGCGGCGATGACCGCCTGGGTGCATGCGGAGAGTGACGAGTCGCGGACGGTCAGCTTTTCGTAGTACGCGAAATTACGGGCTTTCTGGTCGGGGGTGAAGGCGTCGGTGCGGCGGTGCATTGCCAGAACGAGGTCGGCTTGTTTGACCACTTGTTTGCGGTACAGGTCGAAGTACGGGTAGTGCAGCAGCAGCGGGTACCGCTCGGCCGGGGTGGCTTCGAAATCCCAGACCTGATGAGTGGTGAAGCCGTCGGCCTGTGGGTGCACACCGAGCACCTCGTCGTAGGGGACGTACATGGCCTCGGCGGCCGCCCGCCATCGGGTGGTCTCCTCGTCGTCGACGCCGAGCGCATGGGCACGATCGGGGTGGCGGTCGGCGGCGTCGGCGGCTGCACGCAGGTTCTGTTGCGCCATCAGGTTCGTGTAGACGTTGTTGTCGGCGACCGCACTGTATTCGTCGGGGCCGGTAACTCCGTCGATACGGAAACGCCCGTCGATGTCATAGTGACCGAGAGATGCCCAGAGCCGGGCGGTTTCGGCGAGCAACTCAACGCCGATGTCACGCTCGAATGTGCTGTCACCGGTGGTGTCACGGTAGCGGATGACGGCGTCGGCGATCGCGGCGTTGATATGAAACGCGTCGGTGCCTGCCGGCCAGTAGCTGGAGCATTCTTCGCCGTGGATGGTGCGCCACGGGAACGTGGCACCGGCCAGCCCGAGTTGTGCGGCGCGTGCGGTCGCCAGCGGCAGAGTGGAGTGGCGCCAGCGCAGCGCTTGCGCAGCGGCGTCGGGGAAGACTTGGGTCAGCACCGGCAACACGTAGGCTTCGGTGTCCCAGAAGCTATGTCCGAAATACCCGGGCCCGGTGAGTCCTTTCGCGGGAATCGCCCTGCCCTCCGCGCGGGCGGCGGCCTGCAGGATGTGAAACAGCGCGAACCGCACCGCGTGCTGGATCTGGGGATCGCCGTCGAGTTCGATGTCGGCGCGCGACCAGAATTCGTCGAGGAAGGCGCGCTGTGCGACGCGCAGACCGTCCCAGCCGGTCTGTTGCGCGGCGAACAGGGCCGCGTCGGCCTGATCACGCACGGCGGGCAGTGAGCGGTGCCCCGACCATCCGTAGGCGACGAACTTGTCCAGACGCAGCCGGTCCCCGGGTCGGAGCTCGGCCGTAATGGTCACCCGGCCCAGATGCGGGAAACTCTCGGAGGTCACCACCGTAGTGGCGGGCCCGTCGACGACATGCTCCATCACCGCAGCGATACACAACTCACTGTTGGCGGTGGTATGGACCAGTCCTGCGAGGGTGCCCCTCGCGACGTGTTCGCAAGCGATGAGCGGCGCGAGTTCTGGTAGCCCCGCCCTCGGGTCGCCGGGCGGGGGCGCGGGCAGCGCCTCGTTGGCGACCAGTTCGGACTGGATCACCACCCGCACCACATGGTCGAGAGCTTCGACCTCATAGCGGATGGCGCCGATGGCACGCTGCACCAGCGACACCAGCCGGGTCGAGGACACCCGCACAGCGCACCCCGCCGGCGATGCCCAGTCGGTGCGCCTACGTAAGATTCCGTCGCGAAAGTCCAGGCACCACTCGTGGGCGTCCAGCCGGCCGTAGGTGACGTCGAAGGGCTCGTCGTCAACAAGCAGGCGAATCAGCTTGCCGTTGGTCACATTTTTGACGACCTGCCCAGACTCCGGGTAGCCGTAGCCGGGTTCCACATACGGCAGGGTTCGCCGCTCGTGAACCCCATTGAGGTAGCTGCCCGGCAATCGGTGTGGCTCACCCTCATCGAGGTTTCCCCGCCAACCGATGTGCCCATTCGACAGCGCGAACAGCGATTCGATTTGCGCAAGCATCTCCAGGTCGAGCGATGTACAACGCAGACACCACGGTTCCATCCGGAACGAAGGATGCTTGATCATCGGTGGCGAATCGCATCCGTAGACATGGTGTGGGCACCATGCGCGCCAAGCTGATTGGGTTTGCCGACTACACCCGATACGTGCCAGGACGACATCAATGCTCGCGTGTTAGGGACTCCCTTCCTATCGGTGGGTTAAGCTGCGCCGGTTAGCCGCCGGGGTGGTCGTCGGCTTCGCCTTTGACTGCAGCAAGTTCTCAGTTCACTGGCCTCCCCGAGCATCCTCGTCGTACCCGGCGATCACGCCTGGCGCTGGTATTCCGCCGTCGGCGAGGACGGCAAGCGCATTCATCTCCTCGGTAATGTCAATCCCCGTGGGACACCACGCGATACAGCGTCCGCAGCCCACACAGCCGGTGCTGCCGAACTGGTCCTGCCAGGTTCCGAGCTTGTGGGTGATCCAGTGCCGGTATCGCGACTGGCCGGACTGCCGCACGCTGCCGCCCCCGTGGATGAACGTGAAATCGAATTCGAAACACGAGGCCCAGTGCTGCCAGCGCTCAGCGTGCTCGCCGGCCAGGTCGGTGATGTCCTCGACATTTGTGCAGTAACAGGTCGGGCACACCATCGTGCAGTTGCCGCAAGTCAGACAACGGCTCGCCACGTCGTCCCAACGCGGGGATTCGCGCGAGGTTATCAGCAGCTCGCGCAGGTCTCTACCGGGCATTTGCCGGCCCATCTTGCCGGCCGCATCGGCGACGTCGCACCGTGCCGCGTCAATCTCGGTAGCGGTAGCGTCTCGGTGCGTCACCGCGGCCAGCACCGCGGCGCCGTCTGCGCTGCCCACGTCGACGACGTAGCGGCAACCATTGCTGTCGATGCGTTCGGTCAGCGCAAGGTCGTAGCGGTGCCCCAAGCCCGGCCCGACCGCAGGTCCGGTTCCCATCGATGCGCAAAAGCACAACCCGCCCGGCTCGGTGCAGTTGACCGCCACCACGAAAATATTGCGGCGGCGCGCCACGAACCCCTGGTCCGGGTAGTCGCCGACGCCGAGCACACCGTTGAGAATCGCGATCGACGACAGGTCGCAGGCGCGTACCCCGATGAACGCGTACTGCGGAGTTTGTTGCGGCTCAGTGCTTTCCGCGCCATCTGCCGTGCCAGACCATAACTTCTGCCGCGGTGGGTGAAGGAACTGCTTCCACGATTGGGCACCGGCCGAATGGCCGAACAGCGCGTCGTCGCCTCGGCGCCGCAGCCGATAATGCCCCGGGCCGACGTCCACTCCCCAACCCCGGGGGAGATCGGCGGCAGAGGTCAGCTCGGCCGGCACGATCGCGTTACCTTCACGCGACAGCGTGGGACCCACGACGCGGTACCCGCGATCGATCAGCTCGGATATGAGTTGCTGTAAGCCCGCGCCATCAATCACCGCGCTGCGATCAACGTCGCTGATGCCGTCCTCGCCCATGGTCTTATCATCCCTCTCCGGCCGCCGAGTGCACAGTGCCCGGGATGCGGCTTCGTCGCGGCCCGGCCGGCACCGCCCGCCACGACGGCTGTCCCGGCGATCCGCCTTACGCCAGTGGCGCAACTACGGGGAAGGCGGCGCTGCGGCACCGATCGCCACAGCACGTTGCAGGACATCGCGGAACATGGCGCTGGTGAGGGTGCGCGTCGACACGTTGCGCTGACTGGGGTGATAGCAGCCGAACAAATGCAGTTCGCGGCGGCGGGATTCATCCGCGATCAGGATGTGGGTTCCATGACCGAATTTGGGACGGGGCTTGGGGAGTGACCAACCCGCATCGGCAAGGACCGGGAGCACTGCCCGCCACGCAAATCCACCCAGCGCAACGATGACGGACAGGGTGGGGCTCAGCAACTGCAGTTCTCGGACCAGCCAGGGGCGGCAGGTATTGCGCTCGCCGGTGGTCGGCTGATTGTTCGGCGGGGCGCAGTGCACCGGGACGGTGATGCGGACACCGTTCAGCTCCATGCCGTCGCCACGGCGTGTGGAGAAGGGTTGCGAGGCAACACCAATGGCGTGCAGGGCCGCATAGAGCAGATCGCCAGACGGATCACCGGTGAAGATGCGGCCCGTGCGATTTCCGCCGTGCGCGGCCGGCGCTAGACCGACGATCGCGACAGTGGCATCCATCGGTCCGAACCCGGGCACAGGTTTGGCCCAATAGTCCCAGTCTCGATACGCGTGGCGTTTGACCACGGCGACGTGCTCGCGCCAGGCAACCAGGCGGGGGCAAGCCCGGCACTGAATCAACCGCGCCTCCAACGCGCCCGGTGTCCGGGCGTCGGCCGCCGCGTGCCGGGGGTAATCGGGGGCGCAGCGGTCGAATTCGGCCGACTGCGGAGCGCCGTTCTGGTCACGGTGTGGCATTCGGTCTCCTGCGTCATCCTACCGTCATCGAAATTGCCCGCTCTCGATACGCGATCGGAGTACGCTTGCTGGCGGAGTCAATGAGGGGTGAGCCATGAGCGGTCATGTCTCCTATCGCAGGGTTTACGACGAGGTTTCGCCGTCCGACGGCGCACGTGTGCTGGTTGACCGGGTCTGGCCGCGCGGCATGCGGAAGGAAGCCCTCCAGCTGACCGAGTGGTTGCGCGAGGCAGCGCCCTCGACCGAATTGCGGCAATGGTATTCCCACGAACCCGAGAAATTCACCGAATTCCGGCGGCGCTATCTGGCGGAATTGAAGTCGCCGGAACGTCGCGGCGCCCTCGAGCATCTAAAGGAAATCGCCCGCAAAAGCGACCTGGTATTGCTGACGGCCACCCGCGACGTCGACCACAGCCAGGCAGCGGTTCTGGCGCGATGGCTCGGTGAGACCCGCAGCAAGCCTTAGTCAGTCACGCCCGGCAGGCGTAACCTCGCGAATGTGGATCCGCAATACGGCACGGCGGTGTCGCTGGCCCACGTGACAGCCGGAGACGTCATGTCGTCGCCGGTGATCACTGTCCTGGCCGACGCATCCACACAGCAGGTGGCCGACACCCTCGCCCGGCACCGGATCAGCGCGGTACCCGTAGTCGATCACACGGGAACGCTTTTGGGTCTGCTCAGCGAGTACGACCTGCTATCGAAAACCGGCGAAGTGGCGAGTGACCTGATGACCACCGCGGTGGTCAGCGTGACCGTGGATAGTGCTGCCGACGATATCCGGCATCTTCTAATCGACCGGCGTATCCGCCGGGTTCCGGTGATGAAGGCCGGCCGCCTGGTCGGGATCGTGAGCCGCCATGACTTGGTGGCGGTCATGGCGACGGAATGGGTGTGCCAGGTTTGTGGTGAGCCGGTGCGCGGTCAGCATCCCCCCAGCGCGTGTCCGAAATGCCATGCAGGAGGTGCGCAATTCGCCCTGCAGGAGCAACCACCGGGTACCTAGTGGCGCCCAGGCAGGAGGGCAATGACAGTTCAGCCGACTCCGACTCCGACCCCGAGACCGGGTCTCAGTGGGCCCGCCGGATTCCCGGCCCAGGAACCCGCTGAGACCCTCCGCGATTACTACCGGCAGATGGCGCTGATCCGGGCGTTCGAACTGCGGTCAGCCGAGATGTATCAGCGGGCGAAAATCGGTGGATACTGCCACCTCAACCTGGGCGAGGAAGCCGCGGTGGTCGGCCTGATGGCGGCACTGGAGCCGCGCGACTACCTGTACACGACCTATCGCGAGCACGGATATGCCCTTGCCCGCGGACTCGATCCGGGTCGTGTCATGGCAGAGCTTTTCGGCAAGTCCACCGGCGTGTCCGGGGGCCGCGGCGGCTCGATGCATCTCTTCGATCGCACGTTGCGCCTATTCGGCGGCTACGGCATTGTCGGCGGCCAGATCCCGCCGGCCACCGGTGCGGCTTTGGCTCTTACCTACCGCGACGGCGCCGGCGCCGATGCCGAAGCCGTGATGTGCGTGCTCGGTGACGGCACAACCAACATCGGCTCGTTTCACGAAGCGCTGAACCTGGCCGGGTTGTGGCACCTGCCGATCGTGTACGTGATCGTCAACAACGGGTTGGGTATGGGAACCCCGGTGGAGAAGGCCGCGGCGGAGCCCGAGTTGTACAAACGCGGCTGTTCCTACCGGATCCCCGGGGAACGTGTCGACGGTGACGACGCGCTCGCGGTGCGCGACGCGGCCAAGGCCGCACTCTCGCGTGCCCGAACCGAACGTCAGCCCGGCCTGCTCGAGGCGATGTGCCAGCGGTTGCGCGGCCACTCCGTGGTGGACCCGGCCAAGTACCGCTCCCGCGACGAGGTTGCGCGGCTACGCGCGCTTGATCCCGTTCCGGCGTTTCGTCATCGGTTGATCGAGGCGGGCATTCTCGACGAAAAGGCGGCGCACGACGTTGAGGAACAGGCCGAGGCGCGGATCGACGCCGCGGTGGAGTTCGCCGCCGCCAGCCCCGACCCGAATCCCGGTGAGCTGTTTGACTATGTCTATGCCACGGCGGTTGCCAATGCGCCACGCCAGCTGCCGGGTGATCCCGTCGTTTCCGGTGCGGTGAAACAGCCATGACTGTGATGACGTATCGGCAAGCGCTGCACGACACACTGCGCGCCGAATTGTTGCGCGACCAGTCGGTCTTTCTGATCGGCGAGGAGATCGGTGTCTTCGATGGCTCCTACAAGATCACGGCGGGGCTCTTGGCGGAATTCGGGCCCACCCGGGTAGTCGACACACCGATCTGCGAGGGGGGATTCGTCGGTGCCGCGATCGGTGCGGCGATGCTTGGCATGCGCCCGATCGTGGAGATCATGACGATCAACTTCAGCCTGCTGGCCATCGACCAGATCGTCAACCATGCCGCCAAGATGCACGCGATGTTCGCGGGCCAGGTGTCGGTGCCGCTGGTGATTCGCACCCCCGGCGGCGGCGGGCAGCAACTGGCGGCGACCCACTCGCAGAACCTGGAAGTCTGGTACGCACACGTGCCCGGGATGAAAGTGCTTACCCCGGCCACCCCGGCGGATGCCAAAGCGCTGCTCACCGCGGCCGTCCGCGACGACGACCCGGTGCTGTTGCTCGAGAATCTGGCGCTCTACAACACCAAGGGGGAGGTTCCCGACGGCGAGCAAATCGGCCAAATCGGGAAGGCTTCGATCGCCAAGCCCGGAACCGACCTGACCGTCCTCGCGTACTCGCGGTCCACGGTGATCGCGTTGGACGTCGCCCGCCGGTTCGAGGACGACGGGGTATCCATCGAAGTGGTCGACCTGCGCAGCCTGCGGCCGCTGGACCGGGAAACGATCTGCGCCTCGGTGCGCAAGACCAGCAGAGCCGTGATCCTCGAGGATGATTGGCTCAGCTACGGCGTGGGTGCGGAGATCGCGGCGACGATCGCCGAAGGCGCCTTCGACTATCTCGATGCCCCGATCCGACGGGTCGCCAGCGCCGAGGTGCCACTGCCGTACGCCAAGCCGCTCGAACTGGCGGCCCTGCCGGATGCCGCCGACCTGACCAAGGTCATCGGCGAGGTTCTCGACGCCAGCCGGTTCACCTACTGAGAGGGACCCGCCATGGTCGACGTGCTGATGCCGCGATTGTCGGACACTATGACCGAAGGCGTTGTCGGCCAATGGCTTAAAGATGAGGGTGACATTGTCGCGCCTGGCGACGTGCTCGCCGAAATCGAGACGGACAAGGCCACCATGGAACTCGAGGCCTACGACGGCGGCGTGCTGACGCGCATCATCGCTCCCCCCGGAAGCACCGTACCCATCGGTCAGCCGATCGCCGTCATCGACGACCGAACAGCGGTTGACCTACCCAAAACTGTTGGCGAGCAAGCCAACACGTCCGCACCCCGGGCGTTGCCCCCTGAAGCCCGGCCGGTCCCGCCGCCGCCCGCCGCGCCGGTGCGCGCCACTCCGCTCGTCCGCACGCTGGCGCGTGAGCACGGAATTGACCTTGCCGGCGTGACCGGCACCGGCCCGGGCGGACGCATCGTGCGCAAAGATATCGACGGCATCATCAACCAGCGTTCGGTTGCCACACCGCCTGATGCCTCGACGGCGGTCCCGACGGCAAATGGTGGCGAAGACGACGAGCAGGTGCCGCTGTCGTCGATACGCCGCATAACGGCGCAGCGGCTCACCGAAAGCGCTGCCGCGCCGCACTTCTACCTGACCGCGGTCGCCGACGTCGGCGCGCTGCAGAGGCTACGCAATGAACTCAACGCGGAGTTTTCGGATACCGGGCCGAAAATCAGCGTCACCGATGTGTTGATCCGGGCGAGCGCGCTAACGCTGCGCACCCATCTGCACGTCAATTCCTCGTGGGGTGGCAATCACCTTGTGCGGCACGGCCACGTGAACATCGGATGCGCCGTCGCTACCGACAACGGGCTTCTGGTGCCCGTCATCCGCGATGCGGACCGCAAAAGCCTCACCGAGATCGCCATCGAGGCGCATGCGCTCGTCGACCGGGCGCGGGCCGGCAAGCTCACACCGAACGAATTGACCGGTAGCACCTTCACGGTAAGCAACCTCGGGATGTACGGAATCGACCACTTCACCGCCGTCATCAACCCGCCCGAGGCCGCGATCCTCGCCGTGGGCGCCGTCCAGGAAGAGGCCGTCGTCCGGGGCGGTCAGCTCACCGCGGCCACCACCTTGAAGCTCACGTTGTCCATTGACCACCGCGTGCTCGACGGCGCCACGGCCGCCGTGTTTCTCGCGGATCTTGTGAAGCTGCTCGAACGCCCGCTGCGCATCCTCGCCTGAGCGCACGCAAACCACCGGGCCATCGTCATGGTGTCGTTGACCGTCGGTAAGCGCGTATCACATCCGGGTCGGGTTCTATCCCCAGGCCCGGTCCCTGAGGGACCGATATCCGGCCCGCCGTCGGGGCCAGGGCATCGCCGTAGACGAGTGCTTCCAGATCGAACCAGCGCCACTCGACCATGGATTCGGCGGTACCGAGCGCCGCAGTCGCATGAATCGCCGCGAGCAGGCCCGGGCCGTCGTAGAAGGAGTGCGTCATCACCGGGACGTTGTGGGTCGCGGCGAGGGGAAAAACCTTACGCAGTTCGCTGATGCCGCCCATCTTGGCCGGGCTCGGCTGAACGAAGTCCACCGCCCGAGCGGTGAGCATGCGCTCGAATTCCATTAGGGTGGAGACGTTTTCGCCCGATGAAATGGGGAGGTCGCTGGTTCTTCGCAGTTCGGCAAGACCGTCGAAATTCTCCGGCGGCCAAAGTGGCTCCTCGAGGAATTTGAGCCCGACCGGCTTGAGTTCTCGAGCGAAAACACTGGCTTCGGTCAAGGTCCAGGGACAGCCGGCGTCGACGATCAACTCGACGTCAGGGCCGGCCTCCTCGCGGGCTGCACGGATTGCCGACATGCTCGCCTCGTGCAGCTTGATTGCTCGAAATCCGGCATCAAGCGCTTGCCGAACCACGGCGCGAACCGGTGCGGGATCGGAGTAGCAGGCCAAGCTTGCGTAGCAAGGCATTGCGGTCATTCCGCCGCCAAGGAGCTGGCACACGGGAGCGTTGGCGAGCTTACCGGCGATATCCCAAAGAGCTATGTCCACCGCCGAGAGTCCGTACGTCAAGGCACCGCCGCGTCCGAAAACATGCAGCTTCTTTTGAACCTCCAGCATCAGGGGCCCGATGCGAGTGGCGTCCCGGCCGATGCATAGCGGCGCGATCAGTTCATCGACAGCAAGCTTGGCCGAATCGACGGCGCGAAAACCGAAGGCCTCCCCCCAGCCCTCCACTCCGTTGCGGGTTGTCACCTTGACGAGTAACGAGTCTGCGGCAGACAACCTGTCGCCCCAGAGGGACGCCCCAGGTACGCTGCCCGCCTTCAACGGGATACGCAGCGGAACCGTTTCGATCCTGGCGATGACTGCGGTGCGGTGCGCGGCGTTGGGAGACATGCCGATTCCTTGCTCTCACGGCCGGTGCTTGCGGCGCTGGGTCAGCCGTGCAGGCGCTTAGCAATGACCTCGCGGGGCAACCGGCGGGGACTCGGGTAGGCAACGATCACCCGTTCCCTATCGGGGTCGCAACCTTCGACGAAGGTCACCCCACCCTGGGTATAGGAATAGGCGGCGACGTCGTGAGTCTTCAAACGCTGCGCAATCTGCTCCAGACTGGCTTCGCTATCGGTGGCCCACATCAGATACTGCACGCCGAGCGTGCCCGGTCCGCGATGCCGGAATGTACGCTCCGAATGCAGGTATAGCTGAAAGCCGTTGGGCGCCAACAGCAGGGCCATGTCGGACTCCCGAATGAGCACCCTGCAGGAGAACACGTCGCAGTAGAACTTCAGCGACCGGTCCAAGTCCGACACCCGGATCACGCACGAGGCGACCTCCGCGGCGATCCCGGCCTCGGGGTTTCCGGTATTGATAGCTTGATTCTGTTCGCTCGCCATTTCATGTCTCCGGCGGTTATTTGGCGAGTTCCTCGAGGGCCAGCGTGGCGTGCGCGTAGGCGCCACCGGCGCGCATCTCGGCCGCGACCCAGATGGCCTCCATGACCTCTTGGTCGCTGTTACCTTTCCGGCGGGCGAGTCGGGTGTGCCCGCGGATGCAGTAGGGACATTGGGTGGTGTGAGCGACCGCGACCGCAATGAGCTGTTTGGTTTTCTCGGGTAGGGCACCATCGGCGAACACCGCACGGCTGAACGCCTCGAACGCGTCGTGGGTATGCGGGACGAGTTCCTTGCGGAGCTTGTGGATCTCGGGGGTGGTGGCGTGGTACATCTCCTCGGCCATGGTGTCTCCTTCCTGGGTCGGACTGCATTGTCAGCGCTTTGTGGCGGCGGGCTCGTTGCCGAGCAGTTGGCGCAGGACGTACTGCATGATGCCGCCGTGGCGGTAGTAGTCGGCCTCGCCGGGGGTGTCGATGCGCACGATCGCGTCGAACTCGACGCCGCCGGCGTTGACACGCACGGCGTCGGGGATGGTCTCGTTGAGCGCAGTCACGCCGGTGATGTCGACGGTCTCCTTGCCGGTCAACCCCAGCGAGTCCGCGCTTTGCCCCTCGGGGAATTGCAGTGGCAGCACCCCCATCCCGATCAGGTTGGAGCGGTGGATCCGTTCGTAGGACTCGGCGATTACCGCGTGCACACCGAGCAGGGCGGTGCCTTTGGCCGCCCAGTCGCGCGATGACCCGGAGCCGTATTCCTTTCCGGCGAGGATGACTAGGGGCGTACCCGCCTTTGCGTAGTTCACCGATGCGTCGTAAATGGTCGCCACCGGGCCGTCGGGCTGGGTGAAGTCGCGTGTCCATCCGCCTTCGGTGCCCGGGGCGAGTTGGTTGCGCAGCCGGATGTTGGCGAAGGTGCCGCGGATCATCACCTCATGATTGCCACGCCGCGAGCCGTAGGAGTTGAAGTCCTTGCGGTCAATCCCGTGTTCGGACAAGTACTTTCCCGCGGGTGAGTCGACCTTGATGGAGCCGGCCGGACTGATGTGATCGGTGGTGACCGAGTCACCGAGCTTGGCGAGCACCCGGGCGGCGGTGATGTCGCCGACCGGTTGCGGGTCGCGGCCCATGCCGTCGAAGTAGGGCGGCCGGCGCACATACGTCGACTCGGGGTCCCACTGGAAGGTGTTGCTGTCGGGGACCGTCAGCGAGCGCCAGCGATCGTCGCCGGCGTACACGTCGGCATAGCTCTTGGTGAACATCTCGGCGCGCAAGTTCTCGTCGACGACTGCAGTAATTTCCTCGGTCGACGGCCAAATATCGCGCAGGTACACCGGTTGGCCGTCGCTGCCGGTGCCAATCGGGTCTTGAAGCAGGTTGGTGCGCAGCGTGCCCGCCAATGCGTACGCGACCACCAACAGCGGCGACGCGAGGAAGTTCATTCTGGTCTCCGGGTGGATGCGCCCCTCGAAATTGCGGTTACCCGACAGCACCGAGCAGACCGTGAGGTCGTTGTCGGTCATCGCCCGGCTCACCTCGGGAATCAGCGGGCCGGAATTGCCGATGCAGGTGGTGCAGCCGTAGCCGACCAGGTTGAAGCCGAGCTTGTCCAGATACTGTGTGAGCCCGGCCCTTTCGTAATAGTCGGTGACGACGCGGGACCCGGGCGCCAGCGAGGTCTTCACCCACGGTTTGCGGGCCAACCCTTTTTCCACCGCCTTCTTCGCCAGCAGCCCCGCGCCCACCATCACCGACGGGTTGGAGGTATTGGTGCATGAGGTGATCGCGGCGATCACCACATGTCCATTGTCGATGTCCGTGCGCGTGCCGTCGGCAAACTCGACCGGTGTCGGCGCGGTCACCCACGGGAGTTTCTCGCCATGGTCCCAGGGCGCGCGCGGTTTGCCTTCCGGCTGGGCATGGTCGCCAAAGGCGATCGGGTCGCTGGCCGGAAACGAGTCCGCCGATGCCTTGTCCAAAGCCGACAACGCCTCCGCTGTGGTCTCGGCGCCGTTGAGCAGCGCGGCGACCGTGTGCGGGGCCACCCGCAGCGGGATGCGGTCCTGCGGTCGTTTGGGCCCGGCGATCGACGGCTCGATGGAGCCCAGGTCGAGTTCGAGAGTCTGCGAGAACGTCGGCTCATGACCAGTCTCGTGCCAGAGCCCCTGTTCCTTGGCGTAGGTCTCCACCAGCCGGATCTGGTTTTCGGGGCGACCCGTCAGCCGCAGGTAGTCCAGGGTGACGTCGTCGATCGGGAAAATGGCGCAGGTGGCGCCGTATTCGGGGCTCATGTTGCCGATGGTGGCCCGGTTGGCTAGCGGCACGTTGAGCACACCGGGTCCGTAAAAGTCGACGAACTTGCCGACCACACCGGTTCGACGCAGCAGCTCGGCCACCGTCAGCACCAAGTCGGTGGCCGTGGTGCCGGGCGGTAGCTCACCGGTCAGCTTCAGGCCCAGCACCTGCGGTATCAGCATGCTCATCGGTTGGCCGAGCATGGCCGCCTCGGCTTCGATACCGCCCACACCCCAGCCGAGCACCCCCAGCCCGTTGACCATCGGGGTGTGCGAGTCGGTGCCGACGAGCGTGTCCGGATAGGCCTGCGGACCGTCCGGGCCCTGGCGGGTGAACACGACTCGGGACAGATATTCCAGATTGACCTGGTGGCAGATCCCGGTATCCGGTGGCACGACACTGAAATCCGTGAACGCCTGCTGTGCCCAGCGCAGCAATTGATAGCGCTCGGCATTGCGTTCGAACTCCAATTCGGCATTGATCCGAAAGGCGTCCGGCCGGCCGAAGACGTCGGCGATCACCGAGTGGTCGATCACCAGCTCGGTCGGGCACAGCGGATTGATGCGTTTGGTGTCACCGCCGAGATCGGCGATGGCGTCGCGCATCGCCACCAGGTCGACCACGCACGGCACCCCGGTGAAGTCCTGCATCAGCACCCGCGCCGGGGTGTAGGCCACCTCCCGCCCATGCTTGGCCGCCGGATCCCAGGCCGCCAGTGCGCCGATCTGTTCGGCGGTCACCAGCCGGCCGTCCTCGTTGCGTAACAGGTTCTCCAACAAGACTTTCAAGCTGTAGGGCAACCGAGCCGCGCCGTCGATCCGTGCCAGGCGGTGGATCTGGTAGGTGGTGCCGCCAACGGCAAGTTGATCACGCGTTCCGAAGCTGTCCGAGGCCATGAGAAACCCCCTTACGCGCTGCCTGGCTAGTAATTCGAGCCTACGGCAATTGACTACATGGGCAAGAGTCGCAGGTTGGCACACGGGCCCGAGCGAATCGCCAGAATTCGATGAACATCCTCTTGCAGGCCGGTCGCATACTGGGTGCATGCCGGAGCTGACCATCCAGTCGCAATCAGCAGACGGCACGCTAGAAACCCGTCGAGTGCGCGGCAACGTTGAGCCATCTCGACGCTCACCATTGACCAGGAGTCCCGATGACAACCGAGGCTGACACCGCTCTCATCAAGCTCACGGGTACGGTCGTAAAGGTCAAGAACGCCACCGATGACATGCGTGGACGGCAGGTAAAGGACAAGGACCACAAGCACTTCGGCAGGGTGCATGACGTCTTTGTGGACGACCGTGAGCGCAAGCCCCGCTTCCTCCTCGTCGACCATGGTGGCCTTCTCGGCATCGGCGAAAAGAAGTCTTTCATCCCAGTCGACGTGATCGAGGCGACCACCAGTGATGATGTCTTCGTCGGCGATGCGCACGATCACATCTGCGGGGCACCGGCATATGAGGCAGGACTGGTCAACAATGATGACTATCAGAGCCGCGTCTGTGGGTATTACGGATGCTTGCCCTACTGGTCGTCCGGTTACGTCTACCCGAGCTTCAACCTGTAAGCGAGTTCGCAACCGCGGGTTTCGAAACCGCCAGGTCGCTACGAGCGGCTGTCGCCGCCGGGTCGCTGCCACCGCCGAGACTCAGCTCTTGCGTCGCAACACGTCGGCGAGCGCTCGCCGCGGCGTGGGCGGTGGCATCCCGTCAAGTGCCGGTGCGACACCCACCCGGATCAGGACCTGGGGCAGGTCAGTGTGACCCGTGATCGCCGCGAGCAGTTCACGACTGACCGACAGTTCCGTCAGTTGCGACACCGGGCAGGTGGCCAACCCGGCGATTGTGCATTCCAGGAGGACACTCGACAGCACCTCGCCGCACGCCAGGGCGTTGGCGTGGGTGTCGTCCTCGGTGGACAGCATCAAGATCTTCGAGAAATCTCGCGTGATCCCGGCGCGCCTGTCCAGGTTGCGGGTGAAGGGAAAGTGGCGATTGACGCCTACCCGATGCGACTCGGCGGCCGAGATCAGCGAGCTATAGGGGATGCCCTCGGATACTTCGAACGGGGCTGTCCACCAATCGAGTTCGAGATGATACGGAGAATCGTACAGACGCAGCGACTCGGTGAACTCGGCTGCCTCGGCCAGGCGTGGACGCGTCTCCTCCGGTAGCACGTCCAAGCGCACCCCACCGCCGTCGATCCCGCTGCGTAGCAGGGGCTCGAACGATTCCCAGTCGACCGGCGCTAGGAATGGCAGCCGATCAGTCCTGCGTTTCAGCATCGCGTCGGCGCGGCGACGCTGTTCGTCGGTCACGCCTTGCGCGGGGACGAATTTCACCCGCGCCAGGTGGGCCGGATTAGCTGGATCGGGAAATCGCTCGACATCGGCGATCCAGCCCGCGGCCGCCATCGCCACCCGAAGATGATCGAGCGCCCCGCCGCAGCCGATGTGGGCCTCTCGCGTCGATCGGTCCATGTGCACGACGCGGCTCGTATCGAGAAACAAGTCCAGCCCGGCGCCGTCTGTCACCCACAGCCACGGCTGGGTGTTGTACAGCGACGGGGCACGGCAGGCGATCCGGACCGCGTTCTCGATGACTGTGGTTTCCAACATGGTGTCCGACACGGCGCACCTCCGGTTTCCCTGCTGCCCCAAGGTCGTCGCGCTAGTGGAGACGCCGGGGCGTTCAGTGCTATTATTAATGAATAATATCCTCTAAATAGCTGAAGGGCAACCGGACGAGAGGACTGATGGGGTGGGCGAGCACAACGAGGACGAGGCCGGGCGGCAGCACCGCGGGGAACGCAACCGGCAGCGTCAACGAGTTCTGGAACTCGTGCGCGAGCACGACGGACCGGTCGACGCGGCCGAACTCGGCGCCCGGCTCGGACTGCACACGACGACCGTGCGCTTTCATCTTGACGCGTTGTGCGCCGAGGGGCTCGTTGAGCGCACCCGGATCACACGCGCCGGCGTGGGCCGCCCCCGCACCGGCTACCGCGCGGTGCGCGAGCGGCTGGACTATCGAATCCTGGCCGAGATATTGGCGCTGGAACTCGGTGAGACCGTCGACAAGCGGCGCCGCCGCGCCGAGGCCGCCGGCCGGCGATGGGCTGAGCGGATCACGGAGGACGACTCCCACGAAGATATTGCGGGGCAACATGTTCCACAGCGCCTTACCCGCAGAAAGGCCGCTGAAGAACGATCGAGGAAAATCACGACGGTGTTCGACCGCATGGGATTCGATCCCGAGCTGGTCCCGCCCGAAAAGTCGACTCCCGGCAACCAGCGGACCATCCGCCTGCACAGTTGCCCGGTCCGTGATCTGGCCCGTGATCACCCGGAGGTGGCGTGCGCTCTGCACCGCGGGCTGTTGCAGGGCTTGGCGGGCCCGACGGAGCCGGTTGGTTCCGCGCCCGCGATGCACGCCGAGCTGGAACCCTTCGTCGAACCTGAACTGTGTCTCGCCAGGGTGATCGCGCGTGACTAACTTGTGCGCCCCGGTCGGCCAAGGGATCTCAGATCTCGCTACCCGCGCGGACGTCGAGGCGCTCTTGCGCCGGTTTTACGGCCGGGTGATGGTCGACGATGTGCTCGTCGAGCCTTTCGCAGAGTTGCGAAGCAAGGGCCTGGACTCGCACATCCCGGTGATGGCCGACTTTTGGGAGACTGCCCTGTTCCGTGCCGGACTCTACCGCGGCAGCGCCCTGCACGCCCACCAGCACATCCATCGGCGAACCCCGTTGAGCAGCCGCCACTTTGTCCGCTGGCTGACGGTGTGGAACGAGACCGTCGATTCGATGTTCCAAGGGCCCATCGCCGAACGCGCGAAGATTCAGGGCGCCAGAATCGCCTGGGCCATGCACCGGCGGTTGACGGGCACGGACACACCAGAACTCGACAGCGCGGTCGCGCGCTGAACGCTCTCGTGGCGTGCTACCGGCGGAACAGCTTGCGCCCCAGCCAGACCGCCGGGTCATACCTGCGACCCGCGACGCGTTCCTTCATGGGGATGATGGCGTTGTCGGTGATCTTGATGTGCTCCGGGCAGACCTCGGTGCAGCACTTGGTGATGTTGCACAGCCCCAGGCCCTGCTGGTCCTGGGCGAGGTCTCGACGATCCGCGGTATCGAGGGGGTGCATTTCCAGTTCCGCGAGGCGAATGAACATGCGCGGCCCGGCATACGCTCGCTTGTTGTCGTCGTGGTCACGGATCACGTGGCAGACGTCTTGGCACAGGAAACATTCGATGCACTTGCGGAACTCCTGCGAGCGCTCGACGTCGGCTTGAGCCATTCGGTATTCCCCGGGCCGTAGATCCTTGGGTGGCGCGAAAGACGGCATTTCTCTGGCTTTTTCATAGTTGAACGAGACGTCGGTAACGAGATCGCGAATTACCGGGAAGGCTCGCATCGGGGTGACCGTGACAACCTCGTCCTCGGCGAAGGTCGACATGCGAGTCATGCACATCAACTTTGGATAGCCGTTGATCTCAGCCGAGCAGGAACCGCATTTGCCCGCCTTGCAGTTCCAGCGCACCGCCAGGTCGGGCACTTGCGTGGCCTGCAGCCGGTGAATGACGTCTAGCACGACTTCACCCTCGTTGATCTCGACGGTGAAGTCACGGAGCTCGCCACCCTGCTCGTCGCCGCGCCACACCCGAATGATCCCGTTGTAGGCCATCAGCTCCTCCGTACGGTCACGGTCTTCTGTCGTTCGGCACCGGCATCGCCGCTCACATTGTGCCCGACGTGCCGCTCGCTGCGCATGCGCTCGGTCATGTGCGGGTAGTGCAGTTCGAAGGCGGGCCGCTCGGAACGGATGCGCGGCAACTCCGTGAAATTGTGCCGCGGCGGCGGGCAACTGGTGGCCCACTCCAGCGAGTTAGCGTGTCCCCACGGGTCATCGACGGCAACCGGATTTCCGTAGCGCCAACTCCTGAACACGTTCCAGACGAACGGCAGCATCGACGCACCCAGGATCAGCGCCCCGATGGTGGAGACGACGTTCAGGGCGGTGAAGCCGTCGGTGGGCAGGTAGTCCGCGTAGCGGCGGGGCATGCCCATGTTGCCCAGCCAGTGCTGCACCAAAAACGTGGTGTGAAAGCCGATCAGGGTCAGCCAGAAATGCAGCTTGCCCAACCGCTCGTCGAGCAACCGCCCGGTCATCTTCGGGAACCAGAAGTAGATGCCGGCAAAGGTGGAGAACACGATCGTGCCGAACAGCACGTAATGGAAGTGCGCGACGACGAAATACGAGTCGGTGACGTGAAAGTCGATCGGGGGACTGGCCAGCATCACCCCGGACAACCCGCCGAGCAGAAACGTCACCATGAAGCCCACCGCGAACAACATCGGGGTTTCGAACGTCAGCTGCCCTTTCCAGATGGTCCCGATCCAGTTGACGAATTTGATCCCGGTCGGCACCGCGATTAGATAGCTCATGAACGAGAAAAACGGCAGCAGCACCGCGCCGGTGGCGAACATGTGGTGGGCCCACACCGCGGTCGAGAGCCCGGCGATGCTCATCGTCGCGTAGACCAGTGTGGTGTAGCCGAAGATCGGTTTGCGGGCGAACACCGGCACCACCTCGCTGATGATGCCGAAGAACGGCAATGCGATGACGTAGACCTCGGGATGTCCGAAGAACCAGAAGAGGTGCTGCCACAGCATCGTTCCGCCGTTCGCTGTGTCGTAGATGTGGGCGCCGAGGTGGCGGTCGGCCGCCAGCCCGAGCAGCGCCGCGGTCAGCAGGGGAAAGATGATCAGCACCATGATCGAGGTGATGAGGATGTTCCAGGTGAAGATCGGCATCCGGAACATGGTCATCCCCGGCGCGCGCAGGCACACGACCGTGGTGATCATGTTGACCGCACCCAGGATGGTGCCCAAACCGCCCACCGCCAGACCCACGATCCACAAATCGCCACCCACGCCGGGGCTGTGGACGGCGTCGGACAGCGGCGTGTAGGCGGTCCAGCCGAAGTCAGCGGCCCCACCTGGGGTGATGAACCCCGCCAGCGCAATCAGCGCGCCAAACACGAACAGCCACAACGATAACGCGTTGAGGCGCGGGAAGGCCACGTCGGGCGCGCCGATTTGCAGCGGCAGCACCAGGTTGGCAAACCCGAACACGATGGGGGTGGCATAAAACAGCAACATAACGGTGCCGTGCATGGTGAACAGCTGGTTGTACTGCTCATTGGAGAAGAACTGCAAGCCCGGCGCGGCGAGTTCGGCACGCATGAACAGCGCCAGCAGTCCGCCGATGAAGAAGAAGGCGAAGCAGGCAACGCAGTACATCATGCCGATCAGTTTGTGATCGGTGGTCGTGATCAGTCTGTATGCCAGGCCTCCGGTGGGGCCCTTCCGCGCGGGAAATGGTCGGCGAGCCAACAGTGTTCGTGACACGACTTCGACGGCCATTGCTTCCTCCACTTTGGTGCTGTGTTCTTCTTACGAATCCACCTCGACGTGCGTGTCAGCGTCGACAACCAGACCATGCTCGGCGAGCAGTTGGGTCCCCTTGGCCGGGCGACCGCATTGCGCGACGTTGGCCATCAGACCGGCCGCATTGTGGCGGTGGGGGGCAGAATTTCCCATTTTTGGTTCACGGTCAGGTAGCGAAGTCCGTCCGGGCCGGCGGTGAATCGCGGCCGCGACCGACTTGGCAGCCATAACAGAGCACCGGGGGCCAGTTGGATCGTGCCCTCCTTGGTGGTGAGCCGGCCGCTTCCGAACAGCACATGGATCAAGACGTCGACTTCGGCTCCGGGGGCGGTGTCGATTTCGCCGTTGGGTGCCAACGTGATGACATTCCAGTCCAGGTCGCCTCCGCCGACGTCGGACTTCCCGACCACCTGGAACGTGTCCGGTTCTACGGCGGGCACCGCGATATCAGCGGCTGTCGATTGTTTGTCGGTCTTGGGTAACCGCCGCACGTCGAGTCCGTTGTCGGCCATAGGTTTAACGCCCTCCTGAGTTTTCACAATCGGCCTTGTTCTAGGCACTTTCCCGTGTGTGCACAGTAGGGAAGGCTTCCGCCCTCCCCGATGGTGTCAGTAGCCTCCGCACGCATCAGATGGTTTGGTGACGCCCGAAGTATTCGTGGTCTTCGTTGTAGCCGCCGTATCCGCTGCCCCGCTCGGAGTAGTGTGCGACAAACTCAATACCCTTGATCCACTTCACATGTCGGAAGCCATGCTGTAGTTCGTTGCGCAGCCGCAGCGGCGCACCGTGGCCGTAGCTCAGCGGTTCGTCGTTCATGTCGTAGGCCAGCATGGTCAGATGGTGACTCATTTGCTCGATCGGATGAGCTACGTAGTAGATTCCGCCGTCCGCCCCTGCGCCCAGTGAGTAGAACACGACCCATTTGGCTTCGGGCAACGGTTTTACGATATCCATGATCGTCTGCATCGACACGCCACCCCATTTGGCGACACCCGACCAGCCCTGGATGCAGAAGTGTTGGGTGATCTGTTCGTGGTAAGGCAACTCATGCAGGTCGGCCAGCGAGAACTCGGTCGGACGCTCGACCAGGCCGTAGACGCGCATCCGCCAATCGATGAAGTTGTTCTTCTCCAACCCTTTGTATTCAACGCTTTGCGGGTAGGTGCCGTTGTGCCACAAGTACGGTGAGATGTCCCGCTCGGTGAACGCGCCCGGTCTCGGGTTGGTGTGCTCGAAGAGCCGCTGCAGCGGCCCGACGAGCGCGTAGCCGACCCGTTGCACGGCACGGGGATGGCGATAGGTGAGCGGCGTGGCGGCCACCCAGCCGACGGTGACGACCGTCATGGCCACGGCGAACATCGCGAATCCGACCCAGCCGTTGTCGTCGCGGGCGGCGAACATGTGGTTGAGGTTGCGCAATGCGTCGGTGGTGAAGACGAACGTGACGTGTACGACGATGAACAACAGGAAATACGCAAGTACCAGGAAATGTAGTGATCGGGCGGCCTGGATGCTCAACCGCTTACTGATCACCGTGAAACGCATCGAGAGGGCCGGCGACATTCCGAGACCGGTGATGACGGCGAGCGGTGCGGCGATGAAGACGGTGGTGAAGTACGCCAGCAACTGCAGTGCGTTGTAGGCCACCCAGGTGTTATCTGTCGGCCAGTTCAGCGATAGGTATTGAATCGCAACAGATGCCGCATTGGGAAAAACGCCCCAACTGGTCGGAACGATGTGACGCCATTGGCCGGTGACGAACAACAGCACATAGAAGACCGCCCCGTTGAGCAGCCATAAGACATCCATGCCAAGGTGCCACCATCGTGCCAGCCCGATCGAGTGACGAATTCCCGGTAGCCCCAGTTGACCGGGCAGGCCGACTGAGTCGTCCTTGGCCGTCCACAGCGGGTCATCAGGTACGGGCTTTGCGATTCGCAGCCACTCGTCTTTGCCCGGGGTGGAGTTGCGGTTGAAGTAGAGCCGTGGATGGTCGCACAGGATTTGAATTCCGGAGCGGATGATGAACATCATCAGGAACAGGTTGAAGAAGTGCGTCCAGCCCTCCCAGGCGGGGACGCCCGGGCTAATCCCAGAAGTCGGCTGGGTGCCCGGATACCGCTGGATGAATGCTTGCACCGCCGGCATGTTGTGCAGGCCTTTGCCCACTGCCACGGCCGCGACCAGCATGACTAATCCAATCGGAATGAGCCACAATAGGTTTAGCCACCTGTCACGGCCGACGCGTAGACGCGGTGCAATCGCCCGCTTGTCTTCCAGGCCGCCGGCCCAGGTCTCCGGGTCGACGATGTTCTCGGCCGAAAGCAACTCTGCGCTATAGCCCGGATCATGACTGTCATCGCGGACGTCGTCTTTGGGCGTGGCGTTTTGACCATCGCACGGGCTAGTGGCCCCGGCGCGCGGCAGCGAATCAGGCTGTTTGTCGGCGTCGTGATCATCCTGCGGGCGCAGAAAGTAGGTTTCCCTGTCAATCATGGGGCGCTCACACTTCGTCTAGTTTATACAAACGCACTTGTGTAAACTCTACGCCATGGCATATGTGATAGGGAAGCCATGCGTTGACGTAATGGACCGGGCCTGCGTGGAGGAGTGCCCGGTGGACTGCATCTACGAGGGTGGTCGTGCACTGTACATCCATCCTGACGAGTGCGTGGATTGTGGTGCGTGTGAACCCGTTTGCCCCGTTGAGGCCATCTACTACGAGGACGACCTGCCCGAGGAGTTGCAGCCTTATCAAGCGGACAACGCGGCGTTCTTTACCGAAACCCTTAGTGGCCGTGACGGGCCCCTGGGGTCACCGGGCGGGGCGGCCAAGATGGGTCCGCTCGGCGTCGACACACCGCTGGTGGCCAGTCTGCCCGAGCAAGACCCTCAGCGAGCGTGAGTGCGATCGCGTTGTCGTCAAGCCCCACGTCGACGCCAGCCTGCTGGAGAAGGCCATCGAGGGTGCGGCGAGCAGCGCGGAGCTGGCGCCCCGAGTCGAGTTGTGACGTTACGTCCCCGCCGAGCAAGTGTCGCCGGTCACACCATCCGCGGGCCGCCGAAACCGGGAACGGTGCCCACCGGAATCAGCGCGAAACCGATGGCGAGAAGAATGAACGAGCGCAACGTCTTCGGGGTGGGCTCTTGCTCGACCTCCGGCCGACGCGCCGCGAAAAGAACGAACACGACCGCGACGTCGAACGTCACGATAGTCAGCCAGCGGGTCCAGTCGTAGCCGGTGAGGAAAACCGGGACGATCAACAGCAGGCCGGCGGCAACCCAGGCCATTCGGCCGTGCAACGCCTCGACGAACGCTCGCAGCGGTACCCCCGAAAGTTCGCTCAGACCCCACATCGTCACCGCGGCGGCTGCCGCACCGAAAATCAGCGAGACGGTGAGGCCGAGTGCGCCGATGTGCCCGACGGTGCGGATGGCGTCCACGATTCCGTTGTCGTAGTACGGCATCACGTTGCGGCACACCCAATCGTGATAGTCAGTCTGACTGGCCTTCCCGTCAATCACGAAGCGCATCAGGGTCCGCGGCGACGTGACCCTGGCGAACGGGTTGGCCATCAGATGATGCGGTACGGCCGCACACAGTCGGGAGGCGATGTGGTGACGGCCGAACGCCGCCACCACGGCCGCGACGAGAACCCCCGGCGTAACGGCCGCGAGCACGCCAAGACGCTGACTGTTTCCCAGCGCACCGCCCAGGACGATGATCGCCAGCACGGCGCCCAACGCGAACTGCAGCCCTATCGCCTCGTGCACCAGCGCCAGCACGGCGATCGCGACACCGTAGGCCACGCAACACCCCATCGCGACGGCGCGCGAACGTGCGAACACCAACGCCGAGCCGAACAGCGCGAGCGCCGCGCCACCGAACAGGTCCGGTCGAGCCGAAAAGGCCGCAAACGGAACACCGAACGGCAGCAACGGAATCAGCAACGCAACCAGGAGCCGGCGCTTCGACCGAGGACGGGCGAACAGCACCACACCCGCGATCGTTGCCAGGCCGCACAGGTAGATCGCCGTGGACAGCCACCGCAGAACGAGCGTGGCCGCGAAGTAGTGTCCCGGGACCAAATGAACCAGCTCACCGGCGAGCCCGCGACGGACGAAGCCCTGTCGGTAGTCGGCCGTGTAATACGACATCCAGTAGACGTCAAGCGGGACGACCTTGATCGCGAACCACAGCACCACGGCCGACCAGGCCGCAATCGCCGCGCCGGCACCGCCGTACAGAAGACGACGCCGGGCGTGTTCCTTCACCGCGAGGCCCGTGTCCACGATCAAATCTGGCCCTCGCGGACGCTGGTGGCGGACAGCTGCAGGTCGGCCAGCGCGCTACACACCAACTCGCGCGTAGCGGCCGCGGTGTTGTCGGAGCCGCTCTGGTAGGCAATGACGTCGACAAAACGGCTGCCATTGATCGTTCCTGTGCTGCAGAACAATTGGCCGTGCGTCTGCTCGATGCGGCTGCGGGTGACGCCCTGCTCGACCAGCCGCATGGAGACCTCGGACGCATCCGCACCATCGATGCGGCCGAAGGAGGCGTCAAACCGGCCGAGGTTGGAGCAGCCCACCGGCAGTTGACCGGTCGACATCGCGATGCCTTCGGCGCGCCGGACCAACCAGCGCGGTGTGAACGGGATGAGGGGCAGTCCGGCGAGCATTTCGTTGGGGCGCTCGACCATGGATGCCAGCAGTTCCTTGACGTCGGCGCGCACCACGCCCAAGTCGCAGGCCGCCGCGCGGCCATCGACGGTGAGTGTGATCGAGGTCAGCGCGTTGGCGCGGTCGTCGTCGGCGGTGCGGTCGCTGACCGGAAGCACCACGGTCACCGAGTTCCCGTCGGGCAGTACCCTGCCCATCCGGTGCGCCAGGCGCGCCGCGAATGCGATGAACAGTGAGTTGCTGCTTCCGTTGAGGCTGCGCGCCCGCGCTTCCCATGCCGCATCGTCGATCTGGATTGCCACCGACGGCAACGTGTTCTGGCCATCCTCTATACGGCCGAGGTGCCGCCGCGCCTGCGGCTGAGCCTGCTGACCGGACGACGCCCGGGCCAATATCATCAGAGTCGCGATCAGCGCGCGGATTGCGGCCGGCAGGGAGGCCACGGCGTCGGCCAGATCCTCAACCACCGCGCGCCACCGGCCGCGCGAATTCGGCCGTGCATAGCCAAGGTTGCGTCGTTCCCCCTTCACCGCTTCGGCGACGGCGGTTGCCATACCGAGTCCGTCGACAACGCAGTGCGATGCCACCAGGGTGACCGCCGCGCCGCCGTCGTCGAGCGGCAGGACGCCGAGGTGAAACGTCGGGCCGTGCTCGGGGTCCACCCGCACGAGTGCGCGTCTTTCGAGCCAAGGGCCGATCTCGCGCCGGGGTTGCCGTGGTTCGCAAGCGATCTCGGGCGAGTGGTGGTCGACTACCCAGCGGTGACGCCCGAACGGCAGCGGTGAACGCTCGATCCGGCGTCCGAGCAGCCCGGCACCGAGATTATCTGCAAAGGACCGTAATTCGTCGACATTGACGGTGCGATCGTAGATCCACGTGCACTGCACCGTGCTGCCTTGACCAATGGCGCGCAGCCGCAGGAAAGCGGCCTGGTCCAGCAGCGCCAGCCTCGCCACTAGCACCCCGCCTCGGCCGCAGCGCGATACCCGCGCACCGCCGCCGGCGCGAACACCGCGACGAGTACACCGCCCCACAGCCCGGCCTGCCACAGCGGCGACAGCACCGGCCCGCCCTCCGCAAGCGCGCGCATCGCCTCGATGGTCGGTGAGATGGGTGAAAACCGCACCACCGGTTGCAACCAGCCCGGAAACGCCTGGGCGGGCGCGACTCCGGTGTTGAGGAACAGCAGCACCACGCATGCCGCGCCCAGCCAGGTCACCATCGCCTTGCCGTCCGCGCGGGCGGCGATGGCGATGACCAATGTCGCCATCCCCGCCGAAATCGCCACGGGCACCAGCACGAAGGCCAGCATTGCGATCCAGCCGTAACTGAATCGCAGACCCAGGGCGATCCCGAAGACGGTGAGCACGACGGCGGACGTGGTGGTGCGGGCGGCCTCGGCGACCAACCGGCCCGCCACGGTGCTGGCCCGATGAACCGGCTGCACCCACAGCCTGGTCAGCACGCCGGCCTCCCGTTCCGATGGCAAAGCCAAACCGGCGCCGAGAGTGCCGAATACCGCGCCGACCACCGCGCACATCGGGACCAGCCCGTACAGGCTGTCATGTCCGGTGACGGCCAGGACGGCTTTGCCCACCAGCAGCTTGTAGATGATGAGGAGAAAGGTCGGAAACAACAGCGCTTGCACCGCGACGATCGGGTCGCGTCGCCAACGGCGCAGCAGCCGCCCCGCCTCCGAAGCGCTCTGGCTGGCGAAGGCCGTCAGCGATGTCGCATGCGAGACCCTCTGCCGCGCATCTGTGTTCACCGTCATCGCGGGCTGGTCTGCGACCGGGTCTCCCGCCGGTGTGGCGTCCTGACGCGCCACCTTGCCGGCGAACCGGGCCGCGCCCGAACTTCCCGCGCTGACGCGCCGCTGCATGCGCACCGCGAGTCCGCCGAGAACCGCCAGCAGCCCAAGGCACCACGCCGACGTCACGGCCAGCTCCTTGCCGGTGACGGCACCGGCGGAAAGGCCGCGCAGCGTCTCGGTGACCTGGGACACCGGTTGGTTGCGAATGAACGGTCCAAGCCAGGCCGGGAATGACTCCGCGGGCGCGATGCCGGTGGACAACAGCACCAGGACCAGCTGGGGGAGCAGTAACAATTGGCTCGACGATTCGACGGAGCCGACCCGGGAGCCGAGGGCGTCCGAACCGAGGCACACCGCCATCGCGAACGCCACGACGATAATCACAAACAGCACGGAATCGCCTGGGCCGCCGTCCATCCGGAAATCAAACGACCACCCGACCGCGACGGCGGCGACCAGCGCGATGACCGAGCGTATGAAGCAATAGAGCATCCGCGCGGCCAACGGTACCGCCGCGGAAACCGGTAGGGTACGAAGACGAGAACCGAAGCCGGACAACCGGTCTCGCGCCGCCCGGTCGGCCGTGGTCATGGCCCCGAACAGCATCGCCTGCACGATGACCACCGGGAGGACGTATTGCGGGTAGGTCATCGAACCGGGGTGAATGAGGCCGCCCAACACCAACGTGAACCCCAGGAAGCAGCCCACGGGTGCCAGCGCGGCGAAAAGCAGGTCGGCGTCGCGCCGGGAGGCCGCCATGGTGCGCAGCGTGAGTGCCACCAGGGCACTCATACTCCGACCCCTGACGGCGGCAGAACCGCGTCACGCATCGATGTGCGGCCCGGTGTCGGACACCCGGGCGAACTCGGCACGCATCGTCTTGACGTAGCGCAACACGGACCTGTGGGCGACCTCGGTGCCCGGGTACGCGACGACCAGCTGCGTCTTGTCGTGCATGCGATTGACCCACATGCACACCGTCTCCGACAGCCGGTTGTCACCCCAAACACCGGCGCGCAGACCGTCGAAGTAGTCGCCGAACGGCAACTTGCGGATATCGATGTAGGACAGCATGGGGACCGGACGGTCCGGCACCTCGATGGGGCTCGACGAGGGGTCCGTCGACTCGAGCAGGTGATAGTAGGGGACGGCGCCCAGGGCCGTGTTGCCGTCGAAAGACGCCTGGGCGGCGCCGACCACCTCATCGAATGAGGCACCGGCGGTGGGAATGGCCAACGGGACGAAACTGGCCAACCAGCCGACCGCGGTGGCGTGCGCGGGATCGCGCCGGTTGTCGAACGGTGTGAGCCCGAAATACGTTGCGGCGCCGGTCAACCGATGCTCCGTCAGGGCAGCGCATGCGAACACGCCACCGCTGAAACGTGCCCCCGCGGCGCGGCACGCCGCTTCGAACCGCCGGCCCTGGTCGTCGTCGATCAGGTCGAACACGTCGATGGCCCCGGGTGTATCCGCGTTCGCCTCGCCCAACTCCAGCGGAAACTTCGGTAGCGCTCCGTTATTCGCCGCGAGGAAGGTCCGCCACGACTGGATCTCGGGCGACTCCTCGTTCAGGCCCCTGGTGTACGCATGCTGATTCGCGCTGTATTGACGATGACTGGCGGCGGGTGGCAGCGGATTCTGCGCTTTTTGCAGCGCGGCGAAGTACATCGTCTGGATGTCGAGGAAGATCACACCGGCCGACATGCCGTCGGCGCGCAAGTGGTCAACGGCGATATAGATGGTGAATCGGTCTTCGGCCTGGATGATTCCAAAGGTAAAGCAGTCCCATTGCAGCGGATCGGGCGTATCGAGAAGCAGTTTGCGGATCTGGTTCGGAGCCATTGTGCCGAGATCCGTTGGCACCAAGGTGATGACCTCCGGGTCGGCGATGACGTAGCGAAGGATTTCGTCGTTGTCGCCGAACGCAAATCGGTCGTGGTAGGTGTCGTGCCGCCGCAGATGAGTGTTCAGAGCGTATGTCATCGCATCGATATCGCAGACGCCGCTGATTTCCCAGGCTCCAATGCACAACCGCGGGATATCGCGGCCGCGGCTGACCTGGCGCCGGTAATAGCGGAGATGCTGGGACTGCTGATAACTCACCGGGGCGGGATCGTATTGCGCCTCAGCGGCGCGCCGATAAGTGGCCGCGGTGGGATACCAGGATACGACGGTGCCCTCGGCTGTCCAGTCCTCAACCGTGCCCAAGAACATGCGCTACCTTTCGTTCGTCAGCTGGCGACACCGGTCCGGATGACCTTAACGGCAACGCGCACGACTTGCTGAGCGAGTTGATGGCCGCAGCGCTCCTCGTCCGCAGGCCCAGCAAGTGACTTGCAGCGCGCTGCGTCGACCAATGCGCACCATTCAGTGAACTAGCTGTGGTCTGGGTTGGCGGTCCGCATGGGGTCAAGCAGCGCAAATAAATGACTCGCCGGCGATCCCGCGGCGCAATCATAAGATTCCCCTCTCGGGCCCGAGCAATCGCCCAGGAGATTTCTGCCAACCGTTTGCTGCTCGTGTGATGTAGTCGACAAATGAGGGTCATTCAATTTGCGCATGATTAACACGGAACCACTGGACAAACAAGCATTTACCTCGACGCGATGACCCAATCTGTCGATTCCCACCCGAAGAGCGAGCGCTGTCTTGGCGAGGCCACGCGTGACGCCGGCGGGCCTGCCAGAACCGCGCCTCGGTTACCATATCGTGATCTACGGCCGTATTGGAATAGTGTCAGCCAAAGATTCCTCTCGTCGATGATTCGGGCAAACAACCCGTCGATCCGCAAAAACGCCGCGTTACTGCGTCGTACGCCTTGATGATGTCAACCGTCGTAACGAAGTTCGATGCGAACCGGGACACCGATAGCAAACTGTGACCCAGGGTTGAGTCCCGCCCTGGGTATCCGGGAAACGAAGTGCGCAGAACGGCATGAAAATTCGTGAGCGCCAGCCGAAATTCTGCGCGCCAGTTGGATGAGCAGCGAACTCCGCTATTCAGCAGGTGGTTCCGTACGCGGTGAACCCAGCGGTCCGCCAAACGAAACGTCCTCAGCGTTGATCTCAAGTTGGTGGATGCAGGTGGCCGCGGCAGCGCGGGGACGGCGACGCGCGGACAAAGCGCTCAGGATGATCGAAGATGGTCTAAACAGACCGTCGTTTACCCTCGCCGCGAGATCCCCACAGAAGGGACGTTGTCGATGGCCGATGAACTCCGGGGACCGGCCAGACTGTTCGATGCGTTGACCACCAAAGGCACCGCCTTCACCGAGGCCGAGCGACGGCGGCTTGGTCTTTTGGGTTTGCTGCCGACGACGGTGAAGACATTGCAGCAGCAAGCCGAGCACTGCTGGCACGAATTCTCCACTCGTCGCGATGATCTCGACAAACACATCTATCTGCGGGCTTTGCAGGACCGCAACGAAACGTTGTTCTACCGGGTGTTGCTCGACCACATCGCCGAGGCGCTGCCGATCGTCTACACACCCACCGTAGGGGAGGCCTGCCAGCGTTTCAGTGAGATCTACCGGCGCCCGCGGGGACTGTTCGTGTCCTATGCCGAGGGGGATTGTCTGGACGAGGTGCTGAACAACCGGCCGCAGCGCGAGGTCGATGTGATCGTGGTCACCGACGGGCAGCGCATCCTCGGCCTCGGCGACCAGGGCATCGGCGGGATGGGCATCCCGATCGGAAAGCTGTCCCTCTACACCCTGATCGGCGGCATCGATCCCGCGCGCACCCTGCCGATCGTGCTCGACGTGGGCACCGACAACAGCGAACTCCTCGACGATCCGCAATACCTGGGCTGGCGGCACCGGCGCATCGACGACGACGCGTACCACGCGTTCATCGACAAGTTCGTCGCCGCGGTGCGCAAGCACCTACCGAACGTGCTGCTGCAGTGGGAGGACTTCGCGACGGCGCATGCGCTGCCGATCCTGGCCCGCTACCGCGACAAGCTCCTCACCTTCAACGACGACATCCAGGGGACCGCCGCCGTCACCGTCGGAGCGCTGCACGGCGCCGCCACGGTCGCCGGCCGCCCGCTCTCGCAGCAACAGGTCATCATGCTCGGCGCCGGCTCGGCCGGTATCGGGGTGCTCGACATGATTCGCAGGCAGATGATGAATGAGGGGTTATCCGAACAGGCTGCCTCGCAGCGCATCTGGGTTGTCGACGTGGTTGGCCTGCTCACTGATGACCGCACCGACCTGTCCGACGCCCAGCGTGGGTTCGCCCAGCCGGCCGGTCGTGTCGCGGGCTGGGGTTTGTCGGCTCCCGCTCAGCTCGCCGACGTCGTTCACCATGTCGACGTGGGTGTGCTGCTCGGCCTGTCGACCGCGGCCGGTGCCTTCACCGAACCCATCGTGCGCGAGCTCGCCGCCAAGACGGAGCGGCCGATCATCTTTCCGCTGTCCAACCCGACGAGCCGCGCCGAAGCCCACCCCGCGGAGTTGGATCAGTGGACCGACGGACGCGCCCTGATCGCCACCGGCTCACCGTTCGCGCCGCTGCACCGAAACGGTGTGGAACACTCTGTCGCTCAATGCAATAACGTCTACATCTTTCCCGCGATGGGTCTTGCCGTGACCGCCGCCGAGGCCACTCGCGTCACCGACGAAATGATGCGGGTCGCCGCGGAGACCTTGGGGGAGGCGTCGCCCGCCCTGGCCGATCCCGACCAGCCGCTGCTGCCTGCGTGGTCCGATGTGCCCGGGATTGCGGTCCGGATCGCCCACGCCGTCGCCGTGCAGGCCGTCTCGGATGGTGTCGCTCCGGCGCGTAGCGACGCAGAACTCACCGAACGCATCGCGCAGGTGCGTTGGCTCCCCGAGTACGCCACCGGCCCGTGAACGCTTCGGCTGTCGAAATAGCGGGCCGCCGGTGATGGGTACCGGGATGACGATGTGAGTATGTTCACTTTCGCCTGATTCGCCAGTCGTGGCCGTAGGCAACAACTTTGGATCGCCCGTCGAAATGCCAGCGCAGCACCGCGATCGACAAACGTCATCGCGGGACCACGCTTTGAGGTGCCGACTATTTCTGCAGGATTGAGAATCCGGAGTGCGTGGTACGACAGGGAACGTGAGCGGGGGCTGTAGGACCGGCGCCTCCACGATCCCAGAGGAAAATCAATGCACTTCGCGGTATTGCCGCCGGAGGTCAACTCCGGCCGCATGTACGCAGGCCCCGGCTCGGGGTCGATGCTGGCAGCGGCGGCGGCGTGGGACGAGCTGGCCAATGAGCTGCACGCCACGGCGGCCGACATCGAGTCCGTGATCTCAGGGCTCACCGATGAGCCGTGGCAGGGGCCGTCCGCGGTAACGGCGGCGGCCGCGGCCGCCCCGCAGCTCGCCTGGCTGAACGCCACCGCCGAGCAGGCGACGCAGGCTGGTGCCCAGGCCAAAGCCGCTGCGACGGCCTATGAGTCGGCGTACGCGATGACGGTGCACCCATCGGCGATCGCAGCGAACCGTTCTCAGCTGACGTCGCTGGTCGCGACCAACATGTTGGGGCAGAACACGCCGGCGATCGCGGCCACCGAGGTCGCCTACGGCGAAATGTGGGCCCAGGACGTCGCCGCGATGTACGGCTACGCCGGCGCCTCGCAGGCGGCCTCGCAGCTGACGCCGTTCGCCCCGCCGCAGCAGACGACCCACCAGGGCGGGCTCCCCGCGCAGAACGCCGCGGTCGCCCAGGCCGCCGGCACCTCGGCCGGGCGCGTGCAATCCGCGCTGTCGGGCAATGCGATGAACGCTGTCCCAAACGCGCTGCAACACCTCACGACTTCGTCCACGGCCTCGGGGCTGAGCGACTTCTCCAGTTTCATGAATCCCTACACCTGGTGTCGCTCGGCTCGGGGTTTGTGGGAAATGGCGTGGGGCTGATCGGGGTTTCCGGCGCCGCGGGGTTCATCTCCGACGCTGAACACAAGATCTCGGAACCGGGGCCGAAGGCCGCGCCGGAGAAGCCCGCGGAGGCGAAAGCGCCGCGTCCGTCGGGCAAGGCGACCACGGTGTCCGCGGGAATGGGCCGCGCGGCCTCGCTGGGCAACATGTCGGTGCCGCAGGGCTGGTCCACAGCGGCACCGGAACTGCGACTCACCGCGCTCGAGTCGCCCGCCGCCGGCAACGTGCAGGCCGGCCGCCCGAGTCCCGGACTACTGGGCCAGACGCCCCTGTTGGGCGGTGCGCCGCTGATGGCCCTGCCCGCCCGCGGCACACCCGATTCCCGGGATCGCCGATCGGCGGGCACGGGCGATGGGCCGGGCCGCCCGATTCCGGCGGGCGCCGTTCTGCAAGAGCGGTGCCAGGTGCCGCGCCAAGCATCCAGCGGAGCCGCGGCCGAGCTGCGTGAAATCACCGACGTGCTAGGAAAACTCGCCGAACTGCGTGCCAAAGGTGCGTTGACGGAGACCGAATTCACCGAACAAAAGCAGCGGCTGCTCGGCACCGGTTAATCCGGTTGATCCGTCGTGCGGGCGTTGGTCGAGCCTGATCGGCGTCCCGCGGTCCGTGTCCGCCTAGAGCCCCTGGTCCGCGGCGGTCTGCACACCGCCCCAACTTTTTCGCTCCCACGCCTTGACTTCATACATACAGTGCGTATGTTCATACATACAGTATGTATCTGGAAGAGGAGGGGCTCATGACCGCCACGCTCGACGCCATAGCGGAAGAACGCACCATCGTTCTCGAACTGTGCTCGCAGATGCCGGATTCGTTGTGGGGAAAGAACAGTGGCTGCTCCGGCTGGTCGGTCCAGGACCTCGTGTCCCACATGGCGTGCAGCTTCTGGCTGGCCGTCGATCCATCGGCGCTACCCAATCCCGGCGGATTACCCGCCGAGCGCGCGGCGGACCTGTACGTCGATTCGCGGCGCTCGATGACCCCCAAAGAGGTTGTGGCCGACTATGAATCGGTGAGCGCGCGAGGGCTCGAAGTGCTCGCTGCGATAGAGGGTCAGGACGTCGACATACCCATCGGCGACGTCGGTACCTACCCGGCCTCGGTGGTGCCGACAACCTTCGTCTTCGAGGCTCTCGTTCACACCCGATACGACCTGTTCGGTCCGAATGGGCCGTTACCGGGGGACCCGCCGCCCGTCGACGAGCTGCGGCTTGCCCCCACGCTTGAGTGGATCGAGGCGGCACTGCCCCAGCAGAATGTGCAGCTGCTCAACGACTTACCCGCCGGGGTGCAGGTCCACCTCGACGGGATGTGCGGCCGGACCCTACATCTCGGCAGCCACTCCGATGTCGCGGCGCGCATCACGTCCGATTCCCAGGCCTTCGTGCGATGGATCACCCAGCGTGGCACCTGGGAGAACTTGGGTGTGCGGGCCGACGGTGACCCGCCGACACTGGACATCGTTCGCCGGCTCAGGGTGTTCTGATCCGAGCGCATCCCAGACCTTCATACGGTATGTAGGAGAATGCATACCCGGTGTGAAAGGTAAGGGCTGATGGCGAAGGACGGTCGCCGCACGCAGGCCGAACGTGCGGCCGAGACGCGCGACGCATTGATCGGTGCCGCCCGGCCGCTGTTTGCCTCAGTGGGATTCGCCGACGCGTCCCTGGAAACGATCGTGCGCAACGCGGGGGTGACGCGCGGCGCCCTGTACCACCATTTCGCCGACAAGACGGAGCTGTTCGCCGCGGTATTCGAGCAGGTGGAGGGCGAGATGGCCGCCCGGATGGGGGAGGCCGTCGCGGCCGCGGGGCACTCCGATCCGGTCGAGATCATGCGGCTGTGCGCCGGGCTGTGGCTAGACGCGTGTGCCGAACCCGAGGTCCAGCGCATCGTGCTGCTCGAGGCGTTGGCTGTGCTGGGATGGGAACGCTGGAGCGACATCGGGCACCGCTACAACATCGGATTCGTCACCGGACTGCTCACCGACGCCGTCGAGTCCGGCAGCATCCCCCGTCAGCCCGTCGAGGCGACGGCCCTGACGATCATGGGGGCACTGCGCGAGGCGACGCTCTACATTGCCCGAGCCGACGACCATGTCCGGGCCCGTGCGGACGCCGGCGCGGTGATGAACAGACTGCTGAATGCGTTGCGCGCCAACACTATTGACTAGCCCGTCGCGACGTGCGCCAGGGGTAGACGAGCGGAAAGCGGCGGCCGGTTGGGCGGCCCCGCCCCGGCATGATATCTTCGCCGACGTGAAGATCGGCGTGCGCGCGTATTGGCGCTTTATCGTGGCTCCGGGTGGAGCCAGCGATGCAGCGTCTGGTTGACGCAACCGCGCGCCTGATACCCGGAGCCCAGCAGTGACCATGAGGTCGCTGCTTTTCGTTTTTCAGGGCATCGGGAACCAACGGGCGTGCCCTGGGAGCCAGTAGAGAAAGGCACACACACCCCCATGTCCACCATCAATTGCGAGACGACCATCGATACGTCCGATCATCGGATCGTTTCGTTCCGCGAGCTCTCGGCTCCCGCCGTGATCCGCACCGAACTGCCGTTGACGGCTCGGCGTGCCCAGGCCGTGCAGCGCGATCGCGAAGAGATCTCGGCGATCCTGGCCGGCGGCGACGATCGGCTCCTCCTGGTGGTGGGGCCTTGCTCGGTGCACGACCCCGTCGCCGCACTCGATTACGCGCGCCGGCTTGCGCCGCTTTCGGCCGAATACGCGGATCGTCTCAAGATCGTGATGCGCGTCTACTTCGAAAAGCCGCGCACCACCATCGGCTGGAAGGGACTCATCAACGATCCCAACATGGATGGCAGCTTCGACGTCGAGCGCGGCATCCGCATCGCGCGTGGATTGTTGCTCGACATCATCGACGTCGGCCTCCCGGTCGGGTGTGAATTCCTGGAGCCCACCAGCCCGCAGTACATCGCCGACGCCGTCGCGTGGGGCGCGATCGGCGCCCGGACCACCGAGTCGCAGGTGCACCGCCAACTGGCATCCGGGCTGTCGATGCCGGTCGGGTTCAAGAACGGTACCGACGGCAACGTCCAGGTGGCCATCGACGGCGTCAAAGCCGCTGCGGCGCCGCACAATTTCTTCGGTACCGACAACTTCGGTCGTGCGGCCGTCGTCGAGACCATGGGCAATCCCGACTGTCACGTGATCCTTCGGGGCGGCACCACCGGGCCCAATTACGACACCGCCTCGGTGACCACCGCCATCGAACGGCTGAGCAGGGCAGGGCTTTCCGAGCAAGTCATGATCGACTGCTCACACGCCAACTCCGCCAAAGACCATGAGCGCCAAGCCGAGGTCACGGCCGAGGTGACCGCACGCATCGCCGCGGGCGAACGCGGGATCGCCGGTCTGATGCTGGAAAGCTTCCTGGTGGCCGGTGCCCAGTCGCTGGGCGGCGAGCTGGTCTACGGCCAATCCGTGACCGATCAGTGCATGGACTTTCGGACCACGGCGGGCCTGCTGTCCGATCTCTATGCGGCGATGGGCTGATCGCGCGGTTGCGACCGGCCGGCTGGGAAGCGCGCGGCCCTAGCGCGGTTGCGCTCGGTGCGCCGAAACCTGGCTTGCGATCGCCTTCTTGTCGATCTTGCCGATCGGGGTGGTGGGCAAGGATGTCATCGCCACCACGACGTCGGGGCGGGCGTGGGCGGCCACGCCACGCTTGTCCAGATAGCCGTTGAGCTCCGCGAGCGACAGCTCGCGACCGTTGAAAACGACTGCCGCACAGATTTTCTCGCCCAGGTAAGGGTCGGGCAGCGCCACCGCGGCGGCCGAGTAGACCGCCGGATGGCTGTGCATCTGCTCCTCAAGGTCCGCCGCGGAAATCGTTTCCCCGCCACGGCAGATCACGTCTTTGACGCGACCGGTCACCACCAGATAGCCGTCGTCGCGCAGCCGCACCACGTCACCGCTGCGGAAGAAGCCTTGCGCGTCGAAGCTGCGTTCATTGTCGCGCTCGGCGCGAAAGTAGCCGTTGAACGTGTACGGCCCGCGGACCAGCAGTTCGCCCTCTTCGCCGGGCGGCACCGGCTCGCCCGCCGCATCGACGACGCGCAGCTCATCGGCTGCGGACATGGGCCGCCCCTGGGTATGTTCGGTGAGTTCCGGGGGGTCGTCGAGCCGGGTGTAGTTCAGCAGCCCCTCGGCCATCCCGAACACCTGCTGCAGGCCCGGGGTCAAGGCGCCGCGCACCAACCGGGCATCCTCGGGTTCCAACTTCGCACCGCCAACCTGTAAGAGCCGCAGACTTTTTGGTGTCACCGGTTCCCATTCGCAGGCTTGCGCCCACAACTTGGCCAACGCCGGCACCAGGGCGGTCACTGTGACGCCGTGGCGTGCGATGGCCGCGAAGGCCGCCTCGGGGCTGGGGTCGGTGCCGAAGACGGTGGTGGCTCCGACCGTCATCGCGCCGAGCAGGCCCGGGCAGGCGAGCGGGAAATTATGGCCTGCCGACAGCACCGCCAAATAGACATCGTCGGAGGTCAATCCACAGAGTTCGGCGCTGGCCTTCGCGTTGAACAGGTAATCGTCGTGGGTGCGGGGGATTAGTTTCGGGGTGCCCGTGGTGCCGCCGGAAACCAGCAGCAGCGCAGGCGTTCCCGGGTCGGGCCGCGACGGCGGCGTGCCGGTGGCCGCCTGATCGCGTACCTGCGCCCATGAGGTGAACGGCCCCGGGTCGCCGTCGACGATGACGTGCTCGAGCGCAGCGTGCTGCTCGGACAGACCGCGCGCCATCGTCCGGTAGTCGAAACCCGCTGCGGCATCGGCGATCAGCAGCCCAGTGGCCTCGCTGACCGCGGCGAAATGCCCCAGTTCGGCGGCCCGGTGGCCGGGCAGGCACATCACCGGGATCGCCGCGGCCCGCAGCAGCCCGAACAACGCCACCGCGAACTGGCAGCCGTTCGGCAACTGCAGCAGCACCCGGTCGCCGGGCGCGATACCGGTGCCCCGCAGCCCGTTGGCGGCGCGATTGGCTTGGTCGTCGAGGTCGGCATAGCGCAGGCCCGCGTCGCCCGCGGCATCGAGGACGGCGATCCGGTCGGGCCATTGCCGGGCCGCGTCGGTCAGGAGCGTGTCCAGGGTCCGTCCCGTCCAGTAGCCGGCCGCCCGGTAGGCGGCGGCCCGGTCGGCGGGGAATGGCACGAACCCGTCGAGGACTCCGGCCGGTGGCTGCGGTGTGTTCGGGCTCATGGCTCCTTCAGCGGGGGGCTTCGAACAGGGCTAGTAGCGGGGACGCAGGGAGTAAGGATAGGGTAACCAAAAAATTAGGGCAGCCTGTGCTAATTCAGGGAGGGTCTGTGGTGCACGCCTCGGCACGCTCGGAGGACATCCGGGCGGAGGTGGCCGACTTGCTCGGCGTCGACGTCGATGCAGTTCAGCCGGGTAGCAACCTCATCGGCCAGGGCCTGGACTCCATCCGGATCATGACGTTGGCCGGCCGCTGGCGCCGCCAGGGCATCGCCGTCGACTTCGCCACGCTGGCCGAGACGCCGACCATCGAGGCCTGGGCCCGGTTGGTCTCGTCGGGCGGGAACGGCGCCGAGCCGCAGACTTTTCCTGAGGGGTCCGGCGATGCCGAGCTGTCCGGGGAGCACGAGCCGTTTTCGCTGGCGCCGATGCAGCACGCGATGTGGGTCGGCCGCCACGACAACCAGCAACTGGGTGGCGTGGCCGGACACCTCTACGTCGAGTTCGACGGTGGCCCGATCGATGCGCAACGCCTGCGCACGGCGGCCACCGCGCTGGCCCGGCGCCATCCCATGCTGCGGGTGCAGTTCCTGCCCGACGGCACCCAGCGCATCACCCCGGCCGACGAGAGCGGCGACTTCCCGGTCGGTGTCGAGGACCTGCGGTCGCTGGGCGCCGCCGAGGTCGAGCGGCGGCTCGCCGCCATCCGCGACGCCAAATCACACCAGCAGCTCGACGGCGCCGTGTTCGAACTGGCGGTGACGCTGCTACCGGGCGCCCGGTCGCGGCTGCACGTCGATTTGGACATGCAGGCTGCCGACGCGATGAGCTATCGCACCCTGATGGCCGACCTGGCGGCCCTCTATCGCGGGCGCGAGCTCCCCGAGCTCGGCTACACCTTCCGGCAATACCGCCACGCCATCGAGGCCGAAGACGCGCGGCCGCAACCGGCGCGCGAGAACGACCGGGCCTGGTGGGCACGGCGCCTTGCGGAGCTGCCGGATCCGCCGGCGTTACCGACGACCGGTGCCCGCGGCTCGAACCGGAGCACCCGGCGCTGGCACTGGTTGGACCCGGAAACCCGCGGCGCGCTGTTCGCCCGCGCCCAGGCGCGCGGCATCACCCCGGCGATGGCGCTGGCCGCCGGGTTCGCCAACACCCTGGCCCGCTGGTCGACCACGTCGCGATTCCTGTTGAACGTGCCGCTATTTGGGCGTCAGCCCGTGCACCCGGACGTCGATTCGCTCGTCGGTGACTTCACCTCCTCGCTGCTGCTCGACGTCGATCTCACCGGGGCGGACACCGCGGCCGCGCGGGCGCAGGTGGTGCAGGACGCGATGCGCGCGGCCGCGGCCCATTCCGCCTATCCCGGGCTGTCCGTGCTGCGCGACCTCAGCCGTCATCGCGGCACCCAGGTGCTCGCGCCGGTGGTGTTCACCAGCGCGCTGGGGCTCGGCGACCTGTTCAGCCGCGACGTGACCGGCCAATTCGGCACCCCGGAATGGATCATCTCCCAGGGGCCGCAGGTGCTACTCGACGCCCAGGTCACCGAGTTCGACGGCGGCATTCTGGTGAATTGGGATGTGCGCGAAGGCATGTTCCCCCCGGGCGTCATCGACGCCATGTTCGCCCACCACATCGACGAGCTGCTCCGGCTGGCCTCCGCCGACGACGCGTGGGACGCGCTGGGCCCCGCGGCGTTGCCGGAAGCGCAGCGGGCGGTGCGCACGGCGGCCAACGCCCGCACCGCCGAGCCCAGCGGAGAAGCCTTGCACGACGGGTTCTTCCGGCAAGCCCAGTGGCAGCCCGACGCCCCGGCGGTGTTCGCGAGCACGGGTGACCTCAGCTACGCACAACTGCGCGACCAGGCGCTGGCGGTGGCGGCGGCGCTGCGCGCGGCCGATATCGCCGCCGGCGACACGGTCGCGGTGCTGGGCCCGAAGACCGCCGAACAGATTCCGGCGTTGCTGGGGATCCTGTCCGTCGGTGCTGTTTATCTGCCGATCGGCGTCGACCAGCCGCGCGACCGCGCGCAGCGCATCCTCGAATCCGGCGGGGTGAGCCTGGCCCTGGTGTGCGGGGGGCGACCGTTGTCCGTACCGGTCAACGAGCTGGTGCTCGCACAGGTGCTTCGCGACGCGCCCGCCGGTGCCGAGAATGACTGCGCCAGAGTCGATCCCGCCAAGCTCGCCTACGTGCTGTTCACGTCCGGCTCGACCGGGGAACCCAAAGGCGTCGAGGTCACCCACGACGCGGCGATGAACACCGTCGAATTCATCGGCCGCCACTTCGAGATCGGCCCCGCGGATCGATGCCTGGCCCTGTCGACGTTGGAAGGCGACATCTCGGTGATGGACGTGTTCGTCACCCTGCGGACCGGCGGGGCCATCGTGGTGGTCGACGAAGCGCAGCGCCGGGATCCCGACGCCTGGGCCCGGCTCATCGACACACACCAGGTCACCGTGCTCCACTTCATGCCCGGCTGGCTGGAGATGCTGATCGAAGTCGGCCGCGGGCGGCTGTCCTCGGTGCGGGTGATCCCCACCGGCGGCGACTGGGTCCGGCCCGAAGTGGTGCGCCGCCTCCAAGCCGAAGCGCCCAACCTGCGCCTTGCGGGCCTGGGCGGCGCGACCGAAACCCCGGTGCACAACACCATTTTCGAGGTGACGGGTGCGATACCTGAGGAATGGACGGCCTTGCCCTTCGGCGTCCCGCTGCCCAACAACGCCTGCCGCGTCGTCGACGACACCGGCGCCGACTGCCCCGACTGGGTCCCCGGCGAATATTGGGTGTCCGGCCGCGGCATCGCGCGCGGCTATCGCGGGCGCCCGGACCTCACCGCCGAACGCTTCGTCCACCATGACGGCAGAATCTGGTATCGCACCGGCGATTTGGTGCGCTACTGGCCGGACGGCACCCTGGAATTCGTCGGCCGCGCCGACCACCGCGTCAAGATCAGCGGGTATCGCGTCGAGCTGGGCGAGGTCGAGACGGCGCTGCGGCGCGTGCCCGGGGTGCGGACGGCGGTAGCCGCGCTGATCGCCGTGTCCGGCGAGTCCGACGCGCTGGCCGCGCAGGTGTGCACCGACGACGCCTCGCTGACCGTCGAGCGGATCCGGCAGTCGCTTGGCGACCTCGTGCCCCCGCACATGGTTCCGCGCCACATCGCGATGGTGGAGCGGATCGACTTCACCGATGCGGGAAAGCTCGACCGCCGGGCCGCCGCACGCGAATTGGAAACCGCCGCCTCGCGATCGCAGCGGCCGGGCCACCGCGCGGCGTCGACGCCCGTGGAATCCGCGTTGGCGATGATCGTCGGCGACCTGCTCGGCCGGGAAAACGTCGGCGTCGACGATGACTTCTTCGCGCTCGGTGGTGATTCGGTGCTCGCCACCCAGGCGGTGGCCCGAATTCGCGCCTGGCTGGACGCACCCGACGTCATGGTCGCCGACATCTTCGCCAACCGGACGGTCTCGGCGCTGGCCACGGTGCTCGGCGCCGCCGAAGACGAACCCGGCCGGCTCGACCAGGTCGCGGAGCTGTATCTGGAGGTGATCGGCATGGACGCCGAATCGGTTCTGGCGGCCTCTCAACAATCCACGAAATCGTAGACTGCGCAATGACATTGAATGACCTGATCACCGTGTCCGCCACGTTTCCGTCCTGGATCAAGCTGACCCCGGGCCGCGGCAACCAGCCATCCACCGGCGCCACCGTGCTATTCCCGCATGCCGGCGCGGCCGCCGCAAGCTATCGGATATTGGCCGCGGCGCTGGCCGCGGGCAACGACACCTACATCGTGCAATACCCGCAACGGGCCGACCGGCTCAGCGAACCCGCGCACGACAGCGTGCACGACCTGGCCATCAGCCTCTTCCAGTCCGCACCATGGCCCGGCGTCGCACCGCTGACGTTGTTCGGGCACAGCATGGGCGCCGTCGTCGCCTTCGAGTTCGCCCGCGTCGCCGAAGCGCACGGCACGGCCGTGCGGAAACTTTGGGTTTCGGCGGGCCCGCCGCCCTGCGTCGTGGCCGACATGCCCGAACTACCGACCAGTGACGACGGGGTGCTGGCCGACATCGCCGACTTGGGTGGTACCGACCCCGAACTGCTTGCCGACGAAGAGTTTTCCGAACTGCTGACCACCGCGGTGCGCGCCGACTACCGGGCCTTCAATGGGTATGACCCCAGCCCCGACGTCCGCATCGGTGCCGACATTCACGTGCTGGGCGGCCATCATGACCACCGCATCGCCGCCGGCGTGCTGCGGCAGTGGGAAAGGCACACCGCCGGGTCCTTCGCCGTGTCGCTGTACGACGGCGGGCACTTTTACGTCTATGACCACGTTGAGGCAATCGCCGCGCAGGTGAATGCCGGGTGACATCGATGTCTGATGATGGTTACGACGCCGAGCGCGCCGACCCGGTGGTGATCGTGGGGATGGGCGTGGAGGCACCCGGCGGCATCGAAACCGCCGAGGCGTATTGGGATCTGCTGGCGCACGGCCGCGAGGCGCTGGGCCCGTTTCCCACCGACCGCGGTTGGGCGGTGCGCGAACTGCTCGCCGGCTCGCGGCGCAACGGCTTCAAAGAGATTCATGACCGCGGCGGATTCCTGGACGGGGCAACCACATTCGACCCAGAGTTCTTCGGCATCTCGCCCCGCGAGGCCGTCGTGATGGATCCGCAACAGCGGGTGGCGCTTCGGGTCGCCTGGCGCGCCTGCGAGAACAGCGGCATCAACCCCGACGACCTGGCCGGGCACGAGGTCGGCTGCTTCGTCGGCGCCTCGACCACCGGCTACGGACCCGAAATGGCGCGGTTCTCCGAGCACAGCGGTCATCTGCTCGCCGGCACCGCGCTCAGCGTGATCTCGGGCCGCATCGCCTACACGCTGGGCCTGACCGGTCCGGCACTGACCCTGGATTCCTCGTGCGCGTCCGCGTTGGTGGCCTTCCACGTCGCGGTGCGTTCCCTGCAGAACGGCGACTGCGATCTGGCCATCGCGGGCGGGGTCAACGTGCTGGGCTCGCCGGGCTTCTTCGTCGAATTCTCCAAACAACACGCGCTTTCCGACGACGGATACTGCCGCCCCTACAGCGCGCAGGCCAGCGGAACCGTGTGGGCCGAGGGCGCGGCGATGTTTGTGCTGCAACGCAAATCGGCCGCGCTGCGCGCGGGCCGGCAGATCGTGGCCGAGGTGCGGGCGACCGCCATGAATCAGGACGGGCGCAGCGCGGGGCTCAGCGCTCCCAGCGGTGATGCCCAGGTCCGGCTGTTCCAGCGGGCCATCAACCAGGCCGGGATCAAGCCCGCCGAGGTACAGATGATCGAGGGCCACGGCACGGGCACCCGCCTCGGCGACCGGACCGAGTTGCGCTCGCTCGCCCAGACCTACGGTGATACCGAATCCGGCGCCGGAGCGTTGCTGGGTTCGGTGAAATCCAACGTGGGCCACTCATTGGCCGCCGCCGGCGCGCTGGGCCTGGCCAAGGTGCTGGTCTCGGCCGAACACGGCGCCGTGCCGGCCACCCTGCACGCCGACGATCCCAGCACCGAAATCGATTGGGAGGCACAAGGGTTGCGGCTGGCTCAAACCCTGACACCGTGGCCGGCCGTCGACGGGCAGCGCACCGCCGCGGCATCCGCGTTCGGGATCGCCGGCACCAACGCACACCTGATCGTCTCCATCCCCGAGGTCGCGTGATGCTCACCCGTGGCCTGCCGGACGGGCGCATCCCGGTGCTGCTCAGCGCCCACGACCCCGAGCTGATCCGCCGCGAAGCCGCGGCGATCGTCGACTACCTGGGCCGCATCGACGACTCGGCCGAGCTGACCGCCGCCGTCGCCGCCACCCTGCTGCGGTTGCGCCGGCCGCGACGCCATCGCGCGGTGGTGCGAGCCGCCGACAGCACCGAACTCGTCGCCGGTCTGTCGGCGATCGCCCGCGGCGAGGAACACGAGCTGGTCTCGCACTCCGCGACGACGACGCCCCCGCGCATCGCGTTCGTGTTCCCCGGCCAGGGCAATCAGTGGCAGGCGATGGGAGCCGGTGCCTACCAACGGATACCGGCCTACCGGGAGGCCGCCGAGGAGTGCGCGCGAGTGTTCGCATCCGCCGGATTCCCCTCCCCGCTGCCTTACCTGGTGGGCGACGACGAGCGGAACTGGTCACGCCCCGAGATCCAGGGCGCGCAGTTCACCCATGCGGTGAGCCTGGCCGAAGCGTGGCGTTCTTATGGGGTGCTGCCCGACATCACCATCGGTCACAGCCTCGGTGAGGTGGCGGCGGCCTATGTGGCGGAGACGATTTCGCTGCCGGACGCGGTCGCCTTGGTGGTAGCGCGCGCGACCGTCGTCGACCAGCTGACCGGCCGCTACGCGATGGCGGTGCTCGGCACCGGCCTCGACAACGCGGAGTCGCTGCTCGCCGAGGCGCGCGGCTGGCTGGAAGTGTCGGCGGTCAACGGGCCGTCATCGACCGTGGTCGCCGGTGATCATGAGGCGGTGGCCGCCGCGGTGCGGCTCGCCCAACAGCGGGGGATCTTCAGCCAGCAACTGTCCGTCGACTATCCCGGACACACCAGCGCGCTACGACCGTTGCGCGCCGGCCTGGCCGAGCTGACCCCGAAGTCGGCTTTCCGGGACGGGCCGGTGCGGTTCATCGGTTCCACGCTGGGCGCCGAGGTGGGCGCGACGGCCGACTTCTCTCAGTACTGGTACGAAAACCTCTGCGGCGTGGTGCGATTCGATCTCGCCGTGCGGCACGCCCGCACTTGCGGGGCCGACACCTTCGTGGAGCTCTCGGCGCACCCGTCGTTGCTGTACCCGCTGGGTGACATCGTCGACGACGAGTCGACCGTCATCGTCGGGTCGGGGCACCGCGACCGATCCATCACCGATTCGTTGTCGGCGAGCCTCGTCGCGATCGCGACCGCCGACCCCGGCTGCAGCTGGACCGACGCGGTCCCGACGGTCGACCGCCCCGCGCTGCGAGGGTTCCCGAACGCGCCGATGCGCGCGGTGCACCTGTGGGTGGCGCCGCAGCGAGTCACCGAAGCGGCACCGACGCCGGCACTCACGGTGGCCGTCGAGGACTGGCGGCCGGCGACGGCGCCGATCACGTCGAGCGCGAGCGCTCGTGACATCGGCTTCTTCGGTGCGCGGCGGCTGACGCAGACCCTCGCCGATGCCGTTGCGGCACAGGGTGGCTGCCGAGCGGTGCCACCGAACGAGGCGGAAATCCTCGCGATCGTCGCCCCCGAACTGGATCAGCTCGACGCCACCTCCGCGATCGAGCAGATCGCCGGCCGCCCCGATGCGGGCCTTCCCGACTACCCCGCGCTCATCGGCCCCCGATGCCGGGCCGTCTGGTTGATCACCGCCGGTGCCGAACGGGTCGACCGGGACGACCCCACCGTCTCTCCGGCGCAGGCGGCCGTGGCGGGCATGCATCGCAGCGTCGGATTCGAATTCCCCGACCAGGCCTTCGGGCATCTCGACCTCGAGCACCGCGACGTCGATACCGCCACGGCACGGGCCGTCGTCGACGTGCTGCTCGGCGACTCGGCCGAGGTCGCGTTGCGGGGCACCGGATCACCGCGCCGCCACGTCCGGACGTTCCGCCCGTGCCGCGAATCGGCAACCCGGCGACCGCTCGATGCCGCCGCCCTCGACAACGTGGTGATCACCGGGGGCAGCGGAGCCATCGGACTGCAGTACGCCCGGTATTGCCTGGACCGCGGTGCCAGAACGATCACCCTGTTGAGCCGCGGCGGCGTTGATCCGGTCGCACTGCGCGAGCTCGCCGACCGGAACGACGCCGAAGTGATTGCCCCGCAGTGCGATATCACCGATCGCGTCGCGCTGGCCGCCGTCGCCGCCCGACATGCGGGTGCGGGCGCGTCCCTGCTGATTCACACCGCCGGCATCGCGCAGGCGCGCTCGCATGCGGACCTGACCGGTTCGGGGGTGGCGGCGGTATGCGCGGCCAAGGTGCACGGATTGGCGTTGCTGGCCGACGTGTGGCCGATGCGGCCGGACTGCCGAATTCTGGCCTGCTCGTCGGTGTTCGGGGTCTGGGGCGGCCATGGCCACGCGGCATACGCGGCGTCCAACCGGATGCTCGACGTGCTGGTCGCCCAGTTGCGTGCCGCGGGGCGCGACTGCACGGCGATCCGCTGGGGCCTGTGGCAGGGCGCCGGGGTAGTGGTGGGCGACGAGATCACCCGCACCGAGCGCTCCGGCCTGGTGGCAATGGAGCCGCGACGGGCTATCGAGGCCAGTCTGTACCGCTACGACGGCGATCCCCTGATTTTCGACGCGGACTTCGAGCGGCTCCAGGTCTTCTTCGAAAGCCAGGGCATGCCAATGCCATTCAGCGTCTCGTGCCCGGGAGAGGGCGAGGACCGCGAGGTCTTCGCCGCCAAGCCGCTCGCCGACGTCGTGCGGGCCGAATTGGCCGCGACGCTACACCTGGGCGATTCGCTGTCGATCGACCCGGGCGCGTCGCTGATCGACCTGGGTGTGGACTCGTTGCTCGCACTCGATTTACGAAAGCGGCTGCGCCGTACGGTAGGCAACTCGGTTCCGGTGTCCCGCATGCTCGGCGGCATCACCGTGACGGAGCTGATCGACGCGCTGCGCACCGACTCGAACGGCGGCGGGCCCGCGTCGTTCGAGCGCGCCGGCGCCGCCAACGGCGCGCACCACTCAATGCTCGCGATGCTAGAAAGGTTGGACTCCTAGCGTGACAGACACCACCGGCGTCAGCACCCATCTCGACGATGAGCGCCTGGAATTACTGCGCCGCAAGCTCGCCGAACGCGGCCTGGCCAGGGCGACGGCCGCGGCGCCCGTGGCGACCGGCGAGCGGCCACGCATGTCGGTCGGGCAGCACCGGATGTGGTTCGTGCAGTCCGTCGACCCCGACAGCGCGCTGCTCAACATCTGCGTCTCCTACCGCCTCTCGGGCTACGTCGACACCGCGCGGTTGCACCGCGCGGTGGACGCGGTGGCCGCGCGGCACCCAGTGCTGCACACGACGTATGGCACCGACGAGGCGGGCGACCCGCACCCGGTGATCCGCGCGGACCTGCGACCCGACTGGGCCGAGCACGACCTGGCCGGGCTGACCGACCAGGCGCGCCGGCTGCGGCTCGATGTGCTGGCGCAGCGGGACTTTCGGCGGCCCTTCGATCTGAGCAAGGATTCACCGCTGCGCGTCACGGTGGCGCGCTTGGCCGACGACGACCTGATGCTGCTGATCACCGCCCACCACATCGCCTGGGATGACGGCTCGTGGGCACCGTTCTTCGCCGATCTCACGCGCGCCTACACCGACCCGGGCGACTTCGCCGACGGCGGGGTACTGACGGATATGTGCGCGGATTCGACCGCCATCCGCCCGGCGGACCTGGACTACTGGCGGCCGCTGATGGCCGACCTCCCGGAGCCCCTCGAGCTTCCCGGCGCCAACGGCTCGGTGGTGCCCACCACCTGGCGTGCCCAGCGGGCCGTCGCGCGGTTGTCGGCGGACACCGTCGAGCGGGCCGCCGCGCTGGCCCGCGAGACGGGCGCCACCCCGTACATGGTGCTGATGGCCGCGTTCGGCGCGCTCGTGCACCGGTACACCCAGTCGACCGACTTCCTGGTGGCGGCCCCGGTGCTCAACCGCGGCGTGGGCACCGAGGACGTCATCGGCTATCACGGCAACACCGTGGTGATCCGGCTGCGGCCGCAGTCGCACCAGACTTTCCGCGACCTGCTGGCCCAAACTCGTGATGGCGCGGTGGGTGCCTTCGCCCATTCCCGCGCCGACCTGGATTGGCTGGTGCGCGAGTCGAATCCCGATCGCCGGCACGGCGCCGACCGGATGACGCGGGTGAGCTTCGGGCAACGGGAGCCCGACGGCACCGGCTTCTGCCCGCCGGGCGTCCGCTGCGAACGCGGCGAATTGCGCGGTCATTTCAACCAATTGCCGCTGAGTCTGATGGTCGAGCTCGATCGGACACCCGACCGCGCCGGCGGTGCGGTGGTCGAGGCCGAGTATCTGGTTGAGGTGCTGGACCAGCAGTTGGTCGAGCAATTGCTGCGCCACTACGCGGCCTTGCTGGACAGCCTGTTGTCCGAGCCCGACGCGACGCTGTCGGCGTGCGCGCTGATGAGCGGCGAAGACGCGGAGTGGCTGCGCGCGGTGTCGACCGGCGAGGAATTCGTCACCCCGGCCAGCACGTTGCCCGAGCTGGTCGGCCGGAGGGCGGCGTTGACGCCCGACGCGGTCGCCGTCGTCTACGAGGGCCGCGCCTACACCTACCGGGAGATCGACGAAGAGTCGAACCGGTTGGCGCACTGGCTCATCGAGCAAGGCATCGGCACCGAGGACCGTGTCGCGGTGCTGCTGGACAAGTCTCCCGAATTGGTCATCACCGCGCTCGGGGTGCTCAAGGCGGGCGGCGTCTACCTGCCGGTGGATCCCACCTACCCGGAGGACCGGCTGAGCTTCATTCTCGAGGATGCGGACGCCAAACTGGTGCTGCGCGAACCGGTTACCGACACGGCGCGCTATCCGGCCTCCGCGCCCGCCGAGTTGATCCGGCCGCTGAGCCCGCACAACACCGCCTACCTGATCTACACCTCGGGTTCCACCGGGCTGCCCAAGGGTGTTCCGGTGCCCCACGCGCCCATCGCCGAGTACTTCGTCTGGTTCGGTGCGGAATACCGCATCGACGACACCGACCGGCTGCTGCAGGTCGCCTCGCCCAGCTTCGACGTGTCCATGGGTGAGATCTTCGGCACGTTGATCATGGGCGCCCGCCTGGTGATTCCGCGGCCCGACGGGCTGCGCGACATCGGCTACCTCACCGATCTGCTGGCCCGCGAAGGCATTACGTCAATGCACTTCGTGCCTTCGCTGCTGGGGCTCTTCCTGTCCCTGCCCGGCGTCGGCCAGTGGCGGACCCTGCGGCGGGTGCCCATCGGCGGGGAGGCCCTGCCCGGCGAGATCGCCGACAAGTTCCACGCCACCTTCGACGCGTCGCTGTACAACTTCTACGGGCCGACCGAGACGGTGGTGAACTGCACCAGCTATCCGGTGGAAGGCGCTCAGGGCACCCGGGTGGTCCCGATCGGCCGGCCCAAGATCAACACGCAGGTGTATCTGCTCGACAGCTCGCTGCAGCCGGTGCCCGTCGGCGTGATCGGTGAAATCTACATCGCTGGAACACATGTCGCGCACGGATACCACCGCCGGCCGCAGTTGACCGCCGAGCGCTTCGTCGCCGATCCGTTCACACCCGGCGGCCGGATGTACCGCTCCGGGGACCTGGCCCGCCGCAACGCCAATGGTGACATCGAGTTCGTCGGCCGCGCCGACGAGCAGGTGAAGATCCGCGGTTTCCGCATCGAGCTGGGCGAGATCGCGGCCGCCATCTCGGTCGACCCCAGCGTCGGACAGGCCGTCGTGCTGGCCATGGACCTGCCGCAGTTGGGCAAGAGCCTGGTGGGATACGTGACGCCGGCCCAGGGCGCCGGCACGGAAACGGTGGACGTCGAGCGCATCCGCGCCCGGGTGGCCGCCGCGCTGCCGGACTACATGACCCCGGCCGCCTACGTGGTGCTCGACGAGATCCCGATCACCGCGCACCAGAAGATCGACCGCGCCGCGCTGCCGCAACCACAGCTCGCGCCGGTCACCCAATACCGTGACCCGACGACCCCCACGGAACACCGCATCGCGCAACTGTTTTCCGGTCTGCTCGGTCACGAGCGGGTGGGCGTCGACGACTCGTTCTTCGATCTGGGTGGCCACTCGCTGGTCGCCACGAAACTGGTCACCGCGATCCGCGCGGAGTGCGGTGTGGAGATCGGGATCCGCGACGTGTTCGAACTCGCCACGGTCGGCGCATTGGCGGGGCGGATCGACCAGCTCAGTGCGGGCGAACTGACACAGTCGCGGCCCCGGCTGATCACCACCGCGCACGACGAGCCCATGCCGCTCTCGGCCTCGCAGCTGCGCAGCTGGTTCGCCTACCGGGTGGACGGGCCCAGCCGGGTCAACAACATTCCCTTCGCGGCGAAACTGACCGGGCCGTGGGACATCGACGCGCTGATCGCCGCCGTCGGCGATGTCGTTGCCCGGCACGAAATCCTGCGCACCAGCTACGTCGAGCTGGACGGCGTGCCCTACCAGGTGGTGGGCCCCGTCGGGGTCGAGGTACCCGTGCGCCGCGAGGACGGGCCCGACGAGACCTGGCTGCGGCGGCAACTCGACGTCGAACGGTGCCACTGCTTCGAGCTGGACGGAGAATTGCCGATCCGGGTCGCGGTGTTGCGCATCGAGAACACCGCGGAACACGTGCTGTCACTGGTGGTGCATCACATCGCTTCCGACCATTGGTCGGCGGGCGTGCTGTTCTCCGACGTGATGACGGCCTACCGGGCCCGGCGCGGCGGAGAAGCGCCGTCCTGGGCCCCGCTGCGTGTGCAGTACGCCGACTACGCGGCGTGGCAGCGGACGTTCCTGGGTGACGCGGGCGGGCAGGAATCCGCCATTGCGGGCGAGCAGCGGGAGTACTGGACGCGTCAGCTGGCCGGGTTGCCGGAGGACACCGGGCTGCGCCCGGACTTCCCGCGCCAACCGGTGCCCAGCGGCGAAGGCGAATCCGTCGACTTCCAGATCGACTCGGCCACCCGCGCCAAGCTCGGCGAGCTGTGCCGCGAGCTGGGCATCACCGAATTCATGCTGCTGCAAACGGCCGTCGCCGTGGTCTTGCACAAAGCCGGTGGCGGGACCGACATTCCGCTGGGCACCCCGGTCGCCGGCCGCCTCGAACCCGAGTTGGACCAGCTGATCGGGTTTTTCGTCAACATCCTGGTGCTGCGCAACGACATGGACGGCAACCCGACGTTGCGCGAACTGCTCAAGCGGGCCCGAGAGACGGCGCTGGCGGCCTACGCTCACCAAGACCTGCCATTCGACCGGGTGGTCGACAGCGTCAGCCCGGTGCGTTCGCTGTCACGCAATCCGCTGTTCCAGGTCGTCGTGCACGTCCGGGATCACCTGTCCGCCACCCGGGTCATCGAGGCCGCTCCCGCGGGCAGCGGTGAGCAGGACACCGTGTGCACGTCGCTCGATCCCATTTTCGACATGGCGCACGCGGATCTGAGCGTCAACTTCTTCGGCACCGACGGTTCCGGCGGCATCGGCTACAACTGCAATGTCATCTACCGCACCGAGCTCTACGCCAGATCCACGATCGAGCGGTTGGCCGGATGGCTGGCCCGGGCACTCACCGAGTTCGCCGACGATGTCGACCAGACCTTGCGGGACGTCCAGCTGATCGATGCCTCCGAACAGCACCGCATTCTGCAGGACTGGAGCCGCGGTGAACGCGCGCCACAGGACCGGCCGCGCACCATACCCGAATTGCTGGAACCCAGCCGGGCGTGGGGAACCGACCGGATCGCTGTGCGCTGCAATGGCGAGCACATCGATTACCGCGCGCTGCACCGCCGTTCGGACAACCTGGCCGCGCTGCTGGTCAAGTACGGCGTCGGCCCGGGATCGTTGGTGGGGCTGTCGACCCGGCGGAGCATCGACCTGGTGGTGGCGCTGGTGGCCATTATGAAGGCCGGCGCCGGTTACTTCCCCATCGATCCCGGATATCCGGCGGCGCGAAAGCAATTCATGCTTGACGACGTCCGGCCGCCGGTGGTGGTCGCGACCGCCGAAGCGGTGGACACCATGCCGCAGGTGCGCGGGGTCGAGCTCATCTCGCTGGACGATCCCGAGGTACGCGCCCTCATCGATAGTGACGACGTCGATCAGCAGTCGCTGCGACCGCCGCACCCCGACGACCCGATGTACCTGGTGTTCACTTCCGGGTCCACCGGCAAGCCCAAAGGCGCAGTGGGAACGCATCGCTCCATGGCCGCGCGGCTCGACTGGCAACTGCGGCACTACCCGCCGGGAACCGACGACGTTCGACTGGCGCAGGCCTCGATCACCTTCCTCGAGGGCGGCATGGAGATGCTGGCCGGCCTGGCGGCCGGCGCGACCATGATCCTGGCCGACGATGCCGAGCACCGCGACCCGGAGGCCCTGGGCGACTTGATGAATCGGCATTCGGTCGCCCAGGTGACCGCGGTACCGAGCCTGGTCTCGGCGTTGCTGGACAGCCGGCCCGAGGCCGTGCGTTCGCTGGCACGGCTGGTGTGCGGTGGCGAACCGGTGAGCGCGTCGCTGCTGCAGCAGCTGGTGTCGGTGTGCGCCGACGAGGACGGCGCCGGCACCGAACTGTTGAACAACATCGGCTCCACCGAGACCTCCGGCGCGGTATCCCGCGGGCGGTTGGGGCTGCCGAATCCGCTTGTCGGAAGTCCGGTTCCGGGTGCGGCGGCCTACCTGCTCGACGACGGGCTGCGTCCGGTGCCGGTCGGCGTGGTGGGGGAGCTGTACTACGCCGGTGACCAGCTGGCGCGAGGGTATTGGAAACGTCCGGGCCTGACCGCGACGCGGTTTATCGCCAATCCCTATGGTGTCGAGCCGGGTTCGCGGCTGTACCGCAGCGGTGACCTGGCCCGGTGGACCGAGGACGGCCGACTGGAATTCGTCGGACGATCCGACCACCAGGTCCAGGTCCGTGGTTTCCGCGTCGAACTGGCCGAGGTCGAGGCGGCCCTGGCGGCCGCCGCCGGCGTCGCCGCCGCGGCAGCGCGCACCTGGGAGGTGCACGGCGGCACATCGCTGGCCGGATATGTTGTGCCGCAACGGCCGATCGCCGATGACGCCGAGAGGGCGACGTTCGCCGGCGAGGTCCGCGCCGCGATCGCGATGACCCTGCCGGGTTACATGCTGCCGTCGTCGCTGACCGTGCTCGACGCCCTTCCGAAAACCGAATCGGGCAAGCTGAACCGGCCCGGCCTGCCGCGTCCCGCGGTCAGCACCGGCGGGCAGACCGAACCCGCGCGCACGGGCACCGAACGGGCGCTTGCCAAGGTGTTCGCCGAGCTGCTGTCGACCGCCGAGGTCGGGCGGTTCGACGACTTCTTCGCGCTCGGCGGCGACAGCATCCTGTCCGTGCAGCTCGCCTCGCGGGCCCGGGTGGCCGGTCTGGCCGTGAGCCCGCGGATGATCTTCGAGAATCCGACGGTGCAGCAGTTGGCGGCCGCGCTGGACGCCCTCGGCGACGCGGAGGCCGGCATCGAACACGACGGGCAGGCGACCGACACCCGTTTCGAGCCGATGAGTACCTCGGGGCTGTCGTCCTCGGATCTGGCTGCCGTGACGGAACTTTGGTCGGCCTCACGCGAGGCCACGACATGACGGCCACCAAGACCGAAGCCGCGCCCGACATCGAGGACGTGATGGCGCTGAGCCCGCTGCAGGAGGGCTTGTATTCCCTGACCACGCTCGCCGAATTCGCCGACGGCGAAGCGGCGGACGACCCGTACGTGATCGGGATAGCCGCGGACATCTCCGGGGGACTCGACGTCGCACTGTTGCGTGAGTGCGCGGAGAAGATGTTGGTGCGGCACCCGAATCTGCGGGCCAGCTTCTTTAGCCGTGGCATCCCCCGACCGGTACAGATCGTGCCGGCCCGGGTCGAACTGCCCTGGCGGCTGGTGACCGCTACGCCCGAGGACGTGGCGGCGCTTCAGACCGGCGAACGCCGGCGACCGTTCGAGCTGGAACGCGGGCCGGCCATCCGCTTCCTGCTGATCGAATTGCCCCGCGCACGATGGCGTTTGGTGCTCACCGCGCACCACATCGTGATCGACGGATGGTCGCTGCCGGTGTTCGTCAACGAAATGATGATCCTGTATCAGGCCGGCGGCGATCTGTCCGCACTGCCCGTGGCGCCGCGGCCCTACCGCGACTACATCGGCTGGCTGGCGAGCCGCGATCCGGAAGCCAGCGAGCGGGTTTGGCGCGAGCACCTGGCGGGTCTGCCCGGCCCCACCCTGCTCGCGGCCTCGCTGGGATCCGTGGACACCACCGAGGGCCGGCGAACGGGGCTGCCACGCACCACCCGACTGCGACTACCGGCCGAAACCACCGCGCGATTGATCGATGACACCCGCTCCCGCGGTATCACCGTCAACACCCTGATGCAGATGGCGTGGGCGCTGGTGTTGGCGCGGCTGACCGACACTCACGACGTGGTCTTCGGGGTCACGGTTTCCGGTCGGCCGCCCGAACTGACCGGAGTCGAGACGATGGTCGGCCTGTTCATCAACACCGTGCCGCTGCGGGTGCGCCTCGACCCGGCCGCGACCACCGGCGAGCAATGCCGCGCCGTGCAGCGCGACTCCGCACGCCTGCGTGAGCACAGCTACCTCGGGCACGCCCAACTTCGGGCCCTCGGCGGCGTCGGGGAGATGTTCGACACCCTGTTGGTCTACGAGAACTTCCCGATGGACGGACTGAGCGCGGGTGGCGAATTGACCGCCGGCGGTGCGACATTCCGGCCGTCCGCCCTGCAAACCCTGTCGCATTTCCCCATCGCCATCGCCGCCCACATGGAGGCCGGCGAGCTGGTGGTGCTGATCGAAGCGATCGACGGGGCGCTGGGCGCCATTCCGGCCGCCGTGTTCGGGCAGCGCGTGCTGACCGCCGCCGAGAGGCTGCTGAGAGGCTGGGAGGGCCCGCTGCGCGACGTCAGTGTGCTGCTGGAGGGCGAGGCCGATCCGCTGCCCACCGCCGCACCAAAGCCGTTGTCGCCATTGAGCATCCACGCGCGGTTTGCCGACGTGGTGACCAGGGCACCGGACAACCCGGCGGTCAGCTGGGCGGGCGGCACACTGAGCTACCGCGAACTGGATCTGCACACCAGTCGGCTCGCGGCGCGGCTCGCCTGCAGTGGGGTCACACCCGAAACACCGGTGGGCATCAAGCTTTCGCGCGGCCCGCAGTACATCATCGCCATGCTCGCCGTGCTCAAAGCCGGCGGCATGTGCGTGCCGATGGAGCCGGGAATGCCGCCCGAACGGGTGAACTCGATCCTGCGCCAATCCGGCGCACTGACCGTGCTGGACGAAGAGCTGACCACAGAACTCCTGCAGGCCGGCGAACCGCGCGACGACGATTTCAGCCCCGTCGACGTGTCACCCGCGCAGGCCGCATATGTCGTGTTCACCTCGGGCACGACGGGCGAACCCAAGGGCGTGATCGGAAGCCACGGCGCGGTGGGCGCCTACGCCGACGATCATCTGGACCGCGTATTACGGCCCGCGGCAGCCAAACTGGGCCGGCCGCTGCGCATCGCACACGCGTGGTCGTTCGCCTTCGACGCCGCCTGGCAGCCGTTGGTCGGCCTGCTCGACGGGCACGGCGTACACCTCGTCGACGAGCAGACGCAAACCGATGCCGAGGCGCTGGTCGCGCTGATCGCCGTGCAGGGCATCGACATGATCGACACCACCCCGTCGATGTTTGCCCAACTCGAGGCTTTCGGCTTGCTGACCGATGCGCCGCCGACCGTGCTGGCGCTGGGCGGCGAAGCCGTCGGCAGCGCGGCGTGGGCCCGCATCCGCAACACGTGCGCCACCACTCCGATGACGGCATACAACTGCTACGGCCCGACCGAGACCACGGTCGAGGCCATGGTCGCCGCCATCGCCGAGCACGACGAGCCCTCCATCGGGCGCCCGACCCGGCACACCCGTGGCTACGTACTGGATTCCGCGCTGCGCCCGGTGCCATGCGGCGCGACGGGCGAACTGTATCTGGGGGGTGCCCAGCTGGCCCGCGGCTACCTGGGCCGGGCCCCGGAGACCGCGGCGCGCTTTGTCGCCGACCCGTTCACGGCTTCCGAACGCATGTATCGCACCGGCGACCTGGTGCGCCGGTTGCCCGACGGCTCAGTGCAATACGTGGGACGCGCGGACGCCCAGGTGAAGATCCGCGGCCACCGCGTCGAGCCCGGCGAAATCGCGGCCGCCCTCGAATCGCATCCGGCGGTCCGCCACGCGGGAGTGCTGGTGCGGCAGCGCCGCGGCGTCGCACGGCTCACCGCATACGTGGCCACCGACCCGGCGACCGGCCGGCCCACCGCGTCGGAGCTGCGGAGCGTGCTCGGCACCCGGTTGCCGCGCTACATGGTTCCCCAACGCATCGTCATGGTCGATGAAATTCCGTTGACCCCCAACGGAAAGCTGGACGAAACCGCGTTGACCGCGATCGACGCCGCCGAGTCCGAGGTCGGCGCGGCGAAGCCCGAGACCGCCACCGAATCCGCACTGGCCGAACTGCTCGCCGAGTTGCTCGGGCAACCGCGAATCGACGTCACCGCGGACTTCCTGCAGCTGGGGCTGGACAGCATCATGGCGCTGTCGGTGGTGCAATCGGCGCGAGCACGCGGAATTGCGCTGCGCGCCAGGCTCATCCTCGAGTGCAGCAACGTCCGCGAACTGGCCGAGGCGATCGATTCGGAAACCACGGACGCCACCCATCGGCAGGACACCGAGACCGGGCCAATGCCGTTGCTGCCCAACGGTCGATGGCTGTACGAATTCGGCGACCCGCGCAGGCTCGCCCAGACCGAAGCCATCCGGTTGCCCGAGACGCTGCGCCGCGAGCAGCTGGATGCGGCCCTGGCCGGCATCATCGCGGGCCACGAAGTGCTGCGCACCCGGGTGGACCGCTCCACGATGACCCTGGTCCCGATGCCGGCCCCCGACATCGCGCTCAAAGAGGTTGCGGTGGCTGGCGATCTGGCCGCCGCGGTACCCGCCCACGTCGCCGAGGCCGTCGACCGCCTGGACCCCGAACGCGGAACGCTGCTGTCCGCGGCCTGGCTTCGGCCACCGGCGGGAGAGAGCGTCCTGCTGCTGGCCGCCCACGTGGTCGCGCTGGACCCGGCGTCGTGGCGGGTGATCCTCGGTGAACTCGGTGCCGCCCTGACGGCCTCGGCCACCGGACATGCACCGGCACCCGTTCGCGAACACACCAGCTATCGGCGCTGGGCCGAGGCGCTGACCGCGCGCGCGGACCGGTTGGACACGGTGCAATTCTGGGCGTCCCAACTCGACGGTGACGATCCCGACCTCGGGGCCCGCCGGGTCGATCCGAGCCGCGACCGGGCGCGCGATCTGATCGTCCGCAACGCCGCCACCGACGCCGACGTCACCCGCCGGCTGCTGAATTCGGGCCTGCCGTTGCCCACCCTGCTGGTCGCGGCCACCGCCGCGACGATGACCCGCTGGCGGCAGCTGCGCGGCCAGGCCGCACCGCCCCCGCTGCTGGCACTCGAAACACACGGCCGCGCGGACGGTTTGGTGGACGGGCCGGGTGCACACACCATCGACACCGGCGACACAGTGGGATTGCTCAGCTCCATCTACCCGGTACGGCTCGACACGACCGATCCGCACGAAGTGAGGGAGCGGCTGGCGGCGATCCCCGGCAACGGCCTCGACTACGGGTTGCTGCGCTACCTGCGGGACGATACCGCCGAGCGGCTCGCCGGCTACCGCTCCCCGCAGCTGCTGCTGAATTATCTCGGCGCCGCCCACACCGACGGCGGCACCGGGCTGCGGCTCGAGCGCGAGCTACTCGCCCGGGTGTCGCCGATACCAGAGCCGCACCTGGCGGTGCGCCACGAGCTCACGATCGCCGCGATGGTGCTCACCTATGGCGGGGAGAGGGTTCTGGCGGCGCAGTGGCGCGCCCTGCCCGACATTCTGGATGACGCGGATATCGCGGCGCTACAGGGACTTTGGATTGACTCACTGCGGGAGGTGGTGAAATGAGCACACTGGCGATCGTCGGTGCCGGCGCCAAGGCTGTGGCCGTGGCCGCCAAGGCTTTCGCGCTGCGCGACATGGGTGTCCAGGTGCCCGAAGTCATCGCCGTGGAGCGCATCGGTGTCGCGGCGAACTGGCAGGCCAGCGGCGGCTGGACCGACGGCGCACACCGGCTGGGCACCAGCCCGGAAAAAGACGTCGGGTTTCCCTACCGCTCGGCGCTGGTGCCGCGCCGCAACGCCGAACTCGACGAGCGGATGACCCGCTACAGCTGGCAGTCCTATCTGATCGCGACGGCGTCGTTCGCCGAATGGATCGACCGCGGCCGGCCGGCGCCGACGCATCGCCGGTGGAGCCAGTATCTGAGTTGGGTCGCCGACCACGTGGGCATGAACGTGGTTCACGGTGACGTCGAACGCCTGGCGATCACCGGGGACCGCTGGGCGCTGCACACTCACGAAACCACCGTGCACGCCGACGCGTTGATGATCACCGGCCCCGGTCAGGCCGAAAAGTCTTTGCTCCCGGGCAATCCGCGCATGCTGTCGATCGCCCAGTTCTGGGACCGCGCCGCCAATCACGACCGGATCAATGCGGAGCGGGTGGCGGTGATCGGCGGTGGCGAGACGGCCGCGGCCATGCTCTATGAGCTGTTCCGGCACCGGGTGTCGAGCATCACGGTGATTTCCCCGCAGGCCACGTTGTTCACCCGCGGCGAGGGCTTTTTCGAGAACTCGCTGTTCTCCGATCCCACCAACTGGCCGGCCCTCACCCTCGCCGAACGCCGCGATGCGTTGGCCCGCACCGACCGTGGGGTGTTTTCGTCCAACGTGCAGGAAGCCCTGCTGGCCGACGATCGCATCCACCACCTGCGGGGCCGCGTCGCCCACGCGGTCGGCAAGGAGGGCCAGATCCGGTTGACGCTGTCCACCAACCGCGGCAGCGAGAACCTGGAGACGGTACACGGATTTGACCTCGTCATCGACGGCTCCGGCGCCGACTCGCTTTGGTTCGCACCGCTATTCAGCCAGGACGCACTTGATCTGCTGGAACTCGGCCTGGGTGGACCCCTGACCTCGGAGCGGCTGCAGGAGGCGATAGGTTACGACCTGGCCGTCACAGACGTGACACCCAAGTTGTTCCTGCCGAACCTGTCGGGACTCACCCAGGGGCCCGGGTTTCCCAACCTGAGCTGCCTTGGACTGCTGTCCGACCGGGTGTTGGGATCCACCGTCAGCCCGTCCAAGTATCCCGTGAGAAGGAGACACGATGAGCGCCAACCCCTTTGACGACGACAACGCGAGCTTTGTGGTGCTGGTCAACGACGAGGACCAGCACAGCCTCTGGCCGGCCTTCGCTGACACGCCGGCCGGCTGGCGGGTGGCGTTCGGCGAAGCCAGCCGCGCGGACTGCCTGCAGTACGTGGAGCAGAACTGGTCGGACATCCGGCCCAGGAGCCTGATCGAGGCGCTTGCCGGGGAATGACCCGCCGCGAACCGTGCGGGTTCCGCGGGGCGAAATGCGCCGTTACCCGCTTGCGGCACAGTTCCTTTAGCGGTCGTTCAGCGGTCGGGACCGTAGCGTCGTCGTAACGTGACCGACCTGAGACACAAATCCGCGAGTCGCAGGGCACACTTACACCATCTTCAACCATGGAGACGTGTGACCACGCGCGGCCATCCGCAGGATCCCGCCACGGTCCATGTGCATCGAAGGGGGACCTGTGAAATCCGTGATGTCCATTGCCACGGGCGTGGCGGCACTGACCGCCATTGGCGGCGCCGCCGCCGGTGTGGCTTCCATTGCAGCACCGATCGGCCTGGATCAGGTGCAACTGACGGCCGTCGGCGCGCCACTGCCGCAGGATCCGCCGCCGCCTCCGCCCCCGCCGCCCGGGGCGCCGGGGCAGTTGCCGACGGCGGATCAGTTGGCGAACCTCTGCAACCAAGTAACCGACCCCGGCGTCAACTACAGGGACAAGAACAACTTGGTTGAAAACGGCATCCCTCAAAACGAGGGTATGGTGGCCGACCACGACCTGAGGAAGGCCTACCGGAACGGGAACTTCCCCGAGCAGTTCAACGTGACGAACATCGCGCCGGCGGGGCCGAACATGGCCCAGGCTGATGTCGGCATCACGGGTCCCAAGTTCGCCGGGCCGGTCAACAAGCACCTGGTGTTCGTCAACCAGGGCGGCAACTGGGTCTTGCAGCACGACGCGGCGATCGCTCTGATCCAGGCCGCAACCGCGATGAACTAGGCGGATCGCGGTGCATACCGCGTAAGCCGTTGCCAATTCGGTGGATTCGCCGGCGAATGCCGGCGGTCACGAAGACCCCATGCGCCCCCGGAAGGCGGCGCATGGGGTTTGGCATATCAGCCCGCCCCCGGGCACCGAGCCGCTCGACCCCGCGCGGAGGAGGTCGTCGCACAGCCGGCGCACAGTTTGCTCATGTTTTTTCCACATCGGTGGGCCGTAACGTATCGGTGCCGAGACACGAAATAACAGGCGCAACGGGCACGACACCATCCACACCGTCGCGAATGGACGGTGCGGACTGCCAACCGTGCGTCGACATTCGTGCCCATCGAAGGGGGAACCAATGAAAACCGTCAAGACCATTGCCACCGGCGTGGCGGCGCTGGCCATCGTCGGGGGCGCTGCCGCCGGCGTGGCCTCCGTCGCGACGCCGAGCGCGCCGGCCGCCGGAGTGCGGCTCACCGCTGTCGGCGCACCGCTTCCGCAGGATCCGCCGCCGGCCCAGCCGGTCGCGGGTGCCAACGTGCCGACGCCCGACCAGCTGACGGGCGTCCTGACCAGCCTTGCCGACCCGAGTGTTTCGTTCACCAGCAAGAGCAACCTGGTGCAGGGCGGCATCAGCGGGATCGAAGCGCACGTCGCCGACAAGAAGCTGCAGAAGGCGGCCAAGAACGGCGACCTGCCGCTGTCGTTCGACGTCACGAACATCCAGCCGGCCGCGGCCGGTTCGGCGACCGCCGACGTCGCGGTCTCCGGCCCCAAGCTGCCGTCGCCGGTCACCCAGAACGTCACGTTCGTCAACCAGGGCGGCTGGGTGCTGTCACGGTCGTCGGCGATGGAGTTGCTGCAGGCCGCCGGTCAGTGATCGGCGCGTAACGCGCGCAGGTCCAGTTTGGCGATGCGGGCCGGATCCGCGAGCACGTCGATTACGCGGATCCGGCCGTCGCGCACCACGAAACCCATGACGGATGCCGCACGGCCGGCGACGAAAATCACCGCGCCGGCGGCACCGTTCACGGTCGCGGCACGCACCTCGCGTTCCGGCCCGGCGTAACCGCGGGCCAGCTCGGCCACCGAGGCCGCGCCCTCCGTACGGAAGACCGCCGCATCGGCACCGAAGTCGCCGCGCAACACGACGTCGGGATCCAGCACCGCCACCAGGCGGCCGAAATCGCCGCTGCGGCCCGCAGCGAAGAAGGCGTCGACCACCTCGCGCTGTGCGGCCAGGCTGCCGTCGGGCGCCGGATCGGCCTGCTCGATTCGTCGCCGGGCCCGGCTTGCCAGCTTGCGGGCCGACTCCGGCGTCCGGTCGACGATGGCCGCGATCTGATCGAACGGCACGGCGAAGACGTCGTGCAGCACGAACGCCAGCCGCTCCGCCGGCGCCAGCGTGTCGAGCACCACGAACAGCGCCAGCCCCACCGCATCGGCCAGCATCGCGCGGTGCTCGGGGTCGAATTCACCTTCCGCCTCCACGATCGGATCGGGCAGGTGGGTTACCGGCTCGTCGCCGCCACGGGTTCGGCGGTCGCGCAACATGTTCAGGCAGATGCGCGCCACCACGGTGGTCAGCCAGGCGTCCAGGTTGGCGATGCCGTCGGAGCCGCTGCGGCTCAGCCGCAGCCAGGCCTCCTGCACCGCGTCCTGCGCGTCGTCGATCGAGCCCAGCATCCGGTAGGCGACGGCACCCAGCTGTGGCCGGGCCGCCTCGAAGCGTGCCGCCACGGAGGCATCCGCCGTCACGGCCGGCCGGTCTCGGGCAAGGCACACACCCGGTTACCGGAAAACCCCGACGAGCCGATGTCGAGTGCGAGGTTGAATCGGGCACGAAGGTTACCGAGCGTGATGACGTGGGTCAGGGCGACCAGTTGGGCGGTGTCGAAGTGCGCGCGCAGCGCGTCGAAAAGTTGATCGCTCACCTCGACCGGGGTGCGGCTGATCGCGGTGGCGTACTGCAGGATCAGCTTGTCGGCGTCGGAAAAGCATGACGCGTCCCGATAATCGGCCAGGGCCAACAGCTCGTCGTCGGTGATGCCCCAGCGGCGGGCGATCTGTGAGCCGAGGTCGATGCAGTATTCGCAGCCCACCGTCGTCGCCGACTTCAGCTCGGCCAGCGCCCGCTGACGGGGACTGAGCACGTCCAGTTTCGACTCGGCCTGCTCCAACTTGCCGTAGGCGTTGAGCAGTCGCGGGATGTGCGCATACATCCGCAGCGGTTCCAGCATCCCGGCAGTTTCCAGCCCGGTCATCTGCACGAGCTTGCGCCTGGTGAAAAAGAAGGCGATCTTCGCGCCGAGGCCGGCGTCGCGGTCGGAGACTCCTTGCAGCCGCGGCATGGCGATCCTCCTGGCAAGTTGTGGTGGGAGACCAACGTCCTTACTAGGTCGACACGCGACGAGCCCCGAACGTGACACTTACCCGTGCGGGGCCGGCGGCATATCCATGTCGTACACCCGGGCGTGCAGCACGGTGCGGTTCCGCAGCGCGGCCCGCACCGCACGATGCAGGCCGTCTTCGAGGTAGATGATGCCCCTCCACCGCACCGCGTGGGGGAAGAGATCGCCGTAGAAGGTGGAGTCCTCGGAGAGCAGCCGGTCCAACGCGAGCACCGTTGTGGTGGTGACCAATTCGTCGAGCCGAATCTGCTGTGGCGGTATCTGCGACCAATCCTTATAGGACAGATTGTGCTCGGGATACGGCTTGCCGTCGCGCACGCCCTTGAAGATCATCGGCCGACCTTTCCCGACTCATTGCTGTGGCCCGACCGGTTCATTCTGGAAAGGCTAGCCGGGCCGTGGTTCGTCAGCACCGATGTGCTCCAAGAACGTCCTGTCACAGCCGCCGCCCGCGTCGCGGCCGCTGGTAACGGCCGGCGCCGCCCGAGCCCGTAAAATGAATCCGGTCAAGGCGGTATCGAAGGAGGTGGCGGCCGGTGGGAAGTGCCGATGACCGTCGGTTTGAGGTGCTGCGCGCCATCGTCGCCGACTTCGTCGCCACCAAAGAACCGATCGGGTCCAAGGCGTTGGTGGAGCGTCACAACCTCGGCGTCTCGTCCGCCACCGTCCGCAACGACATGGCGGTACTCGAGGCCGAGGGCTACATCACCCAGCCGCACACCAGTTCCGGACGGGTGCCCACCGAGAAGGGCTACCGCGAATTCGTCGACCGGCTCGAAGACGTCAAGCCGCTGTCCTCGGCCGAACGGCGCGCGATCCAGAGCTTCCTCGAGTCCGGGGTCGACCTCGACGACGTCCTGCGCCGGGCGGTGCGGCTGCTGGCGCAACTGACCCGGCAGGTGGCCGTGGTGCAGTACCCCACGCTGTCGTCGTCCACCGTGCGCCACCTCGAGGTGATCGCCCTGACCCCGGCGCGGCTCCTGATGGTCGTCATCACCGACTCCGGCCGGGTCGATCAGCGGGTGGTCGAACTCGGTGACGTCATCGACGATCACGAGCTGTCCCAGCTGCGGGAGATGCTCGGCCAGGCGCTGGTGGGCAAGAAGCTGTCGGCCGCCTCGGTCGCGGTGGCCGACCTCGCCGGACAGCTGCGCAGCCCGGACGGCCTGGGCGATGCCGTCGGCCGGTCGGCAACGGTGTTGCTGGAATCCCTCGTCGAACACACCGAAGAACGCTTGCTGCTGGGCGGCACCGCCAACCTGACCCGCAACGCGGCCGATTTCGGTGGCTCGTTGCGCTCCATCCTGGAAGCGCTGGAGGAGCAGGTGGTGGTGCTGCGGTTGCTGGCCGCTCAGCAGGAAGCCGGTAAGGTGACGGTGCGCATCGGCCACGAGACGGCCGCCGAGCAGATATTGGGCACGTCCGTGGTGACCACGGCCTACGGCACCTCCGACACCGTTTACGGGGGAATGGGTGTGCTGGGGCCCACCCGGATGGACTATCCGGGAACTATCGCCAGCGTTGCTGCAGTTGCCCTTTATATCGGCGAAGTCCTGGGTGCCCGATGAACGCGCACCCCAGGGTGGGTAGGCGCGGGAAAGACCAGGTATAGGAGAGTCAAGCGTGGCACGCGATTACTACGGGCTGCTCGGCGTGAGCAGAAACGCCGGCGACGCGGAGATCAAGCGCGCCTACCGCAAATTGGCGCGCGAACTGCATCCCGACGTCAACCCTGACGAGGCCGCGCAGGCGAAATTCCAGGAGATCAGCGCCGCCTACGAGGTGCTGAGCGACCCCGAGAAGCGGCGGATCGTCGACATGGGCGGGGATCCGCTGGAGAACGCCGCCGCGGCGGGCGGCGGGTTCGGCGGGTTCGGCGGCCTGGGCGACGTGTTCGAGGCCTTCTTCGGCGGCGGCTTCAGCGGCGGCGGGACCGGCCGCGGCCCGATCGGCCGGGTGCGGCCGGGCTCGGACTCGCTGCTGCGGATGCGGCTCGACCTCGAAGAGTGCGCCACCGGGGTGACCAAACAGGTCACCGTCGACACCGCGGTGCTGTGTGACCGATGCCAGGGCAAGGGCACCAACGGAGATTCGGCACCCGTCCCGTGCGACACCTGCGGTGGTCGCGGCGAGGTCCAGACGGTGCAGCGCTCGCTGCTGGGCCAGGTCATGACGTCACGGCCGTGTCCGACCTGCCGCGGCGTCGGTGTCGTCATCCCCGACCCGTGCCACCAATGCATGGGCGACGGCCGGGTGCGGGCCCGCCGCGAGATCAGCGTCAAGATCCCCGCCGGCGTCGGCGAGGGCATGCGGGTGCGGCTCGCCGCCCAGGGTGAGGTCGGGCCCGGCGGAGGGCCGGCCGGTGACCTGTACGTCGAGGTGCACGAACAGGCGCACGACGTCTTCGTCCGCGAAGGCGACGACCTGCATTGCACGGTGTCGGTGCCGATGGTCGACGCGGCGCTGGGTGCCACCGTCACCGTCGACGCGATCCTGGACGGCATCAGCGAGATCACCATCCCGCCCGGAACCCAACCGGCTTCGGTCATCACGCTGCGTGGCCACGGCATGCCGCACCTGCGGTCGGGCACCCGGGGCGACCTGCACGTGCACGTCGAGGTGGTGGTTCCCGCCCGGCTGGACCACCGCGACACCGAATTGCTGCGCGAGCTCAAGACCCGCCGCAGCCGCGACGTGCCCGAGGTCAAGTCGACCCACGCCGGCGGGGGACTGTTCAGCCGGCTCCGCGAGACCTTCACCGGGCGCTAGTCGGGGGAAGGCGCGCTGATGGTCGCGACCCTGTTCTACCTTGACGACCTGCCGGAGCCCGGTTCGCTCGCGGTGCTGGGCGGTGACGAGGGTTTCCACGCCGCCACCGTGCGCCGAATTCGCCCAGGCGAGCAACTTGTGCTCGGCGACGGCGCCGGAGCCCTGGCCCACTGCGAGGTGGAGCACGCCGGGCGCGACGGGCTGCGCGCGCGGGTGCTCGAGCGCTGGAACGTCGCGCCCGGTTCCCCGCCCGTGACGGTGGTGCAGGCGCTGCCGAAGTCCGAGCGTTCGGAGTTGGCCATCGAGTTGGCCACCGAGGCCGGCGCCGACGCGTTCCTGGCATGGCAAGCCGCGCGGTGCGTGGCCAACTGGCAGGGCACCCGGGTCGACAAGGGCCTGCGCCGATGGCGGGCGGTCGCCCGGTCGGCGGCGCGGCAAGCCCGTCGGGCGCACATTCCGCCGGTCGACGGCGTGCTGTCCACCGCGGCGCTGGCTCAGCGGATCCGCGACGAGGTGGCGGCCGGCGCGACTGCGCTGGTCTTACACGAATCGGCCACCGATCCACTCGCCGGTGTCGAGCTGGCACAGGTGACATCACTGCTGCTGGTGGTCGGTCCCGAAGGCGGCATCGCGGAGGACGAGATGGTCGCGTTGTCCGACGCGGGAGCGGCCGCTGTGCGGCTCGGTCCCCAGGTGCTGCGGACGTCGACGGCTGCGGCGGTGGCCCTGGGCGCCGTCGGCGTGCTGACCCCACGCTGGCAGCAGCGCGGCGACGTCTCGGCAAACGGCCGCGTGCTGCAGGTTCGCGACACCGGCCCGCCGTCGAGTACGTTGCTGAGCACTGACCAAACCGGGCCCTCGGCGTAGACTGAGGCAGCCCCGCAACCCACCGACAAGCCCGAGAAAGCAGGCATCGAGAGCCACGTGACGCCCCGCGAGACCAGCGCTGCTGACGCAGCCGCCGCTGTCCCGTCCTCTGCTCAGGTTCGCAGCAGCATCGACGTTCCGCCCGATGTCGTGATGGGCCTGTTGGGTTCGGCGGACCAGAATCTACGGGCTTTGGAGCGCAGCCTGAAGGCGGACCTGCATGTGCGTGGCAACGCGGTCACCGTCGCGGGCGAGCCCGCCGACGTCGCGCTCGCCGAGCGGGTGATCTCCGAGCTGGTCGCCATCGTTGCCGGGGGTCAGCCGTTGACCCCGGAGGTGGTCCGCCACAGTGTCGCGATGGTGGCGGGCACCGACAACGAGTCGCCGGCTGAAGTGCTCACGCTGGACATTTTGTCGCGGCGGGGAAAGACGATCCGGCCCAAGACGCTCAATCAGAAGCGTTATGTCGATGCCATCGACGCCAACACCGTCGTCTTCGGGGTCGGCCCGGCCGGCACCGGCAAGACGTATCTGGCGATGGCCAAGGCGGTCAACGCCCTGCAGAGCAAACAGGTAAGCCGCATCATCTTGACCCGTCCGGCCGTGGAAGCCGGTGAGCGCCTTGGCTTTTTGCCCGGAACGCTGAGCGAGAAGATCGATCCGTATCTGCGTCCGTTGTATGACGCGCTGTACGACATGATGGATCCCGAGCTGATCCAGAAGCTGATGACCGCCGGGGTCATCGAGGTGGCGCCGCTGGCCTACATGCGCGGTCGCACCCTCAATTCCGCGTTCATCGTCCTCGACGAGGCGCAGAACACCACCGCCGAGCAGATGAAGATGTTCCTCACCCGACTCGGCTTCGGATCGAAGATCGTGGTCACCGGCGATATCACCCAGGTCGACCTTCCGGGCGGCGCCAAGTCGGGCCTACGCTCGGCGATCGAAATCCTGGACACCGTCGATGACATTCACGTCGCGGAGCTGACCAGCGTGGACGTGGTTCGGCACCGGCTGGTTTCGGAGATCGTCGACGCCTATGCGAAGTTTGAAGAGCCAGGTCTGACGATGAACCGGGCATCGCGGCGGGCGACGGGCTCGCGCGGTCGCCGATGATGGTGCGGTGAGCGGGTTATGAGCATTGAGGTGTCCAACGAATCGGGTATAGACGTCTCCGAGGCCGAATTGATCAGCGTCGCGCGGTTTGTCATCGCCAAGATGGACGTCAATCCGGGGGCCGAGCTGTCGATGGTGCTGCTGGACACCGCCGCGATGGCCGACCTGCACATGCGGTGGATGGACCTGCCCGGTCCCACCGACGTGATGAGCTTTCCGATGGACGAACTCGAGCCGAGTGGGCGTCCGGACGCCCCCGAGCCGGGCCCCTCGATGCTGGGCGACATTGTGCTCTGCCCGGAATTCGCATCCGGCCAGGCCGCGGCGGCGGGGCACAGCCTGGGACACGAGCTGGCCCTGCTGACCATCCACGGGGTGCTTCATCTGATCGGCTACGACCACGGCGAGCCGGCAGAGGAAAAGGAGATGTTCGCCCTTCAGGACCGGTTGCTCGAAGAGTGGGTCGCCGATCAGGTCGAGGCGTACCACCAGGACCGCCAACAGGAGCGGGACCGCCGATTGCTAGACAAGTCAAGGTATTTCGACAATTGAGCAGAGCTAAGCACTGTATCTGACCAGGTAAAACGTGCTCAGAAGCCGACTCTGTACTCGTCAATATCTTTGACTCAGTTAACTCCTTCATCTCGGAAGGAGACACGCCCATGATGGACGATGACGTTCTTCAGAGCCACGCCACCAAGGCGTCCGAGGGGCCGCTGGCTGGTGCCTGAAAATTTGCGAAGTTGCTGCAGTGGTCGGCTCGGCGAAGAGATGATGCGGTCATGTTCAAGACGCCTCCAACGCGGCGGCTCAGCGAGGCAACGCGCGACAAGCTCGCCAAGGTAGTCGCGGCCGTACTGATCGCGATCATTGTCGTGTGCGTGATCGTCGTCGTGTGGACGCTGATCCAAGACGGTGCGATCAGGCCTCGGCCCGGTCCCCGGAGCACCCCGGCCCCCACCGCCACCATCCCCCGATCCTCGGTGTACTACCGGAACTGCGCTGAGGCCCACGCCGCTGGCCGATGGGACATTCCGGAAGGCGACCCCGCGTACAGGCCCGGTCTGGACAAAGACCACAACGGCGTCGCATGTGAATCCCGCAAGACCTCTCGACTGGCAGGCCGATAACCACCAGTCACCAGCCTACGGTCGTGGAGGCCTGGCCCGGACGGCACCAGACCAGCCGAGCCTGCGTCTGAATAAGTGATCGGGTCGCCCCTACTCTCTCCCTGGGGGCGGCTCGATTCTCGTCTGAGAGGCCAATCGGTGGGCGCCACCGTGACGAAACCTTTGACTACGGCTGCTTAAACGGACCTTCACCGTCACGCAGATCCTCGGTGGTGACCTTTACGTACTCGCCGAGCGGCCGAGGCTTACCGACAGTGCGCCGGAACCAATGCGGACCGCGAGCCGACGCCCATCGCCGAAAATGACTCCGGTATCGGTGACCCATGTACCACCGCCATTGCTCCACGTCGTCCGTTGTGAGGTCTTTGCGGATCGCGGCGGTGCGAATACCCTCGCCGATGGTCTCGGTCCACGAAAGAACGCACTTCGTCCGCGGAATCAGATCGAGCGGCAGCCAGAACACCCACCAGATCCGATCATCGGCTGAGGTCATAGTGTGCCTGACTCCCGGAGTCCGAGATTTCTCGTTGAGCTGGCGGTGGGAATCTCTCCAAGGATGGAATGGCTCGGCGTCGACCTCAAGGTGGACGTTCACATGATGAAGTACTGCAGGCCCCGTCAGCCCTACATCTACGGCGCAGTACTGGTATCTGATGCCGTCTTCTTCTTCGGATTCGGCACCGGCGAAGGTATACGCATTGAAATGAAATAGTCTTCCGCCGAGCGCATTTCGGGCCGTCACTAGTTGACGGTAGGCGACAATGAGCGCCAGCAAGGTCGCGAGCGACACCGCGAATTGAAGAAGGCCCGGCAGCGCATGCACCGACCACGAAGCTGTCGCAGCCAGTGCTCGCCAAAGCGCGACCATTACCGCAGCGATAGCAGTACACACGCAGTAAACGCTAGGTGCCGAGCCAGGCGGACTGGGTCCACGTTTCCCCGGCGTGTCGGGGAGCAAGTCGTCTGCGTAAGTCGGGTTGCAGTCATGAATGAACGGCGTCCACCGCCAGCGGTTTGAAAACGTGGTTGGGTAAATGCCTGGCCTTGTCGGTGCGCAGACTTACCGTCGGGGTGGGTGTCCACGGGGCGCCGTAACCACGAAGGAGTGCATGATGACCACTAGCAAGAAGGACGCGTCGCAGGCGAGCAAGATCCTGAAGAATCCGAAGTCAACAAAGGCGCAAAAGAGCGTCGCCGCAAGTGACCTGTCACAGGCCAAGAAGAAGAAATAACTATTGAAAATGAAAAGGCCCTGAGCGCAATCCTCAGGGCTTTTTCGTTGTGCTATGTAGATCACATTAAGAATGTGGCGAAAAGCCCTCCACACGGCATGTGCCTGGTCTATTGATGAGGATAAGCCCCCGGCGTCCCGGAATAGCCACCAACAGGCGCTGATGTCCGCGGGATGTACGGGGATTTCGAAAGCGTCCATGGACCAATGGTATGGACGATTGCCGCTTGTCCTCGTGGCTAAACGAGCGGCAAACCGGCTTATAATGCGGCGGAAGATTGGGGTGGGGGTCGCGCAGTAGACCTACTGCAACAGTTTTATTGGGCGCAACGCGACCCCCGTCTCCCGCGCCAACCTCCGACAGAAACGCGGGAAGAATGTTGCCGGGGGGGCTCATTCACCACGAGAAGCGCCACCCGGCCCCGGCGCGGAATAGGAGATGTGTACTCGCGCCAGGCTCGCTCGCGCGCCGGAAAGAGGGGGCGCAGCATGAGCGAAGTTGAAAGAATAGGGGCGGGGAATGGGGAAGAGTCACCTAAGAACCCACTCCCCGCCGAGGGTTGTAAACGCCCGTAGGGTCTAACCACCCCTCGCTTACAACCCGGCCGTAACGTTGAACTAAGGCAATGCCTTGCCGTTACAGCCATACCGCGTTCGGGAAATGCAGAACCCTATTGCGGATTACCAGTCGCGTGTTATGCCGACACCACTGGTATTTCCGATCCCTGTTTCAACGGCACGGGACCGAGAAGCCCCGCGGTCCATCTTGGCTTCTACTGACGAGATGGACCGAGGGAAGATTTATTTGCGTCGGCGGGACTTATCCAGCTCCACCCATTGATTCAGCAGCCAATGGGCGGCGACGCTTTCGGGGACTTCCACGACCGCGTTGGGCCAGTGGGCTGTCCCGTCGTGGGCCACCAGGAACGGAGCGAGCACCCGCACCCGTTTGAGGGGTTCGGGTGTCTGCGTCTCCTGTTTGTCCGGTTGTGGCCGCACGTCCAGGTCGCTGATGTAGTCCCCGGTGCGGATGATCGTCACGCGGTGGTGGGCAGGTTGCTGATCGCCAGCACGGCCGAGGGCCGCTCGACCGCCAGCACCAGCCGTTCCTCCAAGACCAGCCGCGCGATGTTCTTGGTGAAGTCATCGTTGGTCTGTCCGACGTGGACAGTGATTCCCTCGCGGACGAGAACTCGGCCGAACTTCGACACATCGAGCATTAGGGCGGTGCCCGCGGTGATGGCGGTGGTCGGGACGACCCTGACCCCGAACAGTTCGCGTGATCCCTGCTCGGTGGGGTCACCGATCAAGAAGTTGCCCAACGTGTTCTTCAGTCGGCGGATGGCCGAGAAGGTGTTGGGGTGCATCACGATCAGGTTGGCTTCGGCCAGCGCGGAGCCGACGCGAAGCTGGGCAATCGACATTTCGATGCTGTCTAGCGCGGTGACGTTGGTCCCGGTGTCGGCCGAGGCGTCGTGGGTGAGGATGCCCGAGGTCGACAGGAACCCGGTCATGTTGCCCGAGCTGCCTGAGCCGCTTAAGAGTTGGGCGTTTTCCACGTCGCAGATTTGCCGCATGACTTCGGCTTGGGCGTAGCCGTAGAACGCCGGGTAGTCAGCGATGGACTCGTATGAGATGCCCACGTGTGCAGCGAGTTTCACCGCGGTGAGGGTCTGTGCGGTGGTGTTGAGCACCACTTCGGGCTTGGCGGCACCTTCGGCAACCGGGGTAGGGGCACCTGTGGTCGACGAGTGAACGATGATCTCGTAGGACGGTGCCGAGATGGCCTGGACGGGAAGGTAGTCCAGCACGCGGTGTTCGTGGATTTTCTCCAGAACCCCGGGTGCGAGCTGGGCCGGGATCAGCGACTCCACGGTGCTGAAGGCCTTCACCGAGGCGTTCTGGCGCTTGGTGATCGCGTTGTAGAGGGTCTTGGCCGAGGCGTCGGAGAACCGAGCTGGGTTGAGCTGGGCGCCGGTTACCGTCTTGGTCTGAATCTCGCGTCGTGACGCCGCGGAGATCGCCGGCGTTGCCGCCGAGGGTCTTCATCATCGCGTCGCTGGCCCCGATGGCCGCTTCTGCGCGTTCTAGCGTTTCCTTTTCGTCCAGGAACTGCTTGGCCTTGCCTTCGTAGCGGGCGAAGGCTTGCTTCTCGGTGAAGCCCTTGGTCTTCAGATCGGCAACTTGATTGCTGATCCAGATGCCCAGTTCTTCATTCGCCTTCTTGCGGGCGACGAGTTGACTCATATTCATTTGTTTTTCAGTTGTCTTTCGATTGATAGTCGTTGTGGCCCAACAGGACCGGGACTACCAGCGCCACGCCGAAATGCGGGTCTACGAATAGAGCGGCAAGCGTGGGGGTGGTGGGCTCGTCCTATGTGCGGGTCATCTCAGCGGGCAACTTCTCGGTGGTCGAGAAGTCGAGCGGCCTCGATAAGCGGCAAGACGGAGCCGGTTGGGGACTTCTCCCCAAAGTCTGTGTGGGGCTCAGTTGGCCCCTGCGGCATTTTCAGCCGGTGGGTGGGTAGGTTGGTACGGCCATCCGGTACGACACGTCACAGCCACTAGCCTCAGCCCCACCCCAGGAGCCGGGACCGTGCGAGCTGAAGCGTCCCAGCCTGTCGATGGCGACGGAGCGGGCCACAGACCGGGCAGGGCTGGCGGTCGCGCTTGGGCTGTTGAAACCGCCTCACGTAGGCGGCACCCCGGCCAGGTGATCGAAGCGCTTTTGCAGGTCGGCAATTACAGCGTCACGATCTGCGGTGTCCCGGCCGTTCAACTGGTCGACGGCGCGGCCCTCGGTAAACGTCCTAAGCAGGGATTCCAGGCGGGCCATCTCCGACTCGCCAGATCGCTTGCAGCCTTCGCAGCACCAGCGAGAAGGCCTGCCGCCGTTGGGGTTTCGCGTTAGAGCGGTACTGCACTTCGGACAGGTGGCGGGTTGGTACCTGGTCAATGAATCTCCTTTAGCATCAACGCATTTGGTGCGTGCATCTGTTGCGCCGAAATCTTCTGAAAGCGCTTGCGCGACAGTGCATCCCGCGCTATAGTCTTAGGTATGAACACCACCACCCCCCAGGTTATGATCCGGCCAGAAATGGCCTCTGACCTGCGGTTTTGAGGTTCTCACGAAATCCGTTGTGCCGCAATACATGCCATTACAGCGACATGGTCCGAAGGGTCGCGGGCGGTGTTTCGGCGCAGGGATTGTTACCTACCCCCTACCCCTTGTGCCACAACGGCTTTCATGGTGAGCGGTTAGCAGTGGCCGAATCCCTAAGTGGTGCAACTGGTCTCATAAGCCTTAGGGTATCGCTAGACCATAATGTGCTAGTACACGATTGATGATGCAGTACCTATGGGGATTGGGCAGGTGCGACGTGATGCCGCAGCCTATGCGCTTTAACAGGTGATCGAAACCGATCACCTGGGCCAGGAACCTCCCAGCTCGTATCCATCCTCACTGATCGAAGCCGATCACCCCCGATCAGCCGTCAACGAACTATGACAGCCTGTCATGGTTCTACCCCCGTGCCTAGCGGGCTCTCCCGGTGCATAGCCTGGAAAACGGGGACATGTACCCGTTTTAGACCCCGTGAAATACCCGGCCGCGTCGGTGCCCCGCCCTAGCATGGCTGTAATGCATTACCCGAGCTAGGAGTACCTCATGCCGGAATACTGGGAAGAAGACGAGACCTGCGAGATTTGCGGTGGTCCCGTCGCTGTCCTGATGAAGCAGGACTACGCGCACGGTGGTATTCCCCTCCGGCCAATCGCGCAGCGGGCTCTCTGCCTCAAGGGCTGCGTGGGTGACGTCATGTCCTCGGAGCGCTGGATGGCTCGCGGCGCTTAGATCGCACCTGCGAGTTGCAGGGCCATGCGGCGAGCTGTCGCCGTCAAAGCTGGTGAGCCACAGCACTTAGCAACATTTCAAAAACCGCTCCGGCTGCTAGGGCGGGGCGCTACATTCCCTTTCCATGAAAATGAAGGATCTCGCTGCCCTCGCCACCGCCGTGCTCCTTGCGACCAGCATTGTCGCCGCGGGCGCAGCACAGGCAGAGACCTTTAACCCCGGGGTACCTCTCAGTCCGGGGGGGCAATTACCCCTCAGTCCGCTGAGTCAACAGAACGCCGTGCGCAAGGCAAAGGACTACCTCGACTACACCGCGTTCTCCCGTCTGGGGCTCATTAACCAACTGGTGGAAGCAGAGCAGTTCTCAACCGAGGACGCAACATACGCCGTCGACAGCCTCAACGTTGACTGGAATCAACAGGCGGCAAGGAAAGCAAAGGACTACCTCGGCTACACCGCCTTCTCGCATGACGGACTTATCAACCAACTCGTCGAGGCTGAAAAATTCACCCCTTCGCAGGCGGCCTATGGGGTAGCCGCCGTCGGGCTCTAGGCCGAGCGTTCCCGAGCGCGTGATGAATGCGGCGAGCCCTAGAAGCATTTCGACCCGTACAGGCAGGTTATTCCGGTCCGGACTAATCGGAGCGCGATTGCTATCAGGTGCAGAGTTGTGTTGGCGGATTCGGGGTGCAAAGGGGGACGAGGTTCGCACCACACGCCGAGGACGTGGAGGCGGCGAAAGCGATCATGAACGCGACGATGATTCGACTCATGAGATGCCCGCTCCTTACGTGTAGATGCAACCGTCAATGCTTGGGGTGCAAGTTAAAAGAGGCCCGCATCCCGACATCATCGGAGCGGCGAATGTCAGGATCAGCGCGAGGGCGATTCGCTTGGTCATGGCTCGTTATTGTACGCATGGCGGATAGTTTCGGTAGGCGAACTAGGCAAAAACCCCTCGCGGGTCGCAGGGGGTCGATATGATCCCGGCATCGGGCAATGCATCGGGTAAACGTCGTCCCCCTCAGACAACGGAGCACCTTCAATGGCGTGTGTCACTCGAATACTTGTCGCATCAATTCTTGCCCTCACGGCTGCCGCAACGTCGGGATGTTTCGCACCCATCTGCACCCCGGGCCAGACCACTGGCTGTGTTGTCGCGATGGGCGATCACCCCGTGTTGCACAAATAGGCGGAAACCTGCGGCGTCGCCTACGCGCCAAACAGTTCCGGGGCCGTGAACATCAGCACCTTGGCGATTTGCATGGCCACATCCTTTGCGGCCTTGAACGTCATGGGGATGATGAACGGCTCGGCGTCCACGGGGTCGATCTTCAGCCCGATCACGGGGCCGCGTTGTTTGCTGTCATCCACCAACACCTCGAAGGAATCGGCGATGACGGCAGCGTAATCCTCGCTGCGAATGGTGGGGTTTTTCACCTGTAGGTCTTTCTATTGGGCCGGGTAGCACATGATGCGCGCTTTGGCCGGGGTCGAGATGCGCGGCTGCAGGATGTTCGTCAATGCATCCGCCAATTCTGCGGCTTCTGTAGCCGTGAGCAGGATGTGACTGGTTCCCTGCTCGATGCTGTAGCCGCCGTTGCGCCGGCCTGCGATTATCACGTCGGTGCCGTTGGTCTGAATCTTGGTAATCATATTTATTCTCTACTAATAGGGCTTGACCGGAGATTTAATCTACCTGCGGTTTTATTTCACCGAGAATCCGTGTTCTTGCCATTCAAGGTCTGCCTACACCCGCGGATTTGTTTCCGCATTGAGCTTGGGCTCGGCGGGCAAATCCGTGTAGTTCGCGATGCGACCCACGCCGTAGGCGGCGGAGTAGAGGTTGTCGGTGGTGTAGGACTTCGGGGGAGTCGAGCACCACAAGCAGATCCGGTTACCCGTACCCCATTCGGCAACGCGCGGTTTGGGCGTCATCCATCCCTTAAGGGTCTCGTGCTCGAATTCCACCAAGGGGTGGCCCTTGCGGCACGTGACCTGCGGGCGCCGCTCGGGGTCGAGGAAATCCGGGAAGGTGATCGGGTAGAGGTGGTTGTAGACGTGGAAGCGCCCACGGCGCGAATCCTGGGAGAGGGTCACTCGGCCATGGACGTCATTCTTAATGCGCTTCGCGGCCTTGAGGCGGGTCTTTCCGCCCTTGCACGGAATGTGGCGAGCCACGCTCCACACCTCCATTCGCGCGTTCATCATGTAGCCATCCCATTCCGGGATGATCCGGTATCCCGGAGCCACATAGAGGTGCTCCGTCGCTGTCGTCATTTTCCTTGCTTTCCTTGGTTCCTGGTGCGCGTCTCGGCAAGTCGTCTCACCGGCCCCCTTAAAGGGGGGCCTGAGATGAGACTCCCGAAGTTGCCCTGACCTGCGGAGGGCGCAAATGGCCGAGACGGGCTGAGACGCTAGTTGAGATAGTGCAGGTCGCCGGTCACCGTCAGGGCGCCGTCTTTAATCAGGGCCTTGATCTCCCGGTAGGCGCCGGGGCGTGACCAGCCCGCACTCATCAGCACGTCCTTGATCTGCGCCTTGGTTGCGCCATCGGCGCCGAGCGCCGACCGGATGACCTCAAGGCCATCCTTCTGGGTAGTCCGACGCGACACCTCCACGATGCAGGAGCCGTTCATCTCGGTGAGCATCAGCGTATGCCGGTCCACTACCGGGCCGTCCTTGCGCTTCTTGCGGTCCAGGATGAAGCCGTCGCCGTCCTTGACCACCGAGTAGACCGTATCCGCGGCGCCTTCGATGGCCGATGACCCGCGCAGCGTCCCGCTGTTCTTGCCGGGGTGATGGACCGCCAGTACGGTCCCGCCGCCACTGGCCCGACGGAGCCGATCCAGCGAGTTGATCGCGATCCCCATGTCCCGCGAGGTGTTCTCGTCGGCACCGACCGTGCACCGCGCCAGGGTGTCCACGACGATCAGGCCGTAGGTGGTGCAGCGGATACGCCCCACCAGTTCGCCCACCTCGGCGTGGTCCATCAGGTTCACCGGCCCGGGGTGGATGTCGAACTGGTCATCGGACACGGTGTAGCGCCACGCCTTTTCCCACGCCGAGAGCCGCTTGTCGAAGCCCTGCACGCCTTCCGCAGCGATGTAGAGCACCTTGGACTGTTCGGTGGGTCGGCCCTGCCAGGGGCGGCCGGTGGCGATGCACGCGGCCCAGTCGATAGCGACGAACGATTTTCCGATTCCCCACGGGCCGTAGAGGATCGCCAGCGTCCCGCGGTCAAGGACATTGCCGATCAGTGGCTCCGGTGCCTTCAGCCCGGCCAGCTGCGACCGGCTCAGGATGCGCCCCCCGTCCGGGGCCTGGACGAGCTTCATGAACCATTCGTCGGTCTCGGTCATGACACCGCCCCCTCGCGGCGCCGACGACGAGCCTCGACGGACTTCAGCGCCATCCGGCGGAAGTGGGCCTGGCGGGCGTTCTCGGCCATCTTGGCGCGCAGGGCCGGGGGGAGCTTCCCCTCGGGGTCCACCTGCTTCTCGAAACGGTCCCACGCCGCCCTGCGGGCGTTATGGGTACGGGCGGAACGGTTTTCGGTGCGTGCCCAGCTTTCATGTACGGCTGCCTGCAGGCGCAAGCGGTGCTCGGTGGTGACAGGTGCCATGGGTGTCTCCTATTCCATGCATGGCAAAGGCCGGATGCCCGAAGACGCCCGGCCAAATGAGTAAAAGAAAAGCCACACCCGAATGGGGTGCGGCTCAAGGGGTTTGAATACCGGCCTCTAGATAGACTTCACCCGAGGCCGGGGGTGGTGGGGAGATTTCCCCAGGTCGATCAGCTCGGCGCTTCCCAGGACCGCTGGCGGGCCGATAACGCTGATCGCTATGTCGATCAGCGCGACGTTTCCCTGAGCCCAGGCGAGCCTGCTGATCGTTATGGAGTGCTGATCTGACGCTTCCCAGGACGACTGGCGGGTCAGCAGCAGTTATGGCCGTGACCGTACAGCGCTGATCGCCCGTGACGCAACTAAAAAGTGTCACATTCACGAAAGTGCCTGTAACACTTTGGAAAGTGCCAGCTCAAATATCGCCCAGGTTGAGCCTGCGGGCCTCGTCGGCGGCAAGGCTGGCAGCCGCGGCGCCGATGTACCTGTCGATCATGGTGCGGTTCTTCCACCCGGCGACCGACATCAGCCCCGACTCCGAACCGTTCTTCGATAGCCACCGGATCGCCGCGGTGTGGCGCAGCATGTGCAGGTGGAAGTTCTCGACACCGGCAGCGTTGGCGCGCAGCTTCAGCGCCTTGCGCAGCCCGTGATAGCCCAGGCCCTTCCCGCCCCCGCCCAGCCACAGCGCCCCGGTGTCGGAGAGGCGGTGGGCGCGGCGAGCGCGAAGGTAGCGGTCGATGGCGCTGGCGGTCTGCACGCTGAACGGCGACACCCGGCCTTTCCCGCCCTTGCCCCGGAGGATGGTGACCAGGCCATCGGTGAGGTTCACATCGGGCACCTGCAGGTCGAGGACTTCATTGGTTCGGATGCCCGTCTCAGCCATCAGCCGGATAATTGCCTCGTCACGGCGGTCGGTGAGAGATTTGCCCTGGCAGGCGATGATCATGCGCCGGAGCTGGTCCTCGGTCACGGCCTGGACCACCTTCTGGTCGCCCTTGGGCGGTTTGAGCCCCAGCAGCGGATCGGAGCTAAGCTCGCCTTCATTAACGAGCCATTTCGCATACCGCTTCAAGGCGAGGTCACGCGACTTCGCCGTGTTGGCTTCTGCGCCCTGATCGAGCAGGTCAGCAAGAAATTCCTGCACGGCGAGCTTGGTCAGCTCGGCCGGGGTCCCGGTCTCTTCGCACCAGCGCAGGAACTTCCGTACCCCGTCTGTGTAGGTGCTGATGGTGCCGGGGGATTTGCGCTCGGCCCTCAGCGACAACTGCCAGGACGGGAGCATGTCAGTCAGCAAACTCTTGGTCACGGCAATATTTTGACATACAACTCTGTTCGGGAAGTGATATCTTTGACCTACCAAGAAAACCGCAGCTCAAAGCGATGATGGAGCAAACCTTCAAGTCAAGGTATTTCGACAATTGAGGTCACTCAGCATCTTGGCGGCAGCCGCCATCGCATTCGCACCGTTGTCGGTGTTGGTCACGACCACCGAGGCGCAGGCCGCCCCGTGCGCCGGCCCGGGATCCAACCCCGTCGCCTGCCAGCACTGCATGTTTTACGTGAACGCCTATCACACGGCGAACGTCTGCAACGAGGACCGCCGCGGGGTCCAAGGGCCCGCGAGCAACGCGCCCACGCGGGCTCCGGAAGTTCCCATCCCGGTGTACGAGCCGCCGCCGATGCCGCCGCCGGCGCAGAACCCACTGGTCCTGCCCCCGCCGAATTCGGGTCAGTCCGTTCCGGCGCTGGAGATCAACCCGCCGGGCCCCGATGCGCCGCGCAACGCCCCGGTGGTGGCGCCGCCGAGAGGGCTGGATGCGCCGGCGGTGGCGATCGCGGCGGCCAAGGCCGCACCGGTGACGCGTGTCGACCCCGCCAACCCGCCGAAGCCGCCGACCCAGGTGGATTTCAACCAGCAGGTGCAGAACGTCGTGAGTTCCCACCGGGAGAACGTCGACATCCTCAAGATCGACGATCAGAAGTTCGTCCGTCCGCGCCACTGGGACTACATCGACTACGACGACGGCTATCGCCGCCCGACCCTCTACAACCCGCTCAATCAGCCGATCACGTTCCGCTACTTCTATAACGGGGCCTACCAGGAGGCCTACCTGGCCCGCGGAGCCCGGATGGTGCTCGACGCCACGACCGTCGGCGTCGTCCCGTTCACCGCGGTCGGCGACAGCTACGTGGCGGCGGGCAGCTTCTACGGCGGAGGGTCGATACCGTTGAACGGCTACAACGGTCCGCCGCCGCCCGACTACCGGCCGCCGGCGCCCCCGAAGCTGTACGAGAACGTCACGGTGTCCGTGCCCGCCAAGAGCGAGACCGTCGAGGTGGGCCACGTGGCCGTGGTGGGTCACGACGGCAGTCAACCCGCGGGCGGCCAGGACATCTTCCTGTTCGACGACTCCACCCTGGCCTGGGGGCAGGTCGACAACTCCACCAGCGCCCCCGCCCAGCTCAGGGTTCTCAAGACCCAGCCGACGCCGGGCGTCGGTCCGACCGACGACGGCAGCTTCCTGGTGCTGCTGGCCGTCCACCACCAGGAGCCGGGCGAACCCCACCAGTCCGGATGGACCCTGGCGCTGCGTTTCGGGGGATTCGCGGTGGTGGTGGGCCTGATTGCCTGGCTGCTCGCTCGCCGGAGTCGCACCGAGGAGCAGAACGCTGACACATGACCGGCTGGTCTGAGCTGCTCGGCGCGGTAGCGCTGATCGCGTTGGGGGGATTGTTCGCGGCGATCGATGCGGCCATCAGCACGGTGTCGCTGGCGCGGGTTCAGGAGTTGGTGCGCGACGAGCGGCCCGGCGCGGTGGCGCTGTCCAAGGTGATGTCGGAGCGGCCCCGCTACATCAACCTGGTCGTGCTGCTGCGGATCACCTGCGAGATCACGGCGACCGTGCTGCTGGTGGTGTTCCTCTATGACAACTTCGGGCTGCGCTGGGGATTGTTCGGCGCCGCGGCCATCATGGTGGTGACCAGCTTCGTCGTCATGGGGGTGGGGCCGCGTACCCTCGGCCGTCAGAACGCCTACTCCATCGCCTTGACGACAGTTCTTCCGCTGCAAGCGATCTCGTGGCTGTTGATGCCGATCAGCCGGTTGCTGGTGGTGCTGGGTAACGCGGTGACTCCCGGCCGCGGCCTGCGGAACGGGCCGTTCGCCTCCGAAATCGAGCTGCGCGAAGTCGTCGACCTGGCCCAGCAGCGCGGTGTGGTCGCCGCCGAAGAGCGCCGGATGATCCAGTCGGTCTTCGAGCTCGGTGACACCCCGGCCCGCGAGGTGATGGTGCCACGCACCGAGATGATCTGGATCGAAAGCGACAAGTACGCCAGCCAGGCGATCAACCTGGCGGTGCGCAGCGGGCATTCCCGGATCCCGGTGATCGGCGAGAACGTCGACGACATCCTCGGCGTCGTGTATCTGAAAGATCTTGTGCAGCAGACTGTTTTGTTGGGCGATGGCGGCAGGACGCCGCTGGTGTCGAAGGTGATGCGGCCGGCGGTATTCGTGCCGGACTCCAAGCCGTTGGACTCGCTGCTGCGGGAAATGCAGCGAGACCGCAACCACATGGCTCTCCTCGTCGACGAGTACGGTGCGATCGCCGGTCTGGTCAGCATCGAGGACGTGCTCGAGGAAATCGTCGGCGAGATCGCCGACGAGTACGACCAGGCGGAAACGGCGCCGGTAGAAGATCTGGGCGACAAGCACTTCCGGGTGTCGGCGCGGTTGCCGATCGAAGACCTGGGCGAGCTGTATGACGTGGAGTTCGACGACGATCTCGACGTCGATACCGTGGGCGGTTTGCTTGCCCTGGAATTGGGCCGGGTCCCGCTGCCGGGCGCCGAGGTGGTCTCCCACGGTGTGCGGTTGCAGGCCGAGGGCGGCGCCGATCACCGGGGCCGGGTGCGGATCAACACGGTCCTGCTCAGCCCGGCCGAATCCGACGGTTCATCCGACGGCGAGGTGTCCGCCCAGGATGACTGAATTCCGTTCCGGTTTCGTGTGTTTGGTGGGTCGCCCCAACACCGGGAAATCGACGCTGACGAACGCGCTCGTCGGGACCAAGGTCGCGATCACCTCGAAGCGGCCACAGACCACCCGGCACACCATCCGCGGCATCGTGCACCGGGAAGACTTCCAGATCATCCTGGTCGACACCCCGGGGTTACACCGGCCACGCACCCTGCTGGGCAAGCGCCTCAACGATCTGGTGCGCGACACCTATTCCGAAGTCGACGTGATCGGGCTGTGCATCCCGGCCGACGAGGCGATCGGTCCGGGCGACCGGTGGATCGTCGAGCAGATTCGCGCGACCGCACCGAAGACGGCGCTGGTGGCCATCGTCACCAAGATCGACAAGACGCCCAAGGACCGAGTGGCCGCGCAGTTGGTGGCGGTCAGCGAGCTGGTCGGCGACTCGGCCGAAATCGTCCCGGTGTCGGCGGTGACCGGGGCACAGGTCGACATCTTGATCGACGTGCTGGCCGCGGCGCTGCCGCCCGGCCCGGCCTACTACCCCGACGGTGAGCTGACCGACGAGCCCGAAGAGGTCCTGATGGCCGAGCTCATCCGCGAGGCCGCCCTCGAGGGCGTTCGCGACGAGCTGCCGCATTCGTTGGCGGTGGTCATCGACGAGGTCAACCCGCGGGAGGATCGCGACGACCTGATCGACGTGCATGCCCTGCTCTACGTCGAACGCGACAGTCAGAAGGGGATCATCATCGGCAAGGGCGGTGCCCGGCTGCGGGAGGTCGGCACGGCTGCGCGCGCCCAGATCGAAAAGCTGCTGGGCACCAAGGTTTACCTCGACCTGCGCGTCAAGGTCGCCAAAAATTGGCAGAGCGACCCCAAACAGCTTGGCAGACTTGGTTTTTAGCGCTCGTATTCGGTGGGGGCGAGCCCTGTCGGCCGATCCGGCCGCCTATGCCCGCTCGGCGACGGCGCGCCCCGCCGCACGGCCCGCACGGCCTCCGACCAATAGGTGAGTTTCATTCGTGCTAGCGCCGGTGCTAGCGCAATCGGGAAAACCCCTATACCCGGCACAGGCTACGCATGTGGCTCATGTGAACGATGATGCGCATGATCGGCACGTCAGGCGAGCACCCGGATCGTCTGCAACGACGGATCCGCGGCGTCGGGTAGGTTCATGCCGGCCTCGACGCCCGAGCAAAGATATTCCAGCACAGCATCATTGAGGCGCTCACCGGGAACGACGGCGGGAATGCCGGGGGGGTAGGGCGTGATCTGCTCGGCGGCCACCCGGCCGCCGGCGCGCTGGGGCGGGATCGCCTCGACCCGCCCGAAAAACGCGTCGCGCGGCAGCTCGACGGTCTCCATTTGCAGGTCCGCCGGCGAAGGCAGCGCGATTCGCGGTGCCGGCTCGAAGTCATCGGCCGCCGTTCGCCATGCCCGGAGCGCATCGGTGAGACGGCCCACCGTTTCCTTATCGTCGGCCATGGACAGGGTGGCCAGGATGCGGCGGTGATCGCTCATGCCCGTGTCGATGTGCGCGTGCGCGCGCAACCAGTCGGCGGCCTGGTAACCCGATGTGCCCGTGGCCGATACATCGATGAGCACCTGCATTCGGTCCAGGTCGTGGGAGGCCTGCACGCCGAGAAGTTCGTCGTCGAGCACCTCCACGTCGGGAATCAGTTCGATCTCCTCGCGCACCTGACGTGTCAAATCGATTGCAGAGCCGAGCAATTCGTGACCGCGCTCCACCATCTGCCGGCGCCAACCGTCCATGGCGGCATACAGCAGGACGTTGGGGCTGGTCGTCATCAGCAGATCCGCGCAGCCGGAAAGCCGGGCCTGATCGATCAAATCGCCCTGCACATGGAACACCGAGCCCTGCTCGAAACCGGCGCCCATCTTGTGCACGCTGACAACGCAGACGTCCGCGCCCGCATCCATCGCCCACGTCGGCAGGTCCTCGTGAAACGGCAGGTGGGCCCCCCACGCCTCGTCGATGATCAACGGCTTCCCGCGCCGATGGCACACCTGCGCGATGCCGGCGATGTCGGCGCAGGTGCCGTACGGGCTCGGGCTGACGACCAGCGCGCCGGCGGCATCGGGGTGCTTTGTCCAGGCTTCTTCGACCTGCCGCGGCGAGGGCGGATGGGAGAAGTGGTGCTCGGCGTCCCAGCGGGGAGTGATCCAGCGCGGCTGCACACCGGAGAAGATCAGCCCGGCCACGATCGACTTGTGACTGTCGCGGCCGACCAGGAGGCTGCCGTCACCGCCAGCGACGGCCATCATCGCCGCCCTGACCGACAACGAACTGCCGCAGGTGGAAAACCAGGCGATCTCGGCGCCCACGGCTTCGGCCATCAGGTCTTCGGCGCGCTTGAGGTATCCGTTGCTGGTTCTGCGGTCATCCAGCCCGCCGCTGGCCAGCACGTCGTCCAGAAACGGTTCGCGGCCCAGGACGGCCAGGACCCGATCGTCGGTGCCGCGTCCCTGCCGGTGGCCCGGCGGCGTGAACCCGTACCGGTTCTTGTCCCGATAATCGGCCAGCGCATCGAGCAGCGGGGCCTCCGATTGGTCCATGGCGAACGGGTACCCGCATAGTCGGCGCTGATTCGCCGCGACTACTGCCGCGAAGACCTGCAAGGACGCGCGCTGCTGCGGTCGAAGAGTCAGCCGTTGATCCCGCCAGCCGGCTCCGCGGTCTCATCCCACCACGGCTGCGGCTGCTGGCTCGCCCATCCGCACACGGCCTCCAGCTCTGCGGCCAGCGAAATCAGCATGCCCTCGCTGTTCGCCGGGCCCATCAGCTGCACACCGATCGGCAAGCCGTCGGACGTGAAGCCCGCCGGCACGTTGATCGACGGCCAGCCCAGGACGTTCCACGGGAACGTCAGCGGGCACGCGGCGACCATGGCGCGGTCGGTGCCGAAGCCACCCAACCGGTCGAAGGCGCGCGCCAGCGGCGGTGGCTGCGCGGTGGTCGGCGCCAACACCACGTCGACGATGTCGAAGATCGAGCCCACCCGGCGCTGATCGGCCGCTTCGTGGCGGCGCGCGGTGCGCAGGATCGCCTGCCCCAGCACGGCGCCCACGCGCAGGTTGGCCAGGGTGCGGGGATCCAGCACGACGCCGTCGCCCAGCCGCTCCTCCCAATCCCGGAGGCCCGAGGTCGACCGGGCGAGAAAGTCCCACGACAGCCGCATGCCGTAGTCCGGGTTGCCGGGCACCACGGTGTGGCCGAGCAACTCGAGTTGCTTACCGACGGCGCGCGTCGCGGCCAGGATCTCCGGGTGCAGCTTCGGGCGGAAACCGGTGTACGGGAACCGGGTGGACAGCGCGATGTTCAGCGGGCCCGGCGCCTTTCCCACATAGTCGGAGGCGGTGATCCGGGGCGGCTGGTGCCGGTCGCCCTCCACGTTGCCGGACGCGGCGTCGAGCACCAGCGCCGCATCGGCCACGGTCCGGGCCAACACGCCGTTGACCGTGATGCCGTTGAACGCCTCCGGCAACGGCCAGGTCGAGATGCGTCCACGCTGCGGCTTGATACCCACCAGGTGCGTCCACGCCGCCGGGACGCGGATGCTGCCGGCACCGTCCGAGCCGATGGCGGCGGTGACCAGGCCGGCCGCCACCGCCGCGGCGCTGCCGCCCGACGATCCGCCCGGCGTGTGCCGGCGCGACCAGGGGTTGCGGGTATGCCCGAAACCGGGCCCGCTGGTGAACGGCCATTGGCCGAGTTCGCAGGTGTTGGTCTTGCCGACGATCACCGCGCCGGCCGCCTTGAGTCGCCGCACCACCTCGGCGTCCTGCGCCGCGGGCGCGACCGACCCCTCGGTCCCGAAGGCGGTCGGCACCCCGGCGACGTCGACGTCGTCTTTCACGGCGATCGGAATCCCCAGCAGCGGGGCGGTGTCGCCGGCCGCCCGGCGCCGGTCGGCCTCCGCCGCGTCGGCCAGCGCCGACTCGGTGAGCACCACCCGGAAGGCGTTCAGCGTGGGCTGGCTGGCGTGGATGGCGTGCAGGGAGCGACCGACCAGTGTGGTGGACGTCACTGACCGGCTGGCCAGCTGATAGAGCAGGTCAGTCAGTGTGGGCAGGCGCCGGTGGCGGGATCCGGAAATGGACCCAGGACCCGACCCAGAAGCGCCAATCACGGGGTACGAGACTAACGGCGCGGATACCCGTAATGTCGCGGCGGGGTGCAAAACTATTGTGATGCGGCTATACCGAGACCGAGCTGTTGTGTTGCGCCAGCACAAGCTCGGCGAAGCCGACCGGATCGTCACCCTGCTGACTCGTGATCACGGGCTGGTCCGCGCGGTGGCCAAGGGCGTGCGCCGCACCCGCAGCAAATTCGGCGCGCGACTGGAGCCGTTCGCGCACATCGACGCGCAACTACATCCCGGCCGCAACCTCGACATCGTCACCCAGGTCGTCTCGATTGACGCGTTCGCCACCGACATCGTCAACGACTACGGCCGCTACACCTGCGGCTGCGCCATGCTGGAAACCGCCGAACGCCTCGCCGGCGAGGAGCGGGCGCCCGCCCCGGCCCTGCACGGGCTCACGGTGAGCGCGTTGCGGGCGGTGGCCGACGGGCGCCGGTCCCGGGATCTGCTGCTGGACGCCTACCTGCTGCGTGCCATGGGCATCGCCGGATGGGCGCCGGCGCTGACCGAGTGCGCCCGTTGCGCCACGCCCGGTCCGCATCGGGCGTTCCATGTCGGCGCCGGCGGCAGCGTCTGCTCACACTGCCGCCCGGCCGGTTCGACGACACCGCCGCCGGGGGTGCTGGATCTGATGTCCGCACTGCACGACGGCGATTGGGACTTCGCCGAAACGACGCCGCAATCGCACCGCAACTACGTCAGCGGTCTGGTGGCCGCGCACCTGCAGTGGCATTTGGAGCGCCAGCTCAAGACGTTGCCGCTCGTGGAACGGACGTATCACGCCGACCGCACCATCGCCGAACAGCGCGCGGCGCTGATCGGGCAGGATATGGATTGTGGCTAAACTCTGGGCCGCCGGCTCTGACCGAAAGGCTGAGCGCGCCACGGCGGCAGCCGGTTTCCCGCAGCTGCCGCCCGCGCCCGACGACTATCCGGTGTTTCCCGACAAGTCGACCTGGCCGGTCGTCTTTCCGGAGCTGCCGCCGTCGGCCGACGGCGGCCCGCGCCGCCCCCCACAACACGTCTCCAAGGCGGCCCCGCCCAGAATCGAGGCCGATCGGTTGCCCAATCATGTGGCCATCGTGATGGACGGCAACGGCCGCTGGGCCACCCAACGGGGATTGACCCGTACCGACGGTCACAAGGCGGGCGAGGCGGTGGTCATCGATATCGTCTGCGGTGCAATCGAACTCGGCATCAAATGGCTCAGCCTCTACGCCTTCTCCACCGAGAACTGGAAGCGTTCCCCCGAGGAGGTGCGTTTCCTGATGGGGTTCAACCGCGACGTGGTGCGCATGCGCCGGGTGAACCTGAACGCGATCGGGGTCAAGATTCGGTGGGTGGGTTCGCGGCCTCGCCTGTGGCGCAGTGTGATCAATGAGTTGGCGATCGCGGAGGACATGACCAAGGGCAACGACGTGATCACCGTCAACTACTGCGTCAACTACGGCGGTCGCGCAGAAATCGCCGAAGCCACAAAGGAAATCGCACGCCTGGCCGCCGCCGGACGGTTGAACCCGGAGCGCATCACCGAGTCGACCGTGGGGCATCATCTGCAGCGGCCCGACATCCCCGACGTGGACCTGTTTTTGCGGACGTCGGGGGAGCACCGGTCAAGCAATTTCATGTTGTGGCAGGCGGCGTACGCCGAGTACGTTTTCCAGGACAAGCTGTGGCCCGACTACGACCGCCGCGACTTGTGGGCGGCGTGTGAGGAATACGCCTCGCGCAATCGCAGATTCGGGAGCGCATAGTGCCGTCGTTGCAGGAGCGTCTGGCGTCGATACTCGGCGACGTCCTTCCACTCGAGGAGGAGGCCGACGGCGCGGTGACGGTGCGCCACGGCGGCACCATCGCCTCGTTGCGGGTGGTGAACATCGCCGAGGGCCTCGATTTGGTGTCGCTCACCCAGGTATTGGCCTGGGATCTGCCGCTGACCAAGAAGATCAGCGAGCAAGTCGCGAAACAGGCCCGCGACAGCAACTTCGGCAGTGTGACCCTGATCGAGAAGGTCAATGAGAAGGCCGTGCAACGCAATTCGGGCAAAGGCGCATCGAAGACCGCCGACGTGATGCTGCGTTACAACTTTCCTGGCGGCGGCCTGACCGACGAGGCCCTGCGGACCTTCATCCTGTTGGTGCTGGACACCGGCGCCGAGGTTCGTCGGGCGCTGACGGCCTAACCGGCTAGCGGCCGCCGCAGTCCGAACAGGTGCCGAAGATTTCGATCGTGTGGCTGACGTCGGAGAAGCCATGTTTGGCAGCCACTGCCGTCGCCCACTCCTCGACCTCGTGATCGCCCACCTCGATGGTGGCGCCACAACTGCGACACACCAGGTGGTGGTGATGGTGCTCCGAACACCTGCGGTAGACCGATTCACCGGTGTCGGTGCGCAGCGTGTCGATCATCCCCGCCGCCGCCATCGACTGCAGCGTCCGGTAGACCGTCGTCAACCCGATGTTCTCGCCGCGGCGGCGCAACTCGTCATGCAGCTCCTGCGCCGAGCGGAACTCGTCGAGCGTCTCCAGCAACGTGGAGATCGCCGCACGCTGCCGGGTGGAGCGGACGCTGGCCCCTGTCATTGGCGCGGCTCCTTCTCAGCGCTGCGCGCTGCATCGTCGCCGACGCGGGTCATTGGCGCGGCTCCTCACTGGCGTGCGCGACGGCGTCCACCACGATGTGCGCGAGGTGATGATCGGCAAGCCGGTAGAGCACTTCGCGACCGGATCGCTCCCCGGTGACCACCCCGGCCGCCTTGAGAATCTTCAGATGCTGGCTGACCAGCGGCTGGGGCACGGCCAGCGCATCCACCAACTCGTGCACGCAGCGGTGAGACTCGCGCAATTGCAGCACGATGGCGATGCGCACGGGCGCGGCCAGCGCGCGCAACAGCTCCCCGGCGGCATCGAGGATGTCCCGCGGTGGCGGAACGGGATATGCCGCGGCTCTGGCATGCCCACCGGCGGCGAGCGCGTCGTGGCCGTGGGCGACCGGACCCACGCCCGGGTCGTCCGCGGCGGCCGGCGCCGGAGGAGAAGGTGACGGGGACGTCATGGGAGCGGCATCACCTCGAGAAGTGCCAGGTAGTGGGAAAGTATCCGCCATTGAATATCGTTATCGGCTGCCTCCCACTGTCACATGCATGATGACGCATGTCAAAGAGCGCGGCGGCGATCGCTACCATGACTGATGCTCTGCGCACCGCGGCTGACCGCCGCGCGTGCCCACCAAACCCGGAAAGGGAGTGCACCACCCCGTGGCGTCCGTCATCGACACCGTAGTGAACCTGGCCAAGCGCCGCGGCTTCGTCTTTCCCTCCGGGGAGATCTACGGCGGCACCCGGTCGGCGTGGGATTACGGCCCGCTGGGCGTGGAGTTCAAGGAGAACATCAAGCGGCAGTGGTGGCGCTCGGTGGTCAGCGGTCGCGACGACGTCGTCGGGCTGGATTCGTCGATCATTTTGCCGCGGCAGGTGTGGGTGGCCTCCGGCCACGTCGAGGTCTTCCACGACCCGCTGGTCGAGTCGTTGATCACCCACAAGCGCTATCGCGCCGACCATCTCATCGAGGCCTACGAAGCCAAACACGGCCACCCGCCGCCCAACGGGCTGGCCGATATCCGCGACCCGGAGACCGGCGAGCCCGGCCAATGGACCGAGCCGCGCGAATTCAACATGATGCTCAAGACCTACTTGGGTCCGATCGAGACCGAGGAGGGCCTGCACTATCTGCGTCCGGAGACAGCGCAGGGCATCTTCGTCAACTTCGCCAACGTGGTGACGACTTCCCGCAAGAAGCCGCCTTTCGGTATCGGTCAGATCGGCAAGAGTTTTCGCAACGAGATCACCCCGGGAAACTTCATTTTTCGGACCCGTGAGTTCGAACAAATGGAGATGGAGTTCTTCGTCGAGCCGTCGACCGCGAAGGAATGGCATCAGTACTGGATCGACACGAGACTGCAATGGTATGTCGAGCTGGGCATCGATCCGGAGAACCTGCGGTTGTTCGAGCATCCGGCCGACAAGCTGTCGCACTACTCCGATCGCACCGTCGACATCGAGTACAAATTCGGTTTCCAGGGCAATCCGTGGGGCGAGCTGGAGGGCGTCGCCAACCGCACCGATTTCGACTTGTCAACGCATGCAAAGCATTCCGGCGTCGACCTGTCGTTCTACGACCAGGTCACCGACACCCGCTACACCCCGTACGTCATCGAGCCGGCCGCCGGTCTGACCCGGTCGTTCATGGCGTTTTTGATCGACGCTTACGTGGAGGACGAAGCCCCAAACGCCAAGGGCAAGATGGAAAAGCGCACCGTTTTGCGCCTGGACCCGCGGCTGGCTCCGGTCAAGGCTGCGGTGCTTCCGCTGTCCCGCCACGCCGACTTGAGTCCCAAGGCGCGGGACTTGGCCGCCGAGTTACGCAAGTTTTGGAATATCGATTTCGATGACGCCGGCGCGATCGGGCGACGGTATCGGCGCCAGGACGAGATCGGCACGCCGTTCTGTGTGACGGTGGATTTCGACTCACTCGAGGACAACGCCGTGACGGTGCGCCGGCGCGACGACATGTCCCAGGAGCGGGTCCCGATGAATGCCGTGTCCGATTATCTGGCGACACGCCTCAAGGGCTGCTGATCGCCCAATCGCGGGGGCGACTTGTAGGTTGTTTGTTCCGTTGCGCCGGCGCCCGTCTCGTCGACCCCGCTGGTGCTGATGCGCCCTCGCTGAACACCGGATTCGCGAAATAAACTTTGCTTAAAAGTCCCGCGTATGGCGGTGAGGGTGCCTTAGGATCACCTCTGGGCCATAAGTGGATAGCTAGTCGCACCACGGGCGGAAGTCGAGCCGTCCGGGGGCGGAGCCGTTGACACGGTCAGTTGGGGTTGGCGAATGATTCCCTCGTTTGTGTTCTTCCCTCCTGAGATCAACTCGGCCTTGATATTTGGCGGCCCGGGCGCCGGACCTCTGTTCGAAGCGGCCTCGGCGTGGGACGGGCTGGCGGTTGAACTGTCGTCCTCGGCATCGTCTTTTCAAACCGTGATTTCGGATCTGGTCGGTGGCGCCTGGATGGGGCCGTCGTCGATCTCGATGACCGTGGCCGCGGCGCCTTATCTGCAATGGCTGGTCATCGCGGCGGCACAAGCCGAGGTGGCGGCCCTGCAGGCCCGGATCGCGGCGCTGGCCTTCGAGGGGGCTGTGATCGCGACGGTGCCGCTGCCGGCGGTGCTGGCGAACCGGGCCCGGCTGCTCGTCTTGATCGCGACGAACTTCTTGGGCATCAACACGGCCGCGATCGCACAGACGGAGCTCGAGTACCTCGAGATGTGGGCGCAGGACGTGGCCGCGATGCTGGGCTATCACGCCGGGGCGCAATCGATGGCGCAGGCGTTGCCGGAGTTCAGCGTGCCGCCCCCGGCACCGAGCGGTGGCGCAGCGTCCGCGGGGCTGGCGGGCCTGGCCGATTTGGTGACGGCACCCCTGAATTTCGCGTCGCAGTTCTTCCAGGGCTTGTCCTCGTTGGGGACCGCGTTCGTCACCGAACTGCAACCGTTGTTGTCGGTGTTCTCGCCGGCAGTCTCGTTGCTTTCCTCAACACCGGTAGCAACCTTGACGACGGTGGCGCAGGCCGGCATGTATCCGGCGGCCGCGCTGATGACGCCGATGGTGACGCTCGCCCACAGCCCCGGTCAAGCGGCATCCGCCGCGTCGTCTCCGCTGATGGCACCGACGTTGGTCGGCGTGACCAGCCCGCCCCTCAACTCGTCACACAGCACCGGTAGCGCGTTGTCCGACTTGCAGCCGTTGGCCGGTGGGGGATTGGGCGCCCTGGGCATCGCGACGGCCGGCCTGGGTAGCGCGCGCTTCATCGGGTCGATGTCGGTGCCGGCGGCGTGGGAAGGGTCGATGCCGGCGTACATCGCGACGCCGGCGATGTCGGGTGTGGGCGCCGGAACGCCGGCTGCGGCGGCGACCGCGTCGGGCAGTGGTGTGCCGGTGGCGGCGATGCCGGTCGGGGAGAAGAACCCCGAGGGCGAGGACCGCGGCACCAAGGCCGAAGTGGTGAGGTCTCGTCCGAAGGTGGTTCCGCGCAACCGTCCGGGATAGGGCGTCGGTGCTGTTGTTGCAGACGTGAATGGTGTGCAAAACGGCGAGAATTCAATACTTTCGGTTATGTAAGGTTTGCGCCGGAATCCGTGTTGTATCCGCAACGCGGAATTATCTGATGCGTCTAGTAAAAAACGTGCGGCCGGTCCGCAAACGCACCGGACGAACCGATTAGCGTGGCAAGCTCGAAACCTCGTCCGTCCGTCGGATTCAACTGCCGTCGGGTTCCTAAAGTGTTGTGCGGCAACGATTGTGCGATTACCGATCCGTTGCATGAAGATTTGAGTCAGCCATGAATTTCTCCGCGTCAACCATCCGGGTGGCGACGCCCGGCGTCCGTGATCGCGGACCCGGCGGCGAACCGCGCGGCTGTTGAGCGTGCGCCCAACCAAAGGAAAAATTGGCAATTCCCGCAAATTTTCTTCACTTTGTCTTACGATGTGATCCGGTTGGTGTAAGTAGGTTCGCCACAGCGCCCGAAAGCTCTAATCGGCTGTGGAAGGGGGCAGGGGTGCTATTGCCTCTCGGTTCGCCGTTGCCGGATGACACGGTGTCGGCAGTTCGAGGTGAGTCCGGCGTGCTCGGTGGCCTGTCGGTCCCACTCAGATGGGGCGTGGTCGTCCCGCCGGATGACTACGACCACTGGGCGCCCAAGACGGAAGCCGGCGCCGAAGTTCCCGACGAGACGGTTGACGTTCCCCGCCCGACTGCGGTCGCGGACGGTGTGTGGAGCGGGTGGGAAGGCGACACCGTGCCACGGTCTCCGGGCGTGATACCGCATTCGCCGGCCGCTGGTTGAGACTCAGAGAACCCAGGGCGCGGACGATCGCCGGCGTTGGGCGTTGCTCAAAATCGGCCGCCGCCGCCCAGGAAACCGCCACCGGACGAACTGCCGCCGAATGACGTCGGGCTCCAGCCGCCGAATCCGCCCCGCATGCCTCCGCTGAGGACATTGCCGATGATGATGCCGCCGAGCATCGCACCCATGTCACCGCCGCCGCGGCCCGCGTAAGCGCGCTGCGCCGTTTGCACGTCGTCGTTGGCCAGGGATTGCGCGGTGGCGGCCAGCGTCGATGCCGCGTTGGCGTGGGCGATGGCCTCGGTGGGCAGCGTCGAGCGCTTGTCCTCGGCGGCCTGCAGATGACGTTTGGCCTCGGCCAGCCGGGTGCGCGCTTCGGGTCCGATGCTGCCCCGCCGCGTGTCGATGTAGTCCGACACCGCACGTACCCGCGACTCCGCGGTGAACAACGCCTGCTCCAAAGCCCGGTTCAGTTGCTCGGCGGCGGCCTGCTCCTGGGCCAGCGTGGCCAGTAGCCCGTTGAGCCCGGCGTCGGCTTTGGTCAGTTGTCCGAAAGCGCCCAGCGGATCGTCGGAGGCACCGGCCCGGGCGCGCTCGACGGCCGCGATGGCGGCGTCGCGCGCGGCAACCAGTTCACTGGTGTGCGTGGTTTTGGAGTTGGGTTCCTTCCGCAGCAGGTCGTCGGCGCGGTTGATGTCGTTCTGGATGTCAGTCATGGCCGACGGCAGCCGGTCAATCGCGTGCTGAATGTCGGTGGCCGCGTTGTCCACCGCGTCGAGCAGCGCGCGCGCCTGGCCCAGCGCCGATTCGGCGGCGCGCACGGCATCGACCAAACCGGCTTGTTGTCCACTGACAGCCCGGGCGGCGAGCTCACGGGCGCTGCCGATGTTGCGGTCGGCGAACGCCAGCCGCTCCTTGGCCGTCGTGACATTGCCGGACACCGAAGTCAGCGCGGCGGCGCTGAAGTCGTTGTGCAGTGCGGCAAGTCGTTGCTCGGCCGGCGCGATCCGGGTGGTGAGTTCCACGTACCGCTGGGTCAGTGAGTCCAGCCGGGTCGGGGCGTTGATCACCAGATCGCGCAACTTCTCGAAGGCCTCGGTTTGCGATTCCAGCTCGCGGTCGGCGCGCGCCGCCGAGACGATCACCTGGGTGAGCAGTTCGCGGCGCTGCGCCGCGGTCTCGGGCGTTTGGTCGTCGAGTTGCTGGCGGATCGTGAAGGCTTGGGACAGAGCCGCTTTGGCCTTGATCACGGCCTGGGTGAAGGGCTGGGTCCGGTCTTCGCCGAATTCGTTGACCGCCAAATCCAATTCGTTGGCGCTGGTGCGTAACGCATTGTCGACGTCCACCACCAGTTCGCGGGACAGGTCGTCGAGCGCCTGCGGCGACACCGCGGCCAGCGCCGTGGCGTCGGTGGGGTCGAGTCGGCGTGCCGCGGCCAACGCCGCGGCGCGGCGGCGCCGGCCGCGATAACGCATGACCAGCAACAGGACTCCCAACGCGAGGAGAACGCCCACTAGCACGGCCAGCAGCGCTACCCGGCCCGATGACCCCGGCGAGGTGTCTAGTCCGTTGGCCGCCGCGACGGCGGCCCCGCTCCAATCGCCGTTGTGCAGGGCGGGCTCGATCTTGTTGCGCCGCAACTTGTCGACCTGATTCGCGGTGACGCCCTTGATCGTGGACGGCACCAGGAAGGCGTATTCACGGCCGCCGGTGCCGACCGCCAGCAGCGCGTCGTAGGCGCCCAGGTCGCTGTCGCTCATGGTGCGTTGTGCCCAGCCGCTGGCGGCCTGCCCGGAGAAGTTGTCGACGTAGACCACCCACAGCCGGATGTGACGATCGGTATACAGCTTGTTCACCGCGGAGTTCACCGCGCCGCGACCGGAATCCGACAGGGCTCCCGCGTTGTCAGTGATGTAGTCGGCCAACCGGAATGGGGGTTGCGCGTCGGCGGACGGCGCGAGGAGGAATCCGCCGCCGCAGCCGAGGGTGAGGATCGTCGCGATGACGACGATCAGGCGAGCGGTGCGCATAGGGCCAATCTAGCCCCGCGACGATGCGAGCCAGTAGGCCTGATGAGGAGTGAGGCAGTTGGGCAGAGCCCCGCGGCGACACAGGGCTGTGGGCCTGAGTCGAGCCAGACTTCGCCGGGCATTCCCTGGCAGACTGTGCGTCGGTGAGCGGGAATCAGCACGACCCATACGACGACTTCGACCGTCAGCGACGGGTGGCCGAAGCGCCGAAGACTGCGGGTCTGCCGGGTACCGAAGGTCAGCACCGCACCGACTTCGCCCGGGACCGCGCGCGGGTTCTGCACAGCGCCGCGCTGCGCCGACTGGCCGACAAGACCCAGGTGGTCGGGCCCCGAGAGGGTGACACACCGCGCACCCGGTTGACGCACTCGCTCGAGGTCGCCCAGATCGGCCGGGGAATGGCGATCGGGCTGGGCTGCGACCTCGACCTGGTCGAGCTGGCGGGGCTGGCCCACGACATCGGCCACCCGCCTTACGGCCACAACGGCGAACGTGCGCTCGATGAAGTCGCGACGGACTATGGCGGCTTCGAGGGCAACGCCCAAAACTTCCGAATCTTGACCAGCCTCGAGCCCAAAGTCCTTGATGCACAAGGCAACAGCGCGGGGTTGAACTTGACTCGCGCCTCGCTGGACGCGGTGACCAAGTATCCGTGGCACCGGGGCGAAGGGCGGCGCAAGTTCGGCTTTTACGACGACGACCGCGAGCCGGCCGCGTGGGTTCGGGCGGGTGCACCCGAGGGCCGGATGTGCCTGGAGGCGCAGGTCATGGACTGGGCCGACGACGTCGCCTATTCGGTGCACGACGTCGAGGACGGTGTGGTGTCGCAACGCATCGACCTACGGGTGCTTGCCGACGATGACGAGGCGGCCGCGCTGGCCAAACTGGGCGAGACCGAGTTTTCCCGGGTGCGCGCCGACGACTTCATGGCCGCCGCGCGGCGGCTCTCCGCCCTGCCCGTGGTCGCCGCCGTCGGCAAGTACGACGCCACGCTGGCGGCGTCGGTCGCGCTCAAGCAGTTGACCAGTGAATTGGTCGGCCGGTTCGCCTCGGCCGCCATCGCCACCACCCGCGCGGCGGCCGGTCCCGGGCCGCTGGTGCGCTACCGCGCCGAGTTGCAGGTTCCCGACCTGGTGCGTGCCGAGGTCGCCTTGCTGAAAATCCTGGCGCTGCAGTTCATCATGTCCGACCCACGACATCTGGAAACCCAGGCCGGGCAGCGTGAACGCATCCACCGGGTGGCGCACTGGCTGTATGCGGGAGCGCCCCGAACCCTCGACCCCGCCTTTGCTGCGGCCTTCAACACCGCGTCCGGCGACGGCGCGCGGTGGCGCGTCATCGTCGACCAGATCGCCTCCTATACCGAGGGCCGGCTCGAACGGATCGACGCCCGCCAGGCCGGGCCGTAGCCGCCGGTCGGCGAGAAGTCGTCCGGTCCGGCAATCGGCGGGGCCGGCGCGAGTTAGGCTGCCCGGCATGACGAAATTCAGCGGCTCGCCCTTTGTGGCCTCCTTTTTGATGGGGCTTCCCGTCGTCGCCATGACTGCCTGCAGTTCACCGCAGCATGCGAGCACCCAGCCGGGCACCACCCCGCCGGTGAAGAGTGGCGCTCCGACGTCGTCCGGTGAGACGACGCCCCCGGCGCCCGGCGGCGGCTCGCTCAGCGCGGAGCTGAAGACGCCCGATGGTCGCTCGGCGGCCACCGCGACCTTCGACTTCACCGGCGGCTATGTGACCGTCACCGTCAAGACGGCGGCGCCCGGCATCCTGACGCCCGGGATCCACGGCCTGCACGTGCACGAGATCGGCAAGTGCGAGCCGAACTCGGTGGCTCCCACCGGCGGTGCGCCCGGGAACTTCCTGTCCGCCGGCGGTCATTACCAGGCTCCCGGCCATACCGGTAAGCCGGAAAGCGGCGATCTGGCGTCGCTGCAGGTTCGACAGGACGGCTCGGCGTACCTGGTCACCACCACCGATTCGTTCAACCGGGACGACCTGTTGGCGGGTAACAAGACCGCACTGATGTTGCACGGCGCCCAGGACACCGAGAACGCGATGGACCGCATTGCCTGCGGTGTCATCGGTACCGGCTAGCTCTCGCAGTCGCGCCTTAGACTGAGCCGATGTCAAGCCCGGCAGGATCACGCGCGGACGGCGACGGCCGTGCCCGGGGTCGCGGCCGGATTCCCGACCGCGACATCTCGGCCATCCGCGACCGGGTGCGCATCGACGAAGTCGTCGGCGATTACGTCCAATTGCGGCGTGCCGGCGCCGATTCGCTCAAGGGTCTGTGTCCGTTCCACGACGAGAAGTCGCCGTCGTTTCACGTCCGCCCCAACCACGGCCACTTTCACTGCTTCGGCTGCGGCGAGGGCGGCGACGTGTACGCGTTCATCCAGAAGATCGAACACGTCAGCTTCGTCGAGGCGGTCGAACTGCTCGCCGACCGGATCGGCCACACCATCGCTTACTCCGGCCCGGCGACCAGCGTGCAGCGCGACCGCGGCAGTCGCAGCCGGCTCGTCGCGGCGAACGCGGCCGCGGCGGAGTTCTATGCGGCGGCCCTGGAATCCGCCGAGGCCGCACCCGCGCGGCAGTATCTGACCGAGCGGAACTTCGACGCCGAGGCGGCCCGTCACTTCGGCTGCGGTTTCGCGCCGTCGGGCTGGGATTCGCTGACAAAGCATCTGGTGCGCAAGGGCTTTGAGTTCAAAGAGCTGGAAGCGGCAGGCCTGTCGCGGCAGGGTCGGCGCGGACCCATGGACCGCTTCCACCGCCGGTTGTTGTGGCCCATCCGGAGTTCGGCGGGCGAGGTGATCGGTTTCGGTGCCCGGCGGCTGTTCGACGACGATCCGATGGAAGCCAAGTACATCAACACGCCCGAGACGCTGCTGTACAAGAAGTCGAACGTCATGTTCGGCATCGATTTGGCCAAACGCGACATCGCCAGGGGACACCAGGCCGTCGTCGTCGAGGGCTACACCGACGTGATGGCGATGCACCTGGCCGGGGTCACCACCGCGGTGGCGTCGTGTGGCACCGCGTTCGGCGACGAGCACCTGTCGATGCTGCGCCGACTGATGATGGACGACAGCTTTTTTCGCGGCGAACTGATCTACGTTTTCGACGGCGACGCGGCCGGGCGGGCCGCCGCGCTCAAGGCCTTCGGCGGCGAGCAGAACCTGGCGGGGCAGTCCTTTGTGGCCGTCGCCCCGGACGGCATGGATCCGTGTGATCTGCGGCTGAAGTCCGGCGACGGCGCGCTGCGCGATCTGGTGGCGCGGCGAACGCCGCTGTTCGAATTCGCGATCCGTTCGGCGCTCGCCGAGATGGACCTGGACAGCGCCGAGGGCCGGGTTGCCGCGCTGCGGCGTTGCGTGCCCATGGTGAGTCAGATCAAGGACCCCACGCTGCGCGACGAGTACGCCCGCCAGCTCGCCGGGTGGGTCGGCTGGGATGACGTCGCGCAGGTCATTGACCGGGTGCGCAGCCAGTCCAAGACCTCCAACGTCCAGGTCCGCGGCGGCGCCGGCGCCAAGGCTCCGCGCCGCGGCCCGGACCCGGCTCCCACTGCGGCCCAGCCCGCGGCCAGCCGTCCGGATCCTCGTGACCCCACCCTGTGGCCACAACGTGAGGCGCTCAAGGCGGCCCTGCAATACCCCGCGTTCGCGGGGCCGGTGTTCGACACGCTGACCGTCGAAAGCTTCACCCATCCCGGGTACGCGGCCATCCGCGTGGCCATCGAGACCGCGGGGGGCACCTCGAGCGGGATGACCGGCGCGCAGTGGATCGAGGCGGTGCGCGACCGGGCCGCCTCACCCCTGACCGCCGGCCTGGCCAGCGAGCTGGGTGTGGAGGCCATACAGGTCGACGAGGAGAAGTTGCCGCGCTACATCGGCGGTGTGCTGGCCCGGCTGCAAGAGGTGTGGATGGGCAGGCAGATCGCCGAGGTGAAGTCGAAGCTGCAGCGCATGTCGCCCATCGACCAGGGCGACGAGTATCACGCCCTATTCGGCGACCTGGTGGCGATGGAGTCCTACCGGCGCAGCCTGTTGGAGCAGGCTAGCGGCGACGATTAGACGGCGCCAGCACGTCGTCAGCCGAGCCCTCGACGTCGCGTTCCATGATGGCCGTCTGGTCGTCGATCTCCGTCAGCGTGACGAAGCCGGTGTCGGGGGAGATTCGGTTCGCAACCTTGCGCCGCCCCCCTTCGATCATCGACTTCGCCACCGGACTGCTGGTCAGCGCGCGATAAGTGCCGACGAGCTGCTCGTATCGGCGCCGGCCGGCCTTCGAACCCAGCAGGTAACCCAGTCCAAGCACCACGACATACCGGATCAAAACGTTCCTCCCGAGAAATCGATGGCTCCATCCTGCCTCACCGGCGGGGGTGCACGTGCGGCGGGCGCAGGCGGTGGTCCGCGTCAGTTGGGTGCGGTCGTGCCAGTACGCTAGAGTCGTCCCGCGATCGGGTTAGTCCCCTGTAGCTCAATTGGCAGAGCATTCGGCTGTTAACCGAAGGGTTCCTGGTTCGAGTCCAGGCGGGGGAGCACTTTACTCAGCGTCAGCGGCCGGCGCTCTGGCCGCCGTCGACGTGCAGCGTCTCGCCGGTCACGAACGACGCGGCCTCCAAGTAGCGAATCCCCTCGATGATGTCGGCGATCGAGCCCATTCGGCCCAGCGGATGCATGGCGGCCAGCGCGGTCGTGTCGTCGTCGGCGTGCATCGGCGTGGCAATGTTTCCCGGGGAGATGGCGTTGACGCGGATCCCGTCGCGGGCGTACTCGATGGCCAGCGACTTGGTCACCGCCGCCAAGCCTCCCTTGGTGAGGGCCGTCAATCCCGCCGGTACCGCGGAGTTGGCCTGCTCGAGCAGCGAGGTGGTCATGTTGACGACGTGGCCGCCCTCGCCCTGCGTCAGCATCCGGGCGATGGCGCGCTGGGTGATGTGGAAAAAGCCGCTCAGATTCACCCCCGTCACGAACTCGTAGTCGGCCAGCGTGTACTCCGTGAACGGCTTGGGGACGAAGACACCTGCGTTGTTGATCAGCGTGTCCACCCGGCCGAACCGTTCCACCGCCGTCGCGACGATGCGGTCGGCGGTCGCGGGCTCGGCGACGTCGCCGGCGACGGCCGCCACACCGGGGTCGTCGCTGGGGGCGATCGATCGCGAATTGGCCACCACCGCGAAGTCGAGTTCGCGGTAGGCATCGACCAGGGCGGCGCCCATGCCCTGCGATGCGCCGGTGATGATCGCGACTTTCTGCGGGGCGTGCTCGACGGTCAATGGAGGTCTCCTTGCGCGGTTTGTCAGCCGGTGCGTCGGTGCATGCGCCACCCCGATGGCGCGCCGTACCTCGTGAATCTACTGTGAGCGCAAACCATTAGGAGCACCATGGAGTTTCTCGTCACGATGACCACTCACGTCCCCGACGGCACACCGGCCCACGTTGTCGACGACGTCCGTGCCCGCGAAGCTGCGCATTCCCGCGAGCTGGCGCGGCAGGGATACTTGCTGCGCTTGTGGCGCCCGCCGTTGCAGCCAGGGCAGTGGCGCACCCTTGGCCTGTTCGCCGCCGCCGACGAGAACCGACTCGAGCAGGTGCTCGCCTCGATGCCGCTGCGGGTCTGGCGCACCGACGAGGTGACGCCCCTGAGCGCCCACCCCAACGACCCGGGCACTGCTCCGGCGGCTTCCCGAGATCAAACGGCATAGACTGTCGCGCAATAAATTTCGCCGTCATTCGGAGCTGCCGTCAGATGGAGAAGTCCTCGCCGTGCCAGACTCCGGCCTCGGGAGGTCGGATAACCTGACCAGCCGTCTGACCGTCGCTCAACGCCTCCAATTTGTCGACCCTTGTCAACAGGGATTGCAGGCTGACGCCCACCAGGTCAGGCATCATCGAATCGTCTGGACTGCTCCGCCCATGGCGGCTGATCACTTGTCCGGGGACTCCGATGACCACGGCGCTGGACGGAACGGGCTTGACCACCACCGCATTGGCACCGATGCGGCTGTCGTCGCCGATTTTGATCGCGCCGAGGACCTTTGCGCCGGCACCGATGATGACGCGGTCGCCGACGGTGGGGTGACGTTTTCCGGTGTCCGAGCCGCTGCCGCCGAGAGTGACTCCGTGGTACAGCGTGACGTCTTCACCGATCTCTGCCGTTTCCCCGATCACGACACCGGTGGCGTGGTCGATAAAGAGGCCATCGCCCAGTACGGCGCCGGGGTGGATGTCAACGCCCGTGACGATGCGAGTGAACTCGGCTAGCGTCCGCGCCAGCACTCGTGCACCACGGTTCCAGAGCCAGTGGCTGATTCGGTGGCCCCAGATGGCGTGCACGCCGGGATAGGCGAGTATGACCTCCACCGTGGTGGGGGCCGCCGGATCCCGCTGCTTAGCAGCCTGGATGTCACGCCGTATGGCTGCGAACATGGCTAGTCCGCCAGGTCGGAGTAGAGCGCTGTGCTCAGATACCGCTCGCCGAAGTCGGGTAACACCACAACGATGAGCTTGCCGGCGTTTTCGGGGCGCCGGGCCACCTGGAGGGCAGCCGCCACGGCCGCGCCCGAGGAGATCCCGGCCAGCAGCCCTTCTTCCGTGGCGAGCCGCCGGGCCAGGGTGAGCGATTCCTCGTTGGTGACGGTGATTATTTCGTCGACCAGATCCTCGTCGAGCACCGGCGGGACGAACCCGGCACCAAGGCCCTGGATCGGATGCGGCCCCTTCTTACCGCCGGACAGGACGGGTGAGGCGGCCGGCTCGACCGCGATGAATTGTGTCGACGGTTTGCGTTCCTTGATGACCTGGGCGACACCGGTGATGGTTCCGCCGGTCCCCACCCCTGCCACGAAAATGTCGACCTGCCCATCGGTGTCGCGCCACACTTCTTCGGCGGTGGTCGCACGGTGGATCGCCGGGTTCGCCGGGTTCTCGAATTGCTGCGGGACGAAATACCGCTGGTCGGATTTGGCCAATTCCTCGGCCTTGGCGATCGCGCCCGGCATACCGTCGGCGCCCGGTGTCAGGACGATTTCGGCGCCGTAGGCGCGCAGCAGCATCCGACGCTCAACGCTCATCGTCTCTGGCATGGTCAGGACGCAGCGGTAGCCGCGGGCCGCGCACACCATTGCCAGCGCGATACCCGTGTTCCCGCTCGTCGGCTCCAGGATGACCGTGTCAGGCTTGATCAAGCCTGCTTTTTCGGCTGCGTCGATCATCGCAACCCCGATACGGTCCTTCACGCTGTTTCCGGGGTTGAAGAATTCCAGCTTGGCAACGACATCGGCGACAGCGCCTTCACTGACCCGGCGCAGCCGGACCAGCGGAGTGTTTCCGATTACCTGCGTGACGTCTTCGGCAATGCTCATCTGATTTCCTCAGCGATGTCAGGACATGGCGTTTCGCCCTGCCGGCGGATGCCAATGTGGGTTGCGGACCCGGATGCGGCCCGGCTCGGTGTGGACAAATCGATCATTGCTGGTTGATCTTCCTGAATGGCTTGTGACTAGCGCCCGATCTGGTTCCGCCCGGCGGACCGGTGATACTGCCGGCGTCCAGTGCTACACGTTCTTGAGCGTTGGAAGGCGTCAGGAAATCAACAACAACAACAGCCCATGGTGGGGCGGCGCGTAAGGACAAAGCGCGGCTGTGTGGCCTGTTGCATAGCCCCACTATAAGACATTCGTCCTGGTTGGCCATCTCGCTGATCTGCACGGTGCCCTCGTTCCGCAGCAATACCCTCTTTTTGCTGTCAACCCGGTGAAGCGGGTGGTAATTCCGGCACACCATCGGCGGAACGGCAGGACGCGGGTGGATTGTGGCCACAGACATGCGGTCGGCGCCGCCCAAGACCGCGCGACACGACTCGGCGGACCGGCGTCGCCTAGACGTCCGTTCGCATGCCGGGTGCCATCCCGCAACAGGCTCGAGGACTCAATTCACCGACCCGATCAGGTTGGCAGGCCGTGCTTTTCGGCATCGGCGCGGTAGCGGTCCACCCACTCGTCAGAACGCTGGTCCGCCTGGCGTTCCAGCACCGGCTGGGGCGCCAACTCTGGATCCAACCCGAGAGCCTCGAGGATGGAAGCCACCACCTGAGTCAGGTTGCGCCACAGCACCGGATACGAAACCTCCATCGGTCTGACATTTTCTTCGGCGAACCAAGTTCGCCAGCCTTCCTCCTGAGCGCGCAGCATGGTGACGACGTGGGCAATCGCTCCGGCGTGGTAGGTGGCTCGCGCGTCCCGGATCGGGTCGGGCCTGCCTCGCCAAACCCGCGTCTGCACCGCCCGCCAGAACGACACTGCCTGGGACACCACGTCGGGCCGGTACACGTGAATCAACAATGGCTGCTCGCCCACCACGTCGGTGATCGCGGCCAGCAGGCCGTCTCCACTTCGGTCCGGCAGGTTCTTGGCACGGTCCAGCAGCAGCGGCGTTTGGTTCCACATCAGTTTGCCGCCCCACACCCCGTTCGGTGTGCGTCCGACGGTACGGATGTAGGCACGCCAAATCTCGGGCGGCGCGAGGTCGGGCGTCCCGGCGTCCAGCGGGTCGAGCAGGCTCAGGATCGACTGGTCCTCGACGCCGGCGAACCACTCCCGCGGCTGCGGGGACTGGCTGGTGGACGGCAGGTACTGGAAGAACTCCTGGGGCTCGCCGGCCACGCCGGTTGCGCGCAAGGATTCGACCAGCAGCGTGCTACCGCTGCGCTGCGACGCCAGCACCAGGTATGACGACGGGCTATCGGTCACCCGCAAAGTCTAACCAGAATTTGAAATCCCAATCTGGGAACCACGATTAGGGTCAGCATGAATGAAAGTCTTGCGGTTGACAGGTTTTACCCACGCATTGCGGCGACGCGCGACGCCAATGTCGCGCCACGTCACCGTGGGGGGTCAAGTGGTTCAGCGCTATTCGAGGTTGTTGCGCGTCGACCCGGGCCGGGCGAATGCGGTGACGTTTCGATCAACGTGAATCTGACGTGATGTGCAGCGTCTGCGCGCCGTCTTGTTCGTCGGCGGCCTCGCAGACGCAGACGTGGGCGCCATGCCGCCACGGCCCGAACTGTGTACCGCGCCTGCGCAGCAGATGCTGCGCGTAGACCTTGTCGCGTTGATCCCGCGAGAACGCGAAGTCCAGGTTGATGGGCAGTCCCGCCCAATCGACCTGGTCGCCGACCATGTCCTCGGCCGTGCCGCCGTACCGCAACCGGCACTGCAGCGGGCAGCCGTTCTTGATGACCCGATCGGGTCCATCACACTCCCGAGCCACGATGACGTCACTCCTTCAGGTGCGCGACCTTGTGAGTGCATCGTGCGACGCGGAAGTTTCGGCGGCTGGCGCGCGACGTTTCCGCTGTGTTACGGGTTCGGCGGCCGATCGGCGCTAGTAGACGTCGCGGTGGTAGCGCTTGTCGGCGCTCAGGGATTGGGCATAGCCCTTGGCCGCCTCCGGATCGAGCCTGCCGAATTCGGCCGCGATCTCGCAGAGCGCCCGGTCGACGTCCTTGGCCATGGGATCCGCGGTGCCGCAGACGTACAGCTGGGCGCCGTCCTGCAGCCAGCTCCACAGCTGCGCCCCACGGCTGCGCATCAGGTGCTGCACGTAGACCTTCTGCTGCTGGTCCCGGGAGAACGCGAGGTCCAGCTCGGTGAGGAACCCGTCGTCACGCATCTGCTCGAGTTCGTCGCGGTAGTAGAAGTCGGTGGCGGCGTGCTGCTCCCCGAAGAACAGCCAGTTGGGTCCGGTGTGGCCGAGCGCCCGCCGTTCCTGCAGGAAGCCGCGGAAGGGCGCGATACCCGTGCCGGGGCCGATCATGATCATGGGCGTGTCCGAGTCACTCGGCGGCCGGAAATTGCTCGATTGCTGCAGATAGACGGCGACCCGATCGCCGGGGGAGCGGTCGGCCAGGTAGGTCGAACACACCCCGCGGCGCGGCACACCCTGGAAGTTGAAGCGCACCGGCGAGACCGTCAGGTGTACCTCGCCGGGGCAGGCTTTGGGACTCGACGAGATCGAATACAGCCGCGGCTGAAGGCGTTTGAGAACCCGCAGCCACTCGTGGGCCGACGCGGAGACCGGCAGTTTCGACAGCAGGTCGATGGACTGTCGCCCCCACGTCCAATCCGCCAGTGCGCGTTTATTTTCCGGCTTTAGCAGCTCCGCGAGTGTCGAATCACCGGTGCGCTCCTGGACGAACCGCACCAGGTCGCGGCTGATGTGGGCGATCTCGATGCGTTCGGTGAGCGCCGAACGTAATGACATCAGACCGTGCTCGCCGACCTCGACCGGGGTCTGCCCGTTCAGTCCGGTGACGGACAGCCATTCGTCGACCAACTGGTCGCTGTTGCGCGGCCACACCCCGAGCGCATCACCGGCTTCGTAGCTCACGACGTCTTCCGGCATGTCGAAAACCAGATGCCGCACGTCTTTTGTCGATTCCGGCTGACTCAGCACGGTGTTGCGCACCATGCCGGTGATCAGCGGGTGCTTCTTGTTGTAGGTGGCTGGCACGGGCGCACCCGGGCGGGGCGTCACCGGAACCGCCGAAGTCCGCGCCGGTGCCGCTGTGGCACTTCCGTCTCCGCCGACGGACGTGGGCGTGCGGGTCAGGGCTTCGATGACGTCGCCGACCCACTTCGCCGCGGAGTCGTCGTAGTCGGGTTCGCAGTCCACCCGGTCGGCGATGCGGGTCGCTCCCAGCTCGGCGAGGCGCGCGTCCAGGTTGCGGCCGTGACCGCAGAAGTCGTCGTAGTTGGAGTCACCCAGCGCGAGCACGGCGTAGCGGGTGTCGGTGAATCGCGGTGCGGCTTCGGAGGTCAGCGCCCGCCAGAGGCCCGCGCCGTTGTCGGGCGCGTCACCGTCGCCGGTGGTGCTGGTGATCAGCAACAGTTCCCGCGTCGTCGTCAACGCGGCCGGCGGGAAGTCGTCCATGCTGTGCAGCGCGACCGGCAGTTCGGCGGCGGCCAGTCGCGCGACGATCTCGGCGGCGAGTTCCTCCGCGTTGCCGGTCTGCGATGCCCATAGCACCACGACGGGCGCGCGTTCGGCCGCGGGTTTGGCATCGGCGGGCGCGGCGGGCGGCTGCTGGACGGCCGGCACGGCAACCGACCGCGACGCCTCGGGCAGCGCCACCGGCTGGGGTCCGTCGATGCGCGAGAACAAGCCGGCCAGAAGGCCGTCCACCCACAGCCGGGTGCTGGAATCGAACGGCGCGCTCAGCGGCAGGGTGGGTACCCCAGCCGCGCTGCGACCGGCGTCCGAGCGAAGGCCGGACAGCATGCCGGCGAGATATGCGCGGCCGAGCTCGTTGAATTCCGGTCTGGGTTGTGTTGCCACACCGAGCAATTCGCCGAGGGCGTCGACTTGTGACACGCTGATTTCTCGTACCTCCGTGGGCGCGGACTCGGGTGTGTCGGTGGGTGCCGGCGTCTCGGCACCCGAATCGGGTTGCGAGACGGCGATCTTCGTCAGCGTGACGGCGCACGCCTTGAATTCCGGTTGGTTCGAGATCGGATCGACGGCATCGTTGGTGACGGCGTTGATCGACAGGTATTCGCCGAAGGCGTCGTTCCAGTGGAAGGGCGCGAAGCAGTTGCCGGGCCGCACCCGGTCACTGATGACGGCGGGCAGCACGGCACGGCCGCGGCGGGAAGCGATTTCAACCTGATCGTCGTCGGCGATGTGCAGGCGGGCGGCGTCGTTGGGGTGGATCTCGACGAACGGCCCGGGGTTGAGCCTGTTGAGCTTGGCGACCTTGCCGGTCTTGGTCATGGTGTGCCATTGGTGGGGCAGGCGACCGGTGTTCAGCAGGAACGGGTAGTCGTCGTCGGGCATTTCCTCGGGCAGCAGGTGCGGGCGGGCGAAGAACACCGCGCGACCGGTCGGTGTCGGGAAGGCCAGCCGCGGCACGCTCCCGTCCTCGCGGACAAACTGCGTCTGGCTGACACCATCGTTGACATAACGGATCGGGCTGCGGTCGCCCTCGCTGTCCGGGGCGCACGGCCACTGCAGCGGGCTGCGGCGCAGCCGCTCGTAGCTGACACCGCGGAGGTCATAACCGGTCTTCGGGTTCGAGAACCGCTTGATTTCTTCGAAGACCTCTTCGGCGGAGGCGTAGCTGAACGCTTCCGAAAAGCCCATCTCGCAGGCGATCCGGGCGATGATCTGCCAGTCGGGCAATGCGTGGCTGGGCGCCGCGACCGCCGGCTGGAACAACGTCATATTGCGCTCGGAATTGACCATGACCCCTTCGGACTCGGTCCACAGGGTGGCCGGCAACAACACATCGGCGTATCCGTTGGTCTCGGTCTCGAAGAACGCGTCCTGGGCTATCACCAGTTCGGCGCGCTCCAGCCCGGCCAGCACCGTCTTTCGATTAGCAACGGAAGCAACGGGATTGGTGCAAATTATCCAGCATGCCTTGATTTGTCCGTCGGCCATGCGGGAGAACATGTCGATGGTGCCGCTGCCGACCTCGGTGCGCAGCGTCCCGCGCGGGATGCCCCACAGGTCTTCGACGAACTCGCGGTCGTCGTCCGATGCCACCGAACGCTGGCCCGGCAAACCCGGCCCCATGTAACCCATCTCGCGGCCGCCCATCGCGTTGGGCTGGCCGGTGAGGGAAAAGGGACCGCTGCCCGGCTTGCAGATCGCGCCGGTGGCCAGGTGCAGGTTGCAGATGGCGTTCGTGTTCCAGGTGCCGTGGGTGCTCTGGTTGAGGCCCATCGTCCAGCAGCTCATGAAGTTCTCGGCCTCGCCGATCATGCGGGCCGCCGCGCGGATGTCCTCTTCGGCGATGCCGGTGATCTCGCTGACAGTCTCGGGGGTGTACTGCTCCAGGAAGCTGGGCATCACCTCCCAGCCGTCGGTGAATTCGGCGATGAAATCGGGGTCGGTGTGACCGTTCTCGACGATCAGCTGCAGCAGACCGTTGAGCAGTGCCAGATCCGATCCCGGCGCGATCTGCAGGAACAGATCGGCCTTGTCGGCGGTCGCGGTGCGGCGCGGGTCGACAACTATCAGCTTTGCGCCGGCCTTGACCCGGTCCATCATCCGCAGGAACAGGATGGGGTGGCAGTCGGCCATGTTGGCGCCGATGACGAAAAAGACGTCCGCACGCTCGAAGTCTTGGTATGACCCGGGCGGTCCGTCCGCACCCAGCGAGAGCTTGTATCCGGAGCCCGCGCTGGCCATGCACAGCCGCGAGTTCGACTCGATCTGGTTGGTGCCGATGAAGCCCTTGGTCAGCTTGTTCGCCAGGTACTGCGCCTCGATCGACATCTGGCCGGACACATACATCGCGAAGGCGTCCGCGCCGTGTTCATCGATGATCGCCCGTAACCGCTTCGCGCACTGGGTGATCGCCCGATCTATGTCGATGGGCTCAAGCGGCTCACCACGGTCGGACCGCGCGTGCGCGGAATCCATCCGGCCCGGCGCGCCAAGCATGTCCGCGGTGGTCGCGCCCTTGGTGCACAACCGGCCGAAGTTGGCCGGATGTTGCTTGTTCCCAACCGACTTGGCGATGTGATCGCGGCCCGTTTTAGGATCGGTTGTGATCTGCAACACCATGCCGCAACCGACGCCGCAGTAAGCGCACATGGTGTTCACGGCGTTCTCAGGCGCCATGGACTCCCTTGCCACGCTTACGTCCCTCCATCGAGTGCGTACGGGTTAGCTCCGTATCGGGTGAGTTCATTGTGGAGCAGGCATGTTTCGGCACAGCTGCCCGAAATTTCCCCCGGTTTACTTCTTCCTCTCAACGGCCGGTAGGCCCGTGTGAATTCGCCGGGGATATTGACGGCTCAGATTCGCGTTACCGCAGGTCATCGTTGACCATCCGTCCCGCCCGAGGTTACTCACGGCGCCCCGCGAAACGCCTCTCAGAACGGGGTTTTTGACCAAACCGACGGCACATTCACAGTCTTCGCTAAGCTCACCGCGTGCGTCAGCTCATTGTGATCGTTCTGGTTTTGCTGGCCTCCGGCTGCGGCTGGAAGTCGACCCCGCCACCGCAGGCCCGAGCCGACACCTGCAAGGAATCCGACGGGCCCGCCGCCGACACCGTCCGCCAGGCGATCACCGCGGTTCCCATCGCCATCCCCGGCACCATCTGGGTGGAAATCGGCCGGGGGCATACCCGAAACTGCCGGCTGTACTGGGTGCAGATCATCCCGACGATCGCCAGTGAATCGAGTCCACAGCAACTGCTGTTCTTTGACCACAACACGCCGCTCGGTAGCCCCACCTCGAACCCAAAGCCGTATATAACCGTGCTACCGCCCTCGGATGACACCGTCACCGTCCAATACCAGTGGCAGAAGGGAAATGATCAGCTGTGCTGTCCCACCGGGATCGGAACGGTGAAGTTCCGGATCGGCTCGGACGGCAAGCTGCAGGCCCTCAGCAAGATTCCGAATCAATAACGTTCCACGTAATCACTTTCGCGCGAACCCGCCACACCCAATGGCGTTGTGTCACAGGCTGATCACACGCCGGCGTGGCCCGCGGCCGCGGTTCGTCGCGACCGGGAATCAAAACCGCCCACGGGCGAAGGCATTTCGGCCCGCGCGCGACGAACACAGACAGCGTTCACTCAGGAAATTCTCATCGCAGGATGCGGGATTTTTTGGGAAGCCCTGCCATTCTGGACTACCAGTGCCCGGCGGCCACGGCGGAACCCCCGATGCGCCGTAGCGGCCGGACGACCCGGCATCCACACGTGACGCCCGCGGACACTGACGCTGGAAGGCAGGGTTGATGGAGCGGCCACGACGCATCGCGCACTGGGATCCAGAAGACGACGTGGCATGGGAAGCCGGTAACAAGGGCATCGCCCGGCGCAACCTGGTCTGGTCCATCGCGACCATGCACGTTGCGTTTTCCATCTGGTACTTGTGGTCGGTGATGGTGCTGTTCATGCCGCAGTCCGTCTACGGGTTCTCCACGGGCGACAAGCTGTTGGTGGGCGCCACCGCCGCACTGGTGGGGGCGCTGGTGCGGATTCCCTACGCCATGGCCACGGCCCGGCTTGGCGGCCGCAACTGGGCGGTGTTGTCGTCGCTGGTGCTCCTGATCCCCACAATGGGCGCCATCGTGTTGTTGGCGCACCCCGGCCTGCCGTTGTGGCCGTACCTGGTCTGCGCCGCGTTGACGGGCCTGGGCGGCGGAAACTATGCGGCATCGCTGGCCAACGTCGAATCCTTCTTTCCCCAGCGTCGTAAGGGCTTCGCGCTGGGTCTGACCGGCGGAATCGGCAATCTGGGCGCGGCGAGCATCCAGGCCGTTGGGCTGGTCGTGCTGGCCACAGCGGGAAACCAGGCGCCGTACTGGGTGTGCGCCGTCTACCTGGTGCTCTTGGCCGTCGTCGGGATCGGCGCCGCGCTGTTCATGGACAACCTGGACCACGTCATCGACGTCGCTCACGTGCGCTCCGTGCTTTCGGTGCCGGATACCTGGGGGATCTCGTTCCTCTACATGTGCGCCTCGGGCTCGTTCATCGGGTTCGCGTTCGCGTTCGGCCAGGTCATTGCCCACAACTTGATCGCCGGCGGGCAGACCCACGGGCAGGCGGCGCTGCATGCCGCCGAGATCGCCTTCCTCGGGCCGCTGCTCGGATCGGTGGCGCGGGTGATCGGCGGCAAGCTGGGGGACCGCTTCGACGGCGGCCGCGTCACGCTCACCGTGCTGGTCGCGATGATCGTCGCCGGAGGGTTCTTGGTGGCCGTCAGCACCCACGACGACCTGACCCGTGCCCCCGGCGCACCGGTGTCGCTCTACACGACCGCCGGCTACATCGCCGGATTCATCGCCCTGTTCATCTTCTGTGGCGTCGGCAAGGGATCGGTGTTCAAGCTCATCCCCTCGATCTTCGCCGAGCGCAGCGGCGCGCTGAACCTCACCAACACCGAGCGCCGCCATTGGGAACGCGCCCGGTCTGCGGCGTTGATCGGCTTCGCCGGATCGTTCGGCGCGCTCGGCGGCATGGTGATAAACCTCGCGCTGCGGGAGTCCTACGCCATCACCGGCACCGAGACGCCGGCGTTTTGGGCCTTCATGATCTGCTACGTCGGCGCAGCGATGTTGACCTGGGCGAGGTACGTGCGGCCGCACCGGGCCACCCCGGTGCCGGGCCGGCCGGCCTGGGAGGCGATCGCCGACCAGCCCGTCAGCTCGTGAGGGCCTCGGACAGATTCTCCGGATGCAGCATCTCCGCGTAGCGCAGCTGCTCCGGGACCCCGAAACCGTCGACCACCGTCTCGGCGTGCGGGCGCAGCGCCCGGCAGCGATCGTTGATTCCCCGGGTGACCGCCTTGGCGCGCTCGGTGGACAGGTAGCGGTGCTCGATGTACCAGGCCTTGTCGTCCTCGATCACCGAGAGCGCGTACAGGTCGCACAAGATGCCGAGTAGTTCGCGGGCCTGCTCGTCGGGGCATGCGTCGATCCCGGCGACGAAGGCCTCGAGCACGACGCGGTCGATGTGCGCGCCGGCCGCGTGTAACACGTGGTCCTGCACCGAGTTGAACGCATCGAATGCGGACATCTCTTTGGATTTGGCCTGCAGCCGCCGTGCCACGGAGGCCAGCAGGTATTCCTCGCGGTCCTCGAACATCTTGATCTGGGTGCCGCGGTTGAACAGGCTGCCCTCTTCCTCGCTGTCCTGGCGGGCATCCACGATGGTTTGGATGATCGTTTCTGCCGCAGTGCGTTTGACGACGCGTTCGCCAACGGTGTTGGCGGCGAAGCGAACCCATTCCACCGGGCTCATGCTCTTGATGTCGTCGGCGTACGCGGTCAGCAGCTCCTTGGCCACCAGCTGGGTCAGCACGTGGTTGTCGCCCTCGAACGTGGTGAAGACGTCGGTGTCGCCCCGCAGCCCGATCAGCCTGTTCTCGGCCATGTAGCCCGCGCCGCCGCAGGCCTCGCGGGACTCCTGGATCGCGCGGCTGGCATGCCAGGTGTTGGCGGCCTTCAGCCCGGCGGCACGCGCTTCCAGTTCGCGCTGCTCGTCGGCGTCGGGCGCGTCCGCGCTCTGCACGTCATGACACTTGCCGACCAGCTCGTTCTGCGCGAACTGCAGCGCGTATGACTTCGCGATCAACGGAAACAGACGCCGCTGGTGCACCAGGTAATCCATGATCAGCACCTCGGAACCGTCATCCGGTGCGCTGAACTGCCTGCGCTGCAACGCATATCGGGTGGCGATATCCAAAGCCACCCGGCCCGCGGCACCGGCGCTGCCGCCCACGGTGATTCGGCCGCGGACCAGGGTGCCCAACATGGTGAAGAACCGGCGGTTCGGGTTGTCGATCGGCGAACTGTAAGTGCCGTCGGCCGCGACGTCGCCGTACTTGTTCAGCAGGTTGACCCGCGGGACGCGGACGTGGTCGAACACGATGCGGCCGTTGTCGACGCCGGGCAGCCCGCCCTTGTATTCGCAGTCCGACGTGGTGACGCCGGGCAGGTCGTTGCCGTCCTCGTCGCGGATCGGGACCAGGACGCAGTGCACACCGTGATGGACCGGCTCGCCGTCCTCGGTGGTGATCAGTTGCGCGAAAACGGCTGCCATGGTTGCGGTTTCGGCGGCGCCGCCGATGTAGTCCTTGCGGGCCGACGGGGTGGGGGAGTCGATGACGAACTCTTCGGTCTGCGGGTCGTACGTCGCGGTGGTCTCCAGCGACTGAACGTCGCTGCCGTGTCCGGTCTCGGTCATCGCGAAACAGCCGCGCAACTCCAGGCTGATGATCTTGGGCACGTAGGCCTCGTGGTGGCGTTCGGTGCCCAGGTTCTCCACGGCCCCGCCGAACAGCCCCCACTGGACGCCGGCCTTCACCATCAGCGACAGGTCCGACATCGCCAGCATCTCGATCATCGTGATCGCCGCACCGACGTCGCCGGTGCCGCCGTGTTCTTTCTTGAAGCTGTCGGCTGCCGCGCCGAACGCCGCCATGATTCGCATCTGCTCCGCCACCTTGGTGCGGGCGATCACGGTGTTCGGTGTGTAGTGCGGGCGGAACAGGTCCTCGGTGAGCGTGTCGCGCATCCGGTTTCTGACATCGCGCCAGCGCCCGTCCAAGGCGTTGCGCAGATACTCGGCAGTGGTAGTCGTTTCAGGCGCCATAAGCCCGACAGTAATGGGCGGTTCGGGTCGCGGGCGAACATCGACGGCGGTTCATGTCGGCGAAGGAAGCTTCGCGACGGCAGCAACCTCTGGCGGCTGAACTCAGCGCTCGGGGTGACGGGCTTGCGGGGCTTCGCGATTCGAGGGCGGGTTGCGGTTTCCGCCGAGCGGCGAGCGCAGCCGGTACAGCGTGAACCCGGCCGCGATGACGCCGAACAGCACGAGCATCCCCATGTCGAACAGCCACCAGCCGCTGTAATGGGTCCACGTCAGCGCGTCGGCGGCCAGCGAGTCGACTCTGCGCAGATTCGTGGTGGACGCCGCGGCCGCGAAGCCCCACTGGGCCGGCACGAACCAGCTGATCTGCTGCAGGCCCCATACGCTGACCAGCTGCACCAGGCTCCCGTTGAACAGCGCAGACGCGAGGACCACCGGAACCACCAGCGGCAGGACTTCCCGCGGCGACTTCCCCAGCGACGACAGCGCGAGGCCGATGATCGCGGACACGATCGCGGTGACGGCCACACTCACGTACAGCTCGACCGTGGCGTTGTGCAGCAGGACGGCGCTGCGTCCCGGCTCGCCCTTGACCGCGACGACGATCGCGAACACGACGGTCGTCCACACGGCCGCGGCCAGGCCGTACACGGTGATCTTGGCGGTGAGGTAGGCCGGCGCGGACAGACCGACCTCCTGCTCGCGCCGGAAAATGCGATGCTCGCAAACCAGGGCGCGGACGGTCAGTGCCGTGCCGATGATCACCGCGGCGATATTGAAGGCGGCCAGGATCTCGATGGCCTCGTGCGCGTTGGTACTGCCCGGGTCGGGGCGCGTCAGGCCGGAACTCCCCGGGATCAGCAGGGCCAACCCCGCCAACACGAACGGCAGGATCGCCAGGAAGGCGAAGTAGATGCGATTGCCGAGAAGGAGGTGGACCTCGCGCCGGGCCAGCAACCGGATCTGCCGGCCAGGCGGCAGCCCGGGCGGCGGTGGCCACGGCGCCGCGACGTCCGGCGGCGTGGTCGGTGCCGCCGTCTGCGGCCGCGCACGATAGGCGCGGTGGGCTCCCTCGGGATCGGCGCCGACCTGGGTGAGGACCCTCGACCAGTCGCTGGTGCCCAGCGCGGGCTCGATCTGCAGGGGCGTTCCGAGATACGCCGGTTTGCCCGCGGCGGTGAGCACCAACACCTGGTCGCACGCGTTGACGTCGGTGAGCGAGGTGCGTGCCGAGATCGCGACCACGACGGCGCAGCCGATATTGGCCTGGTGCCGCAGGACCGCCATGACGTGACGTTGTTGGGCCGCATCCAGTCCGGCGGTGGGTTCGTCGACCACCAGCAGACTCGGCCGGGTGATCAGCTCGACCGCCAGGGCGGTGCACCGGCGCACCTCGGGTGAGAGTCGGCGGATTCGGGTGTCCCGGTGCGGCACCAGCCCGAGTTCGTCGAGGACTTGGCTGACCACATGGTCGCGTTGCTCGGGCACGGTGTCCGGTGGCAGCCGCGTGTCGGCGGCATACCGCACCACTTGCGCGACGGTGAGCTGCCGGTGCAGGCGGTCGTCTCGCGCGACCACCCCGATGCGGGTGCGCATGGACTCCGGCTCGGCGTGCACGTCGTGTCCGTCCACGGTGATGCGCCCAGAGCTGAGTTTTCTCGTGCCGGCCAGCAACCCGAGCAGCGCGGAATTACGTGCGGCCGACGGCCCGATAACCGCGGTCATGGCGCCGGGACGCACGGTGAACGAGATGCCCGACAGCGTCTCGTGCCCGTCGACCGTCATCCCCAGCTGGTAGGCGGTCGCCCCGGTGGTGCGCGACGCGGATCCCAGCGGCAGGCGATAGGTCGCGTTGGGCTCCTGGGTGCGGAAGGAGGGGCGCTGCGCGCGGAGCTTGCTGGTCACCATGCGCTCGATCAGGCTCGGGCCCTTGTGCCCTCGCTGACCGTATGGGCCGGACCGACGAGGTATGTCTTCACCCCGGGCCGCGACGTGGTGGTGGGCTACGGCCCGGGATGTGACATCCCGCTGGAGCGCCTGGGCAATCCCCCACAACCGCCCCCGGCGCCGCGGGTGGACGTGATCCTGCGGTTCACGGGAACTCAGTGGGTGGC
>NZ_LZJP01000095.1:0-565 GCF_001667865.1 Mycobacterium mantenii | reverse complement strand
CGGCGATGCGCTGCCCGTCCATCTCGATCTCGCCGCCCTTGGTCCCGAACGAGATCGTCGAGATCTGCACGCCCTCGGCCTTGGCTGCCCGGGCCGCGGTGAACGCGCCCTGCGGCGCGTTGGGGTCCAGCGGGACGTTCTCGGCGCCGTCGGATTCCAGCACGATCCGCGCCGGCGGCGGGCCGTCGCCGCCACCCATCACCGAGCCAACCGTCGCGATCGCCTGCAGCGCGGTGAACAGGCCTTCTCCCGTCGCGGTTTTCGGGGCCGGCTGCAGGCTGTCGATGCCCGCTTTCACCGCGCCGCGGTTGGTCGTCGGCGGAACCAGCAGCGTGGCGTTGGCCGCGAACTCCACCAGCCCCAGGTTGATCGCCGGGGTCAGCTGGTCGGCGAATTGCTTGCCGGCCTCCTTGGCGGCGGCGAGGCGGTTGGGTGGCACATCGTTGGAGGCCATCGACTCCGACACGTCGATCACCAGCATCACGACCGCGCGGTTGAGCGGAATCCGCACGTCCGACGTCGGCCCGGCCATCGCGGTGGTCAGCAACACCAGCGAGGCGGCGAG
>NZ_LZJP01000094.1:0-597 GCF_001667865.1 Mycobacterium mantenii | reverse complement strand
ATCTCGACGATCTCGTTCGGGACCAAGGGCGGCGAGATCGAGATGGACGGGCAGCGCATCGCCGTCCCGGTGTCGACGGACCAGATGAAGATGGTCGCCAAGCTGTCCGGCGGGCAGTCCTATACCGCCACCAACCTCGGCGAGCTCGAGAAGAGCTACAACGCGATCGAGAACGAGATCGGCTACCGCACGGTGCCGGGCCCGGGCAGCTCCGGCTGGCTGCGCCTCGGCGTGCTGACCGCCCTGATCGCGACGGCACTGGCACTGCTGATCAACCGGCGCCTGCCCAGCTGAGCACTCAGGCGGGCAGCCTGCGGTTCAGCAGCAGCCCGGCCAGGATGGCGCCGGCCATGGCGAAGGCGCCGAGCAGCATCCAGGCCAGACTCGCGTCGCCCTTCACGGTTTCGTAGCCGATCTGGCGCTGCAGCGTCGAGTACACGTTCTTCAGCGATTCCAGGCTGTCGGCGTGGAACGACTGCCCGCCGGACAGCTTGGCGACCATCTTCATCTGGTCCGTCGACACCGGGACGGCGATGCGCTGCCCGTCCATCTCGATCTCGCCGCCCTTGGTCCCGAACGAGATCGTCGAGATGGGCA
>NZ_LZJP01000093.1:0-66970 GCF_001667865.1 Mycobacterium mantenii | reverse complement strand
CGTGGAGCGGCGTGCCGTCCTGGGCCGCGATCCGTCGAGCGCAGGTCGACCAATCGCCGCTGCCGTACGGTCGGTCAGTTAAAGTCCAGGTTCTCTCTGGTCGATGCGATTCTTAGGCTGCCCTTGCCGTCAGTCACGCGGCGACGCGAAATTCACGCAAAGTACCTGCTAAAAGTGGATTTGCGGTCCTTGGCCACCCGGCGGTTGGCTCGCGGCTTCTCTAAGGTCGGCCCGCGCCGGACCCCAAATGTCATTGACTGACCGTACGGTCTAATGCCATAGTTGCTGCGTGGCGCAAATAAGGGCGGCATGGGGCCGAAGGGCGCAGCCCCAGAGTGCCGAGTGGGAGGATCAGCCGGCCGGCCTGTGTCGTGATCGAGGTGATGCGGCACGCGACGTGCCGCCCCGGGCATCGGGGTACCGATACTCGCGGCTACGGCGCGCGACGACGTCGCCGTCTCAAAGACCGTCGAAATATTCGGTAGTGCAAACGATTTCGAGCCACGATCGCACGGCGAACCCGCCCGCGAAACGGGATCGCATTCACCGTCGGTGTCTCTACCCCGCGACAGCGGGCGGCTCGCGTGGACAATCAGTGCCGACCTTGCGACGCGTTGCGTGCCCGCGTCAAGGGCGGCAGCGATGACTACCTCGCACCTGATCCCCAGCAAATTGGGGCGACACATCCGACCGGGCACCGAAGTGGCCGGTGGCTTTTTCCGCATGTGTGTGCTGACCGGTAAGGCGCTGCGGCAGCCATTCGAGTGGCGCGAGTTCATCTGGAATGGCTGGTTCCTCATGCGGGTATCGCTGCTGCCCACCATCGCGGTGTCGATCCCCGAAACCGTTCTGCTGATCTTCACGCTCAACCTGCTGCTCGCCGAGATCGGCGCCTCCGACGTCTCCGGTGCCGGTGCCGCGATCGGCGCGGTCACCCAGCTCGGCCCGATCGTGACGGTGCTGGTGGTCGCCGGCGCGGGCGGAACCGCCATCTGCGCCGACCTCGGCGCGCGCACCATCCGCGAGGAAATCGACGCGCTCGAGGTGCTCGGCATCGACCCGATCCACCGGCTGGTGGTGCCCCGCGTCGTCGCCTCGACGCTGGTCGCGGTGCTGCTCAACGGCCTCGTGGTCGCCGTCGGCCTCGGGGGCGGCTACCTGTTCAGCGTGTACTTGCAGAACGTCTCGAGCGGTGCCTACCTCTCCACGCTGACGGCGCTCACCGGCCTGCCCGAGGTGGTGATCGCATTCATCAAGGCCGCCACGTTCGGTCTGATCGCCGGCCTGGTCGGCTGTTACCGCGGGCTGATCGTCCGCGGCGGATCCAAAGGGTTGGGCACTGCCGTCAACGAGACGGTGGTGCTGTGCTTCATCGCACTGTTCGCGGTCAACGCGGCGCTGACCACCATCGGCGTTCGATTCGGAACGGGCCGCTGACATGACCGCGACGACAACAGTTCCCTCACGGCACATCCACTTTCCGCGAGCCACCCTGAGTCGATACGGCGCCGCCCCCGACCGGTTACTCGTCGAGATCGGTCAAATAGTGTGGTTCGCCCTGACCGCCATCGGGCAGATTCCCTTCGCCATGCACCGCTACCGCAGGGAGATGCTGCGCATGGTTGCCCAGATGGGCATGGGTACCGGCGCGATGGCGGTGGTCGGTGGCACGGCCGCCATCGTCGGCTTCATCACCCTGTCCGCGGGTTCACTGGTCGCCATCCAGGGTTACGCGACGCTGGGCAACATCGGTGTCGAGGCGTTCACCGGATTCTTGGCCGCGCTGGTCAATGTGCGGTTCGTGGCGCCGGTGGCCGCCGGTCAGGCGCTGGCCGCCACGGTCGGCGCCGGCGCCACCGCCGAACTGGGCGCCATGCGCATCAGCCAGGAGATCGATGCGCTCGAGGTGATGAGTATCCGGTCGGTCGCCTACCTGGCGTCCACCCGGGTCGTGGCGGGTCTGATCGTCATCATCCCGCTCTACGGGCTGGCGATCACCATGGCCTTCCTGTCCCAGCAGGTCACCACGGTGTTCTTCTACGGACAGTCCCTCGGCACGTACAACCACTATTTCCACACATTCCTGCGCCTCAACGACGTGGGCTGGTCGTTCGCCGAGGTGATCCTGGTTGCAATCGTCGTGATGACCACCCACTGCTACTACGGCTACACCGCCACCGGCGGCCCGGTCGGCGTCGGCGAGGCGGTCGGCCGGTCGATGCGTCTGTCGCTGATCACGATCGTCGTGGTGGTCGTGCTGACCGCGATGGCGGTCTACGGAAAAACGCCGAACTTCAACCTCACCGTGTAGCCGCGATGACACGCCCGGTGCAGGAAAACTCGCCACGCATCCCGCCGTACCGGACGGCGGCGACGGTGTTCCTGGTGGTCGCCGCTGCGGTACTGGGGTTCGTGTGGCTGCAGTTTCGGGGGCAGCTCACGCCGACGACGCGCCTGACCATGTTGGCTCCCCGGTCGGGTTTGGTGATGGACCCAGGATCGAAGGTCACCTACAACGGCGTGGAAATCGGCCGGGTGGCCAGCATTTCGCAGGTCGAGCGTGACGGCACTCCGGTGGCCAAGTTCGTCATGAACGTGAATCCGAAATACATCGAACTGATCCCGGCCAACGTGGACGCAAACATCAAGGCGACCACGGTGTTCGGCAACAAGTACGTGTCGCTGACCTCCCCGAAAAACCCTACGCCGCAACGTATCACATCACAGCATGTGATCGATGCGAGGTCGGTGACGACGGAGTTCAACACGCTGTTCGAGACACTCACCACCATCACGGAGAAACTGGATCCGGTCAAGGTGAACCTGACGCTGGCCGCGGCCGCGCAGGCGTTGACCGGGTTGGGCGACAAGTTCGGGCAGTCGATCGTCAACGCCAACGCCATCCTCGACGACATCAATCCGCAAATGCCTCAGATCCGCCACGACATTCAACAGTTGGGGGCCCTGGGCGACATCTACGCCAACGCCGCGCCGGATCTGCTCGACTCCTTGAACAACGCCGTGATCACGGCGCGCACGCTGCACCGCCAGGAGGCCGACCTGGATGCCGCGTTGTTGGCCGCGACCGGGCTGGGCAACACCGGCGCGGACATCGTCGCCCGCGGCGGCCCCTACCTGCAGCGGGGGCTCGCCGATCTGGTGACCACCGCCGGACTGCTCGACACCTACAGCCCCGAGATCTTCTGCACGATCCGCAACTACTACGACGAAGAACCCCATGCCTACGAAACAACGGGCGGAGGCAACGGCTACGCGCTGAAAACCATGACCGAGCTGACGTCGGGGTTGGGCGGCATCCTCACGCTTCCCGGGTTGACCGGAACGGCGGCCACCCTGGGACTCCTCGGGCTGGCCGGGCTGGTCGGCGGGGCGCCGAATCCCTTTGTGTACCCGGACAATCTGCCGCGGGTGAACGCCCACGGCGGGCCCGGGGGTGCGCCGGGCTGCTGGCATGCCGTCAGCCATGACCTGTGGCCGGCGCCGAGCCTGGTGGTCGACACCGGCGCCAGCCTCGCGCCGTACAACCACCTGGACACCGGCTCACCGTACGCAATCGAGTACGTGTGGGGCCGTCAAGTCGGGGACAACACGATCAACCCATGAAGATCACCGGCTCCGCCATCAAGCTCGGCATCGTCTCACTGGTGCTGCTGCTGATCACCGTGTCGATCGTCGTGGTGTTCGCCCAGATGCGCTTCAACAGCACCACCACCTATTCCGCGGAGTTCAGGAATGCCGGCGGGCTGAAAAACGGCCAATTCGTCCGCGCCTCCGGAGTCGAGATCGGCAAGGTCAAAGCGGTGCGCCTGATCGACGGCGGCCAGCGCGTTTTGGTGGACTTCGACGTCGATCGCTCGACAACGCTCTACCAGTCGACGACCGCGCAGATCCGCTATCTCAACCTGTTCGCCGACCGCTACCTGGAGCTCAAGCGCGGCGAGGGCGAGGGCGCCGACCGGGTCCTGCCGCCGGGCGGATTCATCCCGATGTCCCGAACGTCACCACCGCTGGACCTCGACGCCCTGATCGGTGGTTTCAAGCCACTGTTCCGGGCGCTCGACCCGGAAAAGGTCAACACCATCGCGTCGGCCATCATCACCGTCTTCCAGGGGCAGGGCGGCACCATCAACGACATCCTCGACCAGACCGCGCGGCTGACCTCGCACATCGCCGAACGCGACCAGGCGATCGGCGAGGTGATCAAGAACCTGAACACAGTGCTGGACACCACAGTTCGGCATCGCAAGGAATTCGACCAGACGATCGACAACTTCGAAAGGTTGATCACCGGGCTGCAAAACCACGCCGACCCGCTGGCCGCCGGCACCGCGAACATCAGCAACGCGGCCGGCACGGTGGCCGACCTGCTCTCGGACAACCGCGCTTTGCTGCACAAGACGATCAACTACCTGCAGGCGCTGCAGCAGCCGCTCGTCGACCAACGCGATCAGCTCGGCGATCTGATCCACAAGACGCCGACCGCGCTCAACCTGATCGGCCGCAGCATCGGGCTCTACGGCGACTGGGTGAACTTCTACGTCTGCGACCTCACGATCAAGTGGAACGGACTGCAAGCCGGCGGCCCGGTGCGCACGGTTCGGATCTGGCAGCAGCCCACCGGTAGGTGCACGCCGCAATGAGAACACTGACGGAATTCAACCGCGGCCGGGTCGGCCTGATGGGCATCACGGTGCTTTTGCTCGTGGTCGCCGTCGGCCAAAGCTTCACCAGTATCCCGATGATGTTCGCCAGTCCGAGCTATTACGGCCAATTCACCGACACCGGTCAACTCAACAAGGGCGACAAGGTGCGCATCTCCGGCGTCAACGTCGGCAAGGTGGAGGCGCTCGAGATCGACGGCGATCACGTCCGAATCAAGTTCAACATCGGCGGCAACACCATCGGCACCGAGAGCCGGCTCGCGATCAAGACCGACACCATCCTGGGCAAGAAGGTGCTCGAGATCGAGCCGCGGGGAAGCCGGCCGCTGCGGCCCGGGCAGGGGTTGCCGCTGGGCCAAAGCACCACCCCCTACCAGCTATACGACGCGGCCTTCGACGTCACCAAGGCCGCCACCGGCTGGGACATCGACACCGTCAAGCAGTCGCTGAACGTCTTGTCGCAGACCGTCGATCAGACCTACCCGCACCTGAGTTCGGCACTCGACGGCTTGGCCAAATTCTCCGACACCATCGGCAAACGCGACGAACAGATCAAGCACCTGCTCGCTCAGGCCCACCAGGTGGCCAGCGTGCTCGGTGACCGCAGCGAACAAATCAACAGGTTGCTGGTCAACACGAAGACGCTGCTGGCCGCGTTCAACGAACGTGGCCGCGCCATAGCCGCTCTGCTGCAGAACGTTTCCGCCTTCTCGGCCGAGGTCCAGGGGTTCATCAACGACAACCCGAACCTCAATCCCGTGCTCGAGCAGTTGCGTGCCATCAGCGACGTGCTGGTGGCACGCAAAGACGACCTTGCCCAAACCCTCACGTACGTCAGTCAGTTCGCCGCATCGCTGGGGGAATCGGTCGCTTCGGGACCGTACTTCAAGATCGTCCTGTCCAACCTGCTGCCCTATTGGGTCTTGCAACCGTGGGTCGACGCCGCCTTCAAGAAGCGTGGCATCGACCCGGAAAACTTCTGGCGCAGCGCGGGTCTGCCCGAGTTCCGCTGGCCCGACCCCAACGGCACCCGGTTCCCCAACGGCGCGCCGCCGCCCGCACCTCCGGTGCTCGAGGGCACCCCGGATCATCCGGGACCGGCCGTCCCGCCCGGAACGGCGTGCTCGTACACGCCGCCGCCCGACGCGCTGCCGAGGCCGTGGAACCCGTTGCCGTGCGCGGGTGTTGACGCCGGCCCGTTCGGCGGCAGCTTCCCGGCACCGATCGATGTGCAGACGTCCCCGCCCAACCCGAACGGCCTGCCGCCGACCCCGGGGATCCCGATCGCCGGGCGACCCGGCGAACCGCCACCCGACGTCCCGGGCACACCGGTCCCGCTGCCCACCCAAGCGCCGCCGGGCGCGCGCACCGAGAACCTGCAGCCCGCCGGCCCCACCCCGCCACCGTCGACGTTCGCGCCCGGACTGCCGCCGGGGCCACCCGCCCCACCGGGGCCCGGGCCGCAGTTGCCGGCACCGTTCGTCAACCCCGGCGGCACAGGCGGCAGCGGCATCACGGGAGGGAACCAGAATTGAGCAGCGTCTTCCAAACCCACAAACTGCGGCCCCGTACGGTCATCGGAACGGTGGCGGTGCTGCTCGCCCTGATCGCCGCCGTCGTCGGTTGGCGGCTCTACCAGAAGTTGACCAACAACACCGTAATCGCTTACCTGCCAACGGCGAACGCGCTGTATTCCGGGGACAGGGTCCAGATCATGGGCGTTCGCGTGGGTTCGGTCGACAAGATCGAGCCGGCCGGCGACAAGATGAAGGTGACGTTTCACTACGACAACAAGTACAAGGTGCCGGCCAACGCGTCTGCCGTGGTCCTGAGCCCCACCCTGGTGGCGTCGCGCAGCATTCAGTTGGAGCCACCCTACAAAGGTGGTCCGGTGATGGCCGATAACGCGGTGATCCCGATCGAGCGCACGCAGGTGCCGACGGAGTGGGACGAACTGCGCGAAAGCGTCGCCAACATCATCAACAAACTCGGCCCGACGCCCGAGCAACCCAAGGGCCCCTTCGGCGAGGCCATCGAGTCGTTCGCGGACGGGCTGGCCGGCAAGGGCAAGCAGATCAACACCACGCTGAACAGCCTGTCGCGGTCATTGACCGCGCTGAACGAAGGCCGTGGCGACTTCTTCGCGGTGGTGCGCAGCCTGGCCCAGTTCGTCAACGCCCTGCACAAAGACGATCAGCAGTTCGTCGCGCTCAACAAGAACCTGGCCCAGTTCACCGACAAGTTGACCGGGTCCGACCGCGACCTGTCCACTGCGCTACAGCAATTCGACAGCCTGCTCTCCACGCTGCGCCCGTTCTTGACCAAGAACCGCGAGGTGCTCGCGCACGACGTCGACAACCTCGCCACCCTGACCACCACGCTGGTCCAACCCGACCCGCTGAATGGCTTGGAGACCGCCCTGCACGTCCTGCCGACGCTGGAGACCAACCTGAGCCAGATTTATCACCCGTCGCACGGCGCCGTCATGTCCATCCCGGCGATCCCGAACTTCGCAAACCCAATGCAGTTCGTCTGCAGCATGATTCAGGCCGGTAGCCGGCTGGGCTATCAGGATTCCGCCGAACTGTGCGCGCAATACCTGGCGCCGATCCTCGACGCGATCAAGTTCAACTACCTGCCGGTCGGGCTGAACCTGTTCAGCACCGCCGAGACGCTGCCCAAGGAGGTCGCCTACTCCGAGGATCGGCTGCACCCGCCGAACGGCTACAAGGACACCACGGTGCCCGGAATCTGGGTGCCCGATACCCCGCTGTCACACCGCAACACCCAGCCCGGCTGGGTTGCGGCGCCCGGCATGCAGGGCACGCAGGTCGGGCCGGTCACGGGCGGCCTGATGACCCCCGAATCCCTGGCCGAACTGATGGGCGGCCCGGACGCGGCTCCCCCACCCCCGGGCCTGCAGACCCAGCCGGGGCCGCCGAACGCCTACGACGAGAAGCCCGTGGTGCCCGGTCCGGTCGCACCGACGCCGGCGGCCGCACCGACAGGAGCGGGCTCGTGATGAATGCGATGCGTGCGTTCGGTTCTCGCGCCCGGCGCCGGGCCTGGCGGGGACTGGCCCTGTTGAGCGCCGCGGTGGTGCTGACGTCATGCGCGAAATGGCATGGGATCGCGAATGTTCCGATGCCCGGTGGCCCGGGCTCCGGGCCCGGCTCCTACACCGTTTACGTGCAGATGCCCGACACGCTGGCCCTCAATGACAACAGCCGGGTGCGGGTGGCAGATGTCTTCGTCGGTACGGTGCGCGCGATCGAACTGAAGAACTGGGTCGCGACGCTGACGCTACGACTGGGCAAGGGAGTCAAGTTGCCCAAGAACGCGACCGCCAAGATCGGGCAGACCAGCCTCCTGGGTTCTCAGCATGTGGAGCTGGCCGTGCCACCCAATCCGTCCCCGGAGCCCCTGAGGGACGGCGACACCATCCCGCTGAAGAATTCGTCCACGTACCCCACGACCGAGCAGACGCTGGCAAGTCTCGCCATCGTGCTGCGCGGCGGCGGCATCCCGAACCTCGAAGTGCTGCAGAACGAGGTATACAACATCGTGCACGGACGGGCCGACCAGATCCGCGCGTTCCTCGGCAAGCTGGACACCTTCACCGCGCGGCTCGACGAGCAGCGCGCTGACATCACCCGGGCCATCGATTCCACCAACCGGCTACTGGCGTATGTGGGCCCCCGCTCGGACGTCCTGGACCGGGTCCTCACCGAATTTCCGCCCCTGCTCAAGCATTTCGCCGACAAACAGCAACTTCTGGTCGACGCGATCGACGCGACCGGACGGCTCAGCCAGCTCACCGACCAATACCTGTCGGCCTCGCGGGGCGACCTGCACCAGGATCTGCAGTCGCTGCAGTGCCCGCTGCGGGAGCTCGGCCGCGGCGCTCCGTACCTGATTCGCGCGCTCAAGCTGATCCTGGTCCGCCCGTTCGACATCGACGCAGTGCCCAAGGCGTTTCGCGGTGACTACTTCAACCTGTCGCTGACACTCGACCTGACCATGAGCGCCGTCGACAACGCGGTGCTCACCGGCACCGGATTCTCCGGAGCGCTGCGCGCCCTCGAGCAATCATGGGGCCGCGATCCCGAAACGATGATCCCCGACGTCCGGTTTACGCCGAACCCCAACGACTTTCCGGGCGGCCCGCTGGTCGAAAGGGCGGACCGGCAATGCTGACCCGCTTCATCAAGCGACAGCTGGTCATGTTCGCGATCCTCACGGCGGTCACGGCGGTGGCGCTGGGCTGGTACTACTTGCAGATTCCCACTGCGGCTGGGATCGGCCAGTACACGCTGAAGGCGGACCTGCCCGCGTCGGGCGGTCTGTACAAGACGTCCAACGTCACGTACCGCGGTGAAACCATCGGCACGGTCACCGGCGTCGAGCCGACCGCCACGGGAGCGCGGGTGACCATGAGCATCGGCAACCGCTACAAGATCCCGATCGACGCGTCGGCGAACGTGCATTCGGTGTCGGCGGTCGGTGAGCAGTATCTGGACCTGGTTTCGGCGGGCAACCCGGGCCAATACTTCTCGCCGGGACAGACCATCACCAAGGGCACGGTGCCCACCGAGATCGGGCCGGCGCTGGACGCGGCCAACCGCGGCCTTGCGGTGCTGCCCAAGGAGAAAATCGGCACGTTGCTCGACGAAACAGCCCAAGCGGTCGGCGGATTGGGCCCGGCGTTGCAACGGCTGGTCGATGCGACGCAGGCAATCGCCGGCGACTTCAAGACCAACATCACGGACGTCAACGACATCATCCAAAACTCGGGCCCGATCATCGACAGCCAGGTCAACTCCGGTGACTCGATCGAGCGCTGGTCGCACAACCTGAACATCCTGGCCGCCCAAAGCGCGGAAAACGATCAGCACGTGAGAAGCATTCTGTCCCAAGGGGCCCCGACCGCCGATCAGGTCAACGAGGTGTTCGGCGACGTCCGCGAGTCACTGCCGCAGACACTGGCGAACCTCGCGATCGTGCTCGAGATGCTCAAGCGCTACCACAAGGGCGTCGAACAACTGCTGGTCGCCTACCCCCAGGGCGCATCGGAGGGCCAGACGGTCACGTCGGCCTTCCCGGGCTACGCGTCGCTCGGCACCTCGCTGACGATCAACCAGCCGCCACCGTGCCTGACCGGATTCCTCCCGGCCTCCCAGTGGCGGTCCCCGGCGGACACCAGCCTGGAGCCGATGCCGGGTGGAATCTATTGCAAGATCCCGCAAGACGCTCCCGCCAACGCCGTGCGCGGCGCACGAAACCTTCCTTGTGTCGATGTCCCCGGTAAACGCGCCGCGACGCCGCGGGAGTGTCGCAACGGCAAGCCGTACGTTCCGCTGGGGACCAACCCCTGGTACGGCGACCCCAACCAGATCCTGACCTGTCCGGCGCCCGCGGCCCGTTGCGACCAGCCGGTGAAGCCGGGGCAGGTGATACCCGCGCCGTCGGTCGACAACGGCCTTAACCCGGCGCCCTCCGACAAGGTGCCTGGGACGCCACCGCCGATCAGCGACCCACTGACCCGGCCGGGAACGGGAACGGTCGAATGCAATGGGCAGCAACCAAATCCGTGCGTGTACACCCCCGGTGGGCCTCCCCGGGCCGTTTACAGCCCGCAGAGCGGCGAACTGGAGGGGCCCGATGGCGTCAGGTACGCGGTTGAAAACTCGAGGAAGACGGGAGACGACGGGTGGAAGGACATGTTGACACCTCCCGGGGGCGGATGAGCACCGATCCGAGCGAAACTCGGGAAGCGATCGGCCTGGGCCAGCTTCGGAGTAACGCGTGCGCGTATCTCGAGCGGGTTGGCGCAGGGGAGGCATTCGACGTCATCCGTCGCGGCAGACTGGTGGCGCGGATCGTGTCCGTCGGTGACTGGCGGGCCGCCCCGATCCCGGCGCGGTCTGACGAAGCGGGTGGGTGGGTCGGACTCGACGAATTGCGAACACGCGCCGGACGGTGCTTCGACCGGGTCGCTGCCGGGGAGACGATCAGCGTCGTCCGGGGCGGCAGATTGCTCGCGCGGATCGTGTCCGCCGGCGACGCGAAGACTGCCCCGGCTCCGGTGAATGCCGGCGTGGGGATCGAGCTCGACGAGCTACGAAAACGTGCGGGGCGTTACTTCGATGAGGTTGCGGCAGGCCGGACCATCGAGGTCACCCGTGGCGGCCGGCCGGTTGCACGCATCGTGTCGGTCGCCTAGGAACACCGCCCGCCGCATTACCAGCCGCCGGTGGCCCCGGCGATACCGCTAGGAAGCATTGCGTCGCTGACATTGTTACGACGGGTATGACAGCGACCGGTTTCCACGAGGGGGAGCTCGCCATGCAGCGCCGCGCGGGCGTCGAAGCCCAGGCCGGGCGGCTCGAGAGCATGCTTGACTCGCCGGTATTGTCCCGGGGCGCCGCAAGCTTTCTCGCGTCACAGCGGTTCGCCGCGCTTACCGGACGTGACCACGACGGCGTCCTATGGGTCTCGCCGTTGGCCGCGCCACCGGGTTTTCTCCGCGGGCAAGCAGGTGTCTTGCAAGTGTCGGCGCTGCCCCGTGCCGGCGATCCCCTGCACCAGATCCCGATCGGTCAGCAGGTCGGATTGATCGCCATCGACTTCGCCACCCGCCGCAGGCTGCGGGTAAACGGCGAACTCGTCGGTGCGGACCACGCGGGCATGACCGTCCGCGTCGACCAGTCGTACGGCAATTGCCCCAAGTACATTCACCGCCACCCGATCGATGTCGCCAGTCTTAGCGCCCCCGCTTCGCAACTCCCCAGGCGCGCAACGGTTCTCGACCCGACAGAACAAGCCACGATTGCGACCGCCGACACGTTCTTCCTGGGAACAAGTCATCGTCGACGCGGTAGCGATGCATCACACCGGGGAGGCCCGCCCGGATTCGTCCGCGTCGACTCACCCGACCGGCTGTGGTGGCCGGATTTCCCGGGGAACAACATGTTCAACAGCTATGGCAACCTGGCCGTCGACGACGAAGCCGCTTTGCTGTTCCTGGATTTCGAGACCGGCGCCACTTTGCACGTCACCGGGACCGCAAACGTGCGGTGGACCGCGCCTGGGAATGATGGCGCCGCCGGAAGGAATGTCGCATTCGCGGTTGGCGCCGTCGCGGCGCTACCCGGTCTGGCATGAGCGTCGACATGTTCTGAGCCACCGATTGAGGGCGTGGCGGCGGCACTCGCTAACCCTCGAGGAAATCGTCGTCGGGCAGCGGCCGTTGGCAGATGGCGTGCGCCTCGGCGGCACCGACGCCGAACAGCCGCAACACGTTCTCGGTGACGACGTCGGCGGCGCTCGCGTCGTCCCGATCGGGATCGTCACGCAATAGGTTTCCGAGGCCCATCAGCGCACCGCCGGCCATGGCGAGGGCCAACTCGGGATCGTCGACGTCGAACCGCCCAGCCGCCACGCCGGCTTTGATGTCGCGCAGCGCGCGCGGCGCCAGGCCGTCGGTTGAGGACAACAGCGCCAGCCCGTTGGCCAATAGAATCTGGCTCTCCTGCGGGCGGCGCCGGAAGAGCCGGCCGGTCAGCCGGAAGCTGATGGCGAACGTCTCCGCCGGGTCCTCGATGGACTCGGTGAGCCGATCCAGCATCGCCCCGTAGGCGTCGAGTACGTCGGCGACGGCCGCGTCGAACAGCTGCTCCTTGCTATCGAAGTGGTTGTAGAAAGACCCCATCCCGACGTCGGCGGCCTGGGTGATCTCCAGGACCGGCACGTTGACCTTGCCCTCGGCGATCAGCCGCTGTGCGGCCTTGACCAGTGCCGCTCGGGTGCGCTGTTTGCGCCGCTCCAAGCGGTTGGGCGTCTGGCCGTCGGGCATCGCGTTCATCTCCAGCAGTATGCATCAGTTGTGAGGATTCCGTCAGAAACCTTGACTGAACATTGACTCGTATGTGACGATTTCGTCAGTTAATGGGAGGCGGTTGATGGACCTGACCAACAGCGCCCGGCAGGGCGCGCTACCCGACGAGCATCCCGGCCGAGCGCGCAACCCGGTGATCAGAGTCGTCGATATCGCGTGGTTGGCATTCGAGCGACCGGACCTGGCCCGCGCCGAGGCGTTCGCGCGGGCGTTCGGCTTTCAGACGGCGCAGCGCGGCCCGGATGAAGCGCAGTTGCGCGGCACGCTGCCCGGCGGTCCGTGCCTCATCCTGCGCCGCGGTCCGAGGCGGCGATTCGCCGGTGTGGCGTTCCGGGCTTGCGACGAGGCGGACGTGCAGAGGTTGGCCGATGCCCACGGTGCTCCCACGCGTCCGCTGCCCGACGCCATCGGCGGCCGATCGGTCGAGCTGGTCGACCCCAGCGGCATGTCCGTCAGCGTGGTTGCCGGCGTCACGGAACTTCCGGAACTATCTGCACAGCAGCCACTTTCATTCAATTTCGGAGCCGAACCACGACGCATCAACGAGACCCAGCGTCCCGCGCGCGCGCCCGCCCGAGTGCAGCGCTTGGGCCATCTGGTCATGCAGTCCACGAGATACCTTGCGGCACTGAACTGGTATCTGGACAACCTCGGGATGATCGTCAGCGACTTCTTGTACTTCCCCGGCCAGCGCGACCGAGGACCGACGATGAGTTTCATCCGCTGCGATCGTGGCCTCACCCCGGCCGACCATCACACCCTGGCGATAGCACTCGGTCCGGCCAACCGCTACGTCCACTCGGCGTATCAGGTCAGCGACCTCGACGCTCTGGCCGCCGGCGGCGAATACCTGCGCGAGCATGGCTATTTGCGGTCCTGGGGAATCGGCAGACACATCCAGGGCAGTCAGATCTTCGACTACTGGCGCGATCCCGACGGCTATTTGTTCGAGCACTTCGCCGACGGCGACCTGTTCGACAACACGCTCGAGCCCGGATGGGCACCGTTCACCGCCTCCGGATTGGCCCAGTGGGGCCCCCCGGCGACTAGGGACTTCCTCGGAACCGATCTGAAATCGGCTCGCCACGAACTGGTTTCGATCGCGACCGCCCTTCGCGAACACAACGAATTCGATATCGGCCGTCTGGCCGGACTACTGAAAGTGCCCACCTCATGACCCTTTCCGTCCTGCACACCGCCGACTCCTGGTGGCTCAAAACCGCCAACGGCGCCGTGAAGATCGACACCGCCGCTACCAGCACCGCAGCGCTCCTGGCCGACCGGGCCGCTATCCACAAAGCCGCCGACAGCGCCGACAGCGTGAAACTCGATGGTTTGCGGTTGGTGTCGCCGGTGACCAGGCCGTGCCGGGTCATAGCGCAGATGACGAACTTCGAGTCGCACGTCAAGGACGCGGGCATGGATCCGTCGGCGGTTCCCCTGACCTTCTTCCGCAAGGCGTCGGCGTCGATCAACGGCCCGTTCGACGACATCGTCAGACCGCAACACGTCAAGCTTCTCGACTACGAGGTGGAGATCGGGCTGGTGATCGGGCGCACCATCCCGGTCGGGACCAGCATTTCCGATGCGAATCTCGCCGACCTTATCGCCGGTCTGGTCGTCACCAACGACATCTCGGCGCGCGACGTCCAGCTTCCGCAAACTCAGTTCTACGAGGCAAAGTCGTATCCGACGTTCACCCCGGTCGGCCCGGAGTTGGTGCTGCTCAGCGCGGACGAACTCAAGCGGTTCGGCGATCTGCGGTTGCGATTGAGTGTCAACGGTGAAGAGCGCCAGAATGCGCTGGTGGAGCCCGACATGCTCTACCGTCCGCTACAGGCGCTGCAGTCGCTGACCCAGTTCCAGGAACTCGCGCCGGGCGATTTGGTGCTCACCGGAACCCCGGCCGGCACCGCGTTGAGCGCCCCGCCGAAACCGCTGCAGATCATCGGAAACCTGTTGCCGCCCAGCGTGAAATGGAAGGTCTTCTTTGCACGCCAGGCCGGTAACACGGATTATCTGCAAGACGGTGACGTCGTGGAGGCGTCGATCGCAAGCGATGACGGGGTCATCGATCTCGGAACACAGCGCGCCACAGTCCGATTCGCGTGAAGCCCGGTGACGCCCGGCGCAGCTCCGTGATCGTGGTCGGCGCCGGCCCGACGGGCATCACCACTGCGACCCTGCTGGCGCAATACGGCGTGGATTGCCTGGTGCTCGACCGTTGGCCCGCGGTGTATCCGCAGCCGCGGGCCGTGCACCTGGACGACGAGATCTATCGCGTCATCGCCGGCCTCGGCATCGCCGATGAGTTCAAGTCGATCTCCAGACCCACACGGGGATTGCGGTTGTTGGCCGCGGATTTCGGTGTGCTGGCCGAGTTCAACCGTGACCAGTCCCCCGATGCGAACGGCTTCCCGCAAGCCAACATGTTCGACCAGCCGGAGCTGGAGGCGCTGCTGCGCGCGAACCTCGAGCGCCATCCGAATGCGCAGTTACGCGGCAACGTCGAGGTCACCGGGATCACCCACGGCGCCGACGGCATCTGCGTCACGTTCACCGACCGCTCCGACGGTCGAGTGCACCGGGTCGAGACCGGCTATGTGCTGGGCTGCGACGGCGCCAACAGCATGGTGCGTGCCCACATTGGGTCCGCGATGCGGGACTTGAACTTTCAGCAGCGATGGTTGGTCGTCGATGTGGCCACCGACGCCGATCTGGGCCAGTGGGACGGCGTCCACCAGGTGTGCGACCCGGTGCGCGCGGGAACGTATATGCGCATCGGGGAAGCCCGCTACCGCTGGGAGTTCCAACTGCTGGGCGGCGAAACGGCTGCGGACTTCGGCACGCTGGAGGCGTTGCGGTCATTGATCGCACCATGGACGGACAGGGTCGCCAACGGCGAGCTTCGCCTGCTGCGCGTCGCCGAATACACCTTCCGCGCTCAGATCGCCGACCGGTGGCGCCGCGGCAACGTGTTCATTCTCGGTGACGCAGCGCATCTCACTCCCCCGTTCATCGGCCAAGGCATGGGGGCGGGGGTCCGGGACGCGGCGAACCTGGCGTGGAAGATTGCCGCGGTCCATCACGGCGCCATGGCCGCCGACGTCCTGGACACCTACGAGCAGGAACGCAAACCGCATACCCGGCAGATGATCCGGTTGGCGTTGGGCGTCGGTTGGGCAATGACCGGCGGTGGCCGCGCGGGCGATGCGGCGCGCCGGCTGGTGCTGCCGCGGCTGCGCTTCCTCCCCGGCGTGCGCCGCAGGATCGTCGACTCGACCACGCCGTCACTGCATTCCTCTGCGCTGGTGTGTCGTTCGCGGCTACCGCGCCGCCTCGCCGGCAGGTTGTGCCCGAATCCGTTGCTGCCTGATGGACGGCGCCTCGATGACGCGCTCGGCGCGCGTTTCGCGCTGATCACCACGATTCACCCGACTGCCGCCGACGAAACATCCCTGGTGCGCCGCGGCGTCACCGTCGTGCTCGCCCGACCCGGAGATCCCTTGGCGACGTGGCTACGTCGAGGGCACGCCAACGCGGCGCTCGTACGCCCAGACCGGACCGTTGCGCGGGCCGGGCGCAATGTCGCGGCTGTGTGCTCGTGGACGACTGCCGTCCTGCACGATCAGTGACGTCGCGATTATTCGGGCGCCGCCGGCCGGGCGACGATGACCGGTACCCGCACCGAGTGCAGAACCGTGTTACTGACCGAGCCCAACAGCATGCTGGCCAGCCCACCCCGCCCGTGACTGCCGACCACCACCAGCTGTGCGCCTTCCGCCTTGTCGATGAGGTGCCGCGCCGCCCGGTCGCGGGCGACCAGTCGATGAACGGCGACGTCGGGATAGCGTTCTTGCCAACCCGCCAGGCTCTCGGCGAGGCTACGTTGCGCCTCGCCTTCCACCGCCGGCCATTCGGCTTCGAAGATTTCTGTCACCGCGGTGTCGCTCCAAGCGTGGATGGCGACCAGATCGACGCCGCGCCGCGACGCCTCGTCGAACGCGATCTCGGTGGCGAGTTCGGACGCCGGTGAACCGTCGGTGCCCAACAGGACATAACCGTTCCGCGGATCCGGCAGCTCTTCGTCCCGGAGCACCGCGACCGGGCAATTCGCGTGCCGCACCACGGTCGAGCTCACCGAGCCCAGCACACCACGCGCCAGCAACCCGTGGCCGGAGCTGCCCACGACGATCATCTCCGCCGTATCGGACATCTTCAGCAAGGCCGGCACCGGAGCCGAATACACCAACTCCCGCCCGATGGGCACCTTGCGGTCCGCGGGCATCGCCTCGTCCGCGATTTTCATCGCGTGCATGATCGCCTTTTTGCCTTCGTCTTCCAGACTCGTGACCAGAGACTCGGGGTATGGCACCGGTGGGTACGTCGCGGTGGGTGTCGACACCGCGTGCAGGACGGTCAGCGGGACGTTCCTCATCGACGCTTCCCGGGCCGCCCAGGACGCGGCGACATTGGACGCTGGCGAGCCGTCAACAGCGACGACGATGCCGAGTTGTTTGTCGGGTGCCGACATTTCGTTCTCCCTCCGTCGTGGACGACGCTATCCGACGGGGGTTTATCGATCGTGAGGCTTTAGTCCTCAACCGTCGGGACGGAGGACTCCGGGCACATAACCCGCTGGTGGCGACCCGCTGCGCCCGGCTTCGCCGCGCTTGCGATCGCCACTAACCCGCTGGTGGCGACCCGCTGCGCCCGGCTTCGCCGCGCTTGCGATCGCCACTAACCAGCTGGTCAGGGGGAGGTCAGCCCCTGTTAAGGCACGGCCGCGGCTAAGTCTGGCGCCGCTGCAATCGCGCAATGATCCAGAACGGCAACGCCACGAACACCGTGCCACCGATGAGATTGCCCACGGTGGTGATGCCGATGTTGGTGAGCAAGCCGTGTTCGCCGAACCCCCAGCTGATCACGCCCCGCGGTGCGGCCGGGTGGAAGAGGTTGAGCAACAAGGGAAGACCGAGAAATCCGACGTTGGCGATCACGTGCTGGGTGCCGCCGATCACAAAAGCGAACGGGCCGTAGAACGCGAATGTCATCCGGGCGACGTCGCTACGCGCCTTGAAGAACATGCACATCGACGTCTGCAGGAACCACGTGCATACCACCGCGAGCAGCAGAGCCGTCCAGAACGGCTGCCCGGCCTTCAGCGTGCCGACGATCGCCGCCCGCTCGGCAAACGCACCCAGATAAGGGCCGCCGGCCGCGGCGCACACCGAAACGAACACCAGAGCGCCGACGATGTTGCCGATCAGTCCGACGGTGACCAACACGACGTAGCCGCCCACGGTCAGCGTGCGGTTGAGCACGGCGAGGAAACCCGCGGCCATGTCCGCGGTGATCAGTGACATGCCCGACACCAGGATGAGGACGAAGGACATGCCGAACGCCAGGCCCATCAGCAGGCTCGCCACGCCCGGTGTCTTGACGCCGGTGCTCACCACCAGGGCCAGCAGCGCCCCGAACGCCACCATGACACCGCCGACCAGGGAGCGCATCAGGAATGCCAAGGGGTGCGCGGCCTTTTCGACCGCCATGGCCGCCACCCGTTCGACCATGGCGCCGACCGGCAGCGGCTCGAACGGATCCTCGGACACGCCGCTCGCCCTGACGTCGGAAGGGAAAGCGGTCACGTTGTCCGCAATCACAACGTCGCTCTGACGCTGCGGCGCTTCAGCGTTGATCGTCATCAGTGTTCGCCTCTCCTCAAACTGTGGATCGTATTGATGACACCGGCAATGTGCTCCTCGCTGAGCCGCTCTCCGTCGAAGACGTGACTGAGCAGAATTTTGAGGTCGAGCATCTGTTGCAGGTAGACCAGGCAGGGTGGGCATTCGTCGAGGTGCTTGGCCACGATCGGCCCCCACTGCTGGGGGTCGGAGTCGACGAGATCGTCGACCAGGCGGACGAAGTCGACGCAGTCGATGGCGGGGACTGCGTTGTCATGAACGGTCATCGCTGATACCGCTTTTCCAGTTCGGTTCGAAGGTTTCCCCGGGCGCGGTAGAGCAGTGCCCGCTGCGCCTCGGCGGACAGGTCGAGAAGCGCGGCCGCCTCGTCGGCCGAGGTTCCGACGATGTCACGCAGGATGACCAGTTGCCGCTGTCGTTCGGGCAGCCCCTCCAGCGCCGCCCGCACATAGCCGAGGAGTTCGGTTTCGACGGTGTGATCTTCGGGCAGAAAGCGATGCGACGGCGGGACGCTCCAATGTCCGGCATCGGGGTGACCGGCGGGATGCATGCGACCCGACAGCGGATCGTCGGCTTCGCCGTCGGCGGCCAGCACCTCATGATGGCGGATCCGCGATTCCCGTTGCCGGTGCCGGGACGCGGTGTGTCTGACAATGCCGAACAGCCAGGTGCTGACCGACGAACGCCCCTGGAACGAATCCGCCGACTGCAGCACCTGCACCCATGCCTCCTGCACCGCTTCCTCGGCGACGGTGGGCGAATCCACCATGGTGCGAGCGAAATTCACCATCGGACGGTGAAAGTCGCGCACCAAGCTGGCCAGCGGAACCCCGCCGACCCGGCGTTCGGATTCGGTGCCCTCCGGTGGCACCGCCACCGGAGTCACCATCGACCCGCGCTCAGACGCATCTGGCCAGTTCCCAGCGCAGCTGTCCTTCGGACGGCGACTGGACGGGGATAAACGCCGCCTCGCGGTAGCGCCTGCTTGCCGGCGTTCTGCTCGCATATCCTTTTCCGCCGGCGGTCCGGATCTCCAAGTCGGCACTGGCGCTGGATAATTCGGCTGCGGCCAGTCGCAGCGACAGCAGTTCCTTCTTGGTGGGCGGCTCGGTTCCGCCCACGGCCGCGGCCAGAGTCGCCAGCGTGGCCTCGGCTTCGATCAGGCTCTGCGTGACGCGGTCGAGATCGGCGCCGAATACCTCGTTGACGCCGCCGATCCCCAACCGGGCCTGCGCCACGGCCGTCCGGGTCAGGCCCAGGCACATTGCCGACTGCAGGACAAGGAAAGTCGGGCGGGCCGCCTGCAGGAACCCCTCGAAGTCGCGCGACAACACCTGTCCGACGGAGACGTGAGCGCCGTCCAGATTCAGGTAGGACGAGGCGGTGCTGCCCATGGCCAGCAGATCGAAGTGATCGCCGAGAACCACCCCGGGCGTGCCCAGGGGCAGCGCGACGATCAGTTTCTCGCCGGCATCGGTCCGCACGGCGGTCACCATTGTCGAGTCGGGGTGCAAGTTACTGGCCCATCTGATCGGGCCGGACACCCGGTACCCGTCGACCACCGGTGTAGCGGTCAGCTCCAAGCTGCCACAGCCCGCCGCCTCCTTGAACGCCGCGGCCATGCCGGTCACCCCCAGCACGCTTCCCGTGAGCAGCGGTTCAGCCGCAGCCAGACTGAATTCCGTTGCGGCCCTGAGCAAATACTCGACCGTCATGCGATGCGCCCACAACGAGAACCCGGTGCTCATGCACGCCCCGGAGATCGACCGGATCACCTCGGCCATCACCGGAAGTCCGCCGTCGAGATTGCCCGGAGCGCCGATCCCGAGCAGACCGGCCGCTCCCAGCGCGGCGAAACTGCGCCGGGAGTGGTCCTCGCCGCGGTCCAGCGCCGCGGCGTGGGCCCGAATGTCTTCCAACAGTTCGACATCCAACCGGCTGGCGGCAGGATCCATGGTCGCCGTCATTTCGCTGCCTCCTGAGCGTGCGGGGCGGAGTGCTTCCACGCGTAGTCGAGGAACTTCCCGTCGAATGTGACGACCACCCTGTCGCCCTCCGGATGCGGGCGACGTTGCACGCTCAGTTGGAAATTGATGGCACTCATGATGCCGTCACCGAATTCCTCGTGGATGAGTTCTTTGATCGCCGGACCGTAGACGGCCAGCGCTTCGTGGAACCGGTAGATCGTCGGATCTTTCGCTATCGTCCCATCGGATCCCCGATACGGCATCATTTGCAGAACCGCGACCGCCCCATCGTCGAGGCCGAGAAGCGAGACCACCGTCGCGGCGTCGCCGGCCGAGAGCGGATGCTGCCCGAGTAGCGCGGCGACGGTCCATACCGGGTCCTTGCCGATCGATTCCGCGATCTTTGCCCAACTCAGTCCTTGCCGAACCCGTGCCAGCCTGATGGCGTCGCCGAGCTCGCTCTTGGTGAATGTCTTTGCTAGCGACAGGCTTTGCGTCATGATGCTGATTCGCTGATCAGGGTCGAGCCGACCGTTACCGGGTTGCGAAACGTGTTCACCACCGGTGACCAGGCGATGGCGTTGTCGTGGATCTCTTTCAGCGTCGCTTCGTCCGCGTCGCCGGCCAGGCTCACCGTGCAGCGGACCGCGCTGAAGCCGAGCTGCTTGCCGGGCGGGGTGTCCCCCACGCCCCACACCGCGGAGATGTCGATGTCGCCTTCCATCTCGACTTCGATCTTGGTCAGAGTCACGCCACGATGGGTCGCGTTGGCCAACAGTCCCACCGATACGCACGACCCCAGCGCGGCCAGCGCGGTCTCCGAGGGATTGGGTGCCGAGTCGTCGCCCAGCAGCGCGGGCGGCTCCCCCACCAGCATCGGCGCCAGGTCCCGGACATAGGTCATGTTGCGGAACCCGGTCTCGCACACCGTCTTGGCTTTGAGTGTCTTCTTGCCGGTCTCGGGGCTGGCCTTGGCGGTACAGGACAGCCGGTCAAGGCCTTCGGCGTCGATGACGAGTGCGTCGGTCATGTGAACTCCGTTTCTCGCTGATTGTGCGGCTTCACGGAGTTAGTGCGCGGCGGGCGCCGATGCGTGACGGCGGGCGCGATGGATTTACCGTCCCGACACGAAACATCACGCGTCCGAAACACAGCGCCACCGACCGGCCGCAGCCTATCGACGAAATTTGCTCAGCCGAACAGGCTTTGCGCGATGTAGTGGCCTTCGGCCGGCGCCGGCGGCACCGCGAAGATTGCTGACCCGATGTGGCGAATGTATTCGTTGAGCAGGTCGTGGGCACCCAGTCGGTTCTGCAGGCGGATAAAATCTTGGGGATCTTTTTGATACGAGACGAACAGCAGACCGGCGTTGAGTTGGCCGTTGGCGTCGAGACCGTCAGTGTAGTTGTAGGACCGCCGGCGGATCATGATGCCGTCGTTGTTTTCCCGGGCGGCAAGGCCGACGTGAGACATCGGATCGATGAGCGGGTTCCCGTCGGCGTTTTTGGCGGCGAAATCCGGTGTATCGAATTCGTGCTTGCCGCTCAGCGGCGCACCTTCCTCTTTGGTGCGCCCGAAGATCCGCTGCTGATTACCGATCCGGTCGACATCCCACGTCTCCATCAGCATCCGGATCTTGCGGACGACTTGATACGTCCCCCCGTTCATCCACGGCTGGTCACTGTTGTCGACCCAGACGAATTTGGCGTACTCGGCATCGGTGGCGATGTTACGGGTACCGTCCTTGAACCCCAACAGGTTTCGCGGCGTGTGCTGGCCGGGGCCGGCGGAGGCTCGCCCGAAACCCAACACCGCCCAGAACGGTGACACGATGTTGCGGCCGAGACGGGCCAGGTTGCGCACCGCGTGGTAGCAGACCTGGGGGTCGTCGGCGCACGCCTGCACGGACAGGTCCCCGCCATGCAGGCGGGGATCAAGGTTGTCTCCGTTCAGTGGCGGCAGGTCGGTGAACACGGCGGGCCGCTTGGCGGCCAGTCCGAACCGATCGCCGAACAGCGACGGGCCCAATCCGACGGTGACGGTGAGGCTGGCGGGGCTCAGTCCGTAGGCCTCTCCGGTGTCGGCGGGAGGCTGCACCTCGACCTGGGGCTGTACGGTCCCTACCGGCTTGCCCTGCTGCAGGATCGCTGTGGCGGCCGACCAGCGCGCCAACAGCGTCTGCAGCTCTCTGCGGCCAGTGCCGCCGACCACCGAGAACGACATGAACATGGCGTAACGCTGTGGGGGCGTGTCGATTCCGCCTTGGTGGGGCTGGCCGTAGAAGGGGTAGCTGCGGCGCAGATCGACGGTGTCATCGTCGTCGCCGCGCTGTCCCGCCGCCATCGCGTGGCCGGCGAAGCCGCCACCGACGGCGCCGATCGCGGCACCGCCCAGCCCGGCCAGCACGGCGCCGCCCAGCGCGCGCCGGCGCGACACTGTGCTGGATTCTGCCGGCGTACCGGCGTTGTCCGGGTCTCCGCCGGAGGGTTCGGTGATGTCGTCGGTCACGATCAGCCGGCCGTGACGACTTTTTGGGCGACGGTGGACAGGCTCTGGTGCAGTGGCTGGATGACCGCGGTCAGCTTCGGTGCGTCGCTGGCCTTCAGCGCCGGGGTGTAGGTCTTGTAGCCGCCGAGCGCGGCCGCGTCGCGATACCCATCCAGCGTGGCGAGCACGCTTTGGAACTGCTGATCGATCTGGCGGACGAGATTGCCGTCGATCTTTTCCAGGCCCGGCCTCAGCGAGGCGTACGCCTGTTGGGCGCCTTCGACGTTGCCCGAAAAGTCCACCAGGTCAATGTGACTGAAGGCCTCTTCCTCACCGGTGATCTTGGTGTTCTGGATCTCTTCGATCAGGTCGCTGGCGCCGTTGGCCAGGTCCTCGGGCTTGTACTGCAGGGTGGCGACGATGCCGTTCAATTTGCCGACGTTGCCGACTAATTCGGTGCTGAGTGCTTTTGTTCCGGGGGTGATCGCGGCGCCCTGCCACAGATCTCGCTCGATGGCGTGAAAGCCCTTCCAGCCGACCTTCGCGTCGACCGGTGTCGACTCGCGCATGTCGATCAGATAGTCCAAGCTGCCGGCGTTGTCGCCCACCGCGAAGCCCGGCAGGACGAAGCCCTCCACGGTGGACTCCGAACGCTCCCAGAACAACCGGGCTTTGGCGTAGGCAGCCTTCGCGGCATCGACATTGCCCGCCTGCACGGCAGCATCGAGTGCCTTGACGCCATCGTTGAGCTGACCGATCTGGTTGACGATGTAGGCCGCGTAGTCCTTGGTGCCCTGGCGCAGGATGCTGGCCACCGTGCCCGTCGGCGTCGCCTGCGTCTGGCCCGTCACCGTCAGGCTCTGGTATTCGGTGCTCGCACCCGGACAGTAGAGCTGGTAGGCACCCCCGTCCAGCGAAACCGTGAACGACACCGGGTCCAGGCCGGGCGCGAGGTTTTCCTTCTCGCCGACGATCCGCTGGTCCCTGAGTAATTCGACTTCACTGATGCCCGGCGCATTGGTATTTGCGACCGTGAAGGTCACCGGCCCGGCGGGCACGCTGGTGGTGTCCAGTGCGCAGCCGTCCCTGCCCCCGTCGTTGGCCAAGGTGACCTTGACCGCATTGGTGCCTCCCGGTTTCGGCGGTTGGGCATGGCTCGAGTTATCGGTCGAGTGGCCGCATGCGGTCATGGCCAATGCCGCGGCCGCGGCCAAAGCCGTTGCGGCGGGCCAGCTCGTGGAAGACCGGCGCCGTGCCCGGGCGATGCGACTCACCATCAGATCGATTTCCTCTCGTCTTGCCTGCGGTCCGCGCGCACCGCGGCTATCGCCGACAGCGCGCAAGCCAACGCAAAACCCGCTATCACCAATGGAAGCCAGACGTTCCAGAGCTGCCGCTCGCCGCGATCGCGGTCGCTCGAAACGAGCTCGGCGGCAGTCGAATGGTCCTCGGCTCTGGACGTGGACCAGTCCGTCGTCAGCCCGCCGAGGCTGACGGTCTTGGCACCGGTCAGCCCACCGCCGGTCAGAATCGCCGTGCGGTTGCTCGTCGCTTGCGCACTCACCACGGAATCGCCTTGCGCGAGCACGGTATACACGGTGATCGTCGACCATTGACCCTGAAACGGCCCCGGAGTGCGGCCGACCGCAAGACCGACCGGCAGCCGGCCCCCCGTCATGCTCCGCAACTGATCCAGCGTGACTGCCGGCGCACCATCGGCCCCGGCGGGCTCGGAAGCCTGCCAAACCTGCACCGGCAGACCGTCCACGGTTTGGTCGTCTCCCGGGACCAGCACGATGTTGTGGGCGGGCGAGGTGCCCTGGGGGACGACGGTCAGTTCGCGTCCGTGCGGCCCGGTCGCCATCGACACCGCGGCGGTGTGGCCGGAGCGGTCGGTGACGGTGCGCACCCGCACCCCCGGCGACGAGCTGGCGGCGGGCGTCACGATCGCCAGGGCCGCCGCGACGATGACCAGCACCGCCGACGTCGCCGCCAGCAGCCGGCTGCGGGCCCGCGGCTTGGCGGCGATCCGTGCGGGCCAGAGAAACACGACGAGTACCGGCACGGCGTATAGCAACCAGCCCAGCACCTCGATGAGGCGCGGGTCGGCGGGGATGCCGAACACCCCGGTCGTGGCCGCACCCAGCACCGAGTTGCTGGGTATCCAGCGGGACAGGTCGAGCACCTGCCGCTGGCCGATGCTGACCCAACCCGCCTCGTGCGCGGTGCGCAGCGCACCCAGCACCAGCCCGGCGGCGATCAGCACCAGAAACACCCCGGTGACCCGGAAGAACCGGCCGAGGTTGATCCGCAGGCCGCCGTAGTACAGGCCCACGCCCAGCCCGACCGACGTCGCGATGCCCACCGCGCCACCCAGCACGGCGAACCACCGGTTCCCGTGCGACGTCTGCGCGGCCGCCAGCAGGAAGACCGACGTCTCGAAGCCCTCCTTGAGGACGGCAAGGAACGCCATCACGGCCAGGGCGAACGCGCTGCCCCGGTTGACCGCCCGACGGGCTTCGCGCTCGAGCTCCCCTTTGAGCTGGGCGGCGTTGCCGTTCATCCAGATGATCATCGACGTCACGAACACCACCGCGATGGCGTTGATGACCGTCTCCATCATCTCCTGCTGGGCCTGCGGCAGGCTCGCGGCGAACAGGTCCAGGCCGACACCGACGCCGACGCTGAGCAGCACGGCCAGCGCGACTCCGGCGAACATCGGGCGTACGGTCTGGCCGTTTCGCTTGAGGAAGGCACCGACGATGCTCACGATGAGCGACGCCTCGAGGCCTTCACGCAGACCGATGAGGAACGTGCCAATGAATACGCCGAATACGCCCTGCATATGCCCTATTTCTGTCCCGCCGGTCGGAACGTTCGGCTTAGCGTAGCCTAACTAACCGGGGGGCATTCGCCCTGGTGCGGCGGCTGTCGTGTCAGGGCACCGGCGCGGTCACGAAATCGATGAGTTCCTCCACCCGACTGATCAGCGCCGGCTCCAGATCGTTCCAGTCGCGCACCCGCGAACGGATATGCCGCCAGGCCCTGGCGATATCCGCCTGATCGCCGTGGGGCAGACCGAGCGCCTGGCATACGCCGTGTTTCCACTCCACCTGCCGCGGCACCTTCGGCCAGGCGTCCAGGCCCAGCCGCTGCGGCTTCACGGCCTGCCAGATGTCGACGTACGGATGACCGACGACCAGGGTGTCGGCGCCGCCCGGACCCCGCCGCACCGCGTCGGCGATCCGCGCCTCCTTGGAACCCGCCACGAGGTGATCGACAAGCACGCCGAGCCGCCGCCGGGGACCCGGCGCGAATTCGGCGACGATGTCCACCAGGTCGTCGACACCACCGAGGTGCTCGACGACGACACCTTCGATTCGCAAGTCCTCACCCCACACCTGCGCGATGAGTTCGGCGTCGTGGCGACCCTCGACGTAGATCCGGCTCGCGCGGGCGACGCGGGCGCGAACACCCGACACGGCGACCGAACCGGATGCGGTCCGGCCCGCCGCGGTCGGCGCGGGCCGGCGCGGCGCGGTGAGGATGACGGGCCGCCCCTCGAGCAGATACCCAGGGCCCAAGGGGAATCCACGCACATGACCGCGTCGATCTTCCAGGTCCACTCGTCCGTATTCGACGCGCACCACCGCGCCGACATATCCGGTCTCCACGTCCTCGACGACCAGGCCCAGTTCGGCGGGGTGTTCGGTCGAGCGGGGCTTGCGCCGCCCCGCGGCGAGAACATCGGTTCCATAGCGATCCACCACGCGGCAATAGTAGAAAGCCTTGCGTCCAAACACCGTTACGGCGCGCCACGTTCGGCGAATCGTCATCGAAGTCACTCTCGGTGGGGCAGCGCGATCCAGTAGGAAAATACGCGTTTAACTGTGTGGCGTTACCTGGCTGATGACGTCGCCGATGGTACGTTGCTAGGCATGGCAAGCACTGCCGCTCACGCGCACGTTGCGGCGGTTAGCGAGGTGGACGTATGGACCTGTCGCATTGGGTGACAAGCATTGTGGCTTTTGTGCGGGCCGGCTACCCCTCCGGCATGCCCGTCACCGGGTATGTGCCGCTGGTGGCATTGACACGCCGACGGCTGTGCGACGACGACATCACCGCCATCGCAACGGATCTCATCGCGCGCCGGCTCCGGCCGATCAGCCCGGTTGATATCGGCGTGGAAATCACCCGGATCACCAACCAGCTGCCCTCCCCCGACGACGTCTCGCGTGTCCACCGACGCGTTCATGCGCTCCGCTGCTCACGCGGATAAGCATCGCCGACCGATTCACCGCCGTCATGGTGCTTCATGCATCCGGGGCGCCGCAGGTCGCGAGATAGTCGACGTAAAGCATGATCAACAGATTCGGCGGCCGTCCACACCGAAGAAGTGCAGGTGCCCGGGTTCCGGGTGCAGCCGCACCCTGCTGCCCTTTTGCGGTGGGTGGCGCCCGTCGGCCCGCGCGACGATGGGAGCATCGATCACCTTGCCGGGGCCGGTAATTCGCCCATACAGGTAGGCGTCCGCCCCCAGCTCCTCGACCACGTCGACCTCCATCTCCACCCCGAAGTCGCCCAGCTCGAAATGTTCGGGGCGGACCCCGACCACGACCTCACCCGCGCTGCCGGCGATCTCCCGCGGCAGGATGATACGCCAGTCACCCAGCGACACAGCGCAATCCGCAATGGGCAGAGTGAAAAGGTTCATCGCCGGCGATCCGATGAAACCCGCCACGAAAACGTTGTCGGGGTTTCGGTAGAGCTCACGAGGCGGTGCGAATTGCTGGAGCACGCCGTCGCGCAGGACCGCGACGCGGTCACCCATGGTCATGGCCTCGACCTGGTCGTGGGTGACGTACACGGTCGTGGTGCCCAGCCGCCGTTGCAACGCGGCGATCTGGTTACGGGTCTGTACCCGCAGTTTGGCGTCGAGGTTGGACAGCGGTTCGTCCATCAGGAACACCTGCGGGCGGCGCACGATCGCGCGGCCCATCGCCACGCGCTGGCGCTGACCGCCGGAGAGGTCTTTGGGTTTGCGATCGAGATAGGCTTGCAGGTCAAGCAGTTTCGCCGCGTCCAGCACCCGCTCGCGGATCTGAGCCTTCGGCGTCTTGGCGATCTTCATGGCAAAGCCCATATTCTGGGCCACCGTCATGTGCGGGTAGAGCGCATAGTTCTGAAACACCATCGCGACGTCGCGGTCTTTGGGATCGGCGTGGGTGACGTCTCGGTCGCCGATCCGGATATGTCCGGAGTCCACGGCTTCCAGCCCGGCCACCATCCGCAGCGACGTGGTCTTGCCGCAACCGGACGGCCCGACCAGGACGACGAACTCGCCGTCGCCGACATCGAGGTCCAGATTGTCCACGGCCGGGCGGTCCGCTCCCTGATAGCGCCGCGTGGCTTGCTCGAACGACACCGAGGCCACGACTACCCGCCCATCCCGGTGACGGCGATACCGCGGACGAACGAGCGTTGCGCGATCGCGTAGATGATGACCAGGGGCAGCATGATCAGCATCGAGGTTGCCATCAGCACCGGCCAGCGGGCAACGTATTCGCCCTTCATCCGGACCAGGCCCAGGGTCAGCGTGGCCAGGCTGTTGCGCTGAATCATCAGCAGCGGCCACAGGAAATCGTTCCAGACGTTGACCCAGGTGAGCACGGCGAGCACCATCACCGCCGGTCTGGCATGCGGCAGCAGGATTCGCCAATACACCTGCCACGGTGAGCAACCGTCGAGTATCGCCGCCTCCTCCAGATCGGTGGGCAGGGTGCGGAAGAACTGCCGCATCAGGTATGTGCCGAATGCGCTGCCGAAAAAGCCCGGCACGATCATCGCCCATGGTGTGTCCACCCAGCCCAGGGTCCGCATCACCAGGAACTGCGGGATCACCGTCACCGTCAGCGGCACCATCAAGGTGCCGAGATAGACGACGAACAGTGTGTCGCGGCCACGGAAATCCAGCCGCGCAAAGGCATATCCGGCCAGCGAGCAAAAGAAGACATGCCCCGCGGTGACGCATCCCGCGTAGAGCACGGTGTTGAAAAACATTCGGCCGAACGGCATCAGCGCGAACACCTCGGTGTAGTTGGACCACCGCGGGTGGGCGGGCAGCAGCGTGGGCTCGCTCACCTCGCCTTCCGTTTTCAGCGATCCGGACACCGCCCACGCGATGGGGAACAGCGCGCACCAGGCGACGCCCAGGAGCGCGCCATAGACGATGCCGCCGCGCAAGACGGTGTGCTTGAAGACACCCCTACTTGAGGCCACGCGAATTCTCCAAAGATCGTCGATGGCTGACCCGCAACTGCACCACGGTCAGCACCAGCAACACGGCGAACATCACCCACGCCAGTGCGGAGGCATAGCCGAATTCGAGGAACGAGAACGCATGCTGGAACAGCATGATGCCCAGGACGTAGGTCGCCGATTCCGGCCCGCCGCTGGGGCCGTTGAGGACATAGACCATGTCGAACGCCTGGAAGGCGTGGATGACCGAGATGATGACCACGAACGATATCGACCCCCGGATCAACGGAACGGTGATGGAGACGAATTGCCTTATCTCGCTGGCGCCGTCGATCTTGGCCGCCTCGTAGACCGTTCCCGGAACACCTTGCATCGCGGCCAGCAGCACGACGGTGGCGAAGGGCACGCTGCGCCAGACGCTGACGATGCACAGTGAGGCCATGGCCCAATGGGGATCGACCAGCCACGGGACCGGTCCCAGCCCAACCCAGCCGAGCATGATGTTGAGCAGGCCGTTGTCGGTGTTGAAAACGAACTGCCAGACCACCGCCATCACGACCGATGAGATCGCCAATGGCAGAAAGACGATGGTGCGGAAGATCCCGATGCCCCTGACCTTTTGATTCAGCACACCGGCGACGGCCAGGCTGATCAAGACCGTCGGCACGACCGTCCCGAGGGTGAAGATCACGGTGTTGCGGATCGCGATCAGGAAAAGCGGGTCGGCGGTGAACAGGTCTCCGAAGTTGTTCAGGCCCACGAATTTTGGCGGTGTGAACACATCCCAACGCTGAAAGCTCATGTAGAGCGAGAAGCCCAGGGGAAAGAGCATGAACAGGGCGACCGCCGCCATGTTGGGTGCGACGAACAACCGGCCCGCCCATGCGTGCCGGCGCCACGGGCTCGGGTTCTCCGGGGATTTCGCTGTCGCCCTCCCCGCGGTGGCGGTCATGTCGGTTGCATCCATGGAGGTCATGGGCTGCGCAGCACTTCGTCGACCGAGCGGGACAATCCGCTCAATGACGTCGCCGGCTGGCGGCCCCGCAGCACGGGACCAAAGTTGCGGTCCATCAACGCGTTGACCTTCTCCCAGGCCGGCGTGATGGGCAAGCCCTGTGAATTCCCCGGCCCCTCGGTGAGCACACCGAGATTGCCGAGCCGCCGGTGAGCCTTGGCGAATCCGTCCGAACTCAGCGCCGACCGCAGCACCGGTACGAACAGACAGGATTCACCGATCAACGCTTGCCCGATGGGCCCGGTCGCGAATTTGACGAACTCCCAAGCCTGCTCCTTGCGCGGGCTGCTCGCCGAGATGGCCAGCCCGGTGGCGCCGATATCGGAACACGCGGCGTGTTCCTTTCCCAGCGCCGGGCCGACCGGCAGCGGAGCGACATCGAAATCCAGGTCCTGGGCGCGGATGTAGGTCTGGTAGCGCCAGTGCCCACCGAGCGCGATCGCGGCCCGTCCCACCGCGAACAGGTTAGGCGTGGACATGGACTGCGTCTCCGAAGCGTTGGGCGCAACCCGGTATTTGTTCGACAGATCGGCGTAGAACTGCACGGCTTCCTGGAACGCCGCCTTGTCGAAGTTGAAGTGGGTCGGATTCAGTCGCGGATCGGACCAGGCAACGCCGTTGTTCATCGCGAACAAACCGGCCGAATAGTAGGAGCCCCAGGTGTTGACGAACCCGTACTGCGCGGCCCGGCCCGAGGCGTCACGCTTGGTCAGAGCGCGCGCCGCGTCCAGGAATTCGGCGAAGTCCCAGGGCTGCTCCCACGTTTTGGGCGGCGCCGGCACCCCGGCTTCGGCGAAGAGCCGCTTGTTGTAGAACAGGTAGTTGCCCGACCACTGCTCGGGGAGCGCGTACTGCTTTTCGTTGAATGTGAAGGTTTCGTACAGCGCCGGGATGCTGTCCGCCTTGAGCTGGTCGGCGAACGCCTTGTCGCGCGCCAATAGCGTGTTCATGTCCAGCAACACACCGCGCTCGGCGAGTTCGGCGTAGGACAGTTCCCACGCCATCAGCACGTCGGGGCATCTGCCGCCGACGCAAAACGTCGAAAGCTGTTGCATGACGCCCGGACCGGACTGCACCGGCCGGACTTTGATATCGGGATGGCGGCGCGCGAATTCGTCGACGATGCGCATCCTGGCGTCACGCTCGTCCGGATTGGCCGCGAAGAAAAAGGTGAGCGCGTCGTCGTCGGGGGCGCACCCGGCCGGCCACGGCGCCAGCGCCGCCGCGCACAGCGCGCCGGTGCCCCGCAGCAGGCTGCGCCGCCCGAACGGCTTATCGAGCATGGCTCTCCCGGTCTTGCCCCGTGGCCGGCTCCCCGGCCGGCGGTGTCTGACGTCCTTGGTACCCGATGAGGTTGTGATGTTCCTGGGTTGGCCACCGGGGCAGCGTCAGCGCCGCCAGACGGATGCGCTTCGCATCGCCGGTGATGTCGATCGTGTGGATGCGATCGTCGGCGCCGATGCCGATCACCAACAGGATTTGAGCGCGCCCGCGGCCCGCGATCACGATGCCCGGTGCTCCGTCGATGAGCATGACAGCACCGGCGCGCGCCCGCTGTGCGAATCGGCGGGTCTCCTCGGCGACCTCCCTGGCGCCGCGCAACTCGGTCGGCACGTCCGCCGGGACGAGGGCCCGATCGACCGTGCGCACCACCTCGGGAGCCAGCAATCCGAGCAGACCGGCGATATCACCGCCGCGCGAGGCCGTCAGGAACGCCTCCACCACCTCGAGGTGGTGGGCTGTGCGACGGGGCTGGGCGGCCGGGTCGGCGTGCAGTCGCGCACGCGCCCTGCTTGCCAGCTTCTTCGCGGCGTCCGGTGACCGGTTCATCGCCGCGGCGATCTGGTCGAACGGCATGGCGAAGACGTCGTGCAGCACGAACGCGACGCGCTGCGCCGGGGAGAGCCGGTCGAGCACAACGAGCAGGGCGCCGCTCACCGACTCCGTCAGCAGCGCGTCCTCGTCGGCTGGTGCCGACGCCGTCCGGGCCAGCCGGTCCAGTTCGTCGGCCTCGGCGAGCAGTTGTTCGGCGCGGCGCTTGCGCGCCCGAAGCTGGTCGAACGCCTCGCGCGCGGTGATCGTCGTAAACCAGCCGGAGAGGTTGTCGACCGCGGCGAAGTCCGCGCGACTGGCCTTCAGCCACGCCGACTGCACCGCGTCGTCGGCGTCGGCCACCGAGCCCAGCAGCTGAAAGGCGACCGACCTCAGGTGTCGGCGGTCGGCGTCGAAACGCTGGGCGAGGTCCGCCAAATCTTGTGTTGCGCTCATGGGTCACCTTTTCCGCACGGAAGTCGTCAGGAAGATGACCGCGTCCAACGGACTTCCATTCGCGAAGGAGACAAGCACCATGACCTTACCGATTGTGCGCCGCGGTGCGCCCCGCATGCATCCGACGTGGCGCCGCGGAAACTGCTGCGAGACAGGGAATTGATCCATGAACACCGCACTTGTCGCGACCACGCTGGTCACCGCCGCAGTCACCGCCGCGATCGCCGTGGCCGACCTCATTCCAGCGCGATTCGTGCTGGCCAACTCCGCCCAGGTCGGCGTGCCGCGGTCGTGGCTACCGGCGCTGGGCGGGCTGAAGCTCGCCGGGGCCGCCGGAATAATTGTGGGCCTGCTGGGCCTGCGGGAATTGGGAATCGCGGCCGCCGCCGGCCTGGTCCTGTTTTTCGTCGGGGCGGTGGTGACGCACCTGAGGGCACACGTGCTGTACAACATCGCGTTTCCCGGCGCGTACCTGTGCCTGTCCGCGGCGTCGCTGGCGCTGATGGTCGCCCGGTGAGACAAGCCCGAACGCGGTGAGTCAGGCGGGAAAGTACCTGATCCGGGTGATCGCATCGCCGCGCCAGGCCACATCGGCGAACACGATCGCCCGCCCGTGCCCCGAGTTGAGTGAGACCGCGACGGTGGGGCCCGCGCTGATCATCTTCGTTGCACCGGCCCCGTCCAGTTGTTCCACCAGCTCGGCCAGATCGAGCGGATCACGGTCACCCAGCGTCAGTGCGCCGTCCGATGACAGCGCCCGCGCGGCGGAGAACTTGTCGTTGCGCGCCGCGGCGTCGAGAAACGTCGTCACCAGCCGCTGGTGGCGCGCACCCACCCGCCGGAATCCGCTCACAAAACCCGCGGTCCCCCGCCAGCCTTGGTTGCTCAACAGCGCTTTGGACAGGTTCAGCGCGGGCCGCAGGGCACCCGAGCCGGTGCGCAGGAACTGCAGCATCATGACGGGCAGTTCCCAATAGGCCCGCAATTCACCAATCTTCCACTCGCCGTTGGTTTCTCGAAGGTCGTAGCGCAGGAACGCGGGAATATACATCGTCACGGCCGAGCCCATCGCCACCTCGAGCTCGAGATCGCGCAACACCGTCGTGCCGACCACGATGTCGAGATCGCGGTGGAACCTGATGTCGCGCGGACCGATGAACGTGTCGTAGAAGCGGCCGATCTGCTCATGCCCGACGTGCGGTCGCGAACCGACCGGGTCCTCGATCCGGCCGTCAGCGGTGAACAGCCCCACCCACCCGGCGCGGTCGTGCGCGGCGGCCGCCTGCGGCGAGCGCTCCACGGCGGCGAGCAGATGTTGCCGATCCAGCGGCACCACCATTACGGTCCCCCCACCAACTCGATGCCGGCGGAGCGCATTTCCGCCAGCGCTGCGGCGCCCGAGTCCGCGGCCGCGGCCGCGGTCAGGTCCACCAGCACCCTGGTGGTCAGGCCCGCCGCCGCCGCGTCCTCGGCGGTCCGCCGGACGCAAAAGTCCGTCGCGATGCCGACCACGTCGACCTCGTCGACCCCCCGCTGCCGCAACCACTGCAGTAGCGTCGTCCCGTTCTCGTCCACGCCCTCGAAACCGCTGTACGCCGCGGCGTAGGCGCCCTTGCGGAAGACGGCATCGAGGTAGCCGGTATCCAGATCGGGGCGAAGATCCGCGCCCGTGCTTCCCGCGACGCAGTGCACGGGCCACGAGGACGAATAATCCGGCCGGTCGGAGAAATGATCACCCGGGTCGATGTGGAAGTCCTGGGTAGCCACGACGTATCGGTAGCCCGGGTCGCCGGACAGATAGGCGTTGATCGCGGGCGCCACCGCGACGCCGTCGGCCGTCGGCACCGAGCCGCCCTCGCAGAAATCGTTTTGCACGTCGACGATGATCAACGTTCGCACGCGCTCCACCCTATCGGTGCGCACCTATGCCGCTCTAGCTGGTGATATCGGCGCCACGGTTTGCTCGACAGGCAGCCGGGTAATACACCGGCCATGGTGCTCAGGAGAATCGCGCGACCCCTGTTGTCAGTGGCCTTCATCGGGCAAGGAGTCAATTCACTGCTCAATCCCAAATCCGCGGCGGAAGCCGCGGCGCCGGCCGTCGACGGCCTGCAGGCGTTGCCGGATTCGGTGAGCAGCAGCATTCCCAGCGACCCTGAGACGGTCGCGCAGATCACCGCGGCCGTGCAGATCGGCGGCGGCCTACTACTTGCGACTGGCAAACTTCCCCGGATCGCCTCGGCGGCGCTCGCGGTGACGGTGTTGCCGGCCAACCTGGGGGCGCACTCGTTCTGGAACGAAAGCGACCCGGTGGCCAAAGCCCAGAAGCGCCAGCAGTTTCTCACTGACCTCAGCCTGCTGGGCGGGCTGTTGATCGCCTCCGCCGACACCGCCGGCAAGCCGTCACTCGGGTGGCGTGGCCGGCGGGCGGCCGAACGGCTCTCCGAGCGGGTGTCGTCGGCGCTACCCGGTTCCGACGACACCGATTTCTCCGAGCTGGGTGAACGGATCGCGCACGGCTTGCAGATCGGCGCCGAACGCGGCCGCGAACTGGCCAGCACCGCCGCCGAACGCGGCGCACCCTACGCCGAAGCCGCGCTCGAGCGCGGCCGCGAACTCGCCAGCACCGCCGCCGAACGCGGCGCACCCTACGCCGAAGCCGCGCTTGAGCGCGGCCGCGAACTGGCCGGCACGGCGGCCGACCGCAGCCGGCCGCTGGCGAAGAAGGCCCGCAAGCGCGGGGAGGAATGGGCCGACGAGGCCGCCGACCGCGCCGCATATCTGGCCGAGAAGGCACGCAAGCGCAGCGAGGAACTTGCCGACGAAGCGGCCGATCGGGCCGCGCCACTGGCCAAGAAGGCCCGCAAGCGCAGCGAGAAGCTCGCCAAGAAGACACGCAAGCGCACCGAGAAGCTCGCCGGCACGGCCCGGGCGCGTGGCGAGGAATTCGCCGAAACCGCCCGGCAGCGCGGCAGCGATCTGGCCGACACCGCGCGCGAGCGAGTCGGCGGTCAGGTCGAGACCGGCCGCCGCAAGCTCTCCTGGTAGTGGCGCAAGCCGACGGTAACCAGCGCTAGTCGGGCCAGCGGGTTCGCAGGATCTCCGGCGCCCACGTGGGCCAGTCGGGTTTGCCGATTGTCAGCCCGCCGCTGAGCCGCGCGATGATGCGCGGGCCACGCAGGCGGCTGTTGTCGTAGACCGTCGTGAGATCGGACAGGGCGATCGCCTCGGCGACCGGCGTCCACAGGCGGCGATGGCGCTGACGGATCTTGGCTTCCGGCACGTCGTGACCGCCGGCTTGCACGCGGTGCCGGACACGTTCGACCGCAAGGTCTTCCGGAATGACTACCACGTGCAGGACGACCGTAAAGCCGCCGTTGCGGGCGGCGTGGATCAGGTCCAGCTTCGAGGGGTGAGAGAACACGGTCTCGGCAATGAAGGACCGGCCCAGGTCAATCAGCTTTGCGCGGGTGTCGGCGGCGATGCGCGCGGCGTCGTAGGAGTGCGCCGCCGCATCCTGTGGCCAGCGCTGCCTTGCGATTTCGTCGGCGTTGACCACGAGGCTGCCCGGCAACAGCGGCGCCAAGGTGAACGCGATGAACGTCGACTTGCCGGCACCGTTGGGCCCGACGACCAGGTCGAGTCGATCCATCGGAACGCCGCACCGCCGGCCGGTGCCGGGTCAGCGCCCGCCCGCGAGCACCACCGCGGCGCCATCGGGGCGGTACTCGACGATCTCGCCATCGTCGTTGAGGGCGACCGTGGTGACGCCCTGCCCGGCCAGAGTCGCCCCGTAGTTGGTGCGTGCCAGGCTTTCTTCGATGGCCGCGGAGATCTCGGCGTTGAACACCACGCCCTCCTCGACGGTGAGCTCGCCGGTCGCGAGCTGGCCGGCGAGCGCGGCTTCCACCCGCCGCCGCGAGGCGGTGTGCTGGCTGGACACTGCGCGCCCGACCCGAGCCCAATGGTCGAGTTGCTGCTTGGCCGAGCGGCTCTGCCGGGCGCCTTCCGCCGCCGCGCTGTCCATCAGGTCGGACGCAACCCGCGTGACACGATCGAGGGCCTCCGCCATGGCTTTCCTCCAATGCAGCACTCCGTTACAAGCCGTAGCATAATGCTACACGGAACGGTTGCGCCCAGGCTACTCGCGAGCCTTCACGACGGCGTCCACGATCGCGTCGACGTCGCGACCGACGTCGACGGTCGTGCCGGCCTCGTTCGAACCCAGTGGCTCCAGGGTGTCCAGTTGCGACCGCAACAGCGCGACCGGCATGAAGTGGTCGGTCCGCGCCGCCAGCCGGGCACCGATCAGTTCCGCCGAACCCGAGAGGTGCAGGAACTCCACGGCCGGGCAGTGCGCGCGCAGCTGGTCGCGGTATCTCCTTTTCAGCGCCGAGCAACTCACCACGGCCCCGTCGCGGTGGGCGGCCAACCATTCGCCGACCCTGTCCAGCCAGGGATAGCGATCGCCGTCGTCGAGGGGCTCACCGGCCGCCATCTTGGCGATGTTGGCCGCCGGGTGCAGGGTGTCGGCGTCGATGAACGGCACCCGCAAGCGTTGGGCGAGCGCCGCCCCCACCGTCGACTTGCCCGATCCGGAGACGCCCATCACCACGACGGGGGCCGATCCGCTCACCCGGTGCGTTCGCCGAGGTTGCGGTTCCATTCCAGCCAACCGACCCCGCTGCGCCCGTCGGCTGTGCTGATCGTGGCCCAGACGCGGGGAAACTGGCTGACCCGCCCGTCCGTCGCGACGAGCCGGACCGGTGCCTGACCGCGCACGTCCACGTCGGCGGTGATCGCCCCCGGCTCGAGCACCAGTGTTGCGTCGAGCGGTAGCCCGTTGCCGGCGAAGGATTCTCGCGAATCAACGGTCTGCAGCTCGGTGACCTTGCCGTCGGCCCCCTGCTCATAGCCGATGCTGAATGCGGGCGCGCCGGGAATCCGGATGTTCACCGCGTGCAGATGCGTGCCGTCGTCCAGGTGCAGCGCGCTCCACATCCAATCCATGCCCCACCAATCGCGCACGCCCCAGGAGTGATCACGCTGGCCGGGAACGGAATCCACCCGGTAGCCGGTGCCGTCGATCGTGACACTCCCCGAGACGGTGCACGGAATCTCATAACGCGTCGTCAACCCGTACTTGTACGGGGTGCCGTCGGTGGCCCACACCAGGTTCATCGTCAGCTCGACCGGGGTGGCGGGCTCGCCGGTCAACAAGGCCGACGGATCGGCGTAGGCCTGGCCGCGCGCGCGCACGTCGACGCGATAGGTCTGCAGGGGCGCGTCGGCGGCGTGTACGAGTTCGAAGTCATCGGTGCGCACGGCCCACGGGTCCGGCGGCAGCGGCACTTGCGCGTCGACGGCGACGGTCGGCAGGTCGGGGCCGCACAACAGCACGTGCACCCACGCGGTCCGCTCGTTGGCCACCCGGCCGAGGCGGAACCAGCCGCCCAATCCCTGTGCCGCATCGGCGAAGTCGGCGTACCAGCTTTCGCTCCACAGCGGTTCGGCGGTGGGGTCGTGGGCCAGTTCGTCCTCCGGCGACGGCAGCAACGGTTCGGGTGCTACCGCGGCGGGCAGCGTCGACAGCGCATCTGTGTCGAGGACATGGTCACAATGCCGGCGCAGCATCGTCATGAACATCCGGTCGCCGCGGTCGGTGCGCTCGACCAGCATCGACGAGACGATCGCCATCATCACCCCGAAGAAGCTCTGCCGGCGCACACCGTCGGCGACGTCGGCCAGCGTGAGGGGTGCCTCGGGCCCCAGCGCCTCGTGGTAGGCGCGCAGCAGCGCGTCGTAGTGCTGCCGGCGATCCTCGGTGGCCAACGCGCAACCGAGGAAGTACGCCAGGTCGGTCAGCGCCGGACCCCAGGACACGGTCTGCCAGTCGACCACCGTCAGCGCGCGATCGGCGCCCTCGGTACCGAACAGCATGTTGTCCAGTCGGTAGTCGCCGTGCACCAACCCCTGGATCCGGCCCGGACCGGACGCCTCGGCCTCCTGGGCCAGGTAGCCGTCGAACGCGGCAACCAGGCGTTCGCACACCACGCGGTGCTCCGGTGCGATCTGGTCGCCGTAACGGTCGACGAAACCGGCGTACAGCGGGGTGATCATGGCCTGGCTCAGTGGGGCCTCCCGGTTGAGCCACGGCGCCTCGGCCAGCGAGGGGTCGCCCAGCAGCGGTCCGTGCAGCCGTCCCAGTTCGACGACACCGAGGCGGGCCTGTTCGATTGTGGCGCCGGCGATTTCGTCGCCGACAACGGCCGGCCCGGCGTCGCCCAGCAGCAGGTCGAACACGCCCGTCGAGGTGTCGACCGCGGCGTGGTAGCACGGCGCTATGGGTCCACCCAGGCGTGGCGCGACGTCGCCGTAGAAGCGCACCTCGCGCTCATAGAGTCCCAGCGCCAGCCCGGTCTGCCGGCTCACCGGATCGGTGGCCGCGACCTTCAGCACCACCGACTCGGGCCCATTCGCGGGCCCCTCGGCCTCGGCATAGCTGAGCCGGACGCGGTAGCACTCGCTCATCTGGCCGGTGCCGATGCGCTCCACCGAGAAGTCGGCGATGGGTCCGGTGCCGATCACCGCGGCCAACCAGGCGGCGGTGAGGTCAGTGGGTCGTTCGATGACTTGCTCGGTCTCGGCATGCATGAGGGTTAGCGTGCCAGGTCACTGCGCCAGTGAGAAGCCGTCCCAGGCCATCCGCCGGTGCGGGTGTGGATCGAACTCGACGCGAGACTTGCGGTCGAAAACCATCACCGCACGTTCGTCGGCCGTGTAGAGGGGCCAGTCCTCCCCCGGCACGCCGGTTCGGCTGAACGCGCGCCAGCGCCGTTGCACCTGATTGCTCACCCGCAAGGCGCCGCGCCGATCCGCCGCCGCGGTCAACAGCGCGCCGAATCTGGTGCGGTAGACGTCGAAAACGGCGAGCAACTCGGTGGCGTGGGTGGCTCCGAAGCCGGACCAGCGCAGCGTGCGCGGCGCGTAGTCATACCGGTAGAGGTAGGTCGGCGCGTGCGTGCCGTGCGCCTCCGCGATCTGCCAGGCCGCCGAGGCGAACGCGAAATCGCCGCCGAGCTGGATGCACGCGGCCCGCTCGGGATAGTCGGGATATGCGGCGGTAATGCGTTCGCGTACAGCGGGTTCCGCCTCGGCCAGCAGTTCTTCGACCATCGTCTCGTTGGTCGGCAACATCGCGAGGAAGCGGGTGAACAACCGCCCTTCCTCGGCGTTCGTGCCCACGATCAGCGGGACCCGGTGGGCCTCACCGCGCCGCATCGCCTCGACCGGATCCCTCGGCAGGATGTCGTCGCCGAAGACGGGGCCAATTGGGAAGGCGCCCAGCCTCTTCTGCATTCCCTCGTCGATCAATCGGTGTTGAGTCTCCACCAGTTGAGCCGCGGACGCCTGCATCAGTGCGTTCGCGGCATCCTGCTTGCGCACCCCGAGCAGGTTGGCGAACCGGTTCGCGAACTCTGCGGCAACCTCTTTCGACCGCACCAAACCCGACGCCGGGCTTTCCGAGATCGCGCGGGCGAACAAGCCCCGAGCGGCGGGCACCGCCAGCAGCGAGGCGGTGATGCACGCGCCCGCGCTCTCGCCGAAAATGGTGACGTTGTCGGGATCGCCGCCGAATCCCGCGATGTTGTCGCGAACCCACTGCAACGCCAGCACCAGATCGCGCAGGTACAGGTTGCTGTCGATGGTGACCTCCGGCGTCGACAGCGACGAGAAGTCCACACATCCAAGCGCGCCGAGCCGGTAGTTCACCGAGACGTAGACACATCCCCGGCGTGCCAGCGCCGCGCCGTCGTACAGCGGTGTTGCCGAACTGCCCAGGAAGTAGCCGCCGCCGTGGATGAACACCATGACCGGCAGCGGCCCCTGGGTGTCGCCTTCGGGCGCCACCACGTTGAGGGTGAGGCAGTCCTCGCTCATCGGCTGATAGCGGCCACCCAAACCTGACATGCCGAGCAGGGTGTAGCGGCGCTGCTGGGGCGCGCAGTTGCCGAAGCCGTGGCAGTGCCGAACACCCGACCACGGCAGCGCCGGCTGGGGCGCCCGGAAGCGCAGGGGTCCCACCGGCGGGCGGGCATACGGGATCGACCGCCACCGATTGACCCCGTCGCGGGTGAAGCCTTCGACGGTGCCGATGGCCGTGCGTGCGCGGACAGTGCGGTCATGCATCATCCGACGGTAACCGAAATGACGGTGATAACGCGCGCGCAGCGCCTTATTTGCCCGGCGCGGCGGTTAGCCTGACTGGATGCGGATTGCCGCGCTGCTCGCAGCGTCGTTACTGGTCGCCGGGTGCTCACACACTACGGGCGGCCATTCACAGCCAAGTTCGAGCACCACCCAGACATCCACGGCCGCCGGCGCGCCGGGAAGCAGAGCGCCGGGACCAACCGCCGCGCCGGGTGCCAAGGCGCCGATATCGGACGTCATCACCTGGATCGAGGCCGGTCACCCGGCCGATCCGGGTCGCTTTCACACGGCAACCCGCGACGGCACGGCCACGCCGTTGGGCGACGACATCGCGCTGACGGCCATGGGCGGCAAGGTTTCCTGCATGACCGATGCCAAACACACCGGCAACGCCCTGTTGTGCCTGGTGAGCTTGACCAATCCCCCTCCGGCGCCCGCGACGGCCTACGGCCAATGGCACGGCGGTTGGATCAGCTTTGACGGGGTGAACCTGCAGGTCGGGTCCGCCCGTGCGGATCCCGGTCCCTTCATCAACGGCAACGGCCCGGAACTGGCGATTGGGGATTCGCTGTCGTTCGGTGACTACCGGTGCCGCGCCGATCAGGCCGGCCTGTATTGCGTGAACTACGCGCACCAGTCGGCGGCCAAATTCGGTCCCGCCGGTATCGAGCCGTTCGGCTGCCTGAAGTCGACGCCCCCACCGGATGGCGTCGGCACGGCGTTCAGCTGCTGAGGCCGGCCATGATGGTGGCGAAAAGCTCGCTCATTTCGTCACCGGGACCACCGGGCACGGTGTAGCCGGCTTCGTCGCGGATCTCGTCCAGATGGTCGCGCACCTCCTCGACGGAGAGTGCGGGGCTGTAGAAGCCCTTCGTCCGTCCGATGAAGAAGCGCGAAACATGGCCCGCGCCAACGGTGTAGATCTCCCCCGACACCGGGCAGTCACGATGCGTCAGGAAGGCCGCCACCGGAGCCACCAGCGCCGGGTCAAGCTTCTGAAGATATTGGCCCACAAGGTCATCCAGCACCGCCTGGGCGTCCGCGTCGTCCGGCCGGACGGCACCGTCCACGGAGTGCGCCAGCATCCGGGTGTAGGCGATGGGGGCGATGGCGTTGACCTTGATGTCGCGGTCGGCGGCTTCGGCGGCGAGAACCCGGGTCAGGCCGATCAACCCGGTCTTGGCCGAGCCGTAGTTGCTCATACCGGGAGCCCCGAGTATTCCCGCGGCCGAACAGGTATTGAGGATGCGGCCATATCCCTGTTCGTACATCACTTTCCACGCCGGCCTCGTCACGTAGCAGGCGCCCTTGAGGTGCACGTCCAGCAGCGGCTCGAACCGATCCGCGGTCATGTCCTCGAACGGTGCGTCCCCCACGATGCCGGCGTTGTTGATCACGATGTCGACTCGGCCCCACGCGGTCAGGGCGGCGTCGATAATCGCCTGTGCGCTTTCGGGATCGGTCACACTGTGACTGTCGGCGACCGCCTCACCGCCCAACCCGCGGATCTCGTCGACGACGGCGTCCGCCGCCGCGGCATCGGAGCCGTCCCCGGTCACCGAGCCGCCGATATCATTGACGACGACGCGGGCGCCGCGTGAGGCGAGCAGCAATGCGTACTGTTTGCCCAGACCGCCACCGGCGCCGGTGATGACGGCGACCTGGTCGTCGAACCGCAGCTCGCCGGTCACCAGCTCACCGGAAGTTCTTTCATGCCATAGATGTTGGCGTCTTTGAACCTCAGCCGCTCCAGCGGCACGGCCAGCTTGAGCCCGGGCAGGCGGCGTGCCAGCGTGGCGAACGCGACCTGCATCTCGACGCGGGCCAGGTTGGCACCGATGCATTGATGCACGCCATAACCGAAGCCCAAATGCCCTCGGGTATTTCGGTCGGCGTCGAAGGATCCGGGATTGTCGACGAAGTCGGCGTCCCAGTTTCCGGCCAGCAGGCTCATCATCACGTACTCCCCCGCGCGAATCAGCTGACCACCGATCATCAAATCTTCCGTCGCGATGCGGTCGACCTGGCTGTGCACGATGGTCAGGTAGCGCATGAGCTCTTCGACGATGTTCGCAATGACGGCGGGATCGTCGGTCTGCCCGAGTCGCTCGAACACGTCGGGATGTTCCAGCAGCACAACCGTTCCCAGCGAGATCATGTTGGCGGTGGTTTCGTGGCCGGCCTGCATCATGATCACGCTGTTCATGGCCGTGGTGGTGTGGTCGAGTTGGCCCGTCGCCACGTATTCGGTGAGCAGGCGGCTGATCAAGTCGTCACCCGGTTCGCGCGCCTTTCGCTCGACCAGCTCCTCGATGTAGGCGTACATGGCCCCGAACGCCTGGCCCTTTTCCTCGTCGGTGGATTTCTGGTCAAGCCCCTTCGTGGTGTTGTGCTGGAAGAGTTCAAGGTCTTCGGGCGGCACCCCGAGCAACAGCGCGATCACCATCGACGGAACCGGCAGGGCGAATTCGCGCACCAGATCGGCCGGGGCGCCGTGGTCGACCATCTGGCCGAGGTAGTGGTCGACCATGTCCTGAATGTGCGGGCGCATCGATTCGCAACGCCGAAAGGTGAAGTTGCCCGTCATCATGCGGCGCAACCGATGATGCTCGGGATCGTCGGTCCGCGCGAACATCACCGCGACCTTGTTGTCGGCGTCCGTCGGCAGGATCGAATCCGGAATGGTCTTCGCGGACAGTCGCGGATCCACCAGCGCCGCCCTGATGTCCTGGTAGCGGCTGACCACCCAGACCGGGTTGCCTTGGAACATTGCCCGTCGCAGCCCGGGCTGTTCGCGCCACTCCGCGAACTCGAGCGGGGCCGCGAGCGGGCAGCGTGCGGGCCGCGGGATGGGCAGCGCGGGGAGGCCGGCGTCGGATCGGACTTCGGAAGTTGTTGACATGGCCCACGTTTCCCATTAAGTGTCAGATGTCTGCCAGTTGTAGAGCGTAAAGCGCCAGTTGTTGGCAGTCAACTGTCAGTTACGCTGTCACCATGACCGCGGTTGAGGACCGGCCGTTGCGGGCTGACGCGGCGCGCAACGTCGAGCGCATCCTGCGCGCGGCGCGCGAGGTCTATGCCGAATCGGGACCGGACGCCCCGGTGGAAGCGGTCGCACGCCGCGCCCGCGTCGGCGAGCGCACCCTCTACCGCAGGTTTCCGGCGAAGGCGGACCTGGTGCGCGCCGCCCTGGACCAGAGCATCGCCGAGGACCTCACCCCGGTGATCGACCGCGCCCGCCTCGCAAAGGATCCGCTGCGCGGCCTGACCGAACTGATCGAAGCGGCGATATCGCTGGGGGCGCGGGAACACCACCTGCTGACCGCCGCGCGCCGGGCCGGGTCGCTGACGTCCGACATCTCGGTGTCGCTCAACGCCGCGCTCGGCGACCTCGCCCGCGCGGGCCAGCGGGCCGGCAGCATCCGCGCCGACCTGGTCACCGACGACCTGCCCCGCCTGGTCGCGATGCTCTTCGGCGTGCTGTCGACCATGGATGCGGACAGCGACGGCTGGCGGCGCTACGTCGCCCTGATCGTCGACGCGATATCGGTCAACGAGCGGCAGCCGTTGCCGCCGGCCACCGCCTTGCGATATGAGGTGCAGCCGGACAGCTGGCCGCTGTGAATGCGCGGCCGCTCAGCTCGCCGGCAAGCCCGCTTTGATCGCGGCGTCCTGCTTACGGGCGAGATCGAGCATGACGTCGGCCGGCGTGGGATTGCCGATGACACAGTCGGATTCCAGGTCGACCATGGCCCTGCCCTCGACGAACACCACCTCGGAGATCTCCATCGGGTTGGCCGGGTCGGATCCCTGGCCGATCACCATGAACCCGTTGGTGCCGACGTCGATGGGCTGCTGCTGGCCGTTGACCTTCTTACCGACGACGTCACGCATGTTCGCCGCGGTCTGGGCGGCCGTGCCCGCATCCGGAAAGACCGCGATCGTGTCGACGATGGTGCGCTTGCCGTCGGGGTTCTTGAAAACCTGTCCCACACCGGTGATGCCGCTGGGATTCTGGCTCGGCGGCCCGTCGGCGGTGGCGTTGGGGCCGATGTCGGTGGGCTTGATCAGCAGGTTGCTGTAGTCCGCCGGGGCTCCCGGTGAGGGCGGGGCCGCGCCGGCCGAGGGGGTGGACGAGGCGGCCGAGCTGGACGACGCGGCCGAACTCGAGGACGCCGTCGAGCCCTTGTTCCCGCCGCAGCCCACCACCGTCGCGCCGATCAACACCGCGGTCGCTGTCAAGCCGATTGCGGACGTCCGCACCGTGTTCATCAGGGTCTCCTTCTGAAGTCAGCTATTTGTATCCCTTACCCCGCACGTCGGCAGCGCGAACACGCAGAATTCGGATGCCGAGCATCATCTGGGCGCCAGCCTATGGCGTTGACACGATCTCGGTAAGTGCGGCCGTTTCGGCGGCGCCCGTTGGCCGCTCGGAGTGCTAGTTGATGGTCACCCCTGCGTCGACCTTGAATTCCAGTCCTGTCACATATCTGGACTCATCGGACAACAGGAACAACACCGCGCTGCTGACGTCGGCGGGCTCCACGGCCGGCGTGGGCATCGCGTTGACGAAGATCGGAATGAGGTCGGACCGTTGCTCGCCAAGGAGGGGCCCGAACGACGGCGGAACCATCCCGGTGGGGACGCCGGTGGGAAGCACGGTATTGACCCGCACATTCTGCGCCGCCAGCTCATTGGCCAAGGCCAGCGTCAAGCCGACGACCCCGTGCTTGGCCGCCGTGTAGGGCGTCTGCAGCGGAAATCCCTTGATGGCACCGGCAGAGCTGATGTTGACCAGGCTGCCCCCTCCCCGATCGAGCAAGTGGGGTATCGCGGCCGCGCATGTGTTCCACACGCCGATGAGATTGACGTCTACCACCGTGCGCCACTGCTCGGCAGTTGTCTGGTCCCAGGACGCCACCGTGAGCACGCCCGCGTTGGCTACCGCGCCGTCGAGGCCCCCCCAGTTCGTCGACGCCCTCGTCGACCGCCGAGCGCAGCTGCGCCTCGTCACGAACGTCGACGACGCGACTTATGCAGCGCTGGCCGAAATCTTCTACCAGCCTTGCCGTTTCGGCTAGGTCGTCTTCAGTGGCCATGGGGTATTCGACCTGCGGCAAGGATCGACAGATGTCGACCAGGATGAGCTCGGCGCCCTCCTGCGCCAACCGCACGGCATGACCACGCCCCATACCGCGGGCGGCACCGGTAATCAGAATGCGCTTACCGGCAACGCGTCCCGAATGTGGTGTCACGCCACGGTCCCGCCTACCGCTCGTCCCACATCAGACCACGCATCGTCGCGGACAGCGGAATGTCCTCCACCGCAATCAGCCCGGCGGGCGCGCGGCACACCCAGTCGATGGCATTTACGGCGCGGCCCGCCGTCGAGATGCAGCCGGCGTCAGTGGAATCGAAGAGAGGGTGCGAAACGTGGGTGTTGATCTCCACGCGCGGTTCGCCTTCCACGACGACGCGGTGTACGCCGGTGTGCCCCTCGGGCGGGAACTCCCAGTCCGGCGCCGCGGCCTGAGTGAGCCTGGTGACGTGCTCGAGGGTGATCACGGGCTTTTCGTCGCGCACGCCCTCCGTGGCGAATCGGACCGCGCCCATCTGCCCCGGCTCCACCGTCATCATCGTGCACTCGATTCGTTCCGGCGTGTACCAGGGTTCGACCCGCTGGCGCACGTCGTCGAGCTTGATGTCGAGATTGTCCGCCAGGCTGCGGACCTGACCTCCCCACATCGACACGATCACCCCGGGCAGGAACATCATCGGCGAGTCGTCATCCGGTGTCGTCCCGAAACCCATTGCCGCGCCGGTGAACTCGGCGTCATCATAGTTGCCGTAGTCGAAGATCTCCTGCACGGTGATCGACGAGATGCGGGTGGTCAGGCTGGCCGCCGAGTGCACCAGCGTATCGCCGGAGAAACCGGGGTCGATGCCGTTGACGTAGAGCGAGGTGTTGCCTGCTGCACAGGCACGCTCCAATGGCTCCCGCAGCCAGTCGTCGGCATGGCGAGGCGTGACCAGCCAGACCATCGACGTCCCGACGACGTTGATGCCCGCGGCAAGGAACTTGGCCATCTGCTCGATTGCCTCCATCGGCCGCGTCTCACCCTGAGAGGTGTAAACCACGCAGTCGGCGCCGAGAGCCACCAGCGCGTCGATGTCATCGGTGGCAACGACGCCACTCGGCTTGTCCAGTCCGCACAACTGCGCCGCATCCTTGCCGATTTTGTCGGAACTGGCAGCGTGCACACCGACCAGCTCGAGATCCGGCCGGCCGATGACCGCCCGCAATGAATGCCGCCCCACGTTACCGGTGGAGAATTGAATGACTCTGCGCATGGCTATCCTCGTCCTTCCGGCGGTGGGTGATGACCCATCATGACGCGTTCAATCGGAGCGCAGGTCAGTAATCGGGTATCGGCAGCGGCGAATTGTTTGAGTCGATGCCGCCATCGACGTGGAACGTCGCGTTGGTCGCATAACAATCGCGGGTGGACAGGTACACCGCGAGCCGTCCGAGATCTTCGACATCGCCCAGCCGATGCAACGGTGTGGCCTCTTGCATCTTTTCCAGCGACCCGGGCATCAAGTCCAGGCTGCCCTTCAGACCGTCCGTGGCGAATGACCCCAGGGCAATGGCGTTGACTCGAATCTTCGGGGCGAGTTCCTGTGCCATGGCGCGGGTAAGCGCTTCGAGGCCGCCCTTCGCAACGCAATAGGCGGTCAGCGCCCTTATGCCGAATCGCGCGGAACCCGACGAGATATTGATGATGGAACCGTGTCCGGCACTGAGCATATGCGGCGCCACGAGCTGACTCATGATGAAGGCGGAGGTCACACACCAGTCGAAAGTGTGCCGGAAATCTTCGTCGGTGATGTCCAGGAATCGCGCGTAGGTCGACCCGCCGACATTGTTGACCAGAATGTCGATGCGCCCGAAGCGCTCCGTGGCCGTGTTCACGACCCGTTCTCCGTCCGAACGATTCATCGCGTCCGCAACGAGCGCCAGCCCTTTGCCGCCCGCGGCCTCGATACCCTCAATCGTGCCAACGATATCCGCCTCGGTGCGCGCGGTGCCCACGACTGTGGCGCCCGCCTCCGCCAACACCCGGGCGATGCCTGCCCCGACACCTTTCCCGGCACCCGTGACGATCGCGACCTGTCCGTCCAGCCTGAACTGCTCCAATGCCATGCTGGGCTCCTTCGGCCGCGTGTGACGGGTGCGCCGTTCAATCTATGAATATTGCTGACTAAAGTCAACGAATTTTCACGGACGATATCTGCCGTAGTGCGGGCAGCCCAACAATGATCAAGTTATGCGAGCCTTTTCGGCCACGACACGGCATAATGGTCAAGTCAGCCTCGAAGCTCTTACATGAGTCAGGTCAACTGTTAGGAAGAAAATGGCTGTGACGGATAGGCTGTCGGCACGAGAAGCTAAGCGCCTGCAGACGAGGGAGCGATTGATGGGCGCCGCGATCGCGGAGTTCGCCCGCGCTGGGATGGCCGAGGCCGATGTCGGTGCCATTGTGGCCGCAGCGGGTGTCGCCCACGGGACCTTCTTCTTCCACTTCCCCACCAAGGAGCATGTGCTGCTGGAGCTCGAGCGCCGCGAAGAGGACCGCATCGCCAAACAGTTCGCGCACTTCTTGAAGTCCAAGCACGATCTTGTCTCCGCATTGAATGAGGCGGTCCGCCTGGTGGTTGGGTTGGAACGCAGACTGGGTGATCTGCTCTTCAATGACTTTCTCGCGCTGCACTTCTCGCAGACCCGTCCGCAGACCGAAGACGGCAGGGATCACCCCCTGATCGTCTTGGTCGCCCAGGAGATCGCGCTGGCTCAAGAACGCGGCGAGACGGATTCCCACGTCAATGCCATGAACAGCGCGGTGTTCTTCTTGCTGGGTCTCTATGCCCTGTTGATCACCACCAACCACTGGCCGACTGGCCACACCCTGCTGGAAGACTTTGTCGCAAGGACCTTGCGAAGTTTGATGCCCTGATCGACCTAGGGTCGTATGACGCCACGCAGCGGCATAAGCCCAAGTTCGTTGTGGGACATGAACCCCGGCGGCGCGTCGCAGACGGCGGGTATGGCGTTCGCGGGGCCCATCGCGGTCCAGGTGTAGCCGGGCAGCGCGTAGCCGCCATTCGGGTCCTGTGCGCCCTGCAAGATCAGCTCCGTGGACGAATCACCCTCAATTACTATTCGGTAGTGGTAATGCTGAGGCCAATCCTCCTGCGGTTCAATGGCATCGAAGGTATCCATTGTGTATATCTCGTGAAAAATGACGAGGGGCCTACCGTCCACCCACGCCGTCCATTTGTGATGCTGACGGGCGACGGTGCCCTTCTTGATCACGCCCCTAAAGCCCGGCATGTCGCTGGTCTCCCCCCCTTCGAAGGGGATGTCGCGCGTGGCGGTTCCTAGCTCCACCTCGGTCGTGTATCTTTCGACTGTCTTGCCCATTCCCTCCACAACCATTGCCATCGACTGTGCGAACAACGGCCATGCTTGCCCCAACAGATTCGGGCCATCCTCAAACCCGGCAGGTTCGCTCCCCATTCCCATCTCATACAGGTACTTCAGGGTGTCCCGCCCGAAATTCACCACCTCGTAGATGTGAATCGTGTCGATCTGACTGACGATTCGGGCCAGCGTCAGGACGAGAAGGTCTCCGGCAAAACCCGGATTGACACCACCCGCATGGAACGACGTGCCGCCCTGGTGGCATGCGGCATCGATCTTGTCGATGTCCGCCTGGCTATGCTCCGTTCGATACCACCATGCGCCACCCGACGCGACGACGTTCTTGCCGCCGCGGAGTATGCGGCACACCTCGTCGGGGTCAGACCATAGTGGTGCATAGAACACGCAATCGGCGTCCAGTGCCTCGATTGCAGCCTTGTCGGTGGTCGCCAGTACACCGGTCGGCGCTTTACCGCAGAGTTCACCGGCATCCTTGCCTACCTTCTCCGGACGATTGCACAGCACGCCGACCAGTTCGTAGGCCGGGTTGTGCACAAAATGACGGAGCGCAATCGTTCCGACATTGCCTACGCCCCACTGGATTACGCGGTACTTCTTCTCCGCCGGCGACCTGGGCGTCATTGCTACTCCTTGCATAGCCGAAGGGCTGAATGCTCGCTGCAGCGTAGGCGCGCCGCGGACAGTGTGTCAACGATTCGGGGCTGACTTTCGTCAGTAAAATGTTGTCGACACCGCGGCTCGTAGGACAGTGCCGCATGCAAATGCCGCTCGCTGTGCTGCGCGCTAATAGGGTGAAGTTGTAGCGGCAGCAGCAGTTTGGCCCAACATCATGGAGAACCTGGTGGAGATCTTCTACTGACTGTAGTCAGCCTGTTATAGTTCACAAGACCGATCCAATCAGTGTCGATGACGGGGAGGGCTCATGAATCTGCCGAGGCTGCACCAACGCGAAGCCGGCACCGGCCCGGCGGTCGCGTCAGGCGGTGCTGTCTCACCGAGTCTGACAATCGACGAGCACATGGCACGCTCACAACTCGCGCAGCGCCAGGCCGACAAGTGGCTTATCTCGGGCAGTCTCTTGATCGGCACCGCGGCCCTCGGCGTCTTCGGCTTGCCGCTGTTCCTCTGGGGAGTGCGGTTGCTGCGCCGCGCTCAACGCGACGGCCTCTCTGTGCGGCCGATGCTGGTCACACTGCTCGGTTACCTCGTCATCATCGATGCCGCCATCAACACCGTCGGATGGGCGCTCGACCTGGTGGCAAACCACACCATTCTGGCCCGCGTGCTGCTCAACGGGTGGGGCAACATGTTCGACGCCGGTTACTTCTGGCACTACAACGAGCTATGGGTCGGGGGTGCGGCCGGCCCCGGTGAAAAAGCCTTGGAAGTCGGTCTCATCCTGACGGTCTTCACCATGCGAATCGCGGCTGCCATCGGCTTTCTGCAGATGAAGCGTTGGGGTCATCAGTGGATGGTCGTCACCTGCTGGATGGGTGTGGTGATCTGGATTACCTATGTCTTCAACATGACGATGTTCGCCGACGTGCGCTTCGCCGGCGTCGTGCTGCCCGTCGTCGGGTGGTGGCTCTACGACATCTTCTACATCACCCCCTTCCTCGCCATCCCCTATCTGCACACCGTCAACCGCGAACTCTTCTCCGACTGAAATGCGCTACCCAGAATCCAGCCGACAAGCCGATCGCCGGGCAATCCCGGTGCATCAGGAGAGTTTCGAGTTCTGAGCATGTATCACTTGACTACGTCACCGAGGAGGTCAAATCGTGGGCTATGTGTGGGAGATCCTTCGCTACGTCGCCGCGTGGGGCGGCACCGGATTGATCATCTGGTTTTGGTATTGGCTGTTCTCCAACATCGGGACGTTCTGAACCGCGGACCGGGTAGGCGAAGCAAGCGGGATTCGGTCAATGGCTGAACTTTCCGATGGCTACGCGATGGCACTGGAACGCAGTTGTGCCGTGACGGCGGTCGCGCTCAGCGAGCAACGCCGCGAAGGTGTCCGGCTCGTCACGGGCGACCGGCGGGGTTTCGGTTTAAACGCCACACTCACCTTCATTCATGTCCCCTACCCGTCCAATTGGAGACGCAGAACACTGACATGCGGTGTGGCCCTGCAATGTTCGCCCTCGAAAGAACGCATCATCGAATATCGCCTCAACGAGCTATCCGCTCGCGAACTGCGTGCGCTCACCCTTGTCGAGGCCGGCGTCGCCCTCGGCTGGATAGCATCGCGGTGGCCCGGGCTGTTACCCGAGATTCAACGAGCACTCCCCGACTTCGGAACCGAACCCGGCGACATGGATGGCGCCGAGATGCTCAACCGGGCAATCGCTTTGGCGGCCACCGGCAAGGCACTGACGATTCATCCGCTGCTGGGCACGTTGCCTCTCGCCTACACGGCGCCGCACGGATTGACCGATAAGTTGCGGCGCAGCTTCGGCCGGATGCCCTGGACGACGACGCAGAAGCGCATTCCACGGCCGTACTCGGTTCCCGTCGGCGGCGACGGCGGCGTCCGCAATCCCAACCTGCCACCACCGAGCCGGCCCCAGGACAACGATCTCGACGTCACACCGGAACACCGGCCCGGGATCCCCTATCCCGAATGGAACATGTGGACGCAGCGATTCATGCACGACCACGTCGCCGTCATCGAGCATGCCGACGGCCGGCGCATCCGCGGCCCCGTTCCGGTGGCCGTCGACGTACGCAAGTGGTTCGAGGAACACACCCATCGCGCGATGACCAACCGCCTCGAGGACGGCTCCGACCTCGATGTCGACCAATACGTCAACCACTATATTGACCTGTCTACCGGCGAAGCCAAGGAGCCGAGGGTATTTCGTGAGCTGCTGCCCAGCAGCCGCGACGTCACCACAGCCTTGCTGCTCGACGGCAGTTCGTCGTTGGGAGTGCATGGCGGCCGGGTTTTCCAGCTCGAATTATCGTGTGCTGATGCGCTTTCGCGTGCCATGACGCTGGCGCGCGAGCCCCATGGTGTTTTCGTCTTCACCGGCAACACTCGTCATCGTGTCGAAGTGCGATGCCTGAAGGATTTCGAAGACCGCCGGTTCGTACCGCCCAGCGGGCTGGGCCTGTCCACTCGCGGTTACACCAGACTCGGCGCGCCACTTCGTCATCTGACAAGTCGGCTGCTGGCCCAGCCATCCGAGCGCCGCCTGCTGATCATCATCGGCGACGGGCTCATCTCCGACGAAGGTTACGAGGGCCGTTACGCCTGGGCCGATGCCGCGCACGCCGTCGAGGAGGCGAACGAGGCGGGGGTGTCGATGTACTACGTGGGCGTGGGGCCGACGCGGGTCGATCCCCTCCCCGAGGTGTTCGGGCCCCGCCGGTCGCAGCGGATCCGGCGCATAGAGGAGCTGCCCCGGGTACTGGCCCATGTCCATCGTGAACTGGTCGCAGCGTGACCGCCGACCATCTGAGGAAGAGATGACCACCGAGACATATTTCGCTAACGGCAACGAAGTTCAGCTGTTCGAGCAGGCCTTCCACCGACGCATCCCGGTGATGCTGACCGGCCCGACCGGGTGCGGCAAGACCCGATTCGTCGAACACATGGGCTCACTGTTGCAGCGGCCAGTGGTCACGATCAGTTGTCACGATGATCTCACTAGCTCCGACCTCGTCGGCCGCTTCATGGTGACGGGCGGCGATGTGGTCTGGACCGATGGTCCGCTGACCCGGGCCGTCAAGGCCGGCGCGATCTGCTACCTGGACGAAGTCGTCGAGGCCCGCCACGACTCACTGGCGATCCTGCATTCGCTCACCGATCACCGGCGCTCGCTCTACCTCGACCGGGCCGGCGAGGTCGTGAAGGCACCAGACGAGTTCATGCTGGTGTGCTCGTACAACCCCGCGTATCGCAGCTCGCTCAAGGAGCTCAAACCCTCGTTCCGCCAGCGGTTCGCCACGCTGGCGATGGACTATTTGCCGCCGGACCGCGAGGCAGAGGTGATCGTCGCCGAATCCGGAATACCGTTGGCCACCGCCCGGCGGCTCGTCGGATGCGCGGTCGCGATCCGCACCGCCGACCAAGCCTTCCACTTCGAGCCGCCGTCGACCAGGGTGCTGGTCACCGCGACCCAGTTGATCGCCGCCGGCGCAACTGAATTGGATGCGGCCGACGCGTGCATACTCGCGCCGCTGAGCACCGACGGCGCGGTCACCGACGGTCTGCGTGAAGTCGCGGCGGCCAGCCTGGGGAACTCGGACACATCCGCATCGAGCAGATCTTAGAAAGGAGCAATCGGCATGGACCGACAGGAGCAGAAGCGCAAGAGGGCGCTCATCGTCTTCCAAATCTTCATCTACGGCTACCTGCTGGCGATGTTCGGCGTCCAGCTGTACATGTCGTTCGCCCGAGGGTGGTGGGATCTGTGACCCTGTCTGCCGCACAATCGAGTTCGGCCGGCCTCGAGGATCATCACGACGAGTCCCGCCAAGCTCAGCGGCGGGCCGACAAGTGGATGATCGTCGGCGCTGCGTTGATGGGCATGTGGGCACCGGGCCTGATCGGTTTCCCCATCTTCATGCGTGGGGTGTGGCTACAGCGCCAGGCCTTGCGGGCCGGCCTGTCCGTTCGGCCGATGATCGTCACCCTGATTGGCTATCTGACCTTGATCGACGGAATGCTCAACAGCCTGGGCTGGGCCCTGGATCTGGTCGCCAACCACACATTGATCAACCGCGTGCTGATGGTCGGTTGGGGCAACATGTTCGACGCCGGTTATTTCTGGCATTACAACGAACTGTGGATCGGGGGCGCGGCGGGACCGGGCGAAAAGGCCTATGTGGCTGGGCTGATTCTCACGGTGTTCTCCATGCGGGTGGCCGCGGCGATCGGATTCTTACAGATGAAGCGGTGGGGCCACCAGTGGATGGTCGTCACCTGCTGGATGGGCGTGGTGATCTGGTCGGCCTACGTGTTCAACATGACCATGTTCGCCGATGTGCGGTACGCCGGTGTCGTCTTCCCCGTCATCGGGTGGTGGCTCTACGACATCTTCTACATCACCCCGTTCCTCGCCATCCCCTATCTGCACACCGTCAACCGCGAAATCTTCTCCGACTGAACAGGTTTAAGGAGCAACACCATGACCGCACCGACACCGACCGACGAAAAAGATTCGACGAAAGATTCTCAGAATCTCGAGCCGGGGACCACGCCGTACTACGCGCGAATGCACAAGTGGATCAAAAGGGCGGTGCTGGTGTGTCTGGTGGCACTGGTCATCGAAGGTGCATTCACCTTGCCGTTCATGGCCGTCTACTACGGATACCCGACGCTGAGCCTCACCCAGATCTGCAGTGAGCTGCTGAAGATCAGATACTCCAACGACACCTTGGAGTGCAAGTACCCCTACCCACCCTTCGGGCCGCCCGAGGGCGCTGAAGGTAAGGCGACCGCGCAAGACGTGTGGGGCATACAGCCGATACCGAAGTACCACCGGCTTGGGTTCCGTGAATTGGTCAGGATCCACGACGAACGGCTCGCTCGCCAGGCGGCCCAACAGCACGCGGCGCCGCACCCGTGAGTTATCGGGTCGTTCAGTGGACGACCGGTAACGTCGGCAAGAGTGCGGTGCGGGCGATAGCCAGAAACCCCACACTGGAGCTCGTTGGATGTTACGCGTGGTCGCCCGAGAAGGTCGGCCGCGATGTCGGCGAACTGTGCGGGATCGAGCCCCTCGATGTTAAGGCCACCAATGACATTGACGCGCTGCTCGCGCTCAAGCCAGACTGTGTGGTCTACAACCCGATGTTCGCCGACGTCGACGAGCTGGTTCGCATTCTCGGTGCGGGCATCAACGTGGTGGGCACGGCCGGGTTCGTCACCGGTCACTTCCTGGGTCCGGGACGTGATCGCATCGCCGAGGCGTGCGACCAGGGTGGGTCGACCATCTTCGGCAGCGGCATCAACCCCGGTTTCATCCAGCTCTTCGCCATCGTCTCGGCAGGCCTGTCGGACCGGGTGGACAAAGTGTCAATGCTGGAATCCGCTGACACCACGATCTACAACTCGCCCGCAACCGAAATACCCATGGGGTTCGGCTATCCCATCGATCATCCGGATCTGCCGGCCATCACAGAGAAGGGCGCCGGCATCTTCCGCGACGCGGTTCTGTTGCTCGCCGATGCCCTGGGCGCCGAGCTCGACGATGTGCGCTGCGAAGTCGAATACGCCCAAACCACCGAGGACCTCTACCTTCCCGGCGAGTGGACGATTGCAAAGGGGTGTGTCGCCGGCGTAGACGTCCGCTGGAAGGGAATTGTCGGCGGCCGCGAAATCATCGAGATCCGCGGCCGGTGGCGCAAGGGTCAAACGCTGGATCCGGATTGGCCGTTGGACATGGGCTACACAATTGAGGTACAAGGCCAACCGACGATTAAGACCACACTGAGCTTCCTTCCGCCGCCAGACTTTCACGGCGAGACACTGGACGACTACATCATGTTGGGGCTCACCATCACCGCGATGCCGGCGATCAACGCGATACCCGCCGTCGTCGCCGCTCCGCCCGGCATCGCCACCTACAACGACCTGCCGCTGCTACTTCCGCGCGGGGTCCTGAAAATCAGTTGATAAGAAAGCCGGTCCGCCCATGACTGCAAAACAAGAACCCTCGCTGCATCACGTCGTGTTCGCCGTCGCACCGGAGCGGCACGCCAAGACGACACAAATGTTCAGCGATCTGGGATTCGTCTTCGACCCTTTGCAACTGGCCGAACTCGGCCTGGACATTCACCTCGACTGGAATCGAGGCATCGAACTGATCAGCCCGATCCCGGGGTCGACCGGGGAGGTGGCCAGCTCGGTGAATGAGTTCCTCAAGCGTCACGGAGACGGGGTATACACCGTGGTGATCGGAGTACCGGCGGCCGAGACGGCCGACGCCGTCGCCGAACGCTACGGCGCGGCAACGCGATTCCGGCAGCGTTTCGAGGGCGAGGGCATCTATCTCGACGAAAGCGACCTGTCGATCCTCGGCCTGCCGCTGACGTTTCTGACGACCAATATCCCGTGATCGGAGAAGACATGGCTGAAATTGTTGACCCGCAGGGGATTCCGGAGCTCGACTTGAACGATCTGCCGATGTCCCTCGACCGGGGTGTCGGCTGGGCCACGTTGCGGGAAGCCGGCCCGGTGGTTCTCAGCGACGGGTGGTACGCGCTGACCCGTCGCGAAGATGTACTCGCGGCGCTGCGCAACCCGAACGTGTTCTCGTCCAAGAAGGCGTTCGAGGTGGTCGGCAGCCCGCTTCCGCTGGTGCCGGCGGCGTTCGATCCCCCTGAGCACACCCGGTTCCGGAAGATTCTGCAGCCGTTCTTCAGTCCGCATGCCCTCGCCGCGATCCTGCCGTCGATTCAGGCGCAGGCGATCGACATCATCGACTCGATCGCGCGGCGCGACGAGTGTGAGGTGATGGCCGACCTTGCGACGCCCTACCCGTCACAGGTGTTCCTGACCCTGTTCGGCCTGCCGCTGCGGGATCGCGAGCGGCTGATCGGGTGGAAGGACGCCATCATCGAGCTGAGCATTCCGAACGCGGCCGGTGAAACCCCAGACCTGACACCGGCACTGGAACTGTTCGCCTACCTTACCGAGGCCGTCGCCGAGCACCGGCGCAATCCCGGCGACGATGTTCTTTCGCAGGTGCTCGCCGGCGACGACGGGCTCACCGACGACGAGGCCCTCGGAATGGCGTTCTTCTTCGTCCTCGCTGGCCTGGACACCGTCACCTCGGCCATCGGGGCGGCCATGCTCGAACTGGCACGCCGGCCCGAACTGTGCACGCGACTGCGGGAAAAGCCGGACCAGATCGGCGTTTTCGTCGAGGAGATCGTCCGCCTGGAGTCGTCGGCGCCGGTCGTCCCACGGGTGACCACCGAAGAAGTGACGATCGCGGGCATCACACTGCCGGCCGGCTCTCGGGTGCGCCTCTGCCTGGGCGCGATCAACCGGGACGGCAGCGACGCGATATCCGGTGACGAGCTGGTGATGGACGGCAAGGTGCACAAGCACTGGGGCTTCGGTGGCGGCCCGCACCGCTGCGTGGGTTCGCATCTGGCCCGGATGGAAATGAACGTCGTCGTGACCGAATGGTTAACCCGGATGACGCATTTCGAACTTGCGCCGGGCTACCGGCCCGAGATCACCTGGCCGTCCCCAACCTGCACGCTGCCGCTCTTGCCGCTGCGGATCCTGACAGCAGAGGCGTCATGACCGTCGACACGACAGCCCCCAGCGTCTTCGATGCCGGACTCCCGGCGCTGGACTACGACATCACCGAAACCGTGCACGACGTCGCCCCACGCATCCACGAGGCGCGCAAGCGGTCGCCGATCGCGATCGGGCCGCTGGGACCCGAGGTGCTGGGCTACGAGCTCGCCCGCGGCATTCTCCGTGACCCCCGATTCGTGTTCCCGCCGGGCATGCACATGACGGCCCGCGGGATCACGTCCGGTCCGCTCTACGACAGGGTGCTGGGCACCATCCTGGGCATGGAAGGCGACGAGCATCGGCGGTTACGCGGTCTGGTGTCAAAGGCTTTCACGCCGCGGGCATCCGGGCGCATGGAAGACACCATCGACGCGGTGATCAACGAGTTGATCGATCGGGTCGCCCCAGTTGGCCGATGTGACTTCGTCACCGACATCGCCCGGCCCTACCCGATCCCGATCATCTGCGCGCTGTTGGGCGCCGCTCCCCAAGACTGGGAGCAGTTCTCCCTATGGGCGGAGGACATATTCAAGATCGTGAGGTTCGACTCCGACCTCGTCAACGAGCAAGACGTTGTGATGCGGGCGTGGGATGAGTTCGACGCATACATCGACGACATGATCGCCGAGCGGCGGAGCCGATTGACCGACGACCTGATCTCCGAATTGATCCGCGCCCAGGACGGCGGCGACCGGCTCAGCAACGCGGAGATGCGCATGCTGGCGTTCAGCATCCTGAGCGCCGGCACGGACACCACCCGCAATCAACTGGCCGCGTCCATGCACGCGCTGTGTGACCATCCCGGCCAGCTGGCGTTGCTCCGCGACAATCCCGACCTCGCGATGCGCGCCGTCGAAGAATGCATGCGCCATTCTCCGGCGGTATGCGCCACGCTCCGCACGGTCCTCGACGATGTCACCTTCGCCGGTTACACGTTTCCGGCCGGCACCTTCATCTCGGTGAATACCTATGCGGCCAACTGCGATCCAGAGGTCTATCCCCACCCGGAATTGTTCGACGTCTCCCGAGTCGACCCGCCACCCATCTTGACGTTCGGTGGCGGCGCCCACTATTGCCTCGGCGCGAACCTGGCCCGCGTGGAGCTCGCCGGAGCACTCAAAATCCTTGCCCGGCGTATGACCAACCCGCGCCGCGTGGCAACGTCACCGTGGAAACCGATGCTGGGACTGAGCGGGCCCACCAATTTGGAGATGGAGTTCGACTAGCTCGGCAGCGGGTGTTCAGCCGCGAGCTCCACGACGCGAATCTCGCCCGTCGTGCCGTCGACCTCCACCAGGGCGCCCGACGGCAACGACTTGGTGGCCCCCTGCACGTCCACCACACACGGAAACCCGAATTCGCGGGCGACCACGGCGGCGTGCGACATGGGCCCACCCAGCTCGGTCACCACGGCGGCGGCATAACAGAACGCCGCGGTGTAGCCGACGTCGGTGACCTCCGCCACCAGGATTTCGCCGGGCTGTAGGTCGTCGATCGTCTCGGGCCGCACGATACGCACCCGGCCGCGTACCCGCCCGCCGCCCACGCCGACGCCGCGAATGATGTCGCCGCTGGCCAGAGCAGACGACGAGGTCGTGGTCGGCTGCCAGCTGCCGCTGAAGACCGTCGGTGGAACGACGGTGGCCAGCCGGCGTTGTTCCGCCCGCCGCCGGGTCACCAGCCCACTGACATCCGCTGGGAGTGCATCGAGTTCGTCGACGAGTAGATAAAACACGTCATCGGCGGTGTCGACGATTCCGGCCTCGACCAATCTGCGCCCATACTCGCGCATCAAGTTGCGCAGCACCCAGTTGGCCCGCACCACCTTGTCGCGCCGGACCTCGCGGTCGCGCAACTGTCGTCCGGCCAGCTGGGCAACGGGCTTGGCCCGCAATGGAATCCGCGGCCGCCCCGGCGGCGGGGCCGGCGGGGCGCTCAGCGCCTTGGTGACCATCCGGATGAGCAACTCGGGATCGTCGGCGTAGCTGCTGGACAGCATCTCGAGCTCAGCCGGGCCACGATGCCCGATCAGCGCCAGTTCCGCCACGACCGCGGCGTGAAACCACGGCGCCTCGACGGCCAGCTTGGCCAACCGCTCCCCCGGTTGCGCAAGCAACGCCGACACTTTCGGGTCGCGCTGGGCGGCGACGACCAGTCGCTGCATCGCCTCGACCGAGCGGGCGCTGACCAATTCCGGGCCCGCCGGCGCGGCGGTGTCTCGCCCACACAAACCGCGCAGCAAGACGTTGAACGCGGCGCACAGCATGAACGACGCCGACGCGAGCACCCAGCCGTGCACGACATCGTCGCGCGCCAGCGAGATGAGGCTGAGTAGCCGACGATCGTCGAGCAACGTGACGTCGTCGCCGGCCAGGCGTTCCAGGCGATCGACGTCGGCGACGTGCTCGCGGGTGTCTTTGGCCGAGCCGGCGGACAGACCGATCAGGTTGACGCCGAAAACGCCGATATTGCGAACGGTCCGCAGTTGCCTTCGGATGCGGCCGGTTTCGGAGTGCGGACGTTCCGCACCGAAGATCGGCAGGGACGCCATGCTGGGTCCGAAGAACCCGCTGTTGCTGACGATCGTCGAGGGCTTGGCGAACGGCACGGTTTCGGCCATGAAATGCGCCGACGTGATGGCCCCGTAGAGGCGGTGGGCGAACACGGCGACCGTGCGCGTGGCGATTTCACGCTGGATGATCCCGCCGGGCCGCAACCGCTCGGCAATGGCCACACCGCCGGCGCGCAGCCCGCGCACGGTCACCGAGGCCGACGCCGGAGAGAACGGACCCGGCAGCGCCTCCGACAGATTGGTGGCCAGAAAGGTGGGAAACCGCGGATCTATCGGGGTGTCGAATTCCCCATTATCCCCAACCGGCCCAGCCCAATTGGGCTTCACCCCGTCCTCTGTCGGCGCATCGACCGAAGGCAGGTCTCCGATACTGGCCATCCGCCAGGGCAGCGACAAGACCCGGCTGCCCACCGTCACCCGACCGCGCACCGCCAGCGCGAAATCGTCGATGCATTCGCCGGCCTGCCAGGCCGGTCGGAATCCCCAGTCCTCGGCCAACCGCGAAATGTCCATGAGCGGGGCGCTGTGCACCCGTTGCAACTCGGCCCCACCGAAGCCCAACCGCACGACCGGGCGTCCGAGCACGCCGGTGATCTGGCCGAATGTCGGCTCACCGCGGGCAGCGAGATTGATTGGACCGCCGGTTATTTCGGCGTCTGTGATCGCGCGGTTGAAAAGCCGAAGCGCATCGTCGAGGTGGACAACCTGCATGGGCCGGTCGGCCGGCCCGTCGAGGAATACCGGTGACGCGAACAGCCGGCGCACCCAGTTGTCGACGCCCCGGCCGAGGATCAACGCGGTACGGATCGCGACCCATTCCAAGTTCGAATCCTCAAGCATGCGTTCGACCTCGGCCTGATGGTGGCCCTCGACACTGGCCGGGGTTATCGCGTCGTGCTCGGTCTTCAACGTGTCACCCGGGCCGTAGACATGTGCCGACGACCCGAAAACGATCCGCCCGGCCCCGGTCTCGGCCATGGCCGCGAGCACGTTGCGGGTGCCCCCGATGTTGACCTGCCGGCTGACGCGGTCGTTACCGGGACTCCTCGCCCACGCGCAGTGCGCGACGACGTCCGCGCCGGCCAGGGCGCGCTTGACGGCGTCGGCGTCACGGATGTCGGCGGCGGCGAAGTCCGCCGCGCTCGACCAGCTTTCGGGGCGATGGCGCGCGAGCCCGACGACATCGTGGCCTTCGCTGAGCAGCCGGGCGGCGAGGCCGCGCCCGAGCACACCGCTGGCCCCGGTGACCGCGATTCTCACAAAGAGCCCTCACTCATTTGCTATTCACCGTCGTCGTCCAGCAACGCGGCGTTGAGCAGGTCGTCGAGGTCCATGTCCGCGATGTCCTTCTCCGTGGTCGCCTCAGGCGCAGCGGGCTGCCCGTTGCCGCTGGACGATTCGTTGGCCAAGGCCAGCAACAGCTCCAACACGCCGGCCTGCCGAAGGCGCTTGACCGGAATCGACCCGACGACCCGCTGAATCTCGGCTTCGCCCGGTGCGGCGGCCACCGCGGGTTGGTCCGCCGAACCGACCAATTCTCGATACATGTAGCCGGCCAGCGCGGCGGAGTTCGGGTAGTCGAAGATCAGCGTCGGTGAAAGTGCGAGCCCGGTCGCGGATTTGAGCCGGTTGCGCATTTCGACCGCGGTCAGCGAGTCGAAACCGAGTTCCTGGAACGCCCGGTCCGGGTGGATCGCCTCCGGGCTGGCGCTGCCCAGCACGGTGGCGATGTTGGCACGCACCAGATCGAGCAGGATCGCTTGTTGCTCATCCTCGGGGAGCCCTTCGAGGCGTTGCAGCAGAGCCGATTTCGACTTGGCGGCGGCCAGCGAGTCATCGACCTGGCGCCGGGTCGGCGCGTTGATCAGATCGACGAACATCGGCGGCAACGTGCCCCCGTCGAACTTGACCCGCAACGCCGCGAGGTCGATGTGGGCGGGCAGCATGAATGGCTCATCGACGATGAGCGCGGTGTCCATCAGCTCCAGTGCCTGGTCCGAGGACATGGCGACGATCCCGTCCCGGCCGAACCGGGCACGGTCGGCGGCGCCCAACGCACCGGTCATTGCGCTGGCCTGATCCCACAGGCCCCAGCCCAGCGAGATCGCCGGCAGCCCGTGCGCCCGTCGATGGGCGGCCAACCCGTCCAGGAACGAGTTGCCGGCCGCGTAGTTGGCCTGACCCGATGCGCCCGCGAGCCCGGCGATCGATGAAAACATCACGAACGCCGCGACATCCAGCTCGCGGGTCAATTCGTGCAGGTTCCACGCCGCGTCGACCTTGGACCGCAACACGGATTCGATCCGGTCGGGCGTCAAAGAGGTCACCACCGCGTCATGCAAGACCCCGGCGGCGTGGATCACCCCGGTCAGCGGATGCTGCATCGGGATCTCGGCGATCACCTTGGCCAAGGCCTCGCGATCGGCGGCATCACAGGCCACCGCCTCCACCTGCGCACCGGCCGCGGTCAGTTCGGCGACCAGCTCCGCGGCGCCCGGCGCATCCAGACCGCGCCGGCTGACCAACACCAGATTCCGTGCGCCGTGGCGGGATACGACGTGCCGCGCGACCGCCGAGCCGGCCATGCCGGTCGCGCCGGTGATCAACACCGTGCCGGCCGTCCACGCGTCGGGCATGGTCATCACGACCTTGCCGACGTGGCGGGCCTGACTGAGGTAGCGCAGCGCGGCGGGGGCGCGCCGCACGTCGAATCTGGTCACCGGCAACGGCCGTAGCACGTCTTCGCCGAACATGGCGGCCAGCTCGTCGAGCATCTGAGCGATGCGATCCGGTCCGGCTTCGAAGAGGTCGAAGGCGCGATAACGCACACCTGAGTGGTCCCGGGCGACGACCTCGGGGTCGCGGATGTCGGTCTTGCCCATCTCCAAGAAGACCCCGCCGGGGGCCATCAAGCGCAGGGAGGCGTCGACGAAATCACCGGACAGCGAGTCGAGGACGATATCCATCGCGCGCCCACCGGTGACCGCCCGGAACTTGCCCTCGAATTCCAGGCTGCGCGAGTCAGCGATGTGGTCGTCGTCGAAGCCCATGTCCCGCAGCGTGTCCCACTTGCCGCGGCTCGCGGTCGCGAACACCTCCAGACCGATGTGGCGGGCCAGCTGGACCGCGGCCATTCCGACGCCACCGGCCGCGGCGTGCACCAGCACCCGCTGACCGGGCTCGGCGCGGGCCAGGTCGACCAGCGCGTAGTTCGCCGTGGCGAAGACGACCGACGCCGTCGCGGCGGCGGTGTGCGACCATCCGTCGGGCACCTTGACGAGCAGGCGCTCGTCGGTCTTGGCGATGGTTCCGGTCCCGTCCGGGAACAGCCCCATCACGCGGTCGCCGGTGGCGAAACGCCCGTCCTGCGAGGCGGTTTCGACAACCACGCCGGAGGCTTCGATGCCCATGATCGCCTCGGGGTCGGGATAGAGGCCCAACGCGATCATGACGTCGCGGAAGTTGGCCGCGATGGCCGACAGCGCAACCCGCACCTGACCGGGGCCCAACGGCGCATCGGCGTCGGGAATGCGCTCTATGCGCAGATTCTCGATCGTTCCATAGCTGCTCATGCCAAGGCGCCAGGGACCCTCGTCGGGCGGCAGCAGGAGGCCGCCGACGGCGCGGCTGCCGAGCACCCGCGCGGTGTAGACCGTCCCCTTGCGCAGGATGGCCTGCGGCTCGCCGAGTGCCAGAACCGCCGCTATCGCCTCGGAATCCAGCGCCGCATCCTTGTCGACGAGCACGATTCGTCCGGGGTGCTCGGTCTGCGCCGAGCGCACCAGCCCCCACACCGCCGCACCGGCCAGGTCGGTGACGTCCTCGCCCGGCAGCGTCATGGCGCCCCGGGTCGCCACCACCAGGGTTCCGGCGCCGTCGCGGGACAACCAGGACTGCAGCACGGGCAGCACCGCCCGCGTCGCCGCGTACACCTCGGTGATCACATCGCCGGACACCGGCCGCGATTCGAACAGCACCGCCGACCGCTCAGCGTCGGTGTCATCCGATTCCGGTGCACCCCAAGCGGATACCGATACCGGCGGCACCGCCGACGACGGCTGAGCGGACCAGATGACCTCGAAAAGCCGGTCCGGTCCCGAATTCGACACCGCGGCCAGCAGCTGCTTATCGGTCACCGGACGGGCCACCATCGACGCCACCGAGAGCACCGGCAGTCCCAGCCCGTCGGCCAATTCGATCGACACCGCCGACGGGCCGACCGGCACGATCCTCGCGCGCACCGCCCCCGCACCCGCGGCGTGCAGCGACACCCGCTGCCAGGAGAACGGGACCAGCATCGAGCCGTCGGGGAGTTCTGTGCTGTCGGAGGCCAACATGACCGCGTGCAGCGCCGCGTCGAGCATCGCCGGGTGGACACCGAACCCGGCCGGCGAAACCCCCGCGTCGGCGGGCAGCGACACTTCGGCGAACACTTCGTCACCGCGGCGCCACATCGACGTCAGGCCGCGGAACGCGGGACCGTAACCGTAACCGCGCTCGGCCAGTTGCTCGTACCCGTCGCCGACATCGACCGGCACCGCGCCCACCGGCGGCCACGCCGACAGATCCGCGCTCGGCTGCACCGACCCCGCCCGCAGCGCACCCTCGGCATGCAACGACCAGCCCGAGCCGGCTTCGGCCCGCGAAAACACCGACACCGCACGGGCACCCGCATCGTCCGGCCCGCCGACCACGACCTGAACCGCGACCGATCCACCGGCGGGCAACACCAGCGGCGCCGCGAGATTCAGCTCGTCGACGACCCCACAGCCCACCTCGTCGCCGGCGCGGATGGCCAACTCGACAAACCCCGCGCCGGGGAACAGCACGACACCGCCGACGGCATGATCGGACAACCAGCCCTGCGTGCTGGGCGACAGCCGGCCGGTCAGCACCACCCCGCCGGACGCCGGCAGTTCCACCACCGCACCCAGCAGGGCGTGCTCACCGGCGGCCAGGCCCAGGCCGGCGGCGTCGGCCGGGGCACCGTCGGCGGCAAGCCAAAAGCGTCGCCGGTCAAAGGCATACGTGGGCAGCTCGACGAGGTGTGCGTCGCCCATCGCGCCGTGCCAATCCACATCCATCCCGGCGACGAATCCCTGCGCGATGGCGTTGATCAGGGCGACCGGCTCGGGTCGGTCCTTGCGCAGGGCGGACATCGTGGTCACCGGGGAATCGGAAGCCAGCGATTCTTCGATCGACGCCGTCAAACCGCTGCTCGGCCCGACTTCGAGGAACCGGTTCCCGCCGGCCGAGTGCACGAAACGCACGCTGTCGGCGAACCGCACCGCCTCGCGCACGTGCCGCTTCCAGTACGCCGCCGAGGCGAAGTCGTCCCCGGCCGGCTGTCCCGTCAGGTTGGACATGATTGGGATGGAGGGCTTGCCGATGGCCAATCCGGCAGCGACGGTGCCGAACTCGTCGATCATCGGATCCATCAATGGGGAGTGAAAAGCGTGCGACACGGACAGCTGATGGACGCGGTGGCCGTCGGCGCGGAATTGATCGGCCACCGCGGCCACTGCGTCATGGGCGCCCGAAATCACCACCGAGGTGGGCCCGTTGACCGCGGCGATGCCCACGACGGCCTCGTCGGAGGACGTCAGCTGGGCCCGCACCTCTTCTTCGGTGGCCTGCACTGCGACCATCGCGCCGCCTTCGGGCAGCGCCTGCATGAAGCGACCCCGGGCCGCCACCAGCACCGCGGCGTGCTCCAGCGACAGCACACCGGCGACGTGCGCGGCCGCCAGCTCTCCGATCGAGTGGCCCATCACGAAGTCGGGCCGCACACCCCAGGACTCGAGCAGCCGGAACAACGCGACTTCCACGGCGAACAGCGCGGGCTGCGCGAATTCGGTGCTGTTCAGCAGGTTTTCGTCGTGTCCCCACATCACCTCGCGCAGCGGGCGAAGCAGGTGTTGATCCAGTTGAGCCACAACGGCGTTGAACGCCTCCGCGAACACCGGGTAGCCGGCGTGCAATCCCATGCCCATGCCCAGCGTTTGGGAGCCCTGGCCCGGGAAGACGAAGACCGTCTTGCCGGCCGTGGCCGTGCCGCGAATGATCGAGCCGGCCAGGTCGTCACCGGCAAGCTCGTCCAGCCCGGCCAGCAGGTGGTCGCGGTCGCTGCCGACGATCACGGCCCGCTGTTCGAAGGCCGACCGGCCCGCCAGCGACCACCCGACATCGGCGATGTCCAAGTCCGGGTGGGCGCGCAGGTGCGCCGCCAACCGGGCGGCCTGAGAATTCAACGCCGACAGCGATTTCGCCGACACCGGCCACGGAACCACCGGCGCCTTGGGACCGTCCACGACGCGCGGCGGCTCGGCCGCCACGCCCTCGACGATGACGTGCGCGTTGGTGCCGCTGATGCCGAACGACGACACCCCCGCCCGGAGCGGACGGTTGCCGGGCTTAGGCTTCCAGGCCCGCGGCTCGGTCAGCAACGACACCAAACCCGTCGACCAGTCGACGTGCGGGCTGGGCTCATCAACGTGCAGCGTCGCGGGCAAGGTCTCGTGGCGCATCGCCAGGACCATCTTGATCACCCCGGCCACCCCGGCGGCGGCCTGCGTGTGGCCCATGTTCGACTTGATCGACCCCAGCCACAGCGGCTCGCTGCGATCCTGGCCGTAGGTGGCCAGCAGGGCCTGCGCCTCGATCGGGTCACCCAACGTCGTTCCGGTGCCGTGCCCCTCGACGACGTCCACATCGGCCGTCGTCAACCCGGCATTGGCCAGCGCCGCACGCACCACCCGCTGCTGCGAGGGACCATTCGGCGCGGTCAGCCCGTTCGACGCGCCGTCCTGGTTCACCGCCGAACCCCGCACCACCGCCAGCACCGGATGCCCCAGCCGCTGCGCATCCGAGAGGCGCTCCACAACGAGCATGCCGCCGCCCTCGGAGAATCCGGTGCCGTCGGCGGCACCCGCGTAGGCCTTGCACCGGCCGTCCTCGGACAGCCCGCGCATGCGGCTGAACTCCACGAAGATGTCGGGGGTGGCGTTCACGGTGACGCCGCCGGCCAGGGCCAGGTCGCACTCCCCCGAGCGCAGCGACTGCACAGCCATGTGCAACGCCACCAACGACGACGAACACGCGGTATCCACCGACACCGCCGGACCCTCCAGCCCCAGCACATA
>NZ_LZJP01000092.1:0-60049 GCF_001667865.1 Mycobacterium mantenii | reverse complement strand
GCTCTTCACCTTCGGGCTCTTCAGCTTCCGCTTCGGGCTCTTCGACCTCGGGCTCTTCGGCTTCCGCTTCGGACTCTTCGGCTTCGGGCTCTTCGGCTTCCGGCTCTTCAGCTTCCGCTTCAGGCTCTTCCGCTTCGGACTCTTCGGCCTCGGGCTCCTCGGCCAGATCCTCGGCCTCGGGCTCTTCGCCTTCAGTCTCTTCGACTTCGGACTCTTCGACTTCGGACTCTTGGACTTCGGGCTCTTCAGCTTCCGCTTCAGGCTCTTCCGCTTCGGGCTCTTCCGCTTCAGGCTCTTTCGCTTCGGACTCTTCGGCCTCGGGCTCCTCGGCCAGAGCCTCGGTCTCGGGCTCTTCGGCTTCCGCGTCGAGGGCGGCGGTTTCGTCAGATTCCGCGGTCTCCGCCGGGCCGGCCGGGGCATCGGCCGCGGCGACGGCGGCAGCGCCCGCCGCAGTTGTCGCCGCGGCGACGGTCACGGACTCCTCTTCCGACTCGGCTTCGGCCGCTTCCTCTTCGAGGTTGCCGCGCAGGCTCTCGGGATCTTCGCGTCCCTTTGGCGCAGCCATCAGATACACCACGGCCCCGATGAACACGAACGTTGAGGTGAACGAGTTGATCCGGATGCCGGCGATGTGGGTGGCGGTGTCGTCGCGCAGCAACTCGACACAGAATCGTCCGACGCAGTAGCCCGCCACGTACAGAGCGAACAGCCGCCCGTGGCCCAGTGTGAAGCGCCGGTCCGCGTAGATCAGCACGACGAAAATCAGGACGTTCCAGAGCAATTCGTAGAGGAACGTCGGCTGCACAACGAATGCGAGCTGCCCCGTCGAGACGCCGTCCAGCGAATGGGGGTCGATGTATCCCGAGGGGTCGCGACGGTAGAAGATCTCCAGACCCCACGGCAGGGTGGTTTCGCGGCCGTAGAGTTCCTGGTTGAAGTAGTTACCGAACCGGCCGATGGCCTGCGCCAGAATGATTCCCGGGGCCAGCGCGTCGGCGAAGGCCGGCAGTGGAATCCCGCGCCGGCGGCAGCCGATCCATGCACCGACGGCGCCGAGAGCCACCGCACCCCAGATGCCCAAGCCGCCGTCCCAGATCCGCACGGCCGCCCCGATTCCCGCGCCGCCGGGGCCCCAATATGTTCGCCAGTCCGTGGCCAGGTGGTAGAGCCGGCCACCAATCAATCCGAAAGGCACGGTCCACAGCGCGATGTCGTAGATCACGCCGCGTTCGCCGCCGCGCGCCTCCCAGCGCCGGTCACCGATCAGCAGCGCGGCCACGATGCCGGCGATGATGAACAGCGCGTAGGCCCGGATGGGGAGCGGCCCCAGGTGCCACACACCCTGCGGCGGGCTCGGGAAATAGGCCAGGAGTTTCGTCATGAGGCGTCCGCCCTCTGACGAACACCGGCGGCGAGTTCCTCAGTCAGTGCACGCAATGCAGTCAACCCCCCGTCCCCCAGTGCCGACACCAGCGCGGACCCGACAATGACCCCGTCGGCGTAGCTGCCGATCTGGGCGGCCTGCTCCCGCGACCGCACCCCCAGACCGACCCCGACGGGTATGTCCGATAACTCTTTGACCCTGCTCACCAACTCGGGCGCGGCGTTGGACACCGCGTCACGCGCCCCCGTGACCCCCATCGTCGAAGCCGCATAGACGAATCCGCGCGACGCCTCGACAGTCATCGCCAACCGTTGCGGCGTCGAGGACGGCGCCACCAGGAATATCCGGTCCAACCGGTGCTCGTCGGATGCCGCCAGCCACTGCCCGGCTTCGTCGGGGATGAGATCCGGCGTGATCAGGCCGTATCCGCCCGCCGCTGCCAGATCCCGGGCGAACGCGTCAACCCCGTAGCGCAACACGGGGTTCCAGTAGGTCATCACCACGGCGCGTCCACCGGCCGCGCTGATCGCCTCGACCGCGGCGAGGGTGTCGCGGACGCGCACTCCCCCGTGCAACGCGAGCTCGGTGGCCTTGGCGATGGTCGGGCCGTCCATGCCGGGATCCGAATAGGGAACCCCGACTTCGATGATGTCGCAACCCGATTCGACCAGGGCGGTCATTGCGTTCACGGACGTCGGCACGTCCGGGTAACCGGTGGGCAGGTAACCGATCAGCGCCGCGCGATTGTCGTTGCGGCAGCCGGCGAAGACCGACTCGAGCCTGCTCGCCTCGCTCTGTTTCACCGTCATCGATCGCTGGACCCCAACAGCCCGAACCACTTCGCCGCCGTCTCGACGTCCTTGTCGCCGCGCCCGGACAGGTTCACCACGATGATCGCTCCCCGCCCCAATTCGGGGCCCAATTTCAGGGCGCCGGCCACGGCGTGCGCAGATTCGATGGCCGGGATGATCCCTTCCGTGCGGCACAGGATGCGGAACGCGTCCATCGCCTCCGAGTCGGTGATCGGACGGTACTCGGCACGCCCGGTCTCGCGCAGATACGCGTGTTCTGGGCCCACCCCCGGATAATCCAGACCCGCTGAGATGGAATGGGATTCGATGGTCTGCCCGTCCTCGTCCTGCAGCAGGTAGGAGAACGATCCCTGGAACGCTCCCGGGGATCCGCCGCTGAAAGTCGCAGCGTGCCTTCCGGTTTCGACGCCGTCGCCGGCCGCCTCGAATCCGACCAGCCGCACGTTGGGGTCATCGAGGAACGGGTGGAAGATGCCGATGGCGTTGGAGCCGCCGCCGATACAGGCCACCACGGCGTCGGGCAACCGGCCGGCCTGGGCCTGAATTTGTGCGCGCGCCTCGAGGCCGATGATCCGCTGAAAGTCGCGCACCATGGCCGGGAAGGGATGCGGGCCGGCGGCGGTGCCGAAACAGTAGAAGGTGTTGTCGGCGTTGGTAACCCAATCCCGGAACGCCTCATTGATGGCGTCCTTGAGCGTCCTGGAACCGCTCTCGACCGAGACGACCGTCGCTCCCAGCAACCGCATCCGGGCCACGTTTAGCGCCTGGCGCTCGGTGTCCACGGCGCCCATGTAGATCACGCATTCCAGGCCGAGCAAGGCACACGCGGTGGCGGTCGCCACGCCGTGCTGACCGGCCCCGGTCTCGGCGATCACGCGCTTCTTGCCCATGCGCTGGGCCAGCAACGCCTGACCGAGCACGTTGTTGATCTTGTGGGAACCGGTGTGGTTCAGGTCTTCTCGCTTGAGGAAGATGCGCGCGCCGGCCTGTTCGGACAGGCGGGGCGCCTCGTACAGGGGCGAGGGCCGGCCGGCGTAGTGCGCCTGCAGGTAATCCAGGGTGTCCAGGAAATCCTGGTTGACACGTTCCTTCTCGTAGGCGGCGGTGACCTCTTCGATCACGGCCATCAACGCCTCGGCGACGTAGCGGCCGCCGTACACGCCGAAATGGCCACCGGCGTCGGGTTCGTGACGGGTGGGTTCGGCGATGGCTGCGCTCGGCAGCGGAAGATCCGGGCGGGACAGGTCCACCATCACCAGGGCTCTACGCGCGGATGGCTCATCTGGTTCAACGTATCAGCGCAGGGGCTCTTGAAGTGGCGTAGTGACTAGCGAGCCGGTTTCGGACAGGACGGATGGGTGCCCGCGGTCACCAGGTCGGCAACCGCGGCGCGCGGGTCACCGCTTTTGACCAGACCCTCGCCTACCAGGACGGCGTCGGCTCCCGCACCGGCGTACGCCAGCAGGTCCCCGGTGCCCCGCACACCGGATTCGGCGATCCTGATCACCTTGCTGGGCAGCCCGGGCGCGATGCGCGCAAAGCAATCCCGGTCCACCTCGAGCGTCGCCAGATCGCGGGCGTTGACGCCGATTACGTTGGCCCCGGCCTTGAGCGCGCGGTCGGCCTCTTCCTCGGTGTGCACCTCGACGAGTGCGGTCATGCCCAGCGATTCGGTGCGGTCCAGCATCGACACCAGCGCCGACTGCTCCAGCGCGGCGACGATGAGCAGCAGCATGTCGGCGCCGTGCGCACGCGCTTCGTGGATCTGATAGGGCTGCACGACAAAGTCTTTGCGCAGAATCGGTATCGAGACCGCCGCGCGGACCGCGTCGAGGTCGTCCAGCGAGCCGTGGAAGCGTCGCTCCTCGGTCAACACGCTGATGATGCGGGCACCGCCGTCTTCGTAGGCCCGGGCCAGCTTGGCCGGATCGGCGATGGTCGCCAGGGAACCCGCCGACGGGCTGGCACGCTTGACTTCGGCGATGACGCCGATTCCGGGCTCGCGCAGCGCGGCCATCACGTCGCGAGGCGGTGGCGCGGCCGCCGCGGCGGCCTTGATCTCGGACAGACTGATGAGCGCTTCGCGCGCGGCGACGTCGGCCCGAACTCCCTCGAGGATGGAGTCAAGCACGGTTGCCGGACTCATGCCTGTCGTTTCCCTTCGCCCTGTCGCCCGCTGTCATGCCACGGCCACTTTGTCGTTCCCCGGCCGATTGCGACGACGTGAATGAAGGGTAGCGGCCCGCGGCTTGCGGTCCGTCACCGACCCTCGGTGTCAGACTCACCTGCCCGATCGGTTGGGTCGCGTCCCTCGTCAAGCGCGTCCCAGATCATCCGCTCCGACATTCCCGGCGTCTCCGGCTTCTCCAGCATCGCCTCGTCGGCGCCTTCGCGTCGCGAAATGGACCGGCGCGTCGCCGGTGTCGCGTACTTTGTCGCGCTCGAGCGGGCCGCTACCGAATCCGACGCGGATCGCATGAGCAGAACTGCGGCGACCAGCGTGCACGCCGCGGCGGCCACCGTGACGCCCGCGCCCCAGTACCGGCGCTCGCTTCCGACCAGCGACATCACCGAGACGTGCGCCAGCTCGGCACCGCGAACCGCGACGTCGGGCAGCGCCCACAGGCTGATCCCGAGGTAGCCGACCGCCAGGCTGACCACCGCCAGCAGGCCCGCCAGGGCGCGCAGCAGCCAGCCCCGCACGGCGATGGCCGCGACGGCCGCGGCCAGCAGGAGCAACGCCAGCGGCAGCAGCGCCGTCGACCACGCCGCGCCGGCCAGGGTCACCTGCTTGGGCGGCCCCAGCCCGTCGAACGACCGGATGACGACCCACGGCAGGCGCGAGGCCGCCCACAACGTCCCCGCGGCAACCACCAGGACCGCCTGAGCGATCCGGATCAGCCACCGGCTGTTCGGCCGGCCGGTGTCCGCGCCGGCCTCACTCATCGGTCCCCGGTTCGGTCAGCGTCTCGGCGGCGGCGATCGCGTTGAGCACCGCGCGGGCCTTGTTGGACGCCTCGGTGTACTCGTAGGGACCGTTGGAGTCCGCCACGACCCCGCCACCGGATTGCACGTAGGCGGTGCCGTCGCGCATCAGGGCGGTGCGGATGGCGATCGCGAAGTCGGCGTTGCCGGCGAAGTCCAGGTAGCCGACCACCCCGCCGTACAGGCCGCGGCGCGTCTTCTCCACCTCTTCGATGAGCTCCATGGCCCGGACCTTCGGTGCACCCGACAGCGTGCCGGCCGGGAAACAGGCCGTCACCGCATCCAGCGCGGTGCGGCCCTCGTCGAGCGTGCCGGTCACGGTCGACACCAGGTGCATGACGTGGCTATAGCGTTCGATGTGGCTGTAGTCCTCGACGCGCACGGTGCCCGGCGCGCAGACCCGGCCCAGGTCGTTGCGGCCCAGGTCGACCAGCATCAGGTGCTCGGCGCGTTCCTTCTCGTCGGCCAGCAACTCCTTTTCCAGCAACTGGTCTTCTTCGTCGGTGTCGCCCCGCCACCGGGTCCCGGCGATCGGGTGGGTGGTCGCGACGCCGTCGGCAACGGTGACCAATGCCTCCGGACTGGAGCCGACAATCGAAAAGTCAGTTCCCCCAGTGCTATTGGGCACATGCAACAGGTACATGTAGGGGCTCGGGTTGGTGACCCGCAACATCCGGTAGACGTCGATCGGGTCGACCGCGGTATCCATTTCGAAGCGTTGCGAGGGCACCACCTGGAACGCCTCGCCCGCGGCGATCTGCTCGACGAGGTAGTCGACGATCTTCCCGTATTCCTCGACGCTGCGCTGCGCGCGGTAGCGCGGCTCGGGCCGCTCGAACGTGGCGACCGTGGACGACAACGGCTGACCCAGCGCGGCGGTCATCACGTCGAGCCGGGCGATCGCGTCGTCGTAGGCCTCATCGACCCGCTCGTCGGTCCCGTTCCAGTTCACGGCGTTGGCGATCAGCGTGATCGTGCCCTCGTGGTGATCGACCGCGGCCACATCGGTGGCCAGCAGCAGCAGCATGTCGGGCAGCCTGAGGTCGTCGACGGCCAGTTCGGGCAGCCGTTCCAGGCGCCGCACCATGTCGTAGGCGAAGAAACCGACCATGCCGCCCGACAGCGGCGGCAGCCCCTCGAGCGGCCCGGTGGCCAGCAGCTCCACCGTGGCCCGTAGGGCCTGCAGCGGGTCGCCCCCGGTCGGTGCGTCCTGTGGCACCACGCCCAGCCAGACGGCTTCCCCGTCGCGCACGGTCAGCGCCGACGGCGCCCCCGCGCCGATGAACGACCACCGCGACCAGGAGCGGCCGTGCTCGGCCGACTCCAGCAGAAACGTGCCGGGGCGGTCGGCGGCGAGTTTGCGGTAGGCCGACAGCGGCGTCTCACTGTCGGCCAGCACCTTGCGGGTCACCGGAACCACCCGGTGCTCGGCTGCCAGCTGGCGGAAGTCCTCTCGTGAGGTCGTCGCGGCGAGGTGGGCTTGCACCGAACCATCCTCCCAGATGGGGGTCGCGGGTTCGCGGGCGTAACGCCATGGCGGATATCGAGGCGGTTTCCCGCCGTGGCGTTACGCTCGCGACATGAAACCTGGTGACACCGTCGCGGACTTCGAGTTGCCCGATCAGACCGGGGCGCCGCGCAAGCTCAGCGAACTGCTTTCCAGCGGACCCGTCGTGCTGTTCTTCTACCCGGCCGCGATGACACCCGGCTGCACCAAGGAGGCGTGTCACTTCCGCGACCTGGCCGCCGAATTCGCCGCGGTCGGGGCGAACCGGGTCGGAATCAGCGCCGACGCCGTGCCCAAGCAGGCCAAGTTCGCCGACATGCAGAAGTTCGACTACCCCCTGTTGTCGGACACTGACGGCGCCGTCGCCACGCAGTTCGGCGTCAAGCGCGGCCTGCTGGGCAAGCTGATGCCGGTCAAGCGCACGACGTTCGTCATCGACACCGACCGCACGGTGCTCGAGGTGATCTCCAGCGAGTTCAACATGGACAGCCACGCCGACAAGGCGCTGGCGACGCTGCGCGCCCGGGCGTGACCGTCAGGGGCTGATCGCGAGGAACACGTAGGCGGCCAGCATCACCAGGTGCACCTCGCCCTGCAGGCGGGTGGCCCGGCCGGGAACCACCGTCAGCACACTGACCACGACGGTCAGGGCGAGCAACACCAGCTGGATGGCGCCGAGGCCGAGCACCAGCGGCCCTTTGAGCCAGATCGACGCCAGCGCGATCGCCGGGATGGTGAGCCCGATGCTGGCCATCGCCGAGCCGTACGCCAGGTTCAGGCTGATCTGGATGCGGCCCTGCCGCGCCGCCCGGACCGCCGCGATCGTCTCGGGCAGCAGCACCAGCGCCGCGATGATCACGCCCACGAACGACTGCGGGAAGCCGACCGCGGTCACCGCCTTCTCGACGGCCGGTGACTCCTCCTCGGCCAGGCCTACCACCGCCACCAGGGCGCCGAGCATCAGCCCCAGGCTGGTCAGCGCCGCGCGGGTGGTCGGCGGTTCGGCATGGCTTTCGTCCGCGAAGAGGCTCTTCTGGCCCTTCTGCGCGACCGGCAGGAAGAAGTCGCGGTGCCGCACCGTCTGGGTGAACACGAACACCAGGTAGAGCAGCAGCGAGGCGACCGCGGCGAAGGTGAGCTGCCCGGGTGAGAACTCCTTGCCGACCGTCGTGGTGGTGAACGCGGGCAGCACCAGGCTCAGCGTCGCCAGGGTGGTCACCGTGGCCAGCGCGGCGCCGCTGCCTTCGGCGTTGAATATCGTCACGCCGTAGCGCCGGGAACCGAGCAGCAGCGACAAGCCGGCGATTCCGTTGGTGGTGATCATCAGCGCGGCGAACGCCGTGTCCCTGGCCAGGGTCGCCGTCTCGTTGCCCCCGGATGCCATCAGCTCGACGATCAGGGCCACTTCGATGACGGTCACCGCGGCCGCGAGCACCAGCGACCCGAACGGCTCGCCGACCCGGGCCGCGACCACCTCCGCGTGGTGCACCGCGGCGACCACCGCACCGATGAGAAACAGCGCCGTCAGCCCCACCAGCACGGGACCGAGCGTCTCGCCCCAGATCAATACCAGCACGACAACGGAGAGCACCGGCACAACGACGTTCCAGGACGACCATTTCGACATTGCCCGCCATTCTTGTCGAAGTCGTGCGCGTTCGCGTGCGGAACGTGACCGCGGACCGACCGGCGGGTCAGCGCTCCGGTGGCAGCAGCACGTCCGCGTCGAAGCAGCTGTGGTCGCCGGTGTGGCAGGCCCCACCGACCTGGTCGACAGTCAGCAGCACGGTATCGCCGTCGCAGTCCAGTCGCACCGAGTGGACGTACTGGGTGTGACCCGACGTCGCCCCCTTGATCCACTGCTGGCCGCGTGACCGCGAAAAGTAGGTCGCCTCACGGGTTTCCAGCGTTCGGGCCAGCGCCGCGTCATCCATCCAGGCGACCATCAGCACATCACCACTGCCGCGCTCCTGGACGACGGCGGCGAACAGGCCGTCGCCGTTGCGCTTCAGCCGCGCGCCGATCTCGGGGTCGAGCGTCATCGCACGGTGATCCCTTCCGCTGCCATGGCGGCCTTCACCTGCCCGATGGTCAACTCCCGGAAGTGGAACACGCTGGCCGCCAGCACGGCATCGGCGCCCGCCGCGATCGCGGGCGCGAAGTGTTCGGCCGCACCGGCTCCGCCGCTGGCGATGACCGGCACCGTGACCGCCGAGCGCACCGCCTGCAGCATCTCCAAGTCGAATCCGGCCTTGGTGCCGTCGGCATCCATCGAGTTCAGCAGGATCTCCCCCACCCCCAAATCGGCTCCGCGCGAAGCCCATTCGACCGCGTCAAGCCCGGTGCCGCGGCGCCCGCCATGGGTGGTGACCTCCCAACCCGACGGTGTGGGCACCGCGCCGGGGGGCACCGTGCGGGCATCGACCGACAGCACGATGCACTGGGAACCGAACTGCCGCGCCATCTCGGCCAGCAGCTCGGGCCGGGCGATCGCGGCGGTGTTGATGGAGACCTTGTCGGCGCCCGCCCGCAGCAATACGTCGACGTCGGCCACGGTGCGCACCCCGCCGCCGACGGTCAGCGGGATGAAGACCTGCTCCGCCGTGCGGCGCACCACATCGAGCATGGTGGTCCGACCCGACGACGACGCCGTCACGTCGAGAAAGGTGAGCTCGTCCGCGCCCTCGGCGTCATACGCGGCCGCAAGTTCCACGGGATCGCCTGCATCGCGGAGGTTTTCGAAATTGACTCCCTTGACCACCCGGCCGTTGTCGACGTCCAGGCACGGGATCACGCGCACCGCAAGGCCGCTGGGATTCGGGGCCATCAGTAGTCCTCCGGTCGGCCCGTGCTGCGCAGGATTTCGAGGATCTCGGCGTGTGCGGCGGGACCGGCCGCCAGCGCGGAATCCGACGCCGGAGTCCACGGCTCACCGGCCAGGTCGGTCACCAGCCCGCCGGCGGCCTGGACCAGCGCGACGCCGGCGGCATGGTCCCACACGTGACCGCCGAAACTTATTGCCGCACCGAGTATTCCGTCGGCGACGAAGGCGAGGTCAAGCCCGGTGGAGCCGTGGATGCGCAAACGCGACGAGACCCGGCTGAGGTTCTCCAGCACCGCCATCCGGTAGCGTCCCGGGAACCGGCCCCGCGCGTCCGCGCTGAACGATCCGGCGCCGACCAGGGCGTCGGCCAGGTCGATCGAGCTCAGCGGCGGCTGCGGCACCCCGTTCTTGCGCAACGGCCCACCCGCCACCGCCGTGTAGCGCTGGTCGATGAACGGCAGCCAGGTCAGTCCGGCCACCGGGTCACCATGGTGCAACAGACCCAGCAGGATGCCGGCCATCGGCGAGCCGGCCGCGTAGTTGAACGTGCCGTCGACCGGGTCGAGCACCCACACCCAGGGCGAGTCGACCGCCGAACCGCCGAATTCCTCGCCGTGCACCCCGATCCCGGTCGCCTCGACGAGCGCGGCGACCACCTGCCGCTCGATCGCGAGGTCCACGTCGGTGGCAAAGTCGTTGCCCTTCTTGCGGACCGCGGAATCGGCGCGGTGACCGGCAAGAAAGGGTTCGGCCGCGTCGTCGAGGATCGCCGACGCCTGCGCCACCAGCGTGTGCACGTCCATGCGGTGCTACTCCGCCACCGCGGCCAGCGCCTGCGGCAAGGTAAATCGCCCCGCGTAGAGGGCCTTGCCCACGATGGCGCCCTCGACCCCGCGGTCGGTGAGGGTGGCGATGGCGCGCAGGTCGTCGAGGCTGGACACGCCGCCGGAGGCGATCACCGGGGCGTCGGTGCGGTCGGCGACCGATGCCAGCAGGTCCAGGTTGGGACCGCCCAGCGTGCCGTCCTTGGTCACGTCGGTCACCACGAACCGCGAACACCCTTGCCCATCAAGGCGTTCCAGTACCTCCCACAGGTCGCCGCCGTCGGTTTCCCAGCCCCGACCGCGCAGCCGATGCGCACCGTCGACGATCTGCACGTCCAGACCCACGGCGACCTTGTCGCCGTGCTCGCTGATCGCGCGGGCGCACCACTGCGGGTTCTCCAGGGCCGCCGTGCCCAGGTTCACCCGGGCGCAGCCGGTGGCCAGGGCGGCGGCCAGCGAATCGTCGTCGCGGATCCCGCCGGACAGCTCCACCTGCACGTCGAGCTTGCCGACCACCTCGGCCAGCAGTTCGCGGTTGGAGCCGCGCCCGAACGCCGCGTCCAGGTCGACCAGATGGATCCATTCGGCGCCGTCGCGCTGCCAGGTCAGCGCGGCGTCCAGGGCCGACCCGTATTCGGTTTCACTGCCCGCCTTGCCCTGCACCAGGCGCACGGCACGGCCGTCGACCACGTCGACCGCGGGCAACAAAATCAACACGTTTTCTCCTTTGCGTCGAGACTGCAACTGGCGACGCATCCTCTCGAAGTTTGCGTAATGGAATACAGTTTCGCGAAGGTCATCCCAGGGCCTGGACCCAATTGCTCAACACGGCCGCGCCGGCATCCCCGCTCTTTTCCGGGTGGAATTGGGTGGCCGACAGCGGCCCGTCCTCAACCGCCGCCAGAAACGGGCCCTCATGGGCGGCCCATGTCAGCACCGCGTCGGGCGAACCCTCCCACTGCTGGGCGGCGTAGGAGTGCACGAAGTAGAACCGGGTGTCGGCGTCGAGTCCCTTGAACAGCACGGTGCCAGGCCCGGATTCGACGACGTTCCAGCCCATGTGCGGAATGACCGGCGCCTGCAGTCGCGTCACGTACCCCGGCCACTGACCGCATCCCTCGGTTTCCACACTGAATTCGACGCCGCGGGCGAACAGGATCTGCATCCCGACGCAGACGCCCAGCACCGGGCGCCCGGCGGCGACCCGTTCGGCGATGATGCGGTCCCCGCCGATGTTGCGCAGCCCCGTCATGCAGGCCTCGTAGGCACCGACGCCTGGCACCACCAGTCCGTCGGCGGCCGCCGCGGCGCCCGCGTCGCCCGTCACCTCGACCGACGCACCGACCCGCTCGAGCGCACGCTGCGCCGACCGCAGGTTGCCCGAGCCGTAATCAAGGACAACTACTTTTTTTGATGCCGTCACAGAACCCCTTTGGTGGAGGGCACATCCGAGACCCGAGGGTCGGACTCGACCGCCTGACGCAGCGCGCGGGCAACCGCCTTGTACTGCGCTTCGGTGATGTGGTGCGGGTCGCGTCCGTACAGGACCCGCACGTGCAGGGCGATGCGCGCGTTCATGGCCAGCGATTCGAACACGTGCCGGTTGATGACGGTGTGATACGGCACCGAATTGCCGGCAATGGTGGTGTGCTGCAAATGATCCGGCTCCCCGCTGTGCACACAGTAGGGACGGCCGGACACGTCGACCGCGGCGTGGGCCAGGGTTTCGTCCATCGGGATGAAGGCGTCGCCGAACCGGCGGATGCCGCGTTTGTCGCCCAGGGCCTGGCCGAGCGCCTGCCCCAGAGCGATGGCGGTGTCCTCGATGGTGTGGTGGCCCTCGATTTCGACGTCGCCCTTGGTGCGCACGGTCAGGTCGAAACTGGCGTGACTGCCCAGGGCGGTGAGCATGTGGTCGTAGAACGGCACACCGGTGTCGATGTCGACCTGGCCGGTGCCGTCGAGGTCGAGTTCGACGACGATGTCGGATTCCTTGGTGCGGCGCTCGATGCGCGCACGGCGGGTAGCGGTCGCTGTCACGGTGCTCCTACGGGGCTGGGGGAAACGGAGGCCAGTTCGGTGGCGGCGACCTGGGCGCTGGCGCGCAGGAAGGCGTCGTTCTCCTCGGCCAGTCCGGTCGTGGCGCGCAGGTAGCCGGGGATGCCGACGTCGCGGATCAACACCCCGGCGTCCAGATAGCGTTGCCAGGCGGCCGGCGCGTCGGCGAATTCGCCGAACAGCACGAAGTTCGCGTCGCTGGGAATCACCCGAAAACCCATGCCGGCCAAGGCCGCTGAGACCCGCTCGCGTTCGGCGATCAGTGTCGCCACGCTGCCCAGCGTGTCATCGGCGTGCCGCAGCGCGGCGCGTGCGGCGGCCTGGGTGAGCGACGACAGGTGATACGGCAACCGCACCAGCAGCATCGCGTCGATCAGCGCCGGGGTGGCGATCAGGTAGCCCAGCCGCCCCCCGGCGAAGGCGAACGCCTTGCTCATGGTGCGCGAGACGATGAGCTTGGTCGGATACTCCCCCACCAGCTCGACCGCGCTGGGCTGCGAGGAGAATTCGCCGTAAGCCTCATCGACGATCAGGATGCCGGGCACCACGTCGAGCAGCCGCCGCAGGTCTGGCAGCGAAACACTCTGCCCGGACGGGTTGTTGGGGCTGGCGATGAACACGACGTCGGGGTTGCGGTCGGTGATGGCGGCCACCGCGGTATCGACGTCCAGGCTGAAGTCGTCGGCCCGGGCGGCGTGCAGCCATTCGGTGCGGGTGGCGTCGGAGATGATCGGGTGCATCGAGTAGGACGGGACGAACCCGATCGCGGTGCGTCCCGGCCCGCCGAACGCCTGCAGCAACTGCTGCAGGATCTCGTTGGAACCGTTTGCCGCCCAGAGGTTTTCGACTCCGAGCGGGACGCCGGTCTGGGCGCTCAGGTAGGCGGCCAGGTCGGCGCGCAGGGCGACCGCGTCGCGGTCGGGGTAGCGGTGCAGGTCCGCGGCCGCCTCGCTCACCGAGCGCACCACGTCGTCCATTAGCGCCTGGCTGGGCGGGTGCGGGTTCTCGTTGGTGTTCAGCCGGACCGGGACGTCCAATTGCGGTGCGCCGTAGGGCGATTTGCCGCGCAGGTCGTCGCGCAGCGGCAGGTCATCAAGTGTCGGCTGGGGCGTGGGCCTCTCGGTCGTCATCGCTCGAACCTCCGCCGCACCGCTTCGCCGTGTGACGGCAGATCTTCGGCCTCGGCCAGCGCGATCACGTGTCCGGACACGTCTTTGAGGGCCGCCTCGGTGTAGTCGACGACGTGGATGCCGCGCAGGAAGGTCTGCACGGACAGGCCGCTGGAATGCCGGGCGCTGCCCGCGGTCGGCAGCACGTGGTTTGATCCGGCGCAGTAGTCGCCGAGGCTGACCGGTGCATACGGGCCGACGAAAATGGCTCCGGCCGAACGGATTCGGCCCGCGATGGCGGCCGCATCGACGGTCTGGATCTCCAGATGCTCGGCCGCGTAGGCGTTGACGACCTGCACGCCGGCGTCCAGGTCGTCGACCAGGATGATCGCCGACTGCCGTCCACCGAGCGCGGCCGTCACCCGCTCGCGGTGCACCGTCGTCTGCAGCTGGGCGGCCAGCTCTGCGTCGGTGGCGGCGGCCAGGTCCGCGCTGGGGGTGACCAGCACGCTGCCCGCCATCTCGTCGTGCTCGGCCTGGCTGATCAGGTCGGCGGCCACGTGCGCCGGGTCGGCGGTGTGGTCGGCCAGGATGGCGATCTCCGTCGGCCCGGCTTCGGCGTCGATCCCGACCCGCGACCGGCACAGCCGCTTGGCGGCGGTGACGTAGATGTTGCCGGGCCCGGTGATCATGTCGACGGGCGCCAGGTCGGCGCCGTCGAGGTCGGTGCCGCCGTAGGCCAGCAGCGCCACCGCCTGCGCGCCGCCCACGGCCCATACCTCGTCGACCCCCAGCAGCCGGGCGGCGGCCAGGATCGTCGGGTGCGGCAGGCCTTCGAACTGGCCCCGCCCTCGGACCTGCGGTGGGCTGGCCACCACCAGCGAGGCGACGCCGGCGGCCTGGGCCGGCACCACGTTCATCACCACGCTGGACGGGTAGACGGCGTTGCCGCCGGGCACGTAGAGACCCACCCGCTCGACCGGGACCCATCGCTCGGTGACCGTCGCGCCCGGGCCCAGGGTGGTGGTGACGTCGGTGCGACGCTGGTCGGCGTGCACGGCGCGGGTGCGTTCGATCATCACCCGCAGCGCGTCGGCCACGCCCGCGTCCAGTTCCGCCAGGGCCTTCTCCAGCGCGGCCTCGGGCACCCGGACGGCCGGGGGCCGGACCCCGTCGAAGGTGGCGCCGAACTCCAGCGCCGCTTCGGCGCCGCGCTCGGCGACGGCCTGCACGATCGGCCGCACCTTGGGCAGCACCGTCTCCACGTCGGCGCCGCCGCGGGGCAACGCGGCCCGCAATCGGGCAGCCGTCAGCTCGGTGCCCCGCAGGTCGATATGGGCCATCGGCGACGGTTGGGTGGCGCTCACGGTGTCCATTGTCCCAGAGGAACTCAAGTCAATATCCGGCCGGTACAGTGCGGTCATGTCCAAACAGGATCATCCCAACAACGCGCCGGGCGTCCCGATGGTCTTTCCGGTCTGGTTCGAGAACCTTCAGGTTAAGTACCTGAATTCGGCTATCAAGCCGATCGCGCGTTTTCTGCCCGGCACCGCGACCATCAAGCACCGGGGCCGCACCTCCGGCACGTCGTACGAGACCATCATCACCCCCTATCGCAAGGGACAGGTGCTGGCGATCGCCCTGGGCCACGGCAAGACGAACTGGGTCAAGAACGTCCTGGCCGCCGGCGAAGCCGACGTGCAGTTCAGCCGCAACCGCGTGGTGCATATCACCAACCCGCGAATACTGCCCGCCGGCACCGAGGGCCCCGAGGCCGAACGCCTGCCGCGGATGGCACGCATGCAGCTGCGCCGGATCGGTGTATTCGTCGGCGACATCGCCTGACTCGTCACGCTCGTTCGCGAGACTGCAACTGGCGACGCATCGCCCGAGTGGTGGCGTCGGTAGTTACAGTCTCGCGGCTAAAACGAAGGGCTACATATCGAGGCCGACGTCGAGCACCCGAACCGAATGGGTCAGGGCGCCGACGGCCAGGTAGTCCACCCCGGTCCCGGCGTAGGCGGCCGCGTTCTCCAGGCTGAGGCCGCCCGAGGACTCCAGCAGCACGCCGGGTGCGCGCGCATCGCGGCGCTGCACGGCCATCTGCGTCTGCCACACCGGGAAGTTGTCCAGCAGGATCAGTTCGGGCTTCTCGGGCAGCACCTCATCCAGCTGCTCGAGTGAATCCACTTCCACCTCGCACGGCAGCTCCGGCGCCGCGTCGCGCACGGCCCGCAGCGCGTCGAGCACCGATCCCGCGGCCACCACGTGGTTGTCCTTGATCAGGGCCGCGTCGCCGAGCCCGAGGCGGTGGTTGACGCCGCCACCGACCCGCACCGCGTATTTCTGCAACACCCGCAGGCCGGGCAGGGTTTTGCGGGTGTCGCGCACCTGGGCCTTGGTGCCGTGCACGGCGGCCACCCAGTGCGCGGTCGCGGTAGCGATCCCCGACAGATGGCAGATCAGGTTCAGCATGGTCCGCTCGGCGGTCAGCAGGCCGCGCGTCTCGGCCCGCAGGGTCAGCACCGACTCGCCCGGCTCCACGTGGGCCCCGTCCTCGACGCGGTCGACCACCTCGTAGCCGCCGGCGCCCACCACCTCGTCGAGCACCAGCAACGCGATGTCGATGCCGGCGATCACGCCGGGCTGGCGGGGCACCAGCGCGGCGGTCGCCACCGCCTCGGCGGGCACCGTCGCCAGGGTGGTGATGTCGGGCCCGTAGCGCAGGTCCTCGACCAGGCCGCGCCGAATGGTTTCCCGCGCGGCGGTCAGCTCACAGTCGGACATCGTGGTCATACGACCGCCGCCAGACCCTCCACCAGCACCGCATTCTGGTCGTCGCCGACCAGGCGCAGCACGTTGCTGCGCCCCAGCTCGGACGCGGTCTGCGGATATTCCTCGCGATGGTGGCAGCCCCGGCTCTCGTCGCGGGCCAGGGCGGCGGCCGTGACCGCGCGGGCGGCGACGGCCAGCGCGACGTCCTCGAAGTCGCGGCGACCGGACAACGCGCGGGTCTTCGCCTGCGACAGCATGGTGGACAGCCGGTTCAGTCCGGCGGCGTCGCGCACCACCGAAGCGTCCCGGCTCATCGCTCGCTGCAGTTCAGCGCGCTCCGGCGCGGCGTGGATGACAGGTTCGGGCGCGACCGCGTGAACACGCCCGGTCGCCCCCGCATGCGCGGCCGCCAGTTTGCCGGCCCGCCCGCCGACCACCAGGCCTTCCAGCAGGCTGTTGGAGGCCAGCCGGTTGGCGCCATGCAGTCCGGTGCGCGCCACCTCGCCCGCGGCGAACAGCCCGGGAAGCTCGGTTTGGCCGTACGCATCGGTGACGATGCCACCGCAGCTGTAGTGCGCCCCGGGGACAACGGGAATGGGTTGCCGGACGGGATCGACGCCCGCGGCCCGGCAGGCGGCCGTCACGGTCGGGAACCGGCGGGCGAAGTCGCCGATGTGGCGCGCGTCGAGGAAGACGCAGGCGTCGCCGGTGGCCTTCAGCCGGGCGTCGATGGCGGCGGCGACGACGTCACGCGGCGCAAGATCCCCCATCGGGTGCACACCGGCGGTCACCGAATCACCTTGCCGGTCAATCAGTTTCGCGCCCTCACCGCGGATGGCCTCGGTGACCAGCGGGCGCCGCCCACCGACGGCATCGGGGGCGAAGAGCATGGTGGGATGGAACTGAATGAACTCGAGATCGCTGACCGCGACACCGGCCCACAGGCCCAACGCGATGCCGTCGCCGGTGGAGCCCTCGGGGTTGGTGGTCGCGCCGTACAGGTGCCCGAGGCCGCCGGAGGCCAGGATTACCGACGGCGCGCTGATGATTCCGTATCCATCCGGGGTGCCCACCAGGACGCCGGTCACGGCCGCGCCGTCGTGCAGGATCCGCAGCGCCACATGGCCGGTGCGGATGTCCAGCCTGCGCGCCGCGTGGTCGAGGGCCCGCTGCACCTCCGCACCGGTGGCGTCGCCACCGGCATGCACGATGCGGCGCCGCGAGTGTCCGCCTTCGCGCGTCAGCGCCCACCTGCCCGGGGCGGCTTCGTCGAATCGCGCTCCCTCACCGACCAATTCGGCGACGGCCGCGTAGCCGTCGGCGACGATGGAGTAGACCGCCTGGGGATCGCACAGACCCGCGCCCGCGACCACGGTGTCGGCGACATGGGCCTCCACCGAGTCGTCGTTGTCCGGCAGCACCACCGCGATGCCGCCCTGCGCGTAGTGCGTCGCGGTCGCCCCGCCAGCCTGATCGGCCTTGCTCAGCACGACGACGCCGCGGCCGGCGCGATGGGCGGCCAGCGCGGCGGCCAATCCCGCAACACCGGTGCCGATGACGACGACGTCGGCGCTGTGCGTCCACTGGGGACGGGCGATCATTCGCCACCGCCCGGCTGCCCGATCGCGATCATTCGCTGAACGCTGCGCCGGCCGGCGGCGGCGACGTCGGGGTCGACGTGGACCTCGTCGGCCCCGTCGACCAGGCAGCGCAGCAGGGCCGCCGGGGTGATCATCTTCATGAACTTGCAGGACGCGCGGTCGTTGACCGCGCGGAAGTCGACTTGCGGTGCGGCCCGGCGCAATTGATACAACATGCCGACCTCGGTGGCCACCAGGACCTTGCGTGCGTTGGTCTGGGCGGCGGCGTCCAGCATGCCGCCGGTGGACAGGATCTTCACCCGGTCCGGCGGGAAGGCCCCCTCGCCCGCGAGATACAGGGCCGAAGTGGCGCAACCGCATTCGGGGTGCACGAAGAGCTCGGCGTCCGGATTCGCGCGGGCCTGGTCGTTGAGCTCGTCGCCGTTGATCCCGGCGTGTACATGGCATTCGCCGGCCCACACGTGCAGGTTCTCGCGGCCCGTCATCCGGCGGACGTGGGCGCCGAGGAACTGATCCGGGCAGAACAACACCTCGCGGTCCGGGTCGATGGACTCGACCACCTCGACGGCGTTGGACGAGGTGCAGCAGATGTCGGTGAGCGCCTTCACCGCGGCGGTGGTGTTGACGTAGGAGACGACGACCGCGCCGGGGTGTTCGTCCTTCCAGGCGCGTAGGTCGTCGGCGGTGATGGAATCGGCCAGCGAGCATCCGGCACGCTGGTCCGGGATGAGCACGGTCTTGTCGGGGCTCAGGATCTTGGCGGTCTCGGCCATGAAGTGCACCCCGCAGAACACGATGGTGTCCTCGGGCGCCTCGGCCGCGATCCGCGACAGCGCCAGGGAGTCGCCCACGTGGTCGGCGACGTCCTGGATCTCGGGCAGCTGATAGTTGTGCGCCAGCACGGTGGCGCCGCGCAGCTTCGCCAGGCGGCGAACCTCGGCGGCCCATTGCTCATCACCGGCCACACCGGCGTAGCCGGTGGGTGAATTGGTGATGTCGGCGACCATGCTTTCGGCGAGCGTGTCCATGCGATTGATAACCGTCATGGCGGCTCCTTTCAGCCCAGGAGGTTTTCGACTTATAATCGAAAACATGGCCCATGGTAGCACCGCCCACGAAGTGCTCGCGGTCGTGTTCCAGGTTCGCGACGTGGCCGGCCAGGTTACGAAGGGACACCACACGGCGAAACCGCAGCTGAACGTGCTGTTATGGCAACGCGCCAAAAATCCGCAACAGGGCACGTGGTCACTGCCCGGCGGGCAGCTGCGCAACGACGAGGACATGATCACCTCGGTACGGCGCCAGCTCGCCGAGAAGGTCGATCTCAAAGAGCTGGCTCACCTGGAACAGCTCGCGGTGTTCTCCGACCCGCAGCGGGTGCCCGACACCCGCATGATCGCGTCCACCTTCCTGGGCCTGGTGCCCTCCCCCGCCAGCCCCGAGCTGCCGCCGGACACCCGCTGGCATCCGGTGAACTCCCTGCCCCCGATGGCCTTCGACCACGGTCAGATGGTCGAGAACGCCCGCACCAGGCTGATCGCCAAACTGTCCTACACCAATATCGGCTTCGCTTTGGCGCCAAGGGAATTCGCGCTCTCCACGCTGCGCGACATCTACGGCGCCGCGCTGGGGTATCAGGTCGACGCGACGAACCTGCAACGAGTGCTGGCGCGGCGCGGTGTCATCACGGCGACCGGCACCATCGCGCAATCCGGCCGCAGCGGCGGACGTCCCGCCGCGCTGTATCGGTTCACCGACGCGGCGCTGCGCGTCACCGACGAATTCGCCGCGCTCAAGCCGCCGGGACCGGCAGGCTAGGCTTGGCGAACTGCGTCTTCGGGTAGACGCCTAGGACGACTCGTTTTTAGTGGCGCATCTGACCCTCCTGGTGTGACAAGAAATCGCTCACAGTGCGGCGATTACGTTTTGGTTACCTGCCGTTCGTGCGCGAGAATGCCGGGTGGCCACGAAGGGAGCCTCAATGGCTGAGCTCGGCAACCTGGCAGGCACGCAGGGCGCGGAATGGATCGCCCGCCCGCCGCACGAGGAACTGCAGCGCAAGGTGCGTCCGCTGCTGCCCTCGGACGACCCGTTCTACCAGCCGCCGCTGGGCTTCCAGCACGCCGAGCCCGGGACGGTGCTGCGCTCGCGCGACGTCGAGCTGGCGTTCCTCGGCCTCATCCCCCAGCCCGTCAAGGCCGTCCAGCTGCTGTACCGGACCATGGACATGAACGGCGAGCCGGAGGCCACCGCCACGACCGTGATCGTCCCCGCCGAAATCGCTTCGGGCCGGCCGTGCCCGCTGCTGTCGTACCAGTGCGCGATCGACGCCGTCTCGTCGCGCTGTTTCCCGTCCTACGCGCTGCGGCGCAGGGCGAAGGCGCTGGGCGCCATCGGCCAGTTCGAGTTCTTCCTGATCGCCGCGGCCGTCGCCGAGGGGTGGGCCGTCTCGGTGCCCGACCACGAGGGTCTGCGCGGCCTGTGGGGCGCCCCGTACGAGCCCGGCTACCGCGTCCTGGACGGCATCCGGGCCGCTCGGAATTCGGAGCGCCTCGGCATTTCGGCCCCCGGCCCCGTCGGGCTGTGGGGGTACTCGGGCGGCGGGCTGGCCAGCGCGTGGGCCGCCGAAATGTGCGCCGAGTACGCGCCCGAACTCGACATCGTCGGCGCGGTGCTGGGCTCACCCGTCGGGGACCTGGGCAACACCTTCCGCCGGCTCAACGGCGGCTTCCTGTCGGGGCTTCCGGCGCTGGTGGTGGCCGCGCTCGCGCACATCTATCCCGACCTGGACCGGCTGATCAGGGAGCACTCCAACGAGGAGGGGCGGGCCCTGCTCGACTCGCTCGAGAAGATGACGACGGTTGAGGCCGTCGTGCGGATGGCCGGCAAGAACATGGGCGACTTCCTCGACCAGCCGCTCGAGCAGATCCTGTCCACCCCGGAGATCACCTACGTCTTCGACCACATCAAGCTGGGTGCGGCCGTCCCGACGCCACCGGTGCTGATTGTCCAGGCCGTGCACGACTACCTGATCGACGTCCACGACATCGACGCGCTCGCCCACGCGTATTCGTCCGGCGGCGCGCGGGTCACCTACCATCGCGACGCCTTCAACGAGCACATGATGCTGCATCCGCTGTCGGCGCCGATGACGCTGCGCTGGCTGACGGATCGCTTCGAGGGCCGCCCGCTGACCGAGCACCTGGTGCGAACCACCTGGCCGACGATGTTCAACCCGATGACCTACGTCGGCATGGCCCGCCTGCTGAAGATCGCGGCCAAGGTCGTCACGGGCCGCAAGATCGGCCGCCGCCCGCTATGACACGGGCGCTTCCGCGGCGCCGCCGCCCTGCACCGGCAGCGCATCGGAAGGCCTAGGCTCGCGCGGAAGCGCACCCAGGTCGTCACGGGCGTCCGCGGCCGCACGCACGGCATAGACCAGAGCCGCGATACCGGCCGGCCACAGCAGGCCCACCGCGATCTGCAGCGGACCGTGCGAGAAGAACACCGGCGGCGCCTGCGTGACGTACGCGACCGACGGGCTTTTCGTCAGGGGTACCGCGTCGAAGTCCAGGGCGCCGTAGCTCAGCCGGACCAGCCCGGCGCCCACCGCGGCGGCCGCGGCGGCGGCCGCCACCATGCCGCTCGACAGGGCGATCACCATTCCCGGCCCGCGGTGCTCGCGCCACTGCCACGCCCCCACCGACGCCACGATCGCCAGCACGGTCAGCAGCCCCAGCATCAGCGCCGGTGCGACGAAGAAGTGCTCGGATTCGTTGCCCAGATAGTCATGAACCCGCTCGCCCGAGCGGGTGAGCGCCACCACGGCGCGAATCGGCGGTGCGATCCACGCCCACAGCCCGCCGATCGCCAGGCCGGTCGCCGCCGATCCCAGGGCCACGATCAGGAGCGCGCGGGTCCGCGTCCGGCGCAAGGCGGCGTCCGGCGCGGCGGCATCCGCGGCGGCGGTCTCGGGTTGCTCGGTCAACGCTGCGTCTCCAGATCCGCGGAATCGGCCTCGCCGTGCCTCGAGCAGCGCGCTCGCCAGCCGTCGGGGCGGACCTGCACCACCATCCGGCGGCCGCACGCCGCGCAGAACCGGGGAGGCTCAAGACCCAACTGAGCGGCTGTCGGCACTGCGGTGCCCCCTAGTTCCCCGGTGTAGACGTTGTAGACGCCGGCGCTGACCACAGCGCCCAGATCGCCAACCACCAGTCTCCAACCCTAGCCGCGGTTAGCCGGTCTACAAGCTGGCGTTGAGCCCCTTGAGGGGCATCTGCAGGTCGTCGAGCAACTCCAGGTCGGATTCGGCCGGACGACCCAGGGTGGTCAGGTAGTTACCGACGATCACGGCGTTGATGCCGCCCAAAATGCCCTTCTTGGCACCCAGATCGCCCAGGGTGATCTCGCGGCCGCCGGCGAACCGCAGCATGGTGCGCGGCAGCGCCAGACGGAAGGCGGCCACCGACTTCAGCGCCTCGGTCGCCGGCATCACCTCGAGGTCGCCGAACGGGGTGCCGGGCCGCGGGTTCAGGAAGTTCAGCGGCACCTCGTCGGGACCGAGTTCGGCCAGCTCGGCGGCGAATTCCGCGCGCTGCTCGAGCGTCTCGCCCATGCCGAGGATGCCGCCGCAGCAGACCTCCATGCCGGCGTCGCGGACCATCGACAACGTCTCCCAACGCTCCTCCCAGCTGTGGGTGGTGACGACGTTGGTGAAGAACGAGCGCGCGGTCTCGAGGTTGTGGTTATAGCGGTGCACACCCATCTCGGAAAGCTGCTCGACCTGCTCGGCCGTCAGCATCCCCAGCGAGCAGGCGATGTTGATCTCGACCTCGTTGCGGATCGCTTCGATGCCGGCCGCGACCTGGGCCAGCAGCCGCTCGTCGGGGCCGCGCACCGCGGCCACGATGCAGAATTCGGTGGCGCCGGACTTGGCGGTCTGTTTGGCCGCCTCGACCAGGCTGGGAATGTCCAGCCGGGCGCTGCGTACCGGCGACGCGAACAGGCCCGACTGCGAGCAGAAGTGGCAGTCCTCCGGGCAGCCGCCGGTCTTCAGGCTGATGATGCCCTCGACCTCGACCTCGGGACCGCACCAGCGCATCCGCACCTCGTGGGCCAGCGCCAGCAGCTCGTCGAGCCGGTCGTCGGGCAGTTGCAGCACCCGCAGCACCTGGTCCCGGCTCAATCCCTGGCCGCCCTCCAGCACCTGCTGCCGGGCCACCGCCAAGATGTCCTCGTCGTTGCCGGTATCGGCCGTCGGTCGAGTTGCCGCTTGAGTCACCAGGTGCTCCCCTGCCTCTTTCTTGTGCCCGCGCGCGGGGACACATCTGCCACGTGGTGATGGCAGCCCGAATGAAAAGGTGTTCAAAGTAGGGTAACGGCCGAAGGACACGGCCTATCTATGGGTATACGACCACAGTGACTCCGCACGTCGAATTCCTGGCGCACCACTACCTCCTGCTGGCGGCGCCGGCGTTCCTGCCTGCGGTGATCGTCGTCGGAGTGGTCTTGTACATCGCGCTGCGCGACCGCCGCGAAGGCCGCGGCGCCGCGGGTTCGCGCACCGACGCTTCCCGGTCCGACACGCCCGACAAACAGCGTGATTGACGAGCCCCCGATCGGGGCATTAAACAAACAATCGCGAACCTACTTGACAGTAATAAGCGGTTGACTTCACTCGGATCCTCCGGGGCAGCCCGGCGCGGTTGGGAGGCACGACGATGCGGTCGAATGAACTGACGATTGTTGCCGAGGCACCGGCACGCGGTGCGGGACTGAATCAGGTGATCGGGCTCTCGATCGCCGCGGTGGTGATCACCCTGCTGTTGCTGTGGGTGGGTTACGCCCACCGCACCCATCGCATCCGGTGGCTGACCCGCGCCGCCGACAAGATGGGCGAGAAATTCCACCGGCCCGGTTGGGTCGCCTTGCCGGTTCTGGTCTTCACCACATCGATCATCTGCGCGCTGTTCGGGTTCATCTGGGACGTCAGTTGGCACATCGGCAACGGCCGCGACCCGGGCCCGCTGGCCAACCCGGCGCACTACTTCATCATCATCGGATTGTTCGGCATCTTCCTGGGCGGCATGACGGCGGTGGTGCTGCCGTTCGACAAGCCCGGCCCGGCGGCGGTGCGGATCACGCAGAACTGGCACGCACCGGTCGGCGGCGTGCTGATGGCCGGCTGCGGGCTGTACGCGATGATCGGTTTCCCGCTCGACGACATCTGGCACCGCATCTTCGGCCAGGATGTAACCCTTTGGGGTCCAACACATTTGATGATGATCGGCGGCGCCTGCTTTTCGCTGTTCGCGGTGCTGATGCTGGAACGCGAGGGTGAGGCCGAGGAAGGCCCGGACGTCTATCACGGCGCCTTCATCACTTTTTTGCGCTACCTGTCCTTCGGCGGGTTGTTCATCGGCTTGTCGGTCTATCAGATCGAGTTCGACTTCGGCGTCCCGCAATTCCGCCTGGTGCTGCAGCCCATGCTGATCGCCGGCGCGGCGGCCTTGGCGGCGGTCGCCGCCCGCACCACCATGGGGCGAGGGGCGGCCGTCATCGCTGCCGTGTTCGCCATCGCCCTGCGCGGCGGTGTCGCTCTGTTGGTCGGCCCGATCCTCGGGGCCCCTATCAACTGGTTCCCGTTGTACCTCGGCCCCGCGCTGGCGGTCGAGCTGATCGCCTTGACCCCGCTTTTCAAGCGCCCCATCGTGTTCGGCGCCGTCGCGGGCCTGGGCGTGGGCACGGTCGGACTGTGGCTGGAGTCGCTGTGGATCGCGACGGTGTACCACTACCCCTGGCCGATGCGCATGTGGGGCGAGGCCCTGGCGATGGCGGTGCCGGTCGCGGTGCTGATGGGTGTGTGCGGCGCCCTGTTCGGAATGGTGCTTACCGGCCAACGCCTGCCAGCCCGCCGCGTCGGCATCTCCGTCATCGTCGCCACAGTGCTCGTGATCGGCGGCGCGGTGGCCAACGGCCTGCACATCCTGGTGCCGGGCCAGAACAACGCCACCATCACGTTGACCGATCTGCCCAGTACACCGGGGCAGCGCATGGTGTCGGCCGACGTCCAACTCCGACCCGCCGACATGGTCAGCGATCACCCGGACTGGTTGACGATCCTGTCCTGGCAGGGGCGAATGAATAACGAGCGCGGCCTGGTCATCGACCGGCTCGCCAAGATCGGGCCCGGGCACTACCGGTCCACCCAGCCGGTTCCGGTGTGGGGCGATTGGAAGACCCTGCTGCGGGTGCAGGACGGCCGCACGATGACGGCCGTGCCGATCTGGGAACCGGCGGACGCCGCCATTCCGGCCCCCGAGGTTCCCGCGCTGGCATCGAGCACGCGGCCGTTCGTCCTGGAAGTCACCATCCTGCAGCGCGAGCGCGACCAGGGCGCGCCGACCTGGTTGTTCACCGCCGGCGGCATCGTTGTGCTGTTCCTGACGCTGATGGTGATCGCCGGTTTGACGTGGGGTGCGGGCCGGCTCAACAACTCCATCGCCGAGCCCGAACCCGTCGAGGACAGGCGACCGATCCCCCGGGCGGCGTGAGCCCATGACACTTCGCGGCACTCTCCATGCGGCGTGGGTGGCGGCGCTGGTCTGCGGCCTGGTCGGCTGCGGCGGTTCCACCGGCAAGTCCCCGGCCGCTCCGCTGACGATCGACGTGACCATCGCCAACGGGCAGGTCACGCCCACCAACGCCACGCTGCAGGCCAAGGTGCATCAGCAGATCACCCTGCACGTGACCAGCGACGTCACCGACGAGCTGCACGTGCATTCGACACCCGATCACAAGTTCCAGGTCGCGGCCGCGCCCAACCAGACGTTCGGATTCGCCGTCGACGTGCCCGGCAACGTCGCGGTGGAGCTGCACCATCTGGACCGCACCGTCGCCACCATCCAAGTGCAGCCGTGAGCTCCGCCGCCGCGGCGGTGGTGCTCGCGCACGGTCTCGGTGGGTCCGGTGACCTTCCGGTGCCCTACGCCTACGCGATGGTCGGGGCGGCCTGGGCACTGACCTTCACGTTCGCCCTGGTGGCGTTCGCGTGGCGACGGCCCCGATTCGATCCGCTCAAGCCCGGTCGGCCCCTGCCGACGGCGCTGACGACGTTCGTCGACTCCCGGGTGACCCGCTGGTCGGCCGCCGCGCTGGCCCTGGTGGTCGCGGCGTGGGCGGTGGCGGCCGGGATCTGGGGCCCCGAATCGGAGTCGAACGCGCTGCTCGGCGCGTTCTACGTGCTGCTCTGGGTGGGCCTGGTGGCGCTGTCCCTCGCGATCGGGCCGGTGTGGCGGGTGATTTCGCCGATGCGCACGCTCTATCTGCTGCTGCGGCGCGTCACCCCGGAGCGGCTCGGCCGGCCGCGGCTGTCCTACCCCGAAGGCTGGGGCTATCGGCCCGCCGCGGCGGGACTGTTCGCCTTCGTCTGGATGGAGCTGGCCAGCCCGAACCCGGCGGCGCTGCCCTGGGTCAGGACGTGGATAGCCGGCTACGCGGTGCTGATGCTGGTCGGCGCGTGGCTGTGCGGACAGCGCTGGCTGGCCCGCGCCGACCCGTTCGGCGTGTACAGCATGGCCGTCTCCCGGCTCTCGCCGTTTCGGCGCAACCCGCACACCGGGAAGATCGTGGCCGGAAACCCGCTCGACCATCTGCCGTCGCTGCCGGTGCGGCCGGGCGTCGTGCTGCTGCTGGCGGTGCTGCTCGGGTCGACGGCCTTCGACAGTTTCTCGTCGTCGCCGACGTGGCGCGGGTTCTCCGATCAGCTCACCCGCGAATTCGGTGCGCCGCCGACGGTGGCGTCGTCGGCGCTGCGCACGGTCGGCGTGATGGTCTTCATTGGCGTTGTGGCAGTGACCTTTTCACTCGCGGCACGCGCCACCGGCGGTGTCAGCCGCGAGCAGCGCCGCGCATTGCCCGGCGAGATGGCGCATTCGCTGATCCCGATCGTGGTGGGCTACATCTTCGCGCACTACCTGTCCTACCTGGTGGAGCGCGGCCAGCAGGCGGTGTTCGCGCTGGCCGACCCGTTCGGCCACGGGTGGAACCTGCTCGGCCTGGCACATCTGCACGTCGCCTACGTCTTGTCCATGCATCCGCCCGTGCTGGCCGCGGTCAAGGTGACCTGCGTGGTCACCGGACACATCGTCGCGGTGATCGCGGCCCACGACAAAGCCCTGCGGTTGCTGCCCGCCGGCCATCAGCTCACCGGCCAGTTGACGATGATGCTGGTGATGGTCGGCTACACCTTCACCGGTTTGTATCTGCTCTTCGGGGGCTAATCGCCGATGGTGGCGACCCGCCGCGCCCCACTAACCCGCGATTGGGTGCTCGACCTTCTTGTTGCCGTCCCAGCGGCGCAAGCCCGCGAAGCTGCCGTCGATCTGGGCGGGCCGACCCGCGATGCGCAGCGCCCGACCGAGCTGGGCGCCGCCGACGCGCCGCGCCATCGTGACATGCGCGGTCCACTGACCGGGCAGGCTGTTGGGCATCGGCCCCGGCGTCAGATGCGGACCGCACACGCGATGCACCCGGGCGTGCAGCGCCAACAGCTCGCCGGTCGGCACCACCAGCCGCGCGAAAACCGGGGTGGCGCGGCCGAACAGCACCGGCGCACCGACGAGGCAGCGCAGCGGCAGCAGCTCGCTCACCGGGATCAGCAGCTCGTCGACGTCGGCGGCGATGCCATCGGCGACGGCCAGCGTCACGTGGGGCCGGCTGGCCGGTGCCTGACTGGGAATTCCGGCCTCGGCCAACGCTTTCCAGATGTCCCGGATCGCCGCCTCGGTGTCGGGATCGAAGACCAGCTCGATGGAGTGGACCATCAGCCGACCAGCGAGGTGACCCAGTCGCGGTCGAATGCCTGGGCACACAGCGTCGCGAACTCGGCGGCGCCCAGCGACGCCGCCCCGTCCGGCAGCGCGGCGCGCACCGCGGCGAGCCGGGCCAGCGCGGTCCGATTCGTCGTCTCCACCACCCCCGGCCGCCGGGGCCAGCTGCCGATGACCAGCCCCGCACACGAAAGATCATGCGCGGCAAGCGATTCCAGGGTAAGCGCGGTGTGGTTGAGGGTGCCCAGTGACGGAGCGACCACGACCAGCACCGCGGCGTCCAGCGCGGCGGCGAGATCGCGTGCGGTGACACCGTTTTCGCCGAGTTCGACCAGCAGTCCCCCGGCGCCCTCGACCAGCGTCAGCCGCCCCGGCCGGTCCAGCTCCCCGATGAGCGCCAGCAGCTGCTCGCGGGTGGGCAGCGGCATTCCGGCCGCCTGCGCGGCGGCCACCGGCGCCAGCGGCTGCGGATACCGGCCCAGCCCGGCCAGCTCGGTCACCCCGGACAGCCGGGCCACCTCGGCGAGGTCGTCGTCGCCGTCGTCGGTGCCGGTCTGGACGGGTTTGCACACCGCCACGTCGATGCCGGCCTGACGGGCGTGACAGGCCAGCGCCGCGGTGACCACCGTCTTGCCGACCCCGGTGTCGGTGCCGGTGACGACGAGAACCGTCACCGGTGTGCCTCAACCAAGCCGGGCGAGCACATCGGTCAGCACCCGGCGCGCGACCTGCAGCTCGGCGTCGTCCAGCGACGCGCGCGCGGTCAGCCGCAGCCGCGACGTCCCGGCGGGCACGGTCGGGGGCCGGAAGCAGCCCACCCGCACGCCGGCGTCCAGGCAGGCCGTCGCGGCGGCCACCGCCACGTCCGGGTCGCCCAGGATCACCGAGACCACCGCCGACCGCGGTGTTTCGGCTACCCCGCAGGCCTCGGCCAGGATGGCGGCGTGGCGCAACACCGCTTCCGCCCGCCAGGGTTCGGCCCGCAGCACGGTCAGCGCGGCCCGCGCGGCGCCCACCGACGCCGGGGCCAGTCCGGTGTCGAAGATGAACGTGCGCGCGGCGTCGATGAGATGCGCCCGCACCGACGCCGGCCCGAGCACCGCACCGCCCTGACTGCCCAGCGCCTTGGACAGCGTGGTGGTCATGACCACGTCGGGCGCGCCGGTCAGCCCGGCCTCGTGCAGCAGCCCGCGCCCGCCGCCGCGCACCCCCAGACCGTGCGCCTCGTCGACGATGAGCAGGGCGTGGTGCCGGCGGCACACCTCGTGCAATTCCTGCAGCGGCGCCAGCGCGCCGTCGGTGCTGAACACCGACTCGGTGAGGACGACCGCGCGCTCCTCGTCGCGCGCCCGCAGCGCCGCCTCGACGGCACTGACGTCGCGATGCGGGGTCACCGCCACCCGCGCCCGCGACAGCCGGCAGGCGTCCACCAGCGAGGCGTGCGAGTACTCGTCGGAGACCAGCAGCGAACCCCGGCCCGACAGGCCGACGACAGCCCCCAGGTTGGCCGCGTAGCCGGAGGAGAACAGCAGCCCCGAGGCCGCGCCGACGTAATCGGCCAGCTCGGACTCGAACTGCTGGTGCAACTCGGTGTCGCCGGTGACCAGCCGGGACCCGGTCGCCCCGGCGCCCCACATGCGCAGCGCGGCGACCCCGCCGTCGATCACGTCCGGGTGTTGCGACAGGCCGAGGTAGTCGTTGGAGGCCAGGTCCAGCTCGGTGGCGACGGCGGGACGCGGCCGCAGTGAGCGACGCAACCCGGCCTCGCGGCGCTGGCGTTCCACCGCTTCCAGCCAGGCCAGCGGCGACGTCTCGATCGGTGCCCTCATCGGGGATCAGCCTAGTGGCGACCGCCAGCGCGGCGAAGTCGGGCGCAGTGGGTCGTCACAGTCAGCCAACGAGGCGGGCGACCTGCACCATCGCCGAGGTGATCTGCGAGATCTCAGCGGGCGTGCAGATGTAGGGCGGCATCGCGTAGATCAGGTTGCGAAACGGGCGCAGCCAGACGCCATGATCCAGCGCCGCCGGGGTGGCGACGGCCAGGTCGACCGGGCGCTCGCATTCGATCACACCGATCGCGCCGCACACCCGCACGTCGCGCACGCCGGGCAGTGCCCGGGCCGGCTCGAGCCCCGCCGCCAGGCCGGCGCCGATCTCGGCGACCCGCGAGCGCCAGTCCTGGCCGAGCAGCACCTCCACGCTGGCCACCGACACCGCGCAGGCCAGCGCGTTGGCCATGAACGTCGGACCGTGCATCAGCGCGCCGGCCTCACCGGTGCTGATGGTGTGGGCGATGTCGGTCGTGCACAAGGTGGCGGCCAGCGTGAGGTATCCCCCGGTCAGCGCCTTGCCGACGCACATGATGTCCGAGCTCACGCCGGCGTGGTCGGCGGCGAACAGCTCGCCTGTGCGGCCGAAGCCGGTGGCGATCTCGTCGAAAATCAGCAGCACCTCGTGCCGCCGGCAGATGTCACGCAGGTCGCGCAGGTATCGCGGGTCGTGGAAGCGCATGCCCCCGGCGCCCTGCACGACGGGCTCGACGATGACGGCGGCCAGCTCGGCGGCGTGCCGGGCCAGCTGTTGCTCGAACGCGGCGCTGTAGCCGGGGTCGTACTCGCGGGGCACCTGCGGCGCGAACACCTGCCGGGCCAGGATGTCGGTCCACAGCGAGTGCATGCCGCCGTCGGGGTCGCAGACGCTCATCGGCGTGAAGGTGTCGCCGTGGTAGCCGCCGCGCCAGGTCATCAGCCGGTGCTTGCCGGGCCGGTCGCGGCTGCGCCAGTACTGCAGCGCCATCTTGACGGCCACCTCGACCGACACCGATCCGGAGTCGCTGAAAAACACCGTCTCCAGCCCCGCCGGGGTGATGTCCACCAGCAGCTGGGCCAGCCGCGCCGCCGGCTCGTGGGTCAGCCCGCCGAACATGACGTGGTTCATCACACCGAGCTGCGCGGACAGGGCCGCGTCCAACACCGGGTGGCCGTGCCCGTGGATCGCGGTCCACCAGGAGCTCATGGCGTCGAGCGCCTCGATCGGCGTGCCGTCGCGGGCCAGGGTGAGCCAGGCGCCGCGGGCACCGACCGCCACCACGGGGGCGACGGATTCGGCGCCGATGGTGCTGTACGGATGCCACAGGTGCGCGGCGTCGATCGCGCTGATCTGCTCGGGCGTCAGCCCGGCCTTGGCCGCGGGCATAGTGATCGAGGGTAAAGCAGCCGATTCGCGCAAAACTCCGACGTCGGGAAGCATGGGACATCATGGCCCCGCCGCAGCAGTCCGACAGCGCAGCACCGGTACCCGAGGCCGGGCCCGGCTGGTCCAGGGACACGCACTATCCGCTGGTGGAGTACGACGACGAGGCGCCCCGGGTGATTCGGGTGCGGGTGGCGCCCTGGGACATCGCCTGCACCGTCGCGCTGCTGATCCTGCTCGCGGTGCTGGCGACGGCGACGACCTGGCCGACGCGGCTTTTCGGCTTCCTGGCGAACGTCTGCGAAGACGAAACCTGCGGGCCGGTCCCGTACGGGCTGGACCTGTACATCCACCCGGTGGTGTGGGGCGGCATCGGTGCGGCCATGACCGCGGCCATCATCGGACCGGTCGTTTCCCTGCTGAAGGGCTGGTACATGTCCTTCTGGCCGGTGCTGGCGCTGGCGCTGGTCATGGTCAGCTCGGTCGCCGGCTCGATGCTGACCATGTTCAGCGAACGCTATTGGCTGCTCTGAACGCACCGCTGCCGCCGCCTGGCGGAGACGCGATTTCGTAGCCAACTGAGACCGAAATCACAACTGCGCATACGGGATTCGGCGCGCCAGTCACCGTCCGGTCACGGTACGACAAAAAATCTCGCGCGCCCCTGGCGGCTAACAAATTCTGTTGTCAAAGTTGCTTGTGTGACTGATGTGAATACAGCGACCGACCGCTGATTCACTTCGCATGTGCCATGGACGGCGTTCGGCCCCAGCGTGGAGGCCATCGCCCGGCCATGAACCGGGGGCGGACGCGCGAGGTCACCGCGCCGAGGCCCATTGAGCGCCTGGAGAGGCCAGGGAAAGGCCAGAAACATGAAACGCATCTACGCCTTCGCGATCGGTTTGGCCCTGTTGGGGGCGCCGATGGTGGTTCCCACCATCGCGACCGCCGACCCGGGCGCCAGGTCGATGGACTATCAGCAGGCCACCGACGTGGTGATCGCCCGCGGTCTGTCGCAGCGCGGTGTGCCGTTCTCCTGGGCCGGTGGCGGCATCAACGGCCCCACCCGCGGCACCGGCACCGGCATCAACACCGTGGGTTTCGACGCCTCGGGCCTGATGCAGTACGCCTACGCCGGCGCCGGCATCAAGCTGCCGCGGTCGTCGGGCGCGATCTACCGGGTCGGCCAGAAGATCGCGCCGCAGCAGGCCCGCAAGGGCGACCTGATCTTCTACGGTCCCGAGGGCACCCAGAGCGTCGCGATGTACCTGGGCAACAACCAGATGCTCGAGGTCGGTGACGTCGTGCAGGTTTCGCCGGTGCGCGCCAACGGCATGACGCCGTACATGGTCCGGGTCCTCGGGGCCCCTTTGCAGCAAGTGCCGGCGCAGCAGGCGCCGCAACAGCTGCCCACCCAACAGGCGCCGCTGCAGCAGGCACCGACGCAGCAAGCCCCGCTGCAACAGTCGCCCTACCAGCAGACGCCGCAACAGCTGCCCACCCAGCAGGCGCCGCTGCAGCAGGCTCCGACGCAGCAAGCCCCGCTGCAGCAGTCGCCGTTCCAGCAAGCGCCCGTGCAGCAACTGCCCACGCAGCAGGCGCCGTTGCAGCCGACCGCCGCCGGCATCGGCGGGTAATCCCCCCGCCCGTTTTCCCGCCGTTCGACACGCCCGCCACTCGCTCCCCCGCCGCCCGGCGCGGCCGCTCGGCAACTCGCTGAGCAGCCTCCCCGCCGCGAGCTGACGGGAGCGGGTGGCGGGTCTTCGGTAAATTGACTGTCGATCATGCAGACCCTGTCACCGTCTCCTGCGCCGGACGCCACCGCCGATCCGGGCGCCGCGGTGATGCGCAAAACGGGGTCCCAGGGGTTCTATCGCTACGACCTGGACGGCCTGCGCGGCATCGCGATTGCTCTGGTCGCGGTCTTCCACATCTGGTTCGGCCGGGTCTCCGGCGGCGTGGACGTGTTCCTGGCGCTGTCCGGATTCTTCTTCGGCGGCAAGGTCATTCGCGCCGCGCTGAACCCGGACGTGACGTTGTCGCCGGTGTCCGAGGTGCTCCGGCTCATCCGACGGCTGGTTCCCGCCCTGGTCGTGGCGCTGGCCGGTTGCGCGGTGCTGACCATCCTGGTTCAGCCCGAGACGCGCTGGGAGACGTTCGCCGACCAGAGCCTGGCCAGCCTCGGCTACTACCAGAACTGGGAGCTGGCCAACACGGCCTCCGACTACCTGCGGGCGGGCGAGGCCGTCAGCCCGTTGCAGCACATCTGGTCGATGTCGGTTCAGGGCCAGTTCTACGTCAGTTTCCTGGTGTTGATCGCCGGCCTCGCCTACTTGTTCCGGCGGCCGCTGGGTGCCCGGCTGCGGGCCTTGTTCCTGGGGGTTCTGACCGCGTTGACGGTGGCGTCGTTCGTCTACGCGATCATCGCGCATCAGCAGGACCAGGCGGCCGCCTACTACGACAGCTTCGCGCGGGGCTGGGAGTTATTGCTGGGCGCCCTGGTTGGCGCGCTGGTGACCCGCATCCGCTGGCCCATGTGGTTGCGCACGGTGTTGGCCACGGTGGCGCTGGGCGCGGTGCTGTCCTGCGGGGCCCTGATCGACGGCGTGCAACAGTTCCCCGGGCCGTGGGCGCTGGTGCCGGTCGGCGCCGCCATGCTGATGATCCTTGTCGGAGCCAACCTGCAGGGCGGTCGCGGCACCGGTGACCGGCTGCCGCTGCCCAATCGGCTGTTGGCGACGCGCCCGCTGGTGGAGCTTGGCGCGATGGCGTACGCGCTATACCTGTGGCACTGGCCGTTGCTCATCTTTTGGCTGTCCTACAGCGGCCACAAGCACGCCGGCTTCGTCGAGGGCGCGGTGCTGCTGCTGGTGTCCGGGGTGCTGGCCTATCTGACCAACCGGCTCGTCGAGGATCCGCTGCGCTACCGCGCATCCTCGAAACCGGCGCCCGCGCCGACCGTTCCGCGGCTGACGCGCCTGGCCCGGCCGACGATGGCGCTGGGATCGGCCGTCGTGCTGCTGGGCGTGACGCTGACCGCGACCTCGTTCACGTGGCGTCAGCACGTCACGGTCCTGCGGTCGGCCGGCAAGGAACTCAGCGTCCTGAACCCGCAGGACTATCCCGGCGCGCGGGCCCTCACCGAACACGTGCGGGTGCCCGCGTTGCCCATGCGGCCCTCGGTCCTGGAGGTCAAACAAGACCTGCCCGCCACGACGCGGGACGGGTGCATCAGCGACTTCGTCAACCCGACGGTGGTCAACTGCACCTACGGCGATGTGGCCGCCGACCGGACCATCGCGCTGGCGGGTGGGTCCCATGCCGAGCACTGGTTGCCCGCGCTGGACATCCTGGGCAAGCTGCACCACTTCAAGGTCGTGACGTACCTGAAGATGGGCTGCCCGCTGTCGACCGAGCAGGTCCCGCTGATCATGGGCAACAACGCCCCCTACCCGCAATGCCGGGAGTGGGTACAACGCACCATGACCAAACTGGTCACCGACCGGCCGGACTACGTCTTCACCACCACCACCCGGCCGTGGAACATCAAGAGCGGCGATGTGATGCCCGCCACCTATATCGGGATCTGGCAAACGTTGTCCGACAACAACATTCCCATTCTCGGCATGCGGGACACGCCATGGCTGGTGAAGAACGGCCAACCGTTCGACCCGGCGGACTGCCTTGCCAAACGGGGCGGCACCGCGCAGTCCTGCGCGATCAAGCGCTCCGACATGCTCTCCGACCGCAACCAGACGCTCGACTTCGTCGCACAGTTCCCCCAGCTCAAGGTGCTCGACATGTCGGACGCGATCTGCCGCACCGACGTGTGCCGCCCGGTCGAGGGAAACATCTTGATCTATCACGGCGCCCACCACCTGACCCCCACCTACGTGCGGACCATGGCACCCGAATTGGGCCGCCAGATCGCCGAGGCCACCGGCTGGTGGTGACCCTTCTTACTACCTGACCGCTAACCCGCGTGAGCGCAACCGCGCGCGGATAAGGTCGATAGGTGTCAACCAACAATCCCGCTTCAGCAGCAGGCGGCAAGCACCAACCCAAGCTCGCCACCGTGTGGCCGGGAACCCCGTATCCACTGGGCGCCTCCTACGACGGCGCGGGAACCAACTTCTCGCTGTTCTCCGAAATCGCCGAGAAGGTCGAGCTGTGCCTGATCGACGACCATGGCAACGAGTCGCGGATTCCCCTGGACGAGGTGGACGGTTTCGTTTGGCACGCCTATCTGCCCAACATCACCCCGGGCCAGCGCTACGGCTTTCGCGTCTACGGCCCCTTCGACCCGGCCGCCGGTCACCGCTGTGACCCCAGCAAGTTGTTGCTGGACCCGTACGGCAAGGCTTTTCACGGCGACTTCACCTTCGGCCAGGCGCTGTTCTCCTACGACCTGAAGGCCTTCAGCGAAAGAGACCCCGACGGGCCCAACGCCGATGGCGCCGACCCGGGGATTCCCCCGATGGTCGATTCGCTGGGCCACACCATGACCAGCGTGGTGAGCAACCCGTTCTTCGACTGGGGATCCGACCGCGCGCCGCTGACTCCCTACCACGAAACCGTCATCTACGAGGCGCACGTCAAGGGGATGACACAGACGCACCCGGGCATTCCCGAGGAGCTGCGCGGCACCTACGCGGGTCTGGCCCACCCGGTGATCATCGACCACCTCAAGTCGCTGCGTGTCACGGCCATCGAGCTGATGCCGGTGCACCAGTTCATGCACGACTCGCGACTGCTGGACCTGGGTCTGCGAAACTACTGGGGCTACAACACTTTCGGGTTTTTCGCGCCGAACAACGAGTACGCCGCCAACCGCACGTCCAGCGTCGCCGAGTTCAAATCGATGGTGCGCAGCTTCCACGAAGAGGGCATCGAGGTGATCCTCGATGTGGTGTACAACCACACCGCCGAGGGCAATCACCTCGGCCCGACCATCAATTTCCGCGGCATCGACAACGCCGCGTACTACCGGCTCATGGATACCGACCTGCGGTTGTACAAGGACTACACCGGCACCGGCAACAGCCTGAACCCGCGTCACCCGCACGTGCTGCAGCTGATCATGGACTCGCTGCGCTACTGGGTGACCGAGATGCACGTGGACGGGTTCCGCTTCGACCTGGCCGCCACGCTGGCCCGCGAACTGCACGACGTCGACCGACTGAGCGCGTTCTTCGATCTGGTGCAGCAGGATCCGATCGTCAGCCAGGTCAAATTGATCGCCGAACCCTGGGACGTCGGCGAGGGCGGCTACCAAGTCGGGAATTTCCCGGGTTTGTGGACCGAGTGGAACGGGAAGTATCGCGATACTGTGCGCGACTACTGGCGGGGCGAGCCCGCAACCCTGGGCGAGTTCGCTTCCCGGCTGACCGGGTCGTCGGACCTGTACGAGGTGACCGGTCGGCGCCCCAGCGCCAGCATCAACTTCGTCACCGCGCACGACGGATTCACGCTCAACGACCTGGTGTCCTACAACGAGAAACACAACATGGCCAACGGGGAGGACAACCGGGACGGTGAAAGCCACAACCGATCGTGGAACTGTGGCGTCGAAGGCCCCACCGACGACCCCGACATCATCGAGCTGCGCTCCCGCCAGATGCGCAACTTCTGGGCGACCCTGATGCTCAGCCAGGGCACGCCGATGATCGCCCACGGTGACGAGTTCGGGCGCACGCAGAACGGCAACAACAACGTGTACTGCCAGGACTCCGAATTGTCTTGGATGGATTGGTCTTTGGTTGACAAGAACGCCGACCTGCTGGCGTTCGCGCGCAGGGTGAGCACACTGCGCAGGCGGCATCCGGTGTTTCGCCGGCGCCGGTTCTTCGAGGGCGAACCGATCCGGAGCGGCGACGAGGTGCGCGACATCGCCTGGCTGAATCCCAGTAGCCGCGAGATGACGCACGAGGACTGGGGCGAGAGCATCCACAAGTGCGTGGCGGTGTTCCTCAACGGCGACGCCATCACCGCGCCGAACGCCCGCGGCGAGCGGGTGGTCGACGACTCGTTCCTGTTGTGTTTCAACGCCGGTGAGGATCCGGTGGAGTTCGTGACGCCAAACAGCGACTATGCGAAAGAGTGGACCGTGGAACTGGACACCAACGAACCGACGGGTCGCAAAGAGGGGGCTGATCAGGTGGTGACCGCCGAAGAGAAGGTCTCACTGCCGTCACGCTCGCTGCTGGTCCTGCGTAAGACGCAGTGACGCATGGCCTTACCCGTCATCTCCACCTATCGGCTGCAACTGCGTGGTGAATCCAGTGGGTTCGCGTTCACCTTCGCCGACGCGGAAAACCTGCTGGACTACTTGAACGACCTCGGGGTGTCGCACCTGTACCTGTCCCCGATCATGACCGCGGCCGCGGGATCGAGCCATGGCTACGACGTCACCGACCCCACGACGGTCTCCCCCGAGATCGGCGGCGCCGACGGCCTGGCGCGGCTGTCGGCGGCGGCGCGGGAGCGCGGCATGGGGCTGGTCGTCGACATCGTGCCCAACCATGTGGGCATCGATGTGCCCCGGCAGAACCCGTGGTGGTGGGATGTGCTGCGGAACGGCCGTTCTTCGCCCTACGCAACGTATTTCGACATCGACTGGGACCTCGACGACGAGGGCCGCATCGTCCTGCCGGTGCTGGGCTCCGACGACGATGCCGCCGACCTCACCGTCGACGGGGACCTGTTGCGACTGGGCGATCTGGCGCTGCCGATCGCGCCCGGCACCGCGGGGGGCACCGGTCCCGAGGTGCACGACCGCCAGCACTACCGGCTGGTGGGCTGGCGAAACGGCGTGTGCGGCTACCGCCGCTTCTTCTCGATCACCTCGCTGGCCGGGTTGCGTCAGGAGGATCGCGCGGTCTTCGACGCCACCCACGCCGAAGTCGGCCGGTGGTTCGCCGAGGGACTCGTCGACGGCATCCGCATCGACCACCCCGACGGTCTGTCCGATCCGTGCGGGTACCTGGCCTGGCTGCGCGAGCTGACCGGTCCGGCGGCCTGGATCGTGATCGAGAAGATCTTGGCCGTCGACGAGGCGCTCGAGCCCACCCTGCCGGTCGACGGCACCACGGGTTATGACGCGCTGCGCGAAATCGGCGGCGTTCTGGTGGATCCGAAGGGCGCCCCCGCGCTGACCGCGCTGGTGGAATCCGCGGGAGTCGACTACCAGGCGATGCCGGAGATGCTGTCGGAACTCAAGATTCGTTCGGCCTCCGACACGCTGGCCAGTGAGCTGCGCAGGCTGCGCCGCAGCATCGTCGCGGCGGCCGGCGTCGATCACCCGCAGCTGCCCGAGGCGGTGGCCGCGCTGCTCACCCACATCGGGGTCTACCGCTCCGATTACCCCGGCCTGGTCGCGCTGCTGCCCACCGCGCTGGCCGAAACCGAGGCTGCCGCACCCGAATTGGGTCCCGCGCTGCAGGTGCTGGCCGCGGCCCTGGCCCGCGGCGGCGAGCCGGCCACCCGGCTGCAGCAGCTCTGCGGGGCCGTCACCGCCAAGGCGGTCGAGGACTGCCTGTTCTACCGTGACGCCCGGCTGGTTTCGCTGAACGAGGTGGGCGGCGAGCCGCACCGCTTCGGTGTCGGTGCCGCCGAATTTCATCACAGTGCCGCCACTCGCGCCCGGTTGTGGTCGCAGACCATGACGACGCTGACCACGCATGACACCAAACGCGGCGAGGATGTGCGGGCCCGGATCTCGGTGCTGTCGCAGGTGCCTTCGCTGTGGACCGAGTTCCTGGCCCGCTGGGAGATCGCCGCGCCCTCCCCCGACCCGGCAACCGGACAATTCCTGTGGCAGAACATCTTCGGCGTATGGCCGGTCGACGGTGAGGTCACCGCCGAGCTGCGCGACCGGCTGCACGGCTACACCGAGAAGGCCATCCGGGAAGCGGCCTGGCACACCTCGTGGAACGACCCGGACGCCGCGTTCGAGAAATCGGTGCACCGGTGGCTGGACACCGTGCTCGACGGCCCGGTGGCCGGCCAGCTGACCGAGCTTGTCGCCCAACTCAATCCGCATGCCGCCAGCGACTCGCTGGCCCAGAAGCTGCTGGCGCTGACGGTGCCCGGGATTCCGGATGTGTACCAGGGCACCGAACTGTGGGACGACAGCCTGGTCGACCCGGACAATCGCCGTGCCGTCGATTACGCCGCCCGGCGCGCCGCCCTGCGGGCATTGGAGCATCCGAAGATCCGGGTCGTCACCACCGCGCTGCGCGTGCGCCGTCAGCATCCGGACGCCTTCCTGCACGGCGACTACGTCCCAGTCCTGGCCAACGGTGATGCCAGCGATCACGTGCTGGCCTTCCGGCGCGGCGAGGACATCGTGGTAGCGGTGACCCGCTGGACCGTACGGCTAAGCGAAACAGGATGGGGCAACACGGTTTTGCCGCTGCCGGACGGGACCTGGAAGGATGCGCTCACCGGGGTGATCGCCGACGGTCCGACGTCGGCGGCCCAGTTGTTCGCCGACCTGCCCGTCGTCCTGCTGGAGCGCCACCATGACTGAGTTCCGGGTCTGGGCACCCAAACCGGCGCTGGTTCGGCTCGACGTCGACGGCCGGGCGCACGCCATGACGCGCTCGGATGACGGCTGGTGGCACGCCACCGTGGACACTGCGCCGGACGCCCGCTACGGCTATCTGCTCGACGACGACCCCAAAGTGTTGCCCGACCCGCGTTCGGCCCGCCAGCCCGAGGGTGTGCACGAGCGCTCGCAATTATGGGATCCGGCCGCCGCGACGTGGACCGATTCGGCCTGGCCCGGCCGCGCGGTCGAGGGCGCGGTGATCTACGAGATGCACCTGGGCACGTTCACCGAGGCCGGCACCTTCGATTCCGCGATCGAGAAGCTGGACTACCTGGTCGATCTCGGCGTGGACTTCGTCGAGCTGATGCCGGTGAATTCCTTTGCCGGTACTCACGGTTGGGGATACGACGGTGTGCTGTGGTACAGCGTGCACGAGCCCTACGGTGGACCCGACGGGCTGGTGCGCTTCGTCGATGCCTGCCACGCCAAGGGTTTGGGCGTGCTGATCGACGCGGTCTTCAACCACCTCGGCCCGTCGGGCAACTACCTACCGCGATACGGACCCTACCTGTCGTCGGCGAGCAACCCGTGGGGTGAGGGCATCAACATCGCCGACGCCGATTCCGACGAGGTGCGCCGCTACATCATCGGGTGCGCGCTGCGCTGGATGCGCGATTTCCATGCCGACGGCCTGCGGCTGGACGCGGTCCACGCGCTGGTGGACACCACCGCGATCCACATCCTCGAGGAGCTGGCCACCGAAACGGATTGGCTGGCACAGCAGTTGGGGCGCCCGCTGTCGCTGATCGCCGAGAGCGACCTGAACGACCCGCGGCTGATCACCCCGCGCGATCGCGGTGGGTACGGTCTGACCGGGCAATGGGCCGACGACATTCATCACGCCATTCACACCGCGGTGTCCGGCGAACGTCAGGGTTACTACGGCGACTTCGGCAGCCTGGCCACCCTGGCGCAGACGCTGCGCCACGGCTTCTTCCACGCCGCCACCTATTCGTCGTTCCGGCACCGCCGCCATGGGCGACCCCTGGACACCAGCGAGGGATCCGGCATCCCGGCCACCCGGCTGGTGGCCTACACTTGCACGCACGATCAGGTCGGGAACCGGGCCCTGGGAGATCGCCCGTCACAGAACCTGACCGGCGGCCAGCTGGCCATCAAGGCGGCGCTGGTGCTCGGATCTCCCTACACCACCATGCTTTTCATGGGCGAGGAATATTCGGCCTCGACCCCATTCCAGTTCTTCAGCTCCCATCCCGAACCGGAACTGGCCCGGGCCACCGCCGAGGGGCGCAAGGCCGAGTTCGCCGAACACGGCTGGGACGCCGACGAGATCCCCGACCCGCAGGACCCCCGGACATTCGCGCGCTCCAAACTGAACTGGAGTGAGGTCGACACCGGCGAACACGCCCGGCTGCACCGCCTGTACCGCGACCTGATCGCGCTGCGCCGCGACCACCCCGACATGGCCGATCCGTGGCTGGACCACCTCACGGTCGACTACGACGAGGACAATCGCTGGATCACCGTCTCGCGCGGCCGGTTACGCATCGTGTGCAACCTCGGCGCCGAGCGGGTGCGGATCCCGGTTAGCGGGGAGGTGGTACTGGCCTGGGACGAGCCCACCGTCGATGACAACGGCACTGTGCTGCAAGGCCATTCGTTCGCCATCCTGTCGGCCTGAGCGGCCTGTGGATAACTGATTGGCGGCCCGACGGGCTCACCCCCGATGATGCCGACCATGAATCAATCTGAATTCGGTCACCCGCTGCGGCGGATCTGCCTGCGCAAGCACGGTCGCGGCGCCGCGAACCCGGCGTCGGGCCCACGCACCGCGCGCCACGACCTGCCGCCGCATCCCAGCGTCGAGCTGTTGTGGCGCGGCCCGGGACCGGGGACCGACGACGACGGCGCCTGAGCCGCGGCTACACGATGGCGCGGCCCGCGGGATGCACCGCCCGGGCGACCGCGTCGGCGAGCGCGTCGATCTCGTCGGGAGTCAGGTCGGAGATCGTGATGCGAATGCCCGCCGGCGTGTTCATCCGAAACCGGCTGCCCGGCGCCACCGCCCAGCCCGCGCTCAGCAGCCGGGAAACCGCGACCGCCTCGTCGGGAACCGGAACCCACACGTTGAGCCCGGAGTGCCCGTGCGCCGGCAGACCGCGTTCGGACAGGGCGCCGCATAGCCGTTGGCGAATGTCGGCGTAGTGCCGCTCGGCCACAGCGACCAACTCCGTCGCCGCCCGGTCGGACCACAGACCTACGGCGAGCCGCTGCAGGATGTGGCTCACCCAGCCCGGTCCGAGCCGCAACCGGCCGTGCACCCGCTCGACGGTGCGCTGGTCACCGGCGAGGACGGCCACCCGCAGATCCGGGCCGTAGGCCTTGGACGCCGAGCGCACGAACGCCCAATGGGTGGTGGCGCCGGCCAGGGTGTGCAGCGACGCACCGGCAATGCCCGCGCAGTGGTCGTCTTCGACCAGCAGCAGATCGTCGGCCCGCCGCGCCAGCAGCTCACGCAGCGAATCGACACGATCCGCCGAAAGCGCTGCGCCCGTGGGATTTTGCGCGCGGTTGGTGAGCACCAGCGCACGCACCCCGCTCCCCAACGCCCGGGCCAGGTCGTCGGTCAGCGGGCCGTCGTCGTCGACCCGCACGGGTTCGGCGGAAAGCCCCAGTGCGGCAAGGAGATCGAGGAGGTTGGCCCAGCCCGGATCCTCGACCGCGACGCGATCACCCGGGCGCAGATGCGCGGTGAGCGCGCGTTCGATGCCGTCCAGAGCACCGCTGGTCACGGCCAGGTGATCGGCGGGGATCCCGTCCGCGGACAGCGTACGGCGGGCGAAGTCCCCCAGTGCCGGCGAAAGGGCGGGCTCGCCGTAGAGCACCGGCCGGCCCTCGCCCCCGGCGGGCAGCGTGACGCGCGCGATGGGCAGCAGGTCCGCGCGCGGGTTTCCGGTCGACAGGTCGCGGACGCCCGCGGGCACCTCGAGGCCGAGCAGTGAGCGCGGGGTGGTCGCCGGGCGCTGGCGCACGCGGGTGCCGCGCCGGCCGCCGGTTTCGACGGCCCCGCGATGACGGAGCAGGCGGTAGGCCGCGGCGGCGGTGTTGGCGTTCACGCCGAGCTGGGCGGCCAGCTCGCGCACCGGCGGGAGCGCATCACCGGGATGCAGGGTGCCGGCGGAGATCGCCGCCTCGATGCTGGCGGCTATGGATTCCGCACCCGTTCCGGTTATGCTGTTTTGTACTGGCACGCAATTGATTATGTACTAGAACAAACACGAGGGCAATTCCGATGGACACCGCATACCGGCCGACGGCACGCACCACCCCGACCCGCTATCGGAAGCGCGCTCGATACGACCGCCGCGCCGTGCACGACATCCTCGACGAGGCGCTGATCTGCCATCTGGGATACCTCAGCGCCGGCCGGCCGGTGGTGTTGCCCACGACGCACGCCCGGCTCGACGAGACGCTCTACCTGCACGGTTCGACCGGCAGCGGTCCGTTGCTGGCCGCCAAAACCGCCACAGCGGCCAAGGCGGCCGGGGCATCGGGATCGGGCCTGCCGGTCTGCGTCACCGTCACCCTGCTCGACGGCCTGGTGCTGGCGCGGTCCGCGATGCACCACTCGGTCAACTTCCGCTCGGTCGTCGCGGTCGGTGAGGCGCGCGTCGTCGACGATCCGGCCGAGAAGTCGCGGGCGCTGAACTGCCTGCTCGACCACATCGCGCCGGGGCGCGCGGCAGACTGCCGGGCCCCCGACGCCCGCGAGCTGGCCGCGACCGGGGTGCTCGCGCTCGACCTCGCCGAGGTCTCGGCGAAGGTGCGCAGCGGTCCCCCGGCCGACGATCCGGAGGACCTTCCGCTGCCCCATTGGGCGGGCGTGGTGCCGCTGAGCCTGACGGCCGGAAGCCCGGTGCCGGCCGACGACCTGACCGCCGGCACTCCGGTGCCGGCTTACCTAGGGCAAAGCCGGCGCTGAACAACCCGGTGCTCACGGGGCACCGGGCCGTCGGACGACCGCTCGGTCGCGGGCACGCCGGGTGTTGTCCCACCAGGATCCAACGAGCATGACGGTGCCGGCCCAGGCCATACCCAGCATCCAGCCGGACAGCACATCGCTGACGTAGTGGACACCCAGATAGACACGGGAGAAGCCGATCACGGACGCCGCTGCGGCCGTCATCGCCCATACCACCACGCGTCCGGTCCACCACGGGATCAGCCAGCGGGTCAGCACCCACGCGGAGATGACCATGATCGCGGCGGTACCCGTCGCGTGTCCGGACGGAAACGAGTACCCGTCGGCGTCGACCAGGGAGACGGGCAATGGCGGGCGTTGGCGACCGACCAAGACTTTGGCGGTGAAGAGCACCGGTGCAACCCCGGCACCACCGATCAGGGCAATCACCACGGGCCGCCACGACCGGGACCGGCAGCCGGCAACGGCGGAGACCGGCAAGGCGAGCGCGGCGAGAAAAAGTGGGCCGCCCGCGACAGTGACCGCTCGCATGGTGGTGGTCAGCCACAGATCGCGGTGGGTCGCAAGCCACCTGGTCATCGGTTGGTCGAACCCGGCGATGCCGTCGCCCTCAAGCACGTCATCGAGCACTTCGGTGAAGCCGACCGCCAGCGCCACGACCATGACCAGCCCGAAAAGCAATGCGACACCGGCGGCCTCGCTCGGCGGCAATCGACGGGCCAGCGCCCGCCCCGCGGGGCCGATCCGGGCGCGCACCCATGTCAGCACCGCGCCGATCACGGCGGCGTTCGACACCCTCTCCCAGAGCTCGCGTAACGGCCGCCCGCGCCGGGCAATCCAGATCGCCGCCGACGCGAGCAAGACGAGCCAGGCCACCACCCCCGCACTGACCAGACCGAAACCGGCAGTGCCGGGTCCGTACGGCGGGTCCATGTAGCGGGGCCCCGGGGTCTAGAGCAGCAGGTAGCGGTATGCCGGCGAGCCCGGTCTCAGGATCTCGACGTGCAACTCCGTCGCATGTATCCGGGCCAGCAGGCCGTCGAAGTCGGCCGACGATCCCAATTGGATGCCGACCAGCGCCTCCCCGATCTCCCGGTTGTTGCGCTTGACGTACTCGAACAGGGTGATGTCGTCGTTCGGTCCGAGCACCGTGTCCAGGAAGCGGCGCAGCGTGCCGGGCTCCTGCGGGAAGTCCACCAGGAAGTAGTGCTTGAGGCCGAGGTGGACCAGCGACCGCTCCAGCACCTCGCCGTACCGCGACACGTCGTTGTTGCCGCCCGAAATCAGGCAGATCACCGTCGAACCGGGCTCGATGTCGGTGTTCAGCAATCCGGTGACCGCCAGCGCGCCGGCGGGTTCGGCGATGATGCCCTCGTTCTGATAGAGCTCGAGCATCGCGGTGCACACCGCTCCCTCGTCGACCGCGGTGATCGAGACCATGTCGCCGGCGGCCGCCAGCGCGGCGTAGGTCAGGTTTCCGGCGCGGCGCACCGCGGCGCCGTCGACGAACTGGTCGACGTGGTCCAGCGTCACCGGCTCCCCCGCGGCCAGCGCGGCCATCATCGCCGCTGCGCCGGCCGGCTCGATGCCCAGGACCGACGTGTTGTTCGTCCGCTCGGCGAGGTAGGTGGTGATGCCGGCGATGCAGCCACCGCCGCCCACCGGGACCACCACCAGATCCGGCTCCCCCAAACCAAGCTTGTCGAGCTGGTCGAGCAGTTCGACGGCGATGGTGCCCTGGCCCGCGATGGTGCGCGGATCGTCATAGGGCGGTACCAGGGTGGCGCCGGTGCTTTCCGCGTCGGCCAGCGCCGCCTCGGCGGCGAGGTCGTAGGTGTTGCCGCCGACGATCAGTTCGATGAAGTCGCCGCCGTGGTAGCGGATCCGGTCGCGCTTCTGCATGGGCGTTTTGGCCGGCACATAGACGCGGCCGTGCACCTGCAGCGTCCGGCACGCGTAGGCGAAACCCTGCGCGTGATTGCCCGCCGAGGAGCACACCACGCCTGCGGCGAGCTCCGCCTCGGACAGCTGGACCAGCAGGTTGTAGGCGCCGCGCAGCTTGTAGGAGCGAACAATCTGCAGGTCCTCGCGCTTGAGGTAGACCCGCGCGCCGGTGATCGCCGACAACCGGTCGCTGAACTGCAGGGGGGTCGGCGTGACCACCGTGGCGATCCGCTTGGCCGCGCTGTCGATGTCAGCCGCGGATACCGGCGCGACGCTCGGGTGATGACTCAATTCGGCGGACACTGGTCAATGGTGCCACGACAGCCGACCATCTCCGGAATTCAGCCGACCGGGGTCAGCACGAACACCGGGATCTGGCGGTCGGTCTTGGTCTGATACTCGGCGTAGTCCGGCCACGCGTCCACGGCCCGCTCCCACCAGCTGTCCTTCTCGTCGCCGAAGACCTCCCGGGCGTCGTAATCGCGGGTCACCGAGCCGTCCTGCAGCTCGACGCGGGGGTTCTTCTTGATGTTGTGGTACCAGACCGGGTTCTTCGGCGCCCCGCCCAGCGAGGCGACGACCGCGTACTCGCCGCCATGCTCGACCCGCATCAGCGGCGTCTTGCGAAGTTTGCCGGTCTTGGCGCCGACCGTGGTCAGCAGAATGATCGGCTTGCCCTTCATGTCGGCGGCCTCGGCTCCCCCCGACTCGGCGTATTTGTCAGCTTGCTCGCGCGACCAGTCCCATGGGCTCGGGAGGTACTCCCCTTCTAACGGCATGTCCCCAACTCTAGGCGCGGTCTTCGCGCCCGAGGCGCGGTTTCGGCCGCCCGCCGCCTCGCCGCATGGGCCGCCGGGCCATCACGGGGCCGAGCCGGTGAGGTAGTGGGCGAGCACCGGGCGCAGCCATTCGGTCAACGTCGCGTCGTCCATCGAGGCCAGGGCGGGCACCCCAACAACGTTGCGCGCCATGGCAATTCCCAGTACCTGCGACCCCACCATCGCGGTCCGCTCGGCCGCGCGGTCGGGGGTGACGGCGGTCAGCGCCGGCGCCACCTTGTCGACGAACACTTCCAGTAGCGCATCGGCGGCGACCCGGTTGGTTGCCGCCGCCCGCAGCAGCGGCAGAAACGATCCGCCCGGATCCCACACCCGGATCAGAAACGGCACCAGCACGTCGGCGATACGTTCCGGGGCGACGCCGGTGAGGTCGGGGAAGGTGATGTCGAGGCGCGAGACCGCGGCGAACAGGTCGGCCTTGTTGCCGAAGTAGTGCATGACCAGCGCGGGATCGACGCCGGCCTCAGCCGCGATCGACCGGATGGTGGTCCGCTCGAAGCCATGAGTGGAGAACAGCGTGCGAGCGGCACTCAGGATCGTCGCGCGGGTGACTTTGCCGTCACGGGTCTTGCCGGGCATGCCGAAATTGTAGTTCAACAACTGTTGACATAGCCAGTGACCGGGCTTACGTTGATCTCAACAGTTGTTGAATCGATCTGGTCGAGGAGGCCCAGCCATGACCGTGACCGTCATCCAGATCGGCCTGGATCCCGACGTGATCGACTACTCGTCAGCGGAGTTCGCCCAGTTCGCAGGCCTGTCGAAAGAGGTGCTGCGGGCCGCCAACGACGACAACGTCGCGGGGTTGCGCGCCGCCGGCTACCAGGTCGACAACTGCCTGATCGACTTCGGTACCGCCGGCGCCGAGAAGGCCGGCGAGTGGCTACGCGCGAAGCGCTACGACGCGGTGCTGATCGGCGCCGGGATTCGCCTGGTCGCCGGCAACACCCTGCTGTTCGAGTCGATCGTCAACATCGCGCACGCCACCCAGCCCGGTTGCCGCTTCGTCTTCAACCGGGCCGCGCAAGCCACCCCCGGCGACATCCGTCGCTGGTACCCCGAACCGGAAGGAGCGATCCGATGACTACAACCGCTGTTCACGACGTCGACGTCCTGGTGGTCGGAGCCGGCCCCACGGGCCTGACGGCCGCGGGCGACCTGGCCCGCGCCGGACGGTCGGTGACCGTGCTGGAGCGCTGGCCCAACGAAAACCCGACCAGCCGCGCGTTCGCCGTCATGCCCCGCACGCTGGAGGTCCTCGACGCGCGTGACGCCGCCGACGACCTGCTGGCGCTCGGGCAGCGCGGACCGGACGTGACGCTGTTCGCGAAAGCCCGCCTCGACCTGACCCGGCTCGACTCGGCCTACCCGTTCGTGTTCATCACCCCGCAGACCAACGTCGACGCGGCACTGCGCCGATACGCCGTGGGCGAAGGCGCCGACCTCCGGCGCGGTGTCGAGGTGGTCGCGCTCGAGCAGGACGCCGACGGCGTCACGGTCACCGCGCGCCCCTTCGACGACGACGACCCCGCACACCGGCAGGCGTGGCGGGGGCGGTACGTGATCGGCGCCGACGGCGCGCACAGCACCGTCCGGACGTTGCTGGGCGTCGACTTTCCCGGCAAGACCGTGCTGACCTCGCTCATGCTGGCCGACGTCAAGCTGGCCCACGGCCCGTCGGGCGGCGGGTTGGTGGTGGGCACCACCAGTGACGTGTTGGGGTTCTTGGCCCCCTACAACCGTCACGACGAGGACGGCTCGTGGTACCGGACCCTGGTATGGGACCGCGACCACCAGCAGCCCGATGACGCGCCCGTCGACGACGCCGAGATCATCGACGTCCTGGCCCGCGCCATGCAGACGGACTTCGGCGTGATCGAGATCGGCTGGAAGTCGCGCTTCCACAGCGACGAAAGGCAGGTCGCGCAGTACCGGCACGGGCGGGTGTTCCTGGCCGGCGACGCCGCGCACGTGCACTCACCGATGGGCGGGCAGGGCATGAACACCGGCATCCAGGACGCCGCGAACCTGGCCTGGAAACTCGATGCCGTGCTCGGCGGCGCCGACGACCGCCTGCTGGACACCTATCAGGACGAGCGCCACCCGATCGGCAAACGGGTGCTGTTGCAGTCCGGGATGATCGCCCGCGGCGCGACGCTGCATCGACGGCCCGCGATTTGGCTACGTAATCTGTTGGCTCCCAACCTGCTTCGGATACCCGCGGTGCAGGACTTCGTGGCCGGCAGCTTCGCGGGCACGGCGTTGCGCTACGGCCGGCGCGGACTGGTCGGCACCCGCGCCGCCGCGATCCCGCTCGTCGGAGGGCGATTGACGCACCTGCAGCGCGGCGGTGGCTTCGTCTTCATCCGCGAATACGGCGCCGCCCCGATCGAGGCACCCGGGATGGTGCAGGCCGAGCGGTCCGACCGCGGCCCGGCCGTGCTGGTGCGCCCCGACGGGTACATCGCGTGGGCCGGCGCGTCGGCTCAGGTGCCGGACCGGATCACGAGCGTGGCCGCGGCGACCATCGTGTACGCGCGGTGATGTCGCCCTAGTCCGCGTTCTCGGGCTGGTGTGCGACGAACGACCGGAGATGACGGCGGGTCTGGTGGTCCTCGGCGCCGGGCTCGCCGTCGCTGTGCCGGCCCCGGGTGTAGTCGCCCTGCTTCTCGTTCGCGGCGCCGTCCGCGGCTTCTGGTTCGCGGCCCAGTGCGGCGCGTGAACCGAGGAAGAACTCGTGCTTGCGGTGCAGCTCCTCGTCGGATTCTATGGGCCGAAGCTCGGGGGCGAATTCCTCCAGCTCGGCCCGGCGCTGCGGCACGATCATGCAGATCGGCTCGTCGACCTCGAATCGCACCGGCATGAACTCGCGGGTGAATTTCCAATTCATGCTGAAACTCGAACTGGACCAATCGGTTTCGACGATGCCTTCCAACGGGGAGATGGCGTCCTTGGGATGGTTGGCCGGCCCGCGCACCAGCAGGTTGTAGCCCGGCGGGGTGCGGAACAGCATCGGAATGTGCCAGGTCAAGATGCCGAAGCCGAAGTGGCTCGACGGCAGGAACTGGCCGCTTTCGCGGGTGTCGGGCGCGATCATCAGGTTCGTGCGGTCGTTGCCGCCCATCCACGTCGCGGTGAACGCGTTCCGGTTGCGCACCTCCCAGCCGCTCTGGTTGGCGATCACCATCGGCAGACACCGGTGCGCCCGGCTCTGCCGCATCTCCGCCATCCACGTCCGGCCGACCGGCGCGGGGCCGATCGGCGGTGCGATGTCATGGGTGACGTAGGCGATCAGTGGGCGGGACTGCCCACCGGACTTCTCACTCATCAAATCCTCGCTTCACCGGCCGGTGCAGACCAGCACCGAGGTCGCCACCGCACTATCGCTACCGAACGTTAACGGCCCGTGAACCCCGCAGCCCGGCGCGAACCGGCGATCAGCGCGTTCTGGCCAGCTCCGCAATGGTATTCACCCGCCGGATCGCGGTGGCGATCTCGTCGGCGAACTCACGTCGTCGCCGGGCCATCTCCGGGTCCCCGAACCCGTCGACCAGCTCACGGTGCCGCGCCAGCCGCAGCGCGGTCTTGAACAGTTCCATCGACCGCGACTCGGCGCTGGCGATCCTGCGCTGCAGCTCCCACTGCTTGCCGACCTGCAGGCACTCGGCGAGGAAGGCGTCCTCGTCGAAGGAATCGTCGGAGTAGGCGGCGAGCCGGTCCGCGACGATGTGATAGGCGTCCAGGAACGGGCGCAACACCAGATGCGCCAGCAGCAGGTCGGCCCGTTCCAGCAGGCCGCGCACGAAGACGGCGCTGGTCGCCTTGCTGGTGTCCACCGGGTTGGCCGCCGGTCCGATCAGCCGGACTTCGTCGGCGAGGTCTTTCTCGAATTGCGCTCGTGCGGAGAACAAGAACTCGAATTTCAGCAATTCGCGCAGTTCGAGTGCCTCGTCGCGCACGGTCGCCGGTAGCACCGATCCGTCCGCGGCCTTTTCGGCGTCTTCGGCCGCGGCCAGCAGCGCCGTCTCGGCGATGGCGCGGTCGACCAGGATGTGGATGGCGGTGTTGCGGTAGAAGGCCGCGACCAGATGCTGGTCGGTCCCGATGCCCCACACCGCCTCGGTTCCGGCGTCGTAGACGCTGACCACGCCGGAGGCGACGAGCTGGTGCAGGGTCCAGCGGATGGTGGAGCGATTGGTCAGGTCGGCCGCCCCGGCCACCGCCCAGTTTCGCGCGGCGATGTAGCTCGCCAGCGGTTGCACCGTGGCCAGCACCTCGCTGATGGACAGGGAGCGGTCGGCGCCCAGCAGCGCCAGGCTGACCACCGCGGTCGGGGTGACCGCCGTCGCGCGATTGATGCGGTGCTCGACGTCCAGCGCGATGCGTTCGATCTCGGTCCCGACGCCCGATTCCTCGGACCGCAACTCCTCGAGGCGTTTGCGCAGCGGCAGCGGCTCGCCGAAGTCCAGGTAGGCCCGGCCCAGCCGGGTGCCCTGCTGGCGCGCGAGCCGGATCAGGAAGCGAAAATCCTCGGGCCGTTTCACCGCGCCGTAGGCCTCGGTGGTCATGGCCTCCACCTCGTGCAGCTGGTCGTACACGATCGAGGTGGGCACCAAATACACTTCGGGGCCGTCGATTTCGTCGACCGCGTCGGCGATGTAGCGCAGGATCCCGAACACCGGGGGCCGTAACTTGCCGGTCCTGGTCCGGCCCCCCTCGATGGACCAGGTCATATTGGCGTGGTTTTGCACCAGCTGGGCGGCATAAGCGCGCAGGACGAAGCGGTAGACCGGGATGTCCTTGGTCTGCCGCCGGATGAATATGGTCCCGGTGCGCTTGGCCCAGGCCCCCATCGGGAAGAAGTTCAGGTTGGCGCCGCCGAAGGTCAGCGCGGGTGAGAGCCGGCTGGCCTGGATCACCTCGGGCAATAACAGGCCATCCAGATAGGAGCGATGCGAAAAGGCAAACGCCAGTGTGGCTTTGCGATCCAGCTTGCGCAGCTGGGCGATCTGATCCTCGTCGGTCAGCACGTCGTAGGCGCGCATCAGCCAGCGACTGAAGCCGCGCCAGGCCGCCATGGCCGACTCGTCGAGCGACGGCGCCATCTCGCGCAGGTAGCAGGCGGCCTCGGCGCGCACGCTGTCCGGCTCGCGGCCGAGCTCGTGGGCCAGCTTGCGCAGCCGCTCGTCATACCATGGCGCGCCCAGCAATTCGACGACCTCGGCCGGGTCCGTCGACAACGGTGACGTCGACTCTTCGACGATCCCGCTGCGCTGCAACAGCTTTCGCACCCCGACCCGGCCGATTTCCCGGGCGGTCCCCGCCGGTCCCCCGCTCATGCCGGTTGCACCGTGGCGGCTTCGGAGGGCTCGTGGACCTCCGGATGCGGTTCGGGCGTGTAGAGCTGCTCGATCTCGTCGGCGTATTTCGCCATGATCGGCTTGCGTTTGAGCTTCATCGTCAGCGTGATCTCGTCGCCGCCGGGCTCCCACAACGTGGGCAGGATGCGAAACCGTTTGATCTGTTCCACCCGGGAGAGTTTGTCGTTGCCCGCGGCGACCCCGGCCGCGATCTGCGCGACGACGTCCGGGTCGGCCGCCAGCGCGGCCGGGGAGGCGTCGGGCAGGCCGCGCTGGGCCGCGTACGGGCCGACCGAGTCCGCGTCGAAGACCATCAGCGCGGTGTTGTAGGGCCGCCCATCGCCGATGGTGATCATCACCCCGACCATCGGGCACGCGGCCAGGATGGCGTTCTCGATGTTGGCCGGGGACATGTTCTTTCCGGCCGCATTGATGATCAGCTCCTTCTTACGATCCACCACGCGTAGATAGCCCTCGGCGTCCGCCTCCAGGATGTCGCCGGTGTGCAGCCAGCCCTCGGCGTCGATCGCCTCGGCGGTCTTCGCCGGCTCCTTGCGGTAGCCCCTCATCACCAGCGGACCGCGCACCAGAAACTCGCCGTCGTCGGCGATCTTGCCCTCGAGCCCGGGCAGCAGTCTGCCGACCGAACCCAGCCGCGCGTCGCGCGGATGACTCACGGCCGCAACGCAGCTCAGCTCCGACATCCCCCACACCTCGGCGATCGGAATCCCGATGCCGGCGAAGAAGGCCAGCGTCTCCTTGGGGATGGGCGCCGCGCCGGAGACCGCCCAGCGCAGTTCGCCGAACCCGAGCCGCTCGCGCAGCTTCGACAACACCAGCTCGTCGGCCTGGGCCCATTCGGCGGCCAGCTCGTCCGGCATCGGACCGCCGGTCACCAGCGCGTCGGCGCGCCTGGCCGCCACCGACATCGCCCACTGCAGCGCCTGGCGCTTGACGTCGTCGGTCTCGTTGGCGACGGTGAATTCGATTCCCGCCTTGAGCTTTTCCCAGACCCGCGGCACCGCGGCCCACACCGTGGGCCGCACGTCGGGCAGCGCGGCGGCGATGGCGCGCGGATCGTCGACGACGGTGACCTGGGCGCCGAACACCTCCAGGGCGTAGAGCCCCATCACCCGGTCGGCCATGTGTGCCGTCGGCAGATACGAGGTGACCCGGTCACCGAACTCCGAAGGAAGCACGGCGTTGAGGGCCTGGGACTCGAACAGCAGGTTCGCGTGGGTCATCTCGACACCCTTGGGGTTACCGGTGGTTCCCGAGGTGTAGACGAGGGTGACGATGTCGTCGGGTTGTACTGCGCGCCAGGTCGATTCGAAGTCGAAGTCGTCTTCGGCCGCCGCGTACAGCTGCTCGACCGACATCGTGCCCGGCGGTGCGCCGTCGATGCAGACGATGTGCTCGATCGGCACCCCAGCGGCGCGAATGCGGTCCACGTACTGCTCCTCGCAGATCGCGACCTTGGTGCCCGCGTTGCCGAACAGGTACGTCAGCTGCTCGGCCGGCAGCGTGTTGTACACCGAAAACGACGTCGCCCCAAGGTGTTGCGCACCGATCTCGAGCGGATAGAACTCGATCCGGTTGGCCATCATCAGCGAGACGGCGTCGCCGCGCCGAACCCCCAGTCCCGCCAGGCCCGCGGCGACCTTGCGGACCTGGTCGGCGCACTCGCGCCAGGTCAGCGTCCGGGTGGCGCCGGGTGTGCGCAGCACGACCGCGTCGGGGTCGATCGCGGCGTTGCGCTGAAACGCCTCGCACAAGGTGGCCGGATCCTGGGCCGTCGTCATTTCCGTCCTCCTCGGCGCCACATCAGCACTGTTTTCGTGAGCCTACGTCCGGGCATCCGGGGCGGGGAACATATCGCGCGACTTCACCGATTCACGCCTCCGGGCGCCAGAGCTGCACCGTGCTCGTCACGCCGCCGGGCAGTTCCAGCAGCTCGATCGGCGTGCCGTCGGGGTCATAGATGAAGAACATCCGCACTCCCCCGATGTCGACGGGCGGGTCGGCCCGGACGCCGGGGTGGTCGCCCGCCACCGTCTGGTAGGTCGCGTCGAGATCGTCGACGCGAAACGAGATGTTGGTGTAGCCCAGGTGCGGGCCGCTCGGGCACTCGGGCACCGCGCCCAACGACAACAGCTCCACCATCACCGCCCCGATCAGCCCGCCGATCATGCGGCCCCGCTGGGCGGCTCCGCCGGTGACCGAATCCAGTCCGGCGCCCTCGAGTTCGATGTCGAACACCACGTCCATGCCCAGCACGGCCGTGTAGAAGGCCAGCGACGCCTCGATGTCGGAGACGCCGATGCAGATGTGGGAGAAGTTCTGTACGGCGATGGGGTGCTGCTGGGTCATGCGGTCTCCTTGTCGGCGTGGGGTGGGTGAATGCCACAGGTACAGGCGTCGATTGAGGGGCAGGTGCAGCGCATCCCCCACTCGATGACGGCGCGGGCCCGGGCCAGCGACTCCATCTGCGCGTCGATCTCGGCCAGTTTGGCCTCGGCCAGGGCGCGGCTGACCGGGCGCCCGGGGGCGTCGTCGGCGAACAGCAGCTGGATCTCTTCCAGCGAGAACCCGGCCGCCTTGCACAGCGCGATCACTTCGAGACGGGCCAGAACGGAGTCGTCGTAGCGGCGCTGGCCGCCCATCCGCGCCGGCTCCGGCACCAGCCCGATCTGCTCGTAGTAGCGCAACGCGGTCGCGGCCACCCCGGCCCGGCGGGCCACCTCCCCGATGGTCAGGCTCGGTGCCATCGCACCTCCCGCGAATTAGATGCTTGACTTCGAGCCAACTCTAAGTCCTTGACTGTGGTCATGACCATCCCCCAACGCGAGGAGCTCGGCGAATCCCGCTACGCCCTGCTGCGCTCGTTTCGCCGCGACGGCACGCCCGTCGACACCCCGATCTGGTTCGCGCTCGACGGCGACGGATTGCTGTTTCGGACCAAGGTGGGCCCGAAGACCCGGCGGCTGGCCGCGCGCCGCGACGTCGAACTCGCCGCCTGCGACTACCGGGGCCGGGTGCGCCCCGGCACGCTCACGATGGCCGGCCGCGCCACGATCCTGGCCGGTGCCGAGGCCGCCCGCGCCAATCGCGTGCTGCACCGACGCTACGGCTGGCAGTGGAACATCGTCCCGCTGATCAAGGTTCCCGGCGTGACCAACGTGCACCAAGATCTGTGTGCGCGCGAGAGATTACGGCGCGCCCGGGACCGCGGCGTGTGGCCGGACAGCGTCATGGTGCGGGTGGAGCTGCCATGACGCGCACAACGGCACCCGACCCCGTCCGCTCCCCCGGCATCCGCCAATGCTGCGGCGCCGCAGCAGGACTGGTGCTCGGCATGGTGCGCCCGAGGCGGCCCGACGAGCGGTTCATCCTCAGCATCGCCGACGCGGGCCTGCCGGCTCCCGGCCGGACCGTGACGGTGACCGCGCTGCCTCAGGTGCCCCGCCCGGTGCCGACCGCCGCCATCGTCGAGGGCACCTTCACGCCGGCTTGCGTCGAGAACTCGCTGACGTCGTTCCTCGTCACCCACCCTGAGGCGACGTTCATCGTCGACCCCGCGGTGTGCGTCGACGCCGACCGACGCGCGATCGCCCAACTGCCCGCCGTGGTGCGCGTCGCGGTCCGCCCGCCCGCCGGCACCATCCCCACGATCGCGGCACTGAACCGGCTGCCCGACGCGCCACGCCTGGATTTCGCGCTCCCCACGCACGCGCACTGGGACCACGTGTCCGGTCTGCTCGACTTGCCGGACCTTCCCGTGCACCTGCATCGCCGGGAACACGAATGGGTCGGCTCGGGTCCCGTGGCGCCGGTCGGCGGGGTGCGCGACTCGCTGCGCGACAGGTCCATCCAGCACTACGACCTGGACGGGCCGCCCGTGCTGACCTTCACCGCAAGCCACGATCTGTTCGGCGACAACTCGGTCATCCTGGTGGATCTGGCCGGCCACACCCCGGGCAGCGTCGGGTTGCTCGCCCATACCGGCCGGGGATGGATCCTCATCGCCGGCGACGCCGCCTGGCATTATTTGCAGATTGACAAGATCCGGCAGAAGTCAAGCTACCCAGGCAATTTCGCGGACGAAGATCGGGAGGAGACCTTCAAGACCCTGCACCGCCTGCACCTGGCGCGGCACGCGGTCACGATCATCCCGACCCACGATCACCGGGCGGCGCTGGCGTTGGCCGGGTAGCCGCCGCGAGTGTGCGGCCGGCTTCGCACACGATCGAGTGTGCGGCCAGCCTCACGTTCGGACGCGAGTGTGCGGCCAGCTTCACACTCGCGGGGATCGGCGAAGCGCGGTGGGGCTAGCCGCCGAGACAGCCGGGGCCCAGCAGCGCCTTGAGGTCTCCCATCAGCGCCGGTGACGGCGTAACCCGAAGGGAGGCATCCAGTTCCAGCGTGGTGATGCGGTCCCCGCTGATCAGTCGCAGATGCACCTGCGAGGTGCCGGGGTGGCGGGCCAGCACCTGCTTGAGCGCGGTGACCTTGTCGATGGTGCACTGCCGGGTCGGCAGGCTGACCGCCAGCGGCCGATTCGGCTGGGCGTTGGAAAAGTCGGGCACTACGAGCTCATTGGCGATCAGGGCGACGCGGTCGTCGCGCAGCGACACCTTCGCCTTGATCAGCACCACGACGTCGTCGGCGATGTCGGCCCCGTGCACGGAGTACGCCTGCGGGAAGAACATCACCTCGATACCACCGGTGAGATCCTCCAATTGGGCTGACGCCCAAGGCATTCCGTTCTTGTTGACCCGGCGGTTGACCGATGCGAGGATGCCGCCCACCCGCACCTGGGTGTCGTTGGGGACATCGCCGTCGAGGATGGCCGGGATCTGGGTGTCCACCTGGGCGGTCAGCAGATGCGCCACCTGGTTGAGCGGATGCCCGGACACGTACAGGCCCAACATCTCCCGCTCCAGGGCGAGCTTGTGCTTGTCCTCCCACTCGTCGTCGGGCACCTTGATGTTGAACACAGAGTCGATGCCGCTACCGTCAGGGCCGCCGCCGAACAGGTCGAACTGGCCCATCGCCTCGGCCTTCTTGGTGCCCAGCACCGAATCGACCGCGTCGGTGTGCACCAGGAACAGGCCCTTGCGGGCGTGGCCCAGCGAGTCGAAGGCGCCGGCCTTGATCAGCGATTCGGTGACCTTCTTGTTGCAGGCCGCGACGTCGATCTTGTTCAGGTAGTCCGAGAAGTCGGTGAACTTGCCCTTGCCGTTGCGGGTGCCGATCAGCGAGCCGACCACGTTGGCGCCGACGTTGCGCACCGCACCGAGCCCGAAGCGGATGTCCTGGCCGACCGAGGCGAAGTTCACCAGCGACTCGTTGACGTCCGGCGGCAGCACCGTGATGCCCAGCTTGCGGCAGTCGGCCAGGTAGACCGCGGCCTTGTCCTTGTCGTCGCCCACCGACGTCAGCAGGCCGGCCATGTACTCGGCGGGATAGTTGGCCTTCAGGTAGGCGGTCCAGTAGGAGACCAGGCCGTAGCCCGCCGCGTGCGACTTGTTGAACGCGTACCCGGCGAACGGAAGGATGGTGTCCCACAAGGCTTTCACCGCTTTTTCGGAGAAGCCGTTGGCGGTCATGCCTTCGTAGAAGCCCTTGTACTCGGCCTCGAGCACCTCGAGCTTCTTCTTGCCCATCGCCTTGCGCAGCGCGTCGGCCTTGCCCATCGTGTAGGAGGCGACCTTCTGGGCGATGAACATGATCTGCTCTTGGTAGACGATCAGGCCGTGTGTCTCGGCGAGGATCTCGCGCAGCGGCTCCTCGAGCTCCGGGTGGATCGGCTTGACCGCCTGACGGCCGTTCTTGCGGTCGGCGTAGTCGTTGTGGGCGTTCATGCCCATCGGGCCGGGGCGGTACAGCGCCAGCACCGCGACGATGTCGTTGAACTCGGTGGGCTGCATGCGGCGCAACAGATCTCGCATCGGCCCGCCGTCGAGCTGGAACACGCCCAGGGTGTCGCCGCGCCCGAGCAACTCGTAGGTGGGTTTGTCGTCTAGGGGCACCGATTCCAGGTCGAGGTCGATGCCCCTGTTGGTCTTGATGTTCTCCAGCGCGTCGCCGATGATCGTCAGGTTCCGCAGGCCCAGGAAGTCCATCTTCAGCAGGCCGATGGCCTCACACGACGGGTAGTCCCAGCCGGTGATGATGGCCCCGTCCTGGGGCCGCTTCCACAGCGGGATGGCCTCGGTCAGCGGCTCGCTGCTCATGATCACCGCGCACGCGTGCACCCCGGCGTTGCGGATCAGGCCCTCCAGGCCGCGGGCCGTCTGGTAGATGGTGCGCACGTCGGGGTCGGTTTCGATCAGACCGCGGACCTCGGCGGCCTCCTTGAACCGCTCATGGCCCGGGTCGGTGATGCCCGACAGCGGGATGTCCTTGGCCATGATCGGCGGCGGCAGCGCCTTGGTGATCCGGTCGGCGATCGCGAACCCGGGCTGGCCGTAGTGGATGCGCGCCGAATCTTTCAGCGCCGCTTTGGTTTTAATGGTGCCGAAGGTGATCACCTGGGCGACGCGGTCCGAGCCCCACTTCTCGGCGGCGTAGCGCACCATCTCGCCGCGACGACGGTCGTCGAAGTCGATATCGATGTCGGGCGCCGACGGGCGTTCCGGGTTGAGGAAGCGCTCGAACAGCAGGCCGTGCGGAATCGGGTCGATGTTGGTGATGCCCAGCGCGTAGGCCACCAGCGAGCCCGCCGCCGAGCCGCGCCCCGGCCCCACCCGGATGTCGACCGATCGCGCGTAGTTGATCAGGTCGGCGACGATCAGGAAGTACGACGGAAAACCCTTGTCGCAGATGACCTTGATCTCGTACTCGGCCCGGTCGATGTAGTCCTGCCCGACGCCGGACGGGAAGCGGCGCGCCAACCCCGCCAGCACTTCGTGGTGCAGCCAGCTGGCCTGGTCGTGGCCCTCGGGCACCGGGAAGATCGGCATCCGGTCGCGTGGCGCCCACACCTCGTCGTAGGACTGCACCCGTTCGGCGATCAGCAGGGTGGAGTCACAGGCGCCGGGCACCTCGTCGTCCCAGATCTGGCGCATCTCGGCGGCCGACTTCAGGTAGTAGCCGTCGCCGTCGAACTTGAACCGGTTGGGGTCCGAGAGCGTCTTGCCGGTCTGCACGCACAGCAGCGCCTCGTGGTTGTGCGCGGCGTCGCGGGTGACGTAGTGGCAGTCGTTGGTGGCCAGCGGCGGGATGCCCAGCTTGCGGCCGATCTCGAGCAGCCCCTCGCGGACCCGCGTCTCGATGGACAGCCCGTGGTCCATCAGCTCCAGGAAGTAGTTGTCGGCGCCGAAGATCTCGCGCCACTTGGCGGCCGATTCCAGCGCCTCGCGCTCATGCCCCAGCCGCAGCCGGGTCTGCACCTCCCCCGACGGGCAGCCCGTGGTGGCGATGATGCCCTCGGCGTGTTCGGCGATGATCTCGGCGTCCATCCGCGACCACTTGCCGAGCTGGCCCTCGAACGACGCCAGCGAGGACAGCTTGAACAGGTTGCGCAGGCCGGCGGCGTTCTCGGCCACCATCGTCATGTGCGTGTAGGAGCCGCTGCCCGACACGTCGTCGGACTTCTGGCCCGGGTCGCCCCACAGGATGCGCCGGGTGTCGAAGCGCGAGGCCGGCGCGATGTAGGCCTCGACGCCGATGATCGGCTTGATCCCGGCCTTGGTCGCCGCGTTGTAGAACTCGCTGGCGCCGAACATGTTTCCGTGGTCGGTCATCCCGACCGCGGGCATCTGCAGCCGGTCCACCTCGGCCAGCATCGGCGCGATCTTCGCGGCACCGTCCAACATCGAATACTCGGTGTGGTTATGCAGGTGCACGAAGGACGAGTGGTTCATAGGGACGCCAGTCTATGACCGCACGGCGACACTTCCTCGGCGTGTCGCGTGAGTGTGTCTGGGCGAATTATCCGTACAACTCGACGAAGTTCGCCAGCGACTTCTGGACGTCGCCCTTGACGGCGCGCGCCGCCGCCGAGCCCACCGGACCGAACAACGCGCGTCCGCCCAGTTCGAGGCGCAGACCCAGCGTCGATCCGTTGCCGGTGGCCCGCACGGTGAGCGTGACGGCGTACTTGGCCCCGCCCTTGCCGGATCCCGACATCGCCACCTCGTGCGGCGGGTCCCACGTGGTCACCGTCCACGTCACCCGGTTGCGGAAGCCCTTGGCCCGCGCCACGCCGATGACCTGGGTGCCCTCGACGATCTCGTCGGGCAGGTCGCTGCGCCATCCCTCGTGCATGATCAGCCAGTCGCCCAGGTCCGAGAGGTCGGAGACGCGGTCCCACATGTCCTGCGGGGTCATCGGGACATCGGCGGTCAGGTCCACAGCAGCCATGAGCGGAGCCTAGCGCTTGGTCACATCCGCCACTGGGGTCTCAGCGCGGGGGGACATGGTCGAGTGCCCGCCTCTGAGCGACAA
>NZ_LZJP01000091.1:0-948 GCF_001667865.1 Mycobacterium mantenii | reverse complement strand
TGCCCATCTCGACGATCTCGTTCGGGACCAAGGGCGGCGAGATCGAGATGGACGGGCAGCGCATCGCCGTCCCGGTGTCGACGGACCAGATGAAGATGGTCGCCAAGCTGTCCGGCGGGCAGTCCTATACCGCCACCAACCTCGGCGAGCTCGAGAAGAGCTACAACGCGATCGAGAACGAGATCGGCTACCGCACGGTGCCGGGCCCGGGCAGCTCCGGCTGGCTGCGCCTCGGCGTGCTGACCGCCCTGATCGCGACGGCACTGGCACTGCTGATCAACCGGCGCCTGCCCAGCTGAGCACTCAGGCGGGCAGCCTGCGGTTCAGCAGCAGCCCGGCCAGGATGGCGCCGGCCATGGCGAAGGCGCCGAGCAGCATCCAGGCCAGACTCGCGTCGCCCTTCACGGTTTCGTAGCCGATCTGGCGCTGCAGCGTCGAGTACACGTTCTTCAGCGATTCCAGGCTGTCGGCGTGGAACGACTGGCCGTCGGTGATCTCGCAGATCTTCTGCAGCGTCTGGTCATCCACCGGGACGGCGATGCGCTGCCCGTCCATCTCGATCTCGCCGCCCTTGGTCCCGAACGAGATCGTCGAGATGGGCACGCCCTCGTCCTTGGCCAGCCGCGCCGCGGTGTAGACGCCGTCGTGCGGATCGCCGGGATTGGAGGGCTTGTTCTCGCCGCCGTCGGACAGCAGCACGATGCGGGCCGGCGGGGGAGTGTCGCCGCCGGCGACCCCGGTGGCGCTCACCGCGTGCAGGGCGGTGAAGATCGCTTCGCCGGTGGCCGTGCTGTCGGCGAAATCCAGCTTCTTCAGCGCGTCGATGGTCGCCTGGTGTTGCGGGGTCGGCGGCACCAGCAGATAGGGCGTGCCGGCGAAGCCGACCAGCCCGAGGTTGATGCCGGGCGTGAGCTGGCCGGCGAACTGGGTGGCGGCCTGTTCGGCGGC
>NZ_LZJP01000090.1:0-14113 GCF_001667865.1 Mycobacterium mantenii | reverse complement strand
GACGCGTCCGGCCGGCGCCGCACGCAGCACAACGTGTACATCCCCTGGTCGATGACCGTCACCCCGATCTCGCAATCCGACGTGGGCTCGGTGGAGGCGGCGGAGGTGGCGGTTTGGTAGTCGTGATCTCGTCCTGCATCGGCGGCGTGGACGCGGCGGTGGTGGTTCCGGGGTTGGCGAGCTTGGTGGTGTCGGTCCGCGCGAACAGCAGTGACACCGAGACGACGAGCGCGATCGCGGCCACGATTGCGGCCACACCCACCACCCACGGCCAGCGTGCAGTCCGGTGTTCGTCGTCGGCATCGGATAACTCGTCGAATTCGTCGTAGTCGTAGAGCCGCAGATCGGCCGGCATGTAGGGGCCGCTGGTGAAGTGTTCGGACTCCGGGGCCGAGTAGGCCCGCGAGTATGCGTCCGTCTCATCGGCCCGGTCCGCCGCCGCCAGTTCGGCGCTGTCCTCGAAGGGTTCCGGCTCGCCACCGACATCGCCTTCGGCGTGGGATTCCAGGTCGCGGTCCGGCGCACCGCCGGAATCCGGTTCGTGGCTGATCGGGTCGGCATGGTCGGGTTCGTCAGGATCCCATCCCGGGGGTCTCGACCCGCTCATCTCTGCCTTTGCCTACCCTGTTCGACTGCCTCACCTGCGCACAAGACTCCGCGATCACTCAATTGCGGGCGCGCTGGGAAACTTCTCGTTTGCCTGGGCAGAACACTACCGAACCCCAAAGGGGCAAAGCCGTCGTGGCGAACGGCCCACCAATCACGTGATCTGATTGTGACCTTTATGCCGCGAATCAGTGCTTCTCGGGACCGATGTAGTACTCGAACACCAGTCCGGCCACCGACGTCAGGATGAACATCACCCCGGCGACGATCAGCCACGGCAGCCACAACGCGATGCCCACCGCGGTCACCGAGCCCGACAACGCGACCAGAATCGGCCACCAGCTGTGCGGGCTGAAGAAGCCCAATTCGCCTGCTCCGTCGCTAATCTCAGCGCCCTCGTAGTCCTCGGGCCGGGTGTCCAGCCGCCGCGCCACAAACCGGAAAAACGTCGCCGTGATCAACGCCAGGCCACCGGTCAGCACCAGCGCGGTGGTGCCGGCCCACTCCACACCTCCGGTGGCGAAGATCGCGGTCAGCACCGCGTAGAGCACCGCAACCACAATGAAAAACGCGGCAATGAATTCGAATAGCCTGGCTTCGATATGCATTTGGTGTCCTACCCTACTGGCTTCCGGCCAATTGACCGCGCTTGGTGTCGAACGGGTGAGTGGTCACCGCGAGCGGGGGCTGCCCGATCGCCTGCAATGCCTCGGCGTTGCTCTTCCCGTCCATCCGCTGCTGCAGGTAGGCCTTGAAGTCGTTGGGCGCCACCACCCGAACCTCGAAGTTCATCATCGAGTGGTACGTGCCGCAGAACTCGGCGCAGTGGCCCACGAACGCGCCCGGCGTCTGAATCTCCTCGGTCTGGAAGACGTGTACCGAGTTGTTCGCGTCGGCGTTGGGGATCACGTCGCGCTTGAACAGGAACTCCGGCACCCAGAACGTGTGAACCACGTCCGCGGACGCCAGGTCGAATTCGATGCGCTTGCCGGTCGGCAACACCAGCACCGGGATTTCGCTGCTGGATCCCAGCGTCTCGACCTTGTCGAAGTTCAGGTACTGCCGGTCCGAGGTGTTGAACCCGCGGACGGGGCCGACGCGCTCCTCACCGTGGGCGTCCTTGCCCTCCGGCTTGGACAGCATCGCCTTCTTGCGCGCCGGGTCCGACCCGTCGTAGGTCAGCGTGCCGTCCTTGAAGGCGACGCGCTGGTAGCCGAATTTCCAGTTCCACTGGAAGGCCGTGACGTCGATCACTACCTCGGGGTCCTTGGCCAGGTGCAGCATCTTCTCCTGCACCACCACGGTGAAGTAGAACAGCACCGAGATGATGAGGAACGGCGTCACCGTGAGCACCAGCTCCAACGGCATGTTGTAGCCGAACTGCCGGGGCAGCTCGGTGTCGGTCGCCTTCTTGCGGTGAAAAGCCGACGCCCAGAAGATCAGGCCGTACACGATGATGCCGACGACCAGCGAGGCGATCACCGCGCCGATCCACAATTCCCGGTTGAGGTGGGCCTCCGGGGTGATGCCCCGCGGCCACCCCAGGGCCAGCGCGTCCGCCCAGCTGCTGCATCCGCTCAGGAACAACGCCAGCACACCCAGCGTCAGGGCCAGCGCGAACGGCCGGAGACGACGGGAAAGACCCTTCCCTTGGCGCCCAGGTCCCCCGGAACGGCGCCGAAACCTGCCCTGCGACAAACGTTGCGAACGGTCCTGCTCGCGAGGGGTCACGTTAGCGCCTCCTGCTCGGATATCGAATACTACGCAGCGTAGACCACGCGCCTGAGCCCGGCGACGAAACCCCGGCCCGCCGGTGCGCCCAGCCGAGTGCGACGTGCCGGATGCGGCATCCACGCGCACCCGCGAAGTGGGGCATACTGGGGCGCCGTGTGTGGTCTGCTGGCGTTCGTCGCCGCCCCCGAGGGCACGGATAAAGAAGCGGCCGCCGCCCGCGCCGACAGTGCGATCGCGCGCGCGTCGCATTCGATGCGCCACCGCGGGCCCGACGAGCCGGGGACCTGGGTGGACCCGGACACCGACGGCTCCGTCGTTTTCGGCTTCAATCGGCTGTCCATCATCGACATCGCGCATTCGCACCAGCCGCTGCGCTGGGGCCCGCCCGAGGCGCCCGACCGCTACGTGCTGGTGTTCAACGGCGAGATCTACAACTACCTCGAGCTGCGCGACGAACTGGCGACCCGGCATGGCGCCGTCTTCGCCACCGACGGCGATGGCGAGGCCATCGTCGCCGGCTATCACTACTGGGGCATTGATGTCTTGACGCGGCTGCGCGGCATGTTCGCGTTCGCGCTGTGGGACACCGTCAACCGCGAATTATTCTGCGCCCGTGATCCTTTCGGCATCAAGCCGCTGTTCATGGCGACGGGCACCGGCGGCACCGCGGTGGCCAGCGAGAAGAAGTGCCTGCTGGACCTGGCCGAGCTGGTCGGATTCGACACCGCGATCGACGAGCGCGCCGTGCAGCACTACACCGTCCTGCAGTACGTGCCCGAGCCCGAGACGCTGCACCGCGGGGTGCGCCGGCTGGAGTCGGGCTGCTACGCCCGGATCCGTCCCGACCGCCTGCAACCCGAGGTCACCCGGTATTTCGTGCCGCGCTTTGCCGCGGTGCCGATCACCCGCGACACCGAGCGGGCCCGCTACGACGAGATCACCGCGGTGCTCGAGGACTCGGTGGCCAAGCACATGCGCGCCGACGTCACCGTCGGGGCGTTTCTGTCCGGGGGGATCGACTCCACCGCCATCGCGGCGCTGGCCATCCGGCACAACCCCCGGCTGATCACGTTCACCACCGGCTTCGAGCGCGAGGGCTTCTCCGAGATCGACGTCGCGGTGGCCTCGGCCGAGGCGATCGGCGCCCGCCACATCGCCAAGGTGGTCACGCCCGACGAGTTCGTCGCCGCCCTGCCCGAGATCGTCTGGTATCTCGACGAGCCTGTCGCCGACCCCGCGCTGGTGCCGCTGTTCTTCGTCGCCCGCGAGGCCCGCAAGCACGTCAAGGTGGTGCTGTCCGGCGAAGGTGCCGACGAGTTGTTCGGCGGCTACACGATTTATCGGGAGCCGTTGTCGCTGAAGCCCTTCGACTATCTGCCGCGCCCGCTGCGCCGGTCGATGGGCAAGATGTCCAAGCCGCTGCCGGAGGGCATGCGGGGCAAGAGCCTGCTGCACCGCGGCTCGCTGACGCTCGAGGAGCGCTACTACGGCAACGCACGCAGTTTCTCCGACGCCCAGCTGCGCGACGTGCTACCCGGCTTCCGCGAGGAGTGGACCCACACCGACGTCACCGCGGCCGTGTACGCCCAATCGGCGGGCTGGGACCCGGTGGCCCGCATGCAGCACATCGACCTGTTCACCTGGCTACGCGGCGACATCCTGGTCAAGGCCGACAAGATGACGATGGCCAACTCGCTGGAACTTCGGGTGCCGTTCCTGGATCCCGAGGTGTTCGCCGTCGCGTCCCGGCTGCCCGTCGAGGCCAAGATCACTCGCACCACCACCAAGTACGCGCTGCGGCGCGCGCTGGAGCCGATCGTCCCGGCGCACGTGCTGCACCGGCCCAAGCTCGGGTTCCCGGTCCCGATCCGGCACTGGCTGCGCGCCGGCGAGCTGCTGGAGTGGGCCTACGGGCTGGTGGATTCGTCGCAGGCCGATCGGCTTGTCGACAAAGCGGCCGTGCGCCGGATGCTCGACGAGCACCGCAACGGCGCCAACGACCACAGCCGGCGGTTGTGGACGCTGCTGATCTTCATGCTCTGGCACGCGATCTTCATCGAGCACAGCATCGTGCCCCAGATCAGCGAGCCGCACTATCCGGTGCAGCTCTAATCCGGGTTCGCGGGCGTAACCACACTGCGATTTTCAGCCCGGATTTTCGCAGTCCGATTACGCTCGCGAACTTGATCAGCCCAGCATTGGTCAGGCCAGCACTGCGGCGATCTCGGCGGCGGCCTCGTCGCCGTAGGCGTCGGCCAACCGGGTCTTGGCGACCGCGGCGTCCCACGTCCACTCCTGGGTCCCGGTGGACTCCAGCACCAGCACGGCGACCAGCGAGCCCAGCTGAGCCGACCGCTCGAGGCTCAGCCCGGCGCTGCGGCCGGTGAGGAAACCGGCCCGGAAGGCGTCACCCACGCCGGTGGGGTCGGTCTGGCTGGTCTCGGGCACCACGCCGACGTGGGTGGTGGTTCCGTCGCGCTCGACGATGTCGACGCCCTTGGGCCCCAGCGTGGTCACCCGCAGGCCGACCTTCTGCTGTACGTCGGCCTCGGACCAGCCGGTCTTGTTGAGCAGCAGCTCCCACTCGTAGTCGTTGGTGAACAGGTAGGCGGCGCCGTCGACGAGCCTGTCGATCTCCGCACCGGACAGGCGGGGCAGCTGCTGGGACGGGTCGGCCGCGAACGGCAAGCCGAGCTTGCGGCACTCCTCGGTGTGCACCACCATCGCGTCCGGGTCGTTGGCGCCGATGATCACCAGGTCCGGGTTGCCCACCGACGACACGACGTCGGCCAGCTTGATGTTGCGGGCCTCCGACATGGCGCCGGGATAGAACGACGCGATCTGGGCCATGTCCTCGTCGGTGGTGCAGGTGAACCGCGCGGTGTGCGCGGTCTCGGAGATCAGCACGTTGTCGCAGTTGACGCCGTGGGACTGCAGCCATTCGCGGTACTCGGCGAAGTCGTCGCCGGCCGCGCCGACCAGCGCCACGTCGCCGCCCAGCACGCCGATGGCGAAGGCGATGTTGCCCGCCACGCCGCCGCGGTGAATCACCAGGTCGTCTACCAGAAAGCTCAGGGACACCTTCTGCAGGTGCTCGGCCAGCAGGTGCTCGGAGAACCGGCCGGGGAACCTCATCAGATTGTCGGTCGCAATCGAACCTGTCACCGCGATCGTCACGAAAACTCCATCCTTCGTTAGTAAGGTTATCTAGCTTACTCACCGGTCTCGGCCGGTCGCTGTGTGCACTCCTCGGCGCGAGGCCGTGCGCTAGCCTCCCTAGGGAACTCACTCAAGTCGCCGGGATCACATTGCTCGGGCCGCTACCCGCTCGCAGTCCCGCCTACCACCGTAGGAGAACCACGAATGGAAGGTCCGCACCCGCCGAACCACACCGTCGGCGGCGGCAGCGGGGGACCGAGCGGACACGAGCCCCCGAACGAATCCCAGCCACTCGAGTTTCCCGACGACCCCAACGCCGGCTTCGGCCCGATTCCGCAGGCCGGACCTGCTTCAGCCAATTATGCCGGGCAGCCCCCCGCGCCGGTCCCCTACCCGCCGCAACGCTCGAAGCGTCGGCTGATCGTCGGACTCCTGCTGGCCGTCGCGCTGGTCGCGGTGATGACGGTCGCGATCGTGTACGGGGTGCGCACCAACGGGGCCAATACCGGCGCCACGTTCTCCGAGGGCGCGGCGAAGACCGCCATCCAGGGGTATCTCGACGCGCTCGAGCACCGCGACATCGACGAGATCGCCCGCAACGCGCTGTGCGGCCTCTACGACGGCGTCCAAGACAAGCGATCCGACCGGGCGCTGGCCAAGCTCAGCAGCGACGCATTCCGCAAGCAGTTCTCCGAGGTCGAGCTGACCTCGATCGACAAGATCGTGTACCTGTCGCAGTACCAGGCTCAGGCGTTATTCACCATGCGGGTGTCCCCGGTGAGCGGGGGCCCGATGCACGGGCAGGTGCAGGGCATCGCACAGCTGCTGTTCCAGCGCGGCCAGATCATGGTCTGCTCGTACGTGCTGCGCACCGGCGGCTCGTACTAGCGCCTCGTACGAAACGGACTCCGCCGGCCGGGACCACACGGTCCGGCTGACGGAGTCAGCGGGATCAACCGATCAGTTGAATGAGTCGCCGCAGGCGCACGAGCCGGTGGCGTTGGGGTTGTCGATGGTGAAGCCCTGCTTCTCGATGGTGTCCACGAAATCGATGGACGCGCCCTCGACGTAGGGTGCGCTCATCCGGTCCACCGTCAGCTTTACACCCCCGAACTCCGCGGTCAGGTCGCCGTCCAGCGCCCGGTCGTCGAAGAAGAGGTTGTAGCGCAGCCCGGCACACCCGCCCGGCTGCACCGCGATGCGCAGCGCCAGGTCGTCGCGGCCCTCCTGGTCCAGCAGGGACTTTGCCTTGGTGGCGGCGGCCTCGGTCAGGATCACGCCGTGGGTGGTCGTGGCGTTCGACTCGTTTTGCACCGTCATTACTTCTCCTACATGCCTCATTGTTGGGTGGGTCCGATCAAGCCCGATATCGCCGGCTTGCGCCGGGCGATCCGGACCGCCCGAAAGTCCACTCCATCAACGGTACCTTGCAGGACCGCTATTCCCGAGTCGCGCCGCCACAACGGATGCCAGACCGATGAGCTGGTTGGCCGCGTCGGCCTGCGCCAGCCGCACCGATCCGGCGTGCTCGGCGATTGACAACGCGGCCATGATGCCCGACGAGCGCACCGTCGCGTTGTCCAGGTCGACCTGGCCGGCCAGCACGACCACCGGGATTCCCCGCGGCCGGGCCGCGTCGGCGAGAAAGCCCACCACCTTGCCGTGCAGGGATTGCTCGTCGAACCGGCCCTCGCCGGTGACGATCAGCTCCGCGGTGTCCAGGTCGTCGGCCAGCCGGGTGTGCTCGGCGATGATGGCCGCTCCCGACTCGCACCGCCCGCCGAGCGCCAGCAGCCCGGCGCCGATGCCGCCGGCGGCCGCCGCGCCCGGCTCGGCGCTCACGTCCCGCCCGGCCACCGCCTCGAGGATCAGCGCCCACGCTTGCAGCCGGACTTCCAGCGCGGCGACGGTGGCCGTGTCGGCGCCCTTCTGCGGTCCGAACACCCGGGCCGCCCCCCACGGGCCCAGCAGCGGGTATTCGGTGTCGGAGGCGGCGATCAGCTCCACGTTGCCCAGCTGCCGGCGGGCGGTGTCCAGGCCGCCGAGCTCGGCGATCATGCCCTGCCCGCCGTCGGTGCAGGCGCTGCCGCCCAGGCCGACCACGATGCGTGTCGCCCCGACCCGCAGCGCCTCGGCGATCAGCTGCCCCACGCCTTTGCTGTGCGCGGCCATCGCGGTCTCCGGGGTGGGCGGTCCCCCGATCAGCGCCAGCCCGCACGCCTGCGCGCACTCCAGATACGCGGTCGCCGAATTGCTGTCGAACACCCACTCGGCTTCGACCATCGCTTTCAGCGGTCCCGACACCCGCAGCCGCCGCGTCTCCCCTAGCCGGCTGGCCAGCACCTCGACAAAACCTGGGCCGCCGTCGGATTGCGGCGCGACGATGAACCGGTCGCCGGGACGCGACCGGGTCCAGCCGGTCGCGATGGCGGCGGAGGCTTCGAGGGCCGACATGCTGTCTGCGTAGCAATCCGGGGCCACCAGGACTTGCATGGCGGGCAACTGAAGGCGCCCGGGGGCCAGGCCGGGACCCACATCGCCCGGGTCCATCGTCCCGTCGTCCATCAAACGCAGCCGTTCATCACGTGTAAGAGTAGGGCCAAGGGAGGTACTAACGCAGGTCTAATAGCAATGCATTCCAGGCGAATTCCGGCGCGGGTCGTCCGCGAAGTAACCTGGCCACTGTGAAGCTGTTGGGCCGTAGAAAAGGCCAGGACACCGACCTCGACGAGAGCGCAGCCACGTCGGCCGCATCCGCCGGTGCGGGCGCCTCGGGCGACGCAACCCGCGAGGCGCAGCGAACGGGCCCCAAGGGGCGCCCGACACCCAAGCGCAACGACGCTCGGCGCAATCCCCGGAAGGGACCGGTCGCGCCCGCGCCCATGACCTCCGCCGAGGCGCGGGCCCGCCGCAAATCGCTGGCCGGTCCCAAGCTCAGTCGCGAGGAGCGCCGGGCCGACAAGGCCGCCGGCCGCGCCCGCATGTCGAATCGCCGGGAGCGGATGATGGCGGGCGAAGAGGGCTATCTGTTGCCACGCGACCAGGGCCCCATCCGGCGCTACGTTCGTGACGTGGTGGACTCGCGGCGCAATCTGCTGGGTTTGTTCATGCCGTCGACCCTGTTCTTGATGTTCGTCATGTTCGGCGTTCCGCAGCTGCAGCTCTGGGTGTCTCCGGCAATGCTGGCGCTGATGGCCGTGATGAGCGTCGACGGCCTGATCCTGGGCCGCAAAGTCAGCAGGCTGGTCGACGCCAAGTTCCCGAACAACACCGAAAGCCGTTGGAAGCTAGGGCTTTACGCCGCCAGCCGGGCGTCTCAGATGCGCCGGTTGCGGGCGCCGCGGCCGCAGGTCAAGCACGGCGCCAGTGTCGATTAAAGCTCGCCGGAAGGCCGGCTGACTTCGGTGCGCACCCTGGTGCTCGGCGGGATCAGGTCAGGCAAATCGCAGTGGGCGGAGGAAGCCATCGCCGACGGTTTGCCGGCCGGACAGGCGGTCCATTACCTGGCGCCCGGTCCGGCCGGCGACGACGATGCGGCCTGGGCGAGCCGGATCGCCCAGCATCGCGGCCGTCGGCCCGCCCACTGGTCGACGATCGAAACCGACGACATCGCGACGCAATTGCGGCAGTCGCCGCAAACCCCGACGCTGATCGACGATCTCGGCACCTGGCTGACCGGTGCGCTGGACCGCGACAACGCGTGGAACGGCGGTTCGGTGGCGGCCTCCGTCGATGACGTGCTGGCCGCGGTCGGCGACTTCGCATCGCCGCTGGTGCTGGTCAGCCCGGAAGTGGGGTTGACCGTCGTGCCCGCCACCGCCGCCGGGCGCCGGTTCGCCGACGAACTGGGCAGCCTCAACCAGCGCGTGGCGCGGTTGTGCGACCGGGTGGTGTTGGTGGTGGCCGGGCAGCCGGTACCGATCAAACCGTCGGGGGCGTGATGCAATTCGCCGCCGTCTCGCCGCCCGACGCGGGCGTCGCCGCCGCCGCCCGTGCCCGCCAGGACACGCTGACCAAGCCGCGGGGCGCGCTGGGACGTCTGGAGGATCTGTCGGTGTGGGTCGCGTCGTGTCAGGGGCATTGCCCACCACGACAATTCGAGCGAGCCCGGGTGGTGGTGTTCGCCGGTGATCACGGCGTCGCGCGCTCGGGGGTGTCGGCGTACCCGCCGGAGGTGACGGCGCAGATGGTCGCCAACTTCGAGGCCGGCGGCGCGGCGATCAACGTCCTGGCCGACATCGCCGGGGCGACGGTGCGCGTCGCGGACCTGGCGGTCGACGCCGACCCGCTGACCGAACGGATCGGCGCCCACAAGGTGCGCCGCGCCAGCGGCGACATCCGGGTTGAGGACGCGTTGAGCGACGACGAGACCGCGCGGGCGCTCGCCGCCGGCGCGGCCATCGCCGACGAGGAGGTCGATGCCGGCGCCGACCTGCTGATCGCCGGCGACATGGGGATCGGCAACACCACGGCCGCAACGGTTTTGGTTGCGGCTCTGACCAGTGTCGAACCGGTCGTGGCGGTGGGCTTCGGGACCGGTATCGATGACGCCGGGTGGGCGCGCAAGACGGCCGCGGTGCGCGACGCCCTGTTTCGCGCACGGCAGGTGTTGCCCGATCCGGTCGCGCTGCTGCGCCGCGCCGGCGGCGCCGACCTGGCCGCGATGGCGGGCTTTTGCGCGCAGGCCGCGGTGCGGCGCACACCGCTGCTGCTCGACGGCATGGCCGTGACGGCGGCCGCGCTGGTCGCCGAGCACCTGGCGCCGGGCGCCCGGCTGTGGTGGCAGGCCGGGCACCGATCCACCGAGCCCGCCCATGCGCTGGCGCTGACCGCGCTGGATCTGGAGCCGATCCTCGACCTGCGGATGCGGCTGGGCGAGGGAACCGGCGCCGCGCTCGCGCTACCGGTCGTGCGCGCCGCGGTGGCGACCCTGTCGTCGATGGCGACCTTCGCCCAGGCCGGGGTGTCCGACCGTGCCGAGCCCGGCCGCACCGGCAGTACCCCCGCTCAGCCGTCGTGATCCGTTCGCTGGCAACGGCTTTCGCGTTCGGGACGGTGCTGCCGCTCCCCGGTCGCGACAACGCGCCGATGGGCCGCGGCGCCATGACCGCGCTGCCGGCGGTGGGCGCCGTCCTGGGGGCCCTGGCCGCGGCCGTGACATGGGGTGGGGCTCACGTGTTCGGGCCGTCCAGCCCGCTGCCCGGCCTGCTCGCGGTCACGGTGCTGCTGCTGGTGACCCGCGGCCTGCACCTGGACGGTGTCGCCGACACCGCCGACGGACTGGGTTGCTACGGGCCCCCGCAGCGGGCGCTGGCGGTGATGCGCGAGGGTTCGGCCGGGCCGTTCGGGGTGGCCGCGGTGGTCGTGGTGATCATGCTTCAGGCACTGGCGTTTTCGGCGTTGGGCTCCACCGGCAGGGTGATCCCCGGGGCGGCCGGCGTCGCGGTGGCGGTCTTCGCGGGGCGGGTGACCGCGGTGCTGGCCGGTCATCGGTCGGTGCCGGCGGCCGACGGCAGCGCCCTGGGTGCCCGGGTCGCCGGAAGCCAGCCGACGTCCGTCGTGGCGGCCTGGGTCGCGGTGCTGCTGGGCGTTTCCCTGGTGGCCGGGCCGCGGCCGTGGCAGGGGCCCGTGGCGGTGTTGCTGGGCCTGGGCTGCGGCGCGATCCTGGTGCGGCACTGCGTGCGCCGGTTCGGCGGCATCACCGGCGACGTGCTGGGCGCCGCGATCGAACTGACCGCGACGGTGAGCGCGGTGCTGCTCGCGGGTCTGGTCCGGTTCTAGCCGCTCGCCCGGCTGGCGGGGTGCGCGGTCCCGACTGGGCGGCTGGCCGGGCAGTCGAGCAACGAACGTGACGCTGCGGTCACGTCCGCCGCCCAACGTGACTGCAGCGTCACGCTGGGCGGCACACCCCGCTAACCGAGGCGTGCCATCCAGCCGTGGGTGTCGGCGAAGGTGCCGCGCTGAATGCCGGTGAGCGTGTCACGCAACGCCATTGTGACCTCGCCGGGTTGCCCGTCGGCGACGGTGAACTCGGTGTCGCCGTACTTCACGTTCGAGACGGGCGTGATGACCGCGGCGGTGCCGCAGGCGAACACCTCGGTGATCTCCCCCGCGGTGGCCTTCTTCTGCCACTCGTCGATGTCGATCTTGCGTTCCTCGACGGAGAACCCGGCATCAATGGCCAACTGCAGCAGGGAGTCTCGCGTGATACCAGGCAGCAGTGAGCCGGACAGCTCCGGGGTGACCAGCCGCGCCGACCCGCCGCTGCCGAACACGAAGAAGATGTTCATCCCGCCCATCTCTTCGACGAAGCGTCGTTCGACGGCGTCCAGCCACACCACTTGGTCGCACTCGTTGGCCGCGGCCTCGGCCTGAGCCGACAGCGAGGCCGCGTAGTTGCCGCCGAACTTGGCCGCGCCGGTGCCGCCGGGGCTGGCCCGCACGTAGTCCGTCGACACCCAGACCGTGACCGGGTGGATGCCGCCCTTGAAATACGCGCCGGCCGGCGAGGCGATCAGCAGGTAGCGGTACTGCTTGGACGGCCGCACACCCAATCCGGGTTCGGTGGCGATGACGAACGGCCGCAGGTACAGCGCCTCCTCGCCGCCGGCGGCCGGAACCCACGCGTTGTCGACCGCGATCAGCTGGCGCAGCGATTCCATGAACAGCTCTTCGGGCAGTTCCGGGATGGCGAGCCGCCGAGCCGACGAGCGCAGCCGGGCGGCGTTGGCATCGGCGCGGAACGACACGATCGAGCCGTCCGCCCAGCGGTACGCCTTGAGCCCCTCGAAAATCTCCTGCGCGTAGTGCAGCACGATCGCCGACGGGTCCAGCTCGATCGGCCCGTACGGGATGACGCGCGCATTGCGCCAACCGCCGCCGGTCTCGTCGTAGTCGATCGACACCATGTGATCGGTGAAGTACTTGCCGAAACCCGGCTCGGCCAGGATGGTTTCGCGCTCAGCGTCCGTTGCCGGACTTGCCGAGCGGGAAACCGTGAACTCGAGGGAGCCACTGGTCATTGGCTGATTGTATATCCGCCTGCCGAATCGGATTTCGCCCGCGCACGCGGGACGGCTAGCGGGTTTTCGCCGCGACGAAGGGCGGCCGCACGACTTCGCATGCGGCGGAACGGCCCCGGACGTCGACGGTGACCTCCTGACCGTCTTCGACGCCGGCATCGGTGTCGATGAGCGCCAGCGCGATTCCGGCCTGCAGCGTCGGGGAGAACGTGCCCGAGGTGGTCACCCCGACCGGTGTGTCGCCGGCGAGCACCGTGAGCCCGGCGCGCAGCACCCCGCGGCCCAGCATCCGCAGCCCGCGCAGCAACCGCGCCGGGCCCGCCTCCTTCTCGGCCAGCAGGGCGTCGCGGCCGAAGAACGCGTCCTTCTTCCAGCCGATCGCCCAGCCGCAGCGGGCCTGCAGCGGGGAGATGTCCAGGCCGAGCTCGTGGCCGTGCAGCGGGTAGCCCATCTCGGTGCGCAGGGTGTCGCGCGCGCCCAGGCCGGCCGGCTCGCCGCCGGCCGCGCTGACCGCCGCGGCCAGGGCGTCGAACACCACGCCCGCGGAATCCCACGGCGGCAGCAGCTCGTAGCCGTGCTCGCCGGTGTAGCCGGTGCGGCAGACCCGCACCGGTACGCCGGAGAACGAGGTGTCGGCGTACGCCATGTAGTCCATGTCCGTGGGCAGGCCCAGCTCACCGAGCACGTCGGCGGATCGCGGTCCCTGCACGGCCAGCACCGCATACGAGCGGTGCTGGTCGGTAATGGTCAGACCCGCGGGCGCGGCGTCCTGCAGGGCGGCGACCACGGCTGCGGTGTTGGCGGCGTTGGGCACCAGAAAGATCTCGTCGTCGTCGACGTAGTAGGCGATCAGGTCGTCGACGACACCGCCGGATTCGGTGCAGCACAACGTGTATTGCGCCTTGCCCGGGCCGATGCGATTCAGGTCGTTGGTGAGCGCGGAGTTGACGAACTGCGCGGCCCCCGGCCCGCGGACCAGCGCCTTGCCCAGGTGGCTGACGTCGAAGAGGCCGACCGCGTTGCGCGTCGCGTTGTGTTCGCTGACGGTGCCGGCATACGACACCGGCATCAACCAGCCGCCGAACTCGGCGAAACTGGCGCCCAGGCTCCGGTGACGGTCTTCCAGCGGTCCGTGCAGAAGTTCGGCTTCATCGCTCACGACTCTTCACCCTAATCAGCCGTCACGGGTGGACCGTTAGGGTGATGCGGATGAGCACAGAACCCGGCTACGCCTCCCCCGCTGTCACTGTCGCCTCCTCGCTGCCGCGGCGCGCCGCCGCGTCCACCGTCCTGATCGTGCCCGTCGTCTCCACCGGGGAGGACGACAAGCCGGGCGCGGCCGTCGCGTCGGCCGAGCCGTTCCTGTCCTCCGATGCGGTCGCCGAGATCGAGTCCGGTCTGCGGGCGCTGGAGGCCACCGGCGGCGCCGAGCAGGTGCACCGGCTGGTGGTGCCGTCGCTGCCGGTGTCCAGCGTGCTGACGATCGGCCTGGGTAAACCGCGACCCGAGTGGCCGGCCGACACCGTCGCCGGGCAGCTCGGCCAGCGTGGTGATCACCGACTCGGTCTTGCCGAGCGACCGCGCGGCCACAC